>NZ_JBHTVD010000006.1:0-580342 GCF_042793215.1 Paenibacillus sp. NPDC056579
GATGCTTCTCAGTCTAATACTTATTATCTGATTTGATTCTATTTTGAGGACTCACTCGATGTCACAGTCTAAAACTTATTTTTTAAAACCTGACGTTTTCAAAACGGCAAACCGCGTCAAATCAACAACTCCGGTCTAATACTTTATTTTCCCCATACAGTAACTCCTGCATTCGATAAAAAATGTACCCATTTATCCTTCATTACAAACATGAGATCTCTGTATGCACTTCCGAAGAATTTATCTGCGTCGATTGTTATCATTACAAGTCGCAGAAAATCTGTGAAGTCATTAGTATAAAAAACTAAATCTGGTGGTGTAGCATCTATAAGCTGATCAAGGTCGTTAATGGTGCTAATTCCAAATAAGAGCAGTTCGTCGATAGTTGTTGTTAAACCGGAAGTACCAAATACCGGATTTATTTTTCCGAAACGAATACGCTCGAGAAGTTTTTTATTAAGATAATTCAGCAAGGTTGTTGCATTAATGGGGATGTTTAATTCGCCATCTTTCGTTTTTTTCGCCGTTTCCTGTTCATATTCTTCTAATGCTTTGGCTATGGAATCAAATTCTCTATCTACTAGTTCGAGGGTGGCAGAAGCAAGCGAGAATCTTCGCTCAATATCGTACTCCGCTGGGAACTTTCCCTTATATTTGTAGCTGCGATCATGAGCAATATCGGCCCAAGCATGTTCTAAAATGGTTCGAACTTGGATTTCAAACCGTAAATCCTTGTAAAGAAGGATTTCCCTTAACGCTGCCCTATCCTCGGTTAGGGTCGCAACGTAATGCACGGAGCGGTAGCCTACTTTGTCTGTTCCTAATTCTGTGGTTTTATCTCCGCTATTTTGCTCATCGATCTTGAATAGCTGCTTGATGGCTTCGCAACATTGATATACTTCAGATTTTACATAGGTGATCACGCGAATCCCTGCCAAATCGGTGATTTGATGAAGTGGGTCGGTGTACTTATCTTTCGATGCTTTACTCATAAAGCTAGCCATGGTTTTTTCTCTGCTTGAGATGGAATAGTAGGTCAATCCCTCATCATCAAGCAGCACTTTTTTAATAATTCTTTCGATTTCTTGAGCAAATTCTTATATGTAGGTTGCAGCGATGCATATTGTTCCTTAATCGCTTTTCCCCCAGCTCGTCCGGTCCGGAAGTCAAAGCGACTGACCGGCTCTAAGGCGCAACGGCCGCGCTTAAAAACCGGTAGCATTCCATTGGACTTCTGATCGTCCCTTGCGTTCCGAAGCTCTTTTGAAAGGAAATTCCGGTCCCCGGAACCGCGCGGCCAGATTTGGCCCATTGCCACCTTTCACCATGTTATCATACCCGCCGAACCGTTCCCGGAAGAGAGCGGGGGAGCTTATTCGAGGATGTTTTTCGATATGATGCCTTTGTGCCAGACGGCAAGCGAATAGGCCGATTCTTATTTTGAAAGGGGCACATCCCAATGAACAACCCTCAAAAGATTCAATTGTTGGATGGATCGGTATTTTGTCGTACGGAATATACGCGCCGATGCGAGATGTCTGGCAGGATGTTTCCTGTTTTTAAAGACGAATCCGATCCGAGCCGAACGATTTTACTTCATGATTGCGGTGATTGGTTCAATGGTGAACCTTCTTGGCTTCCCGGTGATGAGGAAGTGTTGTTTACGGAAAGCAGCGAAGCCGCGGTTCGCTTGGGGGAAGGTTCAACGTTGGTTGAAGAATGCTAACCCGTCTCATTACGCAATGAGTTCTCAAGTAGAAATTGCATTGACTATATGCTATGTCTGATTCAAAACGATGGTTAGTTCGAGTGGAGCAGCTGGATAGTAAGTTCTATACAAAGTTTGTATTTAACGGTCCCAGTGCGGCGATCGGGAAGGAAGCCGAAAGAATTTATGGTCCGACTCAAACAGGGGGCATTACGATGGCCGAAATGAATGGTGACAAGGTTCCTGTTTATCACTGCCCGCGATGCGGTCAGGTGGCGCAAGAGGTTGGTCGTCTCGTTTACATCGAAGTAGGGGCATGGGATGCATCCGAGAAGCAGTTTGAAGGTGAAACGGACGCAGAAGAATTTCAGTGTACCTCCTGCAATATCGCGTTTTTTATTGAGTTTTAGAATAAATTTGCCGGGGCTAACGCCACGGCCACTCAATCCGATGATGGTAGAGGAAACGATAGGCGAGCAGCTGGATTTATTTGCGCTGGATATTCATTACGAGATCACAGAAGAACAGGTTCAACAAGCGCTGCAAAAGGTCATTGCTCAGGCAAAGAAGGCAGGGAATCACGATTCCTTTCATGTGTACGGGGCTAAAGGTCGCTTATTGGACATGTCTACCACGAATATGCTGCCGGAGCTAGAGAAGCGCGGGTATTTACAGCTTTGGAACAACGGACGGAGGTGCCATTTGTTTCAGGAGTATCGAGATTGGCATGATCCAAAGGAAATTGCTGATGCCTATCGTGATCTTTGTTTACAGGCCTTGGCCAATGGAAGGCAGTTTTTATGACTTACATACGATTTATTTATGGTGAGAAGGACCGGGCATCCGTGAAGCGGTTGGCGAGGTTTCGATTGAGATTGCGGAGCAGCTGGGACTCCAACATGCAAAGGACAAGCCAGGTACTTTGGGGATGAAGAGTAATCTGATCAAAAAGCGTCATGTTGCGGCCGTTCAAATGATCTATGAGGGAATCAGGGACGTGCAAGATTTCAAATCATTTGTGATCGAGCAGCCCGCAAGTTATCTGAAGGAAGGGTTTGTATATTTCCAGTTACGTCCTACGGTTTTCGAGTGTGTTTGCTTGGTCGAAGCTTCGACGATGGAGGACATTTCTTGGATATTGCTCTACGTTGGGGGATGTTCTTGGGGACCAAGCCGGAGCTTGAAGGGTGTACCCTATTCCGAGATCATGTTGGACAGGAAGAATATATGGAGGAAGATGCAGCGAGATTGATGAGTTGGGACTTGAAGAAGAATGGGAAGAAGATTTAGAAGATGAATAACGGGTTCGCAGCGGAAAACACCGGAATCCGGTGGGTTTTTTATTGCTCGGCTGAAGGTAACGAGCTGCGCTGCAGCTCCTCTTGAATGAATTTTGTGTTAATAAAGTAGTTTAAAGAACTAATCCTTGATATTTCCTAGCCTTTTCACAAAGCCATAAACAAAACTCCCTATAACGTAATCGGACATAATGGGGCGCAGTATTTAGCACCGGATTTCGGCTTGTTCTCGTTTACAACCTTCCAGACGTAATTTGTATACGTCTTCAACTCGCGCGCAATATCCACCTGTTTCATCCCCTTACTGTGTAAACGAATAATCTGTTCCTTTAGCACATGTTTTCGTAAGGCATCGTTCAATTCCTCCCCTGAAACGTTCTTTACTGGATTATATAACGAATTGAAATATTGCGTAAGTAATGCTGGGTATCTATAATAAAAGCAGTGTACAAAATGAAAAATATCCTGCTATCTATTATGTAGACTTGATTTACAATAAGTATGACAATTGTGCATAAATAAAAGTGAGCATAATAAGAAAAAAATTATGCTCACTTTTCTATGTATATAAGCAAAGTTATGAATCAATATTGATATGTCATCTCACCTTATCCAATTGTCATAATCGAGTTGATTAAACTATCTGGCCATCCGTGGGTTAGAATAATAGGTATGGGATTGGGACCCTTGCCGCACTCATGAACAAAGTGCACATCAATTCCATTGATGTTGCAGCGAAACTGGGAAAAATGGTTTAACTGAGATTCATGTTCGCGCCAAATTTTAAATAAGTTAAATCAGCACCTCGATCCCAGCCTGAGTTTTCCAATTGATCCGGCCAGCGGATGTGGTGTAATCTTCTCTTTAAATCATCAAGGACTTCATCTGCAATGTGAGTATGAGAACGTTCAATGGACATTATAATTCTCTTCCTTTTTTTGTGCACATCTTAATGATATCCCTTGAACTTCTGTGGTACATTCCAGGCAGTCTTGATCAAGTATTCCCCGTTTGGAACCCTATTTGTAGGAACTTCAATGTGACCCAGTGGCGGTAAAGAATGTGATTTCTCGTGTCTCGAGGTTTTTCTCGCCCTCGCGGGTCTGTTCGCCCGCAGCCAGTGCCGCTAGTATCAGCTCTGTCGCCTTCAGTGCGAAAAAGGTTCCGCCGAGAAGTCGGTTATTGACATCCAATATCTTGGCGAGGTCGGGGTACTCACGTTACGATGTTGAAGAAAAACGCCGCTACCTGAATCGTAGCGGCGTTGGTGAGGTGGCTTAAACGATCACAGCCGTCCCACTTACGGCGACCATCAGCATGCCATCGCGAATGACTTCATAATCAATGTCGACTCCGACAATTCCATTAGCTCCCATCCCCGAAGCTTTCTGGGTCATGTCAGCAAATGCCACATCGCGCGCTTCTTGAAGCTTGCCTTCGTAAGCGCGCGAGCGCCCCCCTACGAGGTCGGTAATCGAAGCCTTAAAGTCTCTGAATACGTTGGCTCCCATAATGACTTCACCGGTGGTAATGCCCAGATACTGCTTGATCGGGGAGCCTTCAATAGTTGATGTAGTGGTTATAATCATAAAATATCCTCCTCAATTAGCCTGGCTATATGGAGATACGCTTGTTGCTGTTTTCCGCTTCAGGCCTCAACCGACCTTCTTCGGATGACCTCCCAAAGGTTTTTCCAAAGGCGGCTTGACCTCGGTAGACTTGCTATCGACCGCTGGCTGGTTCGACGAAGCCGAGGCGGAGAACGAAAATGACGACATAAATACAACAAGAGCTGCGGCGACTAGGGACAAACTCAGTCTGACCGAGCTGTTTGTCTCTGCTACGATGTCTCATGAAATTAGATCTATAGCGTAGAATAGTAGAGAAGGTTGAGGCCGTTATACACGATATGCACCACGACCCCGGGCCAGATGGAATCCGTCTTACGGAACAGTATGCCCGTCAGGATGCCGACCATGAATGCGTCGAACAGGATGACGTTGAATCCATGAACGACGCCGAAGATCGCAGCGCTGCCGACCACGCCGGCCCATGCTCCGTAACGGTTCAGCGCATTGGCAATAACGCCACGGAATACAAACTCCTCGCCGAGCGGCGTGAGGATGGCGCCAGAAATAATCAGAACGAAGAGTGAGAGCGCGCCGCCTTTCGCCGCCGCCTGGAAGTCCGCTTGGTTGTTCGGCTCAGTGATGAAGTGAAAATACACCCCCTCTATAACGAAGCATCCGCCGAACGCGACAACACCGAGGGCGGCTCCCACAAGCAGCCATTTCCGTTTGATCACCCGGAAACCGAAAGCGCGCAGATCGCGAACTCGCAGGGCGTAGGCTGCGAACAAGGCGACGAGGCCAACGAGACCATTGCCTACACCCCCGATGTTAATTCGCAAGATGGCTTGCTCGTCAGGGATTTGCGTCATCCAAAGACCGAGCATAATAATGCCGATCAGATAGAGACCCAGTGCAGTTAGGCTCTCTGGCCAGCTAGGTCGGGCTTGGGGCATAGTGGACGTGGACGGGCTACTCATTTCTAGCCTCCGATAGTGTTGATCGCAACGTTTTCAATTGATGTGGCCAGTTCTTGTCGCTTGAGAGTGCACAACACGCAGGTGCGCTCCGCACGAATTCGCGGCTAATCCCGGCCTGCCTCCCGAACGCTAGTTGGCACCAGCTTTTACTCATATATCTTTCCCCTTCCGCTCTCTGTTTTCATCTGTCTTTTCATACTAATCATTTGATTGCGTAATATATCATTCATTACGTTTATAATCGTGATCCTTCGTCCGGGTTGGACTATGGCCATATGCCGACCTCCCGAATGACTTTGGGTCTCACGTGACCGGGAATGCTGTAAGCTTCTTGACGACATGAGTACAACGACAGTAGCGGCGACTTAGGACGACTCCTCATCCCCTCCTCCTGGATATTCGAATTGGCTGCTCATTCCCTATTCTACCAGCCCCAATGAAACAGAACCTAAACGGCTAGATAAACATCAGCTTAATTTTTCTTCCGCCGTTTAGGTTCTGTTAAGGTGAATATGCTACTATGGGAATGGGTGAAAACGATGACAAGTATATCCGATATTAAAATCGCAATCGTCGACGACGAGCCTTCGATTGTCACCATGCTTCAAATGGTACTTCGCAGAGAAGGGTTTCATCAGCTGTACGCGGCTTCCACCTGCGCGGAAGCTCTCGATTTAGCGAAGCGTGAAGCCCCTGATATCGTCCTGCTCGACATTATGCTTCCCGACGGCAGCGGCCTGGAGCTCTGCTCCAAGCTCCGCGAATACGGGAATCCGCATATTTTGTTTCTGACAGCCAAGGCTTCCGATCTCGATGTCCTGCGGGGCTTCGCCATGGGCGGGGACGATTATATCACGAAGCCCTTCAATCCCCTGGAGGTGGCCGCAAGAATTCAGGCGCGTATACGTCGTCTAGAGCCGGAAGCCCCCACAGCCAGTCCGGCGAAGCGGTCCGATCTGGGGGTTTACCGGTTCGGCCGCTTCACCGTCAACGAGGCGGAGGGCGAGCTGACTGTGGAGGGACAGCCCGTTCCTTGCCCCGCACAGGTCTTCCAACTACTGCTGCACTTCTGCAAATATCCCGGAATTGTATTTTCCAAAACACAGCTCTACGACAAGGTTTGGGGGATCGACGGACAGGGCGATGACTCCACCGTGATGGTGCATATCCGGCGCATCCGGGAGCGGATCGAGAGCGATCCCGGCAACCCGACGCTGCTGCTTACCGTACGCGGGCTCGGCTACAAGCTGGTAAAGGAGCAGCAGGAGCGATGAAGATCCAGCGGCGCATGGC
This sequence comes from Paenibacillus sp. NPDC056579, assembly GCF_042793215.1. Taxonomy (NCBI): domain Bacteria; kingdom Bacillati; phylum Bacillota; class Bacilli; order Caryophanales; family Paenibacillaceae; genus Paenibacillus; species Paenibacillus sp. NPDC056579. The sequence goes on from NZ_JBHTVD010000006.1 coordinate 6,848, forward strand.
ATTCCACTTCACGTATCAATTGATTTTTTATGCCCTGCTGATTGTGGCCATTACTCTGGTTGCCTGCATCATGTTTTTCCAGAACATGACAAGTAATGAGATACGCCGGAACTTTCCCGTTGGCGTCCTGCAACATATCGCTCAAGAAGCTCATTACAAGGGCGGGACGATTCAGATCTCCCCCGAGTGGGACAAGCTCATCGAGGAGAAAGGAATGTGGCTGCAGGTTATCAGTTCCGTAGGAGAGGTGATCTACGCCGTCAATACAACTCCGCATCATGCTCTACCGACCTCATACTCCATCGCTCAACTGCTCGATATTCAGGAGACACGGACGCTTGGGACGTATGCCGTACACACTCAGCTGAATTTTTCTTTCCAGGAGCCTCTTCTGTATATGCTGGGCTACCAAAATCCTGACCTTGACCAGCTCGTGGCCTGGTTCGACGCTTACGGACAGCACGGAATGGTGCGTAGCGAAGCGGTTCCCTTCTTGGACCAGCGGCTGCGCGAAAACTTCAGCTATCTGCAGGTGATCGATCCCGAGAGCCATACCGTACAAGGCATCGGCGATGGAGCATACGAGCAGAAGGCATATCGACCGATGGATATCCTGGCCATCCAGCAATCTCCCAGCAACTATGACACGAATATTGTCTCCCATCGGGACAAGCTGAGCGGAATGACCTGGATCCTTTATACGACCCATGCAGCGGGAGCCCCTCTGAAGCATCCTGTAATGGAAACGGCAACACGTGGACTCATCCGGTTAGCAGGTCTGATCCTGCTCTTGGCACTGCCGATCTCAATCTGGCATGGATACCGCTACGGTCAGCCGCTGATTCTGTTCGCAGGCTGGTTCGAACGTATGGGCCGGAGACAGTACGACCAGGTGCTGACCGCTAAGGACATGCGCAAGGTATTCCGCCGCAACGGCACGATGCGAATCAGCTACAGGCTCTATAAGGAAGTGATCGAATCCTTCTATCAGATGACCCATCAATTGGCTCAGACGGAAAAGGAACGGGAGCGGCTAGAGAAGGCGCAAGCCGAGTGGATGTCTGGAATCTCTCACGATTTGCGCACGCCCTTGGCCACGATTCAAGGCTATGGGTATATGCTGGAGAGCTTGCCTGAGCAATGGAGCCATAAGGAGATGCGGATCATGGGCGCGACGATTCGGGAGAAGGGCAATTATATGCTGGAGCTGGTCTCCGACTTTTCTTTGATTCATCAGCTCAAGCAAGGCGATTCGATCATGAAGTTTCGAGAAATTGACTTGGTTGAGCTGGTGCGCTGCTCCGTACTGAAGTACGTCAACGATCTCATGATGTCTGAGTATCGGTTCCACTACATTGGGGATGATTCTCCCTTACTGATACAGGCCGATGAAGCCTGGCTGCTGCGGTTGATGGACAATTTGCTATCCAACGCTGTGAAGCATAACCCGCCTGGCGTGATCGTCACCGTCTCTGTCGGCAGGATGAACGACAAGGCATGTATACGAATAATCGATAATGGCAAAGGGATGGACGAGGAAACGCTGCATCATTTGTTCAATCGCTACTACCGGGGAACGAATACCGATGAATCGACGGAAGGCTCTGGGCTCGGGATGAGCATCGCCAAAACCATCGTGGAAGCGCACAGCGGGGAAATCCAGGTAAAATCCAAAGTGTGGCAAGGCACGAAAATTGAGATCTTATTGCCCAACTGAGCGTTTGGCTGGGACTGATTCTATGTAAACGCTCAGCTGAGCAAAATCAGGATTGAAGCGTTGGTCAAACACTTTGGGCTTTTTTAATGGGTATTCTATGACGGGCATTGCTTCTAAGCTTTCAAAAAACAAGTATGGGAAGTTATACTTATTTAAGGTGAAGTACGGCCTTGCCGGAAATGTTCCTGTCCAAAAGATACTGGGCAACATAGTGTAAAATACTCTTTATAAACGTTTGAATTAATCTAACTACATTTACAAACATTCCATGGTATAATATGGATGTCTAATTGCTGAGAATCTAAATCCTAGGTAACTGCATCACTATGGTTAAAATGGTTTTTAACTAGATAAGACTCAGAATATGTAAGTCATCGAAGTTAAACCAACTAACATTAATATCAAACCTATTGCCCCTTTTCCATGATTAGGCTATAATACAAGGTATTACGAACCTTTATTCATTTTCTCCGCTGTCAATTTATTCAGCTGGAGAGGGAGCTGTTGTCTTTACCGACAACTTATAGAACAACGCCTAGAAGTAGAAAAGTGTATGACCAGTTTTATTTGGCCGTGCCTTTTTTAACATTCTGGGCTTTTTTGTGTCAAAAACACGAGAGGAGGCTTAAGAGATGGATCATCGAAAACAATTTGGTCCGAGGAGTGGAGTGTATCAGAAAAGGTATGGAACGAGCTATGAAACAACCATCTCAAAAGCACTATATGGTTGACCATTACGGCAATGATGAGTATCCTGAAAGGGTTTTTGACGAGCTTGATATTTTTTAGAAATTGCCCATGGTTGCATCGTCGAGGGCTTCGATCATGGGGAGAAGGGCCTTAATCGGGACCCAGAACGCACCATTATAGGTCTTGTAATGTCTTTCCGGCAGAGCGGGAGCGGTACACGGATACATTCCTGTATTAGGGAATTCAAATTCAGCTGGAGTTGGTATTAACGACGCCTCGTTTGATACAATCCATGTAAGGTCATTGGAGGGATGCTTAATGTCTCGTTCAGGAGTTTATAAAAATGCTCATAACGAATGAACGCCCATTTCAAGGCGGGACCTTGGTTGTAACCGGTGTGCCCGCTCAAAAGTGTGATTGTGATGAACTGATTTTGCTCGGTGATAATGCGCTGATGGCAGGGTACGCTAAGTTCCTTGCGAAGCAAAACATTATCGGCAAAGTCACGGTTTTCTTGGAAGAATTGAAACAAAAGTTTTTTCAAGATTTCCTTCCTGGGAACGTTATTCCATCGTAATAACATTAATGGACTTATCATTCATAGGTTTGGAAATAGGAGGACGCTGCGGCGTCCTCTTTTTTTATGCCAAGAATAGAGATGATAAAGCGGATACCGATTCAACTGGATCAAAGCCTGATTTGTGGTGGTATGGCGATCGTGGAGCGGGATGGGCTGGAAGATTGCATCTACTTTGATGTTGTCAAAGGACTCATTCCACAAGCATTGTCGGCGGACGCGGTAAACAGGTTTCGGAAGACGAGGCTGATCAGCTCGAAGCAGAACTGCTCGATTTTTTTTAAAAGCACAAGGTGCAGATGAAGCTGGGGAGATTTTCTTTCTCAGCATAACGAATAAATATCAAATCGGAGAGTGGCAATAGGGATGCAACAACTTACACAAAAGCAAGTTTGCCTCTTATTAAGTCTTGGAGGCTTTGAGACCCGAATGGATGAAAATCTGGATCTTGCCAGGAAATATGGAAAAACCATTTACTCCTTAACCGGAGATGGACAGATAGAGGTTCAAGAAAAGGCGCTTGTACCCGTCAATGTGATAACCTTGACCCCGGCGGAGCTTATGATTTGGTCTTCATTGTCAACGAGCAGCTGCATCAAGCAGGCTTTCAAACCGAGGAATTGTAATCCTGGCTGCCGGTCGCTAATACCGCGGTGTCCTACCCTTAGGGACAGCCATTAGCGAAGGCTTTGGGTTAGGAGCGTGACAGGATGAAGCTGCGCTACATTGTGGCATTTGGACGCACCGATCGATGTAGTTCCATGTGTTTTCGATCAAGTTGGGCTTCGTTCAAGTAAAAAACATGTCTGGATTCGCTCCATCGGCGAGCACACTCTGCAGGTGGAGTATCGGGCAAGTATGAGTGGCCAACAGCGGTACTATTTCTGGATCCGATTCTTTCATCCAAAGTCGTCAACCGATTATTCGGTGTTGGATCGTGTGTTACTGGTTTTTCACAATGAGCAGGCATTTTCCAACATACGTCAATTGGATGCAGGTTGCTCTGGAGATTAAAGAGTTCCGTCCTATTTATGGCTTCACCGAGAGTTCACCAAAGATATGGACCAAAACGGAAAAGCAGGTTCGCTTTTCGGTTTCCTTATCAAGACCATTATTTATTTGAGGTCAAGAACAAGGACTTACAAAAAACGATCCAGCATCAGCGATTTTCCTTTTGGATCGATGAGCTGAACCATAATGTACTTGGTTATGAAAGACCTGATGACCAAATTCGGTTTGATCTGGTTGTTTAGAAAATGAGAGGGTGGTCCTTATGTACGAAAAAATAATGCGGACAAAATATCAAATCTATGAACCGTCTACAGGGTTACTACACGCTGAGCATTGCGGGCAACTGGGAGATGTGAATAGAGAAGAAGCTATCAAAATGACAACGAAACTAGTGAATGCCTATAAGCTCAAAATTCTTGTTATTGGCATCCACCAGGTAAGTGGTGATTTTGTCGAAGCGATTCCTGTTGATAGCACTTTAGTAGACCGTGTGGAAAACAACAGTATCTCATAGCAAACCTTGTTATGCGCTTCACCAAGTAAGAAGCTGGCGGTAATAAATAGATAATTTCGTAGTGCGAGGAGGTAGCCCAAAGCCGGAGTGAGTGCAAGGGGGAGCTCCCCAGCACAATGGAATGGGCAAATAAAAATGAGCAAACTTCAATTAATGAAGGTCCAGTACCAAATGGAAGTTCGAAAAAGGCTAAAGGGTTACACTGTGATCGGAAGATTACTTTCGAGATCCTAGTCTCCCCTGGTACTGTTCAAAGCTAGTAGCCATAAATAACAATAAACGATATGTGAGGAGGCAGCCCCTCTGCCATTTGTGCGAAGGGGCAATGCCTCCTTTCACAATGCATGGGCGACGAACAGATGTCAATTAAAGCCTTAAATAAGACCGCCGTGAGAGAAGTCCGTGATGTTTATTATCGAAATTGTGACGCAAACCGTCTCTCCGATAGAGATCTAATGATCCTAGTGCTGGAGCCGCTAATCCGCAATCATTGTCTATCTGTGGTTGCCGACCAGATCCTTGAAAAAGGATTGTCATATTTGGCGTCACTCTCCGAATTTGAACTATCGGTCCTCCTTAATCTGGACGAGAAGCAGAGCTTTCATTTAATGGCGGTATTCGAGATTTCACGTCGTATGCAGGCACGGAAGTGTGACAGTGCTATGATTATCCGTTCGCCCGAAGACTTAGTCAGTTTTGTTAGCGATCTTCAGTATCTGGATAAAGAGCACTTTGTTTTAGTCTACCTGAATACGAAAAATCGGGTTATCGGTCGGGAAACCATTTCTATTGGTACGCTGAACGCCTCTCTGGTACATCCGAGAGAAGTGTTTAAAGCAGCGATACGACGGGGGGCAGCTACGATTTGTGCTGCTCATAATCATCCGAGCGGGGATCCAACCCCCAGTCCTGAAGATATAGACACAACCAAACGCCTTATTGAGGTCGGTGAATTGGTTGGTATAGAGTTCCTCGATCACGTGATTATTGGTGGAGAACGGCATATAAGCCTAAAACAACAGGGGTATGTGTGAGGAGGAAATAAATCATGAAGCTTGCCGGGTTGGATGTCTCAGGATTTAAGCTCTATGGGCAAAAGCAGTCCTTTACCTTTGGTATGGTGAATGAAATTATGGGCGACCGGGGGAAAGGGAAGACAACACTCTGCGAAGCCATCATATGGTGTCTCAAAGGGTGCGATATGAAAGGAAACTCCCGCGGGATCCTGAAGCACTTGAAAAATGAGTCCACCAAGGAAATGACGGTCGTAACTCGTTGGCATTTTCCGAGTCCTGATGGGGGCATAGCCCACCATGAGCTAAGCCGAATGAGTAAAGGGCGGTCCATGCGATTACTTCTCGATGGCGAGCAAGCCGATCAAGCGGCCTTTGATTCCTTGTTTGGCCCAACCGATGTCTTTTTGAGCGTTTTCCTCCCAGGATACTTCGGTGGGCTTGCAGCAGCAAAGGCGAGGGAAGTTCTTCTTGCTTTACTGCCGGCTGTAGATGTTCATGCCGTTTTCGACAGTTTATCTGGGGACACCTCGGCAGCTGCGATATGACAGACCCGCTTCGGTGCATGAGAGAACTTCAATACGAGCTGAAAGAATGGAACGAGTATATCCGGGATGTGGAATCAAGAATCAGTACCACTCGAATGGCTGAATCGATAAATGGCGGTAACTCCTTCGCCTCGGAAGATGACTGTAAACTCAAAGCAATGAAGGAGCACATGGAGCAACTCCTCCAGATGAACCCTCCAGCCCTTCCTAAACTCATTCTCGAATGGGAGGAGGAACGTATGGTCATGGGCAAACAATACCGGGAACTCGTTACGAAATGGAACGAAGTAAAGAATAAGGGGATGCCTGGTCTCAATCCGCAGATCGAAAAAGCAGAACGTCGCTTACATTTAGATTCCATTGCATCCAAATGTCAGACGTTGTTAGAGCAAGGTTTTGTGCTTTGTGACCAGATAGAACGTGAACGGAAGCATCATGAGCAGGATGTGGCTGATTTTGAAACACACCAACAGAACGAGATTCAGCAACTTCGTGGGCACATCCAGCGGTTGGAGGATAAACAATCACTTCGTTTCCAACATGCCCAGCACGCGAAAAGATTGCCTAAGATGGAGGAACGGCTCAAGGATGGGAACGAGGAGCGTCATAGGGTACTGGCTGCCATCGAGTCTGTTCAAAATTTCTTACTCCGTTATGCTGCGATGCAGGTTGAAGAAGCAAACCAAGTCTTTCACCATGCAGAAATATTGCTAACAACGAAGCGGGAGACCGAAGGAAGTATAACACTTCAGTATCGACTTCTCTATGACAAAAAAGTGTATTACTCCCTGTCCAGTTCAGAAAAAATTAGTTGCTCTTTTGATCTATCCAAGCTGGCGGCACTTCAAGGACAAGGCCGTATTCCCGTTTTCATTGATGGTGAAGAATCTAAGGAGGCTTTTTGGGCTTCACAAATCCAATATTTTGTGACAACTAGGATCCCTGATGCTGCCTTATCTTATGAAGTCATTGTTGCTTAAAAAAAATCAATTGAGGACTGCAGGTATATTGAGCTTGCGTCCTCCCATGTTTCAGGAGGGTCATATATTATGTTTCTGACTAAAGGTATTCTCGAGTATCTTCTAATCGTTACTGTGGTTACAATCCCATCCGCTTCTATCCTCTACACGGTAATTACAATTGCTTCTGGCGGTATTTGAATCGATATTACGTATTCAGCCGCAAGGGAAATAGCGTTTTTGAGCAATCCGGCGTTTGGCTATTACTATAGCTTGCCAGGAAGCTATTACGAAATTCGTGAAGATGCTATCCGCAAATTCAAAAAACACTATCCTCATGGACAACTGTATGCAGTATCTTCAACACTTCAAGGCTTTTATGCTCGAGAAGGGATCCAAGGGACACCGGTAGCGGAAACACGCTTCATGCGGAAGCTTGGAAAGATTATGAATTATTTCTTGATTCTGCGAAATCTCGCGAATTACCGGAAGCGCGATGGATACGAGTGGCAGGTTGCCCATTTGATACGCCGAGTGAAGCATGCTACTCCACAGCGTTACGACTTATAGGATGGTACGAACTTTCATAACAAGGCTAGAACTACAGGAAGAATTACACCTGTACTTTGATTATATAAAAATGAAAAGAGGACGATCTATATGATAGAACTGTTTGGGGACCTTGAAATCCATCAATATACCCGAGACGATATGATTCAAGACGGACGTCTGATTGATGTAACAAGTACTGCTAAGGAGATCGGCTTTCATTTACCTGTCACCATCACGCGTGCGGTATGGACCGATAACATTGAGCCTTCTGACGGTAAAGGATTACATGAAAACAATGAATCGAGTACGCTCTGGCACTGCTTAGAGATGCTATATATCGGGCTCAGACATACGAAAACAAGTGAACCGCAATTCATGTTTCCGGTTATAGTAAAGGATGAGAAAGGGGAGGAGCAGATCATTATTCTGAAAGCCATTCTGTGTAAGGATACTGAAGGCGAGCCCGTCATCACGATTATGGAGCGGGAGGAAGAGTAGCCATGCCTAATCTTGGAGCCTCGGAGATGATCATTAATGGAAGGGAAATAGACTCGACTGACATAAAAAGCGATAAATCGTTTGAAGGGTTGGTACGGACCGGTTTGGTCCGTACCCTTTACCCAGACATTCAAATGCACATAGAGCGTTTCTGTGGCTGTCTGAGGACACTATTTGGGCTGGTGCCATGGATAAACGTATACACGGTTTCCCGTGCTTTTGGAGGAACAGAGGCGGGTGAGAACTGGTACTATCGGAAATACACTTGCATTGATAGCCGCCAAGTTTGGTTCAAAGAGGCTGATCCCATTCAACTAAAGCTCCGTCAACGGTTCTCCGGGCTTACCTGGGGAATCATATCGTCTGAAACAAGGGGACAGGAAGTAGCAGTGTTCATTGAAAAGGAGAGAGCAGCTCTAGAAACGACAGAGCGACCGACCTATCATTCAGATCTTGTTATCGGACCTTTGCCGGAGGAATATCCATTGACTGCTAAGAGTCATCACGCTGCAGTAGATAGTAATGAAACCATTGCAGCACTTCAGTCTCATCCAACAGTACACGCACCATCCAGAATTCGGCTATACCGATCCACAAGTGAACCAAGAAAGCTAATCAATTCGTTATTAGAAATGTCTGGTTTACAGAGACGTTGTATTCGTTGTGGTGGTACCGGAAAAACCCAGTGGACTCACATAAAGATTGGTATTTGTTTTAACTGCAAAGGAGAGGGGAGCATGTGAGATACCCCCTGCAAATGATGAAAAACTATTTATCATAATAATTCAACAAGCCGATCATATCTGTTATGGATCGGTTTTTATATTTTGTAAAGAAAGGTAAGGGGTATATACGTAAGCAACGATGATAATGCAAGAAAAAAGCATAACGAATTTGTAATGCAGTTTGAACAAAACAGGATATTGTCCATAAAAAATATGCCTCAGAGCCTTCCAAACCATTTGTGAGTGTTTTTCATGTTCTGAAGGCATAGAACTCATGATCTTCAATATCCTAAAATGTTCGAATAGAATGACAAGTATCGTGCCCCCTGAAATTGATATGTATTCAGTTTTCTGTGTGAAAGCAATCGTCAAAACCTAACTTCTTTCAGGAGCCGCGGTTTAGAAAATAAATAGAATGAGAGGGTACTTCAAAGATTCTAATTATTTTTTTACTTGAAAAAGGGAACGTTTGTTCCTATACTAAGATTGCCAAATAAATACTGTAGTTGGAACTTGGGGGAGAACGTTGCCTAATGTTCCCCAGACCATGAAAGGAGTTTAAATATGGATAAATAGGTCTATATGACTATTATAACAAAGTATCTATTCGACAAATAATGACAATTTCCACCCCTATCCATAGTCGAAGTTTTCAATTACACTGTGAGTTGTGGAATTTTTTGTTGAAAAAGGAAAGAATGGAGGTTGTTTTTATAGGTCTTAAGTATTTCAATGAGTCATCATTACTATTACAGGGGGAAAAATCCTTGCATCGTTGGAATAATGCTAAAAAAATATTGATAGTTTGTTTTAGTATGTTTTTATTGTTATCTTGTGTTCCTTATTTTGGATACGCAGAGACAACACCTATGGAGTCTTTCCGCAACATTCCTGGGATGTCCAAAGGATCGGATTTATCAAATAACTCATCTGATCCGCAAAAGACCTCTTTGTCTAAAGACCAAAGTGGAAGTAGTAAGCTAGTGGCTCAAGATGTATACCAGGAAAATAAAAGAGAACCAATAGATGTACCAGCAGCTACATATGGTGATGTCTTTACACAAATCCCTTCGACAACACCAGATGCTTTAAAACAATTTCTCGATAAGCATTATAAGCATGAAGTGAAATCATTTCCAAATATTAGTAGGATTAGTGCCGTTGGTAAAGCGACCTACACTCCTTACTACTACTATAGCGGGCAAGATTGGAAGAGAATTGATACTGGGATTTATCAAGATAATACCAATTCCAATTTTACACATAGTATGTTAAGTAATTACTTTAACGTCAGGCTGAATAATAAAGAAGCAAACCCATACATTACATTTTCATTAGAGGATCAAAGCGTTACATATCAACCCTATGGTATGAATAACGTCACAGGTGTTGTTTATGATAATAGCATCATTTTCAGGGATGCATGGCAAAGCACTGATTTGCTCTATCAAGTACTTAATGACCAACTGAAGATGGAAATTCATTTGGAAAACAATAAAGCCCCCTCAACTTTTGAGTTTGAACTTAAAACAAAAAATGTGAAGTATTATTCAAATGCTAATGGTTCGATAGATTTTATTGATGAACAAGGTGAAGTATCTTTCCGAATTCCGCAACCATGGGTCATGGATGCAGCAAAGAATATTAAGCGGTACGATAAACTAGACGTTAAAGTACTACAAAAAGGTAATAAAACCTTTGTAGAGTATACGTTGGATGATCGTGGACTGGTTTATCCTATCGTCATAGACCCCACGACCACTACAGTTGAGATGGGTAACTCTCATTCGATCAGATTAACTGCAAACGGAAGAGTACTGGCATGGGGAAGTAATTCTAATGGACAATTAGGGAACGGGTCAAACTTATCACAAAGTTTATACCCCATTGGTGTGTATGGACTAACAGATGTTATTGATATTGCAACAGGATGGGATCACTCCATAGCACTAAAACAAGATGGCAGCGTATGGTCGTGGGGAATGAGTTTTGTCGGTGCTCTCGGTACTGGAATAACCATAGACACAAAAGTTACCCCGACACAAATTACTGGATTATCCGATATGATTGCTGTTGCATCAGGAGATGATCATGGACTAGCACTAAAACGAGATGGAACCGTGTGGTCATGGGGATATAACAATTATGGGGAATTAGGGAACGGAACCAATACGACGAGTACTACACCGGTTCAAGTAATTGGATTAACGGACGTGAAAGCTATTGCAGCTGGAAAAGATGCATCACTAGCCCTTAAGAAAGATGGCTCTCTATGGGCATGGGGAGGTGTGCCATTTTTAGGGAATGGATCAATGAATAATAGTTATGTTCCGGTAAAGGTCAGCAACTTATCAAATGTTATTTCCATGTCGGTAAGCGAAATGAATGCCTTTGCCGTACAACAGGACGGTTCAGTTTGGGCATGGGGATTAAATCAATACGGATTGCTCGGGGGAAATGCAACAAACTTACAATACAGTCTAACACCGGTTCAAGTTAAAGATCTTTCAAATATTACAGACATCAAGACGGGGCGTAACCATGCTTTAGTTTTAAAGCAAGACGGCACCGTATACGGATGGGGAAAAAACAATAATGGACAAATGGGTAATGGAGCAACTACAGATAGCTTCACTCCAGTCCAAGTCACTGGATTATCGAATGTAGAGTCTATTGCAGCATCATGGTCGAGATCGTCAGCAATATCACAAGATGGGTACTTTTGGTCTTGGGGAGAAGACAAAAGTGTTTCTGGTGAATATCGAACTATTCCTACTCGTGTAGATCAACGATTAGAAATGGAAGACATCCAACCCCCAACATCACCAAATTCACTAGTGGTATCCAAAACTAAGCCGACTGCACTAACATTAAGTTGGGATCGATCAACAGATAATGTAGGCGTGTTTGGTTATCATATTTACAAGGGATCTGAGCTAATTGGTATAACAATGGATACCTCTTTTATCATTAAGGATCTCACTGAACTAACATCTTATACTTTTGAGGTGAAGGCTAGAGACATAACTGGAAATGAGTCTCAGGCCAGTAGTATCACAGGCACTACCTCGGAGTTTATACCATCAATTGATTTGAACATAACCAAGAGAACTAGCACGAGCATCTCACTATCTTGGAAACATAATCTGTTCCAACCTGCCAAATATCAAATTTTTAATGGAGATACATTAATCGCAACGCAAGATGCAGTAAACGAAAGCTATATTGTACAAGGATTGAATGAGAATACAACATATACCTTCAAAGTAAAAGGGATTGATACGAATGGTATCGTATTGGAAGTAAGTAATCAAGAAATAGGGAGTACGGATGTGACGCCCCCAACAGCTCCTACTTCATTAATTGTTACCGACCGGGAAATAGAAAGTGTAACTCTTGCCTGGGGTGCTTCCTCAGATAATATTGGAGTAAAAGGATATTATATTTATCTTAATGGATGGAAAAGATATGAGGCTATAGTTGATGGTTCAATGACAAGTTATACAGTAAAAGGTATACGACCGAATTATTGGCACACTTTTACTTTGGAGGCTATTGATTATGCGGGGAATATTTCTCCAATGAGCAATAGTGTGACTGTAAGTACAGATGTATCTCCCCCAAGTTTTGTGTTTTCCAATCTTACAGTTTCCAACAGGACTGAAGACAGCATCTCATTCTCCTGGGATCGAGCAACTGATAATATTGGGGTTACGAACTATGACATTTTTATCGGGGGATCCCTAGTAGCAACAGTTGATGGAACAACAAGGAGTTATACGATTTCAGGACTTGAACCAAATCGTACTTACTTGCTTGAAGTTAAAGCAAGAGATGCAGCAGGGAATACATCTAGTAAAGGTCCTGTAGCAAATGTAAGTACCGATTTAACTCCCCCAACAGCACCGATAGTAAAAGTAGATAGCTGGACAGGGTCAAGTATTACGATTTCTTGGACCGCTTCTACAGATAATATTGCGGCTATTGGTTACGAGATTTTTATGGGTTCATCTAGAGTCGGATCCGTTTACGGAGAGCCATTAAAATATACAATAACAGATCTAAACGCCAATACTTCCTACACTTTAACCGTTAAAGCTATAGATGGAGCTGGTAACTATTCTGAATCAAGTAACAGCGTGTCAGCAAGCACAGACGCTACGCCTCCGTTACCACCAGCCTCAGTGTTTGTAACCAACCGCACGGCGACAAGTGCTGAACTAAATTGGTCTGCATCATCTGATAATATCGGTATAGCAAGTTACAACATTTATCGGGAAGGTTATCAACCAATATTGATTGCAACAGTAGCAGGTACATCTTTGAATTACACGGTTTCAGGATTAGGAGAGAATTTAAAATACACATTTTCTGTGAGGGCAAAGGATGCTGCAGGGAATATTTCAGAACCAACTCATGTGGTAGTAAATACTGATGTAAAACCACCATCTATCCCAAATGTGTATGTATTCGAGCGAGCAGCAAACAGAGTTGGCATCAAGTGGTTTGAATCGTATGACAACATGGGAGTCACGAATTATGACATCTATAACGGATCAACATTGGTTACCTCATTACCTCGGACAGCCCGGAATTATACTTTAACAGGACTTATAGAAAATACAACATATTCCATATCAGTAAAGGCAAGGGATGAAGCAGGTAATGTCTCATCTGAGACCGTGACAGTTAGCACCGATATAACGCCACCTAGTGAGCCAAATGTAAGTGTTAAAAATAGAACTGGTACAAGTGTGACATTGAAATGGTATGAAACTATCGATAATGTTGGGGTGGTTAGCTATCAGATACGTGAGGGTGATAAAGTCATTGGAACGACAACTGCAACTACGTATGAGGTGACAGGGTTAATTGAAAATACAACATATAGGTTTTCGGTTTATGCAGTAGATGCTGCTGGAAACTCTGCGTCAGATTCTATAACAGTAAGTACAGACATTACACCACCGACTGCTGTTGACTCAATCAGTTTAACAAGCCGAACCGGAAACACGGTTGTGGTATCCTGGGCACCAGCAACTGATAATGTTGCTGTTACTGAATACATTCTTTATATCAATTCGCTGCGTTTCCAGGAGCTTGCAGGGAATGTAACAAGCGCTACGATTAATCTTCCATTTAATGAGAATAGAATATTTGTGAGAGCCAAGGATGCAGCAGGGAATGTATCAAATTCCGGTTCCAAGGTGCTGTTTTTACCGAAAGAAATAGATACAACACCGCCAACAACTCCTTATTCATTAAGAATATCTAACCGTACTGATTCAAGCATCACTCTAGCTTGGGGAGCATCCAGCGATAATTTCAAAGTTGATGGTTATGACATCTACAATGGCTTAAACAAGATAGGAACTACGAGTGCGACTGTGACTTCGTATACAGTCACTGGCATAAACGGTGCTGTGAAGAATGAGTTTACTGTAAGAGCTAGAGATACTGAGGGGAATATATCGGATGCGAGTAATCTCGTCTTTGTTGGACCACCGACAGCTCCTACTTTTTTAAGGATCTCTAACCGTACTGATTCAAGTATCACCCTAACCTGGGGGGCATCCATAGATGATAGCCAGATTGCAGGTTATGATATCTACAATGGCTCATCCAAGATAGGGACCACAAATGCGACCACGTATACATTATACAGCATAAACAATACTTTAAAGTACGAGTTTACGGTTAAAGCCAGAGATGCAGAGGGGAACGTATCGGAAGCGAGTAACTCCATCTTGATTAGTCCTTCGGCAAAAATAGGCTATCATTACGATAGTTCAGGAAGACTTGATTATATTCAACTAGATGATGGAACAGTCATTGATTATCAGTATGATGCAAATGGGAATTTAGTTGCAGTAATCAAGCAATAAACATGTAAAAGTCAAGCGGAAGTTCCTAAGTACTTCCGCTTGATCAAACTAAGGTGGTTCCTATGAACGTGTAAAGTGCTTATCATCAGTCACGGGCTGCGGCGGTTTGAGGCATAGAAAAGCTATGGTTCTTCAGCTTGGCAGTTAAGTCCCTGAATGGTTCTTAGTACACCACTAATATTGGCGAACTCAACTAGTAAGTACTGAGTTGATTAGAGTAAAAGTGCTCAAGGGGAATCTGGATACAAATCAAATATTATGCTACAGGACTACGGAGAAAACGTTTGACACCAATCTTAGTTGGAGGCATCTATGGTAAAGAAAACACTAAAAATAATCTTATCTATCAGCCTGTTGTTATCATCCATTGTTCCTACTTTTGCCGCTGCAGAGGTTGGTGGAAGAGTTCTTAACGAATCTTCAGAAGAAATCGAGAGCTTAGAGAATGTATCAGCAAAACCAATCAACGAATCGCAGATAGCAGTAGGGAAAGTGCATGCAGATCCTCATTCTGTGGTCTCAGAAGTTTATGGAACGCAAACTATTCAGTCATCTGTCTACCAAACACAGTCGGTTCAATCTTCAGTTTATGGCATAAATACTTTTGCTATGGCAGCTGCTTCTGGAGAGACTTATGATATTATCGGATTGGGTCAGGTTAATATTAATCCTGATGAGTCGCCGTATAAAATTGATTCACAGAATGAAAGTATTTCGACGTTAAGTGGAGGGCTTTCCATTGTTACCAGTGACTTAACATTGCCTGGACGTGGAGATGCATCATTTACTTTAGGGCGCATTTACAGTAGTTCGGATACTGAGATCTATAAGCCAACAGTTAAATCTGTGGTACCAGGAAACTACACACTTCAATTTGAAGGCGTGTATTATAAACAGTCTCTGGTCAATGGATCTGTAATAACCCCCTCTAGACCCAGCTATCGGAATATAATCATTGCTTACGATAATTGGTTTGATCGAGAATATATGAAGGATTGGATTCTCAATAATAGAGGGCAAATAAAACCCCTAACAGACTGGTACGTAGAGAATGGAAGTACGGTCCGTGAAGTGGTAGAAATCAAAGAAGGAACAAAAGTACCCCATACAGATGAACCTCTTATACCAAAACGAGATTTATACACAAATTGGATTGAACCGCCAGCCTTTGAGTATATTTTTGATAAGCCTTCCCCTTTAGGAGTTGGTTGGCAATGGAATATACCTCATATGACAAAAAGCGGATACACAAAGTACCTTGTCATGATGGACGGAAGTTCCTACGAGGTCCTAGAGGATAACGGGTCGGTTATCGGTTTGAAGGACTACCCTTGGTGGGACTATGGGTTTTCTGGAAATAATGAATATGGCGAATACGAACTTAGACATATCTCAGGAATGAGATACATATTCAGTGGCTTAAAGTTATCTAAAATAGTGGATACTTACGATAATGAAGTTACATTCAGCTATATCTCACATCCTACTTATGGTTCTATCATTGATACGATTACAGATTCCATAGGTAACAAGATGGAATTTAAATATTATGATGATCGTGTTGAGGTTTCACTTGGTGATCGCACAATCCGATATAACAAACTAAAAAAAGAGATTTATTATCCTCATCCTAGCAGGAATAAACCATTTTTAAATACTACCCGTGAATTTTTGGAATCTTATGTGGATGCTCAAGATCGAAGACAAGTTTATGAATATACGATTAACAACGAATCAAGATTTTCATTCACAGGACCGACACCGACTTTTGCTAATCCAACTGCAGCACTAACAAAGGTTACACATCCAACTGGGGCTGCTTCAGAATATACCTATGGATCTACCCCACGTTTAATAGGAGAATATTCACGTAAACATGTTCCGAAAGTAAATTCTCGTGAAGATGTTATTAAATATGATAATGGTACAATCGAACGAAAAAACCGTCGTGATTTTTCTTACGATGGCGATATGGCAGGGAATGACGTTCAGGACTACGATAGTGACTCGACATTCTCTACCATAGTAAAAAATGGGTTAACCGAAATGAAATATGATTATAGGAGAGACTGGATTGATAAAAATACAAGCTCTCAGATGTACAATACGAAAGTTGTGGAGAAAGGCCCTATAGATGGAGGGTTACAAGAGCGCATTACTGAATATACCTACGATGAAGCTAAGCGTCGACCGGCTCCACTTACGATAACGAGCAAAACGGTTAATACCGTGAATAACGTTAGAACAGAGTCGACGAAGTTACTAACAACGCGGACGTATAATAATGATGGTAATGTGTTAACAGAAACCAATCCTTTTAATCTAACGACAACTTATACGTATGGACAGTATGGTAACTACAAGCGGTTATTGAAATCAGTTACTCAGCCGATTGACAATAGTAAGTCTATTTATACGGAATACACTAGAAATGATCGTGGCAGAATAACTGAGAAATTGGTCAGAGAAAATAATGTTTCTGGTAAAATTATACAACAGGTACAATACCCAAGTTTCGATGCATACGGTAATCCATTGAAAATGATCATAAAGGATGACCAGAGAGACATTATAAGTGAGTATGAATATGGGGAACAGTACAAAGCAGCCTTCCCCACCAAACAGACAAAGTATTGGACTGACGAAGCGGGTAATCGTAGTTCCGCAGTAAACGATTTTAGCTATAATAGTTCAACAGGTCAATTAACGCAGTCTATCGATGGGAATAGGCACACAACCAATTATGAGTACGACAAGCTGGGACGAATCACTAAAGTTATTTTCCCAGACACAAATGTTAAAAAATGGAATTATGATGACTTAATAAACAAACTGACTGCAGTAGACGAGACAGGCATTTCCGTTGCGACAGAGTACAACCCGTTAGGGTGGAAAATCTCGCAGGGTATAGTAAATAGTGGATTCACGAAATATGGGTATGATCAGTTTGGACGAAACACTTGGATTCAAGACGCAAGAAGTAACAGAACCGATAACAACTATGATGCTTGGGGACGATTGACTCAAACCTCGTTTCCAGGAGATGGTGCAGCTACAACATCTTATGATGATATAAACCGTACCCAGACTTTGAAGGATGCGGAATCAAATCAGTACCGAGATACCTATGATGAATTAGGTCGCATGATAAAGAAAGAATGGATTAAAGGAGCAGGTAACGTAACATTAGGTTCGTTTACCTATGATAATGTTGGTAACAAATTGTCGAGTACAGATGGAAACAATAATAAAACTTCATTTAATTACGATGTACTGGGTCGTGTAATTTCAGTTACGGATCCAGAAGATCGGACAACGCAGTATAGCTATAGCCTTGCAGGGAACATGACTCAAATTCAATATGCTGATGGAAATAAGCAGCAGAAGCAGTATGACGAACTAGGGCACGTTATCCGGAAAGTTGATCCTGCAGGATTAGTTGAAAAATATTATTATGATGCAAATGGTAACATAAGCAAGTATATTGATCGTAAAGAACAGAAACAAACGTACAACTACAATAACCGAAATCTCTTAACGAGTAATGTGTCTGCTAATGAAACTATCACTTACACTTATGACGCGGCAGGCAGACGATTAACCATGGAGGATGCAACGGGGAAAACCGTCTATGAATATGATTCAATAACCAAGCGTCAAAGTTCTGTGACTTTCCCAGATAAAAGGACGTTAACTTATCAATACGATGTTCAAGGTAATCGGACACAGATGACCGATCCGTTTGGTTATAAAATGGAATACGATTATGACACAAGAAATCGATTGACAGCAGTTGGCCCTTCCAAAAATGACTGGGATGCTTCGTACGTATATAAAGAAAATAATTTGTTATCGTCGGTTCAACTTAGAAACGGAATTAAGACAGAGTATAACTACGATGGAGCAAACTTAACCGGTTTAGTTCAAAAACAGAGCAATGGGCAAACACTTAATTCGTTTAGCTACGGGTACGATAATAACAGTAACCAGACTAGTAGAAATGAAAATGGTAACCCGTACAACTTTGGTTACGATAAGTTGGATCGTATCGAAACATCAAGTCAATTTAATGAAACCTACACATATGACTCACGAGGCAACCGCCAGACAGTAGTAAGTAGTAACGCAATGAATATAGGAGGTTCTTCATTTCACTACGATGATCGGAATCGGCTTACACAGGTTATTACGGGTGATGGTAAAAATGTTTCCTATCGATATAATGGAGATGGGTTGCTGTATGAACGTACTGAGAATGGTCAAACTACACGTTACTACAATGATGGTGCAAATATTATTGCAGAAGGTAATGTGACGAATGGGTCTGCGTCCTTAAAAGCAAGATATATTCGTGGTAAAGGCTTGGTTGCTCTTACTGATGCTAGTGACAGTAAGTCATACTATGTTCAGAACGGACACGGCGATATTGTCGGACTAACCAACGGTTCAGGTAATTGGGTATCTCAATATTCCTATGATATTTGGGGTAACCCATTATCAACGCCTGGAAATATAGATCAACCGTTCCGATACAGTGGTGAGCTTTGGGATAGCAGTACAAACTTACAATATTTGAGGGCGAGATGGTATGATCCTAGCATAGGAAGGTTTATTAATCAGGATACGTATGAAGGGGATATAACGAATCCGCTGAGTTTGAATTTGTATACGTATGCGCATAATAATCCAACAAGATATGTTGATCCAACTGGTCATAATATCTTCGATGTATATTTATATGAAAAAACGGGCTACCATCGTTATAATTCACAATTTGAATATTACAATGATAACTGGAGAGACATCGGAGCATATTACGTCTTCGGAATGGAAGAAATTCTAACTTTAATTTATTCAAAAGACCCACAAGAAATTACGGATGCAATTAATAGTTTGGGAATGTCATTTGTCCCAGTAGGAAAAGCGGGGAAAGTTGCCGCTAGAGTAGGGAAGTGGTCAGATGAAGTTGGAGATGTTACCAAAGTTGCAAGAAAAGCAATGGGGTGTAATTGTTTCGTTGCTGGAACAAAAGTATTAACGATAAATGGGGAAAAAGCAATTGAAGATATTGAAGTAGGTGACAAGGTTCTCTCGAAAAATGAAGAAACCGGTGAAATTGCGTATAAAGAAGTGATTCAGCTCCATGGTAATGAAAAGGACGTAACCTACAAACTGTCGGTTGGAGAACAAATAATCGAAACAACCGATAACCATCCTTTCTGGGTGAAAGGAAAAGGATGGGTACTAGCATTGAATCTGAGGATTGGTGATGAATTACAGCAGAGTAACGGAGACTATCTAATTATTAATAGCATCGAAATAGTGAAGCATCAGGAAAAAGTCAAAGTATTTAACTTTACTGTCGCTGATTTTCACACCTATTTTGTAAGTAATCTGGGAATTTGGGTTCATAATATTAGCTGTTATGACGGTTTTAAAAGATTTGAGAGTCATTATGATAAACATGTTTTAGGTAAGAACGGTGGAATGAGGGAGTATGGTGACGATTTTACAAAAGAAGATTATTATCATGCTGCATTTGATTTAGCTAGTTCTACCATTGATGGAACTAACATCATCAAAAGATTTCAAGGAGATACTGAAGTTATTTTTAGACGTTCAACTAATGATATAGTTTATATTCATAGCGATGGGGAAATAGGTAGTTTTTATAAACCTAAATTTGGAAGTAGCAACCCGAATGCTGGATATGATTATTTTATTAGAACAACAACAGAAAACCCATCACCTTAAAAATCGGGAGGATTAAATGGATAATTTTGTTTGTGTTGTATGTGGCTATGACAAATTAGATGTGCCACAATGGAATAAAAATGGGTTTCCAACCCATTCCATTTGTTGTTGTTGCGGGTTTCAATCTGGATTTGATGATGACGCGAAAGATAACCCCGAAACAATTGAAGAATATCGTAATAGATGGTTGAGAAATGGAGCTATTTGGTTTAGTTCGACTGTTTCTAAGCCAAATAACTGGGATATAAAAAAACAGTTAGTTAATATCGATGTCATCCTTTAGAAATAGAACCGCAATGCGACTAACCCTCGCATTGTGGTTTTTCTTTTTCCTTAGCCGCGCTTAAGGCAACACGAAAAATCACTCAAGTTGTACGCGCGGCGGAACCTAAGATTTTCCGAAAACTATTGACTAATTAATTAGTCTATTGGTATATTACCATCATTTGTATTATGCGGAAATTGGTCGATGTGATCTTTGCCATGATGAAAAATAAAACGGAATATGTGAAGCCGATTCTTTTGACAAAACAGGCGGGATGATATAATTGGTGGTAACTGGAATTGCTGGTTGCCGCCTTCTTTTTTTTGAATGGAGCGCTTTATTAAAGAGGATACGTATGAAGGGGATATTACGAATCCGCTGAGTTTGAATCTTTATACGTATGTTCACAATAATCCATTATCTTATTGGGATCCTAGTGGTCATAGAAATGTAGTAGCAGTAATAGGGGAGCGCTATGATTCTGGGAATGTATTTATAAATGCCGCCAATACATGGAAAAAAGAACATGAGAGTGACACAGTGAAATTTGTCCAAGCTGGGAAAAATGGTAATACTGGTGTAGAAAAGCTTATGAAGAGTGCTGGTGAACAATTTGGAAAAGCTGGAGTTGATGTATTCCTGTACTTCGGACATGGAACTGGTGAGGGGCATAGCGATTTATTAGGGGTGTTCGAAGCAGCTGGAGAGGATACAAACATAGATGCAGATACTGATTGGGATGATATTATATTTAATGACGATGCTGTTATTAAATTATTTTCATGCAGAACTGGTGGGGAAAATGGGAGTGTAGATTCTGACTCTATTGCTCAAATAATTGCAACAGAGACTGGTGTTGATGTGTATGCTTATGTAAGTGGATCTATATTTACAAATGACTCGAACTTAGGTCACTATAATCGTTTGCCAAAATCCGCCGATGGGCAAAAAAGGATTAAAAACGGTGATACTTGGTTAGTTCCATGGAATTTTGCTTCAAGTGGAACTGGCGATGATAGTGCTTTCGCAAAATTTTCTCCTCAATCAGTGTGGTATAAGCCTTGGACTTGGTTTAGATGAAATGTAAATTAATTTACTTAGGAGAGTTTTAGTTGAAGAATAAATTGATTGTTATTATTTTATTTTTAATTATTGTTTCGATTCTCGTTGTTAATATAGGTTGTTCAAATAATAAGGAAGACAATTCAAGCTCTATAAACGAAAATATATCAAGCCTAAATAAGCTGGTAAAAGCTTCTTGGGTAAATACTGGAACATGGGTCTCAATATTTTGTGATCAAATTGCAGATGATGATCCTGATAGAGGCTTAATCGGTGAGTTATCAGGGGATAAAACAATGCATAGGGGTACCGAGAAGGCAAAAGTTATTGATGAATTTATTACTAATGTTCAGAAGAAATATAATGCTAAAATCAAAGTGCTAAGTTATAAAAAGGACAAAAAAACATTTGCATTATACTATGAGGATGGGAGCAGTATTATTTGGGATAAAGTAAACATGAAAAGTTATTCTAAAGAGAAATAGAAGGTTTGATTCCCGATTCTCAGAGACCACAATGCGTCTAACCCTCGCGTTGTGGTTACTTTTTTGTCTGGATTCCTTCTGCCTAGCTTACAATATCACGAGAAATCGCTTGGAGCGTGCGCGCGGCGGAGATTAGGGATTTCCTCACAGGGTTTCTTTTATCTTGATCATCACGCTGCCCATACTGTTGGTGTATCCGTTCATTCAGAAATATTTTGTAAAAAGGAACTTTTGTTGGTTCCATTAAAGGATAGTTACGAATTGCGAAGGTATCGGTAAGATCGTAACAGTTACGGCTCCTATGATAATCGTGCAACGTCTTTGGCTTCCACCGGATCACCCTATCGGGACAATCAAGCCATGAATTCTTGAACAAGAGAGCTGACTTTTTGATCTTATACCTAAAATTAGAAAGATTAGGCTTGCCACCATCTGTGTTCTTTTGCTCGTTGCTGTAGAACAACCGGTAAGGGCAAAGACTCCCTAAAATCGGTCCAAATCTACCGTCATGTGAAATGAGCTTATAAATGGGTGAGACCTCATATAATCTTTTTGAACTAGGAAAACCGACCTATGTATCATATAATGGTAGAGAAGGATATTGTTAGAATATATGTAGTATAGGATTTACCATTCGTATAACATCACAGTATTGAGAGAGTTCAACCCAGAGAAAAAGTAACTATGTGAAGGAAGTCGAGGGGGAGAAAGCATGATTAGAAAGGTATTACTGTTAATGTTCGTTTTAGCTATTTCATTATCGAGTTTAGTAAGTGCTCATCCTGGAAGATTAGATGCAAACGGAGGTCATAATTGTTCAGCACAATCTAAAGCAAAAGAATTGTGTACAGGTTATCACTATCATAACGGAAGTAGTAGTAGTGGTGGCAGTAGCGGAGGTTCATCCTCATATGATGATAATGAAAGTGATGATTATACGGCTCCAGCACCAATTGAAAAATCTACATATATTGAAAACGAGAAAGCCCCAGCAACCTACTGTACTCATGTAACTGATGAGTTCCAGCGAAGCACGGAATATACTGACTATTACAAACGAATTTGGGATTGTAGCCTTTACTCTGATAACGGGATAAAGTATGCACATTCTAAGATAAATATAACTTTAAATGGGAATCCCATTTTTTTTGAACAGCTCCCTGTCACTATAAATGGTTCAACATTGGTACCCTTTCGAAAAATTGCAGAAGCCCTTGGAGCTACGGTTACTTGGAACGGAGAGCTACAAACCATTACGGTTGTTCGATCAGATAAAAAGATTATTTTAACATTAAATGACAATAAAGTAACTATTAATAATAGCGAAATTATTGCTGATGTTGCACCTCTGACCATAAATGGTTTAACATTTGTGCCACTGAGACTTTTATCGGAATCACTTGGAGCGGAGGTCTCTTATATTAGTGATACCAATACTGCAATTATCAGTGCACCGGTGTTTGCCAAAGTTATCAAAGTAATTGAAGGAGACTTGGTTAGAATTCAGCTTGGAGAGAAGGAAGAAATATTAAGATTTAGTGGTATAGATGCTCCAAATTTCGAACAACAAGGCACTGAAAAACAGCCATTTGCAGATGAAGCATTTGAATATACCAAACAGAAACTGGAAGGTAAAGAAGTTGCTCTTGAATATGGCGAGAATGAAAGAGATGCTAAGGCAAATACACTTGTAGCTTTTGTTTGGCTTGGAAATGAGATGTTCAATAAAACTATGCTTTCTGAAGGTTACGCAAAGACCTCTATAAATAGCGGTACTACATCCGCTCCTTTAAGTTTTAAATATGGCGGAGAATTTTCAAGCTTAGAGACGCAAGCCAAAGAAGCTAAGAAGGGCTTGTGGCAAGATATTATTCAGTTTCAATATGAAGGTGATAAATCGAATAGAGCTGTTGTAATGTCTGGGTTGAATGAAAAACTCATTACGCAAAAAGAACAATCTACATTAAGTTCTAGTGAAGTAATCGTAATATTAGACATTGCAACTGACAAGGACTTGCTTAGATATAAAGCCTTATCTGATACTGCAAAGAAATCAATGATATTTGACCATATGAAACACAATATTAGAGGCGATATCTCTTTTGCAAAGACGCGATTTGTTAGAATTACATATAAAGACGTTATCTATATGGAGGCAACTATTAAAGAAAAAGATACAGCTAATTCTTTTGAGGTTAAATTCTATCCCACAGGCAAGTAATTTGCTTAATTTGTTTTCAAAAGATACAAGTTCTGCATTAGCGGCTCATTATAATGAGTCGCTTTTCTTTTTTATGACTTTCCTTTTCGAGGGGCTATTTGAATTACATCCCGACCAAATAATATGACTTACTATCAGGAACTATTTAGATAACTGGATTAAAGAACGCTGATTAAAATGGGGATCAATGCGCCGTGCTTTTCAACACATCTAGCTTCGTATATAATAGCAGTATTACCATATTAACAGTTTTTCCTTGCAGTTCAATTTATGATACAAGCAGGGAAGGGGAACAGATGCTTTAAACAGCACTAATAAACACTGGTTCAAGTAAATGGAGACCCAAAGGGATACGGGATACGTATGCCTTTTTTGGCGTCTCCTTTTTTTTATCCAAAAGAGGAGGCAGTAGATCGGATAACGCCGCTTGAGGCAAAAAGAAGAAATCTAGCAGGGGACAATAAAAATTAAATCAGGAGGAACAATTCCATGTGAAGTCACTATCCTATCATTGATGTTTTGTTATGGCAGCTGCAGTACAATCTCCTTTTCGATTTTGTCTACAAAATGGACAAAGAAGGGTTCTTTGAGGCATCTGAAGTTCTTCGTCATATAAAAGAGTTAGATGCGGATCCTATATTAAAATTAGCAAGCTGCGATTATATGTCTAGGGGCTTATAGAATGCTCTAATACTAACACGGAAGAAAAATCCATTATGTATAAACCAGTACACCGCCTGTGATTCTTAGAGAAATGTTAAACAAATCTCTTCATGTCTTCTGGGGTTACATTAAAGAATACTTCTCATAGATGCAGAATATATACAAGCAGTAGGTGATAAAAATGAATCCAGAAGAAATAAAGAAAAATTACCATAGCTATATTGATCAAATTAAAGATCCTTTTGATCAAATTGTTCTAAAGATGAGAAGCCAGAAAGGTGAGAGCTGGAGGGGAATTGCTTGGAAAGGACCTATTACTCAGTTAATAGGCTATACGAAGCATTTTAAAACCTTGGCGGCTATAAAATGGGCAACCTTACCGATAATTGGATCCTCATTTGTAGCAGTCATTGGATGGTACAAGCAACTGCCGATATGGTCCCTTGTTTTGTGTAGTGGTGCCCTATTATTTTTAATCTATTATGTTTATGTACGTATTTATATAGGCAAGATGGCCACTTTAGGACACCCTGAATTTCATGTGGAAGCGCTCAAAGCCACTAGACCAGATGAGTATAAACTTTGGCAGCATTTTATACAAAAGGATGATTTCACGTTCAATGGCTTATATACAATACTGAATACACTCCTTGTTCCTCAACCAGATAATAGTATTAATAACGTAATTCAATATTCAAAAGCACATGAGGAGCAACTTCTACTCACGATCCAAGCACAAAAAGAGAGAATCGAGGAGTTTGAACAAACCATTAACAGTATCATGGTGGATGTTGATATTGCTGATAATGCTATTGATTATTTGGTTCATCTTATTGCAGATATTACTACAAATTTGTATCGTTTAACCAACAATGTACTTGACTTCTACGATCTACGTTTTATTACACCATTTACGATTTATAATTTGAAGGATAATGTTTTAAGAAAAATTAAAGATATCGGCACTTCCGGAATAAGTCCAGGTGAAATAGATATTACTGCACCGGGGAATGAAGACTATGCGGCTGTCATCGCAGCAAGAAGTAAGGCAAACGAAGCTTTTATGAATAATCCTTACCCTGGCAGGTACATAGTTGCTTTCAAAATGCAAATGCTAGAAGGTGAGGAGTGGGTATTCTGCTTTCATTTCGATACATCGGATGAGCGCGCCTTGTCCCTATTACTCTCAAATGATATAATAGAGGCAAGACAAATTCGAAGATTGGTTCATGGGTTTTGCTTGATATTACATGGAATCATGATATCGAAAAAGGAGGCTGCCCAATATGTTGCAGAAAAAGCCAATTAAAGTTGAAGATATTCCGCAAAGTCAAATCATGAGTCAAAGGCGAAAATTGCGTGAGAACATGCTCAGACAATTGGGTGAAAAAGCCGCTGTTACAGAAGAAAGAACTGACAAAGTTCTGTTGAAAACTTAAAGAATAAATCCTCGGGAAACCGAGGATTTTCTAATTCTCATGTTTAAATCAAATTAACCTGTTAACAATAGATGCTATTACTTCTTTGAAAGGAAGAATAGCATGAATACAGGAAAGAAAGTGTTAAACTTTATGAAGAAGCCGAGTAAAGTGGCCGATAGAGCTCAAGAAGAAATCTTACGTGGTAGAAAACAAAAAAGAATTGAATTGATAGAAAAAATGAAAAGAAAAAAAAATACGTAAACGTCTCTCTTTATTCAAAATATATCGTTCGGAAAATTTTCATTGCAGTAAAGTCACGCTTCATGAGTATATTTGTAGGTTTTTATGCAACATACAGGAGTACCTTGTCTTAGTCCCATGTACTTAGATGTAAATAATCATTTTGACCTACCTCAGTCTGTGGAGTAAAATGGAAGAAAACTTAGGGCTAGAGGCTAGGTGAATCGGAAATTGCTCCAATCCACTTTAAGAATGGAATCAATATTTGATATACATGAATGGTTAAATAGATGTGCCGATATTAATGAGAGACTAGAGACGAGTGATAATCTTTTCGTTAGTTTAGGGAAGCTAAAGTGGGTATCACCTGTAGGCATAACTGTCCTGTTATCCTCCTTAAATTACTTAGATCGCAGATTTTCATTGAAAACAGAATCACCCGAGTATGATAACGAAAATGATAGAATGGATATTATCGGGTATCTGGAACGCATGAATTTCCTGCAATTATGTCCTTCGAATGTCAAAGAGTCCTTTGAGTTTAGTAATAATATGGAAACTTACTATCACCGTAATCGAAATAAAAAGGACGAGGAACTTGATGAAGTGCGAGTTTCTAAATCTGACCTTGACATTATTGATCTCGATAAGTCGGTTAAGAAAATAATGAAAGCAAAAGGGCTTCACAGGAACCGAGTCACCGATATAGCTGGCATTGTTACTGAGCTTGCTCAAAATTCTGTTGAACATACTGAAACTGATTGTTACTCCTGTGTTCAGTATTATAAGAAAACAAATACACGTCCCGAAAGAGTTGCAATCGCTATTTGCGACACTGGTAGGGGCCTTGTCAAATCTTTAAGGAATCATATAGCCTATAAGAACTACCATCAAATTGTCGAGAAGGCGATCTTCACAAGAGCGACCAGTAAACCAGAGGAGGATCGTGGCAAGGGCCTCATGGATGTTAAGCAAACAACATTCGATTGGTCGTCTGATGCAGAGTTCTACGTAAGAACACATGACAGTGCCTACCGCATTCACAATGACAAGTTGGAGTTATTGGACGTTGGCAAGTATTTCTATGGAACGTATTACTACATCGTAATAAATGTTTAAATGCTTGACACCCGGTAAAAGATGCTATAAATTTGAGAAGAGGTTGTTTTCAATTAAAAAATTGAAATCGCCCCTTCAAACAAACTATTATAGAAATGGTGAATCATTATGCTTAAGATTAACTTACTAACTGATGGGCAATTGAAGTTAAGCTTAATCGGTAGACGAATAATGATTCCACTGAACCAAATAGTAATGCAGCAAATAATTGCCGCTCCTTTTGGAACAGTACTCGTTTACGATATGGAGCAAGTAGAAGGTATGAATGGTTCTGGAATCGACGAGGTAATCGTCAAACCTCTAAAATGGCTTCGAAAAGAATACAAGACTCAAGACAAGTATCTATATCTTATTAACTTGAGTGAAGAGGAAGACCATTTGTATAACCTTAAGAAAACTTTGCGTGATGAAGATGTCGTGGTCGTTGCTAAAAATGGGATATCACTCGAGGTCATTGGCGATCTTGGAGAGGCATCAAAAGAACTGCTTGAATTTACCTATAAACACAAACTGACTACCGCAAGATTTGCATCTGATTCACTGGATAAAAAGCTTAATCTAGTTAGTACCCAGCTTACCAAGCTCCATGAACTGCGGTTATTAAAGCGCCAAGAGGAACAGCTTGAAGAAGGCGGAAGACAGTTTGTCTATAGCAGTTTATTTTAGGGGATTAATCCCCTATTAATATAAATCGTTTTCAAATAACGGATTGAAATCGGTGATTTCAGTCCTTTGTTCTAGAAATGGGTTTCAATTTTTCAATTGAAGTCCTTTTTAAAAGGAGATAAACGAAAATAGAGTATTACAAGTAAACCATAAATGTCATATTCAGAAACGGAGAACATTTTCAGGAGGGAGAGACCTTTAGATAACAGAGGATATGTAGGATGGAAATGATATGCCTTAATTGTCAAGCAGAAATGCAGCATTACGCTCAAGTATAGTACCGGCCGTTAAAACAAAAGTTGATATTAACTTTACCACCACTGATATGTTTTGATACGTGTGCAATACTGCATCAGGAGATCCATCAAATAAACACATTGTAGGAGGTTCGACGCAATTCATGGTAGTGAATGGAAACGGGGCAATACGTCATCCAGCTATTGGACAAATTATGATCAGAAAAAAATGGGTGGAAATTATATATCTAAAACGAAGTACTTCTGTATGTGATGTTAACTTGTTTATTTTTTATTCGATTCCGAAAAGCTAAATAATCTAAAGGAGAATGGAATGGACACAGTTCTGAAAATTATGTTGAGCAGTACTATTATCCCTGTGATCAACTTTGTATTCAAGACAGTAACTGCAAGTAAATTTGATAATCTCTTTATTCCTAAATATCAGAAGGCTTTGCAGATGGTTTGTATGTTTATTATCTGGTTATTAGTATACATTGGTTACGGTGCATTTTTTTCTGTTCTTTATCATCAGGTAAAGGAGATGAAGTATACTGCCATGGTCGAAGGTAGCATTTATCTTATCTATATATTTGGTTTCATGTTTTTAGCTACAACTTGCCTTGTTAAGTTTTGGATTGCTAAGAAAAATGGAAAAGTGATTAGTATCGCAGAGAAAAAATTGAGTTTTATGGTGTTAACGTTGATAATTCTAAACCAATTTATTTACTCTATGATGCTACATGATATGGTTTTCACTTCGGGTCTAAGTAGCTTTGAATATGTAGGAAACATTATCATATGTATCGGTGAGTTTTTCTTTTTAACTTATATCTTATTAAAGGCTCAATTATACATTCAAGGCTACAAGAAGAGGGAGTGGGGCTATGCTCTTGTGCCAACACCAGAAGATGTTAATAAAAAATATCTGAATGTCCTTTATTCAATATCACCAACTCAACTTGTACTTTCTGAAGAAAGTAATAATGCGAATTATCCAACAAATATTTATTTATACGATGTAACTAAACAAAGTTTTATTCATTTTGAAAGAGTATTGAACATTAAGTAGTCGATCGTTTCTGAGAAATCCTACAATTAAGGGAGAGCTGCCGAACCCGTTCTACCGTTGAGCTTCCCTCCTGAGCGCATAAGCTGCTCTCCAACGGTAGTATGTAGCACGAGGGACTCCTAACCATGTGCATGCTTGGGAGATACTTACTTCCCCTCGAATGGATTCGATCCACGGGATGACGATTTCCGAGACACCTCCTTTTCAGTTCCTTGTACTTTTTTAGCACATCCAATTGTTGATTCAGAAACCGGATCTCAGCTTTCCTCCAATAAGCGGACATTGAAGAAAAATCTATACTACAAGCTGACGTGGGTACTCTGCGGGTGTCAGCTTGTTTAGCTTTCTTTGTGCTTGTTCTTCGTTGTAAAAAAGCATGAATTTTTCAATACGCCTTTGTGCTTCCTCGATGCATCGGATATCATAAGGATAGAAAAGCTTCCACTTTCAAATGTGAAAAGAAGCTTTGAGGCATTGTAATAACAATTGCCTCTTCGAGACATGCTGATTTTGGCGCCAACCTTGGGTAGCATGTCGCGGTGTGCATGGGACGTGTACTGGCTTCCCTGGTCGCTGTGAACAATCAGTCCAGTCACGTCTTTATGCGTTTCAAAAGCTTTCCTGAACGTCTCTAATAAGAGGTTGCTAATATGGGAGGTAACAGTTTCCAAAGATTTTTGTTGCTTTTCGGTCAGGAGAACTTTCTAATTCCGCTTCTTATTTTAGGACCGCATAAAAATAATTGGATACAGCACTGAGTCCTATACAGCCGATTTCAAATTTTGATACACTGTATTATCTTTAAAATAAATTATCAGATATCATATTTATTAATCAGAAAATATATGGCTTACCTTTACTAGAAATCACAATTATCAAAAATAGGAAAATATGGTATAATGATATAATCTTTTAAAAAGTATTTTGAGAAATATAAATCTAGGAGGAAAAATGAATAGGTTAACAAAAAGTTTAATCACTGTATCATTATTCTTGTTGTGCTCGTGCGATAATAGTATTGTGAAGGAGCCTATAGATAATAATGGTAATCCCCACATAGTAGTAATTGGCTCAGAGATAGAAGGTATATACCTTGCACGTGCAGCAGTGGATGAAGGTCTATCTGTTCTGGTGCTAGATCCTAGAGAAAAGGTTGGGGGCCAATTAATTCAAGGTGAAATGCAATTTTTGGATGAGCCTGTCGATGATAAAAATAAAACGCTTTTACAAGGTAGAGTTAAAGAGTTATTCAATAGTTATAAAAAGGGAGATATCAGGAAGGCTAGTGAGTTTGAAAGCTATTATAATAATCTAACCAAAGGTATTAAAATCGAAACAGGTATTAAGATTGATAAAATTGAAAAAAAATACGATAGCAAATCGGGGAAACAAAAAATCGAATCTATTACATTTCAAAAACAAGATGGAACAAAAAGTAGTTTAAAATCGAATTACTGGGTTGAAAATACTGATTTTGCTTCTTTAGTAAGTCAATTGGACATTGAAACTATCCCAGGAGTTGAGACAGTCTTTGGTGGCCCTAGAGATTACATGGCGGCATCAATAATGATGAAATTTCGTAATGTAGATTGGCCAAAATTTCAGAATGAAGTGAACCTTTTAAGCAAGCAAGAACGAGAAAAGAAATACGGTTCAATGACAACAGTTACAGATAAGTTTACATGGGGGTTTGGAAATGTAGGGGCGAATTATAAGCCAACTAGAAAAGAAGTTTTTCTTCGAGGGTTAAATACAATAAATCAAAGGGATGGAGAGGTACTAATTAATGCTCTTCTCCTATATAATGTTGATCCCTCTAAGCAGGAAAGTGTAGAAGAGGCTTTAAAATTAGGCAGGAGTGAGACAGAGAGAATTCTCCCACATCTTCAAAAAGAATTACCAGGATGGGAAAAGGCAGAAATCAACGGGTTTCCAAATTATTTGTATGTTAGGGATTTTACCAGATATCAAACAGAATATGTATTACAAGCTTCTGATATTATGAGTGGCAAGATGTTCTGGGATAACGTAAGTATCGCAGGATATCCCATTGATCTGCAGGGGACTATCAATCGTACATGGGGGCAACATTCTGGAGATCCTGATAAATACGGTATGCCCTTGCGTTCTTTTATCCCGAAGGGGTACAGTAACGTGATTCTTGCAGGTAAGAATGTAGGTGCATCTGCAGTTGCTTATGGCAGTGCTCGAATTCAACCCAACACTTCACTTGCGGGGGAAGTAATCGGAATTATACTAGGTAGTCTGAAAGGAAAGGAAGGGCTTACTGATTTAAATGAAAAGGACATGAAAGAGATCCATGAATCATTAAAGCGAAAATACGATATTGTCCTAAGTGGAGTAGAATCAAATGATAAAATTAAGAAGCTTACTGAAGAGGAGCGAAAACAGTTGGACATCGGTAAATTAACACTTCCATAATATTTATAATTGGGATTTAATTGCAGAATATTTTGGACTATTATGAAGTACTATTCTGAGTTTTAAATTAAAGTCAAATCAGCTCACATATCTAAAGGAAAACTTAGTTAGCAAGTACTAATTTAGTGGCGATCGCTTCCCTAAATTTATCAGGGGAGAGATCGCCCTTTTTTCTGGGGACCGTTCGGCTTCACAGAGTTAGCTTTTTTGAGTTAAGCTGGTGTTATCACATTCTGAAAGAGCAATGATTTATTACATAAATTTCTATTTCTTACGTACGACAGGCTGGATCCCAAGATTTCCGAAAGAAGTTGTACCTACTTTGATTAACGATCAAACCTTCTTCTTAAAGTGTTGTAGTGGTTAAGGAAATAAACGTAAATGATTACAAAAAAAGGTGACTTGAGGGATGCTGTTCCTTGAAGTCGATATCCTTATCGATTCGCGTACTCCTAGGTATCCAGCCATATGTAATAGCAATTTTCGGGAAATCTTTGCAATATAAACAGTAGTTTAATCGGTTAACAAGATCTCGAACCGTTCTTATTCATCTGCCCGGTTCGAGCTTTTTTAGAAACTCACGGGTGCCTTCAAATAGTCACTCATTAAGCTGTGGCGCTTCCTAGATCTTTGCATTATCGTTACGACTTAACACCTACCCCTTTTTCGTCAAAAAAAATCCCCTCAGGTCACAGAATTGAGTCTACCATAAGGGGATAGTAACTATTTATCATATTAACGCAATAACGTAAAAAGCTGACTCTGGTTCTGGTTAATACTACCGCAGGAAGAGCCACTGATATCATTGCGACATTTCCATTTATGCCAAAGGCATAATTGTAAGAATCGATGATACTTTGTACTTCATTAGAATATAAGAATAAAAACTAGTAACTTATAATAAGCTTGTATCCGGGTTTGACATTTAGTAGTGCCTCTGGATTCCTTGGATTAGTTTCTATCTTCTTTCTTATGTTATAAATATATCCATAGATATTTTGCATCGAATAGCAGTGATCTTTGTATTGTGACAAATGATCAATTAATTCCCCTGGAGTAGTAGTTTGGTCAGAATTGTTAATAAAATAGTTTATAATTCTATACTCGGTTAGAGTTAAGAATTTCCTAACTGATCCTTTAGAAACAAATCCACCAGAATAATAAAATGTATATCCCGAAGCTAGTTTGATTTTATCATTTGAAGTAACTCGCACGTTAATTGTACTCACTTTCCTAAAGCTCCTTTCCAGTTTTTAGAAAGCAAACGACCAGTATTTAGTAAAACAATTAAATTATTCAATTAAAAATATGTATCCCGGTCTGACATTTAAAAGGATCTGTGGCGACTGAGGGATAGGTTCAATTTTTTTTCGAAGCTTACAAATTGTATTATATAGATTTCGAATATCTAACAGTGCATTAGACGATAATGAGAGATGCTCGATCAGTTCTTCCGGAAGAATTCTCCTGTTTGCATGGTTAATAAAGTAATAGAGAGTTCTGAATTCAGTTAAGGTTAAATAACTCCTTACATCTCCTTTTTGAACATATCCCCCTTGAATATTAAAAATCACATTATTGTGAATTGAGACTTCAAAAGTATCAAATGATGGAATCATCTCTCTTAATCCCTCCCTATAAAAATTAATACATTCTCCTGTTTACTAGTATGTTATTTATCATCTGTGAGGCAGTAAGTTTCAAAAAGCATAAACGTAACGCCAATTATATATATATTTGTAATTTAATTCAAGTTAATTGAATAATATTACCATTAATGTTGTTAAATTGAATCTATTGAGTCTTTCTTATAAAGAGATGGTAAAGCAAGAAAGCTTAATAATGGTCCGATTATGATTCAGCCTATGCATGCTTAAGGCAGGCTACACAATTTAATTCTGTGGAGTCTATACGGAAGTTGAACAGCAGTTTCAAACCGCATAGTATCAGTTATTGTACTATGTGCATCTCTCCACACAGGATCAGCCCTTTCAGTAATAATTCGGTAATTGCAGGAAACGAATATCCTTACCGGTCCAGGGCTCCCCTACGATCTTGCCCATCCACTTTACGCAAATCATATCGATTATGAAGCTGGTTACTCCTAACGCAGAGAAGTGACTCTCTGGCATTCTAATCCTTAGAGAACGTTGCACCGGACAGAGAGCACTTAAAAAAATTCGACAGCTGAGACAATTGAGATGGAAGGTGGCCAAACGATTTCCCCACTTAATTAGTCCCAACGCATAATAAAAGAGGATCACACGATTAATTATTTAACATTTATTAGCAAAAAATATATTATATGGTTCTAATGTACTTAACTGTATAAACTAGGCTTATTCATTTTACGATATGACTATGACAAAATGTAATCAAGCTAATATAAATCAATGTTTATAGGCTGTATCCTAATTATAAGTGGAGGGTAGAAATGTATTGGGTATTAGATATTTTTCTTTCAATGATTTTCCTATTGGCA
This sequence comes from Paenibacillus sp. NPDC056579, assembly GCF_042793215.1. Taxonomy (NCBI): domain Bacteria; kingdom Bacillati; phylum Bacillota; class Bacilli; order Caryophanales; family Paenibacillaceae; genus Paenibacillus; species Paenibacillus sp. NPDC056579. The sequence continues at coordinate 41,665 of NZ_JBHTVD010000006.1, forward strand.
TTATATCCAAAAGTTATAAACATTACAGATTTTGTATACGAAATTAAAGGGTATAAGGTTATACCTTATAAATTCGAAAGATTAGCTGCATACTTTGCAATCTTGACGGAATTTTATCTATTTTTTGCATATTTAACTAAAATCACAATAAATGCAAGATTCATTATCGCTATTGGATTTTTATTAATACTCACTCTAATGCAAATAAAAAGGAGGATAGTAGAAAAACAAAATAAGTGTAATTGTTTTGGTGAGTTTAGCTTATTAAATAAATATCCTTTAACCAGAAACATAGCGATTTTATTTTTGATTTGTTTGAGCAGAATGTTCGTTGAAACTGTTAATCAGTTTGATTGGATTTATTACATACCAATATTATTAATTGCATTGCTTCTTTATGATTTGGGTGTTCTGATGAAAGGAGTAAGGAGTGCATCAAGTTGAATCTTTTAATAACACAGTTAAGCTTATATGTTTTAATACTATTGTTATTTCTAATAAAAATAAACTTATCCAAAGTTATTAAAAAAATTGAGAGTGAAGAGGTAGCATTCATCACCAAAAGTCTGGGATCTGAAAATGAAAAGACTGTATTCGTCATTTTAGTAAACAGCAGCAATGAAGACTTTAAGAAAATTGATTCTTTATTGAAAGAGGACTTTAGAAGACGTCTTACTGTTTTTTTGATTGGACCATCCTGGTTGTATCAATTGAAAATACTAGCATGGCGACAACATACTGTTTACCACTTAGACAAATCAGTGTGGAAAGGTTCATTAATCCTACTTAGATCAGGAAGTAAAATTAAAAAGATTCATAATGTTGTTGAGTTTTTAGACAATTAGAACATTTTTATGAATTAAAGTTTATTCTAAGTAAAAGAGGTAAGCGAGATGGATAATACTAAAACTAATAGTTCTAAATTTAAGAGAACTCAGGTCTACGAAATTGAAGGTGGACCATTAATTGTAGGGGATGAACTTCCCAATCTCATCCTAGAATCCGCCTCTGGAACTGTTCATTTACATGACTACATAAAGTCACATTTAATAGTGGCATTAATTAGCACTTCTTGTAATGTTTGTGAAGATGCCCTCGAAGCCATTTACGAATATATATCCCAGAACCCTGAGAAATTAAATATCCTAATATTATTAAATGCTAATGCACTTCAAGCTAGAGAGGTGCAGAAAATTATGGATAAAAGTGCTGTAGTTATTAATGTAACTCTAGAAATGCTTTTAAAAGGATTTAAAACAACATACCTACCATTGGGATTTGCAGTCGATGGGGAAGGTCGAATTAAATCAATAGAGGCTTTTTCAAATAGATCGAAATTTGAATCGCTAATTACTCCTATCTTTGATAGGGAAAAAGTATGATTAACAAATTCTTAAGCTTAAAACTATTGAAAAATGCAAGAACAGAACTACTTATATTAGCCATTATAACCATCATCTCAACATACGTTGTTACAAAATACATCTCAAATACGCAAATACTTTTTGACTCTTTTATTTTATCAGGGGACTATACTAAATGTATTTTTTCCTTAGCAATAATATGTGGTGTCAGAATAATTCAAATAATAATTCGACAATTTCAAACATATGTTGAAACAAGAATTCGGGGAAAAATGGCTAACAATATTGAACAAGAGATGTACCAAACAATTTACCCCAGAACTATTACCAATATAGAAACTTTCAATTATCAAAATGATCTACAAAGTATAACTTACGGAGTAAATACAATCGCGCAACTGTTCTTGTCTAGCATTACTGTACTGCAAAACTTAATATTAATTATTGTGTATGCTTATATACTATTTTCCCAATTATGGTTTTTGCCGCTTATTGTATTAATTTATAATGTGCCAAAGATCATATCTGATGTAAAGTTGTCGAAAATTAAATTCCTATATGTAGAACAAAATTCGGATTTGAGTCGGCAGAAAGCACATTATAGCCATTTTTTCACAAAGCCTGATGCACAAAAAGAAATAATCGTGTTCTTTTTAAGAGATTACCTTTTTACAAAATGGAATAAATTGGCCCAGAAATTATTTTTTGTTGAAATTAAACAAAAGAAAAAAGAACTGATGCTATCATCAACTTTATCAATAATCGCACCAATTGGTTATTTCATTACGCAATTTATTTTATTAATCTATGTATTCAATAAAGTTATAACTTTTGGGAACTATATGTCACTTACAACTACGGTATCATTGTTAGAAGCATCTTTATTTTCCATATCCCCAATAGTTGGTAATACCAGTCAGTTAACAACTTTTAAAAAGAAGATGGATGATTTTTATAAAAGATATCTAAATAATCCAATTATTACGAAATTTGAGTGTGTTGAGAAAATAGAAACAATAAGATTAAATAATTTAATATTTAAATATCCAAATAGCGACAGTTTGGTATTAAAAAATATTAATTTAAAAATCTCACTTGGTGACGTTGTTGTAATTTTAGGAGGTAATGGCTCAGGGAAGTCAACATTGGGTAAAGTTCTTGTTGGATTACATGAAGTGCCTGAGGGAACACTGGTTTTTAATGATTATGATGTCAATTCTATAGATCGACATGATTTATATAAAAATGTTTCTATTGTGACACAAGATTTCAACAAATTTCCCTTCCCAATAATTGAGAATATTACATCAAGTAATGACTATGATACTTCTAAACTAAATGAGTTGGTAAATAAATACCCTTATTTGATCCCTAAAGATTTATTTGAAAATACAGAAACTTTATTAGGAATTGATTTTTTGGGATCCCGGCAATTATCCGGAGGTCAATGGCAACGAATCGCTATAGCTAGGGCTCTCTATAAGCAAAGCTCCATACTATTGCTAGACGAAGCCACTTCTGCTATAGACCCAGAAACAGAGCTTAAACTGATCAATGAAATCGTCCAATCCAGAAAGGATAGAATTACCATAATTATTACGCATAGAGTGGATCTTGCAAAATATGCTAATAGAATATTGGTAATGAAGCATGGAAAGATTTCTGAACTCAGTAATTATTCTGATCTGCTGGATGCTATGAATTCTAAGGAAAACATTATAAGGAGTAATGAAAATGAAATCAGGTCTTTTTCGGGAGCTATTTAAAAATAATGAGATTAAGCCCTACAGTATAGGTGATAGTTTTCCATTCATTAGCTCAAATAATAGTCAGAAATTGCAGTTAGCTATTATCGCTTCTCTTACTTGCTCAACATGCATTGAATTATTAAATAATATTAGTGAACTAAACAAATATACGTTTCCAATATATCTTTTCCTTGCAGGAACTGATCAGGAAGTCTCTGGGTTTGAAAAACAGTCAAGTCTACATATAGAAAAAACTACTCCTATATCTGACAATATGATCAGTACAGATTTTAGAGCGAAGGGAACACCTTTTATTTACATATTGGATCGTGAATTAAAGGTATTGGATTCCGGAATAGTAGATGAAATTAAAGATATAGACGAAATATTGTTAAAACATCTTCACGCATGAAACAAAGATTTAATTCCAGACCTAAAACGCAATGAAAGGAGGTGAGAATATGGCTTGCCCAAAAGATTATCCAACTGATACAAATACCGATTGTCAAGACACAGTTTGTGGACAATATTGCGGAAATGGACCACTTGGACCTACGTACTATATGGTTACGCAGTATTATGATCGTTGCAAAAACGACGCTGGTCAAACAGTGTGTAACTACACTGGTTCAGACATTGGCACTTGCTCTTGTCTAGATTAAGTTACTAATTCTTAACAGGAACTAATTATTTGCAGGGCCACTCTACAACCAATTTTATGATTTGGGAGGAGTGGCTTTTGTTTTAAATCTTATACCTTTTTAAGGAGTTGTTATTTTATGAGTTGTCCAAGTTCCTATCCTATTGATACTGAAACAAAGTGCACTAGCAAAGATTGTGGTGGTGATATTTGTTCTATGGAAGGGTCTACAATAATTGCTCATTTTATTACGAAATACTATACAAGATGTAAAGACTCGTCTGGAAATACTGTGTGCAATTTCGAATATAGCGTAAGCGGCGAATGCGGTTGTATCCTTGCAGGTGGTTCGTTTGCGCTTTAATTCGTATAGAAGACTTTAGAATACCAAAACGAAGTCCGTTTTAGTCGAATCGATTAGAACGGACTTTTTGTGGGAACCATTTCTCCTACAATTGCAGGAAAATCATACTGGATTGGAGGATGGACCATGCCATGTAAGTTTAAACAGAATAGTAGGAAAATACTAATATATAAAGGAGTGTATCTAATTGAAGAAACTACTGTTATCCATTCTAATGGCTTTATTATTCCATATATCATCAACCACAGGCGCATTTGCGGCAGCAACCGGTGAGGGGGCTGTTAGAGTTGCAACAACCGATTATTATTATGGGGTTTCGGCGTCGCTTACCATACCAGGCGGTGTCTCTATCCCATTGGATAATAATAGTTATATAGCCTTCTATACAGGTCTCGGTGAAAGATGCGAAGGTGGTGTTTCATATAAACAAGGGTTATGGAGAAAATTCCTGAACTGTGGTGGAGGAGAAACTGATACAACAAGTAATGAATCAATTGTGTTGAGCACACAACCCACTGCAGGGACTATATACAACATCAAACTTGTCAACAATTTAGATGATACAGCTAGTTTATATATTAATGGAAGTTTGCAGTTTACAAAAAAAGTCTATTCAGGAACGTTAAGATCTTCTACACCGGTAAAAGTTGTGCATAGCACTTATGATATTAGTGATAAGAACGCATACACAAATGCGATATTTAGCGATCTGCAGGTAAGATCAAATTCCGGAGCATACTCAGCATTCCCTTCTAGTATTCAGAGTAATATTTATCCTTGGGGTAAAGGAGATTACTCGGTACCAAGTCTTAATCCATTACAAACTTCTCTAAAAGCAGGTAGTTAAAAAGTTTAATATGTTTTAAAATAAAAGGTCAATCTTTCAGACTTTGTAAGCATGATTATAATTATGGGTGGGCTAATTAAATAGCCCCCTCAAGTACAGAAACAAAGAGAAAAAAAATTAAGCGGCCTTGATCCTATGATCCATCGGACTAAGGCCGTTTAGTTTTGATTGTAATTGTTCGCTAAATAGAAGGAGACAGATATTGGCCTCATCAAGAACATCCTATGGCTATTTTATGGGTATAAGTTCATCCACGCAGATGTGGTCGACCCGATCGTTCCAGTAAAAGTTAAATCATATAGGCTGTATTGACCTCGATCTTAGTGTAACTTGAGTCACCTTTCGATTCAGACTGCCGGATTCAAGGCAAAGAGAAATGGTGAAGCACTACTATGCCAGAGCGACTGCGTTGGGTCGTTTGTATTGACTCGCAGACGGGTGTACAACGCGAACTATAAGCCTTAGGTGTTTCCAGCCTTCACTATATACCGTGAAGAGGGTGGGGGGCGAGCATTCTTTAGGTCGGAAGAAAGCAGTATGTGATCACCGGTGGGACATTATTGTGATACATTGTAAGGTCTGAGTTTGTACTCAAAGCGGGAATTAAGTGGACTGTTAAGATTAAGAATGTATACACCAAGAAGGGGGCGCTCCGGTATGATGGTGTGAAAGGGTTAACTACTCAACGCCATTAAGGATGCGCTCCATAATATTCAGCTATAATGTTTTATATTCAATCAGTTATGTTTTCGACAATAAATACATAAGAAATACGGCTAGGATTAAAATCAAGGTTTATTTTAGCCTCTTTAGTTAAAGTTGCAGCATCACTTATTGAGTCTACTGTTCCTACTCTAATTCCCTCTGGGAATACGTCCCCGAGTCCACTAGTTATTACAATATTACCAATTTCAATCTTGTCTTTTTCCCCAATCTTTTTCATTACAAAATATTGTTCTCCACTCCCTGAATTTTGAGTGAGGTTAATAAAATCTTCAATTACACCCGTTGTATCATTATTTTCTTTTAGCTTAACAGATATTGCCTTGGAATTTTGTTCATCGTCCAGATTAGTAATAAGAGAAACGATAGAATTGTACTCATATACATCGCTTATTAATCCAATTAGACCAGTAGTTGTAATGACCGCCATATCTTTTTTTATACCATCATTAGAGCCAAGATCAATACTAAGTGAGGTTACGATTTTCCCATCGTATGGGACTGGAGAACTTGAAGCATATCGTAGTATGAAGTTTGACTCTTCTTCATATTTTTGTTTGAATTCCAATGCTTCTTTTAGTACTTTATTTTGATACTCAGCGTTATTTAGCTCACTCTTGATTATAACCTGGGATTTTAGTGCATCTTTCTTTAGCACTTCATTTTCTTCAATGACAATAGAAATTTCTTTTACAAATAATTTTGTTTGAGATAAAAAATCTATGATTTCTCTCTTACTGTTGAGCAATAAGAATAAAATAATAACCATTAAAAAGAGAATAATCCATTTTATTGCTGACAAGTAAACACCTCTTCTTTAAAACTATGATTCTTAAGACGATGCGAAACTTATGAAGTATTAACTTTTATGTTTTTTATATTACTTTTATACGATTTACGACTTTGTTTATATTTTTCTAATATAGTAACATGATGGTTTAAAAAACAGATAATGGTATAAGTTATTGTAAACGAATTAAAATTTTTAGACAACCTATAGCCTATAGTCCACAGCGCAGACTTCAGTTATGCGGAAGCTATCACACCGATAAAATACAAAATGTTGGGTGCAATAGATAACTAGAGATTGAAATTTTTTGAATTTCAGACATATTTTGATGAACTATGTCCAAAAATTGCAACCTAATTATAATTCCTGGTGTTCTAATGGAGTAAGGGAAGATAATGCTAAAGAAGCGGCCAAAACAGTGAAAGTTGATAATTTTCTCATTGCCACATGCTATTGATACCGCTCTTCTTCCTACAATTGGTGGAGGGAATAAGCTGTTCCATGATGTGTTCAAAGGTTATTGGGGCTCTAATTGGGATTAAAAATTGAGACGTAAGTCATAAATAAGCGGCCAAGGATTCTTTGGCCGTCTGAATATCCAATTTCTACTTCGATGGGAGCGTTCTAGTGAAAAAACTGATAATTATTACTGCTCTGGTGTTTGTTTTTGGGTGTTCTTCTTCAGATGAAAAACCAAGTGTTGTCCCAAAAGAAAACGAATCCTTACCTAGTAAGGGTTCTGAGAAGACGGGGGAGACTGAGTCTGCGGTATTAAAAATGATCAATGTTTCTCTATATTCTACGAAGCATCCGGAGAAAGCACAACCCATGTTAATTAAGGTAGTCTCGCAGCCGGATGAAATCAAGCTCTACAATAAGATCCTAAAAAAGAATGGCACAACTGAAATTGCTCTTACAAATATCTCAGAAGTATACTATCTTCAATTTGAATATGTAAAAAGCGGAGTGTCCGAATACAAGGACATCTTTTATGTCAAAGGTTCAGAGAATAATGCATTTTATAAGGAATTTAAAATGAAACCGGAATTTAATTTTGATAAGTTTGATCAGCAAACTAGGGAGATATTTATTCAATCCATTGGAAATAAAGATTGGTATGTAGTAATTGACCAATTACCGATATAAAGTTCTGAGGCTGGGCCAACTTGATTGGTCTAGTTTTTTTGTAACAAAATAGTATGATTCGGATAAATAATTTAAATCAATAATAGTGCAACCAATTTCACAGAATCGGTGTTAATTCTAATGAAATGGGATACATAAAATGGGAAGGGTGTATGAATGTGAAAAGATTAAAGAATCAGGTGTTTGTTTTTTTGGTAATGTTATTCGTAATATCATTAAATCCAGCAGCAAGTTATGCAGCGGAACAGAGTGGAAAAGTGGCTTTGACACCGCCACCACCCAAAGAAATGCAAATACAATCATTTTTCGATCCTTCAAACAAATACCTAGACCAGGGCAAGGCGTTTATCAAGGATAATTTGAATCAGTCCGTCACTGTGAGCGTAATTACTGAGGCTAAATCGGATGTAACATCCATAGGGGGTACAGTTTACCTACAAAAGTGGACAGGCTCGGAATGGATTGATGTCGGGTCAGGTACAACAATCCAAGACTCAAATACCTGGTATTTCTCAGGGGAAGTAGTTAAATCAGTGGAAAAGGGGTACTACTTCAGAGCCCGCGTTATGCACTGGATAAGTAATAATGGCACCTATGAACAGGGACAAACCACTTCCGATTACATACTTGCAGGCTAAAGAAGAGAAGATAACGAACCCCAAACGTTTAAATTTCTCTACAATAAGAGAAGGGCCTAGGTGCCCTTCTCTACTTTATATTCTTTGCAATTTCAATAATTTCAGCTTTTATTAAATCGCCAGATATTGAAACATAAATATTGCCTAACAAAAACTCCAAACTCGAACGATCATCATTTGAGATAACAAGAAATGCATCGGTCCCATTCAATTTAATGGTTTCTACTGTCCTTCCATCTTTATGGGTAGCTGAGGTGATTGTCTCATTAGCTTCGAGGAGACGGAATGTCACACGAAAGCGACTATTGGTTCCGTCAGAATATGATATAACCGCCTCGTTGGATTTATTTTGAGAATCCTTAAAAAATAGAAGAACTTCATCCATTTGATAACCTTTTGGCACATAATTTAGCATGATAGGGCGGATTGCAAGTAGTGGTACTGCCTCATCCCATGTTGCAAGTTTTTTTCTTGTTTTTACTCCAGATGAAATATCCGAACCAGTTGAGTCAGGCTCCTTTTCAGGAGGAAGTGTTTTGGGTTTTGTATCGTGGTTATCCCTTGAACCGAAAACAAAACTAACAACATCAGACTGGATATTCTTTATCGTTTGAAAAAAAGGATTAAATGCATTTGACACAACAGGTGTTCCAAAAATAACTGCACCCAAAAGGAACGAGGCAGCGAGATAAGGGAGAAGTTTCAATTTCTGTCTTCTCTTGCGTTGACGATACATCTTGCTTTCGATCTGCTTCCAGGAATTCATGGGATCAGGCATACCGTTATGATTTTTAGCGGCTGTGTCGAAGGATTCATCGAACATCCTATCAAATTCTTCTTTGTTCACCTTAGATCACCCCACTCCTTTAGAAATCGCTTTTTGATTGCCACTCTAGCTCTATGCAATTTATACTTTACGGTTTGTTCATTAATATCCAAAAAATCGGCGATTTCTTTATAACTCATACCATGCTTCCATCGCAGCTCAACTAGAACTTGATATTCAGGTTTCAATTCTTTTAGACATTTATCAATGGCTTCAACCATGACCTTTAATTCGACTTCATTTTCTAAAGTCTCCGCATCTGTAGCATAATCAACACTATCTTTAATAAAAACACTCTCAACATCAACTTCGTTGCGATTCTTCTTGTTTTTCCTTAAATGATTGAATGTTGTGTTCTTTACAATAACTCGTATCCATGCCCTTAATTTACTTTCGTTCTCCAATGTAGGAATGCTCTTAATAACCTTTAAAAATGATTCCTGAATTATATCTTCTGTCGCCGCGTGCTCTTTTACTATGATGATAATAGCCCCGTAAACAAATCTATAAAATTCCATGTATATTTCCTGTTGGACTTCAGCGCTAAGTGCACTGTAACTGCAGTTTAATAATAGAGCAATCCTACTTCGCATAAGCCCCCCAAGTATCTTTCTATATGTTAGGTAAATCTACTTTATTTTACATATGAATATTATAACTCATTAACATTCGATTTGGCATTAGTGATTACTACACCCAATCTTGACTGTGTCATGGACGAATATTCATTTGTTGGAGTTTCGTTTTTGACATATTGCGGTAAAATTTTGGTTTTTGAGAATCTTGTACCTTTATTGTAAGTTAACTCTGGATAAGGAAACCATATAATCGGATTTTGAAGCTGAGTTTTTACGTATGTTTTAGAGGCAAACGGCGCAGCAGCTTTATCCGTCGGACTGAAGGCTATTGATTGCTGTATTCGAATGTTGGTTTGTAAGAAATTAACTCGAGGAAACCTACAAGTTTATGAGACGGTCCACCTTCTCCAGAACCTCGAAGCCCGGATATTATGGAATATCTTCTTTCCTCAACGGAGATTCGTTATCGAGGCCGTAGCCTAACCGCAAAAGAGCGGAATAAGATCTTACTGATGATTGCGGTTATGTTTGATTCATAATGAGTATATAGGGAGGAAGCTCCGCTGGAACCACTGGCGGGGACTCACTCCTTTGGTTTCCTGAGGGATATATATGAATTTTTCGAATGGATTGATTAGGTATTCGTAACAATAATCACGACTATATTTTCTTACGGGATTTTGCTAACAAATGGTCTTGTTTGGCGAATGCCGGAGCGGGAGTAACCTGGATGGCACATTAAATTTCAAAAGGGAGAAAGGTTTGTTGGGCTCGTTTGGGAACTAGGAGAAAGAGAAGTATACACTGATATTTCGGCCCAGGCGCATGACATCTTTGTAAAAAGGTGAGAGAAGATATCCGAGCCGAGAGGGAACAAAATCATAAAACAAGCAAATAAGATATGTGAAAAAATTACCGTGTGTGAAAAAGGTAAGGAAGCTTTTAAAAAAGGAAAAGATTGTTGGTCGGCTGCGCATAGAGCTTGATCTTCCAGTTAATTAAAAGTGATATGACCTAATCCTGGAAGTCATTTTCATGGTTTTGCAAGGACACCATGCTTCAAAATAAATAGCGGCAGTCTAGGACTTGTTTTCATGTCCAAGACAACCGCTATTTTTTAAGCTGAGATACATGTAGATCGTAAATAAATAGTCCGATACATTAAAGCGATTTCTTTCCATACACAAAGGCAAAGCCATTTTTAGCGTTTGATTTTTTTGCAGCTGCAGCAAATCGGATCACGGTTTCCAATGTAGGGGAATTGCTTTTTATTTTATCATCTTTCTTCTTATTCATTTCTATTAACCTCCTTATTTGAGCTTCATAGTATCCATTTTATCCCGATCTTTTCTGTCTAAACCTTGCATATCCCCTTCCTTGTCCACATATAGTGAAGTGAAAAAAGAATATCGATAATCCGGTATTTTGACCCTAGCGTTAAGGGAGACCACATCCATTTAAAGAAGGGGAGGGGAAAGACTCCTTGTTCCTGAATCCAGTATTGAATCAGATGAAGACAGTTGAACCACCAAAGCAAAGGCCTTCAAGGTCTTCACGAAAAGAACGAAGCGATAAGATCAAGGATGTAAAGATTCCTTTGTCAGCGGTATCCTGGGGCTTTCTCAGGCAATATAAAAATAAGCTGGCTCTGCAGGATCCAGATATTTGTTTGACCGATAGCAATACCCATTTACTGATCACGGCGATTCTTGATGCCGAGAAGAGCCCGGACCTTATCCCTGAGGTAGTTTACGATGCGAAGCTTGAGTTTGTGACGTGTAAGCCAACAGTATACTATCGCGAAAAGATGGACGCTCTTTGTATTTTGTGGAATACACGATCCGTCCGAAAAGTAGCACATCGACTGATGTCATATGCAATTGCAAAGGAGGGCGGTCCAGGTGCGGAAACACTTGATTCAAGAAAAAATAAGTCAGATGATTCGTCCGGCCCCGTCATCAAGATTTACTCTTAGTCGTTTATTTAGTCCGCCTCCTGAGGATGAGTACATCACCTTACGAATACGAGCTCCTCGGTATTTCTTTCTTAGAGCAACGGTCTTCATTGATGATATTCGTGAATTATCCCGTGGAAGGGTTCATCTGCAGCTGCCAGATTTGATTTCTCTGCTATATGATAACTTCTTGGCCAAGATTCGAACGGGAGTCGATATGAAGGCTCACTTACATTCACTCCGAAAAACACTTGAATACTTTGAGCCGCCTCTTGAACTATCCCAAAAAACAGATAATCACTGGGCTTTAACTAGCTCTACCACTGGTGAGCGGCAGAAAAAAGCTTGTTTAGACTTAGCGGTTCGTAAGGCAACTGCTTACCGTGGTGAAGTTTTTCTGTACGATCTTGAACACGTAGACGCATCTTTTTCCATGTCTGTAGAAGAACTCGTGACTCTTCTCTTTATGGAATTTGTAGAAGCGATCCGAATTGGTAACGTAGAAAAAATTATGAAAGAAATCTTACATTTTATTGAATCTCAACAAGACGATCTCCAGTTTTATTAAAGCAACACCCGACAAGGGAGATCGACAATTCAGGTAAATCTTCAACGTTATTCAATTAAAGAATAGTCTGGAGCAATGTTCAAATGATGAATAGTCTGATATAATGACTCTATTACGTTATTTTTTTCGTTTCCTTGCCGTCCATCATGATTCGTCAGGGAAGGAGCCTTGCTATTTCGATAGCAAATAAATATAGGATTGAACAATAGGAGACCATAAGGGTATACGGGATACGTATATCCTTTTTTGCATTTCCTTTTTGTCGTTCCGAAAACACGGAGGTAATCAAAATGAAGAAAAATCTTGTTGATCTCGTGACGTATGTGTGGGAAAAAACGAAGCAGGATCCTCTAACCAACCTCGAATTTCGTCCGTTTCTATTTAACGACGGTACAATCGTTGTTTGGAAAGATGAGAAGGGTACGATGCGTATTCGTATCGTTGCAGGTGCTCCAGAACGTATTGACTTTACCCTGCAACCAGATGACCCTTCAGAATATGAAATTCGCTCTATGAAGGAATTCGAGTACGTCATTGGTGAAAAAGAGAGTAATTTGCTCGTGCATTTTAAATCAGAAGTGTAAAGCGAATGGGTTGCGTAGGCTGACGAGAGGGCTTGGCGTTTTTATGTGCCAAGCCCTTTTTATATCATTCAAGATGGGGGAGCCTTCTTATGCAAATGACAACGACATGTTGTCTGGCAGCGGCTCTGGGAGGATGAGCAGACCATACGCTTGTCCATGCCCGTACGTTGCCTTGAGATAAACCCTACAGGTGGAAAAGCGGCAAAGCCCGGTAAATGGAAGTTTGAGGTCGAGGTCAAAATTTAAACCTGAAGCAGAGCACGTGGATCACTACTGGAGATGGTTAAGTGATTCAGTCTGATGTAATGCTGATGTGGGCGTCGTTAACATGAAGAGAGATCACTATGAATAAAGAACGTGCTAAAATAAAAGAACAGGATATCGTAAAAATTGTTGTAGACGTTGAGGAGCGGGGACGCTTTGCCAAAATGCTTCGAGTCCAAAAAGGGGAGACCGGTGAGCTAATGTACACCTTAAAGGTGAGCAATTACTGGAACTTCTCAGAAATGGTCAATCTTTATGGTGAGTGGGAAGGGCAGCTATGGATTGCTATGGTTTTTACCGCTAGTGACATCGAGCTGCGAAAACCGGCGCCGCAGCCTCACCCTTTTCTCACCTCCAAAACACGGTTTAATACCAATTACTAGCCTTAAATATGCTTGCCCTTCTGCACAGGGAATCTTGAACCTCCCCGTGCAGAAGGGGGGGATTTTTAGGGAGGACTCTTCAATATGTCCAAGCAGAAAGATAAAAGCCAGTTATATCGGATCGAACGGTTTTCGTTGGAGCAACTTGAGCGGCTTCCGCATGAGATTGCGGGTTATGCCGCAGCCATTAATGGAATGCCACAGAATCCTAAAGACGTCTTTGAGAAGCGCGGATGGTTGCTGCCCTTTCTCTTCACTTACGACGACTTATTATGGGGACGCTGGTCCTACTGGACGGATATACTTCAAAAGGGAACCGTTGTTGGAAGTGGTCCTATACCTCAAATACAATGGACGGATCCGTCGTCACCGCGGGCCGAGGCAACCAAAAAAATGTTCACTAGGTGCCTCAATCATCATGAAGCTAACATCGATTCGTTTGCAGACTGGCTCCTATGGGGTATGGCCAGCACGAACAAAAGGCCCCGGATATCTGAGAAGCTTAATGAACACTACTATCGTGAATTTGACTTGTTCCTCGTTTTGGATAATCCGACTGATTATTTATCCCAAGTGCTGTGCGACGAAACAGGTAAAGGATATAAGTCCGGTCTAGGATACTTTCCCACACCGTTCCAAGTCACTTGCATGATGGTGGAAATTGCCCATGGTGGCGGGGATCCAGAACGTATGAAAAAACAAACCGTACTCGACTCTTGTGTGGGGTGTGGTGCAATGCTATTACCAGCTTCGAACCATTTCCTTCGTGGCTACGGACAAGATATTTCTGGTATTGCCGTAAATCTTTGCACCATTCAAATGTATTGGTATGCGCCGTGGTATGCTAAACCTGGTAAGGTCGACGGTTTTGATGAAGTCGAAGCCCCAATCCAACTTGTACCAACCATACCAAATAAAAAGGTAACTGTAGATCAGCTCGCTTTTGCGTTTTAAGGTGTCACATTATTAGAAACATGAACGTATCGAATCAGGAGAATTAGACAAGAATTCTAGTTATAAGATCATATTCCCTGCCGGAAAGGAGGGAGTCCCCATTCACACCATCGGGGATTCCCGATCCGGCTGTATAGGGACGTTCCTATGAAATTTACAATGCCTCTTTTAAAAAAAGTTTACAAGGTAAGTAAAAAACATGATGCTCCCCGTTTATGGCTGCAGCACATTGTATGTGAAGCCGCCGGATTTACCCCGGGAGCGGATTTATTTGTTAGGATTGATGAGAAAGAGAAAATGATCATTATTCAAAATCAGCCATACGATGATGATGGTTTTGATCATGAAATTAGCGTGTCATCTCGGATTAACCGAACCAGCGGGCAACCACGACCGCTCGTTGATACATGTGGGTCCAGATATGCCACCATTTTGAATGTTCAAGAGAAGATCGAAATCAGTGTCTATCGAAGAGGAAACATATCTCAAGTGGTCGTACGCCCGCTTCGATATCGTCTTTTCGAAAGCGATAAAGTGGAACCACCTTCTGATGAGCGGATTCGCCTTTTATCGATTTGTTCGGGGGCTGGATTGGGTACTGCGGTCTTTGTAGAATCACAGTACTACACAGCGGTACAAGAGATTGAGATTGATGAAGATAGCGCTGGAGTTTCGAAACATAACTTCCCGTACTCCTATCTTTTCAATGGAGATCTACGAGACTGTCACACGGTAGCAAAAGCCGATGTTGCTTTTGTTACGCTGGATTGTTCGGAGCACTCGTCACTAGGTGACGGGGGCAAGGATATTTTGACAACCTTGTTCTTGGCACCTATAAAATACTACAAGCTGCAGAATCGCGTGCCATTCTTTTTGAGAATGTCCCGAGTTTCTATAGCTCATCAAGTTATCTTGCATTGAAGGAACTCCTTAATCCCATCTATCCATATGCTATCGGTCCCATTCAGATTGATAGTTATGATTTCGGCAGCATCGCGCATCGAAATCGATCCTATGTAGTTTATCTTCGAGAAAAGGAAGACTTCGAGAATTTCCGTGTGCCGAAGGCGCCTGTCTTCCGACGCTTAAAATTACGTGATTATCTTGACTCGAAAGGCGCAGTACACGAATGGAAATCGGTTAGCACATGGTTCGATAGTTTCGCCTCTAAAGGAGAAAAGAATAATTCGTGGGCGCTGCGAAGCACAAAGAAAACATTCGTTCATCCTGAAAGTTGTACGGAGATACAGTGTATTCCACGCCGCTACCGTTCGCAAAGCGCAAGCAACTCTTATGTTCTAAATGATGAGGGTACCCATTGGCGCTTTTTGACCGTTAGTGAACTTCGTCGCATTTTTCATATCCCGAAATGGTTCGAGTTTCCTTCTTATATCCCGGTCTATCGTATGGTCGAAATGATAGGCCAAAGTATTTGTGGACTCGTAGTTCGGGCCTTTGCTAATGAAATTGCGTCGATGTTCGTCAGACGAAATTCCCGCGCTGCATCTGCTAGGAGTGATAGTAGAATTGAAGAGAAGCAGTATGATACTGGATTGACTCGAGATCATGACGGTCAAATCGGATTCGTATTTGCATAAAACAAGGGATATTTTTAAAATAATAGAGGCCGTCCCAACGGAGCATTAACCAGTTCATAAAAGTACTATTATAAAAAAAGCAAAGGTGTTACGCGGCATTCGCTGCTTTACTCCTTTGCTTTCTTCTGTTTTACTCCCACATTTTTAGGACTTTATTTCTCGGCCATGGCTGCTGCAGTTTCGTTTACCGCGTCAGTCTAATACTTATTTTTTTGGAGTTTGACAGATTGTATGTCGATAAATTGCACGGATACAATACATGCAGTCCAATACTTTGTTTTCTCATGACAACAGTTAATTATATTAGAACTATACCAATTGAAAAATAAAAAAAGATGATAAGATTTTAAATATGGATGAATATTGGAGGTTGAAAAATTGATAGGATATGAAAAAATCAAACCGACTGCTCATGAGTTGATGGAACTCCACACGGAGGCGATGTTTACGCACGATCAGCGTATGCGGATTCACGAAGTAAACGAGCCTTGGCCGGGAAGCCCGCCTGCTCCTCGGTTTTTCTTGGGCAGGACGATTGAGGGAACGACTGTTTGCCGGTTTCGGCACGACGTTCCCGATCCGCTTGTAGAGCGGTTGAACATACTGTGTGCCGGCGAACCAATTGTGAGGGATTTCCATACGAAGCCGAAGCAATTTGAAACATATATGGAGCTCCTGCAAGGGGAAAAGTTCACGATGGGACCCTGTTTTCTTATTCCCGACAAAATCGCTCCTTTAGTGCAAGTGGTAAGCATCACCCGAGACAATATTAGCGAGATCAATCTTGACGGATTCGAATGGCTGGCCTCTGAAATAGACTATGTCCAGCCTTGCATGGCAATCGTATGTGAAGGCCGAGCCGTCTCGATCTGTCAAAGCGTTCGCATCTCACCGCGTGCGCACGAGGCGGGGCTTGAGACATTGGAAGCATTTCGCGGTAGAGGATATGCTGCTAACGTTGTGGCAGGGTGGGCAATGGCCATGCGGAAGATGGGGCGTATCCCCCTGTACAGCACCTCTTCGGACAACGTGTCATCCCAAAGAGTGGCGAAGAAATGTGCCCTTGAGTTTTACGGAGTCAATTTCTCAATCATCTGATCCGATATTGCCTTATGAACAATGATAAAATGGAATGAACAAAAGGAAAAGACAAGCGATTAAGCTAACGGGTACTATAGTGTGGAGCTGCCGTAATGGACAGCTCCTCTTTGGTATTCGTTGATGTAAGGGCAATAGTTGAAGATTAATTCAGCTGAACCGTATCACAAATAACAGCGAAAATTTTAATGTAAGGATGAGAATTGGGCGACAGCATACAAGGACAAGCTGGGAGAATGGGGACTGAAAAACAAAAATCCACGGCTGACCAAGCTGATTAAGAACATCTCCAAAGTCTTGATCTCCAGGGGTATGAAGGGATGCTTCATGTAATGTCGTGACCCCGAGATCCGGGATTATCTAAAGGCTCAATTAAGTCGGACTATGTTGCTGGATACCACATTACTCTCCCTAATAGAGGGAGACTAGTGCTAGCCGCAAAATCAACCGTCCGACGGGGCGTACTTCCCCACGTCCGGCTCGAATGCCGCTCCACTCGCCAGGTCCAGCTCCACGTGGGTGGTTCCGCGGTCGTCGATCAGCACGATCATTCGCGACCCGACGACGGGAACGCGGTCGGCGCTGGTGCGCATGTGCGCTGAGACGACACGAGGAGTACCGTCGACGATGTAATTTATCTCAACCGTGAACATCGGGAAATTAAAGAGCCAACTGTTAGTAAAGTTCACGGCGGTCAACGTCCCGGTGCAAGATGAACCCTCCATGCGGAGTCGCTCGATGTCCACCTGACGCCGCCGGGCGTGGGCGATAGAGCCGGGCAACCGCAGGAGCGTGATGGCGGCCCAGAGGCCGAAGCTAGCTCCAACGACGGCGCCGAGCTCTGGCGGGATCGTCGGCGATGTGGCTATGGCCTTGAGGTCAAAGGGGCGTGACGGATCGCTTGTCAGTGTCCAGAACAGGAGGACTCCCGCGACTGCTGCGAGTCCTCCTGCTATCGCTAGCGCCACGAACAAGCCGGCGACCCTGGTCTGTCCGAACTGCTCGACCGCTCGCGAGTACACTCCGCCGGTCGTACCGATCGCGACGAACAGCAGCAAAACGGCGACGCCCACTGTGACCGGATGACCGAGGAGCATGCTGATCGTCGGTGTAGGCGCCATGCCGAGCAGTGCGCCGAACGGCACGGAGCCTGTCAGCGCCCACAGTACAGCGGCTGTGAGCAGCCAGGGCATCAGCGGAGCCGCGCGTCCGACGCGACGTCCCGGCCGGAGCATAGTCATCCGTCCGTTCTTATCCGTGGTGGAGAACAGCGGCAGTGTCTCGACATGTTCTTGCTGCCCGTGCTTCTGCTGCCCCTCCGCAGCATCCCTCATTGGTATCGCCCTCCCGAGGAAGATACTCGTACCCTGAGCGGCGGAGGGCGATTCCCCGCGGCGGGGTCCGGACGATCAACTATAATACGGAGGAGTCTCTTCCCTTTTTCCCCCTCATTATTGAACGTTTTTATGTAGGTGTTATGATAGTCTAGGTGCCGTAATAAAAAGTTCAACTTCCTATTATCTTTGTAATCAGCCATACATACCTTCACCTCCAATATTTCTTATCTATATTTTACCATTATAAGGTTGTACGCTGTAAATACCCCCGAACGAAACAAGCAGATCATCGCGCAGCAGCTGTTCCTTTCGCATTTTTCGCCGATAGCATCGTTAAGCTGAACCGTACCACAAGTAGCTTCGAGTTTTCGAATTGCGTGCAAGTTTGCTTTATTGATTATAGAGTTCGACCCTCATCCAGTTCCAGTTAGGTCATACAGTCAGGCGACGAAAGGTGAGGGTTTCCCAGTCCCCATTAGCTTAGAATTCCGATATGGGTTACATTACAAGGTGATGAAATCCTGCGAATGAGTGAGTATATGTGAGATAAACCCTTAAAACCGGACGGGTACGATAGCTGAATATAAACAACACGAAGGCAGCCGGCCAGTACGATCGGCTGCCTTTGCTCAATTACCAGGATAGTGGGGCAAACAAGCTGGACTAAATACATATGAGGTTCTGCTGAAAAGTACTCTTCAATCATGGATTATAATTAATCAGTAACATGAAAATGAAATAATTTCTCTTAAATTAAAATCGATGTCCTTCCGACAAAAGTCAGATAAAACCAAAAGCTATCCCCATTATTGAGCCATATGAAAGTGTATTGATCCAAACAACTTGAAATTGTCCCAAGGTCAACAGCATATGGAGACATTTGAGGTACATATGAGGGTGGAGGAGAAGTTGGATCTTCTTGCGATATAAATCCCATTCGATTTATTCACTCCTTTAAACTGGGCATCTAACTAATTGTATGCCAAGATAGTATTAAGGATTGGATAGATGCCCATATCTATCTCGCAAATAAGTATGGAATATTTTTGTGTTCCGACATCCCTAACGGGCAGTAATGCAAAGTAACATGTCAACTCTAGAGGAATTTAATGGAAAATACTGAATTCAATATTTAATCACTCATAGAAAGAAGGACTACAGTGGGAAAGGTCGCTGGGTTTGAGTTAAATAGTCAAGACACCGACAAAGCAACAGAATTTTATTCTAATGTATTTGGTTGGGAAGTTAGTGAACCCAGCAGGGGTTATTGCACTGTCAGCACAGGAGGAATCTCTGGAGGTATCACTAAAGGTCCACATGATTTGGCACTCGAATTCAAATTGAAGTCAATTTTATTGATGAAACGATTTCAAATGCTAAGAATTTCGGTGCTTTGGTTGTACGAAAGAAAATGGAATTGGATGATTTTTTCCTAGCATACTTGGTTGACCCTACTGGACTTGGATTAGCCCTTATTCAAAAAATGAGTCGAACTAGCGATTACGGGCAGGATAATACAGCTCGCAGAATACCCATTTTTTCTGATACCATTCTGGCTAAATCAATCTAATATGATAAACTTAGGATAAATCTAGTAATTAAAGGAGAAGAAGCCCTTATGTCGGAAAGCTTATTGTCGTTACTCGAACAGATGAAAACAGCCAGAACAGAACTAAATCAAGTAACTTCTTTGGCAATTAATGTTCGAAAATTAGCTATCCAGTTGGAAAATGAGGTAGCTTTAGCAACAGATGCAGCCGATGATGCAACGCAATATTTAACTCATGTTTCAGACAATCCTTCCTTGTTACAAGTGGCTGAAATAATACGGAATGAGGCTGTTCAAAAGCTTATTAAAACATCTCAGCTAGCCGAAGAATCATTAAATAGGGCTGATGAGGCTGATGCAGCTGTGGCTAAAGCTTTTATTATCGTGAAAGAAGCTGCTGAAAAACTTTCAATTGCACTTAAAAATGCCACAACCAAGGAAATGGATATGTAAGAAATGTTAATCACTTTACTGTTAAGCTAACGGGTACGATAGTTTAATAAACAACGAAGCACGGCAGCCGAGTTAGGCTAACTGGCAATAATTTAGAATGAAACTATGTTTTTAGGGAGCCTTGCTGAATGCCATCAAACGAAAAGTTTAATGAACTGCTAATGATGAAATCATCGAGAAAAAGGCCTACCTCAGGGGACACTTTTGTAATTCAACCGATGGAGGGAAGATACTTTTTTGGGAGGGTGGTACTAACAAATATTGAAAGTAAGCACCCATTTTTCAAAGGTTGGAACCTATTGTACATCTATAACAAAAGCAGTATCAAGAAAGAGGTTCCTCCTGACCTGACACAGTCTGAATTAATCATTCCTCCTGTAATAATTAATAATCAGGGCTGGGCAAAGGTTATTTTGAAACAATCGGTTCCTTACCTATTACCAAAGAAGACTTATCTGTGGACTTTGGATTTTGGCATGAAACCACTCAAAAATACTATGATGTTCACGGGAATGAATTGGCGATAGTTCCAAAGGTTATTTCGAATTACGGTCTTGTAACATATAGTGGAGTAGGTAGGGCCATTCACCAAGTATTAAATGGTGAGCCTCATCTTTTATAAGGTAATTTCATTATGGCTGTTATCATATGTAACGCACCGTAATACGCTATCGGGTACGTTTATTTCCATTAAAATCCACGTTAAGCCGGCCAAACGATCGGCTGCCGTTTCCACGCTAACTGGCAGCATTGCGAATCAAAATGTTTCGATTATGGATGAAACTTATAGGTAATATCTATTGAGTAAATTACTTTAATATATTTCACTAATATCGTTGTAAGAGTTATCCTAATTACTCAAGGGAAAAAATTCAACTGGAGGGAATACAATGGTTATCTCAACAAGTGGAAGCGAAGCTTATATTACTGAACTTTTTAACGGTACTTCGAAAATTTATTCCGATGTTGCGGAGGATAAAGGGGGAAGTGGCAAATATTTTAGGCCACATGATCTGATAGAATCTGGCTATGCTTCTTGTTTAAATATTACAACGCGAATGGTGTTGGATTCTATGAGTTTATCTTATGACAGGGTTACTGTTAAAGTTGAATTTGATAGAAGCAATGAAGAAAAGACTACATTTAAGTATCAAATTGATATTTCCGGATCAATCGCTAATGAAACCAGGGAGGAAGTATTGAAAAGGGTAGCGAACTGTCCCGTAAAAAAAACTTTATCTAAACAGCTAGAATTTATTAATGAATGCAATATTATTTGAATTAGGACTTCTCCGATTGTTATTTTTGTGAAATGATCTGGTATTTCCGCTAACGGGTACGACAGTTTAATAATCAACCAAGATGCGGCTGCCGGCATAGATCGGCAGCCGCGTTATGCTATATGGAAGGATTAATCAATATTACCATCGAATAGGAAAGAGAAAAGAAAAGTGGGAGGCGAAAAGAATTGAAAAGGGAAAGATTTGAAAGGATTGACGTTGAAAACCTCAATATTGTTGACAAAGATGGAAATATAAAAATGACACTTTTTAATAAAGAAAGCATCCCTCCAGCAATGATGGATGGTGAGGATATTTTGCCCGGACATAGAAAAGATTGGCCGATATCTGGAATTATGTTTTATAACGGTGAAGGTGACGAATGCGGTGGATTGATATTCGGAAGTGAGAAAGATGAAAATGGTCATTACAAGTCTTCTGCTTCACTTACTTTTGACCAGTATAAGCAAGATGAAGTTGTCACAATGTCTTACTATAATGAGAACGGAGTAATGACTTACGGATTCAAAATAAAGGATAGACCACAAATTCCACTATCTGAGCAATTAAAAATACTACAAGAAATCAACGAATCAAACAAAGATACTGAAACAAAAAAGAAAGAGATTGACGCACTATGGGAAGGAAGTACACAACGAGCATTTATGGGGAAGAATGAAAAAGGGGAAGTGACGATTTGTCTGATGGATAGTAAAGGAAAACAACGGATAAGAATGCTAGTAGATAAAAATGATAATCCTAAAATGGAATTTCTGGATGGAAATGGACATGTTACATATAAGCTACCTCCTGAATTGTAAGTTCGTAGTGGATTGAACTAACGAGGAACGTTACTTTAATTAAACAGCCTGCCGGCGTGATCAGGCAGGAGTTGGAAATGCTGGTCTGATTGTATACCGAGAGGATCGCCGCTCGAGTTTCATTGAACGGTGGAACGGGAAGAAATATATGTCGTGATAGTCGAGCTGCTTCGTCCAGGACACTAGCATATCGATTTTACAGACCTTCCAGAAAAAGATATAATAGATTCATTACGAAACACAATTAACTTTTCTTTGCCTTACTTGATTCGGCAGAGATGGGGAAGCTAAATTATTAGCGATTAAATACTAGGCATTGAAATAGGAGACCAAAAAACATACGGGATACGTATGTTTTTTTGAGTCTCCTTTTTTTATGCCAAAAAGAGGGAGGCAATTCATATGCACACTATAATTTTGTTCTGCCTGCGATTCGAGTAGGACGTTTTGTAAGGATCAATTTACGAGTAGAAGGGGTGATAAAGAAAATGGAGCGGTATGAGTTTGTGGAAAGAGAACACTGCGTTTCGATTACTGAGCGTTTAAAAAGCTATAACCTTATTGCGGCAGATATATGGGACCACCTCGAAGAGGCTGGTTTTACGTTCCATGGCGTGGTTCGTGATTGGTCAGCTGTGTTTTTTCACAGCTTGTATTATGTACTACATCACTTCATCAATGACAAGCCACAAGAGGATTGTATTCCCCCGGACAGTGGGTTTACATGGCAGACGATTTTTCAACTCGAATCTGAAGCTGGCCAACTCTTTTCCTTCTTGGAACGCTCTGGGTTTCGTCTAATGATTCCCGAGCAGGCTGTAATCGATGCCATGTTGGATAATGGGACAGATTGGCATTATATGAGCCCGAAACACAAGTTCCAGGTGTATGCCTTCCATCCTAATTGTTAGCTTTTGATAGAAATTTATATGCAAAACCTGATACCTCCTTACGGTGCTAACAAAGATCCACTTCCATTTCCCCAAGATCGGGTTCAAGTACTACTAGATTTTGATGTTGAAATTATTGGAACAAAGCAGGATCGTCATCGTGTTATTTAGGGGGAGAGTCTGGATATGTTAGAAAAAGTGGATGAGGATTTACTCGCATCCACACGAGCCAGGATAAAAAAAATATATGATGAGCACTCATTGATCGGTTTGCTTAATTCAGGTGGGATCGATTCACGACTTACGCTACAGCTCATGATCGAGCATGCACTAAAGCATCCGGATCCATCAAAAAAAATATGGGTTATCTCCGCGGATACACTCGTCGAAAATCCTGGGGTCAAAAAAATCATTCATGAATTGCGCGATACGCTTACTGCCAATATTCCGTGGATCGAATATCACATTGTTGAGCCACGGGAGGACAATACGCTTTTGGTTTGTATTATTGGCAAAGGTTATCAAGCCCCAAGCATATCCTTCAAATATTGTGTAATCCGCCTGAAAATCGAACCGGCTCAGTATTTCCTTGAAGCTGTCTTTCTTGCGGAAGGTGCCTATGATACGTGTCTTGTACTCGGGACTCGTGAGAATGAAAGTGGCCAACGAAAACGGAGTCTTTCTAAGCACTTTGGTGAGGATTTTTTTTGGCCAGCATCCCGTAGGAAATATCCGGACCGCGAGTCCCGTCCGTGATTGGACACGACAGGAGGTTGTTACGCACCTTGCATTCAATAAGGCCCCTTGGCGAAAAGGTGCCCGTAACACTGAGCTATTAGTCTTCTACAGTGGAGCGGCCGGAAACGAGTGTCCTCTTGGAGCAGCTGTTGTCAACGATAACGAGGCAGTCATGGCCTGCGGGAAAAATGCTCGTATGGGTTGTTACTTGTGTACGAAATCCAATGATAGAAGCATGGGGAACTTGATCAAAAATTCATACCCCGAGTATGAAAAATACTATCGTTTTCGCTCCATCTTAAAGGCTATCGGTCAAGATATCCGTTATGGCGGTATGACCGGCTGTCAACGTTTTGGTGGGTCAGCGGCAAAGATGAAACCTGGGAAAGTATCTGGTGGAATCGGAGATCTTACGAAGATTGTCGAACACACCTACTACAAGCCATGAGGCAACTAGATATTTAATGGCGGGAGAGCGAAGTTTTAACTGCATATAGCATGGTTCTCCAGCGAGAGTCGATCGAAGGATTTCCTGTAACTGAACGGTTTCGAAAAGCGATTTATGCTTTCCTTCCGTTTTATGATACGGGATTCAAAAAATTGCTTTGTCATCCTCTATTCGATCCTTATGGTACGGGCGTTGATCAGTTTACAGCCGAAGATGAAGCAGCCATTCGCCGGATCATGGACGACGAGGCACGAGCAGCTGTGGAAGTCATCTAAATAAGTGGAGGGTCAGTCATGGAAACGAAAGATATGATCAGTCAATTCATTCAAAAAGAGCGCTCTTCAACAAGGCAACTGCATCTAAACGGAGTATATTCTCTTGAATTCGCACTTGGCTTGTTGGCAGGCTTGAACAATCTTGCTGGCTTTTATGGTCTCCGATCTGTAACGGAGGACATTCGGGGTGACATTGAATATCTCGGGCAATGAATCCGGTTGGAGATGACCGTAGTAACCCGGATTTCAATAATAATCTGAATACTACACGTTACCGAATGTAAAAAAAAGGTTGTCTAACACAGTTTGAATTACCCGATCAGGCGGGAATCAATCCCGCGGCGGCCTCATGATGTGTTTTTCGCTATCGTTCCCGTTAACGGTCTGCAGCAGTTGTGCAATATAAGTAGCCACCGCTCATCGAAACTAGAACCCTTTAAGAGGTTTACAAATGTTTTCCTGCGGTGTCAGTTTCAATGGCCTTCCCCCTTGTTATTGCGAGCTTATCATACGGAATCCGATGACTTGCCTACTCTAGCCGGTACGGAAAAATAACTCATCTCAACAGGAGAGACGGGCTTTAGTTTCGGTTCTCCCATCATTTTCTCAGACGCGCCGTCCTGACTTTCATCCGAGCAGTTCCGTCTGTACCTCCCTTCCTCCAACTTCATGTCGATAAAATCAACGACCTGCTGCAAAGAGGAGATTTGGCTGACGATATTTGCCCGATGGCTCCTTAAGTGTTTCACCAGTTCGGGGTATTCCGCGGGATCGGTATCTGCTGAGACCGCCAAGAAAGGCCGCATTTCCTCAAGAGGCATCCCCGCTTTTTTCAGGCAAGCTATCAGCCGGATCCTACCGATGTCTTCCTGCCTGTAGACTCGGTACCCGTTATCCTTCCGGTCTGCCCGGGGCAGCAGCGCGATCTTTTCGTAATAACGGATCGTATCTTCAGCCTCATCCTTGGGACAAAAACGTTGCTTTAGCGTCTTGACTTGGAGTCGACTCTAAGTTGTAGAATGTGCGCTATCAGGGGAAATATCCCGATATCAGGAGGAGACGTACAATGAACAAGAACCGACGTGAAAATATCGCATTGATTACGGGCGCAAGCTCCGGGATCGGGTTAGAATTAACCAGGAAATTGCTGTCGGAGGACTGGCAGGTGGTTGCTATGAACCGTTCCGACTTTCCTGCGGACGATATGAGAATTCAAAAAGCCGTCAAGAGTGGATGGCTTCGAATTTACAAAACGGCTGATCTTGCCGATTATGCCAGCTTGAGGCGGATTCTTGAAGAGATCAAAAACAAAGAGCAGAGGATCGATATTTTGTTCAACAACGCCGGTGGGTCCTTTCCCGAGCTGAGCTATTCAAAACAAGGGCACGAAGAGCATTATGAGCTGCAGACGGTCGTTCCGTATATCATTCAGATGGAATTGAAGGAACTCTTAAAATGCGGTCGCTTAAAAACGGTGATCAACACCTCATCTTCAGCCCTAAAATTTACGAAAGAGTTTAATATCGAAATCCTAGAGCACCCCAAAATCTTCCGAAAGCTAATTGGTCCTTACGCCACCTCAAAGTTAGCCCTCTCGCTGTGGACTCAGGCCATCGCGCCGAAGCTTGCCAAGGACGACATTAAAATCCGCAGTGTTGACCCGGGTAGCAACAATACACTAAGAAAAGGGAAAAAATCTGGACTGCCCCTATTGGTTAAACCGTTGATGAAGCTGTTTTTCTCTTCGCCGACCCATGGCGCCAACATGCTGTATGAAGGTGCTCTGGGGGAACACCGTAATGAGACCGGCGTGTTTTTGCTGAAAGGTCAGGTAACAGAATTAAAATTTAAAGATCAAGCGCAAAACGTTTTGGAAAGGATTCATGCGATTTACGAACACGAATTTCTACAGCGTAATTTTTAACCTTGAGGCTGTATTAATCTGCACGTTACTTCAATGGCCATTAAAAAGAAGCTGTCCTGGCGCAGCCCCACACTATCGTTCCTCGTTAGCTACCCATGCCCCTGACGGGCACCACAGAATAATGAAAATTTTAATGCGGCGTTTTATACTATTCTTACGGCTGGTGAGGAAGGTCGTTACGTTATGGTGTCACGAACCCATCCGTTAGTCTGACTACGACGATCACGGTGCACCACAGAATGTCACTCCTTCACTGGAAGCACGCGGGGTAGATTAACCCTTTACTGGTTGTTACACCAGTCCTAATATTAATTGCCGTAGAAAGGTGATTTTTATGAATACTCTTATCGAGCGTGCTTGCGGTTTGGATCTTAAACAAGCTGTTCGAAGGCTAGAGAATCTCGGCTTTAGCGTAACTCTCTCTGCGCCAGAGGCATCGTAATTATCCTATCCATATGATTGAGAGGAAGCGTAGTCTTTTTTAAAAAGTTCAAGGCTACACTTAGTTTCGTATAGCCAAGCAAATAGAAATCCCTTATATTCTTAATAGACCGGACGGTCGGTTTGATGATAAAGGGAGTGACGGCATGACTAAGTATACGGACCATGGCGAACAGACAAAGCGCAACATAGCGGCCAAGGCAAAGAATTTGTTCGAGCTGAAAGGCTACTCAGCGACCACAATGGACGAAATTCGGCAGTTATCGGGATCGAGTAAAGGCAGTATTTATCATCATTTCAAGAACAAGGAAGCGCTTTTTTTGTACATCCTTGAGCTATCAATGCTCGAGTGGATCGGTAAGTGGCACGACATAGAGAAGCCGCTCGGTACGGCACGTGAGAAGTTGTACTGTCTTGCCGAGCATTACGCCGAGGATTTCCGGAATCCGCTACTGCGAGCTGCGGAAGAGTTTTTGGGAAGCGAAAACGGGGATCACGAGATTCGGAACAAGCTGCTGGTGCTGACACGAATGCACTACCCGATCTTCCAACAGCTATTGGAGGAAGGAATGCAAAGCGGCGAGTTTCGACCGATACCGCTTGAAGATCTCACTTTTATCCTATACGGTCTAGTTGTAGGCTTAGGTGTTTCGTATGACAAATACGAAAATGATCGGATTGTCGGCTTATATCGGACTGCGATCGACGTCTTGCTGCAGGGGATAGAGATGCACTAATTATTTTACCCTAAAATTAGACCGGACGGTCGGTTTGATTCCGTCCTTAAGGGGATATTTTATGAAAGCATTGTTCACCAACCGGGTATTCCGAATCGTAGCGTTCGCTGACCTTCTGCAGCAGTTGGCGATCTGGATCCGAAATATCTCGCTGCTGTTCTACGTGATGGAGCAGACCGACAGTGATCCCGTCGCCGTTTCCCTGCTGAACGTGATGGAATACGCGCCGATATTTCTGTTCTCTTTCATCGGAGGCGCCTTCGCCGACCGGTGGAATCCGAAGCGGACGATGATCGCCGGCGATCTGCTCAGTGTACTGTCGATTGGAGTCATTCTATTGTTCGTGCTCGCGGGTTCTTGGCAGGCCGTATTCGCCGCGACGGTCGTGTCGGCCATCGTCAGCCAGTTCTCACAGCCATCGTCAGCCGTTATGTTCAAGAGACATGTGCCCGAGGAACTGCTGGCGCCGGCAATCGGTATTTCTCAGGGGATCATGTCCTTGTTCATTATTGTAGGTCCGGTCGTAGGGACGCTCATCTATTCATCGCTCGGCCTGATCTACTCGCTGGCTGCAATGATCGGGTTGTTCCTTACGGCGGCAGCCGTCCAGTTCTTCCTTCCTCCTTCGCCGCGCCAGCCTGAACGAGGCGCCGTGCCGATTCTCGTGGATGTGAAGGAGGGGGTCCGCTATATCCGCAGCCATCGGAATTTGATTGTTATTGCGCTTACGTTTGCCTGTATCGGGCTTGGGTCTGGCTTGATCCAGCCGTTGGACATCTTTATCGTGACCGAGCGTCTCCAACTGGACAAGGAAAACGTCCAATGGTTTTATGCACTGTCCGGCGCAGGAATGCTGGTTGGCGGCGCGGCGGCAGCGTTCCTCGGTTCGAAAATAAATCCGCGTATCGTCATTTTCGCAGGTATCGCCTTCCTTTCATTCTCCATCCTCGTCGAGGCTCTATCCGTCTGGGTGTATCTGACGGCTGCCATGCGCTTTATGGTCGGCGTCATGACGGCGTTCATGCAAATTGTGCTCGGAGCTATTATGATGAAACTGGTTGAGGAAGCCTACATCGGGCGTGTGAACGGTACGATTACGCCACTGCTCATGGCCGGAACGCTGACCGGGACCGCTATGGCGGGTCCGCTAATGAAGTCAATTACGCTTGTTCCCGTCTATGGCCTGTCCGCCGCGATTATTCTGGTTGCTGCCTTTGCGAGCCTCGGTATGAAATTGGGGGGGACCGCAGCTAAAGCGAATCAATCCGGAGCGCATCCGGATTGATCCGCGCTACTCAAGCAGGAACTGTCGTACATTCGTCACGATTAACAATTGGATGGCAAATCTCCTGCGGGTAAGTCCGTTGATGAGGAAGCTCCTCATCTTGAAGCCGAACGATAAGACGAAAGGCTTCCGAGTTGGGAACGCGTTGGTCGAACTTGTTGCCCTTTTTGCTTTCGGCAATAAGTTCGAATGAAAATGGGGGATTACATGTTAAAGGATGAAAAGCCTCTCTATATTAATATAAAAATACAGATCCGAAATGCCATTATTAACGGAAAATATCCATTAGAATCTAAACTGCCGTCTGTACGCGAGTTATCAGCCGAATTCGATTGCAGTTCGATCACGACGAAGAGGGTATATCGAGACTTAGCACGCGAAGGATATATTTTTACCTCACAGGGGACGGGGACTTTTGTTCACGCAGATGAACAGAAAATCAAAAATCGAGGTTTCGGTCGTTTTGGACCTGGTTTTGGACGCCGGGTGGGTAGAAATATCATTTGATAATTGGTCAGATGAATAACATGAAATATCAAGAGAGCGTCCTTAGCCGAGCATTTTCTTTTTAACATAAGGGTTTTCAATGAGGTAATTACCTCTATTATGTTTTAGATAAGATAGGAGGAGAGAAAGAACATGATTGATTTGGTCGAAGAATTTAAAGATGAATTAAGTCAAGGTAGCCATCTTGTAGTGATGCCTTTATCCAGGGTTTTGATAGAGGATGAGTTTCGAATTGGGAAGTATAGAAACCGCAGGCAAGCCAAAATAAAGGCAAGTTACTTACAATGTTTGGGGAAATTCTGTCTCGTCCATACCATAACTGTTATTAGGGTCCCGTATTGGAAAGGGCCGATCTTTTTATACACAAAATGGAGAAATGAAGGGCATAATTTTATTGGTGACATAGTGCCGGACCGGCTGGCGGCAATCCGCCGCAATCGACCTCGGAACACGAAGCGGCTCCGGTTTAATAATGGCATTTGAATCCGCAGCCTTCCGCCCCCTCGTTCGAGGGAAATGTGATCGCCACGGCAACTGCTGTCGTGGCCGATTTTTGCCGAGCTTTTTCCCTGCGTCTAAATCGAGATTTCTGTTGACCGGTAACTAAATATGGAAAACGGGAAAACTGTCGAAGGGCAGCGACGCGGATCCTCTCACTGTTCAAGTGATGCCGTCAGGTTACCCAATTTGCCAAACACGGTCTATGGGTCGTGTTTTATTATTCGTATTTCTGGAAAACAAAGAAGAGTATTATGAGATTGAAAGTAGACGTGCATCGGGAATTACCGGCGATGGCAGAGAAAAGTAATGAAAATATTAATATTTTGTTAGCAGACCGCGATCAGGAATGGTGCTGTCGCTTTACAGGTTTACTTCAAACAGAGACGGATATTCGTCTCATAAACATTTCTACCACGAAAGAAGAAGCGGTACGAGCTACTTTACAGTTAGACGTGGATGTTGTAGTGGTGAATGCATTGAGGATGATGGCATAGAAATACAAATAGCGCCCGATAAGTTCGGGCGCATCGTAGAAGCATTACTTGTCCTTTTGCAATACCCTCTCCACTGGAAACTTTAAAACCGTTGTTTTTATAGATCGAGAATGGAAATCCGATCTGAAAGATTATTTCACATCTTCAAACCCTGCGTCCGTTTTCTGAATCGCTCGACCGGCAGCACCGTCGAGAACGGGTGTTTGCAACGAAATCGTGCGGGTTGCATCGTCATAGCCTACTTCGACGCCGAGCAGCCCTGCGACTTCGCGAACTGGTAAATAAGACGTGCCGTCCACGACGATAGGCGAGGTCTTAAGCTCCTTCTCGGTTCCATTGACCTTAATAACGAACTTCGTAATAGTCGCCTGTACCGTTTCGTTCGTCGCGGCTAAGGTCGTCGTTGCTGATCCGATCAGCAGACAGAATGAGAGGGCAATGATTACTTTTTTCAATGGTATCAGCTCCTTTAAATCATTTATTACCATAATAGACTTCTTTGTTACCGTCCACGTTTTTGATCCGAAGCGTCACCGCATAGGCGGAAGTACCACCGATGCCTCTCGTTACCGAGATGGTTTGATCGGATATTTTAAAGGCTTCAGTTGCATAATGGGTTCCAAGTGAGCTCCGCCCAATCGACCTAGGCACCTCTAACGGTTGATCCTGGGGAGCTGCTCTCGGCGTCAATTCCTGTAATTAAGACTTCCTGTAAGTATTGTTGCCGCTGTGATGTTCTCACCTCCTTCTAAGCTTGTATTTCCTCTACAAGATAAATGGTGTACATGATGATCTCCCTCTAATGTGGGTTCGTTAACAATGTATCAAAACATTTTAGTAGAAATATCTTAGAATTATCTGAAATTATCTGAGCGGATAGGCAGCGGACACAAGCGCATTTATTTGAATGTAAGATCCAGAAAAAAATACAGCAATTACGATCTTTTTCTGTGAAAATCAAAAATGTACTCATGTTGGGTTTCGTCTTTAGAAGTAGCAGGGTTTCAGAAAAATGACAATAAGATGCCCGAGCCCACAGGTTTTTGGGGGCCATGTATAATGTTACAGTCAATCGACTGCCAGCGTTCCGCCTACTCGGTAGGCTTGCTTGTTTTGTAGCATGTGGTAACTGATGACGAGTATTTTGCGTGCGATGGCGATGCATGCTTTCTTCTTACCCCGCCGCGATGCAATTTTCCAAAGCTTCGTTGCAAGTTCGGTGTTTCGTGAGCGAGCGATTGCCCAAGACGCTTCGCTTAAGGCTACTTTGGCATGCGTGTTTCCTTTTACGCGTTTTGTACTTTTTTTTGCCAGCACTTTCGTGATGGTCCGGTGCACACCAGCTCAAGATGCGAGGTGATCCGCTGTTGGAAATTGATCCATATTGACACCAATTTCGGCGATCAAGGCTGCTGCGGTGACTTCGCTAACACCCGGAATGGTTTGCAATAGCTGGAATTCCTGATGATATGGCTCTAAATGAGCATGGATTTCTTCTTCCAGACGAGCTTCTGACTTTTCCAGATACTCGATATGCTCCCAACAATCTTTAATTGACTCTAATCTGATGAGCTGTCATCGTGCCAAATAGTGAATCGGTGACTTGCGCTTTTTTGTTTCGAATGGTTCCTCTCACACAATCGTCCACATCATCGGCATCGACATATCCTTGTTCCACAAGCCACTGAAGCAGATTGCGTCTGGACACGCCGAATACGTCAGAGATGACGGTTCCCAGTTTGACATTGCAGGCTTCCAAGTACTGTTGAATCCGATTCTTCTCTGCCGTTAGCCCACCAATCCGTTTCTTCCGAAGGCGACAAAGCTCACGCAATTCTCTCCGATCTTCCGAAGGAACAAAGCTCGGCTCAATGAGGCCTACACGAAGCAGTTTAGCGATCCACTCGGCATCACACACATCGGTTTTTCGTCCAGGTACGTTTTTAATTCGCTGCGCATTGGCAAGTACGAACGTGATGTAGCCCTCCAGAATATTGAATACCGGCTTCCAGGAGATTCCCGTGCTCTCCATCGCAATGTGGCTTACGCGGTGGCCTTCCAAATATTTAAGTAGTTCGAACAGGTTCTTCGTTAGCGTACCGAAGGTACGCACTTCGCTCTGTACTTCGCCTGATGAATCTGTCGTTAGCACACAAACAACAATGGTTTCTTGATGAACATCCATGCCTGCACAACGTTCAAGTAGATCTTCCATGGAATGACTACCTTAAATGAAATACATGACGGTGGATGAATTCGAGCATGAGCATTTTTCTGTTCGCGGTTCCTGAACGGGCATTCAGAGCCGGCATAGGTTTGTTATGAACAGGAAACGTGGCCTTGTATATGTGTGTCACTGAGTCGGAACAGGACGGCAGTTCCGAAACAGTCCGTTTCATTTTCTTCAACAGAATGCAATACGCTCATTTTAATCTCACGGGTAAATAAAAAGATCGTAATTGCTGTATTTTTTTCTGGATTTTACAATCAAATAAATGCGCTGGTGTCTGCTGCCTATCCGCTCAGATAATTTCAGATAATTCTAAGATATTTCTACTAAAATGTTTTGATATATTGTTAGCGAACCCACATTAAGGGGAGATCATCATGTACACCATTTATCTTGTAGAGGACGAAGTTAGTTTAAATCAGCTTATTTGTTCATACATGCGGCGGGAAGGCTGGAATGTCGTTCCCTTCACGGACGGGGGGGAAGCCAAAACTGCGATTGCGCAAGAGCCTCATCTTTGGATACTCGATATTA
This sequence comes from Paenibacillus sp. NPDC056579, assembly GCF_042793215.1. Classification (NCBI taxonomy): domain Bacteria; kingdom Bacillati; phylum Bacillota; class Bacilli; order Caryophanales; family Paenibacillaceae; genus Paenibacillus; species Paenibacillus sp. NPDC056579. Next base: position 75,176 of record NZ_JBHTVD010000006.1, read on the forward strand.
TGCTACCTGGAATGGACGGTTATCAACTGATTCGCGAAATCCGGAAAGTGAACGAGTCCATCCCGGTCATCTTTATTTCTGCGCGGGATTCCGATCTGGATCGGATTAACGGCTTGGAACTGGGCAGTGACGACTATTTGGCTAAGCCCTTCCAGACGCGTGAACTTATCATCCGTGTCCGCAAGCTGATGGAGCGCGTTTATGGAAAAACACTTCATACTCAGCTAACTAATTCGCCTCTCGCCCAGGTCGAATATCCGCCCTACACGATTGATAGACAAGCCCGCATGGTGAGGGAGAATTCGGGACAAGAAGTGGAGCTGACTTCCAAGGAATTTGATCTATTGCTATATTTTGTGTCGCATGCCGGACAGGTCGTACAACGCGAGCACATTTTGAATGAGGTTTGGGGCCGGGATTACTTCGGCACAGACCGCGTAGTGGACGATCTCATTTGGCGCTTGCGCAAAAAAATGCCGGAGTTACGGCTGGAAACCCTGTACAGTCTCGGTTATAGGTTGGTGAAGAGATGAAACATTGGCCTTTGGCAATCAAAATATGGGTCGTCTTCGCCTCTTTGTTGCTGTGTATATTCTTGATCGTGTCCATGGTTCTCCCTACTTTACTAAAAAACTTTTTTACCGAGCAAACCTATGCGATGATTCGGGATTCCCAGCAGCAGTTAACCTTTGTTCAGGCAATCGTTGGCGTTGGCAAGGAAGGGGTGGGATTAAAGTTAAGGGAAGACGACAGTATGGAGATAGCAATGCCCCTGTCAACGGATCAAGCAGCGTCGAATGACGATAGTACAACCGGGCATTTTGAAAAAGTTCAGCCGACCGGATACATGGGAGGGCCTGCTATTGGCCATCTTTTACTGGTGGAAGGTAAAGCGTACTTTTTGAACCGTGATAGGGGCTTACCCGATACGTTAACCAGGCGACTAGAGCAGGAAGCGGCAGAGCAAGTCAAGGAGGTTGAGACGAACTCAGTCAAAGTGGAGGGCCAGACACTCTTTTACTCCATCTCGAAAACCATTAATGGCGGTTCCGGGGTGCTGATCTCCTATGCATGGGCCGAGTATCGCAATGAGATGGTTGGAACGATGTTCCGCAATTTGCTTCTGCTCCTGATCGTGTTGCTGCTGCTCAGCTCGATTCCATGTATCTGGCTTGCTCGGTATTTGTCCAGCCCGCTCACCCGAATGGAGCGCCAGGTGAAACGGTTGTCGGAGGGCAACTGGCATGAGCCGTTCGAATCGGGACGAAGAGATGAGATCGGCAGGTTGTCCCATGCCTTCGACGAAATGCGCCAGCGGCTGCTGCGCCAAGATGAGACGCAGCAAGTACTGCTGCAAAATATTTCCCATGAATTAAAAACGCCTGTGATGATTATTCGCAACTATGCTCAGTCCATCATCGATGGCATTTACCCGAGAGGATCATTGGAGGGAAGCGTGGACACCATCGTGCAGGAAACTGACCGGCTTATGGAGCGGGTTTACGAGTTGTTATCGCTTAGCAGACTGCAATACGTTTTTTCGCGCGAGGTTCCCCACCAATGGTTTAACGTCGATGACGTGGTGCAAGACACGGTGGAGCGGCTGCGCTTCCGTCGGCCGGAAATTCATTGGGTTGTTGAACCGTCTTCCTGGCGCATCCATGGTAATGTTGACCAATGGAAGATCGTGTTTGAAAATCTGCTTGACAATCAAATCCGCTATGCCCGTCATCAGATTTCCATTACGGCTTCTGTGGACGCTTCCCAGGTTCGCTGCATTGAAATCCGCAATGACGGACCACAACTGGAAGCCGCACTGCTGAAGGGCCTGTTTGAGCCGTATCGTACGGGGGCTAATGGTCAGTTCGGGCTGGGACTTTCCATCGTCAGGCAAATAGTAAACAGCAACGGGGCACAGATCGAGGTGAGCAATGAAGAATCCGGCGTCATATTTCGGCTGGTGCTTTCCAAGGAGGACAGAGAATGAAGAACGAAGCGATCTCAAGTACCTTCAGCCACCGGATCACACGGCTCATCCGATCAGAGGCAATCAGCGCAATCTGGCTATTGGCTCCGAGCTTGGCGGGATTTTCCCTCTTCTACCTCATTCCGTTCGGCCAGAGCGTCCTGAACTCGTTCCAGGACCGATTGGGAGGAAGCTTTACGTTGTCCAACTACGAGGAACTGCTCCTCAGTTCCTCGTTCCAGAAAGCGGCGTCCAACACATTCTGGTTCACCGCGATCAGCGTGCCGATTCTTGTCGTTGTATCGCTCTTGCTGGCGCTGCTCTTGAATCAACGGGTGTTCATCCGGAATTGGCTTCGCACCGCTTATGTACTGCCGCTTGTTGTACCGGTCGCATCGATCGTGCTGGTCTGGCAAATCCTGTTCGATTGGAATGGGGCATTAAACGCGGTCTTGCAGCATTTCGGCCTTGACCGCCACGACTGGATGAAATCCGAATGGGCTGGTTTTGTGATCGTTCTGGTCTATGTATGGAAAAACATTGGTTACAACGTCATCCTGTTTCTGGCCGGCTTGCAGAACATTCCGGAGCAATATTATGAAATCGCCGATCTGGAAGGGGCCGGCCCCGTTCGCAGGCTGTTCGGAATTACGCTCACGTATTTGACGCCGACGACGTTTCTGGTGGTACTTATGTCCGTGCTGAATTCGTTCAAGGTGTTCCGCGAGACGTATCTCGTCGCTGGCGCTTACCCGCACGACCGGATTTATATGATGCAGCATTACATGAACAATATGTTTTTGTCCCTCGATATCCAAAAAGTTTCATCCGCCGCGGTGTTGATGGCGCTTTGCATTATGGCGCTCGTGTTCGTCCTGTTCCGCACGGAGCGGATGTTCCGCTCTTATATGGAGTAAGTGCAAGAAAGAGGTGAATGACGTGATAAAGGGATGGGTCACACCGCTGTTGCGCTCGTTCCTGTTAATTCCCATCGCCGGTTTGCTGCTGATGCCCGTCGTCTTGACCGTTGTCAATTCTTTTATGACGGAGCGGGAAATTATGGCGAATTACGGTATGCTGGGCAAACCCAATACGAGCCTATTCGTCAATCTGAAATGGATTCCCGACTGGGTGTCATTCCAGCAATATGACAAAGTATTGATCGCGACGCCGAAATTTCTGTACCTGTTCTGGAATTCCGTATCCATGGTGGCGCCTATCATCGCCGGACAAGCGTCGGTGGCAACCCTCGCCGCTTTCGCATTCGGAAAGCTGCGTTTTCCGGGCAGGGAGGGATTGTTCTTTCTTTATTTGATGACGATGCTGATGCCGTTCCAAGTGACTCTCGTGCCCAACTACTTGATGGCCGAACGGTTGGGCCTACTGAACCATCCCAGCTCCATCATATTGCCCGGCGTGTTTGGCCCCTTCGGCGTGTTTCTACTCAGGCAATTCATGCTCCACATCCATTCGTCTTATATCGAAGCTGCCAAAATGGACGGTGCGGGAATTTTGCGCATACTCGTATCGGTTGCGCTGCCGATGGTGAAGCCGGGCATTGCCGCGCTCGTCGTGCTCCTGTTCGTCGACTATTGGAATATGGTCGAGCAGCCGCTTATTTTTCTTCAGGACGCTGCGATGCAGCCGCTTTCGGTCTTCCTCTCCCGCATCCAGGAAGATGTACTCGGCGTATCGTTTGCCGTTTCGGTTATCTATATGATGCCTATGGTTCTCCTGTTCTTAAGCGCCGAACGGTATTTTATTGAAGGAATCCAGCTTTCCGGCGTGAAAGGCTGAGCGAAAGGAGAGTGGCAACATGGTACAGCGGAAACAACGGATTGCCGGCATTACATTGATGGTGTTACTTCTCGTACTGGCGGTGTTCACGTTGTTCAGCCAAACGATTCAAACTGCATTGCTGCCCAAAGTGACGACAGCGAAGCCCGCGAAAAAAACGTTGGCCCATCGCATCGAAGGCAGCGGTCTGATTAAGCCGCGGCGGCAAATCGAGTTAAACAGCGATAGCGGCTGGAAGGTAGCGAAGGTGTATGTCGGCAATGACGAACAAGTAAAGAAGGGCCAGGATCTCGTTACGTTCGACGGAATGGAGGCGCAGCAGCAGCTTCTCGATATGGAAGACGAGCTGAAGAAACGGAATTTGAATCGGGAGCTGCTGCAAGAACAGTTCGTGGCTGCCCAGCGAGCAGGAGACGGGGAGGTGATTCGCAAAGCGAAACGCGACTTGGAATTGGATCGGCTGGATCGGGACATAGCGATGCGGAAAATCGAAACACTGCGCAAAGATCTGGAACGAAAACGCACGTTGACAGCGCCTGCGGACGGCAAAGTGGCAAATCTTCAAGCCCGGGAAGGCATAGGCGTTCCCCAGGGGCAGCCGGTGCTGACGCTGATTGAAACAGGCGAGGGGTTCCAATTCACCTTCACGGTGGATAAAGATTCCGGCGATTTGATGCGAAAAGACGAGAAAGTGACGGTTAACGTGAATGGGGATAAACCGCGGCAGATCGAAGGAACTGTCGCCGAAATTAAGGACGCTTCCCCGGTTAGCGGCGGAGGCAAGCCGGATGATGAAAGCGGTAATCCGGGCGGAGGCGCCAAGGATCGAAAAACGATTGTCTTCTACGTGTCGGGAGACAATCTCAAGGGAGGTGAGTCGGCCAGCTTTAGCTTGGAGAAGCCGTTTCAAGAGCAGGGGCTTGTTATCAACAAAAAATGGCTCAAAAAAGACGGAAACGGAAGCTACGTGTTTGTCGTTCGCGAGAATCGAAGCTCACTTGGAAACACATACACGGTCCAGAAGGCTTACTTGAATACGGGGAAGGGGAACGACGAGGAGATCGTCGTACTCGGAGGCGTTTACCCGGAAGAAGACATTGTGACGGAGTCGAGCGAACCGTTGCAGGAAGGCAACCGCGTTCGATTAAATTGAGAGGATGATTCATTTGAGAAAATTAGGGTTCTTCGTGATGCTGTCCATCGTTCTGCTGTTATCCGCTTGTTCCGGAAACGGGAGTGGCGCTCCCACAGGCTCTCCCACAGGCGATTCCAAAAGTTTGACGAAGGGCGGCAAGAAAACTGTCGTCGTATCTGTCCTGCGGAATAATCGTTTCTTGGAAACCGCTGTGCGGTCATTTGAGGAAAAGCATAAGGACATTCATATCGAAATAAAGGAATACAAAGCGTCGGAAGGAACCGAAAACGGCAAGTCCAGGGAGGCCCTCTCGATGGCAGACGTGGAAAAGTACGTTCAATCGGTGACAACTCAGGTTATTTCCGGCAAAGGGTCCGATCTTATTCTCATGAACAACTTGCCCCAAAACAAGTTCGTCACCAAAAAACTGTTGGTCAACTTGAACGACCTGATGGCCAGAGACAGCTCGTTCGCTCGAAACGCGTTATACGCCAATATTTTGAAGGCATCCCAAGACGGGGATGGCCTGTATGTCATGCCGCTCTCCTTATCGCTCGAAACGGTTCAGGGAAATACCAAGTTATTGAAGAAGGCGAATATTTCAGTCGACAAAAATAACCCCTGGAGCTGGAGCCAATTTAAGGATGTGGCCAAGAAACTGAAGCAACAAGGGGATAGCGAAGGATACTACAACCTGATTATGTCGCCGCTGCTCTACGATTATATCGAGGACAATTACGTTCAACTCGTCGGACAGGGCAAGCCGAACTTCGACTCGGATTTGTTCCGAAACATGATGAAGGAAATCAAGTCGATATATGACGAAGGCTTGCTCAGCGAGGGATTTACGTCCGACCCCAATAAAGCGATATTTAAAATGGTCGGCATAACGAACCCCATGGTGGCCCTGACGATGCCCTCGGACTTTGATTATTATCAGAAGCCGAGCGCAAGCGGAAAAAAGGAAGGCGTACCGTTCAAGACCATGGACAGTTTTGGAATTAACAGCAAATCCGGCGTTCAAGCTGAAGCATGGGAATTCATCAAGTTTTTACTCTCCGAAGAGGTGCAAGCTTCGCCAGATCTTTTTGGATTGCCGATCAACAAAGTCGCCGCCGATAAGAAATTGAATGAAGTTTTGCAAATTATCGAGAGTGGATCAATTGAATTGCCGATCTCGAAAGACATGCTGCCGAATAGCGAAACGATGAAAAAACGGATTACAGAGGTACAGAAGCTGATCTCGGAGGTGGGCGCCCGAAGATCCAGCGATATGAAAGTGTTAACGATTGCTATGGAGGAGTTCGAAAGCTTTAAGAATGGACAGAAATCCGCAGAAGAAGTCAGCAAGCTGATCCAGAACCGGGTGACAACGTATTTGAATGAATAACGAAAAAGAGCAACAGGGCACGTCGAACGTCGAACTGTTCCAAATGCTGTACGCCCGTTATTTCAAGCTGGTTTATTTTTCCGCGTACTTGGTCGCCAAGGATCATGAGCTGGCACAGGACGCGGTTCAAGAAACGTTCTTAAAGGCTTATCGTCACATCGACTCGTTGAAGCAGCAAGATCAGATAGTAGCTTGGCTCAAGGTGATTTCCCGCAATGTGGCAATTGACATGTATCGCAAGCGATGCCGTGAAATGCGCAACTATCATGCGTTGCAGGACGCCTATTGGAGAGAAGCCAATGTTGAACAGGCAATCGCCGATCAAGATTTCCTTCGTGGATTGCTCTCTTCATTGGAGCCTATCAACCGGCAAGCGCTGCTGCTCGTCTACGAATACGGCTGGACATATGAACAGCTCGCTGGTTTTCAGAATACGTCGATCAGCGCCGTGAAGACCAGAGTCCACCGGGCTAAACAGAAGCTGCGCAGCGTAGCTTTGCAAATGCAAACCAATTTAGGAACGCCAGCACATTTTTTTGAGGCAAAATGAACAATTGACGAAGATTGGAAAGGCTGCCGGACTCGCAGAGAAAAGCGGTCTGGCAATTGCGCATATCTTGATGCAAAGGCACGTGGTGCTTATTGGAAGCGAGACCATGAGTTATTTGCAAGAGCGTTTGAAGCTTGGATCGAGGATGAACTAGCCGATCGTGGAATGACCAATTCTTATTTGGTAAGCGATACCCGGCATGGTGGACCTTATCCGCAAGGAAGTGAACGTGAGTCGATCAATTCAGCATTCCGCCGAATGTGGGAATCGCTCTCGGAATCCAAAATCCTTTGTGATGACCGGTTATGGAAGTAAAGGTTGACGAATTGCCTGTTAACTACTACATTCTTATTGGAGGTTATTTACAATTGGATAAGGTATCTGAAATCGAAAGATTGATCGAAGTGAAGCGTTCGGAATTAAATCTAGCTGGAAGAAACTATACTCTTACTTCGGACGTAGTCTTGAATTTATCGCAGGAATTGGATGAACTCTTAAATATATACTATAAGATCAAGCGTGGGGGAAGCTTTACTCCTCACATGACATAACCTTTTAGACAGGTAGACAGAAAGTCGCCTGTCTTCTTTTTGTTGGTACAATCTCATTTATCAAGGTACGTGTAAACTGTAAAACAATAAGAACTTTCATTAGCAGACGAGTAAGATAGTGTCTCTCACCCACCAGCCGGCCATTCGAGTCGGCTTATTTTCGTTGAAGTAACACGAATAAATTGATTAATTCAATTTTAAAAAGGGCAGACGCCACGGCGATCTGCTTCTGTTCGTTAAACTATTCTGCGAATCGCTATTACTATTTAGGGCTCTCCGGATTTTATAGGAGACGATGCAAAATATGCATGCAGCTAACCGTTTTTATACGAAATACTGTCAGCTGAAAATAAAGTACTAGACTGAAAAATAAAGTATTAGACCGTGAAAATAAAGTTGTAAACTGCCGCAGCCGTTAAGCTAACGGGCAACAGATGTAAGGCCGAGCGAGCTAACGGGCGTTTATGTCTTTTACCTATCATCCCTGATTTAAAATAGATTTTCTGAAAAACAAACTTTTTATTGTAGCTCATACGTCTTTCATATGTAAGGTAAGCGAATGATACGCGCGTATCAGGAGGAGAGCTTTTATATGGGCAGTAGGACAGAAAAATTACTTATTCGTTTTATTATGGAAAATAAGGAGAATGTATATCGATTAGCTTTCAGTTATGTAAAGAATGAAGAAAATGCACTGGATGTTGTTCAGGATTCTATCCATAAAGCTTTGTCATCCCTAGAAACCTTAAAATCAGAAGGTTCGATGAAAGGCTGGTTCTACAGGATCGTGGTGAATACATCGCTCGATTTCCTGAGAAAACAAAAGAAGATCCAACTTATGGATGATAAAACGTTGGAATTATGCAGCCCGCTAATTGAAGACGCCTATCATGACATTGATCTGGAGAAGGCATTGGAAGAATTACCACATAATTTTCGGACTGTGGTTATACTTAGATATTTTGAAGATTTAAAAATTGAGGAGATTGCGGAAGTGATGAATGAAAACATCAGTACCGTAAAAACACGATTGTATCAAGCACTTCGCAAACTTCGAATTAAAATGAACAATGAATTATTAGAGGAGGAAAAATAAAATGGACAAAATGTTGCAGAAGCTCAAAAAAGAATACCAAGCGACGCCGATTCCGATCGAACTTGATCTTGTTGTAAACAATGCGTTAAAGCAGAAAAAGACTTCGGGATTCAAATATAAGTGGATTGCCGGAGCGGCCGCGGCCGCGGCGATTTTCATCGCAGGAGTGAACAGCAGCCCAACGGTCGCGAACGCAATTGCCAAAGTGCCGGTATTAGGCGAACTTGTTAAAGTTATTACATTCAAAGAGTTCAAGGTGAATGAGGAGACCTACAAGGCGGACATTCAAGTTCCTGCAGTTACGAATTTAGAAAACAAAACGCTTCAAAACAGCTTGAACGAAAAATATTTAGCAGAGAACAAACAATTGTACGATTCATTCATGGAAGAAGTAGACAATTTAAAGAAAAACGGAGGCGGGCATGCAGGCGTTAAAAGCGGCTACGAAGTAAAGACGGACAATGATCAAATCCTGTCCATCCTCAGATACAACGTAAGCACGGTCAATACATTTGCGACATATAAATTCGACACGATCGATAAGAAAAACCAAGTATTGCTCACGCTGCCAATCTTGTTCAAAGACGAATCGTATGTGAAAGCGATCAGCGAATACATTAAAGTGCAGATGATCGAGCAAATGAAAACGAATCCGGATAAAATGTACTGGCTTAATTATCCCGGAAAGAAAAAAGATGATCTCATTCCTGATGATGCACAATTCCAGAGCATCAAGAAAGATCAAAGCTATTACGTCAATAAGGATCACAAATTGGTCATTTGCTTCGATAAATATGAAGCCGGCCCTGGTGCTATGGGACTTGTTGAGTTTGTGATTCCGACAGATTTGATTGCGAATACCCTTGTTGGCAACGAGTATATTCAATAAGTTTTGTCGCCCACCAGCTTGGCAGATCGTTTAAATTTTCGAGATTGAAAGGGCAGATTGCACATGATCCGCGTATACAAAAAGGACCGAAACCGATTCGTCCCCGCCGTCGTGAATGGCAGCATGCAACACCAACTGAACCCCTCGCCGGTGCGTGATCATATAACGGGAGACGGCCGCCATGCCTAAACCGCTGAACGGCAACGGCCGCTACATGCCCGGACTTGACGGGCTGCGAGCATTGGCCGTGCTCTTCGTCATCCTCTACCACCTGAACGTAAATTGGGCGCCTGGCGGACTACTTGGCGTAGGTATTTTCTTCGTTTTGTCAGGGTACTTAATTACGGACATTCTGATCGCCCAGTGGAGAAAGCGCGGGCGACTCGATTTGAAGGAATTTTATCTGCGGAGAGCCCGGAGGCTCATGCCGGCGCTGCTCGTCATGATCTTGGCTGTCGTTGCCTGGATTACGCTCTTCGACCGCGGCCGGCTGCCTTCGCTGCTCGGAGAGGTCGTATCGGCACTCTTGTACGTCAACAACTGGTGGCACATTGTTCACGAAGTATCGTACTTCGAAAGCTTCGATCCGCCTTCTCCGTTCGGTCACATCTGGTCGCTTGCGGTGGAGGAGCAGTTCTACTTGCTCTGGCCGATTCTGCTCGCGCTCGGGCTTATGCTCGCGCCGCGGCGCGGCCGGCTCGTCGGCCTTACGTTGTTGCTGGCGCTCGTTTCCGCGCTGGTCATGGCGTTTCTTTACGAGCCGGGCACCGATCCGAGCCGGGTTTACTATGGAACGGATACGCGGGCGTTCGCTCTGCTGATCGGGGCCGCACTCGCCATAGTCTGGCCGAGCGGGAAGTTATCCGCAGGCGCTTCCCGCTCGGCGCATCTATTGCTGGACGGCATCGGGGGGGCGAGCTTGCTCGCAGTGCTGGCCATGATCTGGCTGACCGATCAGTATGATAGCTTTCTGTACCGCGGCGGCTTCGTACTGCTGTCGATCGCGGTCGCAGCGCTCGTCGCCGCGCTGGCGCATCCGGCGAGCCGCCTCGGCGCAGCGCTGGGCTGGTCGCCGCTTCGGTGGCTGGGCGTCCGATCGTACGGCATTTACTTGTGGCATTACCCGGTTATCGTATTGACGAGTCCGACGGTCAATACCGGCAGCACCTCTATCCCGCTCGCCTTGGGACAGATGGCGCTCTGCATCGCGCTTGCGGCATTGTCGTGGCGGTTTATCGAGGAGCCGATCCGCCAAGGCGCCCTAGGACCGCTGTGGAAGCAAGTGCGCAGCCGGGAGTGGAGATGGGACCGCGTGCTGCTGAGCCGCCGGATCGTTTCGGTTTGCGCGCTGCTCGTGCTCGCCATGTCGTGCGTCGGCGTGGCAGGCTGGGCGTCAGGCTCAACGGCAAGCTCGTTTCCACACGGAACGGGTGGCATCAACCGGTGGCGGATCCAAAGCAGGATGCACAGCCCAACTGGCCGCTGCCACCGACAGGGGAGCATTCCCAGGACGGTACCACGCAACCGGGCGGCGGCAGCACCCAGAATCCGGCTAACACGGCGAAGCCGCCCGGGAGCACGGAGAAACCCGTCGTCACCCCGATGCCCGGGAACATGACAAAACCGGGCGGCATGGGAAGCGTGGGTAAGGAAGAGCTGAAGCCCGTTTCGCCGGCGGCGGGGAAAGGCGTGACGGCGATCGGCGATTCGGTAATGCTCGATATCGAGCCATACTTGGAGAAGTTTTTGCCCGGCATCGTCATCGACGGCGAGGTTGGCCGGCAAATGTCGCAAGCGAAGGATATCGTCGCGCAGCTTAAGGCGAATGGGAAATTGGGCGACGTGCTCCTTCTTCAATTGGGCACGAACGGCACCTTCTCCGAGAAAACGCTCGTTTCGCTGCTGCAATCGCTGGAGGATGTCCGGCAGATCGTGCTCGTAAATACACGAGTGCCGCGTCCGTGGGAAAGCGACGTCAACGCGATTCTTTCGAAGACGGCCGCCAAGTTCTCGAACGTGACGCTTGTGGATTGGTACACTGCGAGCGCCAACAAAGACACGTATTTTGCTCCCGACGGGGTTCATCTCGGAGCCGAAGGCGCGAAGGCGTACGCCTCGCTCGTGGCGGGGGCAGTGAAGCCGAAGCAAGAGCCAAGCAAGAAGGACGGGAAGTAAGCAGAGGCATCTACGGCTGCTGCCACGAAGGGCTAGTGCTCCGTTCGTTACTCGTCGCAATGATAAAAGGACTCTATACAAACACGATCAAGGAGCTGCCACGGCAGCTACTTTTGACATCTTCACAAATAAGTTACTTGATAGATATGTCCTGCTGGTCGCGTTGAACTAACTGGCAGGATAGCGCAGTGACTACGCAGAATTAATTATTCATCATTTAGAGGATGGGTGACCGTAATGAAGGCGCTAAGTAAAGAGGAATTGATCGAGTTGGTAAGAAAAATTATGAACGTTGAAGGTAGTGAAGAAGAAATCGATAATATGATTGATCTTCTCAAGTATAGCGTCCCACATCCCGAAGTTAGTGATTTAATTTACTGGAATGAAAATGAACTGACAGCAGAACAAGTCGTTGAACAAGCATTAAGTTATAAGCCCATTCAGCTATAAACATTGAGCATAGCGTTGAACTAACGGGTACGTTAGTTGAAAGAGCTTACCCATTATCAAGGAGCTAAATAAGATGAGAGATTACCGAGCATTTTATTTATCATCAGAACATTGTTTAAAATTTCTCATGATTTATCCCCTTGAAAGTGAAAGAGATATAAATGGCGAATTGCAAATAAACGAATTGATATTTGAGAAACGTCCTTTTATTGAGGAAGTACCAACGATACATTACACAAGTCATCCGTTTAATGGTCACATAAAAGATAGAGAGATAATATTGACTTTCACAGGGGAAGCAAAATCGCTAAATCCTAATTGGAAAGACCCGATGAATGGGGTTATATGAAAGGGAACTTTAGGGTCCGAGGAAATTGTTTTTTCTAATGAAGCATTTAACGAACCGGTATATTTTAGAGTTTTAGAAGATGATGAGGCTTATCACAGGATGCTAATGGACTTAGCTGAGAGTTTAAATACCCATAGTGATTGAACTAAAGGGTAACGACCACCACCGTTTATCTTATCACCAATGTAGCGCTGGATTAGTATGGTCAGCGAATGCTTTATTTTCATCGGACAATTTCTGCTTAAAATGGGAAGCGCGTGTGAACTGCTCGAGAAAGTAGGTGTTTTAACCATCAGTTGTCAGAATTCACCCACTTCAAAAGTAGTGGAATGAATGGCAACGGTCCTCTTCTTTGACGAATCTAACCTAAAACACTATAGTAAAAGTATTCAGTCGTATTATAGAGTTATCAATGGAACTAGACTCTAATAACCATTCAGTGTTCTCGCTTCAATATCATCTTATTCTAGTCGTAAAGTATCGAAGAAAAGTAATAGGTGATGAAATATCTAATAGGCTGAAAGAGATATTCGAGTATATTCAACCCATTTACAATTTACACTGCAAGAATGGAATCATGACAAGGATCATGTTCACGTTCTTATGAAGGCTCATCGAATACCGACATTTCCAAATTCCTCAACGCTTATAAAAGTGCTTCCTCTCGACTTATCAAGAAAGAACCTAGCATTCGCAAACAACTGTGGAAGGAATATTTCTAGTCGAGAAGTTATTGACTTATAATACAGGTGGAACACCTATTGATGTCATCAAAAATTATATTGAAACCAAGGTGAGAAAATGAGGTGAAAACTTGCTGAAAGCTTACAAATACCGCATCTATCCCAACCATGAGCAGCAACAGTATCTAGCAAAAGTATTCGGTTGTGTTCGCTTTATCTTCAATAAGATGCTTGCGGATAAGATCGAGTACTATAAGCAAACGGAAAAGATGCTTAATAATACACCTGCTAAATACAAGAAAGAATTCCTGTGGCTAAAAGAAGTGGATAGCCTTGCACTAGCAAACGTACAACTCAACCTGGACAAAGCCTATAAGAATTTCTTTCGCGATAAGAGCGTTGGCTTCCCTAAATTCAAAAGCAAGAAGACGAATATCCATAGCTTCACAACGAACAATCAAAATGGAACCGTGTCCATTAAAGATGGATATATTAAAATTCCCAAGTTAAAGGCAAGAATAAGAATCAAACAGCATTGTCAATTCACTGGGCTCATCAAATCATGCACCATATCCAAAACACCATCAGGAAAATATTTTGCTTCCGTACTGGTTGAAACAGATAGAGTACCTTTACCGAAAACAGAAAACAAGGTTGGCATTGATCTAGGACTGAAAGACTTTGCTATTACTTCTGATGGTGAAGTTATCGCCAATCCTAAACCTCTTCGTAAATCAGAAAAACGATTAGCCAAGTTACAAAAGGACTTGTCGAGAAAGAAGAAGGGGAGTCACAACCGGTATAGAGCAAGGATGAAGGTTGCCAAACTTCATGAAAAAATATCTAATCAGCGTAAAGACTTTTTGCACAAAACGTCAACCAAAATGATAAGCGATAACCAAGTGATCGTTATGGAAGACTTGCGTGTAAAGAACATGATGCGGAATCACAAATTAGCTAAAGCCATATCAGAAGTATCTTGGAGCATGTTTCGTCGGATGCTCGAATATAAGACGAAATGGTACGGCAGAGAATTGATTATTGCACCTAAAAACTTTGCAAGCAGCCAATTATGTTCTTACTGTGGATATAAGAACAGTGAAACAAAGAGTTTAGGTCTTCGAGAATGGACGTGTCCAGAATGTAACACTCAACATGACAGAGATATAAATGCTGCCATTAACCTGCTAAAACTAGCAATGTAAATTGCACTTATTGGGTTAGGGACTAGCCTATAAGCTTGGGTAAACTTGGAGCGGCAGCTCTATTGACCAAGAAGCACCCACCTCATAGGTGGTGTGTAGTTCACAAACGATGTGGTAGAATTTAAACACACCACAAATGTTGTTTAGAAATGGAAGCTCCTATTCTTCTCGCATTTATTGTCCTGTCCATCGCAAACAGTAAATGTAGCACATAAAAGGGTGCAGAAAGGGTATACTAATAGAGTCTAGTGAATCTACTTTACCTGTTCGGTTGCCGATGATATAATTCAAGTATTCTATGTAGTTCATTGATTTATTTTCTTCGCTGTCCTTTGAATCAGTGAAGATTGGGAAGCCGAAAGGCTATTAGGGAAATGTAATGGACGTTCTGGGGACATACACGACACGTATGTCCTTTTTTGCTGCCATTATCGCATCGGAGACACATTTCATTGAAATGTGTCTTTTTTTGTTACCAAAAGACGAGGGCTGGATCATGATTTTCTGATTTCTGCAAGAATAAAGATTGATATGAGTAATAGCCGAAGCAGCTGATACCATCTCATGGCCGGAGATTGTACAGACTTGCGGGAAGGTCGAATTGTTCTAGGGAGAAACTAGATAAGGTAGGTTTTAAAATAAACATCGCTACTTGGAGGAGAATGGTATGAAGCTGCGCAGATTAAGAAAACAGCCCGGTTGGTACGAGATCATCTCTCAGTGTCCGGTTTGTGGACACAAAGGATGGTGTGCTATTGACCATGATCAAACAACGGTACACTGTATGAGGCAGCCTTCGGACGATTACTTTGATTCAACGATGGGACGTCAGTATCGACATTATCTCGATCCGCACGCCGTACCGAAGACGAAGGTTGAAATCGTGTTGAGTAATGCCATCGAGAAAAAACCAAATTATCATCTTAATCGGGTGTATCGTGCTTTGACACATGAACTTACCTTATCCAGTTTTCATTCAGATCACCTGCGTAACTCGCGTCATCTAACGGACGAGATGATCTATGTTCGTGAGTATCGAACGATGCCTGGTCCAGAACGTTATAAAATTGCGAAAAAGGTTTTGAACCGTTTAAGCGATCAAAACGATCTATTAGGTGTGCCTGGTTTCTACGTTGAGGATGGACGATATGGTCCCTACTGGACAATGGCCGGCGCTTCTGGACTTATGTTTCCATTTCGTTCGATTACGAATGAAATTACGGGATGGCAAATTCGCGTAGATAGCCCCCCACTTGAATTGGATTTGGAAGGTTCCGTTAAGGGTGAAATACTTCAGGAGATTGAACCTGATCTAACTGGAAAACGAAGGGCGAAATGTCTGTTCGAAGTGTCTGGTAAAGAAATGGAGGTATTTCTGACTGAGAAAGATAAAAAGGTATGTCATTCCAAGTCGGGGCAATTTGTGTATAGTATCGAGCTCAAACAAGGTCAAAGATACTGGTGGTGGAGCAGCGGATCAAAGGATAATGGAGCCTCTATTGGTGGGCCAATTCCATATCATCTTGCTCTGCCATATCCATGCTTACCATACTGGAAAGTTGGTGAAACACCAGAATCTTTGATCGATTGTTCTGAAGTATGGGTGACGGAAGGTCCTATCAAGGCGGATAAAGGAGCTGACGCGCTGCTTAAGCCGTTTTTTGGACTACCAGGTGTAGGTTCATACCCGTTGATACTCGAACCATTGAAACAGCTGGGATGCAAGCATGTTGTTCTTGCCTTTGATGCAGATAGCGTGACCATCCCTGAAGTAGAGCGAACATTGGAATTATGTGCAGAATTTTTTGCGTTGAATACCGATATGAAGCTGAGTCTAGCTTTATGGGATATTGCGCTAGGCAAGGGAATAGATGACTTGGCCGACAACGGCTATATCCCTCAAGTGTCGGTAATGGTTGAATAATAATATATATATATTCTGATGATGGAATCTATCAGAGGCAAACAATGTTGACAAGTCTAGTAGCTGGGTTGATAATAAAATAAAGGAGAGTGACAACGATGAAAAATATTCATGAAGTGATCGTCGTACCTCATCAAACAGCCAAAATTATTGTTGAGGGTATGCGAAGCAATGAGTCGTCTCCACGAAAAAAAGCGTTTATCCGGGAATGTATTAAAACGAGTAGCCAAGTGAAAAGAAGCGAAGCTTTACACACGCTATCTTAAACATATTGTCATATGATTGAGCCTAATGACTTAACGCTACTACCCCTGAATAGGGTATCGGATGACCTTATTCAGGGCTTTTCTTGTGGAAACTCATTGATCGATAGTTATATTAGAACGCATTACCTCGCACGTAGAGACCATTCTTTAGGCATTGCTTCGACAACGGTTGTTTATTTTAATAAAGAAGTTGCTGCCTTTTTCACAGCTTGTTGTACCCGGGTTGGAATTCCTGAAGAAGAGAGTAGAATTCTCGGTTTATCTAATCTTTTTGTACCAGCAATTGAAGTTAAATTCATTGCTGTAAGGGAAGACCTTCAGGGAAATGGGATAGGTAGTGCTATTTTAAAAACGATTATAGCGGATGCTTATTTCTTTTCTGAAAAGTTTGCTTGTCGATATATATTTTTGTGGTCCGTACCTGATCCCAGATCTTTAAAGTTTTATAAAGATAATTTTTTTGAGGAGACAGGGCTTGTCAATTCAGATGGACTACACATGATGATGCTACGTTTACCTGAAGATATTGATGAGGATGAGTATTAAAACAACTTCAATCACCGATAATGGATTTAGATAATTCATTATATCCATTTTGGGCGGTGATAGGTTTATGGAATTAAATGGCCATAAATTAAGTGAAAAAGCATCCCAGAAAATAATGGAAGACTTACGACGTCCACAGAAATCTTCTAGAGAATTCAAGAAATACATAAAAGAAGCGATTGAGATAAGCAAAAAAGTGAATAGAAAGCCATAAGAAGCGACCTTAATTAAGGCGCTTCTTTTTATAATAGTCGGTTTATTTTTTGAAATGTCGTATTAATGTCATCATGAACAATCAAATTAAACAAACTATCCATAGGTGTGGGTTCCAAATTAATAAGTACCTTATAAATATTATGTGCCTTTTGGATATATCTTGGTAATTCTTTGATCGGATACACTTGCAAGGATGTTCCTACCGCTAAGAATACTTCTGCTTCGCAAGTTGCCTTATATGCATCTTCTACGTGTTTCACTCTTCCCTCATAGAGCACAATATCTGGTTTTAATACCGTCCCATCGTTGCTGCATTGCGGAATATTCTTGTGTTGAAGGTATTCTAACCCAAATTCCATTTTACAATTTGGACAGCGTGCTTTTCTTACATTTCCATGCACCTCAAGAATATTTTTACTTCCTGCTTCTGTATGAAGGCCATCAACATTCTGAGTGATAATCGTAACTTCTTTACCCATCTCCTCCAGCTCTTTAAAGAAAAGATGACCGGGATTGGGCTTTATATTTTGTAGGGTGTTTAGTCGAAAAATATCTTTGAAATATTTCCAGAATAGTTCTGGATTAGATATATAAAAAGTTTCAGACAATATGTCTTCAACCATAAGATTTGAATTGCTTTTGTAAATCCCACCTTGAGAACGAAAATCGGGAATCCCGCTTGCTGTGCTTATTCCTGCTCCTGTTAACACAGTTATTTTGTTTCTTGATTGTAAAACTTGAGCCAATTCATCCAGCATGATTTCAATCGACTCCTTAGTAAGATTAGCCGTTTATAAACCATTGGTTCGCAATTCACCCATCGAGTCCGGAAATGCTTGCAACTAACTTAAGTTTATCTATATTTAATTTCCTTATCAATTATTAATAGGTAAATCTAAAACAAATTGGTGTGACTCAAAATAATCTGTTTGTCTCAATTGGTTTCTTTTGTGATGTCTCCCTATTGCTAGTGGTGGAATTTACCTGATATAATAAGATTATTATGAAACACCATTTATTTTCACTGCCGTCAATCTATTCGGCATGTGAGGGAGATGTCCGGCAACGGACGTAAATAATTAGGCATATTATAGCCATGGAGACTTTAAGAACTTACCACCGGTATGTTCTTTTTTAGTTTCCATGGCTTTTTTTGTGCCAAAAAACAGGAGGAATTATACAATGAGTGCACTTTTGGAGTATCAGCAAGACGAAGGATCCATGGAGACCACCGTCAACGCAACAAAACAGATGTCGTTTCATGTAGAGCATGATGTTATCATGAACGCTCTAACGCTATGTGCAAAAATCGTTCCTCGATCAGGAGCCGTTCCGATCCTAGGCAACATCAAATTTGATCTTATGGGACACACTTTGTTTATTACAGCGATGGATGCGAGCCAGTCGACGCTCCAGATGGTGAAAGTAAAAAATGAAAGTAATCTCAATGGTTCTTACTTGTTTCCTGCTAAAGAAGGGATAGAACTCGTCAAACGATTACCGCATGGTAATCTCACCTTCACGAAAGAGGATTCGACGGTATTTATAACTTATGGAAAACGGGGGAAAGCCAGTATTACGGTTCTTAAGGCGGAAGAGTACCCACAATTACCAAAACTCGAACAAACAGAAATTTTAAACATTCCAATTGAAGTTTTGCGTAAAGGTGCGATGGCTTCCCGGTTCGCTTCTGCAGATGAAACTACGCCTTCCATTACAGGTATCCATATTTACAACCAAAATGGGAAGCTCGCGTTCATCGCAACAGATCGACATCGGGCCTACCGATTTATTTCTGAAATAAGCATTGAGAATCAGGAGACATTTGAGAATGCGATAATTCCTGCTCTAAGCTTCAAGCAGATTGTAGATTCGCTCAAAACCGATCAGGTTGAGTGCTTTGTTACGAGTAGTTATCTCGTACTGAAGGATAAGAACATCGTTTACTTTGGTCGGCTGATCGATGCTATCTATCCCGATCTCTCTCATATTTATGCTGGGGTAGAAGAGGGGACATTCGTTACACTTCTACGTAGCGAGTTGGATGAAACACTCAACCGAGCACTTTCGTTGGATGCTGAAAATAATCGAGTCACCCTGGAAGTTAATGAACAAGGAACATTTGTGCTTCACACCCGATCACAAACGAGTGAACTATGTGAAGAATTTTCAAATGTTAAGGTGGGGCCTGGTTTTCCAACAATGAAATTTAACGGGCGATACTTGCGTGATGCATTACTCGTAGGTGATCGCGAGGTCCAATATGTCACACTGAAAGTTAGTGGCAACATGAAGTCCGGTTTCATGAAAATGGATAAAGACCCTACCGTTGTTGTTATTGTGAATCCAGTTAAGTAAGTGCTACTGGGTGCAAAATAGGTGCTGGACTTGGAGCTGCGCTCATGCGACAGCTCCTTTTTATTCCCAATATGGAGGTTATAGATAATGTCAGCTAATAACATGAAGAGTATGTTTGACAGGATTACAAATAACAAAATTCGTATGGGTAATTTTGAAACGAAAGATCAGGATATGGAATGCATCCGAAGTCTATTTCATTTTCCAGATCAGCCGTTTTCAATAGCGGATTTTTGTGCCGGCAGCGGGCGCGCATTAGAAATTTTGGCTCAAGGGTCCACTGCAGTAACTTTCGGAATCGAGCCCAATGAGGATAAGTACCTGGAGCTCCGAAGTCGTACGGATCACGCGTTATTTGGTGGTTACGAGGAGTGTCGAATCAGCAAAGATACCTTTCGGTTGATATATCTCAACCCCCCTTACGATGCGGATAGTGAAACCGTTGACGCGAAGATTGAGCGGAAAGAAAAGCGATTTTTGCGTCATCTTCTGCAATACGTATCCGTAGGAGGGATTATCATTTACAACATCCCCCGAAGGCGTATGACCAAAGACATTGTCAATTTGCTTGTCGCCAATTTGGATGAGATTCAGGTGTATCAGTCACATGATAACACTTATCACCAAGTCTATACCATTGGGCGGAAGCGGGCAGAAAAGTTCATCAACCGTAATGAGGTACAGCGGATTGTAGCCCTCATGGAGGAAGAAAGCGACTTGTTACGACTTCCTTTATTGGATGAACCCGTCTACAAGGTCTTATCTGGTAATACGACACCGAAGCTGTTTCGCTCAAGCTTTATGGACGTTGACCGAGTACGGGAAGTTTCACGAAATTCGTTGCTCACCCAAAGAGGAATGGAATGGACCACACCTAGGAAGCCTTCTGAACGCAGGCAGCCGTTATTACCTGACAAAGAGATGCATCGGGTGCTCCGAATGGCCTCCGGTAAATTGAATGGAAAGGTTGGCCAAGGCGATCTGCTGCATGTGCTTAAAGGGATTGTAAAAAAGGTAACGGTTGAGGATGTAGAAGAAAATTCTAATGAAACAGTAATTACCGAGACAGAGGTCTATAAGATAACGTTTAAGCTCGTGGATCGTCACGGAAATATGCGTACGCTTCAGAGCTAGGCTAGAAGAAGCTGGAGGAATAGATAATGAAATTTATGGAGTTCAAACACAAAGATATTTATGTAAGAGTCCACACTTCCCTGATAGTAACACGTGTTGTTATGGAAAAGGGTAAGAGACTGCGGGAAGAGCTAGTTTATGCGAATATTATCGATATTGACTCTCGGGTTCAAGCCGTTTTTGCACAATTTCACCATGCCAGAAAGTCAAGCGACGTGAGTTTTTATCTCTCCTATGCTCCAAAGATTGGTGAAAAAAACTACGATAAGACCTCCTTTTCGGTAAAACCTGCAGGTAAATACAAGCATCATTCTCAGCGGGAAGACGAGACCTTCGTTACTGGCATTATTGCAAGTGAGAAAGTGCTCGAACGTCAGAATGACGGATATGTGATTGTTGCTTGGGATGGAAGGATAGAGGAGAAATTGTTTTGGGCGATCGATCGTTATTATGAAACGCCTTTGCTTGAAGAGTGGACTCCGTACCTGTTCGATCAACTTGTTAAGGACAATCGTTTCGTTCCCTTGACAGTACATGACTTCTCTGGCGACTACCCTCAGTTGGCTGCATATGAGCTTCTTGTCGGTGAAGACGTGCTGGATGAAATGATTTCATATGGCCTTAGGACAGGAGCTATTGTGCTTACCGAAGAAGATCCGGTGAAGGAGGCTATGTAAATGATACATGAGATAGTGGTAGAGACGGTAAAGAGCAGTGATCAGGTTCTAAATGCGGGGCCGTCTATTGAGGCTTCGAAAACATTGAATGATATCGAATCCATTGGTGATTATTTAGGGATGTTCGGTGCAGATCTTATCCGGCGCCTGAATGATGAATACGTTCCCGTTCATCACCCGGGTACAGACGAACCGTTAGAGATTTTCAATCGATTCAAGCGGCCTTTGTTTACCTCGCAGTCCCATGTGGTAACTGCTTTAATCAAAGGGCTTCGAAGAGAACGCAACTTGTTTTTGATTGGTGAACCAGGGACGGGAAAGACAGCCATGAGTATAGCGACCTTTTTTGCATTGTTACATGACACTCTTGGTGGCCGTGGGCGTGTGATCTATATGGTGCCTAACCATTTGATCAACAAAACGAAGCGGGAAATCGGTCTTCTTGTTGAGAAGTCCATGTTTGAGGTTCAATTTCTAAACGATTATACCGATGTTATTCGACTTCGTGATAGCGGAAAGATGGACCGTAAACCTCAGAAAATAGAAGTGTATATCATCGCCCGTGATACTGCTAAACTTGGCTATATATTTGAGCCGGCAGCACTTTGGGTAGAAAGGTCGTACAATAAATCGACCATCTATAATGACGATGTGCAAGTGGATAAAAAAACGGTGTTTCAAGGTTGGGTCTGCCCGGATTGTGGCGGCCAGCTGATGAAGGAGGAGGAAGGTAGCATGGTCCCCATGGATATTTCTGATTTCTCCAACAAGCATGGAAAGCCAACTCGACGTACATATAATCTTGCTTGCTCCAACCAGATTCGCTTGTACCGAAATACGGACCCGGAGAAAGATGAATATCGGACATGCGGTGCACGGTTGTGGGCAGCAAAGAATAAGGATAAGAGTAGTTTTTCCGGGAAGTCCAGGAGGCTTTCTGGACCCGCTCCAAGGAAAGTATCCCCTGCGGACTTGTTCAAGCGATATTTCAAGCATAAATTCGATCTTGCTATTGGAGACGAAGTTCATGAGCTCACCGGTGGCAGCGCCCAGGCTCATGCATTTCATGTGTTGATAAAGTGCGCAAAAAAGGCAATCGCAATGACCGGAACCCTTATGAATGGATATGCTTCCAATTTATTTGAGCTCATATTCCGGATGTTCCCTCGACGAATGAAGGAAATGGGCTTCAGCTGGGGCGAAGTCGGTAAATGGATTGATCTCTATGGAGTGCGGGAAAGAATTACAAAAATAAAGAAGGATACTTCATTAAATCGATCGAGTAACGGTGCAGTTTCAAAAACGAGCACGAAGGAATTGCCGGCAGCGGCACCGCAATTGTTTACCGATATGCTGAGTGATGTTTCCTGCTTTATTCAAATGTCAGATATGTTTGAAATCCTTCCTAAACTTCAGGAAGGACCAATGAACGTATCTTTGGAGGGCGAGCGGAGATTTGTGTCCTGCGTAACGAAAATTGAGCGTAGAGCCGGACGAACGAAACGAAAAGGAGCGAGAGCTTTACGGCTGGTCGCACCTTCATGGTATCTCAAAAACAATTTAGAGCGAGTGACTGGATTGCTGCGTAAAGCAGTCGAAGAGGAGTTGGTGAACGGGCAAACGGTTTTGCTCGGAAGCCTGTTGAATACACTACTTTCGTATCCGGATGTACCTTTTAATTTTAAAGGGGTGTACCACCCGGATACCGGTAAGGAAATTGTTTCTCCTGATTTTCGATTAAGTGATCGAGTTATCTATCCGAAAGAATTGCAGCTGATAAAATTTGTGCGAGCGAGACTCCGGGCTGGGAGAAAGGTTGGGATTTATGCAACCTATACCGGCGAGTTAGCTACGTTACAGCGGATCCAGAGGTTATTGGAGGAGCGGGGTATTAAGACGGCAGTATTAGAATCGAATGTAGATGGCCCTAAAAGGGAAGAATGGATCGCGGAGCGGGAGAAGGAAGGCATTCAAGTATTGCTGACTAACCCCATTTTAGTATCCACAGGCTTGGATTTACTTTCCTTCCCGTCGTTATATTTTTATCAAACGGGATACAGGTTATCGATCGTTCGTCAAGCAAGCCGGAGACATTGGCGAATTGGGCAGCAAGAGGTTTGCGAGACGGTGTATAGCGGCTATAAGGATACAATGCAAGAGCTGGCCATTAACTTGATGGCTGCTAAGATGAGTGCCGCACTTGCTCTTGAAGGTCAGTTTAGCCAAGAGGGACTGGCAGCCTTGACGGAAGGATCGGGTGGTAGTCTTGCTACCGAGTTGGCAAAACGTTTTGTTGGAAATAAAGTGGAGGGTGTTGAAAGTGCTGAATCCATTTGGGGCAAAATGACGCTTGATACGACTGAATTTATTTCAAAGGCTTCCGCTGCAGAAAACGAACTCATTTATAAGGAAGTCTTGAGAGCAAATGAAATAATGGATGTTGGGACGGTGCTGGACAAATCAGAGGAACAAGTGGAACCTGCATCACCGATTCGTCATTATATTGGACAGTCATTAGAGCATATATTGCTCGATTGGGCGCTTGAAACCATTCCTTCTGATCTACATGGAAGATTTGAACAACAGCTATCCTATGTGGTTCAAAATCTGCAGAAGGGTATGGATGGGTTTACCGTAACTAGAGAAACGTTGCTGGGTGATTATCATTTAGTATGGGATCCACGTGTGGCACCGACCGAGCCGGCTGAATATCGCCGATGGATCTACACGTTGACAAACAAACCTCTGGAAGAGCGAACAATAGGAGATTGGAAGTCTGAACTTCGTGTAGAAGGTAAAAAGCCACAAACGAAAACAAAAAGGATTTATAAGGTTTCTGAAGGACAAATAGCATTCATCTTTTGAATATTTGCAGGGAGCGGTATCCGCCCCCTGCTTTTTTCTGTTCTTGTTGCGGGAAAATATAGTGTTAGACTGAAAAATAAAGTATTAGACTAAGAGAATAAAGTACTAGACTGCTGGGTATTCAAGCGTAACTAAAAATAAGGGCATCATTATTTCCAGCCAGAACTAAGTTAATGCTATAATATAATCAACCTTCATAATTAGGTGGTGTGTACATGATTGTTGCATATCTAGGTCTTGTTGGAATTTTAGTTTTTTATGCTATTTTATTTATTGTAGTTTTAAATATTATTCGAAAAAAATTTGGTGCTAAACCAGCTATTATTTTTTTAGGTTTAATGCTTATTGCTATCTGCGTATATTCGATTTGGAGTCATAATTGGTTACTGGCCGCATCTACTGTTATTTCGAGTATCAGTATTAAAAAGGGTCTATACAGTAAATTAGTGTAAAAAAGCTTGTCGGGAGTAGCACAATATAACAGCGATAGTCTAGGACTATATTTTCTAGTCCATGGCGCTCGCTGTTTTAATTTATTGGTCAGTCTAAAACAGTTCTAATAAATTTTTTCAAATGATTTTGTGTTTTTGGTTTTCCGTTATATGATATCAAATAATGGAGGATTCAATATGTCAGGAAAACCAAAACAAAAAATTTATCCTACTTGTAGGTTATGCGATAAGATGAATGCAGAAATGACGCACTGTGCTATCTACGGAGCAGTAGCCCCTGAGAACATTAATAATACTGCCATAGGAGCAGCTTGTGTTAAATCGGGGGATTATGTTCGATTGTTGCATGCCGTACCCAATGATTACAACTATGGTCGGATGTCTAATGGAAAGCCAGTTGATGAAGATAAGGATAGTGAACTCTTAGTTTTTAGTGCAGTTGATGAGAGAGAAGGATTTAAGCAGCAGCATGGTATTTCCTTAGAAGAGTGGGCGGAGATGGCTTTTAAAGGGAAAAACAAGGAATAACCGATTTGAAGTAACGAGTCGTCTTATGTAGAGTTAAAAAGGTGGGCGAATAGCATTTGTCGTACCTTGTGTTGAAGGAGGAGTGCTATGATACAATAGCCTGTCCTCTATGCATGAACAATCCTGATTGTCCTTGCTGTGATGGTTCCGGACACTTACAACAGCGTATGCCATCAAGCGAATACATGTTCCTTATAACTACCTAATTTTTCCGAACAATGATTTAATAGAAGTAGATAACTGGTGAGTATTGGTCACGCGGCGCAGCCTCTTCCACAAAGGGGGTGAACGCCCAATCAAAATAGCAGTTTCTATTATTTGCCTTTGGTTTAGTGGAAGGAAGCTGTATCGTTGGTATCGTATGCGTAACAAGCGAAAATCCCACCGCTAAGGTTGACCGCCTCGGTGGTATTTTCGCTGACTCTTTATTGAATGTCTAAGCGCGCCGTGGTTGATTTCAACCACCTAGTTGTCTGGGACGGGGGTTGCACCCCGTCTTGTTTCTATTCTAAACATATCATGAACTATAGGCAATGCAGGAAAGCTGTTTTTTATAGTCAATGTGTGAGGAATTTGAATCGAATTGTTATTAGGGGGAGAAACTGATGCTTTAGTAAAATAATAATTACCAAGCCGAAGTCTTCTTATTGGAACGTTATGAACGTTGCACGTAAATAAACATAGAGTAAGAGGCGGATTCTCCGCTGGAACGCGGGGGGGATACGCCTTCTCAATTAGTAGGCAACCAATCCGTTTCTATGGGCTGATGTATCGGACCCGAGTGTGATTACCTGCCGGTACAATCGGCAGCCGTTTTACGCAAAAGGACAGCTATGTTTACTGACCATTTGCCGGCTGGTTTACGGATTTAACGGAAAGGGGAGATATGTGGGAAATAGCATTTAACTGGTGAGTATTGGTCACGCGGCGCAGCCTCTTCCACAAAGGGGGTGAACGCCCAATCAAAATAGCAGTTTCTATTATTTGCCTTTGGTTTAGTGGAAGGAAGCTGTATCGTTGGTATCGTATGCGTAACAAGCGAAAATCCCACCGCTAAGGTTGACCGCCTGGGTGGTATTTTCGCTGACTCTTTATTGAATGTCTAAGCGCGCCGTGGTTGATTTCAACCACCTAGTTGTCTGGGACGGGGGTTGCACCCCGTCTTGTTTCTATTCTAAACATATCATGAACTATAGGCAATGCAGGAAAGCTGTTTTTTATAGTCAATGTGTGAGGAATTTGAATCGAATTGTTATTAGGGGGAGAAACTGATGCTTTAGTAAAATAATAATTACCAAGCCGAAGTCTTCTTATTGGAACGTTATGAACGTTGCACGTAAATAAACATAGAGTAAGAGGCGGATTCTCCGCTGGAACGCGGGGGGGATACGCCTTCTCAATTAGTAGGCAACCAATCCGTTTCTATGGGCTGATGTATCGGACCCGAGTGTGATTACCTGCCGGTACAATCGGCAGCCGTTTTACGCAAAAGGACAGCTATGTTTACTGACCATTTGCCGGCTGGTTTACGGATTTAACGGAAAGGGGAGATATGTGGGAAATAGCATTGTGTTTGGAAGGTACCTGCTACTTGATATGGGGACATTCACTATTTTGGAAATGATTGATTCGCATCAAGTGGGTTGATGCTCGAGACCCAGCATGGTCGGAGTTTTTGAATTCCTTGTGAGGTATCACGAGCTTCATAATACTTGCCACATTATTCTGGCTGCCGTCAATACTTTCAATCGTTCCATAATGCAATTGAGCTGTACCGGCATCTCCATGAGTGGAGAAGAAATGAAATTGAATAGAAATTACAATGGAGCGATGATATAAAGAAATAGTAATCGAGAATGTTTGGATAATGATTGGGCTGTGTCTTAATAGAGAGAACCGGAAGAACTTAAAAGGGACTTCTACACAAAATAAAACAGCATTTAGGTTTACACCAGAAATGCTGTTGTTCATTTAGTAATATCTATTAAAACCTATAAAAACCTATTAAATGATCATTTAACTAAAAATTGCTCTTTTTCTTCCTTAGTCATTTCCAAGGGATCAATTCCCTTTTTACAACAGTAATCATACATTGCCCTTATATTCATTCTTGGAGTTTTTTGGGCTCGTGGTATAGCGTAGACTCCATCACGAAAACCTTCTTCAAACTCTGAAATTTGTTTATCCATGTTCTCACTCACCTTTTTAACAGTATATCCTTTGTGAGTTCGTATTAAAACATCTGTTATTTGTTTTGCCACCACGTAACACCTCCAGGAAAAAATTCTTGAACTATCTTTTGTGCAGCCTTATCTGAAAATGTCATATTTTGACCGAAAGCTGGTCTTGCTCCTAATTTTAGATAAAAATCAAATTTTGAAGATTTTGATGTCAATTCTACAAATCCCTCTAGTTCTTTATCTATGCTGTATTGGCAAGCAAATGCCACCAACGCAAATCCTACATCTTGATACAATCGATTCGGATTGAGTTTTTTATTTTGATACTTTTTGTTCCAAGGTGCCGACTCGAGTATCTCTACATCAACGCAACGAAAAGCATCATCATAATTTGGTCTTAATGCAATTAAACCTTGAACATCTGAAGGATATTCATCTACAACTAGCCCAAAGACATCAAACCCTTGAGTGGTAGGTTTTGACCATCTGAATTGCCAACCACCATGAGGATTATACTTGTGATCATCAATCTCACTTCGTTCTACTTTTCGGAAATAACAGGGAATACGTATATCTGTATTGGCTTTTCTGATCATAACGAACTTCTCTTTCTTTTCTTTATTTTATTATATCATATCTCAAATCATAAAGTTACCATTCTCACAACCTATGTTGTATGTATGCTTTTCTGTTTAACAAGATTAGCTGAGTATTTCCAAAATAAAAAAGAGTCAGTTGTAACTGACTCTGTAACTGGGATAAGAAGATTGAGAAAGATAGACGAGTTGATCAGAAAGCCCGATGTATTGATAACGAAACATCTAAAAGCCAAGCAGATTAAGCAGGAAAGAAGCCCGTATCCAGAGGATTATACAATAGTGCTATTCGCTGTTAAGTCTTCGCTGGCAAGTAGAAGATAGCTCTGTTCGTCCTCATTCGCAATAACTACCCGACCCTCAGCGTCATAACCCATATCCAAAATATCCTGAGCGCTAATGTTATTAGTTCCCGCGTCTCTATATGGATGGCGATACAGCATACAAAACACAACCTTTCACAATAGGACGAAATCAACGATGCCGGCGACCGTAGCAGCCCTGCCTTCGTCCAATTTCGAAATTTCACCTTTGCTTTGCTTTCAGCCGCGGCTTCAGATATACAAAGTCGTTGTCTTCCCCTCGAATCAGCTGATCTTTAACACCATAAAAGGCCATTTTAGGTTGGTTTGCCGTGTCAGGGCAATAAACATCCTCGCTTACTAAGGGGCTAGAAATGAATTTTACAACCCGGATCTATTTCTTTTTTTTAGATCTGCCGCAAATGTGGTCAGATGCACGATTCCAGCCACACGACAGGGAAGAGAACGTGGACCGGGCTCGCCCCGGTATTCCTCCAAACACGTAACGTGTTAAGTGGAAAACTAGGCCACTCTTGCATACGTTCCACCACACACGTCCCCCAACTGCCCGTTATTTTGAGATACTTTATACTTTCGTGCTGACCTGAACTTCTTTTGCCTGTGTGTTTGTTGCCCTTCTCACCGGGTTTAGTTACGTAGCTAAATGTTACGTAGCTAAATTAAGATCTGCAGGCAGCCCCGTGCCGCGCCCCGCGCGCCCACCCCCACCTACTAAACCAGTAACGACACGATCTAGAAACTAAAACTGCAGGGAGGAGCTAGATCCGGATTTAGCATAACCAGGAGCAAAACCAGTCAAAGGGTCTAGAAAGGGAAAAAGTCGGAATGATGGAGGAGCGTGCCGCGTTGTTCCATTTAAGACGTTGCGTGATTGGTGGAATAAATTCCGGATTTATAGAAGGAGAATTGAAACCGACGGCCCTTGGCCAGGTAAGCCCGGAAGGTGACACTGCAGAATTAGAAGGAAATCAGTAATAAATGCTCCATATTTTACCGATATATATGCAAGATAATAAAATGAGGAGGGACAATGCGCAAATCGCTTGTTTTAATATTGGAATTTGTTATAGGTGTGTCTGGGATCCTTCGTTATCATTGTTATCATCCATGGACTTCAATTCTTCAACCGTCCAAATAGGGGTACCGCCACATGCCCATCAAGCTAAAATTTTCGAGTACCCCCAAAACGAAAAAAGCCATCCTTTATTAACAAATAGAATAGCTTTTTTCGTTTTGGGGGTGTATTAATTTCTTAGCTTGATGGCTATGGGGTACCACCAACAAAACGCGGAAAACGTAAGGAAATCCGGCTTGTTTTGTGTTTTTGGTTTTGCAACCATTTTATTATCGGAAACGTATATAGTTTATGGTTCACCATTTGATATCAGGAGGAGAACATTCATGAGAAAGAAACTAATCGCTTCAGTCGCAGGGATATCTTTGCTGTTGGGAGCAAGCG
This sequence comes from Paenibacillus sp. NPDC056579, assembly GCF_042793215.1. Lineage (NCBI taxonomy): Bacteria > Bacillati > Bacillota > Bacilli > Caryophanales > Paenibacillaceae > Paenibacillus > Paenibacillus sp. NPDC056579. The sequence goes on from NZ_JBHTVD010000006.1 coordinate 104,936, forward strand.
CGGGTGCTTATGCAGGCGCCAATCTTGAGACGATTCAAGCTTATTTGAATCGCACTTTGGCCGTTAAGGTGAACGGAGTGCCAACACAATTGAACGACGAACAAGGGAACGCCATTGTACCAATTACTTATCAAGGCAGTACATACTTGCCTGTGCGGGCAATTGCAAATGCGTTAAGTGTTGCTGTTGAATACGACGCGGCTACAACAACCGTGCTTCTTGGCGAGAAAGTCGACGGTACCTCCATTTCAGGTGAAAAGTATGACGGGGGCAGCTACCTTACGTCCGATCCGAAGCGCACGACCTATCAGAACAAAGACTATAAAGAAGTATTTTATAACAATGCAGAAGACAACAGCAGTAATGGAAACGGTTCTTTCATGCTTACCCCAGATAAAAAATATCAGAAGCTGTACCTGCAGGCAGGCGCTATAAACAAAGAGTTCATGATCAGCATTTATGAAAGCGGCTCGCTCAAACTGCTTAAGCAGGATACCGTAACTGTCGAGGACAAGATGAAAACGATTGAGGTCGATATCGGAGGCATTTCTGAATTGTATATTGAGATCAAAGGGTCTGGCGGCGGATTTGTCGTTCCATTGACGACGTCGTATTACAAATAAAGTTCGACAGAAATGGAATTCAATAGACTGGTGTAAAGGGGGCTGCGGCGGCGGCCTTTTTGTTTTTGTGGAATGTATGTGGGGGTACCGCCAACGTTAATTTGTTGGCGGTACCCCATGCCCATCAAGCTAAGATGAATCTATACCCAAACTGGTAAAATAAGCTATCCTTTCTATATCAAGCATAATTCCATAGAAGGGATGGTTTGCCATGAACTCTATTCCACTTTCTATCAGCGAAGAAATGCAGTTACTAGCCCAACAGCTTCAACATCATTTTTCTCCTACCCAACTTGAGGAGCTCGCTAGAAAAGCTGGCTTCGTCCAACGAAAAAGCAAATATACCGCGCAAGATTTGGTTTCCTTATGTGTCTTTTTAAATGATCATGTATCTGTGACTCCCCTCGCACGATTATGTAGCCAACTAGATGCTTCCAATCAGCTTTCGATGAGCGCAGAAGGATTGAACTAGCGGTTCAATCCTTCTGCAGTTGCCTTCCTTCAATCCCTTTTTTAACGCTTCTCCAAGAAAAAATCTCGACTTCCTTTTCGCTGCCTTGTGAATGTAACTCCTATTTTCATCTGATCCGTATTCTGGATTCGACTGTTTTTCAACTTCCAGATCCCTATGCCGACCGTTATCAGGGATCCGGAGGAAGTTCTCATACGGCTGGCATGAAAATACAACTCGAATACGAGTTGAAAACCGGAGAATTCTTACAGGTGGATGTTGGCCCCGGAAAAAAACAACGACGGTCTGTATGGCTCAAAACGAGCGAAAACGGTGGAAATGAACGATCTTTGTATTCGAGATTTGGGCTACTTTTGTTTAGAAGACTTCGAAGAAATAGAGCAGCGAGGAGCTTTTTATGTTTCGCGGTTAAAATTGAATGTCCGCGTATATGAACAAAATAAGGAAGTTGAACAATTCAAAGATGGCAGGGTAAAAAAACAATCATTGTTCAAAGAAATCGATCTGGAAGCGATCATGAATTGCCTTCAATCCGGAGAAATGGTAGAACTTCCCGAAGTGTATCTGGGTCTCTATAAAAAATTTCGTACACGGCTTCTCATTTGCAAACTTACGGAAGAACAGACTCAAAAGCGGCTCCTGATGCGCGCTAAACAGGAGAAAAAGAAAAACATGACTTACAAAGAAAGAACAAAACGCTTAAGTGCCATCAATATCTACATGACCAATGCCCCTGACATTTATTTAAAAAAAAGAGCATGTCCATGACCTGTATTCCCTACGCTGGCAAATCGAGATTTTATTTAAAACGTGGAAATCCATCTTCCATATTGACCGATGCAAGCCGGTCAAAACCGAACGTTTTGAATGTCATGTATACGGGCAGTTGATCGCCATTTTGCTGAGTTCTTCTCTCATGTTTCAGATGCGCAGGCTTTTGTTGATGAAGAAAAAGAAAGAAGCTAGTGAATTCAAAGTAATCTGTATCCTAAAAGAATATTTTCTTTCTCTACATGATGCCATGAAAAAGCAAGCGGATGATGTACAGCGGGTGCTTCTCCAATTCTTTCGGATGATTGAAAAGAATGGACGCAAGTCACATCGGTATGAGAAGAGAACCGTATTTGACATTCTAGGTGTAGTCTATGAGTATAGACAGAAATCACGATCTGCTGCTTAGGAAATTGAAATTTTTAAAACCGAAGCCACCAAGGCTTATTTAAGTCTGTACAAAATCCAGTTCTAAGCTAATTGATTTGGATCAAGCGACGAAAGGTAGCATCTGTTCCTTTTTCTTTGTTCTTAGCTTGATGGACATGGGGTACCGCCAACAAAACAAGGATCCTTGAAAAATAGCCGTGAAGAAATCGTTAGTAAACGACTCTTCACGGCTATTTTTATAGCTAAAATTATGAATCAGAGGAGGCGGTCGTTAAAGGCAAACAAGTACTTAATGTACTTACGGCATTGCAACTTTTGAACTGCCTCTCTGGAGACGAGAAAGTAAGAGATCACTATATGAAGTTAAGTTTCTCGACCCTATCGTTGAATTTATTCCGTCGCACTGAAAACAGTGTGGCACCACCTTATACCCGATCGGTCTGGCTACGGACAGTGACAGTCTTATTACCTAACACATAGGTAATAGAATCTCCTTGGGTTAATCTTCTTTCAGCTCTCAAAACGTACGGGCTTTTTTTAAGCTTTTCGAATATTCGTGAAATACCAAAAAATTTCCTCAGATATTGTAATGTTTTCTTTCCTATCCCTCCTGATAATAGAAACAAGAAAGGAGGATCCATGACATGAAAGCAACGATTCCTACAGTAGTGGAGATTATGCAATACGGCGCGAGGCCGGACTCGGGGGAGGATGCGACGTTGGCTGTCTTCCGTGCGCTGCAGAAGTGCAGGGAGATGGAGTCGGCGGTACTCTGGTTTTCGCCTGGCCGGTATGATTTTTGGCCGGATCTGGCTTATGAGAAGGAGGTGGTGATCTCGAATCATGACAACGACGGGAGGAGGAAAATAGCGTTTCCCTTAGTCGACATGAAACAAATCTCCATCGAGGCACCTGAGGCGGAGTTCGTGCGGCCTCATCATTCCCTTCCTGCTAGAGAACTCCAGCAATATCCGACTGAGCGGCTTCGCCATCGATTGGGAAGTGCCTATGATGGCGCAGGGCTTCATCACTGATGTGTTCGAAGATGGATTCGAGATCCATGTAGATGAGGGGTATGCGTACGAGCTGGCCAACGGAAAGCTGTCGTTCCAAGGCGAAGGTTGGAGTCGTGAGGTATGGGGGCTGATCGAATACGATCCGGCTACACAGGCCACGGCCTATGGCAGTGCAGACCAATGGAGTTGGGGACATTACAAGGAGCTTCAAGTGAGTGAGCCTGCACCCGGGATTCTGCGGTTCAGCGGCAATCGCACTCGGAGAAAGCCGATCCCAGGCAACAAATTGATCTTCCGATTCGGACGAAGGGATCATCCGGCCATTATCATATCCGGCTGTACCGATACCGTCGTCGAGGAGGTTACGGTCCATCATGCTCTAGGGATGGGAGTCATCGCGCAGAACAGCGAAGTTACCCGTCTGAACCGTTTCCACGTAACCGGAAGGACAGACACGGAACGGGTTTTTACCACAATGGCGGACGCGACGCATTTTGTTTATTGCACCGGCCTTATCGAGCTGAAGGAATGTCTGTTGGAGCATCAGATGGACGATCCTTGCAACGTGCACGGAATTTACGGCCGAATCATCCGCCGTGTGGCTCCCGATACGCTGCTCGTACAGCTGATGAACCGTCAGCAGAAAGGAGTGGATATCGCGGCACCGGGGGAAAGGATGAGCTTCGTGAGCGGTCAAACGCTGCTCACTTACGGGACTGCAGAGCTTACGTCCGTACATAAAATCAACATCGATTACATGCTCTTGACGTTCAAGGACGAGATTCCTTCTGATCTACAGTCTGGAGATGCGGTGGAAAATATCAGCCGGAAAGCCAAGGTAGTAATCCAAGGATGTATGGTTCGCCGGAATCGGGCTCGGGGCTTTTTGATTACGGCAGCCGGGGAGGTACTGTTAGAGGGCAATACGATCAGCAGCCCGGGGGCAGGGGTTAAAATTTCGGGAGACGCGAACTTTTGGTTCGAATCCGGAGGAACGCAGAGCATCGTGATCCGGGGTAACACCTTCCTTGATTGCAATTATGCTTACCCAAGCTGGGGAAAAGCCGTCATTGATATCGACCCTGAAATCAAAGATCCGGAGTCAGCAGGCGGCTATTATCATGGACAGATTCGCATCGAGGACAATGTCTTCCGCACCTACGGCAAACCTTTGGTGAAAGGACATTCGGTAGCGCAGCTAATATTTACTGGCAATCGTATCGAGCGATCCGGCACGTATCCTCCTCATGGCGGGGCGGAGCATGTGCTTGAGCTGAAGGCGTGTGGAACGGTGGCGCTCGAAGGGAATGTCACCATAGAAGATCCAATCGCATCGCTTCTAATCGCAGGTCGGCCAGTCTCGTGGAAAGTTGAAGAACGATTGGTTGTTGAAGCAAACCATAACTAGGAGAGGTTGGGTTGTGATGTACAGCTTGATGGTTCGAATACGAAGAAAAACGGCACTTTGGCTAACGATGCTGCTGGTTGTCGGGATGCTGCCGCTGCAAGGCCTGTGGACTCTTGATACGATTGTCCTTGCGGCAGAGGCGGAGGGAGCGATCATCCTCGATAACGGGGAGGCAGGATACTCGGAGTCCCCTTCCTGGAGTGCCAGCAGCATCAAAGGCTATAACGGCACGGCCACCCGAGTGACCGGTGGCGTAGGGCATACGGCGTCCTGGAAGCCGTCGCTGCAGAAGGGGACGTACCGCGTGTCCTTCTACAAGGTCGTGCGTCCTACCCCAAGCACCGGGGATCCACAGATGAAAGTGGAGGTATTGCATGGGAGTGCGGTGCACACGGCCTCGATCAACGCTACAGAGGGCACGTCCGGCTGGGTGGAGCTCGGAACGTTCGCTTTTGATGGAAGCGGCAATGAGCTGGTGAGGTTGACCCGTACCACGACGCTAAGCGGGACGTTTACACATGCCGACGCGGTCCGTTTCGAGCCGGTGCAGGATGCTCCGACAGCCGCTTTGTCCGGATTAACGGTGCAAGGAGCAGCACTCAGCCCGGCGTTTGACCCGGCACAATTCCAATACGAGGCGCAAGTATCCGCTTCTGTGGAAGCGGTAACATTGACGGCTACAGCATCGGAACCGTCGGCGGTCATTCAAGTAAACGGCCAGACGGCCGCAGGCGGCGTTCCCTTCGGACCCATACCGCTTGTCGGAGCGGAAACGATCCTAACGATCGCAGTAACCGGCAATAACGGCATTTCGCAGTCTTACGTCGTCAGAGTCCTTCGGCAGGCGACGACGGCCTTTGTTATTGACTTTGGCGATTATGGCTACACAGAGAACGGCAGCTGGACCGGGTCGACGACAGTGAAGGGCTATAATCAGTCTTCCACCCGATACACAACGACGCAGAACTCGTCCGTCCTGTACCGTCCGAACATCGAAGCGGGAATAGCCAACATATCCCTCTACAAGCCGGATTGGCCGGATAAGGCGGATCCGAATATTCGGGTGGACATCGTGCATAACGGCCGTACGGATACGGTATATGTGGACTTTACCAAACCCGGTGCCGGTTGGTTGGAGCTGGGCACGTATGAGTTTGTTGGGGATCCGATCCATGAATATGTTCAGGTGACACGGACGGCGGCGAGCGGGTCGACTATTTATACCCGTGTGGATGCCGTCAAGTTCGAAGGAGATATCGTTCGCAAGGATCCTCCGCCGAGCGCCTTGAGAACTCGTCAGCTGAATAACCTGACCTTCACGGAGAAGGCGGCCATCGAGAATGCCGATTATCGGGTCGTTTTCTATGAAGCTGCTTGGGACGGGGGCAAGACGATCGTTAAGGACCTGTTCCTCCGGAGGAATGGTGACTGGGTTCCGGTTCATGGGCAGGCTGAGCGTCTGGAGGAGCAGTGGGTCGTGCTCAGTGGAGCTTCGGGCAGCCGCTTGAACTATTACGAAACGATGACCCCCGTATGGGTGCTCCCCGGGCAAATCCGGCAAATGGATGCCCAAACGGTGGAGCTTACCGATACGGAGCATGCAGATCAGTTTGATTTCAAAGTGAACTGGTCGCTAGCCTCCCAAACGCCTCAGATTTCATTGGAGTTTGTGCCGAAGGCAACCGGAGATTATGTCATAGGCTATCAATCGTTCACGGAGGAGAAGCTCGAGACGGTTACCGAAGTGCTCAGCGGTGGACGCAACCGGGCCAAAGTGGTAGGTACCGTAGAATCGACGGGTCTCTGGGAGTTAACGGCTCCACTGGCCTTGGTGGAGAAGCCGGGCACTAACGGACCGCTTACATACGGCGTGTACATACCTGCTTCCGAGCTGCCGCTCCGCTTTGAACCGACCGGTACGGGGAGCAATCAGCCGGTGGGGATCAGCTTGGTGAACAATGAAAATACGGTTCAGCCTATTCTGTATGCTCCTCAGCTCGGCAACTACTCGAAGCTGACGGCAGGTCAGCCCTACCGCTTTAAGCTCGGCCTTTATGCAGGCGAAGGCACGATCTACGAAGCTTACACCAGCCTACTACGGGAGGAATATGGCTACAGCAACTATCGTCAGAATGTCAAAGGCCAGTCGTTGACGGATGCGATGTTCAACATGATCGACCTGCTCAAGATCGATCCGGCTGGAGACGATACGGTCAATTATGTGCCGAGCGTCAGCGGCTGGTGGAGCCGGGCAAAAGGTTTCATCGACATCGAGAATGACCAGGCGATCCGAACGGCGGCAAGTAGCACGCTGATGGGTGCCTATTATGTGACGAACGACGGAGAGCTCTACGATAAAAGGGCGCTGCCGATGCTGGAACACGGGGTCTCCCGCAATGAGCGCGGCTGGTCGCCTAAGCAGAAGCCGGTCTACGGAGATCCTTCCCTGTGGAAAATGGCTTCCGTAGCCTTTGACGTGACGACACTATCGACCTTTTACCAGATGACGAAAGGGTACAATGCCGGACTGTACCAGATGGGGCAGGACGATTTCAAGGTCCGTAATGAGGGGCAGTATGCCCGGGGACCGGTCATTCAGCCGCTGATGATGTACCGGATGACGAAGGATGCGTCCTATCTCGAGAAGGCGAAGGCAGCTGCGGATAAATATATCGCAGAAGAGATCGACACCCCGGCGACGAAAAACGGCGACCGGAACAGCTTTTTCTACCAGTACGGGAAGCTGTGGGTGGAAATTCTGGAGCTGTATGAGGAGACGAGGGATCCGAAATACCTTGCCGCTGCACATAAGGAAGCGCAAAGATATGTCAGTATCTTTACGGTAAGGCCAGTACCGGAAGGGACGATCTCGATTCCCGATCCATCCCCGTTCCGTTATTATTTGGCCAATAACTGGGAGGATCAAGGGAAATATCAGTATCCGCGGGCGAAGCTGCCGGAGGATGAATCGGGGGCTTCGATGCAGGCCGAAGCTTGGATGGTATCTCCGAACGGATTGACGTATGAGGCAGGAAATACGAACTCGGCTTACCGCATGAATGCACAGGAAGCACCGTTCCTACTGAGGTTGGCGGAGTATACAGGGGATACACTGATGGCCGATATTGCGCACAATGCCGTAGTCGGCCGCTATTCGAACTATCCTGGATATTATTACAGAGGTTTCATCACAAGTCAGCTCGATCCGGATTTCCCGATCCTGGGTCCGACGGAGGGAACGTCAATCTATTACCATCACGCTCCGGCACAGCTTGGGCAGACGATCGATTATCTCATAACAGAGCAGATGGCTCGCTCGAACGGGCAAATTTCGTTCCCGTCTGTATTTGAAACGGACTTCCTGTGGTTTAAGTACCATGTGTTTGGGGCGAAGCCAGGCACCTTCTACGGCCATCCCAACGTGTGGCTGTGGATGCCAAAGGGCATTTTGAAGTCCAGCAATCCGCAAATCAACTGGATTACGGCGGAGAGCGGCGATAAGCTGTTTATCTCCTTAGCTAACGAAGCCAAGTCGGAGGAGCAGGTGAAGCTGACGCTGAACTCCACGATGATCGGGTTCGATCCGACGAAGTCTTATCCGGTCACGATCATCCGGGATGGCGGGGCTCCGGAAACGACAGTACTTATGGGCGGGGAGCTGAATGTTACCGTATCGGCTAAAGGTCTCACGGCCATCATTGTCGGCGGAATGAACATTCAAGTGCCCCTCCATCGAGCGGAGCCGGAGCAGGACACATCGGATGCGAGCTATTTCTTTGATACGCACAGCCCAATGGACGCGGTAAAGGGGATGCTGCTCGTTAAGCCGGATAAGTCCTCTTATCAGGCGTATGTTCAAGCCAAGACGACAGACCCGGCGATACTGCATTATTCGCTCGACGGCGGACAAACGTATCAGTCCAGTCCGGACGCCGTCTATCCGATGGAGTGGTCCATACGAGTCGATGAGCTAAGCAAGACCTTTACGTATTATGTGGAATCGAACGGCAAGCGTACCAGAGCGCGTACGTTGTATCTGCCTTATGCGGTTTCAAGCGTGCCGGAGCAGCCTGCGTACGGCGAGCAGCCGGGCGTAGTCCGTGTGGATAATGTCGAGGCGGAGCTCAGCGGTACATGGATGCGGAACACGGCTGCAAACGGCTATTATTATGACAATTATATAGTGGCGAACACCGTACCGGGAGCACCTGCCGCCAAGGTGGCATGGATACCGGAGCTGCAGCTGGCAGGCAAGTACCGCGTGTATATCAATGTACCGGTCGGGCGGTCAGAGTGGTCTCCTGACGCGACGTATACGGTGTATGATGCGGCCGGGACCAAGACGTACACGGTGGATCAATCCGCCTCCAAGGGTCGTTGGCAGCTGCTCGGAACGCATGAGTTCACAGCAGGCAAGAGCGGACGTGTGGAGCTGACCAATACCGGCAGCAAGCTTCAAGTGGCAGCCGATGCGATCATGCTGATTCATGAATCGATACCCGATGAGTGGAGCAGTATCAATATCGAAGCCGATAAGCAATCGTTAGTCAGGTTCGAGTCGGCCCAACTGCAGGTGAGAGGTACCTTAACAACAGGAGTGGACGGCGATTTGTCGCAGGCAACCGTGACGTATCATACGTATCATCCGGAGCTGATTCACATCGATGCGGCAGGAAAACTGACCCTGAAGATGTATAACCCGGACATTCAGGAGCTGGAGGTATGGGCTGAGGTCGTTTCGGATGACGGGCAGAAGCATGTGACGGAACCGGTCCGCTTTTCACTCAAAGAGCTGGAGATCATTTTGGACACTTCGCAGACGGGCTACCTGGAAACAGGCAAATGGTCCGCCAGCGGGCTGACCGGCTACAATAAAGCCGTCAAAAGCCGCTATACCGAAGAACAAGACGCTACTGCCACATGGACGCCAGTGCTGCATGCCGGAGAATATGAGGTCTCCTTCTACAAAATCGTCCATACCTCTGGGAACGATGCTTCCGTCCAGGTAGAAGTACGGTATGGGGACCGGATCGAAACTCGTACAGTCAATGCTACCGAAGCACCTTCCGGCTGGGTTAGCTTGGGGCGGTTCAAGTTCACCGGCAGCGGAGCAGAATACGTGAAGCTGACGCGTACGGCACCGACACTGCCGCCGGAAGTAGTAGACCGAACCTACACGCGGGCAGATGCGGTGAAATTCCGCTGGGTTCCGGTGGAAGCGAAGCTGGTGCAGCCGAACGACCCTTCAAGCGCATCCGTCACCGATCCGCTAGTGCTGCAATTTACAGCGCCGATGGCTCCCGAGACCTTCACTTCTTCCACGGTGAAAGTAACGGAGGCCGTATATGGTGCCGCCGTACAGACGACACTGCAGTGGGATGAAGCGTCTCGCCGCTTGACCCTAACGCCGGCGGTGCCGCTGTCCTATGATACGAAGTATGCGGTTCTTTTGTCAGACGAAGTTCAATCGAAGCTCGGGACCTTGCTCGATACGCATAGCCGTTCCTTCGAGTTTCACACTGCGAAGGATGAAACTCCACCGGTCATTACATTGACAGCTCCAGAGCGAGTTTCGCCGGCGCAAACCTTTATCGCGAGCATTACGTTCGCCGATACGGTCAGCGGTGTGGTATACAGCAGCGTTCAGCTCGACGGTATGCCATTCACGGCTCCGTATCAAGCGGCAGCGTTTTCCCTTGCTTCCGGCAGTCATGAGCTGCTGGTACGGGCGATCGACGGGGCAGGCAATGAATCCGTGCAGCGTCATGGGTTTATGGTACAGCTGCAGGTTCGGGACATCGGGGAAGCGCTGAACTACGCCTATGCCCAGGGCTGGATTCAAGACCAGGGCTTGTTGCAAAGCCTCCTTGCGAAGCAGGATCGGGTGCAGCCGCTCATGAACGAGCTTCGCGCGCAAAGAGGTAAGGCCATCCAAGCGGCATTCGCCGATCGGATGCTGCTTGATTTGAGCGCGATAGGTCAAGCTGAATGATTCTTAACCTACGACAAGAGTTACCTTATGCGGATGAACGGGTCCGCATGACGGGACACCTCCAGGTGCTGTACCTAGGGGTTCCGTCACAGTCGGTGCCAGCGCCTCCGATCATGAACGCTTCAGCTGGCGCGCGCTCACGGCTGCGGAACTATCGAAGCGCTATCCAGTGGCGAAGTGCACCTTCTATAACGGCGGAATTAGCGGGACCAATTCGACTTATTGCGTGTATCGCTTGGAGGCGCTGCTACAGCCGAACCCGCCGGACCTGGTCTTTATCGAATTCGCTGTGAACGATGCCGGGAAGCGGCAAGAGACCCTTAGAGCTGTGGAGGGGATGGTGCGCAAGCTGAGGCAGTCCGGGCCGGAGACGGGTATTGTCCTAGTGTACGGCGCCACAAGAGAGGGAGCGGTGCTGTACCGGCAGGGGGAGGTGCCGCCCAACATTCGGCATATGGAAGAGGTAGCGGACCATTACGGTTTGCCTTCCGTGAATTACGCATTGTCCGGTTCCTAACCAACCGCAGATAAGCATGGCCAAGGGCCTGAGGAGCTTGAACCTCAGGCCCTTGGTACGTTTTTTATGGATCCCAGAAAAGAGGATCGATACAGGTAGTACGTTGCAGCTCGCCAGTCTTGCAACTCCACGATATAGTGAAACATTTCGCCAGATTATGAACTTTTTTCTCCCCGTGGTCATGGTTTAATAAAGGTACGACAAGAGACCTACTCTAGGCAGCAGATATGAAAGGATGTGATAACGATGGAAATAACGGCCTCCTCAAAGGCTGCGAAGCAGGCTACAGCCGTTCCCCAGCGCAAATCTTTGTTCACCTACATGAGGCAGAATAAATGGCTGTATTTGTTTTTGATCCCGGGATTTACGTACCTCCTGGTCTTCAAATATATCCCTATGTTCGGCATTGTCATTGCTTTCAAAGATTTTAGCCTCGTGCAGGGCATCTGGGGCAGCAAGTGGATTGGCTTTGAGAACTTCGAGTATTTATTCCAATCGGCTGAGTTTTACAAGGTGCTTCGAAACTCGCTTGTGCTCAGCATGTACCAAATTTTATTCGGGTTTCCGGCACCCATTGTATTGGCAGTGATGCTGAATGAGGTTCGGCACATGTTATTCAAGCGAATCTCCCAGACCATTCTGTACCTGCCGCATTTTATTTCATGGGTCGTCCTGGCCGGCATGATCATGAACTTCCTGTCCCCCTCCATCGGGGCGGTGAACCATGTAATTAAGGAATTAGGCGGCGAGCCGATTAACTTCCTGCTTAAGCCGGAGTTTTTCCGAAGCATTATCGTCACCGCAGAGGTATGGAAGGGCGTCGGCTGGGGCACGATCATCTACCTGGCGGCCATGACCAGCATCGATCCTACGCTATACGAGTCCGCCAAAATGGACGGCGCCAACCGCTTTCAACAAATTCGGCATATTACCCTTCCCGGCATCACGGGTACGATTATCGTGCTGTTCATTCTGCAGCTAGGCAACATTCTCGACAATGGCTTCGAGCAAATCTTCCTCCTCTACAGTCCGATGACGTACGATGTGGCAGATGTGTTCGAAACGTATACATACCGAATCGGCTTAATTGACGGACGCATGTCGTTCGCTGCTGCGGTAGGGCTGTTCAAAGCGGCTGTTGGCTTCGTGCTGATCGTTGGGGCTAACCGCCTCTCCCGCCTGTTCGGCAAACAAATCTGGTAGGTGAAGCTCATGAGATGGAAACGAATCGAACTGTTCGACTTGATTAACTACGTGTTAATTGTACTCGCTTGTATTTGCATGCTGTATCCGTTCATTAATGTTGCAGCGGTTTCGCTGAGCTCCTATACGGCTTTTGTTGCGAACCCGATGCTGATCTGGCCGAAGGATTTCACCCTAGGGGCCTACGAGGAAATTTTAAGTCACCCCATTCTTTGGAAAAGCTATCTGAACACCATCATCGTCACGGTATCCGGGGTCATCATTGGCGCTTTCCTGTACTTGATCACGGCCTATCCGTTATCCAAAAGCCATCTGCGCGGCCGCAGGCTGTTCATGCTGCTGATTGTGTTCACGATGCTGTTCAACGGAGGGCTCATTCCGAACTTCTACCTGATGCGCTCCCTTGGACTGCTGGATACGCTGGCGGCATTGATTCTCCCGGCGTTATTTTCCGGTTTCAGCCTGATTCTGATGAAGAACTTCATGGAGAGTCTGCCCGAGGAGCTCGAAGAAGCGGCCCGGATCGACGGAGCTTCGGAGCCGTACATTTTGTTCCGCGTCGTGTTCCCGCTGTCGATGCCGATCGTAGCGACCTTAGGCTTGTTTGCCGCAGTAGGCTACTGGAACAATTTCTTCAACGGTGTGGTGTATATCCGAAGCGTGGAGAAATGGCCGCTGATGCTGTTCCTCCGGGAGATCATCGAAGGCTCGAAAATGATGGAGATTTCCACCGGAGGCAACGCAGCTGAGCTTGGGGCGGGCACCGTACCGACAGAGACGTTGAAATATGCAACACTCATGATCGTCATGCTGCCGATTCTGTGTGTATATCCGTTCCTGCAAAAATACTTCGTTAAGGGCTTGATGCTCGGTTCCGTGAAAGGGTAACCTGTAAGGGGGCCGATGCTTTACCTAAATCATCCTAACATCATTGGAGGAATGAAAATGAAAAACAAGTTCAGAGGGGTCTGGACCGTATCGGTCGCTGCGGCTTTGTTATTCACGTCCGCATGCGGAGGAGAAGGGGGGGAGTTGGGGAAAATGCCGGCATCGGACGGGAATGCGTCCGCGTCCAAGGAGCCGGTCAAGCTGAAGATGATGGCGAATCACGAGCAGGCCAACCTGTCCGAAACGGACAAGAAATTCGTGGAGATGCTGGAGAAGAAGACCAACACCAAGCTGGAATTCGAAATCCCGCCGACAACAGGATATAAGGAACGGCTGCAGCTGATGCTAGCCTCCGGCGAGTATCCGGACATCGTATTTTTCCCGTCAACAAGCGAACAGGCTTTCATCAATGCGGTGAAGGACGGCATCGTGATCCCGGTGAACGATTACTTGAGTTCGGCCAAGAACCTGACCAAATATTCATATCAAGCTTCCTGGGATGCGTTGAAGGTGAACCAGGATGGTAAGATCTACGGGATTCCCCGCACCTCTGTAACACGGAACGACGCCTTCTGGGTGCGTAAGGACTGGCTCAATAATGTGGGCATCACCATCCCAGCCGACAGCCAGGTCACCATCGATCAATTTACGGACATCCTGAGAAAGTTCACCCTGAATGATCCGGACAAGAACGGCAAGAACGATACCTACGGATATGCGGGCTTCGTAGACGGCAATAAGGCACTGCAGCCGATCTTGACCAGCCAATTCGGGCTCTTCCAATGGCAGAAGGCTCCGGCTGGCAGCAAATATGAGTATATGGATGCGACGTACGATCCTTCGGGTACCCCATTTAAGAAGGCGCTTACGTACACGGCGAATCTGCAGAAGGAAAAGCTCATTGACCCGGATTCGGCCATGAATGACGGCGTCAAGGCAAGGGAGCGTTTCTGGCGTGGGATCACGGGTGTATTCCCCGGGTTCGCAGGCCACTACACTTGGCATATGGAAGAAATGCGAAAGCTGAACCCGAACGTGGATCTGACGTACGTGTTTGTGAAGAATGAAGATGGTAAGGTAAGCGGCATCGGCTACGGAACGGGGCTGTGGGGCTTCTGGGGGATTACCAAGGCGAGCAAAAATCCGCAAAAGGCGGTCGAGCTGCTGGATGCGTGGCTCGCGGATGATATTTGGAAGACGGTTATCGAAGGCTTTGAGGGCATAGACTATAACAAGGTTAACGGAGAAATCGTGCCGATCATGGACGCTCCGAAAAGCCCAATCCGCCGCAACTCGATGCGTCGCAACGATGACCCTGAATTTTTCATTACAGTCGGAACCAAGAAAGAAATTCGAGATATGATTAAGCCCTGGATGGATCTGTCCTTCACCTCAGTAATCAATTCGAAGCATCTGGATTATGTCCCTGAAGCGGCCAAGAAGCCGAACTACATGGATTATCAGAAGGTGTGGAGCCAGACCATCATGAAAATCATCATGAACGAGCAGCCGGTATCCAAATTCGACGAGCTGCTTGCAGGTTGGTACAAGGCCGGAGGCGAGGACTTCGTCAAGCAAATGAACGATTACATTAAAAAAATGGAAAGCAGCAAGTAATTAAGCCGTGGGTGAAGAGCTGACCTTCTTCACCCACTTTTCATAGGAGATGAATGTCATGATCAATCCATCCATTCCGTTATCGCGTTACCAGCTGCAAAGTCCGGAAGGTACAGTAAGCGGAGATCTACTTATTAATGCACAGGGGCTGCTTCAATATGAGGTGAAGTTCCGGGGAACCCCCGTCGTGGGCTTGTCAGACCTTGGTGTCCTCGTAGACGGGCAGCATCTCGGCTACGGAGTAAAGGCGGAAGCACCTGTCTACTCAGAGGTAGACGAGACGTATCCGGTCCGGGGAGTCCACGCGGTGGCGGATAATCGCTGTCGTGTGATGCAAGTAGCCGTTACCCATAAAGGCTCGGGCATCAAGTATATGGTGGAAGCGCGTGCGTACGAGGATGGCTTTGCAATCCGTTATGTCCTGCCTGATCGGGGCACGGTAACGATCCAGGGGGAAGCCTCCTCTTGGAAGCTTCCAGCCCAGGCGGACGTGTGGTTCTTCGAGCGAAATAACGGCTGGAAGCTTAAAAGCTATGCTGGAGAATGGATTCGTGCCGGGGCTGGGGAGCTGCATACGGTCTCCTCTCAAGGACCCGTTCAGGGGAGTCCGTTGGTTGTCGAGCTTCCGGAGGAACGGGGATACGCCGTTATCTGTGAAGCGGCGCTGTACAATTACAGTGGTATGCGGCTCGAGGCGGTGGGTGACTGCACCGTGAAGGCCAACTTTACCGAAGGGCAGGAAGGCTTCCGGCTTACCGGGGAGGTAGTTACGCCATGGCGAGTCACCCTGCTCAGCCCAGACCTGAACGGGTTGGTGAACAGCGACCTGCTTACGAACCTCAATCCGCCGCCGGACCCGGCACTGTTCCCCGAGCAGAGCTACATTCGCTCCGGACGGTCCGTTTGGCGCTGGTGGAGCCGGGGAACAGGTAGCTTCGAGGAAGAGAAGGCGATGATCGATCATGCCGAAGCGTTAGGCTATGAATTTACTACGGTAGATGAAGGCTGGGAGCTGTGGGACCACAAGTGGGCCACGTTGAAGTTACTGACCGATTATGCGTCTTCGAAGGGAATCGGCGTGTTTGTCTGGAAGCGATCGAAGGAAATGAACGATCCCACTGATCAGTACCGGGTTATGCGCGACTTCATGGACCGAGTAAAAGCGGTAGGCGCGGCAGGGCTCAAGATCGATTTTATCGACTGCGAGGACTTCGTCTCGATTGCCTTCGAAACGGCGGCTCTCCGGATTGCAGCGGAGCGCAAGCTGATGGTCAACTTCCATGGCATTTCGAAGCCGACGGGAGAGTCCCGAACCTACCCGAACGAGATCAGCAGGGAAGGGATCCGGGGGCTGGAGCTGAACAAGATGAAGGAAGGACCGATTCCTGCATGGCACAATGCTGCGCTGCCGTTTACCCGGTTCTTGACGGGGCATGGGGATTATACACCGATCGGTTTCTCCAACCCGGGTGATACGACCTTCGCTCATCAGCTGGCGACGGGGATTCTTTTCACTTCCCCGCTGCAAGTCATTGCCGAGCATCCCGAGTATTTGCTTCATGAGCTGTCCTGTCGGCAAGCACTCGACCTTATCAAGGAGCTGCCTACGATTTGGGATGAGACGATAGTGCTGGACATGAGCCGGATCGGCGCACTGGCAGCGATGGCAAGAAGAAAGGGCGAGGTCTGGTACGTGGCGGTGCTGAACGGGATCGCCGAACCGGTCGAGATTGCATCGGAGGAGCTTTTGTTCTTGGTGTCGGATAAGAGTTATCGGGCGGTCATCCTATCGGATGCTGATCATGCCTCCCTCACGCGGGAGGAGACAGCGCTGGAGAGCGGTGCGCATCGCCTGAAGATCCGAATGCTGCCTAACGGGGGCTATGTCGCTGTGCTGCGGCCTGCAGGTGAGTTGAGCACATGATGGGGAAGGCCGAAGGAATCGGTTTACCATATAGCCGGGTAAAAACTATCGGCTGAGGAATAAATAACAAGGAGCAGCCTGAGCGCTGCTCCTTCTTGATCTATTTCCCGCCTCTAGCCTCATTTTTGAACTCGTTGGGCGTCATGCCGGTATACTTTTTGAACATCGTACAAAAGTAGGAGTAGCTGTTGAAGCCGATGCGGTCTACCAGCTCGTAGTTCCGGTACTGTCCGTCCAAGAGATACTTTTTGGCCAGCTCGATTCGCCGGGACAGGATGTAGTCGAATACCGTCATGCCGACCTCCTTCTTGAACATATGTCCGAGGTGGGACGGGCTGAACTGAATTTCCCTTGCAATGTCCTCCAAGGAAAGGTCATCCCCCAGATGCTGGTCGATATACTGCTTAGCAAGCGCCACCTCAGGACGCAGCCGTTTCTGCTGGTGCTTCCGATACTGCTCCTCACAGATCCGGCTAAGGCTGGCTACAGTTAGCGGGAAGGAAGGCTCCTCCAAAGCGGCTTCATACGGTTGAGCCATTCGGTCTGGAAGGTGCAGAAGCAGTTCCTTCAGGAACCCTCGTACCTCGGCTGGCTCCGGACGATATTCGCCGAATACCTGCTCCAGCTGCTGCAGCCATAGCTTAAAGGTCTGCGGGTCCTCACCTTGGGACAACGCCTCCTTAGGGAAGGACCCTGACAGCTGCTCCAGATAGTTCGGGGGCACCGGATGGAATGGAATTTCCTTCTCTACGAAGATCGGATTAGGATTCCCCTGATAATACCGGTAGCGCAGGTGATGCTCCGCACGGGAATACACCCTTCTTAGTAAATGTAACGCCTCGAAGGAAGGGCTGAGAGACATGCAGAGCCGCACCGACATCAACTGCTGCAAGGGCTTCTCCAGCTGTAGCAGCCGCTCCCGGAGAAGCTCCTCGCTTAGGGCAGGCTCCGAGGTGTTAATCAGAAGGGTAAATTGTCCGAATCGGTTCGGGAAGAGCTCGAAGCCGGCTGGTAGTTTCTCGACCAGCGTCTCCCTGACGATCTCTAACATGGAGAATTCGAGCAACGGCTTATCCTTCTCCGAATACCGGGCTGCATACCTAGCCAAATCGTCCACACGGCATACGATGAGCCGGTACGGCGGCATTTCGAGATCAATGTCAAGCTCGGCTCCGATCCGGACCATTTCCTGCCGCTCAGCCAGCACGCCCGAGATGATTTTATCAAAGTAATCCTTGCGTAGAGAGTATTGATAGTTCTGCACGATCTTGAGGCGGGCTCGCTTGTTGGTCTCCAGGTCCAGCTCCTTGTCTAGATCGGCTGAAGCTCGGTCCAGTGCGGAGCGGGTGGCCTCCATATCAATCGGCGATTTAAGGATGTATCCCATAGCTCCACTCTGGATGGCCTGCTGCGCAAAATCGAAATCCCGATGCGCCGTAAGCATAATGCACCGTACTGCCGGGTATCGGACTCTTATTTCTTTGAGCGTGCGAAGCCCGTCCATGACTGGCATGGTAATGTCCAACAGGGCGATGTGGGGCTGATGTCTGTCGATCATGCCAAGGCACTCCTCCCCGTTGCCGGCTTCTCCGACGATCTCATACCCCCAATCCTTCCAAGGGTAGGTATGGCGGATGTGTTTCAGCGCCAGGGGTTCATCATCGACCAGAAGTATTTTTTTCATTATCCTTACCTCCTCCTATTGTTGGGCGGGCATTCGAATGAGGATTCGGGTACCGAAGTCCGGGGAGGAATCGAGATTCAAGGAATAGGCAGGACCATACAGCATCCGCAGGCGGTAATGCACGTTCGCGAAGCCGATCCCTTCCTCTTCGTCTGCTTCTTCGACGGAGTCGCGCTTCAGAATGGCCCGCAGCTTCCCTATCACATCCTCCGGGATGCCGATACCGTTGTCCTCGATGAGCAACTCCCAATAATCGCCATCACGTGTGGACCCGATAAACAGCGTCCCAGAGCCCTGCATTGGCGTCAAGCCGTGGAAGATGCAATTTTCCGCGATCGGCTGCAGCGTGAACTTGGGAAGCTTGTAGCTGAGCGTGGCTGGATCGATATCGGTTTCATAGGCGAAACGACCTTCGTAGCGCACTTGCATTAGCTGCACGTAGTGATCCAATGCGTTCAATTCATCTTTTAGGCTAACATCCTCCATCGCATGCGTCAGGCTATAGTCAAGCTGCCGGGTGAGGGAGGAAATAAGCAGATCTACCTTTAACAGATCCCCCTCACGCGATTTCATACTGATCGCATTGAGCGTGTTAAAAAGAAAATGCGGCTTGATCTGCGCCTGCAGCATGCGGATTTCGAAGACCTTTTTCTTCGCCTCTGTCGTCTTCAGGTCCTCGATCAGCAGACCGATCTGCTTCGTCATCCGATTGAAATGGCGGGCCAAATTACCGATCTCATCTCGGCGGTTTACGGGGATCTTGGCGTTCAGATTGCCGGAGCTGATCTCATCGAGCGACAAGGCGAACTGCCGTATCGGCTGACTGATCATCTTGGACATAATCCAAGCAATCACCAGAGCCAAAATCAGAGAGGCGACGGCAAGTGCCACGGTGAAGCGAACCGTGGCCGCAAGCGGTCTCAGCAGTTCCGTCTTGTCCATCATCCACATGACCTGCCAGTTCATCACGTTATTGCTGCTGCGGGTTAGAAAATAATCGGTTTTATTCTCAGCCACCAGCTGCGATAAGGAATACTCATTCCAAGGGGTATCGAGGATCGCTTCAGGGAAGTTCATCCATTCCACTTGGTTGGTGTACACGTTATAGCGGGTATGTGAACCCTTGCCATAGATCGGGTGGTTCGCTGTATCCAGCAGGATCAGCTCTCCATGAAGAAGATCGGGCGCATCGGGGAGAAGAGCTTCATAGAGCTTCTCGAAGCCGATGTCGAGCGCCAACATCATCCGTGAATTTTCCTTGCCCGGAATGAGCATAAAAAAGGTAACTGTATATTGGGACGCCTCCGACCAATACGGCTCGGTCCAGTACAGCTTATTCGCATCCAGCACGCGGACGCGATTCCACTTAAAGGTTTCGTTGTTCATCAGCATCCAGCCGATGTTAGAGGTGCTGGCCGTTACGATGCCATCTTGAATATAATGGATATTATTTACCGTCGGTAGCAGATATAGTAGATTATCGTGAAACCAGCGGTTGATTTCGGTGGGACTGTCCTCGAGCAGCCGACTGTCCCCGACGATTGATGCGGCAAAATTGCGGATCGACCGGAGCTGTATCTCCAAGTTGTTATTGGTTTTGGCGTTCATATCAATCGCATACTTGGTCTGTGCGGAGACAAGGATTTTAGAAGAATAGTTGTAATACGAATAGCCGAGCAGCAGAATGATCACTTCCGTTAGCAGGAAGGCAAGCAAGAAGGTTTTGGTCGAGAGCTTCCAATTCATGTAATAATGCAATCGATGCATACTTCATCCTCCTTACAAGCGGCCCAGGTACCCTTATTGTACCAAAGTTGAATGCAGTCCTGATTAAAAGTAAGGGGAATTTTTATGGAAAAATTCGTGATATTGTTAAACTTCCTATCCATTCGTTGTACACTAATAGAATCCGAACGATATATTGACAGCAGAAGGGGACGAGCCTATTGGAGCCAGCATTGAACCGCAGAGTGTATAGCCCGATTGCATTGCTTTTGGCCGCTGCCTGTTTGACCGTATCCTGCAGCAAGGAAGAGGAACCGAAGCCGGTGCAGGAACGAGTAAAGATTACGGTCCATATGATCGGTACAAGACCTCTTCCCGATCCGAAGGAGGATCCCATCAAGCAAGAGCTTGACAAAAAACTGGGTATAGATTTGATCATCCGCACGTTTCTTCCCGAGGATTATGAGAACCAGCTGAAGATGGGGATGGCGACGGGCTCCAATGCAGATTTGTTCAGTATCGGAAACCGCCAAGATTTCGTTCACTATAGCAACCAACAGTTACTTCTTGACCTGTCGCCGTATTTGGATTTACTTGAACCTTCCTTACAGATGGTCGGAAAGGAGAGGTTGCGACTTGTGGAGGTCGTAGGAGGTGTCTACGGCTTGCCCATAACGGAAACCGCTTATCAATACAGCTATTGGATCCGGCAAGATTGGCTGGAGAAGCTGAAGCTGAATGTTCCCCGAACGACAGAGGAGTTTCTTACCGTGGTCCGGGCGATGGCAGAGAAGGACCCCGACGGTAACGGGAAAAAGGATACGTACGGGTTCAGCGGAAGGCCGAATCAGGCGCTTGGGCCGCTGTTCGGCGCTTTTGGCACGACGTATCCGGGCTCATTCTATAAAAAAGACAACAAGCTGATTAATTCGCTGTATGATCCGGCAACGCCCAAGGCGCTTTCTTACATCCACTCGATATTCGAGACGCAGGGGGTGGATCCCGGCATTGTCTCGAATACGGGCCTGCAGCACAAGGAGAAAGCGTTACAGGGGCAGCTCGGACTGTTCTATTTCAATTGGCCGAACTGGCAGCTGGATGAGTATCGGACAATGAATGCGAACGCCCACTGGATTCCGATTGATCCCCCGCAGGGGCCAGACGGCGACAAGTATGCATATGCAAAGGACGTATCCGAAAGTATCCTTGTTATTCCCAAATCCGTTAGCAATGACAAGGTGAAGCTGAACAAGATTATTCAGCTCCTGAATTATATCTCCACCCCAGAGGGGAACAAACTTGTGATGTACGGTCTGCCGGGCAAGCACTATAATGAGACGAACGGAAAGATTGTCGTGAACGAGAATTTGAAGGAAATGCAGGGGTACGCCTATCAGTTGACTGGACGGGACGAGATGAGCTATCTCAGAACCAAGTTCCCGGATCGTGAAAAGGATTTTACGATGGCGGCGAGGCAGCCGTTCATACCCATCTATGACGGCTTGGTCCAGCCTCCGGACGGATTTCGATTGGACGACGCCAAGCGGTATATCGAGCAAGAGCTGTGGAAATTCGTCTACGGTCAGCGTCCGTTGGAGAGCTATAATCGGTTCTTAATGGAGCTGGAAGAGCAGTTCCACTATGAAAGCATGTATGTCGCTTCGGCCAAGCAGCAGATTAGCTTGGGTGACGGGCAATAGTGATCAAGATTCCAGCGCACTCTCGGGTTTAACTAATATGATGAATGGCTGTAGCTAGTAAAGGGCTGTTGACTAACAGAATATACAAAGGTTTTTGAGGAGCTGCGTAGAATATAATTTTACGCAGTTTTCTTTCGTGGGGATTCAGGTGATAATGGGGATTAACGGAGATAGGCAGTTGTTCGTGGTAGTTATTCGATAGCGGAAAGAGATTGCATACACAGGAAGCTATTTTGCCTCTGTGGGAGCAGCGAACAAACCGGCAGGAGAAGGATGCTCGTCGAACAGGTGTGCCATCCCTCAGGTGGCTCCGACAAACTGATCGTCTTGTCGGTAAGTCGGACGCGGGCGATCCAGAATAGAGGAGAGTATGCTAAATACAAGAATATCTAATCTATTAGAAGGTGTTAAAGCCATGCTCCGACTCGAGCTGAATTTATGGAAAAAGTCAATCTTTACCCGCTTGATCATCATTTTCCTTGTCATGATTATCCCTAATTATTTCATAGGCATCATGGTTTACAACTGGGGTGCTAATACGATTAGAGAAGGGATCCTGAATGCCAAATCAGCACAAATTTCGGACTTCCAAAAAAATTTGGACAAAGAAATTCAAGGAATCAAGCTTCAGCAATCGGATACGTTATTTAGCAGCGATCTTAATGTTCTTGCAAACGGGGCGGAGTATTTAGGCGACTATGAGAAAGGCAGCTATATTTCAAAGCTGCAGCAGCGTATGGCCGCCATTAAAAATAGTAGTCGATATATTGAAAGCGTTGATGCTGTAATTCCCTCTATTAACAAAAAGATTCATCACGGAACTGGTTTTGACGAAGTCACCGAAAAGGACCTCAATCTTATGGCTGTTCACGATAATTCAACCTTTTCGCAGCTTACCCGGTTGGAAGACCATCTTTATTTGAACGCCTTTTTCCCATTAAAATATTCGGAGTCGGATCCGCCTTTATATAATGTGATAGTGAAGCTATCGAATGAAGAACTTCGAAACGCTTTGAATCTATTTAATAACGACGGCGGCGGCTCTTTCATTTATGATTCGGGGGCAATCCCGTTCATCGTTTCTGAAGGTGGGGATCCGAACACTTTAGCACAAATCGTGAGCATGGTTGTTCACGATAAAGCTTTGTCTGGCCAAGGAGAACATGCCATCACAGTTGGTGACCATAAATATCTTTTAATATCCCAGACATCTTCGTATACCGGCTTCACTTTATTTCATTATATTTTTGAGAACTCGATATTCGAATCTTTGAATAAAAATAGAATATGGTTCTGGATATTATCAGCGGCATCGTTATTTATCATCGTTATTTTCACCTATTTCCTCTACCGTTACATTCGCCAGCCGATGAAGAAGCTCATACAAGCATTCAAAAGGCTGGAGATGGGGGATATGAGTTTTACGATTAAACATCAAACGGCAGATGAGTTCGGTTACTTGTATGACAGGTTCAACGCTATGATCGGTGAGCTGAATATTATGATTGATCAATCCTATAAGCAGAAAATACTGATACAGCGCGCCGAATTGAAACAGATGCAGGCTCAAATCAATCCGCATTTTTTATATAACAGCTTTTTTATTTTGTATACGATGACCAAGAGGAGAGATTACGAATATTTGCTGGAATTCCAGATGCTGCTCGGAGAATACTTTCAATTTTTGACCCGGAACGATGCCGATGAAGTGATATTGGAACAGGAAGTGAGGCATGCCCGAACTTACTGCGACATCCAGCGAAAACGGTTCGGGGATCGGATCCGCACCCGGTTCAGAGAATTACCTTCCGCGTTCTCTCAGCTCAAAGTGCCGCGGCTCATCCTTCAACCGATTTTGGAGAACGCTTTCGAACATGGCTTGGAGCGCAAAGAAAAGAATGGAAAGCTGGAAGTCGAATTCCAGATGGGCGACACCGATTTGCGGATTATCGTTGACGACAATGGGGAATACTTGACCGACGAAAAGCTGGAGTATATTAGAAGTAAGCTCGAATCGGAAGTGCAAACGGAAGAAATTACAGGAATCGTGAACATTCATCGCCGGATTCGTCTATATTTTGGCCAACAAAGCGGAATCCGGGTACACCGCAGCGAGTTGGGCGGATTACGGGTTACGATCGAACTTTTCATCCATTAAACAAGGAGGTAAGTGTATGATAAGACTTTTGATTGCAGATGACGAACCGGTCATTGCTGATGGGTTATATGATGAATTTATCGAATTGGGTGATCCGGAGCTTGACGTCATACGTGTTTATTCTGGCAAAGAAGCTGTTCGGTGCCTTGAGAAAACCAAATTTGACATCGTAATTTCCGATATTCGAATGCCGGGGGTGGATGGTCTAGAGTTAGCCCGACTTATTCATAACGACTGGCCCGAATGCAAGATCATTTTTTTGACGGGATATCGCGATTTTGAATATGCCTACGAAGCAATCCAACAAGGCGCCGTGAATTACGTTCTTAAGACGGAGGGCTACGACAAAGTAGTGGAAGCGGTTCGTCTCGCAATCGCCGGCATTGAAGCAAAACGGCAAGACATGCAAATCGTGACACAGGCAAAGAAGCAGCTCAAGACCATGTCTTCCATCCTGCGCAGGAATTTTCTTATCCATCTGCTTGGGGGCGCGAAATACGAGCTGCCGGCGCTGGAGGATGAGTTCGTACAGCTTGAGATGAATATGAGGGCACACGACGATTGTCTTTTGTTCATGGCGAGAGTCGACACCTTGCCATACGGTCTCTCTTATTTGGATCAAAATCAATATTATTACTCGATTGAGCATATTGCAGAGCAATATTTATCTCCGAGACTGCATCTATTGCCATCGGAAGACAGCCATGGCAACATGTTATGGGTGGCCCAACCCAGACATGATTATGAGGGGGAAGCTTCTGAAGAGAAAGCTGCGGTTTTCCTTAAGGGAACTTTGGAATCCATTCAACGAGCATGCAGGGAATCGCTCAATACGACGGTTTCGTTCGTCATGCTCACCTTTCGAATTCGATGGAATCAATTACCTGAAGGTTATAACCAACTTCGGTATTTAATGGATTTCCGAATCGGCTCGGGTATCGAAATGCTCTTAACGGACGAGAGCGTACCTGCTTCCGAAATCGCGAAAACGGCTGTACCGGCCAAATATTTCCCCTTCGGCAAGCATATGTCATTAGAATCGCTGCTTGAAAAAGGGGAAAGGGATTCATTTATGAAGGAAATGGACGATATCGCAAGCCAACTCCATCCCGATGCCAGCATCCTTGATCCCATCGTACAAGAAATATTTTTTTCGGTGTCGACCCTTTTGTTTTCCCATATGAACCGCTGGAATTTGCTTCCTCGCCTCTCTTTGCAAACCGGATATTACCGATTATTCCGCGTGGACGAATTCTCGACCTTCGCCGAAGCGTGGACGTTTGTCAAGCAACTTGCAGGCCATATTATTGATGTACAGGATATCGAAAGGAACAAAAGGGCGTCGGATACCGTTTCATTCGTATGTCAGTACATTCAGGATCATATTGAAGATGAACTTACCTTAGTCAAGCTATCGGAGCGGGTTCATTTCAATCCGGCGTATTTGTCCCGATTGTTCAAGCAAGAAACAGGGAGCACCCTTACCGATTATATCCAAGAGAAAAAAATCGCAAGGGCCAAGCAGTTGCTTGAGAATACCGACATCAATGTCCATGAGATCGGGGAAATGCTCGGATACGGGTACGGCTCCAATTTCGCCCGCACATTCAAGAAATTAACCGGCATGAGTCCCAAAGAACACCGGGAATCGTTCAATAAGTATTAAAATGATTCGAATGTCATCAAATGATCGTATGAAAGCGTTTCAACCCCTTTTATACTAGTAATCAAGAGAGGCGCCTCTTCCATTATACGATAATTCGAAAGGGGGTCAGGTTTCTTTGAACAAACGTATGAAGCTTGTTACTACGGTTGTACTATCTATTCCATTGATCCTGGTATCGGCTTGTTCGAAATCTGCCAATGAGCCCGAAAGCTCAGCTAATGAAGGCATTAAACCCACTAATCCCTCAGCTGTTGAAAGCCCTGCACCTGCCGATCCCATGGCGAAATACGCGACCTCGATCACAGTGACATCCGTCAAGGCCATCGAGGACGATGTCCAAAAGATGATAAACAAGCAAGCCGATGTGCTGACGAACAACATTTGGTCTAGAGCTTACGAAAATGAACTGGGGATCAAAGTGAAATACAACTGGAGTGTACCTGCAGCACAAATGGAGGAAAAGCTGAACGTGGCCATTTCCTCCAACGACCTGCCTGACATCATTCCAGCGAACGCCAGACAATTCAAAATGCTGGTCGATTCGGGGGTCGCCATGGATTTGACCCAACTCTTCGAACAATATGCGACTCCTTTCACCAAACAAATGTGGGAAGAGGATCGCGGGATTGCGCGCAGCCAAGCGACGGTTAACGGTAAGCTCATGGCCTTGCCTAAACTAGGCGGAGCGATTGATGCTGCGCCAATACTGTGGATTCGCTATGATTGGTTGACCAAAGCTGGCTTGCAGCCGCCGAAAACGATGGATGATGTGCTCAAAATCGCCGAAACCTTCACGAAGAGCGACCCTGATGGCAACGGTCAAAACGATACTTACGGACTCGCCTTTACGAAGAAGCTTTATGAACGCGATTTAGCTGACTTGTCAGGTTTTTTTGGGGGATACCATGCTTATCCAAACGGATGGATAAAAGGGGATTCCGGCCAGCTGGTATACGGTGGCATACAGCCGCAGGTGAAAACGGCTTTGTCCAAGCTAGCGGAAATGTACAAAAACGGTTATATCGACAAAGAGTTTTCCGTTAAGGATGGAACGAAGGTAGCGGAGTCGCTTGTATCTGGCAAAATCGGCATGTTTTTTGGTCCGCACTACGTTCCGTTCTATCCGCTGCAGGACGGTAAAAATAAAGACCCGAAAGCGGATTGGAGGGCTTACCCACTCGTCTCGGCAGACGATAAACCGGCTGTGCCGATGATTCACGGTTCTGTCCCAACCACAGGTGTCTACTTCGTTGTCAACAAAAATATGAAAAATCCGGAAGCGGTCATTAAGCTCTACAACTATCATTACGCCAAAGAAATTCCGATGAGCAAGGATTTCGATCCCAAATTTCACGGGATAAACGGCGAGCAAGAAACGCACCCGGATCAGCATTATAAGTGGTCGGTTTTGGGCGGTTCGTACCCGGCCCAGAACATTTTGATTCATGATGGTGTGAAAAAATATTTCGACACGAAAGACGAGTCGTTGCTGAACAATTTCTGGATCAAAGATAACATGACGCAAATCCAGAAGTACATGGACGGAGATAATAAACTGTGGAGTGCTTACGTCTGGTCCGGTCCGAAAGACAGCGCGTTCAGTGTGATCAGCGGATATTACGCCTCTAATAATTTTATCGTAAATGGATATATCAAAGCCGATACGGATTCAATGACGAAAAAAGGTGCAACGTTGAAGCAAATGCAGGATGAAACGTTTACGAAAATCATCATGGGATCTAATCCGGCAGACGAGTTCGACCAGTTCGTCGCAAAGTGGAAAAAACTCGGCGGCGACGATATTACTAAAGAAGTGAATGCAGTGAAATAAATCCGATAGAGATGAAAGGAATAGGAGAGCTCCTCGTCTTATTCCTTTCAATATGGAAGAGGGTGCAGAGCATGCAAAATGAAGTTATGACCATCAGTCAGGCCCAAACAAAGCCGAAAAATACAAAGCTCAAGTTCAGGCAGCAGCTCCCGATGTACGCGATGATTTTACCCAGCATCGCCATCCTGGCGATTTTCAGTTATTATCCGATGATCGGAATTATGATGGCCTTCCAGGATTATAACCCGACCAAAGGTTTTTTCGGTTCGGAGCTTGTAGGATGGGAAAATTTTCAATACGTCTATGAAATGCCGGATACGATACGTGTGCTGTGGAACACCATTTACATAGCTATTATGAAAATAGTTGCAGGGCTGGCGATTCCGATTCTGTTCGCCGTTCTGCTGGATCTAGTCCGCAATAGCGCGATAAAACGAACGGTCCAAACCGTCATTTATATGCCGCACTTTCTATCATGGGTCATTTTGTCCGGTATTCTGATCGATGTTTTGTCACCTACGGACGGGATTGTCAGCGTACTGATGAAATCGTTCGGACTCGAGCCGGTGTTCTTCCTGGCGAACGAAGACTGGTTTCCTTACTTGCTTGTTATTTCGAATACATGGAAAGAATTCGGCTATGGCACGATCATCTATTTGGCTGCCATCACTTCCATCGACAGCTCTCTTTACGAAGCTGCGGTTATGGACGGCGCCAACCGCTTTAAACAAATTTTGCATATAACACTTCCAGGAATGGCGCCCATTATTATCGTGATGGGGACACTCAGCCTGGGGAATGTCCTCAATGCGGGTTTTGATCAGGTGTTTAACCTGTACAGTCCGGTCGTCTATTCGACGGGCGATATTCTAGATACGTACGTTTATCGGATCGGATTATTAAACAGCCAATATGGAGTAGCGACGGCAGCCGGGTTGTTTAAATCCGTAGTTTCATTCATTTTCATCGCCATCG
This sequence comes from Paenibacillus sp. NPDC056579, assembly GCF_042793215.1. NCBI lineage: Bacteria > Bacillati > Bacillota > Bacilli > Caryophanales > Paenibacillaceae > Paenibacillus > Paenibacillus sp. NPDC056579. The sequence continues at coordinate 133,496 of NZ_JBHTVD010000006.1, forward strand.
GATATAAGGCAGCAATGAAATATGCGGGTTATCGCGTGTTTTGAGAGGAGGGGTCACAGATGAACATGAAAAGGACATTCGGCGAAAAAATCTTCGACTACTTTAATTATGTATTCCTTGTCTTCATCGCGATTCTCTGCATCGCTCCGATTATGAACGTACTTGCTATTTCGTTCAGCTCCAGTACGGCAGCGACAGCCGGAGTAGTGAAGATGTGGCCGGTCGGGTTCAACCTGGAATCCTATAAATTCGCGCTCACCAAGCCCGAATTTATAAATTCATTTCTCATTACGCTGAAAAGAGTTTGTCTTGGCGTCGTTTTAGAGATGCTGCTGACCATCTTGGCTGCTTATCCGCTGTCCAAAGAACGACAAGAACTGATGGGCCGCAACGCACTGGCGTTTTATTTTTTCATCACGATGATCTTCAACGGCGGGTTGATCCCTTGGTACATGACGATCAAGCAGCTGCATTTGATCGATTCCATATGGGCTTTAGTTTTGCCTGGAGCCGTGGCGGTATTCAGCGTCATCGTGCTGATGAACTTTTTCCGGCAGCTGCCGAAGGAAATCAGCGAGTCGGCCATTATGGACGGAGCGGGGCATTGGACCATTTTATGGAAAATGTATGTGCCGCTGTCGACTCCCGCGCTTGCGACGTTGACGTTGTTCTCTTGCGTGCATCATTGGAATTCCTGGTTTGACGGGATGATTCTGATGAATTCGCCGGAGCATTATCCGCTGCAAACCTATTTGCGCTCTATCATCGTGTCCCGAGACTTGTCTACCTTTATGAATGCTTCGGCAGATGAGTTAAAGCTGCTGGCTATCATTTCGGACAGAACATTAAGAGCGTCCCAAGTCTTTATTGCCGCTCTGCCAATCTTATTCGTCTATCCTTTTCTGCAAAAGTATTTTATGAAAGGCTTGGTCATGGGAAGCGTTAAAGGGTAACTGATATTAAGTGAATTCACCATTAGAGTGAGCGATTATGGATGACTAAAAAATATGATGTTGCTGCTTACATTTGGCCGGAGTGAATCGGAGAATGGCAGACCGTAAAACATGCGGCTGCAAAGTTCGGAGGTCACGATTGGCCGAGAAAGCCTTTATGGGGTTCGTCAACGAAGCAGACCCGCATGTCATTGAAATGCAGATTGATGCTGCGGCAGATCATGGCGTAACTGTATTTATTTATGACTGGTACTGGTATGATAAGCATCCTTTCCTTGAAAACTGCCTGAATGACGGCTATCTGAGAGTGAGAAATAACGATCGAGTAAAGTTTTATCTGATGTGGGCTAAACATAATGTAAGCTACACATGGGATATCCGTCTTTCCCATTTACGGGACAGCCTGATTTGGGATGCGGCGGTTGATCGTAATGATTTTGAAAAACTTGCGAAAAGACTATTGAAAAGTACTTCCACCAACCCACTTACTACACTATAGATGGGAAACCCGTTTTCATGATTTACGACATTGCCAACCTGATGAAAGGATTATGGGGGATTTAACACTACCAAGGATGCTTTCGAATGGTTCAGAGCTGAAGCCATTAAAGGCGGATTGTCTTGACTTCATCTGTAGTTGACCTTGTGGGAGGAACAGAATTTTAATTTAAGTAGCGTGGATGGTGGAGTTAAGGTTACTTCAAGCGAATTGGTTCAACTTTTAGGATTTGACAGTATTTTTCACTATTAGTACTGTCACTTTACAGATATCGACAGAGATTACAAGGATATTATGAATGACGTGGTAAAAAATTTGGCTCGAATTGAAAAGACTTATCCCATCCCTTACTTTCCCCATGTTTCGGTAGGCTGGGACAATAATCCAAGATTTAAGGAGTTCGACTCAGGATTGTAAAGAAATATCATGCCTGAGAAGGTGCAAGCGGCCTTTGAGAAAGCCAAGGAATACGTTGGATGCTCACCCGGCTCAGCCACCTCTTATTACGATAAAGAGCTGGAACGAATGGACGGAAACAAGTTACCTACAACCGGACGACTTGTATGGTTGTAGGTATCTGGAAGAGTTGAAAAAGGTATTTTGTGAGTAAGGGACATCGCATCGAACAGAACTGGCTCTAACTGGAGCCGGTTCTTTTAAATTAAAAAGGAAAGTATGGGCTAATGACCCGTACTTCACAGCAAGGAGCAGCCATTCCACTTACACTGCCTCCTTCATTTCAGAGAGGAATGAATAACCAATGGGGAATTATGAAACGTATGCGCCCGTTAACTAGCTAAGAATCCCACCCTTTCAAGGGAGTGGAGGTTCAGGTAAGTATATTTTGGTAAGATCGATAGGAGGTCTGCACGTGTTCTGTCGTATAGATTTCGTGCAAATGTCAGCAGCTTGCTGCTCATGCATTTGTACCAACTATTCAAAGGTTTAAAGCAATACCGGGAATCGTTCCAAGTAAAAGAATGATTCGAATGTCATCAAATGATTGTATGAAAGCGCTTCAATCCATTTTATACTATTAATCAAGAGAGGCGCCTCTTATTTCATACGGCAATTTCGAAAGGGGGAAATTTTTGAAATAACACGAAGCTTGTTACTTCAGAGTACTACCCATTGCATATCCTGTATCGCCTTCTTCGAAATCTTCCGCGGAAACCCGAAAGCTCCACTAAAGCAAGCAAAAAAACGATAATACTTCAGCTGGAGGCGGTTAGATTCCGTACGGATTCGGTATCCGTTGTGTCCAAACAGATCATGACTGTTCAAGTACGGATCTAGTTAACAATGTAATCGGTTACAACGCATCGACGATTCAAAAGGAGGGGTCATTCCAATGAATAAAACGACTTTACTGCTGTTATTAATGGTCATGATCGTGATGTTAACCGCTTGCAGTAGGACGATGGAGGGCGACGCCCCCCAGGTTAAACCGGGTGATGTTAAACCGAAAGAGCCGGTAACGATCCGAATTGCCTGGCTACGAACTCCGGAAGATGCGAAGAAGGTGACGGAGCATCCTTACATCAAGGAGAAGTTCCCGTATGTCACGTTCGAATATATGACAGCCAACCCGGATGCGATCCAAAAAGAGATTGCCGGCGGAATTTCGCCAGATTTGATTGAATTGGTCGCCTCTACCATTCCTCCCTACAACGAAATGGGTCTAATGACAGACAATATGGATCTCGTTAGAAAATTTAAGGTGAATCTGGGGAAGTACATCCCTGGCGATTTGGAAACGATTAAAGCCTACAACTTGAATGGGGAGCTTTACGGATTACCCGCAGTCGTACCGCAAATCCGAAGGACGGCATGACCTGGGACGAAGTGATCAGTTTGGCCAAAGGATTCAGCAGAAGCGAAGGAGGGGTTGAATACCATGGGCTTGATATTCAATGGCCATGGCGATACTTGCCGTTTGCCTATGGATTACCCTTCACCGACACGGAAGGCAAAGTGGATCTTGCAAATCCGGGCTGGGCGGAGGTGCTGAGACTTTACAAGCGTGCTTACGATGAGCAAAATAATTATGCAAATAACGATTTTATTGTGCAGCATTTCTTGAAAACCAGGGATGTGGCGATGTATGCGGGTAATGCGAGCGCTATTATTGAGGACCACGACAACAAGTTCGGCGAATTTAATTGGGACATGGTCACATTTCCTAAATATAGCGGCCGCGAGCTGATATGGCCTGCGAATCCGTTCATGTTTGCCCCTACAAAGTCAAGCAAGCACAGGGAGCTGGCATTTGAGCTGACATTGGCCTTCCAGTCCGAGCCGATGCTGGAAACGGATCGGGCCAAGGAACAAGAGATGAAAAACCGGCTGCAGTCCGCGAATAAAAATATAGAGGCGATCTATGCCATGAAGCCAGTTAAATACGTGGCCAGCAAATATGACGCCACCGCCAATACGACATTGCAGAAAAAGATGGCCGAGTTGCAAATAGGAAAAGATATCAATACCGTGCTGCGCGAATGGAAGGAAGAGACGGAAAAGCAAGTCGAATCGCAGAAGGTGGGAAGTAAATAACTTTATGCGCGAGACTAAATTGAGTCACCGAATGAAAAAAGCATGATATCCATAAACACTGGGATAGAAGACTGTTTTATTGGCTGAAAGCGATTGCTTAAAATCGCTCATCCTGTGCTATCCGCATTATCCGAAAGAAGCTGAGAGCGATGATGCCCGTTGAAGCCAAGAACCAGCAGGCATCCCGGTTTACCCATCTGGAAGCGATGGGAAGGCGTGCTCGCTTACGAAAGCACAAGGCGGTCGAAGCGCTTGGAATTTCAATGATGCGCTGTCAGTCTTGTGCTTTCCCCAGAGGCGGAACCGATGCAAGCGTTAACAGGGGCATTGCTTGGCGAGTGTAGTTCTGAATTTATTCGGCTGGCGTGGAAATACGTGCTGCAAAATCATCCACATGATAACATCTGAGGGTGCAGCGCCGACGAAGTGCATGATGAGATGGAAAACCAGTTCAGCAAGGCGAAGCAAATCGGCGGCAGCTGATTTTGGATTCGATGAATAAGCTTGCAGAGTGCTGAGTCTGATGTCTGAACGACCGAAATATGGCATTGTCCTTTGTCTGCGCCCTTCCGATGATTGTACTATTCTGTATTTCCACTCAAAACTATTTGTTAAAAGGACCTGTGGTATGTTCTGTAAAGGGATAGCTGTAATAGTATCAGAAAATTCTGAATTTAAAATCAGAATATGGGAGGTTATATTACCGTGAAATTGCGAAGAACAACCAAAGTTGGTTTTGTAGTCTTATTAATTACAACCCTTTTGTCAGGGATGTTTACTTTCTCCTTCTTTCCAACAGTTGCGAAAGCAGAAATAAATAATACAACGAATCCGAGTTTGCAACCTATGATTTGGGACTTTTACATGAATAGTACGATCCCTCATTCTCCAGGCCTTCCGGATTACAATTTCGAAGGGTGGAATTCATTCGAAAATCTTTCGGTCAGCACTTCTGATCGTGCATTGCAACTAAATGTTACAGGGGCCAATGGTTCTTTTCTAAGCGAAGACAACCTGAGCCTGGACGCTTTAAATTATAAATCGTTTAAAATTAAATTGAAAAACAACACCGCTGCAAATGAGATGCTGGTTTATTTTATGACGGATGCAGATCCCAATTGGCAAGCTGTTAATGTCGCCAATGTGACTCTGCAACCCAACGATGCTATATATAGAGAGTATGTTGTTGATTTTAGCTCTTATGAATCATGGACAGGACATATTAAGCAATTTAAAATCTATCCGGCCAACAATGCTTCCACTGGAACCATATCCATTGATCAAATGGGTGTTTATCCCGACTCGGCTCCTTCCGATATCCTATTCAAATTTTCGAATGATGCACAAGGATTCAATGACTTTACGAACAGCACAAACCGTTTGTTTGATTCTAGTGTAACGACAAGTCTAAATGCAACGAGCTCTTTGGTAAATTCGGCGCTGAATGTAGCAGTTACAGGAATTGATCCGAGTTTTAAATCACCGGATAACCTGGCACTTGCAACAGCTTATTTTAAATATATAAAAATAAAAATGAGAAATGGCACATCAGCCTCAACTGCTAAAATTTATTTTACTACTACCGCTGACACAACGTGGAATGCTTCGAAAAGTGCTTCATTTACCATTATTCCGAATGACCCCAATTTGACGGAATACCTTGTTGATATGAGTGCTGTATCTTTGTGGATAGGTTCTATTAAACAGCTCCAGTTTAATCTCACCACAGAAGCATCGTATGGAACACTTGCCATTGAATCCATTGGCATTTATACAGGAGAGTTGCTTCCAGATATAGCCTATGATTTTGGTAACGGTAACGATGGTTGGACAGCGTCTTATCAAAGTACAATAAGTGCTTCAAATGGAATATTGACAGAGTCTAATACAGGCGGGGATCCACAAATATTGTCTCCTGATGGACTACAAATACATGCTGCTAAGTACAAATACATAAAAATTAGGATGAAAAATAACACGAAATCCAGTTTCGGAACCATGTATTGGACAACAACAACAGATACGAGCTGGGACGAAAAGAAGAGCCAAAATTTTATAATCATACCGAACAGCAGTGGCTACATGGAATATATGATAGGACTTAGCCAAAACCAATACTGGAAAGACACCATAAAGCAAATACGCTTGGATCCTTCTAATCATGCTCCTTCAGGCAGCTCTAACATCGATTATTTCGTTCTGACTCCATCGGCGAATGTTACATCGCAAAATCGTTACATGGATGAGGGGGTTGTCGATGAAACCGGGCCCTACATTAGCGGGTGGGAAATCAATGAGAATGGAGGTTATGTCGCCAACAGCTATGATGAGAAGGGCAAGACGCCTTATACCGAGTATAAGAAGGGTCCTTCCCTGGATGCAAAAGATGATTTTAATACGGGATTCAACGATTGGCATGCTTATAACAACAGCGTAGTTAGTGTGACGTATGGCATTCTCACAGCGCATGTTACGGATTCGGTCTATATGCAAATCGAAAAACAAGGGAATTGGTCCTCAAATCGATTTATGAAAATCAGATTAAAAAACAACACCTCAGATGTTTCAGCAGCCGTCTATTTTACCGATCTCAATAACCCGAGTTATTCTGAGAATAACAGAGTGAATTTTACGATTACCCCAAACGATGCCACTTTTAAAGAATACATCATTGATATGAAAGCGAATTCACAATGGGGAAATGCGAATGTATTATCAATAAGACTTGATCTTGCACGCAATGCGAATAATGGCACGGTTGATATTGATTATATTTCTCTATCTGCTAATAATTCCCCTGGCAATCAATCCTTTAGTCAGTTTGATGAACAAGGTGTCTGGTCAGGGGATGGAGAATTTATCAATGATGGAACAGGCAAGGCCGTTGAAGCGTGGAAAGTTATTCCTGAACAAAACGCTGGCACCCTGAAGTGGAATTTCAGGTTCGCTTTGAATAATTCTTCGATCAATGATGTTACATGGAAACTAACAAACAATAGCAGTAGACAGGATGTTATAAAGTTTATTACAAAGAACGGAAGTTTGAATTATGTTAAACCTGATGCCTCTTTATCTTCCATATCCAGTCTTCAAGCTTTTCAGTGGTATAATGTTCAAGTTGTTATGAATATGACGAATTACACGTATAGTGTGTGGGTGAATGGATCGCAGGTAGCCTCTTCAGTTGCGTTTATAACGAATTCCAGTATCGATAAGGTGTTTGTGGGGACGACAGGTTCTAGTTCTGTTCGCATGCTTTTTGGGCATCGAATTTATAAAGTTGCAGAAGTTCACGAGGACTTTATCGGGGATTCTGTCGGTTCCTCACCCATCGGAGTCACGTTTTCAGGTACGGGAAGCGCCAACATTCAAACTTTACGGACGGGTTCCATGGACGAACATTATGTAGATCTCAAAGATACTTCCTCCACTCAACAAGCTAGCATTACCAAATCTTTTTCTACTTCGTCTAATCTTATTGAATCTGTGATCAATTTTGCAGTTCCTGTAAAAATGGACAATATCCAAATCAAATTAAGTCAGAATACAAACGATGCCATCATTGTAACGACGAATGGAGGCAACCTGAATTATTTGGATTCGAACGGGGCAAGTCATGTGTTATGGACTAATTATAAAGCTAATGTATGGTATACCTTGAAAGTAAGGGCTTACATCGGGGAGGGAACAGCAAGTTATTCGATTAACGGTACTACAATTGCACAGTCTATTCCCTTTCATCATCCAGTTTCCGATTTGAATCAACTTAAGGTTTCTACCGGAGCGAGTGAAACCGGGAATGTAGTGATTAAGGACATAACGGTTAGAGATTATCAGCCATCTACTGTGCCATATATCGATTCAGTCAATAATCCTGATGGGTTGATAGGTGTTCAAAACTGGAGTGCATTAGGGACTGAGGCTAATGATAGAACTTATGGGAAAGTCAAATCATCGGATAAGCTCTCCTATTTAGGATATTCAACAGAGGAAAATAATAAAGATGCGGTTGACTGGCAAATAAAGTGGATGGCTGAAAACGGAATAGATTTCTCAAGTATGTTTTATTATAGGAAAGGCAAGATTAATGACCCGTTGGTTTCTGGAGGTCATCGTATTCTGGACTCTTATCTTGATGAAGCTGAACATCAGTCGAAAGTGAAATTCGCTATTACAATTTCATTTGAGGGTATGCGATATCAGGGTCAGACTGATTTTATGAATAATGTTTTGCCCTTCATTACGGAAAGATACTTAAGAAATCCAAATTATGTAAAAGTAGATAATCAGCCTGTTATTATGATATATGGGACTGCTGCACAACTGAACGCTGCCTTTAACAACAATGTGAGCAGTGTGTTAGCGGCTATAGAAAGCCAGTTGCAACAGGATGGTTTTGACGGAGCTATATTTATAGCCAATTGCTCTTCTACAGCAGAAGCTCAGCAAATGAAAGCAATGGGAATCGATTATGCTTATGCTTACTGGGGACGAACTGATATTAGCACTTTAAGCGACTGGAAGAATAAAATGACTGCGGGAGGGCTTGACGGCATTGCTTCTCCCGGTCCAGGCCAAGATCCACGTTATTGGTGGCCGTTAGAATTGAATCCTAGTTTTATCAGCAGTAGAACACCTTCTCAATTTTATAATTTCTTGCAGTATACCAAGAACACATATATGGCTTCCTATCCTGCAAATTCACTTGCCAATAAAATGGTTTTAATGGAAAACTGGGGAGAGTACGCAGAGGGTCACAGTATTGCTCCTTCAAATTTGTATGGCTTCGGTTATGTGAACGCCATTCGAAAAACGTTTACGGCAGCTAATGATAACCTTATGAATGTCAGGCCGCAAGCACCCTTGGATGCCAGATATTCTAAAGGCTGGAAACAAGAGTTGCTCCAAAATGGTGATTTTGAAAAAGGTACAGCGTTTTGGTCGCCTACTTTCTCGGGATCTGTAGCAAGTGTTGCTTCTTCTGATTTTTGGAATGATAATTTCGCGGCCAAAGTATTTAACAGGACTAGTCCGTATACTGGAATAGCTCAGGATGTAACGGATCAAGTGTTGCAGAATGGAAATGGCGCCACCTATGAGTTATCTGCTTATATAAAGGAAATGCCGGGAAGTTCCAGCGTTGTATCTGGAGCCAAGTATACCATAACTAATGCTAGTAACAGTGGATACCTTACACCTCCATTATATAGTACGATCAACGGCGATCCCCTGGGACAATTAGCTTCTCTTGGAAGGACGTTGCAAAACTGGACTTTCATCGATGCAGGCGGAGGGTATTACAAAATAAAAAACGAAAGGACTGGAAAATTAGTCTCCATTGATAGTACAAACGGAGCCAGGGTTGTTCAATGGGATGATATTGTAGGTTCCGACCCTGTGAATGGGGACAATGAACTTTGGCGATTAGTAAAAGCTCAGCCTTTATTGTCGCAAGGAGAGACGGCAAGCGCGAGCTCAAGTCAAACAGGCAACGAAGCGTCAAAGGGCAATGACGGTAGTACTGCTACCAGATGGGGGGCAAGCGACGGTACCTATCCACAATGGTGGAAGGTGGATTTGGGCTTATCCCAAAACCTGAGCAAAGTGGATATTAATTGGTTTAATAGCAGCAGCAGTAGCAGGGCGTACAAATACAAAATTGAAACTAGCAACGACGACATTACTTATACCGTTCAGGTTGACAAGACAAATAATTCGACATACGAATTAACCAGCGATGCCTTGAGTAACGTTACGGCAAGATATGTGAGAGTAACGGTTACGGGGTCCACATTAAGCTGGGCCTCTGCGTCTGCTACAGAAATTAATGTATATGGGGTAGGAGAGGGCAGCAGTTATGAAATAATAAATAAACGCAATGGCAAAGCGCTTACAGTTCCCAATAGCAATTCAGTGTGGAACCTTAATCAAATCACGACTCCAAATCAAGCGATTGTGTATGTACAAACGAAAGATGACACAGGCGTACATTACTTCACTGTGAATGGAAAGGCTGATAATGTTTCTTATAGAAATTTACATGGTTCTGTCAAAATAACATGGACAGGGAAATTACAGTATGCTGTATTCCAAGTCCGTGGAAATGGAGATAATACAAATGAGTTTTATGTGGATGAAGCTAGTATGAGGTATGATAACGCAAGTGTTGTGATCGATAAGACACCGATGCCGACGCCGAAGACGACGGCCGCCTTGACACCGCGGCAGCCTGACGGCTTGAACGGCTGGTATGTCCATCCGGTAACGGTTTCCTTTAGCGTGTACGATAGTGTATACGACAACAACTCAGGCTTTGCCAAGACCGAGTACAGTCTCGATGGCGGTCATACATGGCAAAACTATGCGACTCCGGTCACTTTTGATCAAGACGCCAAGTATACAGTGAGCTATCGCTCTACAGACAAGGCCGGGAAAGTGGAGGAAGTTCAGAGCCTTAGCTTGAATCTCGACAAGACAGCGCCTGAGGTTGTTCTGACCCAGTCGGGCCACAGCGTCGGCGATGTAGAGGCTGATGCGTCCTTGACCTTTGAGCTGTCGAGCACGGACAGCCTTTCCGGCGTAGCGGAGCAATCGCTTACACTCGACGGTGCCGTGATCGCGAGCGGTCAGGCAATTCCCGCTGGAACCCTGGCGCCGGGTACGCATACGGTGTCTTATCGCGTAATGGATGCCGCGGGCCATACGACAGAAGCCTCGATCTCATTCCAGGTGAAGAATCCGCCTGTCGTGGACACAAGCGCGCCGGGTATGCCGGAGCTTTCGTCGAACAGCGGGCATGCGAATGGTCTGCAGGACGGCAACTATATCGTTACGATGAATATGTGGTGGGGCCAGAACGGATCGCAGTTTAAGTTGTATGAAAACGGCGTGCTTATCAGCACGATGAATTTGACGAAAGCGACGCCGGCTGCGCAAACCGCCACCTGGATGGCCGAAGGCAAGGCCAACGGCACGTATACGTACGTAGGCGAGCTGATTAATTCGGTTGGTAAGACGACCAGTCAGCCGCTGGTGGTGAAAGTAACGGATGCGAGGCCGGGCAAGGCGGTGCTGGCAGCAGACAACTGGGATGGCGACGGGAACTTTATGGTGTCCATGAACCTGTGGTGGGGGACGAATGCGACCGAGTATCGTCTCTACGAAAACGGTGCGCTCATCGACTCCAAGAGCCTGACGGCGGCAACGCCAAACGCACAAACCGCTGCGACCGTGATCAGCGGCAAGGCAGTCGGTGTGTACGAATACCGCTGCGAACTTGTGAATGCGGCGGGCGCAACGTCGAGCGATAAGCTGACGGTGACCGTGTCGCATTAAGAAGTGAATCAATGTCGATACTGATTATGATCTTGATGAGAGCCTTGCTCAATCGGGGCTCACGTCTTGAAAATGACAGACATGGAGGAACTACGTGTTGACGGTGTGTTGTGATGTAATATAACAGCATAATAATTGTCAGAAATTTGGGATGCCCTTTGGTTTAGGTGAAAGCCGTTCGCTATTCGCGAACGGCTTTTTCGTCCGCTTCGGACTGCCCGTAGATTCTATACTGCGAAGGAGAGAGACCGGTCCTCTCTTTGAAGTTACGAGAGAAGTAATGGATGCTTCCATAGCCGAGCCGATCGACGATATCCGTTATTTTGGCTCCTGATAATAAAAGCTGTTTCGCCTTCTGGGTGCGGGCGAGCATCAAATACGTTTTCGGAGTTTGGCCGATCAGATTGCGGAATACTTCGGAGAAATAGACCGGATGATAACCACACAGACTTGCAAGCTCGGCGACCGACCAAGAGCGTTCCGGCGCCGACGCGATTGCCTCCAGCGCGGGGGTGATAGGACCGCGTTCGGATGGAATTCGCGCAAGTTGCAGCCGAGCAAAGGCAATCAACAGCGTCGTCAGGTGAGCCCGAAGCTGAAGCTCGAAGCCCGGTTCTTGCTCGCGGTACTCCTTCACGATCGGGATGAACAGGCTTTCCAAGGAAGAAGCCCGGGAGACATGTGGGAGGGGTACGCTTCCCCGTTCCACAACATCCACTGTATAAGCGATCGGTTCGGCGGCTGGCTCATCATTATCGTAAACACGAATGCCCAAAATCGGATGCGCTGGTGTCATCGTTTGTCTGTGCCAGTCGAAATGAATGCTGCAAAACGATGTGTCCGGCGATTTCGAGACAAGCTTATGAGGACTGTCCGGTCCATAATAAGCGCAATCCCCGGGCAGCAAGATGTAGGTTCGGCCGCCGAGCTGGAGCTCCATCTGTCCACTTAGGACGTAGAGTAACTGGCAGTCGGGAATTGTCCGCCATCCCCAGGAATACATGCCTCGACGGGAATATTCGGCGAAGTGTACGACGGGAAGCAGACGGCTAAGCTGGCCAAGATGATGGACGAGGTTCGTGGATTGATTCATTTGTCAGCCCCCTATCTCCTCTATTATAGAACAAATATGAAACAAAAATCTTGGAAAAGTGCAAGTCGGTTTGAGGCAAAACTTCAAATACATCAGAACGTTCTTATGTTATTTTGGAGAAGAATTAATTATGAGTTGTGGAGGATGCCGGAGATGAAAGAGACGAAAGAGAGTAACTTTCGCGATAAATTTGTCAAACCGACTTCGGATTATAAGCCTGCCCCCCTTTGGGTATGGAACGACGACATGCAGCCTGACCGCATTCTTCTTCAACTGAAGCAGATGGCGGATAAAGGATTTGGCGGAGCGTTCGTGCACCCGAGACCGGGCCTTGTCACGCCCTACTTGTCCGAGGAATGGTTCTCTTTGTGGACCACGGCGTTGGAAGAGGCGGAAAGACTCGGTCTGAAGCTGTACATTTACGACGAGAATTCCTATCCTTCCGGATTCGCCGGCGGTCACGTGCCTTCGGAATTGCCGGACTGTCTCGCTAACTGCGTCATTTTCAAGGAATACGGCGCAGAGGATTTGAAGAAGCTCGCTCAGGCATCTTCTCCGATGCTGAACCGTCCCGGCCAGCCGATCCGCGCGTTCGCGATGCGCCATACCTCCGAGGTGTGGGAAATCGCCGAGGATGTAACGCTGCTACCTGTTTCGGAATGGGCGAGACACGGGGATAGCTATTGGGTGTTCGAGCTCGGTACGCCGGAGACGAACACCTGGCTTGGAGGCTTTGCCTATACGGACTTGCTTCGTCCTGAAGTGACCGAACATTTTCTCAAGACGACGCATGAACAATACCGGAGCCGCTTCGGCGACAGGTTCGGCACCGCGATTCCTGCGTTGTTCACGGACGAGCCGGAAATATCGCCAGGAAATCTCTTCCAAGAGGGGGCGAACTTCCTTCCCTTCAGCTATTGGTTCGCTTCTGAATTCGCCAAACGAAACGGCTACGATCTGCTCGATTATTTGCCATTCTTGTTTCGAGATGCCGTATGTGCGAAGTCGGAGAGGGATGCGGGACAAGTCCGGTACGATTTTTATGCTACTATCCATCAGCTATGGGTAGATAATTCGGTTCGACCGATTTCCGAATGGTGCGAACGCAACGGGATCGCCTATACAGGTCATTACTTAGAGCACAATTGGCCCCATCCGTTCAATCGGAGTTCTCCGGCCCTCATGTCCTTGTACGAGTACATGCACTGGCCGGCGATCGATATGTTGATGACCTATTTGTTTCGCGATACCGGTTCGGCTTGGGGCTTCATGCCTCAGCCGAACCACCTCATGATCGGAATCAGGGAAGCCCATAGCGCCGCCAACCAATTCGACCGCCCTCGCGTGCTTTGTGAAGCGTTTGGCGCGGGAGGCTGGGACGCTTCCTTCGAGGATTTCAAAAGGATCGGCGATTGGCTCTACGCCAACGGAATCAACTTTCTGAACCCACATTTGACTTATTCGACAATCGTCGGGGCGCGCAAACGGGATCACCCGCAATCATTCGATTGGCGGCAGCCGTGGTGGAACGAGCTGGGCAGCCTTAACGATTATTTCTCGAGGCTTTCCTTCGTGCTGTCCGAAGGCAAGACGCTCAACCGGATTCTCGTGCTTAATCCGACGACGTCCTCGTTCTTGTTCGCTCCTAAGGACCTGGAGGATAACGAAAGCTATAAGCTCGGTCTCGATCAAACCCGGGTGCTTGCCGGGCGCTTGTGCGACGCGGGGTGGGATTACGACTGGGGCGACGAATATATTCTGGCGCGGCACGGTTCGGTTTCGGGGGCGAAAATCAAAGTCGCAAACCGGGAGTATGACGCCGTGATCGTGCCGCCCGCCATGATGAACGCGAAGAGCGAGACGACGGAATTGTTGTGCGGATTCATGGCTGGGGGCGGTCGGGTCATCGCTTGGAACGACTGTTTGGCGAGAAAAGACGGGCGATGCTGGCAGGTATCAGAGCTAATAGGTATGCAAGGCTGGACAATCGTCGATGGCTACGAGCAAGTGGATGCCGCGCTGCGGAAGACGCTTCGACCGCGATCCGAATGGCAGTCCGGTCGCCTGGAACGTGCGGGAGTGACGCAATTGTTGCGCGAGTTGGAAGACGGAAGCACGTTTTATTTTATAGTCAACAGCTTTGAGGATGCGTTCGAAGACAGACTCGTCGTGCCGGGACACTATGGGGAGATTTGGGATCCTCTTACCGGATCGGTAACCCCATTGCCCGAATCGGATCAGGATAGGCTCTCGATTCCGGTTGCACTGGCCGGTTCCGGTTCGCTTCTGGTCCGCATCTACCCGGAAAGAATCGCGTGTGCTCCGGCAAGCGTCGGCGGCAGAAGGTCGCCCGGAGGCGCAAGAAAGGCAAGAAAGGCAAGAAAGCGTATCGCGACTGAGGATTCCGTCGTTACGCCTGAGCAACCCAATATATTCCCGATCTTCTATTGCGATCTCGTTCTGGGCTCAAAAACCTACTCAGGGATATACACGGCGCAAGCAAGCCGACTTGCCTATGAGTATCACGGCTTTCCGACGAACCCTTGGGACAATGCGGTCCAATTCAAGCAAAGGCTGCTCGATCGGGAGTCGTCATTCGATGAGAAGACGGGCTTCGCGGTACAGTATCGTTTTCGTCTAGGCAGCGAAGGGATCCCTTCGGAAATCGGGTTGATAGTTGAACGTCCGGAATTGTACGTCATCAGCGTAAACGGCGTCAAGGTAGATCTGCATCCTGGCACCAGTTGGCTGGACCACCATATGGGGCAAGGTTCTATTCGCGAAGCCGTTCGGGAGGGAGAAAACGTTATTTTGCTTGAAGCGAAGCCGTTCTCAATCTTCATGGAGATCGAAGCCGTTTATTTGACGGGGGACTTCTCAGCGACGGATTGTGGAGGAGAGTGGGTAATCGGCAAGCACAGGCGACTGCCAGTCGTCGGCTCTTGGAAGGAGCAGGGCTATCCGTTTTACGGATCGGCATTCGTTTACCACAAGCAGGTACGTGTTCCGGATAACGCTAGTGAAGTCTGGGTAGCGTTGCCTGATTGGCGAGGTACGATTACAAGCGTTCAAGTGAACGGCGAGTACGCCGGCATGATCGGCTTCGACTGCGAGGAAAGCCTGAATATCACGGAATTCGCGCAGCCCGGAGAAATCATCGAAATCGCTGTCCGCGTATCCGGATCGTTTAAAAACTTAATGGGCCCACATTTCGATCCGTCGAAGCCTCGCAACATTGCTTGGCCGGGTAACTGGAAAAGCTCGCCGATGTTCGGCCCTCCTCCTGCTGAGGAATTCGATCTGATCGAATACGGCTTGTTCGCGGAATTCGACTTGGAAGTTTCAGAGTAAGTCAAGGTGTATACCTTCAGGACTTATACCGCGAAGGAGAGAGCCCGGTCATTTTCTTGAATGCTTTGTAGAAATTCGAATAATCATCGAAACCCGTCATTTGGGCGGCCTCGGCAGGAGGAACCGAAAGTTTAAGTAGTTCTGCGGCTTTTGATAACCTTTTATTGATTACGTACTGTTTATAGGATACTCCCGTTATTTTTTTGAATAGATGGGAGAAATAGTATTTATTCACATGAAAGGTCAGTTCAATTTCATGGAGCGAAATGTTTCGGTTCAGGTTCTCGTTTACATATTGAATGATTTGCTCGAGCTTCTCGTGATATTCAAATTTCAAATCAAACGTATTTGGATTCGCGGATAAAATCTCATTGATGTAGACGAGCATTTGAATGAAGGTTAGCTCGATTAAAAGCGGGTTCTGTGGCAAGTCGCGGCTGCTGAGCACTTCCATATCCTTAAAATATTTTAGTAAGCGCGACTTGTCCGTCAACTCGCAGGGAATCCGATTGAATTTGCCAGGCTTTTTGCGTTCGAAAAGGTGAAGAAGGTCGTAATCCGGACTGCAGTATGGCCGGCACAGCTCAGGTTTGAAGAAAAGCAAGATCCGCTCATAGCTATCCTCCGATCGAAAGAAGGGTCTATGCACTTCTTTATTATTTAGTATCAGAAGGTCTCCGGGATTGAGATGATAGGACTCGCCTTCTACCTGATAATTGATGCTTCCAGAAATAAGATAATAAATTTCATAGTAATCGAGCATATAGGAACGGTGCTGCTGGTCGTTCGGTCTGTTCGTAATGAAATGAGTGTAAGACAAGGCGCCGTTTCGTAACTGAAATGACGACAAAGTAGTCAGCAATTCTGAATCACTTCCCTAACTTGTATCATGTTGTTATTTTACCATAATGACGACCGTATTGTAGCAAGAAAAACTATGTATAGGACAATTCAGACCATATGGTTTCCCATATTCGATCGTATATACTGAAAGCGTCAATCAAAGGTTCTATTGAATGGAGGAGAGATCATGCAAGCATTGCTGCAGAATCATGAGTCGTTTATATCAGGGGTTTGGGATAATATAGAGAAAAAGGCGGAAACGATAGCCAATCGCATCAAAGACGGTATGCCATTTACGACCGTGAACGGCGTATACGACGATTGGCAGGATAACGCTTCCTGGTGGACGAATACGTTTTGGACGGGGACCTTATGGTTGCTTTTTAAGGAAACTGGCATAGAATCTTACAAGCAATACGCGCAAAGCATTGAGAAAAAAATGGATGCAGTGCTTCATGATTACGACGAATTGCACCATGACGTCGGCTTTATGTGGCTGCTTTCCAGTGTCTTAAATTATGAACTCACCGGCGATAAGGAAGCCAGAAGTCGCGCCATGTTGGCGGCAAGCGTTTTGTCTTCCCGATTCAATATGGCTGGAGGCTTCATCCGCGCCTGGAACGGAGACTATGCAGGATGGGCGATTATCGATTGTATGATGAACGTGCCTCTGCTTTATTGGGCTAGCGTTCAGTGCAAGGATGATCGGTTCAAGTATATAGGCATGATGCACGCCGACAAGACGATGAAAGACTTCATCAGAGCCGACGGGTCGGTGAATCACATTGTCGTATTCGATGAAAACAACGGGGAAATTCTCGACATTCCACGCGGACAAGGCTATGAAAGCGGCTCTTCCTGGTCGCGTGGCCAAAGCTGGGCGGTATACGGATTTGCTCAGTCCTATCACTGGACGGGTAAAACCGAGTATCTCGACGCGGCGAAGCGAGTTGCTCATTATGCATTGACATGCTTGTCACAAACCGGCTATGTTCCGCTTTGCGATTACCGCCAGCCAGCTGATTCCGATTTGTTGGACAGCAGTGCGGGAGCGATCACGGCCTGCGGACTGATTGAAATCGCGAAAGCGGTGCCGGAAGCCGAGAAGTCACTTTATTTACAAGGTGCATTATCGATTATCAAAGCGCTTGATGCGAGCTGCGCTATTTGGGACAATTCCGATGAAGCGTTCTTGACGAACGGGACGTCAGCATTCCATCTAAGCAATCCCAAACATCGGTCTGAAGTGAGGAACGGCGCTTTGGTGTATGGGGATTATTACTTTATTGAAGCAATTTGCAAACTGAAAGAGCTTTTGAAATTATCGGCATGATCCGCTAAAAGAAAGTAACGATGCTAAGGTACAACAGGTTTCACTCCCTTAAGTTAAACTGAGTTAAGATGAATATATCTTCACGCTTTCACTATCAGTTTGCTCTCATCGTCAGCGGCACTCGTGGAGAGGGTTTCTATGCACCGACGTTTACACCTTATGCTGACACTTTTAGGAGCAGATGCAACGGAAGAAGAATTAGCGTATATGTCTCTGGAAAAACACGTAACCCTACATACTCCTCCGGTTTTTTTATGGCACCGCAACCGATAGAGAAGCGCCCGTTGAAAAACAGCACTCTCTTTGCAAATGCATGCAAAGAACGTGGGGTATCCTTTGAACTTCATGTGTTTACTAAAGGTCCTCATGGAATGTCGCTGGCCAACAATGAGTGGGCTTCGAGAGGTTATGGTGGTGATTATACGTTGCAGTACTTGGTCGATCAACAGCAAGAACTACCGGCTCCGTATAACAAGTATGGCCCTATTCCTGAAGGTATGAGCTTTAAGGAGGTCTTTAGGCAAGCCTTTAAACAGTTTCCAGAATCGCAACCAGACGAAGGGGTCGCGCTTTGGCCAGAAATAGCCCATCATTGGTTAAAAAGAACTTTTCTATGAAAAGATTCGCTAACCAATTTGCACTTGTATCTTGAGTCGATCTATCCCGTAAACGGCGATGCCCCGAATAGTAGTAGGATCATAGACCAATACAACCATTCAAGAGATCAAAGCCAGCCAAAGAGACAACTAAACGCCCACCGGCTAATGCCGAGACCACTGAAAAAATTCCTGTGATGTAAAAAAGGCACAGTTACTCAAGAAATTTGAGGAAACTTTGCCTTTTCTCTGTATAATTAAAGCATCCTAGGGGAGCAGGTGAGTACAGTGATTCACCAGCAACTAAAAGCTTATCTTAACCCGTATATTGAACTGTAGAATTTGCTTGTTCCCAAGGATAATATATTTCGGCAGATAAACGAGCTGGTTGACTTCTCGTTTATTTATGCTGAACAAAACGGCGATTACGGCTGTTTTACCCGGGGCTTTGTCGACATAACAGAAACTTGGCACTTTCTTGTCCAAAAAAAACGGCTTTTATGATTACTGGGATTTTCTTGTCGCTAATGGGTTAGTTTCTTGTCGTTATACTATAAAGCTTTATTATGTTGATGAGATTAAAAAGCATCATAAAGCTGAGCTTGATCGAAACAAAATTGAAGAACGTGATCGCTCTTGATCGTTGGAGATCCTACCACCGCAATTAGCGCTTAAATTCTTCTAGTAAACAGCGGATGTCCATATGATGGGAACGGCCGCTTGTTTTGGTCAACGAAGTTTCCGACATTTTCGTAAGGGACTCTCAACTATAGGGGGATCCCTCATGGATGGAAGTAGCTCAATTTATTTAGAGAGAGTCAGTGTTGAGCTTTGGGCGATTGAAGCAAAGAAAAGGTAAAATATAAACATTCCCCTTATAGTTTGAAAGCGATATCTTCTTCTTAAGACAATAATACAACAAATGTGAATGGGTGAATGCAAAAACGAACAGAGTTAGCCGAATTGCTCCTGATATTCGACTTTACTTAATTATCATAAACCCTCTTTTTAATTTATTCCTGTCATTCCAACGTACCTGTTCCCCGAAGATGATTCCGACTAACCCGCTAGATATGGAAGTACTATCCGATATAATTGGTTTTTATTCTTAAAGATTGAGGTATTTAGTATTAAACCATGTGTACGGGTTAACGGCGTTATGCATAAATGTAACCTAAAGCTAAGCTCTATCCTTGTTAATATAAATGTATGGAATCAGACTAGAGGAGAGATATGAGCGCACGATATATGATATGGTTATCTTAAAGTATTTCGTAAGGGATAAGGACTTTTTACTTTATCCATAGTGCTGTGCTGAGGAGAGTGTAAACCGTGAAGATTATTTTATTGTTTCTATGTTTATCTTTCATGTTATCAGGAGTTCTCAGCGAAAAGGAAAACACGTTGAGAGATCAAACGAAATCGGTCAGTTTTCACATAATTCCTAACAGCAACTACACAGAATACATCGTAGATATGTCCTCTATCGTTTTTTGGATGGGTTCGTTAAACGTTTGAAAATTGATCCGATGGATCCTGCAGGAAGTTCAAGTGTAACAATGAATGTCGATTATGTTCGGGTTACCAATTAATTTCTTTGTAATTAGGATAAAATATAGAAATATAAATTATAACCAAATTAAATCAGTACAAATTTAAATAAGCAATATTTTATGAGGATGTAGATCAAGAGAACCCCCAGATGGCATTCAAAACCTTCAAGGTTTTGCTTTTGCAATCTGGTTTTATTATTTCCAGTAACTATCGTTTATATGAGTAACATGCTGCCGGAAACATTTGTAATTTTTCGATTCGTTAATGCGTGAGCGCCTAAATTTAAGAAGATGGTACCGGGGGTTAAAATGTAGTACAACATACAGTAGACAAACTTTTGACCAGTCATTTTATCATCTATTGTGAGGAGACTGAGGCATGGATAATTTTATTTCACATATTCTTAATTCGATCCGTTCAAAGCTTTTCTACAAAATGCTTATCATTTACTCACTGCTCACGTTAGTTCCTCTGATTGTCGTCAGCACAACCTTCTATTATCGTTCTAGCCAATTGATTGGCAAGAAAGCAACAGAAGATGCTCAGCAGACTCTCGGCAAGGCGGCAACAGCGATGGATGCGCAGCTTCTAACTATTAAGAAGCGGATGATAGAAGTTGGTGAGCGAGATACAATCCAATCTTATTTAAAGTTGTATCCGCTAACTGACGCTAGTGCGATTAATGATGATTATCGGTTTCACTTATTGCAGAGTGTAAAGGATACACTGCAAGTGGAACTGGTAGAACTAAGGCGAACTGTTGGTCCTTTAGTGGACAACATGTATTTAGTCACGCCAGACGATCAGGTTATTAGTATTGACGGGAGCCGGCCATTGCAATATGCTTCTGCATTTCGCTTGCTGCCCTTTGAGTTAAATAGAGTGCCGGAATGGGCATTTTTCACTGACGATAAGCGGATGGCGTGTGATATGAAAATTTACGGGACTGATAAGGTATTCGAGACCAATAAGCTACTTGGTCAACTTGTTGTCACGCTACACCCCTCCAGCCTGCAAACCATGTATACCAGTTTTGAATCAGACACTTTTTATATAACTAGTTCAAATAACATTATTCTCTCTGCTTCAAATCCAATGGAAATCGGAAATGTACTGGATGTGAGGAAGTCAAAAACGCAGCTGAAAATACAGCAGAAATCGCAGCACGCAGATTACCATTATATTTGGTTAGCGACACCTGGCACAGATAAAATTGTTGAAAAACAAGCGTTTTTTTCTGCTGCGCTAACACTTTTCGCGTGGCTAACCGTTCTCTTTGTAACTTATTTCATACTTAAACGCGTTACCGATCCAATCCAACATCTTACAAGGTTGATGCGTCAGGCGGAGAAGGAAGAATATCAACTCATTCAGGATATTGGAACAAGGGATGAGATTGCTATATTATGTTATGGCTATAACCGACTCGTACTGAGGACAAAAGACTTGATAGAGAAGAACTATAAAAGCGAGCTTGTTGCAAGAGAAGCTGAATTAAAATCGATCCGCATGTACATTAATCCTCACTTTCTTTATAACACGCTAGAATATATAAGCATTATGTCGCAAAACCCCAATAAAGCCTGGTATATACCAGATATTGTTCACAAACTATCGAGCATTTTCAGGTTCTCTATAATGCCCGGGGGGAAGTTTGTATCGCTGGAAACGGAATTTGCTTTCGCAGAAAAGTATTTGCAAATTCATAAGTACCGCTTCGGAGATCGGATGCATTTTAATCTTGTTCTCCCTGAAATGCTGCGTAAGGTTGCGATGCCAAAGCTACTACTGCAGCCTCTCGTTGAGAATGCCGTCATCCACGGCATCGACCGCTTAAATGATGGCGGCAGTATAGAGATCGAAGCAAAAGAAGAAAACTATTCGCTTGTGATAGAAATTCGAAACCCAGCTCCGATGACTGAGTCGAACCGTGGCCGCAGTACCGGTAATCCGCATAAGAAAGGATTAGGTTCAGGTTTGGATAATGTCAATATGAGGATTCACCATTACTTTGGCAATGAATACGGAACCACACTCACCTGTGATGCAAAAGGAATTGTGACCGTAAAGCTACAGATACCGATCCAACTATGGGAACAGACAGGAGAGGAATAAATATGCGCATACTTATTGTAGACGACGAGTCTGAAATCCGTGATTATTTGGCGGGATTATCGCAATGGGAGCAGGCAGGGTGTACGGTTGTCGGGACAGCTGCTAATGGGGAAGAGGCGTTGGGAATGATTGAGAGAACCAACCCCGATTTATTGCTGACAGACATTCGAATGCCGGTAATGGACGGTATTGCGCTGGCTGAGGTGATCCGCTCAACACGTCCTTATTTGCCGATTATTTTCTTAACTGCATATCATGAATTTGAGTATGCAAGACAAGCCGTTCGCCTTGGCGCCTCTGATTTTATTACCAAGCCGTTTCTGCCAGAGGACATCATACGCGCGGTGGAAAAGCAGCGGGATAAAGAACGCGAGGAGTGGGTAGAGAGGGATTCATTTTTTACCATAATGGGGGACGAAATGATTTCATCGGAACAAAAAATCGAGTGGCTTCAGTGCCGCGGGATGAATGATAGGGAATTTGTTTTGCTTTATACAGAACTGGATCATGTATACGGTTTGCAACATTCGCGGAATCCATTTGCGCTGAAGCAAGTTCGAAAGGCACTTGAGGCTGTTACGAAAAGTGAGGGAATGACGGCATGGATGTCAGAAGCATCCAGCGGAGTTTACGCGCTGTTGCCGTGTAAGGAGTATTTGGAAACGGATAATTCTCAAATCATTGCACTCGCTAAACTAATGATCGAAGCATGTGAGACGCAGGAAAGTTTGAGTGTATCTGTCGGTATCAGTCGGACAATGGCATCCTATTGTGAGCTTCCGGAAGCGATTAGACAAACCGGCGTATGCATGGATTACCGGATGCTGCTAGGTAAAAAGTCTGTGCTTGCCTTCGATGCAATCGAGATGATTGTTAGCGAGAAGGAGAAGGAATCACTTCTGTCAGTTAACAGAGTAGCCGATCTCTTGCGAACTGGTGAAACGAATGGCATTCGTGATTCTATTTCAGGTGTCTATCATCGCATGTTGTCTGTTGGTGCGAGTCGGAAAGATATTCAGCATTTTTGTATCGGAATGATTGAACGTTCAGAGGATGTACTTCTTGAATTCGGCATCGAGCCGGATGCTCGAGCAGCGGTTGAAATTCGGGAATTCATGCTATCCAGTTTAATCCTGACCGATATGATGAAAGCGCTGGAACGGTATTTGCTTGATAAATCAAAAGAAATTCGTCGCCTTTTATCACAATCGCCTAAGCGAATTGTTGCAGAAACCATGCAGATCATTGACAGTGAGTACATGTCCGAACTAACACTGCAAATAGTAGCGAAAAGGCTAAATGTGAATTATTCGTATTTGAGCCGTTTGATCAAAAAAGAAATGGGTAAGAACTTTACGGACATTTTGTGGGAATGTCGCATAGAGGCTGCTAAAGTTAAGTTATTAAAAGAAGACTTAAAGGCTTACGAAATTGCGTATGCAGTCGGCTTCAAGGATTCAGCGCATTTCAGCATCCTCTTTAAGAAGACTACAGGCTACACACCAAGCGAATACAAGCGTTTGGAGGGAGGTAAATTGTAAAAAAGAAAAACCAAAACTCAGCCATCGAACAATCTATGTAAACAAGCTAACATAATGATTGAAAGTAATTAGCAAATTAAGAAGGGGTGTACTGGATTGAAGAAAAAGCTTATGACACCGTTGCTTGTCGCACTTGGGGCAATGCTTGTACTTGCAGCATGTGGAAATGAGAGTTCAAAAGGTGCTGTGGGAGAATCATCAAAGAGTGGAGATGCTGCAAAAGACAAGGAATTTACAATCCGTGTGGGATCTTGGTTTATTGACAACCGTCCTTACCAACAGGAATTTAAAAAGTCGATCGAAGAGGGTTACAAAAAACTCTATCCAAATGCAAAAATTCAATGGGACACTACCCTTGGCTCATCTTACTTTGACAAGTTGAAAGCACAGTTCGCATCCGACTCTGCTCCGGATGTTGTTTTTTTTCAAAAGAAAGATTGGTTTAAGGCCGGGAATTTTATGGATGTTTCCAATGAGCCTTGGGTAAACCGCTTGACTGACGTCGGAAAAAAGAATCCGGCAGTATACTATGACGGAAAATTATACGGTGCTCCACTGGGAAGTACCCCAAATGGGGGTGTATGGTACAATGCGGACCTGTTTAATGAACTCGGATTGAAGGCACCGACTACGCTCCAGGAATTTATTGATGTTTGTGAGAAGTTGAAAGCGGCAGGTAAAACACCAATTGCCCTCGGATTCAAAGATAATTGGACAGTAACCATGTTCTTGTCATTGTGGCTAGAATCATACGGTTTCGCTAACGACCCTCAATTTGGCAAGAAGTTATATAATGGTGAAATTAAATTGGACGACCCAGCATTTCAAACAGTATATAAAAATGTTCAGAAATTCAAAGAATCGGGATATTTCAATAAGAACGCTCTTAGCATCGACTGGCCTGCATCAGGACAATTATTTGCATCCGGCGACGCAGCGATGATTATTCAGGGGCCATGGATGCCAGGGACAAACAAGGATAATATTAAAAAGGGAGGCTTCAAATCGTTCAAGATTGGATATTTCCCACTTATGGATGAAAAAGGGAAAAGCGCTATTCCACTTGGTACCAATGCAAGTCTTGCAATCAACTCTAAGACAAAGCTTGTTGAAGAATCTAAAGCGTTAATCAATTTGATTACAACGCAAGACATTCTGGCACCATGGCTTGCTGGTGAAGGTTCACTGTCTTACATCAAGGATATTCAAGTTAAGTTCGACGATCCGGCAATGGACGAAATGAAAAGTTATGTTGATAAATCCTCTTACCCTTACAGAGTGGATGATTTTATTCCCGCAAGTGCGATGAGCGCATTGGCCGATCTGACAACAAAGGTCGTATCCGGCGCACCATTCAATGCTTCTGATTTAAAGCCTGCGAAGGATGCATTGGATAGAGATAAAGCGACCGTATTACTGCCTGAATAATAGATTGACGGTAATTCGCATCCTGGCATTCTAGGCTGGACGCGTTTCATCTATAGAAAGGAGCCGCTACCATGAATTTCGAACGCAGGCAATACTGGACAGGCGTACTGTTTCTAGTACCGGCGCTGGCCGTATTCCTACTCTTTTTCTTTTATCCGTTCCTTCAGAGCATCTATTATTCGTTTACACTTTGGAATGGAAGCGGCAGCCCGGAATTCATCGGTTTGACCAATTATATAAACCTGTTTAGTGATCCACACATGACGAATGGTTTGGAAAATTCACTTAAGATGGCCATCTTTGGAGTCCTTGTACAGAACCCTCTTGCATTGCTAGTTGCGGTGCTGATCAATAAGAAATTCCGGACGGGTGCATTTATACGCACAGCGATTTATCTCCCTGTCATTATTAGCCTTGTCGTTTCCTCCGTTGTGTGGGGACAATTATTACAGCAAGATGGTTTCTTTAACGAAATTTTAAATCGTATTGGACTCGAAACCTGGGCTGTAGATTGGCTTGGTACGATCAAGACATCTTTTCCGACAATTATCCTACTTACGCAATG
Source organism: Paenibacillus sp. NPDC056579 (assembly GCF_042793215.1). Lineage (NCBI taxonomy): Bacteria > Bacillati > Bacillota > Bacilli > Caryophanales > Paenibacillaceae > Paenibacillus > Paenibacillus sp. NPDC056579. The sequence continues at coordinate 159,255 of NZ_JBHTVD010000006.1, forward strand.
GCAGTCAATAGGGTTCTGCGCAATCATCTATTTAGCAGGTTTACAATCGATTCCAATGGATATGTACGAGGCTGCAGAACTTGACGGTGCAAGAGGCATTACTTTATTTTGGAATATTACGCTACCAATGCTGATGCCTACGGTGACGATTGTAATGTTCCTCACGGTTGTTGGAGCGTTGAAGTTGTTCGATTTACCGTACATTTTGACAAATGGCGGTCCAGGAACTTCTTCCTATACACTTTTCCTTGCTGTCTATAATGCCGCTTTTAAGGAAAATAATTTTGGATACGCCACAGCAGGCGGTATTGTGCTTGCAGTTGCCATCATGATTGTCGCTCTCGTTCAGTTATCGATTACCCGAAAACGTGAGGTGGAACTCTGATGGAACGCAAACAGGCATCCTTATTTACCGAATTTGTACTAATCATTGTAGGAATCCTATTCTTATTTCCGGTTCTCTATCTACTCCTAATGTCTGTCAAGCAACCGGGTATTTTTTACAAGCCCTTGGTGTTGCCGGATCGTTTATATCTCGACTACTACAGTCAAGCGCTTAATGTTGAATTTTTTCGCAGCTTAGCTAATTCAGCATTTGTTACGGTCGGCGGACTTGGCTTGACCATCCTTTTAGCTTCCATGGCAGGATACACACTTGCCCGGCGGAATGGGAGATTATTCCGCTTCGTGTTCCTTTTGTTCATGACGGGCATGATTATCCCTACCGTCGGATCACTTATTCCCTTGTTTAAATTAGTGAATTCCTTACATCTCGGAAATACTCGCACCATTCTTGTTATACTATACACGGCTGGGCACATTCCTTTGGCTACGTTTTTATACTCAGCGTTCACGAAATCAATTCCGCGAGAGTTAGAGGAATCTTCAAGCATGGATGGATGCGGTTCCTTCAGAATGTACTGGACGATCATCTTTCCTTTGTTACTACCGGCGACAGGCACATTCATTCTTACGAATGTATTCGGTATATGGAACGACTTTGTGACACCGCTTATTTTTCTAAACTCACCAGAGAAAATGACATTAATGCCAATGATCGTTCAGTTTATGTACAACCAGCAATCAGTTAATTTAGGCCCTGTATTTGCACTTTGCGTTCTAGCCATGATTCCATTGCTTGTCCTGTTTGTCTTCACGCAGCGATATATGCTAAAAGGGTTAGTAGTGGGGTCCGTAAAAGGCTAGCAAGATTACACAAGCAGCTGACTTTCAATCAATGTAATCACGCTTATTTGTCTATATGATGAATAAGCGTGATCTACTATATTTGGGTTATTATATGAGTCTTCCTGTTTCTCTTCTTTTATTTGTCACCAGAGGACCCATGAAGGGGCTTTGGAGGAAGTTCTAGATTGACGTTATGTACATCAATGATCTCCCTTTACACCGATTTTTACTGGGAACTCGTCTGAAGGAATTCAGAATTGCTCTCCACAGGTAAAAAAGTTGGTAGTTGTAAATTCTAATAGAGTTACTTTGAATAAAAGAAAACTAGTGATATGTGGGTACATTACGAGTAAGCTAGAAGTTCTTAGAGGTAATTTTTTTAGCCAAGGGGGTTCTAAGGAAATGAATACTGATTTTAAAATGGTACATTTACGCTGTGAATATCAGGATAATCCTATTGGGTTAGGTACAGAGAGGCCACGCTTTAGCTGGAAGTTACAATCTGACCGGCCTCATGTCCTTCAGACGGCATATCATATTCAATTGGCGGATTCGCCAGATACACTGAGTAATGGACCATGGCTTTGGGATACGGGTCAGACCCAGTCTAGTCAATCAATTCTAGTGGAATACGATGGTGCCCAGCTTCAATCCGACCGGCATTACTATTATCGTGTCCGAGCATGGGATAATTATGGGCGCCTAACGGATTGGAGCGATATCGCGCATTTTCAGACCGGCTTGCTTAATATTACAGATTGGGAGGCAGAATGGATTACACCGAATGGAGTATCAATAAGATCTGATGCCGAGGAGATTTTCTTACTGCGCAAGGAGTTTCAGGTTGAAGCCGCGATTAAGCAGGCGACTATTTATGCCACAAGTCTAGGCTTGTATGAGCTTGAACTAAACGGAAAACGAGTCGGTGATATGGTATATACGCCAGGTTGGACCAGCTACAAGTACCGATTGCAAGTTCAGTCTTACGATATAACAGAGGAATTGACCGTAGGCGGAGTGAACGTTCTCGGGGCCTCTTTGGCTAATGGATGGTACATGGGATATTTAGCGTGGGAGAACAAACATCACCATTACGGTAACCGAAGAGCTCTGATCTGCCAGATTCATATTGTATATGAGAACGGTACAAAAGCATTGATCGTGACAGACTCTTCCTGGCGAGCGTCAACTGGGCCAGTGCTAATGTCTGAAATATACCATGGTGAAAGATATGATGCCCGATTGGAAAAGCTCGGTTGGAGTTGCAGTGACTATGCGGCCGAGGACTGGTCGACGGTAGAAGTGCTTCCTTTTTCAAAGAGCGGCTTGATAATGCAGGAGAATGAACCGGTTAGAATCATTCAGAAACTTGAGCCAAGCTCGGTTATTGCAACTCCAGATGGGGACAAGGTAATCGATATGGGCCAAAATATGGTTGGGCGGGTGCAGTTGAACCTTGACCTACCGAGAGGTACTTCACTGAAGTTGGAGCACGCAGAGGTACTAGATGCGAAAGGGAACTTTTATATCGGCAACCTTCGAAATGCGAAGCAGACTGTTGAGTATGTCTGCCGAGGTGGCGGGGAAATCTGGGAGCCAAGTTTCACTTTTCAGGGATTTCGATATGTCCGAGTTACCGGATGGCCGGAAACGGTGCCATTTACCCTCGATAGTTTCACCGGGCATGTCATACATTCGGATATGTTGCCATCAGGTGAATTTGAATGTTCACACCCATTAGTTAACCAATTACAGAGCAATATCGTATGGGGACAGCGTGGTAATTTCCTCGATGTACCGACGGATTGTCCACAGCGCGATGAAAGGCTTGGATGGACCGGGGACGCACATGTATTTATCAGAACGGCAGCGTTTAACTATGATGTTGCCCTTTTCTTTAGGAAATGGCTTCATGATCTCAAAGTGGACCAGCGTGAGGATGGTGCTGTACCTTTTGTTGTTCCGAACGTTCTCAATGACGAATCTTTCGCATCTGCAGCTTGGGGAGATGCGGCAGTTATTTGCCCGTGGGTTATCTATATGGTTTATGCCGATAAACGCGTATTGGAGGAGCAGTATGAAAGTATGAGAAGTTGGGTTGATTACATCCGCCGGCAAGGTTTGGATGAGCACCTATGGAATACTGGCTTTCACTTTGGAGATTGGCTGGGCCTTGACGCGAAGGAAGGAAGCTATTTCGGGGCTACACCTAATGATTTAATTGCTACCTGCTTTTATGCTTATTCGACGAAACTATTTGTAAAAACAGCAGAAATACTAGGACGGACAGAAGATGTTGTGTCGTATGGTAATTTGTATGAGCAGATTGTCAGTGCGTTTTCGAGGGAGTTCATTACCCCAAGGGGGCGGCTAGCTGCTCATACTCAAACAGGACATGTGCTGCCGCTTATATTTAATCTTGTAGACGGATCTGTACGAGAGCGATTGGCACGGACACTAGCTGAATATGTAGTGGAGGAGGGAAATCATTTGACGACAGGGTTTGTTGGCACACCATATTTGTGTCAAGTCTTGACAGAGACTGGTTACCATGATCTCGCCGTTAAGCTCTTACAACAGGAGGAATATCCATCTTGGCTGTATTCAGTCCGGCAAGGTGCTACAACAATCTGGGAGCACTGGGATGGGATTAAGCCTGATGGTTCTTTCTGGAACGACGATATGAATTCTTATAACCATTATGCTTATGGTGCAGTCGGTGACTGGCTTTATCGCACGGTGGCTGGGCTTGATCAGGATTTCTCAGAGCCAGGGTACAAACGAATTTTATTCCATCCCCGCCCAGATTCGAATATGAATTACGCGAGGGCTACTTATGAATCTGTTTATGGAACTATTCGTAGTGAATGGCATAAAGAGGAGAACGGCACCGTCACTTATCTTTTCCAAGTACCGGTAAATACAACAGCAAAAGCTATACTACGCGGTGCAAACCTTGAAACGACAGTGTTGAATGGAAAACAAGTGGTAAATGGTGAGTTGGGTATCTTGGCAGTTACTGAAATAGACGGGGCCTTGTTGCTCGAGATCGGATCAGGTTTCTACACTTTTCTGGTGACAGGAGTAACTTAAAGTAGAAGCTGAGAAAGAGTTATCTTATTTAAATACTATCTGCTAGCTGAAGAACGCCGGATAACTAAATGTTGTGCTGATTTTTTAGCAAGAGCAAATGTTTGGAACGATGAAACCGTAGCTACTGGGTATAATTCCGGATGGTTGTGCCGCGTACCTGCTGAATATTGAATATTTTGGTCATCCATGCTATTGAATGAATGAAGAAGGTTTGTACGTTTCCTTTTACCAGCTGGTGCTGCTGGTGAAAAATTTCGGAAGCGTGGAAGCAATCCGCACAGGTCTTGACTATTTTCGAGACCGCTTTCGCATAGTCAGTTTGGGAGGGCTATATCTGAGCGCCGTCATGGGCGGGGAAAGAAATTTCTTCACGGGATTTGGTTATGCTTAACGCTAATGTGGTGGGGAGTATCTCCTGATGATAGGTCAGAATAGCAAAGTAGGCGGATGGAGCAACTTAGGCGATCGTTACGAATAGAAAGCGCAGCCAACGAATGCAGTTCTGTTATTAATGTTTGAGGAAAAGGAGAGAATGGGTGATCTTCGATGAGTTCTACGATATAACCCCTCTCCGGATTCAGTCTAGAATATCGTCCTACTGTTATTGTAAGCAAGAGACTTTTAAGTAAAAGAGCCGTATTCACGGTCAGCATTTCTGTGAAACCTTCTCGGGGCCATCGAATAACCGATTCAGCCTGAGGCTCTTCAATTCCACGGTACTTCCATTTGGCCAGGCCCAAGGAAATTCCCTGACTCTCACCATCTATTAGGATTAGCGCCATGTAATATCTCATGGACAGCATCCGAAAAATGAGGATTTTTGTGATATTCGTGACCGGAAGAATTTCTACTATGGAGTTGATTGTCATGTTTTCTTTGAACTTCAACCCATGGAGCAACTGGTAAAAAGGGAGTTTAGAGTACTTATTGCTTCCTATCGCATCCGATACTAGGTAGGTGATATACCCTCGAATTTTTTGAATATTTTGCTGAAATACAGCGGATCGTCGTATCCGACCTGTTCCGCAATATTTCGGATATCCGGCAGGCTCTCCAGCAGCAGGTACTTTGCGCTTTGAATTCGCAACTGCTGGATATAATTCCGGATAGTTAAGCCTGCGTATTTGCTGAATATTTGACCTATATATTTTATTTGCGTTCAAGGTGAGCTTCAATAAAGCCGGTAATACACTCTGTCGTGTAGTTTCATGCAGCAAGGATAGCAGTTTGCGATATGTAATAAACGATGGTGGAATAACGGATTGGGAATTGAGCTGGTTCGGCTGTTCGAAATTTTGAAGCAAATCGAAACGTTGCACAGGCGCAAAGCGCCGCGGGACGATCAAGACCTTTCCCTCGCAAGCGACTGTGGTTGGTAATTGCTCGGGATAAACATGGAGTGTTTTTAGTTCGGAGACGAATTCGTTCCATGTAGAATAATGTCGAAAAGTGGGCTCGGCATGGAATTGGACCCCCCAAAGCCGTTCAATTTCAGACGATTTATACCAACCGGCATGTTCCTCCACGGTTTAAGCAGCAAACATTCCCCTGCGTTTAAAATCAGGGGTTACCCGCCGGTTTCCATATGAATCGGGCTGTCCGTCACCATGATTAGTTCTTTAAAAGGATTGGAATGTGGGCGATAAAAATCCGGACCGCGCCCGCATACTTGACTTCAAAGAGCGAAGCGCCCAAAAAAGTAAAATATGACATCGTGCATCACCTCCAGATCCTATTGTACTTCTATATTCATTTTATTAGGAGAATTAATCTTAAACGGTGCAATGTAATCGCTTTGCTAAGGTTGCTATACTTTTGCATAGAGTCTCAAAAAAGAATTTTCTGGAGGAGTGACATAGCTATTTTCTCAATGTGACGATGGGGTGGGATCCGAGTCCGCGGACAGTTTAATCCAGTGCCTATGATCTGCTCGGGTATCCGTACTCAGAAATTCTAGAAGGGAATACGCCAAAGGAGTTTGAGAAGACGCTTCGCGCCGTCAAGCAATTTTTGGAGGAAGGAAGGAATGAAACGAAATCTATAACAATAATGAGTGGAACGAATGGACCGAAGGCAGTTTTTTGGAGACGGTTATCAACAATGGTATGGATATTTGGAAACGATCCGCAATGTGTTCGGGAACTAGGAATATATAAGGAAAAGAAAATATTTAGGGATTACACAAGATGAGTTTTACTGGTGGATAATCTCATCTTAAGAGCTACATTGATCCTAAATATTCCCTGAGACTTATCAATTTAATATATGCATCTAAAAAGGAGCGATTGTGGATGACTAAAAAATATGATGTTGCCGCTTATATTTGGCCTGCCTATACAGGTGAGGACAAAAGATCAAGGATGTTTTGGCCGGAGGGAATTGGAGAATGGCAATCCGTCAAAAATTCGGTTGCAAAGTTTGAAGGTCACAATTGGCCGAGAAAGCCTTTATGGGGGTATGTCAATGAAGCAGACCCGTATGTCATGGAAATGCAGATTAATGCTGCGGCAGATCATGGCGTAAATGTATTTATTTATGACTGGTACTGGTATGATAAACATCCTTTTCTTGAAAACTGCCTGAATGACGGTTATCTGAAAGCAAAAAATAATGACAGAGTAAAGTTTTATCTGATGTGGGCTAACCATAATGTGAACTACACGTGGGATATTCGTCTTTCCCATATAAAGGATGCCCTGATTTGGGATGCTGCAGTAGACCGTAACGAATTTGAAAAATTGGCGAAAAGACTGATTGAAAAATACTTTCATCATCCTTCGTATTACACCATCGACGGGAAACCCGTATTCATGATCTACGACCTTGCCAGTCTGATGAAAGGCTTAGGGGGGGCTGCTGCTACAAAAGATGCATTCGAATGGTTCAGAGCAGAAGTAGTGAGAGCTGGATTGCCAGGACTTCACCTGCAGATGACCATGTGGGGAGAAATGAACTATAATTTAAGCGGCGTAGATGACGGAATAACGGTTACCTCCAACGAATTGGTTCAACTTCTAGGCTTTGATAGTATGTCACATTATCAGTATGTTCACTTTACCGATATCGACAGGGACTACGAAGAAATTATGACCGACGTGGTAAAAGAATGGACTCGAATAGAACAGACTTATTCTATCCCCTACTTTCCCCATGTCTCCGTAGGCTGGGATAACAATCCAAGATATAAGGAATTTAGACCAGGGATTGTAAAGAACAATACGCCTGAGAAAGTGCAAGCAGCCTTTGAAAAAGCTAAGGAGTATGTGGATGCCCATCCGGCCCAGCCGCCTCTTATTACGGTGAACAGCTGGAACGAATGGACAGAGACAAGTTATCTGCAACCAGACAACCTGTACGGATACGGCTATTTGGAAGCTTTGAAAAAGGTGTTTAAGTGAGTAAGGGAATGGGGTACTAGATACATCGATTGAAAGTACTCAACCATGACCCGCCACTGAACCCAAATGTAACGATTTGTATCTGTGGTAAGCGGTTCAATGGAAGGTCGTAGCAAGCGTTTTGCTGCATAATCAGAAAGGTTTCTATTTTGATTTGCGAACGATTACAATTCGAAAGGGGTTCAAGATAAATGACACTATCAAGCAATGACAGGTTGTACTGGCTTCAAACAATGGAACGCATCGCCGGTCCCGTCTTAAAGGCGCTATCCGAGCGGCAACTGAAAGCGACTATGCCGGTCGCGGTGAAAAGGGACGAAACTCTTCTTTCCCGGCATGGGGAGCCGGATCGGCTGCCTTATATGAATTTAGAGGCGCTTGGCCGGACATTGGCTGGCCTCGCTTCGTGGCTGGAATCTGGTCCGAGGGACGGGGAAGAAGGACGTCTTCGGGAACGCTTCGCCGATATGGCTCGAACCGCTATCGATGCGGGGACGGACCCTGCTTCGCCGGACGCTTGCAATTTTTCGGTGGGGCTTCAGCCGCTTGTCGACGCGGCTTTTTTGGCACATGCCGTGCTGAGGGCACCGATCGAGCTCGGGGAGAAGCTGGAGCCCCGTGTACGCAGACAGCTTGTCGCCTCGCTAAAAGCGACGCGTACTCGAAAGCCCGCTGCATGCAACTGGCTGTTGTTCTCCGCCATGATCGAAACGGCGCTGCGCCAGTTGGGCGAACCGGATTGGGATCGTATGCGGATCGATTATGCTCTCAAGCAGCATCAGCAGTGGTACAAGGGTGACGGCGTTTACGGCGACGGACCAGATTTCCACTGGGATTATTATAACAGCTTCGTCATTCAGCCGATGATGTTGGATATCGTGGAGGCTGTAAGCGGGGAGGAGTCGGATTGGGCCAGCCTCGCCGAGCCGCTACGTAATCGGGCTGTCCGATTTGCCGAGGTGCAGGAGCGGCTCATTTCGCCGGAGGGAACGTTCCCGCCGATCGGCCGGTCCATCGTGTACCGGTTCGGAGCGTTCCAGCACCTGGCGCAGATGGCGCTGCGCCGCGATTTGCCATTCGGCGTCGAGCCGGCGCAGGTGCGCGGGGCGCTCAGTGCCGTCATCCGCCGGACAATGGAGCAGCCGGGTACGTTTGACGCGAATGGCTGGCTGACGATCGGTCTTTGCGGCCATCAGCCGGACCTCGGTGAAGTATACATTTCAACCGGCAGCCTGTACCTATGCTGCACGGTGTTTCTGCCACTCGGTCTGCAGGCGAACGATCCGTTCTGGATGGGCGAGGCCGATTGGACGTCCAAGAAGGCGTGGTCGGGCGTCAACCTCCCGGCCGATAAGTCGATTTACGTATGAACCGTGAAGACTGGCAATGGCAGATTATCATGATGTGCGCCGGAACGTCACAACGTTTATATCGTTCCCGGCATGGGGAAACGGTAGCCATGCAATTGGCTAAATCGTTGTAGGAAGAGCCCTTGAAAAGTGAAAGTGTAGAAATCTGAGGGGCGGGACGCGCCTTGCTTTACTTCAACAGGTTGTTTCGCAAGCGAGAGGGTCTGCCGCCCAGGGAGTATCGACTATTGGTATCTATTTATTAGCTTGCTCGTAGAATCGCAATTAAATGGTATTCAAAGAAACAAGAGAGGTATGGATTAACGGCTTGGAAAAAGAAATGAACGTTTAAGCTGTTCACGGCTGAGTTTCATTACCTAGGAAATGGCAGATGCCTGCTTTGTCTGATTGGCTCGACGCGATATCGCATCCATTAGAACGGAGCTTTTGTCCATCCCGGCGCACGCTCAGCATGGATTTGCACGGGTTGAGAGAAGAGTAGTTAAAGGGATTCAGCCATATACTGTATTGCCATAAAAAAGGAGGAAATCGAATGAGAAATGAACAAAACCTAATAAACTCGCTAAGCGAACGAATCAAGAACAATTGCAGCAAATATGCCGGCTGCATCCCTAATGCGGTTGCGAATAGGGAGGGGTGCTACGAATGCCAGACGGGCGGGCACTGGACCGACGGATTCTGGCCTGGTTTGCTTCTTCTTGCAAATGTCTGCAAGAAAGAGGATTTTTACATGCAGGAGTTTGAAAAGTACGTTCCATTTTTAGAAGAGAGGGTAGCGAACGATCCAGTGGTCAATGCGAGAAATGGCTATCTTGGACTTGATCATGACGTAGGCTTTATTTTTCATTTGACGGCAGTGTTTCATTTCCGGTTGACGGGGTCGTCGGTATCGGGGAAAATCGGCCTGCGGGCGGCGGATGCTCTTGCGGCCCGGTTTCAGGAACGTGGAGCGTTTATCCGGGCTTGGAACGATTGGGAGCACGACACGCCGGAATTTCGAGAGCTTAAGAAGGGGAAAGCAATTATTGACAGTCTGATGAATCTCCCACTTCTGTATTGGGCTTCCCGTCATACGGGAGAGGCGCGGTACGCTGAGTTCGCCTCCCGTCATGCCAATACGCTTATGCGAAATATCGTCCGGAAGGATGGATCGACTTATCACACCTTTCAATTTGATCCTGCCACGGGAGATCCGAAGGGAGGAAAAACCGCACAAGGCTATGCGGACGATTCTTGCTGGAGCCGTGGACAGGCATGGGCATTGTACGGATTTGCCTTGGATTACCGCCATTCATCAGACGAGAAGATGCTTGCAACGGCACTACGCTGTGCGGAATATTGGAAGCGTTCCCTGTTGCCGGACGGCGACGCGCCTTGGGATTTCGCCGCACCGCGAACGGAACGACTACCGATTGATACATCAGCGATGGCTATCGCTGCCTGCGGATTATTGGAACTCTTCAACTGGCTGCCGGAGCGAAGCGATCTGCTGCAACTAGCAAGGGCAACTGTAAGCCGATTAATCGACGCGCACCTCGCCCCCGATTCGCTGGAGCCGAATGCTTTCCTCTTGCACGGCTGCGTCGGACCGTCATACTTCAAGGGAAGCCGGGAGGAAGCCACCGGAGAATACGGATACGGAACCGATCAGCCGTTGATCTACGGCGATTACTTTTTTTACGAAGCTCTACTGCGGCTAAGTAACAGTTCAGTGGAGTTGCCTTGGTTTTAATTAACTGATATACCATTAATGAATGCTAGTGCAAGTAAAGGATGGCCTCCTGCCTGCCGATTCTTTTTTCATCCATATTTCAATCGGTACTGACGGGGAGTCATCCCTTAGAACGCAAACAAGCCTCTATTAACCGAAACTATTCTTATTCTTGTGGGACTCTTGTTCTATTTCCAATTCACTATTTATTACAAATGTCGGTCAAGCCTCCAGGCATTTTTTACAAGCCTCTGGTGTTTCCAGATTGTTTGTATCTCGACTATTACAGTAAAGCAGTCAATGCAAAATTTTTCATCAGCTTGGCTAATTCTGATTTGTTACAGTCGGTAACCTTGGAATGACGATCCTGTTGGCTTCCATGGCTGGGTACACGCTTGCTCGTCACGGCAGATTGTTTCGTTTCGTGTTTCTTTTATTTACGGCCGGCATCCTTGCATCTCGTAACACGTGTACAATTCCCGATTTTTCTGTACACGGCTGGCACAATTATGGTCCCGTTTTTGCACTTGCTAGCGATGATTCCTCTGCTTGTCCTGTTTGTCTTCACGCAGCGGAGACATGCTAAAGGGGTTAGTGGTGGGATCTGAAAAAGGGTAACAAGTACTTTTCATGCAGACTTTCTGACTACCAGAATCACGCTTATTCGCCATTTATGTGAATAAGCGTTCTCTTGTCTCTAACAAGTTGAATTATTACATGAGTTCGAACTTAGTTTTAGGGATAATGTTTTTTCTGAATAATTTTTTAAAAAAGTCGAATCTAGCATATATGAAGTAAACTGCAACAATTGTAGTAACTTCAAAATATTTTATGATTATGAATGTAAGCGATTTCTAACGTTTAGGGGGTAATGTGAAGAAACATTAAAAAGAGGGCATGCCTGAGTCTGGGGAGTTCTGGATTTCCTGAAGGAGAAAACCAACATCAAAAATAAGGAGGAAGCTATGAAAATGTTAAAAAAAATAGTAGTTTTACTTTTTGTGTTGGTTAATATTTTATACACGACCAACGGATTGATGGCATCAGCTGCAACACAATCACCTGAATTGATTGTGAACCGGGGATTTGAGAACGGCATTGCAAGTTGGAGTGGGCAATTGGCGACATTAACAATTGACACTTCAAATTTTAATTCTGGCGATTCTGCATTGAAAATTTCGAACAGAAGCCAGGATTGGAGTACAGCCATGCAAAATGTGGGTGAGGGGCTAAGAAGCTACGGGGCTGGGAACTACAAACTAAGCGCTTATGTGAAACTCGCAGCACCGCTAGCAAGTGGTTCATGTAGCCCGATGATTGTAATCAAATATAACGATGGGGCGGATCACTATGCCAGTACGAGCCGTGTAGCCATAAACGATCAGAACTTTGTCAAATTGGAGGGGAGCTTGAATCTCTCTTGGAGTGGAACGTTGAAGTCTGCACAGATGTATGTTCAAACCGGAGCAGGTGGAAAAGAATGTCTTTCAGATTTATATGTTGATGATTTCAGCCTTGTAAATACTGATCGCTCAACTCCAATTAATCAATCTCCTGAACTAGTAGTCAATACAGGCTTTGAAAGTGGGGTGTCAAGTTGGAATGGGCAGTTTGCGACATTGACGGTTGATAGTTTAAATGCGAATTCAGGAGCATCTGCTCTAAAGATTTCGAACCGAAGTCAGGACTGGGGTACAGCATATCAAAATGTCGGCGATGTATTAAATAGCTATGGACCTGGGAATTACAAGTTAAGTGCGTATGCTAAGCTTGCAACGCCATTAGCAAGCGGTTCTTGCAGCCCAATGGTTGTTATCAAATATAACGACGGTTCGGATCATTATGTTAGTACGAGTCGGATTGCTATCAACGACCAGAATTATACTAAATTAGAGGGGAGCCTGAATCTCTCTTGGGTCGGATTATTAAGTTCTGCACAGATGTATGTACAGACCGGGACAGGGGGGAAAGATTGTCTATCAGATATATACGTTGACGATTTCAGTTTGGTAAATACAGATCGCGCGACACCGTTACCTCCTTATCTTGGGGACTCAAGTGTCAATCTTGCTGCAAATAAGGGAGTAACCGCTTCAAATACATTAGACAGTTCGTTTAGTACCTCTTATCTAACAGATGGTGACATAAGCAATATAAATGGACATGAATGGGCAGCGGACGTTTCGCAAAGCTCACAATGGGTTACCGTTGATTTACAAAACAGTGTGAAATTTAATCGTATTGAGTTTTATACGAGCCACGGCAAAGAGCTGCAAGATTATCAAATACAATACTGGACATCAACTGGATGGCTTAACATATTCCCAGGAGTGACGGGGAATGCTGCCGATCATAACACTTATGTCTTTGAACCGTTAATCTCTTCTAAAATTCGCGTGAGTGTGACCAAAGGTGATTCGGATAACATAGCACGATTGGTGGAGATTGGTGTTTATCTCGACCCTAATTTAGCATTAGGCAAGAGCGTAATTGCTTCTAGTGTACAGACGGGATACAATGCGTCCTACATAAATGACGGCAACAAAGTGACATCGGGCTGGAAGCACTGGGCGGCGGATGTATCCAACGGACCTCAGTGGGTAGAAATTGATCTGGGAACTATGACTACTTTCCAGAGGGTAGAATTTTATACGCCCTCAAGCTATGAGCAACGTGAGTATACGATTCAATATTGGGACGGTAGTCAGTGGATCGAAGCCTTTCCGACAGTAACCGGTAATAATGCAGAACGCAAATCACATTCATTCAATCCTGTCACAGCTTCGAAACTTCGTGTATATGTGACGGAAGGTAATATTCAGCAGCATGGCCAGAACGGCGGAGAGAATGTAGCACGAATTGTGGAACTCGAGGTCTATAGCACAGGCGGACAATTTGTCGACAATAACGTTGTACCTGATCCAATTCCCCAAACGATTGATCAGAGACAAAGCAAGACTGCTGTAGGGGCAATTCGGTGGGATATGTGGGGAGGTACAGACAATCCTTCGGACATTGGATCCCAAACACAAAAGACGCTTTCACCTGAAAAATATCATTTCCGTCTGCCTTGGTATGCTTCTGTCACGGGTACGAATCAAGCTTATATTCCCCAGTATACGCAGGAAATTATGGATCAGGAGATCCAGTATGCCAAAAAAGCAGGTATTGACTACTGGGCATTCGTCATGTACGAATCTCCAACGGCAAGGGATCTATACTTATCCAGTGCCTATAAGAATGATGTAAAATGGACGGCTATTCTCGGAGCGTCCGGCTACGCATTTGAAAATTACCCGTGGCTTGTGTCTCAGTTTAAGACGTCCAATTACCAGAAAGTTCTGAACGATAGGCCTCTCGTGTATGTTTGGAATACTAACAAACGATATGTTGATGAGTTGCGGTCGGAGGCTCGTAAACAAGGCACTGCAGAGCCCTATATTGTGATTATGGGGACCAATGCCAAAATTATGCGTCAGATGCAAGGCGATGCGCTAAGCCAGTATACAAATTTTGGAGCCAATGGTTCACCATATTCAACTCTTATCCAAAATGACCAAACGAACTGGAATTTGCTTGCGGATTATGGAGCGCAGGTGATCCCGACGGTAACTACCGGCTGGGATCCTAGGCCGCGTATCGATACGCCGGTATGGACCTCATATGGGGAAAATCAATGGGCTCAAACCGCAACCCCACAAGAAATCGCGGAAAATCTTAAAAACGCATTGGACTGGAATGACAGCCATCGTTTGTCAAGCTTTCCGAATGCGGTTCTAATGTATGCCTGGAATGAGAATGATGAAGGGGGATGGATCATACCCACTCTTGGAGCTGACGGTAAGCCGGATACAAGCAGGCTCGATGCCATTCAGTCGGTTTTGCGTCCCGATCTGACTCCGCCAACAACGGCGGCCGCTTTGACCCCGAAGCAACCGGACGGCTCGAACGGCTGGTACGTCCATCCCGTTACGGTCTCGCTCACGGCAACCGACGATTCGTCCGGGGGGGCGAAAACGGAGTACAGTTTGGATGGCGGTACGACGTGGCAACCATATACGAACCCTGTCAAGTTTAATCAAGACGGTAAGTTTATAGTGAGCTATCGCTCAACGGACAAGGCTGGGAACGTGGAGATAGCAAAAACGGTTAGCTTCAATCTGGATGCGATAGCGCCGTCCATTGCCGTGAGCGGATTGGCGGATAACAGCTCGCTAAGCAACGCCGGAGATATCGCGCCTTTCTTCAGTCTCGGCGATAACCTATCCGGTATCGTCAGCAGCAAGACAACCGTCACACTGGATACGTACGAGTTCCAAGCCGGCACGACGATCCCGCTCTATACGCTGTCGCTCGGCAGGCATACGTTTACGGTAACTGCAGTTGATGTGGCAGGCAACGCAAGCGTCAAGACGGTTTCATTCAAAACCTTCACAAGTATCGACGCCTTGAAGGAACTGGTCGCGCGATTTGAAGGCAGCGTCCTGATCGATAACGGCGGCATAGCAGACAGCTTGAAAATGAAGCTGGATCAAGGGAGCCTCATAGCATTCAAGAACGAAGTAGAAGCGCAGAGCGGTAAGCACATTAAGGCGGAAGCGGCGAACTACTTGCTCAGAGATGCTAATGCCCTAATTGGAAATTAGACAAGTAACCAGTAAGGAAGCATATGACCCGTTCTTCTCTCTCAAATAAACCGGGTATTGGTAAAATCGGTTGGAGGTAATACGCACGGATCATACAACAACGAATCGAGAGTAATGGCTGGAGTGGATGCTGCGGATTGGCAAGCCGGTGCTGGAGACGTTAGCCGAATGCAAGTTGAAGGAGAGGATGCCCGTTCAAAGCAAAACGGACGATCGAGGCGAGTACACACACCTGGAGGCGCTCGGACGGTTGCTGGCTGGAATGGCGGCCTTGACTGGAGCTGACAAGATTATCTGGTGATGAAGAGGAATGCCACAGCGAGTTGGCGCGTTTGTCGAGAGAAGCTATTGATGCCACTACTGATCAATCGTCGCCGGACTTTATGAATTTTACGCAAGGTTATCAGCCTGTTGTCGACACTGCGTTCCTGTCTCACGCCATGATCCGGGCGCCGAAGGAGCTGCTTGGCAAACTTGATGAACGCTGCTTGAAGGCTACCAGGTCGAGAACGGGCTATGACAATCTTCATTACTTCAGCCGGTTGTTTCGCTAACGATAAGAGCTGCCGTAAGCGGGGCGAGTAGTCGCAATCCCCCTGGTTTTCCACAGCAGATGTTTGGCGCACTGAATCCGCAGTTGCTGGATAAATTCCGGATGGTTGAGCCGGCGTATTTGCTGAAAACTTGGCATAAATATTCATATTTGCGTTCAAGCTGCTGTTCAATGAAGCCTGTGGTACACTCCGTCGGATAGATTTCGTGCAGTAAAGTCAGCAGCTTACGGTAGGTGATAAAGGATGACGGGAAAACCGATTTCGGATTGAGTTGATCCAAGGCGTTCTCCGCGATTCTTAGCATAAGCTGCGAGAACAGGATCGACAAATGAAATGAAAAATACCCTTTTGGTTCTCGTGTACCCGTATCAACTGTTCGAAAGTTTGAAGTATATTAAAACGACTGACAGGCGCAAAACGTCGCGGAACGATTAAACTCTCTCCGTCGCTATCGCTTGAGGTTCGCATTGCTCGGGCTAATCATGGAGTATTTTAAGCTCGGAGACCAACTCGTTCCATGAAGAATAATATCGTAATGACGGCTCAACATGGAATTGTACCCAAAAAAGAGTCCTACGGCAGACGATTTTTGCCAACCGAAATTTTCCTCCCACGGCTTGAGCAGCAGACATTCCCCGGCGTTTAAGACTAGCCGTTCCCCGCCAATTTCCATATAAATCGGGCAGTCAGACACCATGATGAGTTCAAAGTAAGGATTGGAATGCACGCGATAATAGTCCTGTACTACTGACGCCTGCCCATTTGACATCGAAGCGCGATCGAAAAGGTAAAATAGGACATGCAGAAGATCACCTCCGCATCCTATTGTACTTCATTATTAAGTTTTTTATGAGAGCTTATCTTAAACGGTGCAATGGATACACGAGGATAAAGTTGATAAACTATTCGTAGCATTACAATAGGATGTAGAGAGGGCGAAACATTGCATATGAAACGACCGGATTATGGGTTATCTGTATATTATTCGCGAATTATCATGTAGACAAGTGAAATGAAGTCTGGTACGGCAAAGGCTATCTTCGCTGTTCGGGATGAATATCCACCCAGTCGTGATTAGCCCACATGAGGTCATTGTTAGGGGCGCCAAGAAATCCTTACTCTAATGCACGCTCACTTCTTATTCGGAGTACCGCGACGCCAATGTGCCGGATTACGTGACATTTGCTGAACAATACGATCTCCCCTATTTCCCCAATGTAACAATGGGATGGGATCCAAGTCCGCGGAAGGTCCAGTCCAACTCATATGATCTGCTTGGGTAACCGTACACTCCAATACTGGAAGGAAATAGGCCAGAAGAGCTCGAGATATCGCTGCGCGCCGTCAAACAGTTTTTGGATGAAGGACGGACGAAGCAGAAGTCTTTTCTATAACGCATGGAATGAATGGACCGAAGGAAGCTATTTGGAGCCTGATGTCAAAAACGACATGGGATATTTGAATGCGATCCCGCAAGCCAAGCTGAAATGAAGCAACAGAGGAACGTTTGAAATACGAGAATGAAAAAGAAAAAATCTGGAAAGCACTGTTAGACATAACACCAGCAGGCATACTCCAATCACCATAATCGAGGATAAGAAGACTAATAATGTGCAAGTGGAAACTCAATCTGGCATAATGAAGAAGGCTACCAAAATGCTGCCAAGAAAGGAAGTTTATCCCTACTTCTTAATAGCGGATTTGATCAGGCTGTAAATCAATTAACTTTATACCGCAGTGAAAAAAGTAATGCTACTGCCTGCATGGCATGGGGAATGACCTGTTATTATCAACGAAATGAATACACTTTGGGCAAATCCAACACAAAGCTTGCTTCCGTTAAGGCGCGGGGTTATTTTTACCATCAATATGTTTAAGTCTACAATTCGGAAACGTTTTTACGTTTAGTCCAAAAATAATACATAAATTATACCATTGGGGATGAAACATAATATGAATGAAATTTGGCAGGCTAGCTGGATATGGGTCGATTTACCAGATAAGACGCCTAATGTATTTGCTGAAGCTCGTAGCCTATTTTCTCTCGACCAAAGGTTTCAATCGGCAACACTAAAGATTTCCGCTAACCAAGAATATCAGGTCTTCATTAACGGTAACTTGATCGGATCAGGACCTTCCCCATCAGATAACGCTTGGAAGTATTTTGATACTTATGATGTTTCAGGAGTTTTACAACAAGGGGATAATAGCATAGCTATTCTGGCTTACAATTTTGGAGACAGCCAGATCGTCACCCAACAACGGCAAGGGCCGGGCGGGCTGATCGCCCAATTGGACATTTTGACTAAAGAGGGACAGATAAGTGTATTCACCGATGATAGTTGGAAATGCCGACGTTCCCCCAGGTGGGTGCAGAATGTCTCTAGAATGCACTCTTGGGGTGGGTATAAGGAGATCTACTTGGTAGATAAAGAAGACGGTTGGGAAAAAACAGACTTTGATGACACCTCGTGGACAAAAGCGAAAGTGGTTGCGGTCGCAAATGACCCCAACTCTACCTGGCCTAGATTAATTCCACGTGAAATTCCTTTTCTCTCCCGGGAATTGATCAAGCCAAGATCCGTTCTTAGAACCGATCATAATTATGGTATTGTGAATGGGGCAGAGGAACTTGTGGAGGGTATGAACGGCTTCATGAATGTGGATGCATCTGCACCCGGATCATTACCCGGAGTAGTATTTGATTTTGGTGAGGTAAAGGTTGGCTACCCGATAATTGATGTAATTGCGCCGGAGGGAGGCGTGCTGCAATTATATTATGGCGAGTCTTTGGAGATGGTACTGCTCGATACCTTTAGATTGAAGAAAGGGTCTAATCGTGTATCCCCATTCGGAAGGAGAGCATTTCGTTATTTGCAAATCTCAGTCCAAGCAACTCCTGTTCCACTTCAAGTTGAGGATTTCCAAGTTATATCTGTTCGCTATCCTTTTAATCAAGAGGGCATTTTTAAGTGCAGCGATTCCTTATTGACACGAATATGGGATATCGGACGCTACACTACACGTGTCAACAGTCAAGATCACTTAGAGGACTGTCCTTACCGGGAGCAAGCACTCTGGGTTGTTGACGCCGTGGTCATGGCTAAAGTCATATTTCAGACCTTTGGCGATAAAGCACTTGTCCGGAAATGCTTGCTCCAAGGGGCCAGAATTCAAAACGACGATGGCTCGATCCCGGCAACCGGACCGGAAAGAAACAGCATTTTGCTTCCTGATTTTAACGCATATTGGCTGCTGGGTCTATATGATTATTGGCGGTACTCTGGTGATGATGCGCTCGTTTTAGAACTTGAGTCTTCGGTACGTAGGCTGATCGGGTGGTTTAGTGACCAACAGGACGAAAACGGTTTGTTTTCTAGAGCAAATAGAGCAGGATGGTGGTGCTTTGTCGATTGGGCGGATTATATTGATAAGCGGGATCGGGTTACTGCTGTCTCATGCCTGCATCATAAGGTGCTATTGAGCGCTGCAGACATGGCGAGTGTATATTCTGACTACGCATTTGCGGAAGAATGCAAAGAGCGTGCAGACCGTCTGCGAGCATCAATTCGCAAACTTCTTTGGGATTCAGAGAAGAGACTATTCGCAGACTGCTTAACGGAGGATGGCCTGTCGGACAGTTTCACATTCCAAACCAATTTCATAGCTATATGGTCCGGGATCATGACGGACGAAGAGGCAGAATATTTCATTAACGATGTGTTCGCCAAAGGGTTATGTCCCGAACTGAAGGGCGCCTTCTTCTATCATATTGTTCTTGAGGTGCTATTCGGCCGTGGTTACGTGAATATGGCTCTAGACATTCTCCGATCGTTCTGGGGGAAGATGGTGGCGAGGGGAGCGACAACATGGTGGGAAACTTTCGATCCGTCTTCACCCCATTGCAGCATTCCAAGTCCTTATCAGGGGAATACGCCGACGTATCTGTCCGATTCTATTCCGGTCAGTCACTGTCACGGATGGGCAGCGTCCCCGACATATCTTCTAACTGAGCGAATACTGGGAATAGACGTAAGCAATATCTCGTCAAGAGAGTTTGTCTTTAAACCTGCCTTGGGCACTGTGGCTTGGGCCCAAGGCACGGTGCCGACCATATATGGATCCATTTATGCTAAGTGCGTTCAGGCTGGCGATGGCACCGTTGCTGTAGTATTAGAGTACCCGGCTTCATTAACTGTTATTTCTGCGACAAGCATAGAACAGGTCGTTGTAAAACGTTCAGGTGATGTAATTACCGTGCGGGGTAAAATGCGTACAAAATCTAAGGTTTAATTTAATCCTTGATTATAAAGGGAACGTTTATTCTAATGAAGAACAACTGGGAAACAGAATAATAGAACTGTAGCCTTGGAACGGATTTTTCTATCACTACCTCAATATCATTCCGGTATACAAGAGGTTTGTGCGGAACAGAATAAAAAGATTCACTTACATGTTTCCAATATATGGGATATTCGGTCGTCTCATGATCAGAATAATATGATCTGGGATGCAGCGGTCGATCGTCAGGAGTTTGAAAAAATCGCTAATCGCTTGATCGCGAAGTATTTCAAGCATCTCTCCTACTGTACGATCGAGGGAAAACCGGTCTTTATGATTTATGATCTGGCGAATTTACTTTGGGGCTTAGGTGGAGTTGAAGAGACAAAAGACGCGCTTGAATGGTTTAGGAAAAAGGCCGTTCAAGCAGGGTTGCCCGGACTGCACGTCCAGTTGATATTGGGAAAAGTAAGATTATTCAATTTGAGCGGGGTCGATGATAACAGGACCGCTACGACGAATGAGATCGTAAGCTTGCTGGGATTTGACAGCCTGTCGCACTATCAATATATCCATTTTGTGGATATTGATAGAGAATGGGAGCGTATTGATCAAACTTACAACATCCCTTATTAAGATTGAAGCCTTGGTGCGCGAGCAGATTGATCCGCTTTTGTCATGAAGCTGCCAAGCGATCCGACTGGAGTATACACGATATCGAAGCCATCGAGTTCAAAAATCACCGGCATGAATAGTTAGGCTGCCTTTAGCGCATGAGTTCGGTACTGTACCGGGCTCATGCCTTTTGATTGGCAGGCTGGGTGCGATGGTCATCAATATGACCTCTATGTGCGAGCCGAATCCGAGGTCGAGTGAAATTTTACAGGGAGGCAATATATCGAGTCATGATGCAATTCTGGAATGAAGTAGTTTTCCCGTAATAGGAGAAGACCGTCTAGTCGGTTAAGGACCATAAAAAATATTTGGAGTAATCTTGTTCATAATCCGGAGATGTTGTTGGTCCACTCACCAAGGGTCACTATACGATTATAGTCAAATCGATGCAAGTGCTCGAGGAAGCTTTGTCTAGAATTTTAATTGAAGGTGAGATACCGCAATTAAGTGAAGCGGATAAAATGGGCGTACAAATGTTGACAATGTTGAGACGAAGAGCAACTAATTGTTCTTGTCTGCTGAAACCGGATTGTATAAAAGCCCAGGGGAATCGCGAAGTCAAATTCAGTATGAACTATTGGCGATTAAACAATCAGGCACATGAAAAGCTCCGCAGCGTAGAAGCTACGCACTAGCAGTCAGATGAGGTGGCTTTCGCTTGCCCAAAACCTGCTGAAGAAAGCAGCAATAGACGAGTTAAGCACAGACACTTAACTCCTTTGCTCATTCAAACATTCATTTTTACCGAAGATCTGTCGCATTATCAGTACGTTCACTTTACAGATATCGACAAAGAGACTACGAGGAAAATTATGACTGGCGTGATAAAAGAATGGGCTCGAATTGAAAGGACTTATTCTATCCTGTACTATCCCCATGTGTTGTCGATAGGCTGGGACGCCTGAGAAAGTGCAAGCAGCTTTTGAAAAAGCCAAGGAATATCTGGACGCTCACCCGGCTCTAAACAGCTGGAACGATTGGACGGAAACAAGTTATCTGCAGCAGGATGACCTGTACGGTTATGGCTATCTGGAAGCTTTGAAAAAGGTATTTAACCGCTGATTCAAAGACCTTGGGTCAAACGGCCATAATAGCCGTGTCGCCCGAGGCCTTTGTCCTTCATTACCATCCGTTCCTAAAGCTGGCTCCGATATTGGAAATCATGGATGCGATGACCTACAAAGGGCATGTTTACGGGCTGCCGAGGCTTCGTTCGCTTGCGTTCCATACGTTGACCATCCGCAAGGACTGGCTTGACAAGCTCCGGCTGAAAATGCCCACGACTTACGACGAGCTGTATGACGTATCGATGGGAACGGCAAAAAAGACACCTATGGTCTTGCGTTATATGCCGGCGGCGGCGGACTCGGGGCCGTGTCCCTGCTAGGTTCGTTCCATACACCGACAAATAATAATTGGAGTGAGTCTACCGACGGCACAATTTATCCGATTTACGCGCATCCGAACTTCCGTAAGTCGCTCGAGTACCTGAGCAAGCTCTATAAGGACGGCATTTTGTCGAAAGACTTCGTCATCATGAAGGCCAGCCAGGCGGAAGATGACTTCCTCAGCGGAAAGGCAGGCGTGACTGGCGATTTCGCCTGGAATGCTTACACTAAGGAAAGGCTCGACAAAGCGAGAGCCATCAATCCGAAATTTCAATGGGCGCCGGTGCCGGCGCTGAAAGGAACGGACGGCTTCCAGGGATACTCGAAGGGATCCGGCTTCAACGGTTTCATAGCAATTCCGGCAACGCTGTCGAAAGACACTTCTGGATATGCCTAATAGGCTGCAGAGCTCCGTCACTAGATACTCCTCTGCCGCTTATTGAATAATGCGATGCTTGCCTTGAGCACCTCATGTTTCCAGATTTTCAAACACTTTTTTAAGGCTTCATTCTCCCGCTTGAGCTGCTTCACATGCCGGTCCTCATCCAAGTACCGACACCCTTGTTGGTCCAAGAGTCTGAACTCACAAAGCTCCCTATATTTACGCATCCACTTCTTGACCCTATCTTTATCATGAATCCCCAAATGCTCGGTTATCTGCCTGTACGTCTACTTTTCCTCAATACGTAGGCGGATCGCCTCTTTCTTATTATCGTCAGTATAAGCTTTAAACCGCTGTCCTTTGATCGCTATAAAAAATGCACCCCTTATAATTCATCGGATTACCCAAGAGGTTTTTCCAATGTCTATTATAGGGGGGCACATCAGCATCTCATCGGGGGTTTTTGCTTGTAAATCTAATCGGGAAGTTGTCTGGAGATTGGAGATGAAGCGTCGATTTTGCCGTTCTTCTGCAGTTCCAAAGAAAGTTTGTTCGTCTTCCGATATTCTGTCGGTGATACACCATACATCGATCTAAAGCACTTATTGAAAAAGCTGACATCCTCGTACCCGACAGCCGATGATATATCGGTTACGCGAAGGTTCGACTGCACAAGCAAATCTTTGGCCACCCGTAGCCGGATGTCGTTGCGGTATTCCAGAAACGTTTTGCCTGTAAATTGTTTGAACTTGGTCTTGAAGGAGGACACGCTCATGCAGCACGATTTGCTGATTTGCTGCAGCGATAGCGGCTCGGCATAATGGATCTCGATCATGCGGCATACGTTGCTGATGACCTGTTCGCCCGACAATAGCGAGAGCGGCTTGTTTCGGGATTGATAACATCGGCTTAAGAAGACAAACAGCTCGATCAGGAAAGTTTTGACCAAAACGCGGTAACCCGGCCGTTTTTCCGTATACTCTTTCATTAACCTGTCCAGAATCAACTTCATGTCCAACGTTTCGTAAACATTCAACCGGAGTTGGGCGGAAAAGTCGTAAGACTGCCGCAAAAAAGGTTCGACATAATAAAAATCGATGAACGACGATACCCCGGAAAGCAATTCGATTTCTTTCCTCAGCAATTCCGGTTGGAACAGGATGTTATATCCGGACAAAATGTCGTCCTCATGAACGATGTAAGCATGCTGAATATAGGGTTGAATCAAAAATACGTCTCCACCGCCGATCCGATGACTTCTCCCGATATACTGGTGTTCGCCTGCACCTTGTTCGATATAAACGAGCTCCACAAACTGATGTTCGTGATAAGGATAACGTTCTCCACCGTTCAAATGAAACGAAACTGCGTGAAAGAGAAAATCCGGACTCTCCAATAGTTCATTATTCCATCTGGTCATACAATCACCTGTCCTGTGCCTGGTTTTTTAATCTTTGTCTTTTTGACCCGATCATTTGGCTGAATGCTCAAGAATGCCTCACCAATCATCTGCTATATTGAAGTTGAAGCAAAACATTTGGATCATGGAGGAGACAAAAATGAGCGTAAATTTTGAAATCGAACGTTTTGAATCGGAAACGATGGAGCACCTGCTGGGTGATTACTGGATCAGGGTTTCTGACCAGATTCAGCTGTTGAACCGCTTGATCTTCTTCGAATGGGCTTCTGCCCGGGTGATCGCCGGATGGGTTCCCGCAGCTTCCGAATTTGACTGGAAATGCGTGATGTCGAAGATGATCTGGGAAAACATGACGATCGCGGACCGGCTGCGGATGCGCAAAGAAGAGCTGTCGGGCAAGTCGAAAATTACGATCCCTTCGAAACGGTTCCATGAGTTTTTGCAGGATGCATCCGCCGCAGAAGGGTTTGTGCCGTTCGTGTCTGGGTGGTTCATGGAAGTTACGAAAGCCGTCATCGAAACGTATGAAGCATTGCAGTCCAGGCTCGATCCGATTTTCGATGCGCCCACGTTGGATATCCTTAATGAAATCATAACAAAAAAACGCAATCATTTGAATTGGGCGAATGGACTTGTCCGGGATGCCGTGCATCGGAAAGAGGTATTGTCTTCAGTCGGAGCCTGGAGAAAGTTTATTCAGCACTATTTGCAGCAAATCGGGGGGATTGAGGAACAAAACCCCGCGAACGGTGCGTCAAAACCGCACTCGCCCGTCTCGACGCCTCATGGTCCGGCGCCTAAGAAAAGATCGTGTCCTCAATGGTTGAAAGTGGGAAGCTACGACGTCGTGCCCGACCAGTTCAAGGATAGTCTTAAAATATTTATGTGGCATTATGCGACGGAAATTCAGGTGTTGGATCCCATGTGCTACGTATTCTATGGTGTGGATGATATGCCATTTGAATTTTATGTCGATTTCAGTCGCCACATTTGGGACGAGAGCCGCCACCATCTAATGGGCATGCGCAGATTGCGCCAGCTGGGGTATGATGCCAAAGACATTCCTGTGCCGTATTCCGAGGATGCGCTGCAAGAGCTGGAATATTTTTATGCGATGCTCACCATGGTGGGCGAATCGTGCTCGTTTACACGTAAGAAGAAATCAATGGATGCCTATTACCGCAAAGGGGACATTATCTCCGGGATGACGGCGGAAATCGACATTGTCGATGAACGAAGCCATGTCCAGTTCGGGAAAAAGTGGGCGACCGCCATCTACAAGCAGCGGTTTGACCGGGATGTCTCGCTCGATGACGTCGTCAAAGAAGTGATGGATCGTTCGATGAAAGAACGCGCCGCAGATTTTGAAAATATGGGCGAAGCGGAGAAACAATCGATCAGCCAGCTCGCTTTTTGCGGGAAAATCGAATTCAAATATTTGAACTACGAAAACTTGTAATTGGAGTGCTGACAATGAAGTATCGAAAATTCGGAAAGACAGACTGGAGTGTGTCAGAAATCGGATTCGGCTCAATGATGCTCAGGACGAATACGGTGGAAGAGCGACGCGAATCGGTGAATACGTTGCTAGCGGCGTTCGAGTCGGGCATTAATTTTGTAGATACGGCGTCAGTTTATGCCTCAGGCAGGAGCGAAGAGACGGTCGGGGCTGCGCTGAAACAGTGGCGGGGGGAGCCGGTTTACGTTGCAACCAAAGTCGCGCCCAAGGAATGGCCGCATCCAGGAGAAGACGATCCCGACTTTAAAGGAAGGTACGCAGCCTCTTACATTCGTGAACAATGCGAGTCCAGCCTCCGCCGGTTGAGGATCCCATGCATCGATTTGTATCAGCTTCACGGTTGGTTTCCGAGCGGGTTGAAGGAGGAGGAGTGGTTCGAAACGTTAACAGATTTACAGCGGGAAGGGAAAATTCGCGAATTTGGCGTCTCGCTGCGCGATTACAGGCCGGATGACGGGATAGCGTTGGTTCGATCGGGCAGGACAGCGTCTGTACAGGTCGTCTACAACTTGTTCGAGCAGCGTCCTGCGGAAAGGTTGTTTCCCGCATGCGCCGAAAGCGATACGGGCATACTTTCCAGGGTTCCTTTCGATGAAGGCGCCTTGACGGGCACATGGACGCAAGAAACGTACGAGCAGTTTCCCGCCGATGATTTTCGCCGACATTATTTCAAAGGCAACCGATTCGCTGCAACCTTGAAGCGGGTGGAGGATATTCGAAGCATCGTTCGCGAAGTTACCGGCGAAGAACATCTGAATGTAGCGGAAACCGCTCTTCGGTTCTGCCTTTCCGATCCTCATGTCGCCAGCGTTCTGGTAGGAATGGACCGGGAGGAGCACGTCAAGGCGAATGTGGAATCGGTAAATCTCGGTAAACTGGATGCGGAGCTGTTGGCCAGACTTCAGGCGGTTAACTGGCCGCGGAACTATTTCAACCCGGATTTGGAGGTTGATCCGACGTGAGAGGGAAGAAATCGTTTGGCCGGCTGCACCACCGTCTGAAACAAAAGGCGCAAGATCCATATGCTCGTCCCGTCATCTATGTCGCGTTCGGCGACAGCGTAACGCAAGGCTGTATGGAGTATGGGGTGATCGATCATGACGCCGTCTACCACCAAGATTTAAAGCGCCGAATCGAGCGCAGATATCCCGGAACGACCTTAAGCGTCATCAACTCCGGGGCGTCCGGCGATAACGCCCATCGTTCCCGAGAGCGGTGGCAACGGGATTTGATCTCGTTTCAGCCCGACCTGGTCACCGTCGCGTTCGGCATTAACGATTGCCATCAGGGGAATGCCGGGTTGAAGGCTTATTTGCAGGCGATGGAAGATTTGACCGGGCTCATTCGCCGCGAAACCGAAGCGGACTTGCTTGTCATGACACCGACCAACATGTTGATGCTGCATCCGAACCCTAATATCGATCCTCGGGACGAAGCATACATCTCCGGATTCCAAAACACGGCGAACCAGCGTTATTTGCACATCTACGCGGAGGCGCTTCGCATGTGGATCAGAGAGAACCGGCTTCCACATGCGGACATATTCGCATTATGGGAGCAAATGGAGACGCAAGGAATCGACATTCATTTCCGTCTTTCCAACGGCTTGAATCATCCGGATCGGGTGTTTCATCAACAGCTGGCTGAGGAGCTCGAAAACGTGATTTTTGATTCAATAGATCTCACTTAACCGAAATGGAAGCGCAGATTGTCAAGCACATTAAGGTGGAAGCGGCGAAATATTTGCTCAGAGATGCAGATGCCCTGATTGGAAACTAGTCGAGTAACAATCCTGATTTTATGATCTTGAAGGGAGCCTCCATCTATGGGGGGCTCCCATTCTAGATTTTAATTTTTTTCAACCTGCTGAAAGACATGGAGGAGCCGATTTGACGGAAGAAGATGTCCTGAATCACTGTGACTACATCATCGTGCTATCGCTGAGCATTGGAGTTTGAGCGGGGAGGGATACAGTAGTGTCAAGTTGGAACTAGATGAGAGCCAGCAGCAAACGAATGTCCCTTATTCGCGCTCTATTGGGCGAAATTTAATTTAATATGGCCCAACCCTAATGTTTCTAAGAATGGGGTATCCCCCTTTCCGTGATCAGGATAATTTTGGATGCGGCGGTGGATCGACAGGATTTTGAAAAAGTGCAACCAATTTGATCAAAAAATATTTCATGCATCTCTCCTTCTATACCATTCTGGGAAACCGCTATGTATGATTTATGTATTTGGTGAATTTACTGATTGGTTTAGGCGGAATTGAAGAGACGAAAGACGCGATAATTGGTTTAGAGAAAAAGCCGTTCAAGCAGGGTTGCCCGGACTGCATTTGCAGCTGACAATGTGAGAGTAAGATTATTCAGAGCGGAGTAAGATGCTGGGATTTGATAGCATGTCACACTACTCAATATGTTCGTTTTGTCCAGTAACTTTGATTAAATCTTGCGCGTTAGGACTCTGCGGGAAACAAAAAAAGACCTCGGGTCAGACTGAAGTGCACCCCTTAGAATAGACATTGGAAAAACCCCCTGGGTATTCCGATGAATTCTAAGGGGTGCATTTTTATGGCGATCAAAGGACAAAAGTTCAAAACCTACTCAGAAGAGTTGAAAGCTGAAGCCATTCGTCTGCATGTAGAGGAGAAGTGGACGTACCGGCAGATCAACGAACATTTGGAAATCCATGATTCACAAAGGATGAAGAAATGGATGAGGAAGTACCGGGAGAAAGGAGGGTTCGGATTACTGGACCAAAGGGGGAGACGGCAGGAATACACTGATCAAAATCGATACGTTGAACAGTTGAAACGGGAGAATCGAATGCTAAAAAAGTGTTTGGAAATCTGGATGCAGGAGGGAAAGCTCAGATATACAAAACCATAAAGGAGGCAGCCAACGAATTCAACGTTACTGAGCTCTGTAGCGTGCTGGGTGTCTCAAGAAGCGGATATTATGCCTATTTAAAGAGAGCAACCGTGGATAAAGACGTTGCGCTGAAATCCTTAATTCAATCGATATACCAAAAATACGATGGTACGTATGGTTACCGTCAAATCCAACTCTTCCTGCTTCAGGATCATGGTGTGCGGGTCAATCATAAGAAGGTGCTGCGTCTCATGCAGGCCATGAACATACGCTCTCGCATCCGCCGCAAGCATCGTTGTAACTATGCTTCCTCTGCAGGAGAGCGAGTAGCGGAGAATCTATTAAAGCGCCAGTTTAAAGCGGAAGCACCCAACCAAAAATGGGTCACAGATGTCACCCAGTACCGTGTATCGGACACCTGGTTATACCTTTCAGCGGTGAAGGATTTGTTTAATAACGAGATCGTAGCGCCGGTAGCCTACCGACGCCAGCCTTGCAGCCTAGGGTCTTTATTTCAATGTCTACAAAATGGGGTCTTGACCAGTCTTGACCAACTTGCCTGGGGTCTTTTTTGTCCTTCTTCACCATCTGCACTTAAGCTGGTTGTGAAACGGGTGGTATGCCAGTCGATTTGAACGCCTGCATAATGCCCTGAAGCGACACATACCGCCATTTATCAGCTATATCCTGCAGCTAGAGCTGGGGGGAATCAGCATCTCCTTCGCTTTCTCCAACCGTAGCACAGTTAATCTTTTCTCGATAATCCTTCACCAATCGATTCCTTGGACTTCACACAAAAACGCTAGATGGTTTTATTTTTTGACGATATTGATGCATATCGCAATCGATAATCGGTCGGAGGTATTCCTTCGAGCTTTTTGAAAATTTTGCTGAAATAGAGAGGATCCGCGTACCCAACCTGTTCGGCTATATGCCGGACGTCCGCCTGATTTTCCAGAAGCAGATGTTTGGCGTGCTGAACTCGCAGCTGCTGGATATAATTCCGCATGGTTAAGCCGGAGTACTTGCTGAATATTTGGCATAAATATTCATATCTGCGTTGAAGCTGCAGTTCAATGAAGCCTGCGGTACAATCTGACGTATAGTTTTCATGTAGTAAGGACAGCAGCTTGCGATAGGTGATAAATGATGACGGGAAAACGGATTCCGGATTAAGTTGATCCAGAGCGTCCTCCGCGATTTTAAGCATAAGCTGCGAGAACAGGATCGACAGATGAAATGAAAAATAACCCTTCGGCTGCTCGTGTACCCGTATTAGCTGTTCGAAGGTTTGAAGTAAATCGAAACGACGGACAGGTGCAAAACGTTGCGGAACGATCAAGCTCTCTCCATCGCTTCCGCTAGAGGTTCGCAATTGTTCGGGATACGCATGGAGTATTTTAAGCTCGGAGACCAACAAGTTCCATGAAGAATAATACCGTAAAGAGGGCTCTGCATGAAATTGGACCCAAAAAAAACGTCCCCCCGAAGACGATTTATGCCATCCGGAATGTTCCTCCCACGGCTTGAGCAGCAAACATTCCCCGGCATTTAAAACTAGACGTTGTCCACCAGTTTCCATATGAACCGGGCCATCAGACACCATGATAAGTTCAAAGTAAGGATTAGAATGCGCGCGATAAAAATCGGGTCCTGTATCACTGACGCCTGACCATTTGACATCGAAACGTGAAGTGCCTGAAAAGGTAAAATAAGACATGCCACTGATCACCTCCGCATCCTATTGTACTTCATTATTAAGTTTTTTAGGAGAGCTGATCTTAGACGGTGCAATGTAAACGCTAAGATAAGGTTGATATACTTTCCATAGCATTACAAAATGATGCCGAGAGGGAGAAACATTGCATATGAGACGACCTGATTGTGAAGTGGCTGTATATTATTTTCCGAATTATCATGTGGACAAGCGAAATGAAGCCTGGCACGGTAAGGGCTGGTCGGAATGGGAGCTGGTAAAACGGGCAGAACCGCGTTTTCATGGGCACGATCAACCGAAGGAACCGTTGTGGGGCTATGAAGACGAAGCGGATCCGCAAGTGATGGCCCGAAAGATCAACGCAGCTGCCGATCACGGAATCGACTCGTTTATTTTCGATTGGTACTGGTATGAAGACGGACCTTACTTGGAACGTGCTTTGGAGGAAGGCTTTCTCGGCGCTGCTAACAACGACCGGTTGAAGTTTGCGCTCATGTGGGCCAATCACGATTGGGTGGATATTCATCCTGCGACACGAAATCAGCCTTACAACACGCTGGCTAATGGCCTTGTGTCGCCTGAAGCGTTCCGTGCAGCGACTGACCATATGATTCAAAAGTATTTTGTTCATCCGTCCTATTGGCGAGTGAATGGAGGATTGTACGTATCCTTCTATCAGTTGGCGCTGCTGGTGAAAAATTTCGGGAGCGTAGAAGCAACCCGTGCAGGTCTTGACGATTTCCGCGACCGCGTTCGCTCAGCTGGTTTAGGAGAGCTGCATCTGAACGCCGTCGTATGGGGACAGCAAATTTTGCCCGGAGAGGAAAAAATGACAAACGTCAACGAACTGCTGCATCAACTCGGATTTGACAGCATCACTTCCTATGTATGGGTTCATCATCAGAAAATGCCGAGCTTTCCGTTCACATCTTATCCGGAATACCGTGAGGCCAATGTGCCGGATTTCGCGAAGTTTACCGAGCAATATGAGCTCCCTTATTTCCCCAATGTGACGATGGGATGGGATCCGAGCCCGCGGACAGTTCAGTCCAGCGCATATGATCTGCTCGGGTATCCTTTTACGCCGATCCTGGAAGGAAATTCGCCGGAGGAGTTCGAGAAGTCGCTGCGTTCCATCAAGCAGTTTTTGGATGAAGGACGGACTGAACCGAAAATCTTTACCATTAACGCATGGAACGAGTGGACCGAAGGAAGCTACTTGGAACCTGATGCCAAAAACGGCATGGGATATTTGGAGGCGATCAGAAATGTGTTCGGCGAGTCGAAATGAATCAGTAAATGAACCTTAATAATGCCCCGTGGTAGCCATCTTACTACTTCGGCTGCATCGAGCTCGATGGACACGCAAAGGCGAAATCGTATTCGTAGAAGAAATAACTTTTGCTCGATCTTTCCGTTAACGTCGTGAACGAAGAGTGGCATATCTTTCAAAGAGGTATCAAAATGAAACTAACATTAAAGAAATTGGACGATGACCTCTTAATCTTTTCGTATAAGATTGCAATAAAGGAAAGTGATTTTGAACCTGAATTTATCAATAGCTTATACGATGAAATCTTAATGAGAGGATTAACTGAACTTCTTGAAACTTACCCCACCCCTCAAATATAAAGAACTAAGGTTCTGCTACGGGAGAACTATTGTTCGAACATTCATGACACGATGGCAGGCATGACTGAACTGCACCCCATTTGTTAGACACGACTAACAATGGAGGTGCAGTTTTTTGCCTAAAATCAGTTTGAGAAATTGAAGGCCATTTACAGGTATCAGAATGGTACTGAAGGAGTTAAAAGCATTGCAAAAGCATTAGGGATAAATCATGAAGTTTTAAGTATGTGGATTAGGAAATTCGAATATCAGGGGGTAAAAGCTTTTGAAAAGAGCTAAAGGGCAGGATAGCGAAGTGACTACGCAGAATTAATTATTCATCATTTAGAGGATGGGTGACCGTAATGAAGGCGCTAAGTAAAGAGGAATTGATCGAGTTGGTAAGAGAAATTATGAACGTTGAAGGTAGTGAAGAAGAAATCAATAATATGATTGATCTCTCAATTATAGTGTCCCACATCCTGAAGTTAGTGATTTAATTTACTGGAATGAAAATGAACTTACAGCAGAGCAAGTCGTTGAACAAGCACTAAGTTATAAGCCCATTCAGCTATAAACTTTGAGCATAGCTTTGAACTACCCTGAAAATAACAGATAACATAGGGGTAAAAAAGGCAGCACGAAACTAGGCGCAGCTTAAATGAATTTTAAAAAGCTGCGTTACCTCGTCCCAGATGACTCAAAACGGAACAAGTACAACCCTAGTAAAGAAACGACTCAAAGCTGTTACTACCGGATTAGCCACGTTAGAAAACGTTTGGATTCAAGAACCCCATAATTACAGTCAGGAAGATCTAGCAGAAGCTCGCAATGTTATTACCGGTTTATTTCCATCGATTGAAAACAGTTATGTAAGTCAAAGGATGGTAGTCCGCAAAGAACGCTTTTAGAAAGAAGAATTAAAGCGTTGGAACTAGCTATTCAAGCGATTGATGGACATTCCGATAAATAACTCATAATGAAAACGAGGCGTTAGGAGCAACCTTAGTTGACCCTACTGAACTAAAGCTAACCTCAGTCCATTTTATAAAATATAATTACGGGTGCCTTAGATCAATTCCATCCAGGAGCAATTAGCCGCTGCGGCAGCTGCTCTTTCTACTTATAGGGGGTGACGTGTTAATCAAAGCATGTATTGACAAGCTTTACACGAAGGCACACGAGCAACTACTCCAATTGAGTGTAAGAGAGGGGATAATAAGATGACAGTACCAGGTTTCAGGAAAACGAAATTATTGGTAAGTATTGCTCTTGTTACCATTCTGATGAGTAGCATTTCATTCGGGGTTGTTACGAAGCCTGCCTATCGGCTACTATGACCATCGATAGTTTAGACGGTAATGTAACGCAGAACGAAATCAATTCCTTCAAAACTTATATCCAATCTATCGACCCTGCTGTTTGGGCAAATTCCACCAACCTACAGAAAGATTCTGCACAGGGAAAAAGCGGTGAAGCCATAAAGGCCATGGGCTGATGTACGAAATGACAGGGGATACGGCCATCCTTGATCGGATGATCTATTTCTGCGATGTACTGTTGACACAACGCAACGATATTCTCGCTGCACCTTACGGTCAACGCACGGTCTCGTGGACCAATACGGTTGCCCCCGTGTGGACGGCAGATACAAGTCGGGCAAACACATCCTTTTTAGTTCGAACAGCGTCACCCAATCGTCCCAAACGATCGGGACGAAAGAAGGACGTGCAGACCTCGTTTTACTCCGGTCACTGCTGAAACGAATAACGTTGTCCCCGACAAGTGGTCATGCTCCATTTGGATCAGCTTGTTTATGAAATGCGTAAAAAAAGCCCGACTATCAAACCGGATAGTACAGGCATCAATATTTTATATTAATGAATGCTCTTACTCAATGTGCGTGGTCGATCGGAAACGGTTGGCCCGACCAAGCTTTCTTTGAGGTCCAGTCCTTCTCTTCCCCGCACCAGAACGAATCTTCCGGCGGTATCCCCAGCGCCAGAAAGACCGTGGAGCACAAATACAGGCTCCCTGTCGAGATATAATTTTCGCCAACGCCTGGCTGATGGCCGCAGAACCCGATCGTCAGCCAGCCTTCACTATCGAACGTTCCGGGCATCTCGATCGTTCTGCGGATGACCGAAGTGAGCGCGCAGCGAACTTGAGCCGGGTCGAGATGCTCTTCCAGCTCGCCTCGCAGCGCGATTTGGGACAGAAGCTGGAATGCGCCGAAACGATAGGCTAAGGAACGCCCTATAACTGGAAATGCGCCCTCGGGAGAAATTACCCTTTCCAACACAGAGGCATGACGGCGAGCCCGGGACGCAATCTTGTCTCGCAAAGGCGCCAAGTCCGGCAGCGCTTCATGGATGTTGTCGATAATATCCAGCAGCATCGGATGGATAACAAAGCTGTTATAATAATCGGCATGAAAGTCGGGACCGTCGCCATATATCCCGTCTCCCAAAAACCACTGCTCGTGTTGCCGCAGCGCATAATCGATCCGCATCGGGTCCCAATCGGCGCCTACGCGGTAAAAAAACGTTTCAATCATGGCCGAGAATAGAAGCCAGTTCGAAAAATACGGCTTATGGGAACGCGTTTGCACGAAAGCCTGAATGACATTTTCCTTCACGCGATCTTCAAGCAATCCCCATAACTGCTTCGGAGCGCGAAGAATGGCATGGGCCAAAAAGGCGGAATCGACAATGGTTTGGTTCCCCTCCGAAAAATTCATAAAGTCGGGTGAAACCGGGTTCGTCGCGTGATCGATCGCCTTGCGTGCCAAACCTGCAAACCGTTCTCTCGATATGCTTTCCTCATCATTTTCTGATGAGGATTCCAACCATGGAGCCATCCCGGCAAGCAATCGGGCCACTGCTTCCAGGTGAGTATACAAGGGTCGGTCGTCCGTTTTGCCTTCAACAGGCATCATTATTTTCAGTTGTTCGGCAGATGTGTACTGAAGAACAGGTGCGGCAATTTGATTCAATTTGCTTAACCAGTACGTTCTGTCTCTGTATCCTGCATCCATATTATGCCTCATCTCCATCATTTTCATATAATTTCATTAAAGGCCATTTCAGACTATAAGGAGGCGTATTGATTTTAACTTATTTGTGCATTATTTTTACTTTAATCCTCTAAGCTAACGCGACTTACTATCTAAAATTTTCTATTTTCGGACCAGCTTCGTTATGCGGCCGTATTGCGTCCACTCGGCCACGTATACGTTATGCTGCGAATCGACGCATACGCCATGAGGCGAGCTGAATTTGTTCGGACGGAAGTAATCGAGCGGCAGATTGGGCCAGCCTTGCTGCTTGTAAGCTTGCTGGTCCTCGCCGAGATGGGTAATGAGCCTATCGTTTTTGTCGAAAATCGTGATCCGGCTATGAAGGTCAGGAAACAACAATTCATCGCCGTCGAAGTAAAAGCTGCATGGCATATCCATATCATTCTGAATGAACCGCTTGTGCCGGCCATCCAGCGTGAACACCTGGATGCGGAAATTGCCGCGGTCGGCGACATACACTTCCGGCTCGGATCCACGCAAATCGATGGAAATGCCATGCGGACATTTCATTTTGCCCGGTTCGGAGCCCGTGCCACCCCATGAGCGAATATACGAACCTTTGTCGTCGTATTGATGAATCCAATGCTGGCCATAGCCATCCGTTACGTAGATGTCCCCGTTCGGCGCTACACAAACATCAGTCGGGATATATTTACGGTCGGCATCGTACACTCCCGGCAAGTCCGGAGCACCGAGCGTAAGCACCGGACGACCGTCGGTCGTCAGCTTTATCATCAGGCCGTGCTTCGTATCCGTGACGTATAAGAACTCTTCGCCGCCTTCCTTGTGCAAATAAAAGCCGTGGGCCCCTTCTTCAAACTGTTCTCCCCAAGAACTCAAATAATTGCCATTTTTGTCAAACTTGATCACGGACGACTTGCCCGTATGAAACACGAATACGTTGTCCTGCGAATCGACGACTATGCCGTGCGTATAACCAAGCACGACATAGGAGGGCAATTTCGCCCATCCTTCGGCGACTTCATAAACGTGAGTTCCGCTTCCGACAAACATTTGGATCCCTCCACATTTCATTATTCGTCTTCAATATATTAGATAAATTATCAATAGGTTGAATATTCAAGCTCGATCGTCGACAAGCCGCAGAAGCCAGGGAAATTTTTAATAATCTGTTTGATCTGCTCCGGTGTAGTTGCCGCTCCCAGCTGTTCCAGTCTGCGCGCTCTGGTTCGCTCTGACATTTCCTGCGCTGTTATAGGATCGTTGATCTGTTTGTACAACTCCGGACCCCATTTTTTCCCGAAATCGACATGCATCCGTTCATCGACCATATCGAATTCGCAATGAATCGCGGACAGCGCGTCGCCGAATTTCCAAAACATTTCGGCGCTTTTACGTTTTTTAATAAAGGAGCACGGTTCGGCTACCATCGTCAAACTCGAATACATGTCCGGAAAATACTCCGCTTTCAGGTCGTCGATCGCCGAATCGATCGATACTTGGAAAAATTTGAACTGCTCTGTGGAGTAGCCCATCTGCTCCAATCTTCTGACGCCCATTTGGCTGTGCCGCACCTCATCCCACAAATGCCGGGCCGCATCAAAATAAAACTGGAGCGGCATATGCTGCACGCCATAATAAAAGTAGCATAACTGCTCGGCTGCCCCGATCTCCGTCGCGTTGATGTAGTGCATTTGTTTGATGCTGTTACGAAGAGGCGACAAATCCGGATCTTCGTAGGCTTTCTTATAGTTCGCATTCGATTGGTACACCGGAAATTTGGGATCGAGTGACGCGCGAGTAGGCACAGGCCCAGCCGGTTGATCTGTCGGATGCACGGGCCAGCGGATATCCGAAACATCGGTACCCTGCTCAAGCGCTTGCCGGAACAACAGCCATACGACCGTTACGTATTCGTTCCACTGGGCAGCATGCTCCCGGGAGACATTGTCTTCCGTGTCCGCAAACAAGGACTGTCCGCTTGCCCATTCGATCATGCCGTTTCGCTCGATGTCGATGATCTTCAGCTTGTCTGCCGTTGGAGCGTCCAAAATCGAATCGAGCCTCAGCCGCAGCGATTCGTATTCTGCGAACAGTTGCCGAAGCACAAATGCATACCCTGTGAAAAAGGCGGCTGCGTTAGAAGCCATCGACATCCGTTCGAACGCCTCGCGGATCAAAGGCGGCGTACCGTTCTTTTCATTCAATGTTCCCGGAAGTTCATTCAGCCTGTCATACAAATGCTTCATATTCTGGTTGTGAACGTACCCATAGCGGGCCAGCCTCGTTTTCGCTTCATAGTCAGGAACTGCCGGCAGCCAGCCGAACGCAGCCCGGGATAGCTCGAATTCGCACCACATCAACTGCTTCAGGCGCTTCGCCGTATCGATAGGGCGCAAATAGCGGTCCAGATTGCGACCCTTGGCTCCGGCAATCGTTTCCTGATCCAGTACATTGGTTTCTTTGTGTTCGTTCATGTAATTCCCTCCGTCATGTATTTGTTCTTTTCCTATCTCATAACCATCATACCGATTCGGGAAGGAACAAAATCGCTTTCACTTGTGTTAAAATGTAGTTGAATTGCGATTATCCTGGAGGTATGCACCGTTGAAAACGATTGAATACATGAATCTGCTGCACCAACCATTCAGATATAATTATCGAATTTCTACATGCGGCGAAGAATGGGAGAAGTTTCACGCGCATCAAGGAATTGAACTGCTCTATGTGCATGAAGGATGCGGACGGGTTGTCATCGAACATAACCTATATGCCGTCGCTTCAGGAACCCTTATTTGCTTCCAGCCGTACCAACTCCATCGGATTCAAATGGATGCGCAACAATCCGCATAC
Source organism: Paenibacillus sp. NPDC056579 (assembly GCF_042793215.1). Classification (NCBI taxonomy): domain Bacteria; kingdom Bacillati; phylum Bacillota; class Bacilli; order Caryophanales; family Paenibacillaceae; genus Paenibacillus; species Paenibacillus sp. NPDC056579. The sequence continues at coordinate 196,973 of NZ_JBHTVD010000006.1, forward strand.
GTCCGGTCGATCTTCGTGTTTGACCCGGTCTTCCTGGAGCCTATTTTGAAACCGTTCCCCGAACTATGGGGTTTCTTTCGGCGCTTGTGGACGGAACAGCTTGCTGCGCCCGTCCTGACGATTGCCGATGGCGTCTCCGGACTTGAGCGGCTGCTGCACTCGTTTCATGACCGGCTCTCCAATACTCCTGCCAAAATGCATATCGAGGAGTTTCTTCTATTCACCTTATCCTACTTGCAATTCATACGAGCCCAATGGGAAGCCGCCTCTCCCGTGCAGCAACGCGCCGACCTTCGAACTACGCAGCATACAGAGAAAATCATGGAATGGGTAGAGCAGCATTTTCGCGAGGAGCTATCGCTGGAACAACTCGCCTCCGAGCTTCATTTGTCCTCGTACCACATCTCACATTTGTTCCAGGATCACACCGGTTTCACCATTACTGACTATATGATAGCACGAAGGCTGAAGGAAGCTTGTTTATTGTTGTCCACCACTTCGTATTCTATCAGGGACATCTGCCAGAATATCGGTCTGAACAGCGACTCGTATTTCATCCAATTGTTCAAAAAACATATCGGCGTCACGCCGAAACAATACAGAAATGCTGCAAGAAACGTAAAATCGGCGCATTGAGGCGCCGATTTTCTGTGCGCCTCGCAGTCGCACAATCTAGGTGGTTCAAATCCACCCGGAAACTTTACTTCTTTAAAGTGCTATAGCCGAAGGTTGGGTGACCCGCCAGTAAAACAGGGAAACCTTTGCGATTAGCAAATCTTGAAGGAAAGCACGGAAGGGATATGACCTGCAAGACTCATCGACCTGATTAGGGTCACGATGGATGGAAGAGAATGTGCAGATGACCGAGGGAAGTCTCGTAGCCTTCCTTGGTGCAAACGTGACAAGGTAGAAGAGGTATAACCCCAACGGGAAAGCCGAACCGATGGGCTGCGAGATGGCGGATCGTTCCGTAGTAGCGAGTAAGTCCTAGCCGATGAAAGCTGCTAACAGTCTGGAGGGTAAAACTTGGATGAGTGTGCGCGAGAGAAAAAACTCAGCCGCATAAAAGATAGAGGCAAAGGTAAACGTGCTTCGTCAATGACTGTGAGTTGGAGTGAGTGGAGAACGGATTTAAATTTGTATCGCATCAGCCAAGCGAAAAAATTGCTGCTGGGTGAATCACTTTCCATTGCAGATATTACTTTAAAGGTGGGTTATACCGAGTTCGCTACATTTAACCGGATATTGGTTGCCCCACTAGATTATGATTTGTTTCCTGACTTAGGTGATAGCTATAATTCAAATTCATTTGTTGCTGGCATATTAAAAGCCGCAAAATACGAAGATCAAGACATCCCTGTACCAAGTAAAAGCACTCCCGGATATGATATACCAGTTCCGTTTTATCATTTTAATGACCCTGTTTACCTAGACTCAATTCCAGATAATAAAAAGCCATCTACTGTGACAGATTCTGTTTTTAAATAGGATTCACAAACTAGAGGTGCTTTCGTTTAAGAGAAGACAGATTTGAGTAGATGGAGGAAAGTCTTATGAATATTGGTTATAAAGTTACTCCTGATAATCATTATATTTTTTTTATTTGAAGGAGTCAGAATGGTAACCAATCCCATAGCTCAATCAGAAATCAAAATAAGAGATAAAGTGTTGCAAGAAATACCATTAGGAACCCAGATGGAGAGTGTTATTCAACTAATAAAAAACAAAAACGATTGGGTTCTTAGTGGTATTTATCCTAATCATGGTTTTACTCATAAAGGAACACTTGATAGAGAAGAAATCGGTGTAAAATCAGTGGAGGTTTATTTAGGTGACTATCGTTTTTTTACTAACCTGTATCTTGCAACAGATGTAACGGTATTCTTTGGGTTTAATGAGAAATCAGAGTTAATTGATATATTTGTATGGAAAGTTATCGATGGACTTTGATAGATACTTTTTTTCATTAACCACAATTCGCGGGTTATACATAGTGAATTCTTCCAATCGTGAAATGGGCGATCATTAGCAAATTGAGATTTAGGATTCACTGAAATAAGATTGCCTGTATAAGCCTAATACTGCCACAATGCGACTAACCCCGTGTTGTGGCTCTTCTACTTTTAGATATCCGCGGCGGTTATTGAAGATAGGCTAAGTGTCGAATGAACTACTATTAGACTGAACTACTGGAGTACACTTACAGAGTCGAGAAACAGCGAAGTATTCTCGAGAAGATGTCGCCACGTTAAGTTTCAGCATAATCAATTAAACGCGCGTTACGCGGCACTATATCAAAAATACTGCAGGACAACCCAAAAACCCGTTCTGGCACGCGATTTTCACTAATATAAACGTGATATCAATATACGTGTTTACACGCAAGCTTCAGCCGCACTAGCAAACCTCAGGTTCACTTCTGTGCTTCCTGCCACGATCCACGGTCTCCGCGGGTTTCTTTCCGATAGATTGCCTGACACACCCCAGAATCGTATCATTCTATTCTTCAACCTTTCGTTCCCTTACTTCTGGTTGTGGTCCCGCTTCCCCGAATCTACTTACTTCGCCGCCGCGCCTTCTACACCGGCCGAACTTTGTCATCGAGTGCAAACCCCCACAGCCTGCCAGGATCAAACACTTTAAGTTACATCCGAGGATTGACATGACGTGGCGGATATGTTTTTCACCTTTAACAACCCGGTTTTCGCGCGCAGCGCCCGACCGCCCCCCCTCTCGATCGGGAACTGCAACTTGATACGTATTAAGGAGCAGATTTATTGTCTGCTACTTGGTACATGAAAAAGCAAAAGAATAAACACGGGTATAGTAGAAGAAGTTGAGATCTGCAGCTAAGTGCTTATCTAGATACAGAGAGTAGAGGGATAAGGTAGGAAGGGGATAGATAAAAGAAAAAGGAGGGAATGATGCATGATAGTTGAGGCAAGCGTGTTAGCACGTATATTGTATTCACGTTTAATTATGGTATAATTAGGATATTCCGGTAAAAATAATAGAGACGCAGTAGTAAGGAAGCATGGGAATTAGACTAGAAGATAAGTGGAATTAAAAAGAAAATCCGATGGTTGACCCATTTCTGATTTCACACATGGGAGGGTTTTGTATGAAATTCAACCTCAAGAAGCCTTGCAGAGACTGTCCTTTTCTTCATGGCAGCTCAACCAATGTCACATTAGCAGAAGGTCGGCTTGAGGGAATCGCCCGGGACTTAATGAGCGGGTTGTCATTCCCTTGTCATAAGACCCTTGATCTAAAAAGCACCAATCGAGAACATTGTGCCGGAGCTTTGCTGTACTTGGAGCGGGAAGAAAGACCAAATCAGATCATGCGGATTGCTGAGCGCTTAGGGTTGTATGATCACACAAAATTAGAGCAATGCTCCAGCCTAATCGAGCCGATACACTAACGTACAGCTTTTGAATTGAAGGACAGGAGGAGGGAAATACCCCATGAATATTATGGTCGAACAATTGCAATGAATGCCTGTAGGTAGTGCGCCTGCCGGAAGTGTGAAGGTCACGAGGAGCATACAAAAAGAGCAGACGGAACATGGAGATGCAAGAACTGCGGTGACATTAAAGCCATGAACACCGACTGAATATGGAGGAACATAGGGAATGTGGTATACAGTGGAGCATTTCAAAAATCAACTGCAAAGTGAAACTGTTGGCGGGATTTTGTCTATCGAAGAGTTTATTGTTCTCCAGACAAAATACATTGTTGGAAATGGTGGGTCAAAGTTGTCTGCTGATGAAAAGGTTGCTGCTATTCGAAATGTTATTATAGCGGCTGAAGAGTTTGATGATGAAAGACGACGGACAGTTTGAATATGGAAGGAAATGAGAAGGCAAGGAAATATGCCAAATGCACATCCTTGATTAGCAGAGGCCGTAAAGAAGGCTTGCGGTGGTTCGAATCGGAACAAAGCCTTGGGCTCATTTTCATGGTCCTGAAATTGTGGAGAAAGCCAAGGCGGTCGAATCTGTTGGACTGCGGCTAAAAGATGGGACGAAGGTATCTACATGAATCTATATGTAAACTGAACAGTGATGGACTGTTCAGCGAATAAGGTGTTACCTTCCTGTTACAGTGGAGTAAAAATACATTCCTCTCTTTCAGGAGTTGTGATACTTAAAGCCCAACCAAAAAGTAATCCCGTATCAGCAGGAGCATCATCATTTATGAATAGACTCCATGTTCCGTTAGGGGGCAACCCATTAAAATTACTAAGCGCTACAGATGCAGAAGATGGGGGCGCAGGTAAGGGAAGATTTTCAGGAGGGGTACCATAATTGGTCGGCTTGAACGTTCCATTAACAAGCGGATTACCAAACAGAATGAAACCTGCCGCTTGATCGTCAAATGTCAAAAATGACAAGTTAATATCATCATCATTTCCAGAATCTGATATGAGTATGGTATTGGTAAGTCCGTCGGGACCAACGAGTAATACATCAAGGTCGGTCGGTGAAGTATGGATTAGGCCGAATAATGTCACCGTAACCTTTGTAATGTCACCTGTCAAGCCTGATACCGTAATTGTCGACGGATAAGGGACTGCTGAAGCATTGTCGGGAAAATTGATACCTGCATTGTTAAAAAACGTATATGTGCTCTCAGGAAATCGATTGCAGACACTTTGGAAAGGAATAGACGACCCTGACGGCCCTGGTGGTCCAGTTAAACCTGTCGGGCCTGTTGCACCAGTCAATCCTGTAGCACCAGTCAGTCCAGTAGCGCCAGTCAGTCCAGTAGCGCCAGTCAGTCCAGTAGCACCAGTCAGTCCAGTAGCACCAGTCAGTCCAGTAGCACCAGTAGCACCAGGAGGCCCAGGAGGTCCCGGTGGCCCGGGTGGCCCTATTATATCTGCCATATAAATCACTCCTCATCATAACTAGATAGTATAAAGTATGTCCAAGAATTCTAATAGACACGGTACTTGTCTTAGTAATAGCACATTGTTTGAATATTGTGATACTTCATCAGTAGCAGGTAGAAATAACAAAAGTCCCCCTACAGGGCAGTAGGGGGAAGCAAATTCTATATGGCTTTAATAGCATATGCATAGATTTATTCTTTGTTCTTGGCAGAAGAGCAATTGGAACGCTATGAATACGGAAATACAAGGGGGTGGATATAACGCATGAAGGTGGATGAAATACAACTCAAGAAAACTTACCACAACGGCAAAGAAGGCGACGGCCGCCGGTCACGCTATACAATCAATTGGGACAATGCCAACGGTATTACCTATTGTGAAACTCATACTGGAAGGATCGGAAACTGTTCAATTGGAAATTTTCCAAAGTGGGCCAAAGGTGAAGTGAAAGGTTGAATATTGAAGTACTTGTGAGAGGAATTGAATCCAATGAGAAAACGAAGTTTTTTGCTTAGTACGGTGCTCTTGTCCAGTCTTTTGAGCCCTTTTGATACAATGGCTGCCGCTAACTTGTATTTACCTGAGGAAGAGGGCTTCGAAGTAGACTGGACGTTTACAGAGACTCCGCCAAAGCGTCCTCAACCAAAAATTCTTAACCCTGCTCATTATGAATCGAAATGGAAGATTGATGATATTCATAATTCAGTACTGCTCCAAGATCGTCAAGGGGTTCTGTATACCACCGGCATGAGAGGTATAGTTCAAGCACTATATCCTAACGGACAAGAAAAATGGAGTATTCCATTGGATACGGCCATCGAGCTACCTGTCACAACTCCGGTTTTAGGGCAAGATGGCACGCTATATGTAAACTGTACTGATATCATTTCTGAAGATGGCCGTGCGACGATTTTTGCGCTGACTCCTGAAGGAAAAATAAAATGGAAACTCGACTCAACTGATACCTATAGTAGATTTGATACCCAGTTTGCCGGCGATGAACAAGGGAATTATATTTACTTTACCAAAGATGGATTAACTTCGCGCAATGCAAAAGGGGAATTGAATTGGATTAATAAAACCATCACTTCTTCTCAAAGCGTTCTTGCAAAGAACTCTCATATGGTCAGTGTCTCTGTAGATTCGACTGGAAATATATATGTAGATTCCGCACGTGGAGAAGTGATTTCAATCGACTCTACGGGTGTTGAGCGGTGGCGAACCAAATCATTACCTTATGTCAACAAATACACGGGCTTCCATCCTTATTTATCAGAAAAAGGGTTCCTTTATGTGTTAACAGAACATGGGCTGAATGCATTAGATACTCGTAATGGGAGCACATTGGACTCGAATTCCTTGGATTTGAAAGATATTCAATCTGCAGGTGTGCCAACGGATGGCCATGGAGGATATTACATCAACATACGAGGAAAGTTTTTTAAAATAGATCGCACCGGAGAGACGATTTGGGAGTATAAGCTGCGTGATACCGCGAAGGAAGGAATTTATTTACGAGATATCTTAACAGATAAAGAAGGTAATGCATACTTTTCAACGGGCGTCGGTAATATTATCGCTCTCAACAGCGATGGACAAGAAATTTTTGTATTTCTACGAAATGCATTTTGGACAAAATTTGTGAATCTCACTTTAGGGAAGAATGGCAATATTTATTCGATCAACAACGATATCGGCGTTGTGGCTTTTGGAAAGAAACAGATTCAAGTTTATGTCGATAACCTAAGTTTGCCATTAGCTGTGGATCCTATCAATCATGAAGGTACCGTTTTAGTTCCATTCAGATCCTTGTTCGAAAAGTTTGGTCTTAAAGTCGAGTGGGACCCGACCACACAAACCATCACTGGGTCAAAAGATGATTTGTTGATCAAGTTAACGATTGGAGAAACAACAGCCTTCGTTAATGGACAGGCGCAGCAGCTGGCCGAAGCTCCAATGATTCAAGAGAGTACAACCTTCGTACCGCTTCGTTTTGTCGGTGAGACACTAGGTAAGAAAGTTACGTGGGATGGCGATACGTCGACGATCAACATTGACCAGTGATAATAAGGAATACTCTTCCATTCCCAGAGCCTAGCCTTGTGACTATTCGTTACACTGAAAAAAAATTAAGCAACGCGGGGTAAATGAAATGATCTTCGAAACAATTTCTAAATATCATCATGGTTCAGCTTCGGATAAACACCATCGATATTTATCGTGGGCACATTGTTACGGTTTCTTTAGACAAAATAAAGATCAATTAACGGATGTACATGTTTTTGACCATGCATGTCTACATTTGGCTTTTTATTTGGCCAGCTGGGGGATGCTCAGAGGAAGTTCATTTCTCCTCCAGAAGGATTATAAAGTACATGAATATGTATTACGAGAGCTTTATTTAAACACGGATACTTACCAAACATATTACGAGCCCAAATTTAGTCACTCCGTTCATAATGGCTATTTCGATGGTATTGATCAGATGATTGAAACCGTACGACGAGCTTATTCAGATAATATTTTCTCTACAACTGGGGAAGACGTATCCGTAACGGATACGCTTGTGTCGAAAATTTTATTGGGCTTATTCGGTAACATGCCTGCCTATGATCGATACTTTCTTCAAGGTTTAAAAGTGCATGGATTAAAAAATACGATTCTTCAGGAAAAGTCACTGAATACATTAATCGAATTCTACAAGAACCATGAGGAAGAATTTATAAAGTGTCAGAAATTACTTGAAAGCCATCATACGCAATATACCCCTATGAAGCTAGTAGATATGTATTTCTGGCAAGTTGGATACATGATGAGTGAACCATCAAAGTTTTCAGAGAGGGAGCTTGATACGATCTCTTCATTTGCCGATAGTTGCGTTTTGCGAATAAATAACACAGCTCCGATTCATACTTCTCGGGTTGCTGCTGTTCGTGGACTTACAGAGGAGATACGTAAGTATATCTTAGATATTTTGATGGCATCGAGGGATAAAGAAAAACCGTTTGTGGACCTGGTGTCTGGGGAAATACACAAGAGTTTGAATCTAAAGGATAGAATGCCTTCCGTATGCTCAGCGATGTTGAGTGTTCATGGTAACATCGAAGTACTATATGATACACCAAGTGGAATGAGCTCAACAAAAAAGGTCCGATATTGGCTAAACTCTTAAAAGTAAATAGAATTGCTAGCCCGCGGCAAGCTTAGAGTCTAACTTTTATGATGAGCTTATCGGGTGATTCCCTTCAAATGCCCAACATTAAAAGGAGCTTACTATACTTAGAGAGGAGTAACCCAGAATTATGAGAAATCAGGAACCCATCGAGAAAGAATCCAGTCTAGGTCACGTAGTCAAGGTGCAACAGGTTATCGATTTCATCGTACTTGCAGAGCTCCAGAAGGGTCGGAGGTATGGAAAGCAAATCGATCAGGTCATTATTCAATCATTGGATGGAGTAGGGGTAAATGATTCGTATCTTGCGCAGCGACTGAAAGTCCTTGCAGAGAAAGGTCACGCAACCAGCAGGTGGGAGGATGATAACCGGTACAATCGATATTATGAAATTACGGACCTAGGAATGGAATACTTTCAACAGCTTGCGAAAGAGCTTCCGGAGCGGGTGGATCTAGCACTCAAGGTTTATAAATTGTTCGGATCGATGTTAAAAAAATATGATAAATAGTTGTCGGCGGATATTACTCTTAGGTAATCGAGGTGATCGTTAATGAGTACGAATGGAAAGTGGAGTTTTCCTCAAGAAGTAACGGATGTAGATATTGCCTTTGGAGGACGTACCCACGAGTTGCTTCCAGATCCAGAGGAGATTCCCGAGGAATTTTGGAATGAGGATACAAAGTGGCATAAGCTTGCATCTGATATTTTCTTTGGCCGCGAGCTTTCGGGGGATATTCACGAACGTGAAGGGATTGACGTTCACTTCGCTGCGCGACATATCAAGGCAGTTCTTGCAAGCTATCAGCCAAAACATCAACATAAAATCGCGGGTTGTGCGTTTCTAATGAGCCAATTTTATCGCGACGTGACGTATTAAATCAGTATCAGTACGCATTGTTTGTAAAAGGAGTGGCTGTACATGGAACGTAATTATCAGGAAGTTGTAATGGAGCTAAAACAAAGATTTCCTGAAGGGACCGTCAAGTTCCGTGAGGATACTGGCAGACCGTATATTCCGAATCAAGTCTATACGGATCGGATTGAGCAGGCGACTGGGAGCCAGTGGGATAGGGAAATTAAAGACATAGAGATTAATGTTCAGAATCGGTACGTAAAGGCGATTGTACGCATCCATATCCAGCCACATTATCGGGATGGCTATGGCTTCTCCATAATAAAAGGCGACCCGACTAAGGATCCCCATCACATTTCGAATGCCGTTGACCAGGCTGTTAATGATGCTATGCGTGAAGCATTGGATAGCTATGAAATGGGGTGGAAGGACCTCGCGCCATATAAGCAAGATCAAAAAGATTGGGCTTCTAACCCGGCGCTCAAACATTTGTTGGTCTCCGAACCGCCACATGAAGCGGGAGCCGGCAACACGATGGTTCAACCGTTTAGCAAAATTCATCATAAGTGTATTTTTGGCAATTGTGGTGAACAGCTTACTCAGGCTGAGTGGGATTTACTTGGTAAGGTTCCAAACCTTAATCGGGACAAAATGATCTATTGTTTTAATCATCTTCCATCCCATATGAAGCGTAGACTTCCAGAGAATATATTGAGATCGTTTGAAGCTACATGGGATAAGCACTCCTCAACTTAATTAACTATTTAGATTTGAATAAGACTCTAAATAGGTTATTAGGATAACTAAAGCTCTTTTGGATTTCTGTATTCTCGTTAATTTCATTTACATTGTTTATCAGAGTAATAGTCAAGCTGTGATCCTTAGTTTATCAGTTTATCAACCCATCAAGGTAGCAAGTTTGAAAGTCTTTTAGAGACTGTATAAAAAGCAGCTAGGCTAGTTTTATCATTAGCAGAGCAGGGAGGAATTTAATTGAGAAACTTACTCAACTTGCTAGTCACACTTCTTGTTTTTTGGATAGGAAATCAATACTTTAATCAGTATATATCGATATCCGATACAAAAACATTAATACTTGCGACAGTCCTTATGTTTGTAATCAGTTTAATCTATGGTCTTTTATTAACAATCTCATTTGTTTCAATTGTGGTTGGTATCGGTTGTTTAACAACACCATTGTTAATTGCAGCATCACTTGTATTAACTCCAATTAAGTTATTGCTTCTTGACAAGTACTTATCAGGATTTGATATTCATGGATTTTGGACATATGTGATTCTTACAATAGTATTGAGCATTTTTACTGTTAAAGTTAAAAGCAAATCGGAATGAAAGGTTAATTATATTGGGAAGTTCTGTTGCAAATATCAAGAGGAGAGAAATTCTATTATGACATGGAAATTTGATAATGTGGTTGAACTTCATAAAGAATCACCATACACTTTTTATCTTCCAAGTGAACACGTTATAGAACAACTTAAAGTAGGGGATTTGGTTAAGTTAATTTTTCTGTCTGATGTGACCTTAGAAAACGGATATGAAGGAGAAAGGATGTGGGTAGAAATTATCGAACGAACTGAGTTAGACTTCCGCGGCAAGTTAGCAAATCAGCCTTTTTATCTTAAGTCTTTACAATATGGAGACATTGTAAATTTTAAGTCCATACATATTTGCAACACCCAATTAGATGATCCACATTCAAAAGAGATGGACTATTACTTTGATAATAAGGTAACGGTGAGTAATGACGTATTATTAAAAAATGAGTTCAACTTCATGTTGAGATTTGAACCAGATAATGAGAGTGATTTAGGATGGGTCTTCTTCAGTGGGTATGAACAAGATGATTTTAATTCTGATCCTAATAATTTTCAAATCATTTCAGTGGGAAAGATGTTAAACATAGATGATTCGATACTAGAGTTTCTTAATGACAACATACGTTGTGCCTACGAAAGAGATACAGATTCGAAAAAGTTACTCAAAATTGAAGATTATGATTTTAGTATTCATGATTAAGAATTTATTTTTAATTGCATAAAAAGATAATTTCATAGGAGTTAATAAATGGGCATTATAAGTGATCTATCCATTATGTTCCCTAAAAAAAATGATCCATCAAGACACCAGAAATTGTTTTCAGATTTCAAGAATCTACTAATAAAATTGAACATGAGAAATAATATTGGGTTGAAAGTGTATAAAGATCCACTTTACAACGGGATTGCAGGGAATGAGAAATATATTCTGATTTCAGACTCACTAGTACGATTATATGATCAAAACCCTGCTGCAGTAAGATGTATGATGGCACATGAGTTAACTCATGTGAAGTACAGAGATTTTGGCCTTTATAAAGCAATGATTGGCTTTGGAGTTGCTTTTGGTGTTAACTATTGTAGAGCAATAAATTTATTGATGGAAATTAGAGCAGAAGTAGAAGCTTACCGAATTAACCAATTTACAAGTGAAGAATTCAAAGTTATTCATAATACCTTTAAACAACACAACACCAATAGTAAAAAAATCAAATCCTATGAAGTTGGTTATCCAGATCGAGATAGTACTGTTGAACTTTGTATAAAACACAAGAAATTTTCTAGTGCTCTAATAGATGAATTACTAATGGATTTTTGTATGAATATGAACGTTGAAAACTCCGAAAAGCTAATTAAAAATGTTAAGAAGAAGTTCATTATTGCAAGTTAATGAAACAACAATTTCATCTGGAAGTGAAGAATCTTGGGTGTATACTGGACATTACAAAATGAAGAAGCATGGGAAGTCTTTAAAGGGCAAGGTTATCTTGAAGGAAACCCTGAATATGCAGGATATCTAATAAAAGAGTATCAGTGGATGATTAGTCAAATGAAGAAGAGACTTCCTAACTATCATGGGGAATTTCCCATATGGTTATGGCCCAAGAAGCCAGATATGCGTTCGACTGGACATTTTGATAGTCAAACAAGATGTGTTCGAATAACTATAGAACTCGATGATGAAGATGTATTGATCTCGGATTTTATGGAGTGGCATATTGTATTAAGTGATGGATTCAACGCTAACAATGAACAAGAATATGATGATTATTATGCAGGTAAATTAAGCATCACAAAGGAAGAAAGTTGGGAAAGAATTTTCGACTTACATATACCTCAAAATCCTGAATGGTCAGGTACTCGTGACTGGTTACAAGGTGTTACTGGTAGAATCTATCTTTCAAACATAAAGAAGGTTGAACATTTTATTAGCCGCAAGCAAGGAAAATATTAATAATATGGTAAGAATCAATACGTTCAGTTGGATGTGATTTTGTGCGAGTCAAAACCAATTTAACAGAACTTATGTGCATGTCATGTGAAGGCAAGTTTCCTATTGCAAGAAAATCTCATCATTAATACCCGAGCTGCCGTCTGAACATTCGCGAGATCAATATAGAAATTCTCTGTATATTTTGCCGAGGTTTCAGTCATGCAGCTTTTCTAAAGGGCGTGTTAATCTGCGCCACTTGTTTTATCAGAGATAAACAAGTATTATTGACGAAAATTGTTGAATATGGTACATATATGGTATTACGATTTTTACAAAATTTACTTTGTCGTTGATGAATCGATGAAGTAGGGGAATGCCGATACGGCTGTTAAAAATATTGGGGCTTAATTTTGCCATGGAGTAATAAGACACCTTATTTTGGTGTCTTTTTGTGCTTCATGGCTTTTTTATGCCCATTGAGGAGGTGGAGCTCGTGCTGCGAATGCCGGCTACTATTAATGAAAGTTCAGCGATCCGATCTGCATAACGTTATGTCCTGCCGCAACTCCCGCTCGAAATGTATCCACTTCATGAATATGATGAAGTACACATCAATGTATCTGGTGGTGCTGATAGTGTGGCTACTGCCTTGGTAGCCCTTCACGGGTATAAAATACCAAAAGAAAAGATCAAGTTAGTACATATGCGCGTAGACGGCGATCCGAATGATCCAACCAAACGGCAACTGTTCGACTGGCCGCAAACGGATGCGTATCTTCAGTATTTAAGCAATGCCCTTGATCTCGAATTATTCGTTATCTGGGGAGATATGAGCCTGGAAGAGCGGATAAGAGAACGTGGTATGTTTCCGAGTTCGAATTGCCGTTTCTGCACTTCTTATACAAAGCGGGATGTCTATACGAAATGGGTGCGCCAGTTCGATAACTGTAAGATCCTACTGTTAACCGGAGAGCGGTCAGAGGAATCAACAGCACGTGCAGAAAAGCCCGAATTCATGTATCACCCGGCTCAAGCAACAGGTAAGAAGAACCGCGTCGTTCACTGGCTTAAACCGATCAAATCGATGCTTAAATTTCAGGTCCGGCAGCTTGCAGCCGATTTCGGTGTCGCTTTGCATCCGTGTTATGAGTGGGTATCCCGGTGCTCGTGTAAATTTTGTATTTTCAATACAGCTACAGAAATGCAAAAGACATCTGCTCTCTTTCCAGAGGATTGGGAGTACTTAAAACAGATGGAGTGGGATCTTGACCATACCATGAAGAGAAAAAAGGACATGCCTTTATTAAAGAAGATCAAGTTCCGCTGTTTCTATAAATATGAAAAACGAAAGCGAGGATTAAAATATGGCCACCACGAGTGTTTTTAAAGAAACCGTTGAGAGAACGATTGATCCAGCGAATGGAAGCTATCGTGAATCGTATTGTAGTGAACACCAATTTCGTTCAGACTTTTATATTAATGATATGAAGGCTATGGAAACCTGCAGTACATTCGCATTCATTTACGAATGCGGTAATCATTTTATCCCGCTTCATGATATAGAAGAGGTGCGTACTTGCGTCCAATACTATGCGGCTCTATGTATGTGATATTCATTCTGCGACTTGAAGCGGGTATACGGCTTTAAAGAAGGTAATCTAATTGATCACATGAAAGCGGTCGTTTGACCCAGCCCCCTAGCCAGACAAAATTGGACACCTTGAGAGGAATAGATGCTTGGTTTACACTCTATTCTTCAATAAGGCTGCCCAAAAATGTAGCCATACTGTTTCTGCTTTTTAGTTAAATACAAAATAATAGGAGGATTTTTTTATGAACAACGAATTCGAAATTCAAGTATTGCTTGAAGAGGATAAAGCAGAAGGTAACGTCACAGCCTACATCCCTGCCCTACGACTTGGGGTACGAGGTGACACACACGAAGAAGCTCGTGAGAATGCCAGAGATCTTATTGCCATGGAGCTCGAACAAGGTCGGTCAATCCCTCGTGACACGGCGATTGTAGAAACGTTAAAAATCACTGTACCTAAAAAATTATAAATCGCCCCCACAAATTTAACAAAGTACAAAAACATATAGATTATTACTATACTTTAGGAAAAGGGAAATTGTCCGGCTTACAATAAATTGTAAATCAAATGAGATATTAGTCTTACGGATGCAATAAAACAGTCTTGGAATATAGTTGAGATAGTCACTAGGACTATCTCTATTTGTTGTAATTTGCTGTAAAAAGGCTGTCAAGTTTCGACGAAACATGGTAACATTTAACTAATGAGATTGGTTTGTGTAGGTTTAAAGGATTATTCACAACATCGTAGTTCAATGAGCCGAAAGGTGAGAACGTTTATGGAAATAGATTTTGCGAAGTATCTTCCTATAGTAGCTGCTGTTCTATCAGCTACTTTTGGCTATATTTTTGGTATTAGAACTAAGCAGAACGATAGATTGATTCAGTATACTCAAGAAAATCTTAAAGAAATCTACAGTCCCATGTATCATGAAATGAAGAAGATAATTTCGGATTTAATAAACCCTAAAGATAGGGAATTGATGCTGGATACTTTCTTTGAGAGATATATTGATACTAATAGTTCTATCTACAAATTGGGGAATTTAGAGTTATTGGACATTTTTTATGAGTTGAGTGATAGGTATGCACAATTCAAATTAACACGTGATGAATGTCAATGGAAAGAGATTTGGTGGGAGTTTGAAAATAATCTCTATTATAGAGTGGAAGAAGGCTATAGAAACTCAACCAATTTATTATATCGTGATTTCAAATGGCAGCAATATATTCAAACAAAACCATACTGGATGAAGGCTTATTTCGAATCAATGAAATTTTTGTTTGAAACTGCCAAAGGATTAAGTGTAATCTCTGCCTTATTGGTTTATTTCTCTGGTTGCTTTAAGTTAATTGGACTTAGTCTATTTCCAAAAGATTTTTGGTTATTCAGTATCATGATATTTGGATTCAGTGTATTGGCTACAGTTTTATTGATGTTACTAAACATACAGTATATTACATTATCATCTAATTCAAAGAATAGTTTTATTCGACAAGTTGCGAAAAAGCTATTTCCTAAGATGCTAGTCAAATGGAATCGGCTTTTCATTAAAAAGGACTATAATAAAGTACCGAAGATGCATGAGAAAGGTTTTCTTGAAGGGTAGGGAGGCATTCGTAAAAGCTCAAACGGCTACTTTATGATCGGAAATTTTCAAGATGGTGAGTAATTAAAAGAGAGGGTAGGGCGATTGGAAACAAAATTAAATCAAAAGGAATGGCTGGATTTCATCAACAGGTTACAGGAAAGAGAAAGGCAGAAAATATCTTCAAGTGGTTTAAGTAACTGGACTCTTTTTGCGGCTTTAGCAGGATTGGGGTACTGGATTCTTCCAGAAATCCCTTCAATACAAAAGAATATAACAATTACAATACTTGGCTATGTTTTCTTTCATAATCTAACAATATCACTCTTTGATATTTTTAATAATCTTTATAGAAATAAGAAAATACTGAGATATAGATTTCCTAAAACTGAGCTGGACAAAAAAGGGAACCTTCCATTAGTTTTGCACGAAATAGGTATGCTTTCTATAGCAACCTTGGTAAATGCTTATTTTATTTACTTTTTTCTCATGAAAGGAATGTATATATACATAATTTATTTTGGATTGTACTTATTTCGATACAGTTATAACCTATTTTGGGCAATAATTGCCTTAGCATATAATTATATTAAAAATAACATTGATCTCAGTGATATACAGGATAAAGCTGAAACTACTAGTAATAAAAAGAAGAGCAAATTCATTGCAAATTTACTAAGAATTGTACTTAGTACAAGGATTAAGCTTATCGTTACATTTTTTGCTTTGTTTTATATATGGAACCATTATACGATTGAAAAGGAAACCTTAAAACTTGCCCTCGATGGACTTGCTCTATCCTTAATAACAATTCTTATCCAGTTCTTGCTTATGATTTTTATTAAACGATTGAAAATAGCATGGCTTGAAAATTTGGAAAAAGAGGTGATCTTAAATAATTTAACTCCAGCACAAATTATTCAAAAACTTAGGCTAGGATATTTTAATACAAGTAACATAGATATAGATAATTACTTTTAATTACCAAACGAGCATGGGAATAAATATTCAATAGACAAAATTAGTTTCTTTTTTGTATAACCAAAGTGTTATGGTCGTCACGCAGTATGGGATAAGATCGGTTAATTTATATTTTTGTCCTACCTTCTGGTGTAACAATGCAAGCAGTAATACTCTTCTTATTGACATCCAAACGCGGGCACGTTCAAGTCAAATACGCCCCACCATGCGCCGGTGGGGCGTTTTCATGTAGTTTATGGGCATAATGGGGCAATATTTGTGTCGTCCGATAACAACAAACAAGTGTCGTACGACACAACATTGTCCTTTTCATGGTCATATATAACGAAGCACAGTACGAGTCGACAATCTGAAAGCCAATTTTAAGGAAAAGCCTTAAAAAAGCAAAAGATTATCAGGAATTAATGAATATGTCGCCAGAAAAGATACGAGACCAACTAACTTCTGAATACAGCGAAAAATTTACAAAAAGAAGAAGCCAATTATGCGATTAAGAATTTGGATAAATAAACCGCAAAACGCCCTTTACCAAATGATTGATGGCGTCTAATTAGATTAAGAGGGAATGCTTGAAGTATGTGGAAGACTCTCATGGCCCTCCATAGCGATAAAAACCGATCACATTCCATCTCTGTGCTCTTGTTAATTCTATTCCATTATAAAACGCTCTTTTATTTTAATAAGAAAATATAATTGCTGTAATTTAATTCCCATGGTAATATCTACCAGGTATTTTGAATCATACTAGGAGGTCGTACCATGATTCTCAAAAAGACAATTCTTTCTCTTGCACTATTTAGTCTATCTTTTGCATCAATTTCAAGTGCCCATCCAGGAAGGACTGATTCAAAGGTGGTCATACTTGCCGGACAAATTGTGCAAAATGGGGTTTAAAGGATGGTGAGTATCACTATCATAAAGGTGGGGGCTATTTCATAGGTGCAGATATCCCAACGAATGAACCTGCAGACTCCGCATCTGATGTTGAAGAAAATATTCCTGATGGAGATGTTAAGGTTACTCTTCCGACATTTAAGGTTTATATTAACTATAAAACAGGAGCTTCGGACGCTCAAAACTCTACTTTAGAATATTGGCGAGAACTTCGAAAAGAAGGGAAGCCTGCAAGTTTACAAATCAGCAATTGGACTGTCACGGAAAAATTTGAAGCATTGATACTTGGAGATTCGGATACTCTTGATCTCGCCACAATACTCATTCCCCCCAATATTCAGGAGGAACTTCGGCAAAATGGAAAACAGTTCTTTCGTTACCACCGCACACGGAACGCCACGGAGGGCGACTGGGTATTTGCTTTAGGCTGGCCAGGCGTCCTGCGGGAAGACGAATATAATAAACGTAGAGTTAACACGTATTTGGTCGCCATCCAGGGTATAGTGATGGATGCGACCGACCGAAAATTGATTGTAGGTCTTTCGCGAGAGGATTGGGAAAAGCGCATGGGCTTACGGGAAATGAAAGAGTTAACAGCGTTCGGCGGTATGAGCGGAGGGCCGATCTTCATGTTTAATGATGGAGTAATCCATTTAGTCGGAGTTATTTTTAGAGACTTAGGTATGGGTTTAATGGGAGAGGGACTTCAGTGTGTGCATGCCCTGTTCATCCAAGCAGATGGGTCAATTGAGCAGGTATGAGATTGTTAAGCTGACATTCCGGAATTCGGGCAATAGAAAAAAACGCTATCATCTGGTATTAACCCCTTTTGATAGACAAGAGAAAAAGGACATCTAATTACTACTTCCGCTGAAACTGTAAGATTAAACAACTATTTAGTGATATGAAAAAAGTCTATATCGGTTAAGGCGATTACGTGCGATAAGCAGCGGCACCGATGTTCTCGTTAGCAAGTTAATATGTTTAGAAAGACCATCAAAATTTGAATAATTTACCTCATAACGGGAATAGTAAACTAATGTGGCCGAAATAAAAATTAGAGTCTGTATTTCAGGATAAAAATCGCTGATGAATCCATTATGGAATTGAATAAATGAGTATCACTCGCAATATGGTCTAATTCTGATTTGAAACATTTTGGACACCAAAAGGGAAGACGCGGTATGAAATACCACGTCTTCCCTTTTTTACTATGATCAACTTTCAACAAAACACCTGTCGGATGACAAGAACTTGATTACATTACAAGCCGCTTAAAACGCGGCTTATAAAAAGGAATTCGAGGAGGATTCTTCGAGAATTAGCAGGTTGCGTCTTATATCCTATCAATTCAGAATTCCAGGTTACGAATAATCCATTGTGATCTTGGAATGTATTTTTAGTATCAATTAAGTTCGATAAATAAATGTTGCCTATAAGACAAAAAGGGGTTAATATAGTAAAAATTACCACGAGATAAATTCAGTGCATTAAATTAAAGGATATAGCTAACTAACGAAAGGATTATATAAAATGAGAAGAACTTTAGTAATAAGTGATATTCATGGTTGCTACGAAGAGTTTAACGCCTTATTAGAATTAGTTCATTTTAATAAGAATGAGGATTTACTGTTGCTCCTTGGTGATTATGTAGACAGGGGAATACAAAGTAAAGAAGTTGTTGAGAGGGTATTGCAACTTGTACAAGGAGGAAATGTCGTTGCACTTCGGGGAAACCATGACCAAAGATTCCTTGACCTTATGACAAGCGAAGATGAAGTAGTAAAAATGAAATTTATTCAACATGGTGGGCTTCAAACATTGGAAAGCTATTGTGGCGGTACTATATTAGAGAGCATGTCAGTAGAAGAAAGATTACAATATGCTGAAGAGTATATAAACAAAAGGTATAAACATCACATTTCTTTTTTGAATAGCCTTCCTTTTTACTACGAAGATAGAGACCATATTTATGTCCATGCAGGTTTGAATCCGTCCTATGAAAATTGGAAGCAACAATCAGAATATGACTTTATGTATATTAAAGAACCGTTCTTCAAAAACCCCACAGTGGTGGATAAGATTGTGGTGTTTGGACATAGCAAAGTAATAGATATACATGAAAAGGCTGACGTATGGTTCGGTGAAGACAAAATTGGTGTTGATGGTGGATGTGCATATGGTTTTCAGTTGAATTGCTTGGAAATAAATGATGGGAATTACAAGACTTACTTCACTTTAGCGAATTATCCTAAGTGATAGGACATTATCTCTACAGAAACCACTAAAGGATCTGATTGCAGCGAGGACGCTGCAGGACGAATCCGCCAGCTTCACGAGACATGTGCATTGAGAGAAGTGCTCCCGGGGCTCCTCGCCAAAGGTTCAGGAGCCTTTTTCTTCAATCAAGGTTATGTTACATCCGACTACGGACTGCCGAAGCGATTTTGATCAAGATTCCTATGGTCTGTCTGACTGTGACTCAGCCTATCGGTTGCTACAACGAAATTTGTGAGGCGTTAAGCCAATGTTTTTGGAAAATTGCTGAATGAATAGAGAAACATTGTTATATCCAAGTGTGAGTGCTATGTCTGTAACGCTCATGTCGCTTTGTAATAGCATGGCAGAGAAGAACGGACACAGCGGGAAATTGCGAAGGAGCTCGGCATCAGCCGCTCGTACGTGTCGCGGATTGAGAAGCGGGCGCTGATGAAGCTGTACCATGAGTTTTATAAGGCGAAAAAGTAAACATAGGTGCCAAGAGGCGTGCCATTATGGCAGGCCTCTTTTACATTAGAGGGCAAGGAATAAATTGGATAAACTTCTCTCGACTATCCATTTACAATTTAATTATGATGGATCTTTCTGAATTGGTTGGGACTTATTTGTTCAAGCTTCTTGAATACGGAGCAGAAATAGTTCGCGTCTTCAAACCCGGCCAAGAGGGCTATTTCCTTAATCTGAATGTAGGGATATTGCAATAGGAGTTCCTTGCTCTTTTTAATTCGGGTATTCGGATTTGATGGTGGAGAAGGGCTTAAAGCTGGCCCTTCTCCAATTTCTCGATCAAGGTGGAAAAATCGATTCCCAGCAAGATTATTTCTTCTGGCTCACGAACAACTCCAATAGGTGGCATATTAAACATCGGGAAGGCTGTTAAGAGACTCCGTATAAGCGTTTGTAATGCGATGGTCGAAGTAGGCGAATATTTCCTCTTCCCAGTTCTTCATAGCCTTTGTAAGTGGTTCAAAAGCGGATTGCAGTTCAGTTGGTATTTTAGCTTTCCATTCGTTGTATTTAAGGAATGCCGTCTGTCTGCTATCACATTCCCAAATATCGAAATATGATTCCTTTAAGTCATAAGCAGTGCCGAGAGAAGGGTGATTCTTTGTCCAAAGGTCAAGCGTAATTTTATCCATCTCTGTAAGTGCTATATGGCGTTTTAGGAGGATAAAACGGTCGCGCATCAGCCCGCGGCGTTCTTTTGGCGATAATCCTTCTCGGAGCTGCTTACGAATGGTTTCTAACGCTTGGTTTGCCATACAGACAACGTGAAACTTATCGACGATGATAAGAGCTTTTGGCAATATAGCCCTCACGGCGTCCAGATCAACTAACTTCTAAATACGGTGAAAAAAATTTACAAAAGAAGAAGCCGATTATGCTATTAAGAATTTGGATAAATAAAACGCAAAACGCCCATAACCAAAGAATTGGTTGATGGCGTTTTATTTTCTTTTAGATTTTTAGTTGTTAAATTGCATTACTGATTTTTCCATTTTAAAATGTTTACGAAGATAGCTTTTCATCGGTCGTGTAACACAGTAGAGTTGGGGGAGTATAATGAAAGAGTTGTTTAAGAACATCAAAGTTACGATGGACAAACCAAACGGGCACGCTCAAGGATTTTGCTGAAAACCGATTCTCTCCATGGGTTCTTGTATGCTATAATGATCGCATCCTTAGCTCGAGGAGGTCATCCGTATGCAATGGGTTTACGGGTCCGGTTCGCCGAAGCGGTTGTTGTCCAAGCCGATTATCAGAATCGCTATGGTACTTTGTATCGGACTGCTTTTCCCTCTCGTGACCCTGTACTTGCTCGGCGAGATGAATAAGGAGGATCATCTTCGCAAAGAGTTGGATGCGCTTTCATTCAGAAGTATCACTCCATACAAGGAGACGCTCGAGGAATTGTTCCGCAATATCGACCAGAATACACTGGCATTCACAAATACCAAGGCGGTGCAGCGCATTGCGCAGGACTCCGGTAACTTGGAGGTTGAGCAGGGGATCAAAGAAGCGCACCGCGAGATGGCCGAATTAGCCACTGCGAACTGCTGCGACAGCTCTATCGAAATTTACTATCATCAAGCCGGTCTTTCGACATCACTGCATAACGGTCAGCAGACAGCGGTTCGTATGGAGGCGGCCGCATGGGAATCGTACAAATCCATGATGGCGGACAAGGTACATTGGTTTGTGGATGAAGCTATGACCGCCGACGCCGGATACCCGGTCATTTCATTCGTCAGGCCCATCCCATCCGTAGGCAACCAGCCGCAAGGCTTGATCAAAATCAACTTCAATCCGTCCTTATTCCAATTCGGCTTCCGGTTGCCCGAGGGACAATCCATCTGGGCCGTGACCCCCGACGGAAAGAGGATGTTCGATCTCATCACCGGGAAAGCCGTGACAGATACCCGGATCGTCGATGCATTGAAACGACAATCCCCGTCCTCGGCTATCGTTAAAGAGAATGGACAGCTGTACGGATACAGGCTGTTTTCGTCTCCTGCGACGGGCTGGAGCTTCATGCTTCGATTACCTCCAACCGCTTTTACTCCCGCGAACTCCGGCAAGTGGCTGGTGTACGCCGCCTCGCTGCTTCTAACGTTGGCCGCCAGCCTGTACGTGCTGCTTAATTTCTCACAGATTGCCCGCCGGGTGGATGCGCTTATCCACAAGGAGGTGGAATACGGCTCGAAGATGAAGGAGCTTCTGCCGACGGTGCGTCAGCATGGTTTGCAGAAGCTGCTGTTCTCGGGCCTTTTGTCCGAGGAGGATGGTAGGCACACATTGAGAGAACTTGACGTTCCTCTTGCTCCTCATGGTTATCTGGTGGCCATCATTCGCATCGAAGAATATGAGCGGTTTCTACAGTATTCCTATCGGGATCAGAGCTTGTTCCGTTTCTTCCTTACCAAAGCTTCCGAGGAAATCGCCGAACGTGAAGGCCAGGTTCTTTATGTGTATGATACTGGACAGCGCGATGTGGCGTTGTTATTTATATTTGAGGATCGAGGTACGCTCCCGATATCCGAAAAGGCAAGGTCGCTTGCAGATCATCTAGACAGTACATTAAGACAGTATGTTCCATTCCGAATTTCCGCAGCTATCGGCAGTCCCTGCGAAGCCGCCAACCGAATCCATGTTTCTTGCCAGCATGCGCTGCAAACCCTGGATGTCCAGCTATTCAAAGGCAACACGGGAGTCTTTGCTTATGAAGAGCAGGCAGAAGACCCCATATACAGCTCAGAGCTGTATCGGTTGCGCAAGGAGACCGAGCAACATCTCGGAAAGGCGATTCTCTCCCGTAACCGGGAGCTTCTTGGAAAAGCGCTCGAGCAGCTGCAGATGGGACTCGAAAAGCTGCCGTGGCTGTCACTGCCACTGGTGCAGCATACCTTCTGGGAACTGACGATGTTCATTTATCTGAAAGTGCAGGAGGCGGACCACAAGCCGATAAATCCGCTTCTTCTCCCGAAGCTACATGCCGAGAGGGAGAGACATAAGTCCCTATCCACTATAGTGAAGTGGTGCCACAAGCTTGCGGATTCTATGCTGGAAGAGCTTCAGGCCCCTTCCGAATCAGGCAAGGTTAACGTCATATCTAAAATCATCGACTATGTACATACCAACTTCGATAAGGAAATATCGCTGGGCGGCATTGCCCAGCAGCTGGGACTGGACATGGCTTATGTCAGCCGCTGCTTCAAGCAGGAGGTCGGCATGACGTTTATGGACTATTTGCTGATGCTTCGCTTGAAGCACGCGAAGTATTTGCTGGCCAACCCTGACCTTACCGTCGGGGAAATCGGGGAGGCGGTGGGCTATGTTAATGTAAACAGCTTTATCCGCATTTTCAAGAAGCATGAAGGAGTCACACCAGGGCAATACCGGGAACAGAACTTCCCCCGGGAGCTGGATTCGAACCAAATATATTAAGCGTTTGCGGCGGCTGTAGATGATGTCAAAAAAGGGATACCGCCGCTGAAATCATCCTTTTTAACACGTAGGAAAAGGAAGCCTACGATGTCAATAATGGGTGATTTTTTTTCTTTCTCCGGCAGGATACCATAAGACACAGGCCGAGGCGAACGCCGGCAGCTTGGCCATGAATTCATCGTTAGGGGGAGGAAATGGATGAAACACGGAAAATCTGTATGGATCGGCTTCATGGTCATCATGATGCTATTTTTTAGCGCTTGCGGCGGGAACACTTCGAATGGGGATTCCGGGGAGAGCGGCGGAGACAAGCTGGTCACACTGAAGCTGTGGTTTCCGGGACATGAAGATCATATCGTTCAATCCGTTCGTACATTGATCCAGGATTTTGAAGCGAAGAACCCGGACATTAAGGTAGAACTGACTTCCATTCCTTGGAAGGACTATTTCCAAAAGCTGTCGGTTGCTTATAATGCGGGCTCCGCTCCGGACGTTCATGGTCTGGGCTTCGGCCAATTGATCTCTACGGTCGATCAGGACAAATATCTCGATCTGAACCCGCTTATCGCCAAGGACAATTGGGATGGCGCCAAGGACTTTTACCCGGACGTTCTTAAATCGGGCCAATGGAAAGGCGGTCAGTATGGCCTTCTGATGCCGGATACCCGGGGCTTCATGTGGAGGAAAGATCTATTTAAGAAGGCGGGGCTCGATCCGGAGAAGCCTCCGGCTACGATCCATGAAGTATTTGAGTACGCCGAGAAGTTGAAGGTCGTCAAGGACGGGCAGACCGTACAGGCGGGCCTGGATATGCCAACCGGCAACGGGGAGCAAATCTATCTCTCCATGCTGCTGCCGCAGGGACAGAACTTTTACGATGCAAATAACAATCCGTCGTTCGATTCCTCCTTGTCCATAGGGCTTCTGACCAAAATGGTCGGTCTGGTCAAAAGTGGCGCCGTCGCGCCTCAGGACAGCCAACAGCTGGAGGGGGGCACGTTTAAAAACGGTGTAGCCGCCATGGCATTCGGCTCTCCCAAGAGCTTCCAATCGCTTATCGATAAAGTCGGAATGGACAATATCGGATTTACCATTCCGCCCAAAGGAGACTCCGGCAAGCATACCGCGCTGATGCTGGGAACGTTTATGACCATAGCCAAAAATACGAAGCACCCGGACGCAGCGTGGAAGTTCCTGAAATTTATGTTTGAGAAAGAAAATCATTTGAAATTCGTCAGCACGGCCCAATTCATCCCATCGCTACAATCGGTTTCCGAGCAATATGCGAAGAACAGTCATGAAAATAAAGTGACGATGGACATTCTCAAGGATGCGCAGGGGTATTTGCCGTCCGCCGATTGGGGGACGCATGTCAAATTTTTACGGCTTGCTTTGGAGGAAGCTTATTTCGGCAAAAAGACGCCGGAGGAAGCGGTCCGTTCAAACATCCAGCTGTTGAAGGATGAAATGAAGAAGAAGTAAGACGGATAGCCTTCGTAAGACGCGCGGGAGCTTTACTTATAAGACGTCCTGCCGGAAGACCGGCAGGACAGGGCGGGAGGTCTGTCAAATCTGGCAAAAAAGAAGGGATCCTATGGCGATTAGACGAAATAACCTACTTCCTTATGTGATGATCTTTCCGAATGTGGCGATTTATTTCGTTTTTATCTTTATTCCAGTAGTGTGGGCGATATATTTGAGCTTCACCAACTATACGATTCTGAATCCGGGCAAATGGGTGGGATTGTCCAATTATGCGGCTCTGCTGAAAGACGGAATCTTCCAGAAGGCATTCTGGAATACGATGATCTTCTGGGTGTTCAAAGTCGTTCCGACAATCCTGCTCGGCCTGGTCATAGCGGTTATGCTGAATGTCAAAATCCGCGGTGTCGCCGTATTCCGGGGAGCCATCTATTTACCGGGAGTGCTGTCATCTGTAGCGATATCGATGGCTTGGCTCTGGCTACTGCATCCCCGCAACGGCCCGATTAACGCGATAGTCAAGCTCCTCGGTTTCGCGCCGCAAAACTGGCTGCAGGACCCTGTGCTAGCACTGCCGGTCGTCATCGCCGTAAGCATCTGGACGAATATCGGCTTCGCGATGATCATTTACTTGGCCGGTTTGCAGGGCATTCCGTCCCATCTGTACGAAGCAGCGGCTATCGACGGGGCGACCGGCATAAAGAAGTTCCTTCATATTACCGTGCCGATGCTGAAGCCGATCACCTTTTTCTTGTTCATTACGCTGACGATTCGCTCCTTTCAAATTTTTGATATTGTTTACATTTTAACGGGGGGCGGACCGCTTAACTCGACGACTACCATAGTCAGCCAAATCGTCAAGACCGCATTCGAGGAGTACAAGATGGGGTACGCCTCGGCGCAGGCCATTGTGCTGCTGTTCATTACGGTCATCGTCACTTTCGTCAATTACCGGTTCGGCTCCAGCCGGAGCATGGACTAATACGAGGGGGAACCAAATGAAGGCTATGAATATACGAATTCCCATCCGCTCCTTGCTCGTAGCGGGCCTAACGATCGCATCCGCCCTGATGATCACACCGCTGTTGATTATGATTTTCACCTCGCTTAAGGGAGATGCGGAGATCGCCAATACGGCTGGGAGCTTGCTTCCGAAGGATTGGAAGTTCGAGAATTATTTGCTAGCCATGCAGTCGGGCAAATGGGGCGTCTATTTCCAAAACTCGATTATCGTTACGGTATGTGCGGTTGGCGGCAGCTTGCTTTTCAATACGCTTTCAGGCTATACGTTCGCCCGAATCGATTTCAAGGGCAGGGAGGTTATCTTTATCGCATTGCTGCTCGGTCTCATGGTCCCTCCGCAAGTCACGATCATTACCCAATTTATCATTCTAAAATCGGTGCCTTTGTTCGGAGGCAATGATTGGTTGGGCAGCGGCGGCCAGGGACTGCTGGATTCCTATTGGGCCTTGATCATTCCGGAGCTCTCGGGATCGTTCGGCATCTTCCTGTCGAGGCAGTTCTACCTCGGTTTCCCGAAAGAAATGGATGAGGCGGCAAGCATCGACGGCTCCGGGATCTTCCGATCGTTTTGGACCATTTATTTACCGCTAAGCGGACCTCTGCTGGCGACATTGGGGATATTGAAAACCGTTCATGTATGGAACGACTTTTTCCATCCGCTAATCTATACTAACAGTGAGATGATGCGAACGATCCAGCTCGGACTCCAAATGTTCCACGGCCAATACGAGATCAAATTCAATCTGCTGATGGCAGCCAGCGTCGTCGTGTCCCTGCCTTTATGTATCGCGTTCTTCGTGTTCCAGCGCTATTTCGTTCAGAGTATGATTTCCACTAGCGTAAAGGGGTGACCGGCTTCAATGGAGAAAAAGCCGCATATTATTCTTATTAATCCCGATCAATGGCGCGGAGACGTTCTCGGGCATATGGGCAATCCGGCGGCGCATACCCCCTTTCTCGACGAATGGGTGACCCGGGATGCGGTATCCGTTGCCGGCGCGTTCTGCCAAAACCCGGTATGCACCCCAAGCCGCTGCTCCTTCATGAGCGGCTGGTACCCGCATGTTCGCGGGCACCGGACGATGTACCACATGATGCAGCCGGGGGAACCCGTCCTGTTGAAGACGCTGAAGGATAACGGCTATTATGTCTGGTGGGGCGGTAAAAACGATCTTGTTCCGGGGGAGAGGGGCTTCGACGCCTACTGCCATGTGAAGCATGAGCCGGAGCGCAAGCCGAAGCCGATGTTCGGCGGAGATCTGCGGCGGGGAGAGCCGGGCAGCGATACTTATTATTCGTTCTATATCGGAAGAATTGAGCTGGCAGAGGGTGAGGAACTGTACTACGATAGCGACTGGGCGAACGTGCTCGGAGCCATTGATTTGCTTCTCAACACGCCCGAAGATCAGCCGCTATGCCTCTACTTGCCGCTCGTGTACCCACATCCCCCTTATGCTGTAGAGGAGCCTTGGCACAGCCTCATTGACCGTACTAAGCTGCCGGCGCGGATTCCGGCCCCAGCGGATTGGACGGGGAAACCCTGCATGATGAAAGGGCTGTATGAGCGGATCGGGATGGAAGGATGGACGGAGGATCGCTGGGACGAGTTGCGCGCCACCTATTACGGGATGTGCTCCCGGGTGGACTATCAGATTTCCTTGATAGTCGAGGCGCTCAAGGAGACGGGACGATACGAGGACACAGCCTTATTTGTCTTCTCCGACCACGGCGATTTTTGCGGCGATTACGGCCTCGTTGAGAAGGCGCAGAACGTTTTCACTGACAGCTTGACCCGCGTGCCGTTGATCATCAAGCCGCCGTCTTCAACGGCTGTCAAGCCGCGTGTCAGTCCGGCTATGGCGGAGCTGATCGATTTACCCGCTACCGTGTTCGAGTTGACCGGCATTGAGCCGGGCTATACACACTTCGGGCGCTCATTGTTGCCAGTGGTAGCTGGGGAGACCGACGAGCACCGGGATGTGGTGTTCTGCGAAGGTGGGAGGCGGCTTGGCGAGATTCACTGCAACGAATCCTCTATGGCTAATAGCCAACCGGAATCGCTGTACTATCCGCGGGGCTGCATGCAGCGAAGCGAGGATGGCGAGCATACGAAAGCGGTCATGATTCGGAGCCGGAGGTATAAATATGTGAGGCGGCTATACGAGCAAGATGAACTGTACGATCTGCAGGAGGACCCGGGCGAAACTGTAAACCGAATCAACGACGACGGGTTGGCTAGCGTTCTGGCCGAGCTGAAGGAGCGGCTGCTAACATTTTTCCTGGATACGGCCGATGCCGTGCCGCACGAACGCAATGCACGATAGGAACGTTTTAGGGACGATAAGGAAAATAGGGAGGATGATCCAAGATGAAAGCGATTATGGTTATGTTCGATACGTTAAACCGGCATTGGCTGCCCCCATACGGCTGCAACTGGGTGCATGCTCCGAACTTCGCACGGCTGGCCGAGCGGACTGTGGTCTTCGACAACTGCTACGTGGGCAGTATGCCGTGCATGCCGGCGCGCAGAGAGCTTCATACAGGAAGATACAACTTCCTGCATCGCAGTTGGGGGCCGTTGGAGCCGTTCGACGACTCCATGCCGGAGCTTCTGCGCAAGCAGGGCGTATACACGCATCTGGTGACCGATCACCAGCATTATTGGGAAGACGGCGGCGCGACCTACCATAACCGGTACAGCTCGTACGATTTGATCCGTGGACAGGAAGGGGATCTATGGAAAGGGCATGTGCGCGGTCCGGAGCTTCCCGAGGCGGTCGGCAGAAGTCTGGCTGCGGGAATGTACCGGCAGGACCAGATCAACCGCGAGTACATACGCCGCGACCAAGAGGAGGAATTCCCGCAGGCGCAGACATTCACCAGCGGGCTGGAATTTATTCGGCACAACAGCGGTGAGGATAGCTGGTTCCTTCAGCTGGAGACGTTCGATCCGCATGAGCCGTTCTATGCTCCGCAGAAGTACCGTGACTTGTATCCGCATGATTACGACGGTAAGCCGTTCGATTGGCCGCCTTATGGCGCTGTGAGCCAAACGAAGGAGGAGATCGCGCACCTGCGGTTCGAATACGCCGCTCTGCTGAGTATGTGCGATGCGTATCTCGGCAAAATCCTTGACACGATGGATGAACTCGATCTGTGGAAGGATACCATGCTGATTGTCAATACGGACCACGGCTTCTTGCTCGGAGAGCATGACCAGTGGGCGAAGTGCGTGCAGCCCTTCTATAATGAGGTGGCTCACACGCCGCTGTTTATTTGGGACCCGCGCAGTCAAGTGAGGGGAGAGCGCCGCAGCTCTCTCGTGCAAATGATCGATATAGCGCCGACGCTGCTGGAATATTTCGGGCTGGATATTCCACCGGACATGACCGGCCAGCCGCTGGGAGAGACTATCACCACCGACCTGCCCGTGCGCGACGTCGCCCTGTTCGGCATTCACGGCGGCCATGTCAACTGCACCGACGGCAGGTACGTGTATATGCTCGGACCTGCTGGGGAGATCAACGGACCTCTCTATAATTACACGCTGATGCCGACGCATATGAGAAGCCGTTTTGCGGTTGCGGAATTGACCGACGCTGAGCTTGTGGAGCCCTTTGCATTTACCAAGGGGCTACGGACTCTGAAGGTTCATGGCTCCGGAGCGCACAGAGGGATTGATCTCCGAACGCGGTTGTTTGATCTGGAGAAGGACCTGGAGCAGCAAGCGCCGTTCCGCGATGCGGAAACCGAGGCCAGGCTTCAGGCGGCCATGGTGCACATCATGCGTGAGCATGACGCGCCACCGGAGCAGTACGTGAGGCTCGGGTTGACCCAAAGTCTAAGTTCTTAAGCTTAAGCGAGCCGCCTATAGAGCGTTAAATCTCGGATGACTAGAACTTGATTACATTACAAGCCGCTTAAAACGCGGCTTATTTTATTTATAAAAGGCCGAGGTGGTTATTATGGTACTTCCCTAAATGGAGTTGCGGATCATTTTTATGGACGTAATGGGGCAGAACCTCCATTTAATCTGCACTTTATTAATGGAAGTCTGAATAAGTTAATGAGTGGGTATGAACATGGCGCAGATGATCTGTTAATATTACAACTAATTAGAGAGTTGTTAATCTCAAACCAAGTGTCATTAATTGAATAAAACATCAAAACGAATAGACCACAATGCGACTAACCATCGTGTTGTGGTTTTCTTTTTATTTTCTTGCCCTTTTTACGATAAAGTTAGGACGAAATTATCCGATACATATGTCGCGGCAAATCTAAAATTATTTTCTAAAACCATCATAAAAGAAAGCGAATTTCATAGAAATATAACCTTATTCAGTAGGTTTTAGCGCCCGCTTAACAGTGGTCGTTACGAAAACAAAGCCTAAAGCCGATAAAAGATAAGTACAATCATAAATACTAGGAGGAGCTATGAAAAGTAGAACCATCGATGATTTAATGAACAAGTATAGGGAGCTCTCAACATATGAGGTTATCATAAAGGCAAGCAGATCTCATTTTTACTTCTCGGCATCAATAATTTCCCTGTTATGGAGTTATATTTTTTTTCTATTATCACTCACTAAAGATTATCCAATCCAAATAATAATCGCAGTCGAATCATTCTTCGTTCTAGTAGCCGCCGTAACTCATGTAATATGCGTTTTTAGGTGCAATCGATATGTGAAATGTTGCAGTATCTTTAGTGCGTATAAGACACTATTTAAAATGAGTAGTTTTTTTTATTCATACGAAAGCTTTTTAAACGATTATCGTTATGATCAATTGAAAACTTATATGAAGCGTTGTAAGATCGCTTGTCCTGAGAAAATAGATCAAGCTATTACTATTATTGAAGCAGAAGAAGCAAAAAGAATACAATCAAACTGGAAACCAGTTGCTATCGTTGGATTCATACTTTTTCCAATTGTAGGCGAGTATGTAGGATTTCGCTATAATGTTGTAATTCAAAAAAATGTACTTGAACTTGATCAACAAACGGAAAATTTTGATCATGAACCTTTTAATGAAACGGTAGAGTATACAAAGATTAGACGTGATTTGGTATCAAATTGGCATAATAGTACTCAAGATGATGGTTTAACATTATTATTATTTGATCTTGCTCCCTTATTGATTTCCATAGCACTTTTTGTATGGGTTATTTCTGTGATGCTAGAGAAATTGTTCCTTAGAAGTAGTTATGAGCGTAGTAAGCTCATTAAACTATTGAGAATTATGAGACTTAATCAACGTAAGCCATGATTTGTGAAATGTAATGCCGGCTTCAGCTTTTTTTCTTTTTAACTTCACGATTTCAATGGTGTCGGAGGATGCTGAAGTCGAAACAGTGTGGGTTCTCGGAGAGAATTTATATTTTAACATGTGCAAGTCTCGAAGAAGTTGAAGATTGGATTCAGTCTTTTAAGACCGTCCGATATTAATATAGGCAGCTGTTGCCCCATCGTTACTCCTAGGATACCAAGTATATTCAATTTGGTGGGATTAATCTATGATCTTAAGTTAACGAGGAACGGTAGTTCAAATAAGGGAGCAGATGCCCGAGTAGCAGCAGCTTATATTAGGGGATATCATGGAAAAAGACTTAGTAAAATATCTAGGGAATTTACTTTTACATGAAAATGAAGGGTTGCTTATAAAGTTACGGATGGGCGATGGTCTTGATAAAGGTAGAGTTTCTGAAATTTGTGCTGTATTAAATCAAATAGCTATCCAGTGGAAGCACGATGATAGAATACCAAAAGAAGCAGTTGATTACTTTATTAATATAGATCCAGTTATGAATGCAGTATTGAATTATTATTCAGCGGAACATCAAGAAGATATTTTAGCTGCGCTCGATACAATAATGGAATGTATTAGACAATGCATAGAATAACTGCTTTGTTAAACTAACGGCACAAGTTAGTTCAATAAGAGCACTGCGGGCAGCCGGCCTGAAAGATCGGCTGCTTTTTCTTTGAACTAAAGAAAAGGAGGGAGTGTTACAGGAGTTGCGCATCTATACGATTCATCCGGGAAGAATTTGGACTCGGAATGGATCGAAGTGAAACGTATTTCAGAGGAAAACGGCCCGATTGTTGATAAAGTTGAAGAAATTTCATGAAATGTGCCTACTTTTTTACGCGATAGATGTTTCACGGCAATGTCCGATAAAGTAATAAATTAATAATTGTCGACTACCAATTGTATAAATGAAATCAATTAGTTGATAATGATATAATGTGACACATTATATGCAAAACCTTGGTGCATAAGGGATTTCACCGATATCTCATTTGTACTTAGCTTTGACAAACCGTAAACATCAGCACGACATAAACATTATCCTTTTGATAGCCACAAAAATTGCGGTCTGACTTACGTTTAACCCTCACCTTTGATTAAGATATGATACGGTTTTATCCCATTTGCAAATAGGCTATCGATCAGCTTGACCAATTCTTCGGACGATAAATCTTTGCCGTTGCGTATCCAAAGGCGAAACAAAGATAGTAATGTTGATATGTAAAACTCGATCAGGTATGGCGCAAAGATATCATTTGTTGGAAGATTCACAATCAATCTCTCAAAGGGAATTTCTCTTTTCAGGCGTTCAACAAAATGAACAGAACCATAGTCGCCCAGGAGGGCTTTTAGGACAGAAATATCTTCTGTACTTTCCAAGCATTGAAGCGCATCTTGGAAAGTATGCGTAGAAAGCTCCCTGCTTGCCATTTCCTCGTTAATGGATTTCAAAACCTTCTCTTCAACGTAGTTCAGCAACTCATAAATATCTGTAAAGTATTGATAAAATGTACTGCGGTTATATCCTGACTTGTTGGCAATCTCTTGAATAGATATTTTTTCAATTGGCTTTTGGCTATATAAATCACAGAACACATTTATAAAGGTCTGCCTGGTTTTGTCTGTAATTTCAGGTTGCTTGTTCATGATTTGCCTCCATTTCCGGTTCAATAGATGATCCGACAGATATTGAAAATTTGATGGTTGATGACTGTATGGTGAATCCATACAATATTATTATACAACACGTTGTTTGATCATCAATAACGGATTATCAACTCTTTGGGGGAGTCTAACATGAAAATTTTATTCTTCGGTAGAGGTGTAATATCGACCCAATATGCGTGGGCTTTCGAACAGGCAGGTCATACAGTTGAGTTTTACGTTAGAAAGGGGAGGAAAGAAACCTTCGGAAGCAGTATAGAGCTTGAAATGTGGGACGCACGAAAAGGGAAAAAGCTAATAAAAGAAAGCTGGAACGTCAAACTGCATGAGGAGATCCTTCCAAATTATGATCTCATTATTGTGAGCGTCAACACGGAACAACTTCCAGAAGTAGCACAATTCCTATCAACAGCTGCAGGAAATATCCCTGTCCTCCTATTCAATAACATTTGGCAAGATCTGAAGTCGTCTATCGCGCCATTGTCAATGAACAATGTTGTCTTTGGCTTCCCTGGAGCAGGGGGCGGCATCGCGGACAATAGGCTGAGAGGCGGCTTTTTGAAAATGATATTTCTTGAAAAACCACGGGCCGGCACTGAGCATAATAACCAATTGGTCAAGGAATGTTTTGAAAGTGCCCATTTTAAAATTAGCTGGGTAAAGGATATGCAAAACTGGCTATGGAATCATTTTGCCATGAATGCAGCTATGGAAGCCGAGGTGTTAAAACGGGGAAGTTTTCCAGCGCTCATGAACTATAGTGACTCATTTTCTAATGTTGGGTTGAATATGAGGGAAATGATTCCTGTACTTAAAGCAAGAGGTGCAAAGCTTGATACCATTTCTCTCCTGTTGACTAAAATTCCACCGGGACTACTCGGCACACTTTTTAACAAGGTTATTTTTGCAAAAGGCAGCTTACCGCGGCTTTTTGTGGAATACAACAATAGTAAAGCAGGTTTTGCGGTACTTGAAGTTGTGAGAGAAGCAAAAAAGGCAGGCATCCCTTTGCCGCGTCTTTCGATGGCATTTGAAAATACTGAATATGCAAAAGAAATATAAAGAAGCCTTCGATGGTTGCATTCTGTCGATGCGACGGGCGGCTTTTTCATTCAGGCTGGCAGTGAGGACGGGAAACGAGGGGTAACGCTATTTCAAAAAAAATTGTCTGATGCCGTTGCTTCAATTGAAAACGTATGAGGCTGGACGCCGTCCCGTTGCCCTAATGGATGAACTCCCAGTATTCAGTTCGATCCGGATTACCGCTCATTATCACAAATAAAAAATGTAAGTCTATATAGACTGAACTAAAGTACTTCTTAGCATTTTACCAACCACGCCGAAAACGGGTAAAAGATGAAATAAAACCCAAAAGGACGTGATGGTGATGCAAACTCAAACGCAAGAAATAGATTTGTTGAAGTCGGCCATGCGCCAGGCTTCCGATAAAAGAATGTACGAACGGTATCTAGCCGTCCTACATCATCTGGAGGGCCAAACCACCCGCGAGATCGCCAGAATGATTAAAAGGACAGAGAAAACGACCAGCGCCTACATTCACCACTATCGCGAAGGCGGTCTGGTGTCAGCGCTCACGTACTTTGTCGGTGTCGTAATCACCGTCATTGACGTGAGCGCTTGTGCGTCAGGCACGCCAGCAGCTTGAGAAGTCTAACGCCAATCAAATTTGGGGGCGAAAACCGGCGGTTAGCCCGCCGTTCCTCGTTGCCATGTCCCCCAGGACGTGGCCAATATGCGCTTCTTCTATAACTTCCGCGTTCGTATCCGCTGCTTCAAACAGCGCCTGGCTGCATATCTGGTTCCGTTTTTGTTACGCTGGCGTTTGCGCCTCATGGGTTGTCCTTTAGAACTTATTATTTTGGTGATCGAAAAAACACATCATATAATGTGTAACAATATACATAAACACTTGGGAGTTTACGAACAAACTATTTTCCCGCATTATGGCACACCAACTAAATTTCAACACGAGAAGTCGCATGGAAAGGTTGACATATTCCAAAACAACAAAAGGGGAAGTTCGTGTCAATGTACAGTAATGGTCACTGACACCGCTTTTAAAATACATACAATGACAGCATGTTTTTACAGTAGAAAAGCTGGCAATCCTTAGTAAAGGAGAACTTGCCTCATAACGAATTTACTGTCCCTCGCCCCTGTGTTAGAGAGACTTACTCTAATCGGAAACAGGAGACTTATCAATAGCTACTCGAACCCACCGCGGGTGTTTTTGAAGTATAAGTTAAGTGCGGAACCGGTACAAATTCTTGTAATCCGACAAAGCGCTACCTATACATAATGTAAATGCTTTTTGGGGATTGGTTATTTCGGCCTTAATCATATTGATACTCTTTTATGTTTAGATAGGTGCGATCAGGAAAATCCCTGATCGTTTTTCTTTGTGATTGGGGCAAGTGATAAAATCAACAAGGATAATAAACAGATTGATTGTGACACAAACCATATAGATTTGTATGGGGAAAGGCTTAATCGAGATTTCTAGACAGATTTTGTGCATTAGTGTGATAAAGCAATCGGTACTCGTTATGGTTCTCTTTTGTGGAAACGGACATTCAACAGAGATTATAATAATCATGAATAGAGTGCTTTTGGTCTATTTGGTTAAGAGACGATATGTATCTTCCATATGAGTAAAAAGAGGTGACCCACTTGAAAATGAATCGTTCCTCATCCGCATTGGGTGACTTCCTTAAATCGCGCAGAGAACGGTTACAGCCTTCAGATGCCGGGATTCAGCCGCTGCCCGGACGAAGACGCACTCCGGGGCTTCGAAGAGAAGAAGTTTCTTTTCTTGCCCATATAAGCGTGACTTACTATACCTGGCTGGAACAAGGCAAGGAGGTTAATCCTTCGCCGGAAGTGCTGCTAAGTATCAGCAAAGCGCTTCAGCTTGACGAAGACGAGCAGAAGCATCTGTTCGATCTGGCCAATGTAGATGTGGCGAGCGTCGTCACAGTACCAAATAACGGTGGGCCGGATACGGGAGTTCTGCAGAAAATCGTAGATCAACTGCATTATCCTTCTTTTATCACAGACGAAGGTACGGATATTATCGCCTGGAATCGGGCGGCAGAACTGATCGTAGCCGATTTCGGCAGTCTGCCGGACAACGAACGGAATATGATGAACATTATGTTTTTAAGACCGGATTACCGCAACAGACTGGTGAATTGGGAAGGCTCTGCCCGTTACTCTGTAGCCGTTCTGCGGGCAGGCTTCGATCTTTACAAGAACAACCCGTTATATATGGAACGGTTTGAACGCTTGAGGCGGGAAAGCGTGGAGTTCGTACATTTCTGGGAGCTATATGAAATCAAGCAAAAACGCGTAGCCACTGCTTTATTCCGTGTTCCTGACGCACAGGAGATGGAGTTCGAGCTCCATTCCGCGGCTGTAATCGATAATGACCCGGGACTGCACTGGTGTTTCTTTGTTCCGGTGCCTGGTTCAGGTACGGAGGAGAAATTATTACGTTTAATTGAGCAGGACAGGCAGCTGCCGTAGACTGTTACTCCCGTTAATAGAATAGACGTGCTGTGGCTAGCTCCCTCTAGTTGTTTGTATGATTAAGTGGATGACAACGAATGGAGGGTGTTTAGCATGCAAACTTGGTTCATTACAGGAGCATCAGGAGGCTTGGCTTCACGTATAACTCACCAGTTGCTTGATAGAGGGGACCGTGTAGCCGCAACGGTACGCAAGCCGGGGGTGCTGGATGATCTGCAGGCACAGTATGGCTCACAACTTTGGCAGGCTAATTTAGATCTGACAAACTCTCAGCAAATTGCTGAAGTGGTGGAACGTGCATTTTTAGAACTGGGCACGATCGATGTGTTTGTCAATAATGCAGCCTATGGCTTGTATGGCGCAGTGGAAGAAGCAAGCGACAGGCAAATTGAGCATCAGTTTATGACCAATGTGCTTGGCTCCCTACGTACAGCGCGTGCAGTCCTGCCCTTTTTCCGTAATCAGGGCGGCGGTCACATGGTACAGATTTCGAGCATGGCGGGTCATTATTCTATTCCGGGTATGGGATTGTATTGCTCTTCGAAATGGGCGGTCGAAGGAGCCTTTGAAGCGCTAGCTAAGGAAGTGGCTCCGTTCAATATTAAGACCACTATGGTGGAGCCCGGCGGAATCCGAACGAATTTCATTACAAGCAACGCCGTATTCGGCGAGCGGATGGACGAATACCGGGATACGGAGGCGGGCCAGTTCGTTAGCTTGATGAAGGGAGAACTTCCCGGTATAGATATGAGCATGTTCAATCAAATGGTTGTCGGCGATCCGGATAAAATGGCGCAGCAGATTATCCGTCGTGTCGACCAGGGAGAAGGTCCGATACGTATGGCGTTGGGCAGTGACGCCTATGAGCAAATCCGTGCAGCCCTGCTGGACAGACTGGCCGCTCTGGAAGTACAGAAAGAGCTGGCATACTCCACTGATTCGGATGAAGTGGTAAAACAATTTTAAAGTACACCAAAGGATTTCGACATCCACGAACTGATATGCTCCTCTGCAAGTAGCCGGTTCATTTATTAAACCTGTTTACTTAAAGGGGAGCACCTTTTTCTTCAGCCAACCACTTCCAAGCGCTTGCCTTGTTGCCCGCGGGCAAAAATACGAGAAGTTTAACAGATCGCGCCAGAGATCCAAAAAAACCAAAAGACCAAGGTCAATGGTTAAACAATCAGGATGCTGCTTTATTAATTCATTCACAAGGAAAATTAACCGAAGTCACTACTATATCAATACCATCGGGGCTTGGACAAGTTATTACACCTTCAGGTGAAATACTGCCTGCAACTAGAGCTATACTTGTTCCTTCAGCAACTGGAGTTAGATCTGCTTATCCTATTCGATAATCCATAGAAAAGGAAATTAAAAATATGTTTACAATCGATCTTACACTAACTAAGCCAATTAATGATATCTCTGTTCAACCGTATTTAGAACCTAAATACGATGAAGAATTAGAAGATGGTAGGGCAGTAATTGTTGATATATGCCGTATTATCGCAAAAACAAATGCTGTTATTTTTAACGTTTCTGGTTTTGGTCAGGAAGAATGGCCAGTAGATTGTATAGTTGACCTTCCTTTAGTTATTGAGCAATTGCCAGAAATCTTAATTAATATTAATCAAGATTGTTTTGAATTTGAAATTGATTTTTATGAGCAAGGAGTTGAGCGCACAATAGAATTTAGTGAATTAAATAATCATAAAGGCAAAGTCCAACTACTTTGTAAGAGCAGAACAGATTGGCTTCCCAATCCAGAAATACTTGAAATAGATAGGGAAATAATCCGAGAGCAAATAAAAAAACTGCACGAAGTATTCTTAGAATTAGGGATGAGACTATGTCCCAATTTGATTAAAAATCCACTCTTTATTGAGTGGATGAAAGGTTAAGATGTATTTCTTATCCACAATGCGACTAACCCTCGTGTTGTGGTTTCTTTTTGCCCTAATTTTCTCTGCCTATGGGCTTGAGACATCAGATAAAATTACTCGGAGCGTGTGCGCGGCGGGAAAGATTCATGTGGTTCACTTATTTTAATACTACACGGAACAACAGGGATAATTACATTCAATACATCTGTACAAAATACTATGTAATTTGCATTTACAAAAAACTATTAGGACACTTGATAGATCAAGTGTCTTTTGGATTGTGACACAAACCAAGGACCTAGAGAATATTGGCGGTACTCTGTATTTCAGGAGCAAAAAGATTGACATACCAGCCAATTCCACTCCCAGAAAAGTTAGCAAGCCCCCAACCGTATCTGCTCAACATTCCTTATTGCTAATTTCACATTTTTGCATTTATAAAGGAAATTTACAAACTCTTAATATATAACAACTTGATTATATAAGCAAATGCGTATATATTTATGAGCAAGATTACAATGAATCAGAGTTTAGCTAGAATATGTTGTTTTCTGCGGCTAAGCGATTTAATTTAAAAAGGAGGTACGACCATGGAACAAATCAACGAAATAGCTGAAAACCTAAAACTACTCGGAGACAAAACCCGTCTCACGATGTTGGCCTATATAAAGGAGCGGCCGCTTTGTGTTTGCGACATTGTTGAGCTTATGGAAACCTCGCAGCCCAACATAAGTCAGCATTTACGCAAGCTAAAGTCAGCTGGGATTGTGAATGAAACAAGAAAGGGTCAATGGATCTACTATTCGTTGAACATTGATGACAAACCCTATATTCAAGAAATATTGGATCGTATTCCATCGTTAAAAGAAAAAATTGATCTAATAAAAAATGAATGCGATTAGCTTGGAGGAAACTATGGCTATCACAGCTTTTCTTATTTTTCTAGTCACCTTAACCTTTGTAATATGGCAGCCAAAAGGCTTAAATATCGGATGGTCAGCAAGTGCAGGAGCAATCCTTGCTTTGCTTTTTGGTGTAGTTAGCTTCGCTGATGTAGGTACCGTTACCGGCATCGTATGGAATGCAACATTGGCGTTTGTAGCCATTATTCTAATCTCACTTGTCCTTGATGAAATCGGATTTTTTGAGTGGGCTGCTCTACATATGGCGCGGCTTGCACGTGGTAACGGTTTACTTATGTTTGTGTTTATTATCCTCTTAGGATCAGCAGTTGCGGCCCTATTTGCAAATGATGGTGCGGCATTGATTATTACACCCATTGTTCTCGCTATGGTCCGGGCTCTAAAATTTGATGAAAAGATGATCCTGCCGTTTATTATGGCGAGCGGATTCATTGCTGATACAGCTTCTCTACCGCTAGTTGTGAGCAATTTAGTCAATATTGTATCTGCTGATTATTTTAATATTGGCTTTGTGGAATACGCTAGCCGAATGATCATTCCGAATTTCTTTTCCATCATTGCCAGTCTTATTGTGTTATATCTATATTTCCGAAAAAGAATCCCGACCAGCTATAATTTGTCCCAATTAAAAAAGCCGAAGGAAGCCATTAAGGATATGCGGCTGTTTAAACTATCTTGGATCATTTTGGCTGCATTACTGATTGCCTATTTCATTAGCGAACTGCTCTCGATTCCCGTATCTATTATTGCTGGGGTTGCGGCTATAGCGTTTTTGTTCGCCGCGAGAAAGAGCCCTGCAATCCATACTTGGAAGCTGGTGAAGGGCGCCCCCTGGGCTGTTGTCATTTTCTCCATCGGTATGTATGTAGTCGTTTATGGATTGCGAAATGCCGGTCTTACGGATACGCTAGGTAGCGTTATTCAAACGGTCGCAGACAAAGGTCTGTTCGCTGCAACGGTTGGCATGGGCTTTATCGCAGCGATCCTATCGTCCATTATGAATAACATGCCGACAGTAATGATTGACGCTCTGGCAATCCAGGGAACGGAAACTAATGGATTCATTCGTGAAGCACTAATTTATGCGAATGTCATTGGTTCAGATTTGGGTCCGAAAATAACCCCGATCGGTTCTTTGGCCACACTGCTTTGGCTTCATGTGCTCTCTACGAAGAGCGTGAAAATTAGCTGGGGATATTATTTTAAAGTTGGTATCTTGTTAACCATCCCTACACTGTTCATTACGTTAACTGGTCTTTATCTGTGGCTGTATGTTCTCCAAACGCTGCAACCAAATGTATGGCTCTGTATTGCCGGGATTGTGATTGTCATCGCGGTTATCACATGGATCATATGGTCAGTTTTAAGAAGCAAACAAGCCAGAAGAGAACACCAAGGTGCGTAAAAATAATTGATATTAAAAAGGAGATTGTTCAAATGGAGAAAAAACCTTTAGTTTACTTTTTATGTACTGGGAATTCTTGCAGAAGCCAAATCGCGGATGGTTTTTTACATGCTTTGGGTGGCGACAAATATGAAGTGAAAAGTGCGGGTCTTGAAGCACATGGACTGAATCCACGTGCGGTTCAAGTAATGAGTGAAGCTGGTGTAGATATTAGCAAAAATACTTCCGATGTGATAGATCCTGAAATTTTGAATCGTGCCAATTATGTCATTACCTTGTGCGGACATGCCGACGAGCATTGCCCCATAATCTCAAACAAGAACGTGACCAAGTGGCATTGGGGGTTTGACGATCCTGCAAAGGCAATCGGAACGGAAGACCAAATTATGAATCAGTTCCGTACGGTTCGTGATTCGATCAAGAGCCGGATTGAGCAGTTTGTTAAGGAAGGAAAATAAGGTGAACTCCATGATTAAAAGAATGCATGTCGCGTTAAATTGTAAGGATTTGAGCAAGTCTTTGGACTTTTATCGTGCATTTTTTGGAGCAGAACCAAGTAAAATAAAGGATAATTACGCGAAATTTGAATTAGAAGATCCAGCACTGCATTTTTCACTGAATGTCCGGACTTTCAAACAAAAAGGCGTGCTCAACCACTTGGGATTCCAAGTGAATAATACGGAAGAAGTGCTTGCGATAGGGGAAAGGCTTCGTCAAAGTGGCCTGTTGTTAATAGACGAGATGAATACAACCTGCTGCTATGCAGTACAGGATAAAGTATGGGTTTATGATCCGGACGGAAACGCTTGGGAGATCTTCTATACAAAAGAAGACTCTGAATTTGAATCAGCAGGGGAAGCAAGGGATTTATCATTGTGCTGCGCGCCACCATCAGGTCCGGTTTCCATAGAGTTTGGATCGTTAAAAAGAGGAGTTTAACCATGTCATTTGAAAAAAACTACCATGCATTGATTCCAAATAAAATTTTCATGGGTGCGGCAGCCGATGTTGAATCCATGGTGAAAAATGAAGGCATCGACATTATCGTGGACCTACGTGGTGAAGCTACGGAATGTGCTTATCCAGCGGCTAATGCCAAATGGATTCAAATTTCGTTAGAAGATAATGCTTCTACGCCGCAAGAAAAAGGTTTTGAGCGGGCAATTCAAGCCGTTACCGAAGCATACCATCAAAATAAGAAGGTTGCCTTTCATTGCGGTGGAGGTAAAGGAAGGACCGGTACGGTAGCGGTGGGGGCTTTATTAGCTTTGGGATTAAGTGATACGTTTGAGGAAGCCGAAGCTAAGGCTAAGAGTATTCGAAGCATCATTGATATTAAACCATCGCAGAAGGAAGCATTATCAAAGTTGTATCCTAATAAATAAATGAACAAAAACCACTCAAAGGAGAGTGGTTTTTGTTCATTTCTAGATTGTACTCTCCAAAATGCAAATGGATAAAGGGAAATTATATTTGCAATTTGCAAGTAATGATGGTATAACTGATTCATGAGGTGAAAACAACGTGGAAAATGTTCGTGAACTATTTCAAATCATGACACGCCGATTCGGGTTTCTCAATAAGAATTGCTGTTCGGCCGGAGGGTTCGATATTTCTCTAGTTCAAAGCCATATTCTTTATGAGATAGATCATCAACATAAACCATCTATTCAGCAAGTAGCGGAGGCATTAGGAACAGATATTACAACGTTTAGTCGACAAATACAATCGTTAATCAAAATGAACTTGGTAAGAAAAGTACCTGATCCAGACGACCGGAGGGTTTATCATCTTTCTTTGACGGTGGAAGGTAAATACGTGGCTACAACAATAGATCAGCAAATGAATGCTTATTTAGGCGAAGTCTTTTCTCACATGAACGAGTTTGAAAAAGAAACTGTCATTCGATCCATTAAGCTCTTGAATGAAGCTATGGCGAAGTCAAGCCAATGCTGTACAACCCCGCCGGGTTGATTTCTTTTTCACCTATACTTGCAAAATGCAAATATATAGAGGGGTTGTAACCTCGAAAATAGGAGGGCCACTGAGAGGGGACCTTCCACCCAAGATATATCTAGTTAAAGACCTGCTGCAGTTGTGAAGAAGAACCACGCTAATATTACTTGTGTTTCATTAAA
Organism: Paenibacillus sp. NPDC056579; assembly: GCF_042793215.1. NCBI lineage: Bacteria > Bacillati > Bacillota > Bacilli > Caryophanales > Paenibacillaceae > Paenibacillus > Paenibacillus sp. NPDC056579. The sequence goes on from NZ_JBHTVD010000006.1 coordinate 239,835, forward strand.
TCATAGAAAACGTGGAGGTATCCTTTGATGAGTACATGTTGTTCAGGACCAGTTAACGTAGAGTTGCAAATGCTGACTAAGCCAAAGAAAGAAGTCCAAACTTCCCAATCTAAGCTCCCTGTCGCTATTATCGGGGGAGGGCCGGTGGGGCTTGCCGCAGCCGCTCATTTAGTTTCGAAAGGGGAAACTTTTATTTTATTTGAAGCGTCCAATGAAATCGCTGGCAACGTGAAGCAGTGGAGTCATGTTCGCCTATTCTCACCATGGCAATACAACATCGATAAAGCGGCAAAGTCCCTTCTGGAAGCACACGGCTGGGAACAGCCTAAGGATGATAAGCATCCGACTGGTGGCGAACTCATCACCCAGTACCTTGCTCCTCTCTCGGAGCTACCTTCTCTGAAGCCACATATCCACTATAAAGCGAAGGTTACGGCGGTGAGCCGTAAAGGACTGAGCAAGATTAAGACTGCAGATCGTGAGCGTTTTCCCTTTGTACTTCATGTTCAGAAAGATAATCGGAAAATGATATTTGAAGCAAAAGCTGTTATTGATACATCCGGTACGTGGGCGAGTCCAAATCCGGCATTGTCCGAGGGCATCTGGACGGAAGAGGAACAAGCTTTGGGGACTCGGATGACTTATGGCATTCCCGACATATTGGGAATTCGAAGGGAAAAATACGCAGGCAAAAAAGTACTCGTCATTGGCAGCGGACATTCTGCGGTCAACGCGCTGCTTGATCTAGAACGTCTGCAAAGGCAGGTGCCCGAAACGACGATCGCATGGGTTATTCGGAAACCGGATGTACGCAATGTGTACGGGGGACAAGAGAACGATAGTCTACGCGAGCGCGGGCAGTTAGGAATTCAGATTCAGAACTTTGTCGATTCCGGCAAAGTACAGGTTTATCCATCCTTTTTGGCTGAAGGTTTTCAAGAAGAACGGGATCGTATAACCGTGTCTGGAAATCAAAACGGAGAAATGGTACGTATCGAGGCCATTGATGAGATCATCTGCAATACGGGTTCTCGCCCCGATTTGGCCATACTCCGTGAAGTCAGAACGGACATCGATCCGGCTATCGAGAGCGTCGGTGCCCTTTCACCCTTAATTGACCCGAACATTCACAGCTGCGGCACCGTCAGACCGCACGGGGAAAGGGAGCTGCGGCAGCCTGAGCAGAACTTCTATATTGCTGGCTCCAAGAGCTACGGTCGTGCGCCGACATTCCTGCTGGCAACCGGTTACGAGCAGGTCAGATCGATTGTGGCGGCTCTTACGGGCGACTGGGAGGCTGCAAAGAAGGTGGAGCTCGAACTTCCTGAAACGGGCGTATGCGGTAGGCGTATTGCTTTCCGTAAATCGTTTCATTAGGCTGCCGCTCAATCCTCTTATCTCTTGGTTATATTCGAGGATGAGTATTCGGCTCGGATTATTCATTGCGCTACTTATCGCTGGAGTGACCACGTTACTCTATGGCTGGGCGCAAGGTTTCTTATTTTGGTTTGTTTTACGGTGTGTATGGGGACTGGCCTGGTCTATTTTACGCTTGGGTGCTTACTATATGATTCTGGATGTAGCAACGAATGAAAACCGCGGCCATTTAATGGGATCGTTTAACGGACTCTCCAGAATAGGCAGTCTGGTCGGTATGTTGGGTGGGGGGTTTTTTGTTGAGTGGTTGGGTCTTCGTGAAGTCACCTTTATATTTGGACTTATGAGTTTCCTTGTACTGCCTCTTATTTTACAAATACCGACTACCGTACATAAGGGAGGGTCCGAGAAGCTAAAGTTGGAAGTTTCATCTTTGCTGAAAACCCCTCTTTTGGTGAGGATGCTCGTGACAGTCTTTCTTTTTATGCTTTGTCTAGAAGGGATGGTCACTGCAACCTTAAGTCACTTGATTGAAGTTCGGAATGTGAGCTTTCAAATCGAGACGGTCATCATTAGTGCTGCAACCCTGGCGAGCCTCATTCAAGGATCTCGGCTTATCCTAAGTGTATTTTTGTCTCCGTGGATTGGAAAAAAATCGGATGGCAGGTGGGGGCGGCGACCTTATTTAATTGCCGCTCTGCTGCTTGGGGCCTTATTTCTCATAGTAGTGGAACTTCCTATTCCCGTTTACCTGTGGTTGATCAATCTACTTGCTATCTTGCTTATTTCTTCGATAATGGTTGTTTTGATGGATGCTTTCACATCCGATATCGCTGAAGATAAATTCAAGGCGGCTACAGTTACGCTTTACATTATGATTGCAGATGTCGGTTCTGCTTTTGGTCCTGTGTTGGGCTACTTATCCGAGCAATCATTTGGCTTATCTGCGACTTATGGGATTTCGGCAGCTGTACTGCTAGTACTCGGGGTACAGTGGATGTTTGCTCGCGATAAGAAGCCGGATCAAGTTCAGAGTACGATACCCACATAAAAGGATTTGTTGCTGCCAGCAGATTATCCACTATGGCGAAATCCATGTTTTCAACCCGTTTGGGTTGATTTCTTTTCACTAATACTTGCAAAATACAAATAATAAAAAGGGGTCAGTACTATGAATGAGATATTCGACTCGATTGTTATAGGAGGAGGGCAGGCGGGTCTTGCTTCTGGGTATCACCTGAAGAAGAAAGGACTTCGCTTTGTGATCTTGGAGGCAAGTGATGAGGGGGGAGGTTCGTGGCCGCGTTATTACGACAGTCTCAAGTTGTTTTCGCCAGCACGTTTTTCTTCGTTGCCGGGAATGAAGTTCCCTAACGAGCCGAATGCTTATCCGCGGCGAGATGAGGTGATTCGTTATCTTCAGGATTACCGCACAAAGTTTCAAATGCCGGTGGTAAACGATCAACGCGTAGAATCAGTTGAAAAGGATCAAGAGGGTTTTACGATCAGAACAACGGCTGGGAACACGTTTAGAACACGAACTATCATTAATGCAACAGGATCGTTCCACAACCCATATACGCCAGTGATTACGGGTCAGGAGTTGTTTCAAGGCCGTACACTTCATTCTTCTGAATATCGGAATCCGGAGTCGTTTCGCAATCAGCGAGTCGTAGTCGTCGGGCGTGGGAATTCTGCTGTACAAATCGGCGTTGAACTTGCCGAGGTAAGTCAGGCTTCTTTAGCTGTTTTACAGCCTGTGCAATTCGTGAATCAAAAGCTTTGGGGTCAAGATTTGCATTTCTGGGTAAGGTTGATTGGATTTGATACCTTTCCATTCTGGTGGTTCGGAAAAAACGCACCGAGTTCTTCTGCAGTGAACGACTCGGGCCAGTACAGTATCCGTTACTGAACGACATAAAATTAATGAAACAGAGTTAATAAATAAAATAAGAATATACAAGCAATCGATTATGTCTCGATTGTCAAGAATATAGTCCGATTATGATCCGCTGATATAGCGGATTTTTTTGTTTATCGGAACAGATTCTTGTCAATACTTTGTGCTAAACGGACTGATGTGATAAAACAACAGAAAAATAAAAGCAATTGATTGTGACACAAACCATAAGAATTTATGTATAGACAGGCTTATAGCGGTTTTCTAGACATATGTATAAAATACAGATTTTGTGCAAATGTATGTAAAATCGATTGCCACGTCGTTTCAATCATAAAAAAATCCAACCCTCCAGTTCTAAGTACCAAGCTCAAAAATCCGTGATTTCTGCGGATCATTATCGGACTATATTCTTGTCATTCGACAGGCTGGCAATCATTAATATGGCGGCGACCCGTTGAATAAAGGTATAACGTTCTTGTATTCCTTCCCTTCTTATTTTCATTTTTTATCAATTGATATTGGAAATTATAACCTTCTGTTTATAGAGATAATAATAGTCCCTCTTTTTCAAGAAGAGCTTGTGAATTAGCTTTTTTCAGTAAACACCAATACATGATAATTTACTCTGCCACTTGTAGAGTTTTATCGGAGGTGATCATCCCCTAAACCGTTGCCATACTACTTGTGATACGCTTCACCGTATCGGGGCTAACGGCGAAACTTTTCAGGACACCCCTAAAAAGAAGGGTGTCCTGAAATTCAGACTTACCTGGTCACGAACGAGAAATCAAGCACATATACATACTGAACCTATACATCAAACCAAAACTAAACTGCAATTATTAATTACGGTTTCTTATTTCCCCTTTTAGCCATTGCTTCTATTTCACCATTTATTATTTGCTCGATCATTTTAACTAAAGGAGTGGTATCTACTCTCTCCCCGCTTAATGTCAAAGAATTTTTAAGCATATTCTCAATATCTTGAAGTCGTTTTGCCGCGGAACCCGTGCCTCTAAGTTTATAAGCAGCATCCCACATCGGTAGTTGTTGTCTTATCAATAATTTTGTAACATCTTCTTTTATCAATTTTGTAACATTTTGGACAAGCAATTCCAAAATAGTCAATTTCTTTTTGTCTGTCGGATTACATTCATTAAAATTGATATCACGCCACATCACAGGAAGTTTGATAAAGTCATCTAATCGAATATTGAAATGACTCATAATGCTCGATACTGGCTTCAAGGAATCATACCCATCCCACTGTAACTGGCTTATTCTATGAGTCATTGCTTTGACTCTAGTCCAATGATTAACACTAAGTTTACCCTTAAACCCTGTTATAAATGAGTTTAATGTATGGTCAACTATTCTATACAGACTCCCGTAATCATATCTTGGGAAAACATCAATAACTTCCTCAATCTCCTTACTTTTGCAGTATATTATATTGAATAGTTTATCTATTTCTTCCCGCAGATCTTTGTTATCTTCATTATCTTTGTTTCCTTTTAAATCATGAGTTTTTGATAAGAATAGTATATTTGATCTAAAACGCTTTTCAGCAGTTTCAACAGTAGTTCTGTTTACTCCAAAGTCAATATATCCTTTCAATGCACTGGATAAAACCTTTAAAATACCTTTTTTCTTATCTTCCTCATATATGGCAGCCAGATCTTCAATACGATCAAGTTGAGTGTATGCCATAATCATCTTTTGTCCATTTCCGCTTGTAATTAAATCCCGGATCGCAACATTTGCTGTTTGATTAATCGGATTACTTCCATTATCTACATAAACAATCAAATCAGCACTTGTAGCAATATCTATAATTTCCGAATCTAAGCTATCTATCGCTTTTGTAGAATGCCCTATACCAATAGTATCGATTATAGTTAAGTGGGTAACATCTATATCTTGGTTTTCACGGTATGGTTCAAATTTAGCCTTAATTCGAATGTCAGTAACTAATGGAGCGTACAGTTGACCAAACTTTCGCCCATCATTTCCTGCGAAGTATTCCATTTGTTTCAATACAGTTTCTTTTTCACCTGAGAAATGCCATACTAAAGGCCATCCATTTAATTTCTCAAAAGTACCTACCTTCATTGCAGAGAATTTATTTTTAATTAAGGCTATTATCTCATCAACCAAGTCATCAATCCCGCTACTTTCATCCTCAAAATAGTAGTCAATGTAATAATCAAGCTTTTCATTAGTACTATCAAACTCAACCAGCTCGTTTTGAAAATAAGTTTCCGCTTCTACCTTTAGGTATCTCGTTTTTTGGACTAAGTTTCTCAAAGCCTCGTAATCATCTTCATTGCCAATGTTTCCCGAAGCGTCAGGTTTTCTAAAGTGACCTAATACATACCCAAGCTTAAATTTCATATCCGTATGGGTGAGGAGAGCGTCTGCAACGGAAGAATCAGTGTGTTCCTCATTGTAGATTTGTTCTCTTATAGCAGCGATAATATTTTCCTTAATGTACTGCTCAACTTGTGTTTCACTTGAAAAAACAACTGCTGCTTCAGTGACTGGGCTTTCGTTAAAAATATATTCTATAGTTGCGGTTGTCGTTCGGTTTGAAGAAACTGCTGGGAAAGCGATATTGGAGGGGTCTGTGCCAATAAGATTTCTTATTAACGAGGTCTTACCAGAGCCTGTCGCACCTATAACAGCCAGTGTAACATACCCATCACTTTTTGTTGGCTTTTTTATTTTACCTAACAAATCGTTCTTGTTTTTTTTTTCTGATTTAATCAATGGTCCAAAGAAACAGTCAATTGTTTTTTCATCAAAACCTTTTGTACGCGCCAATTCTGTAGTAGCAATTTGCGAATTGCTTAAAAGCCAATTAAGCTCGTCAACAATTTTACTTGCAACATTATGATCTAAACCTAAACCCTTCTTTATCTTTTTTCCTTGAGTACCTGTTGGATCAAGAACAAGGGGATGTCTGAATTCCGTAAAATATGCCTTTCCTTCACCATTACTACGCAAGCTTGCTTTATATTTTAACTCATTCTTCATATGTCATCTTCCCCTTAATTATATTACCCTGGTTGTAATAATGATAAAAATATGATATCTTATTATGACAGAGACAGAGGTGTTGGGAACACCCCTGCCTTGATTTTAAGTTTTATCCTTTCTTGAGAGGCATTTTGCTTTCAAAAACGATGTTAATCTTCATTAGTGCAAAAATAGTCATGTTTAAATGCCACTTCATTGCTCCCTCTCCTTTTCTTTTATTTGCTCAACGGTTCACCAGGAACATCCAGGAGCACTATCTCCATCCTTATTATAGGAGCATCCAGGAACATAGTCAAGAATTTTTTGGGATTAATCTCTTTTGATCAATTTACTATAACAATAAAGGCCGCCAAGATATCTTGGCGGCCTTTATTTTCTTATAATTTGTGATATTTTACATGAGAGTGCTGATCGTTTGCAGTCCAGTAAGGTGTTGACGTCTCCGGATAGAGTGCTCTTAGAAGTTTTGCGATCTGACCGTCTGTATCCACGGTACCGATACCATAGTTACTGCCATCGCTGTCAGGTAATTGGTAAGAGGCTGGATCAAATTCGTCGAAGTGGTTCTTTATTGTAAACGCCATTCTGACGACTGGCCGACTTCGACAATTAGGCATTTCAAATGCGTCCTCGGCGAAAGAGTGTGGCTGAACCGCGATAAGGTTCCCGTACCCGCCTGTCACACGGATGGCACTCATCTACTAAGAGGTGTCACCGCCGCTAGCACACCGCTCGTCATCCACGATGTCATTCGGCTCGACCTGTGGATGACGGCGGTCAGTGCGGCATTCGTATGCTCTGTATGACACTCCTACTACCTTCGGATGCGAGGTAATAGCGCTAAATCTGCCGGTCAAAATGAAAATGTAGAAATAATAGAGGATTCGAACAGATCAAATCCTCTATTTGATAAATCAATTAGCGACCATCCCAACTACCATCCTTCAGCACTGTCATAAAGACCTTAGGTCAATTTCACTTGGAATTGAAGGAGTAATTGAGCCTTTGTCACCATTAGATCCTCCTCATTAATTTGCGGCCAAAGCTGCAATTGCATAATCTTTGCCCCGGATCGTACCCCATCATCTCTTTTCACTATGAAAGATTATCGTAGATTCTGTACAAAATGTACCTTTTGTGAAGTAGTCCAATAGTGAAAAAATGAACCTCAAAAGAGAGAGATTCATTATTATTTTTTTTCGTTTTCGTTCATCGATTCAATCTATCTTCTTGGATTCAGTCGTTCTTCATATTATTTATAAATTTGGATAAATCCATTTAGATTCCACTTTTTGACCGAACTTTTGAAAGGCTGTATATGCTGATAATAACTTTAACTAGTATGTTACTAGAAGTTCTGTTCGTAATAATCTGTCTAGATAATTCCTATCTTCTGTAGAACTATACTCAACAACTCTCCATTCACGTTGCTCATCCCAATATGTCATCATCACTTTGGCATAATCAGGATGCTCTGCTTGTGCTTTTACCAGTGCATTTCTTTCTTGATCATTGATTATTCTCTTGGTCTCAATTAACAACATTCCATTACCGCGGGATCTCCCTTCAACCCCAACAATAAAATCTGGGTAAAAATCAGGTTGGCCAGGAAGTGGAATTGATACAGAAAACGGCTTTCGAACTGGATTTCTGTGCCACCATAAAATGGTTCCTGAAACATCATTGTCTAGATATTCAGCAAATGGTCTTTCCCATGAATTGAGATCACTCGGGAAAACCCCATAAATATTTAATCTGGCAGGTTCCAAAGGCTCAAAAGAAAAAATAAACCTGGGAATTTCTTCTGCATCTTTACTTATAGTATATTGTGATACTGTTTCTGAGATAGATCTTCGTAGTTGCTCTGGTCTTAATGCCAATATTTTATGTAATCCATCTCTTAATTTTTCTTCAGTGTTAAATAAATGGTCAATTCCTCTTCGCTCTGCTTCTTTATACAATTGTTGCCCTAATGCTGTGTGTAATTCACGTATATTGACAACATCAAGATCATCTGCTGTAAGTAAAACTAACTGAGCTTTTGCGTCTATTTCTTTTTGAGCTAGATCAGCTCTAATTTCTTCTGGCCTTTCTTTTTTGTTTCCAAATATTTCTACTTCCTCTTTTATTATAGAAGTTGCGTTTTGCTGTGCAACCAAAAGAGCTTTTTCGTCAAATCTAAAACGTCCAACTATTTGTCTAACAATGTCAATATTATTAACTGACAAAACAGCTTTTTTAAAGGTTGTTGGCACACCGAGAGAAGTGTTAAAATCATACCTAAAGTGACCTTTATGTTTTTTATCATTTGAATTCTGGGAATTTGTTTCTTCATTTGCAACATCAATAAAGCCCCACTCACTAAAAAGACTCTCTTGAATTAGACTATTCTTTGTATCTAAGAAATCATCATAATTATCTGCACTTGTAACATTTTGGGGAATTGTCAATTTAATATCAATTGTATCTTGTTCAGATTTAGAATCCGTATATAAATTTACAGTATTTGTAATATTCATTTCTAATTGGCTGTAATCAACATCTATTATTTTAACATTTGAAGCTACAGGAGCCAGTTCAGTTTTTACTTGGTTAATGCGCTGAGCTGCGTTTGTTAACCCAGTTTGATTAGAATTATCAGAAAGAAAAACATACCCATAATTTAGTTCTGGCATCAGATTGGGAATATTTTGTAATCTTCGATCAACTCTAAGAATCCTCCCAACAATCTGAACACCAAAATCTTCGTCCCTACTTGTTCTAAAGGACACTAACGTAAAGGCTCTTGGGGCATCAAATCCAGTAGCGACAGCCATTTTAAAAATTAACACTTCTACTGATTCATCAGCTGCGATTGCTGATAAGTAGCGATCAGGTTCATCTGCTGTGTGCACTCTAATTAATCGATCATTGCCGTCTGTTCTAAACCCCATTCCCTTTAACCAGTGAATGGTCTGTTCAACAGAATTAGGGTCTGAGTCGACCTGGACTAACATCAATGGCACCATTGCCTGTCCAGACGCTGACAACTTTTCCTTTATCTTTTGGTGTGTTGCCACACCTTGTTTTAAAGCGGTAAGTTTAAAATCAATTAAACTCTCCAAATCAGATGGAACTTTAAATACAGCAACTTTTACGCCTTCTTTAATTAGATTATCTTCTATCGCTTGTTGCCTAGAAACAGTAATTTTCCGAAGGTTTAGAATTGATGTTTCTTTCTTAAATGAATCAATGTCTTTATCTCTCGGGGTAGCAGTTATTAGTATTGTTAGCTCTGGCGATAGAATTTTATTATAGAAATCAAAAGCTTGGGTCTGTCCCCTAAAGCTGTGGTGCGCTTCGTCAACAACCGCACCAATGTAATATCCCTTGGCTTTGGCATATTCAATTAGTTGATCTATAGATGGCATTAGCTCAGTTTCTTTTCGAGCTTTTCGACTAGCTTCGTTAATAACTGCTACACTTGCCCAAGTAGTAACAAATACATCTCCCGATTTTAAGCTCTCTACATCTCTTTCGAATGACGGGTTCTTAGGACATAACGTTACAAACTCAGTATTTATAGTTCTAATAGCTTGATCGATCAATCCTGTATATGGAGCAAACCAGAACCATATAATACCCGGAAGTCCCTTTGATTTACAAAATAGGGTTATTTTCTCAACTATATGTCCTGCCATCAGTGTTTTACCAGAACCAGTTGGAGCTTCAAATAATAATGATCCTGCATCTGAAATAACTAATTTTCGGTTGCTAGTATATGAGTTGCTTGTTTTTTTTAATTTTCCTAATTCAGTTAAACATGTTTTCAAAACTGCAGTTCCATTATTTACGGCATCTATTTGAAATCTTTTTAAGACAGTACCGTACGTTTTTAGATCATTCATAGATCCTTGTACCTCCCGAATCTTTCAATTAAATAATCTGGTATTTTCTCAAAGACAACATTATGTCCTTGAATATGCTGTTTCAGTATTCCAATTTGCCATGAGTATACTATTAACGGTCTACTTGATGCGTTTATAAAGATGACTAAATTGTCGAGAACCACATCGTTTAATGTAGGAATATACATAATGTCAATCCCATTTGAACTGCCAGTTAATATTTGAAAATCATCATTTTCTACAAATGGAGTTATGACATTAGCATGTAGCTGTTGAACCGCAAACCATATTTGATCATGTTGAATATCTATAAGTAAAGTTTCGCACTTAACTCTTGTTGCTTTCATATAGGCAAAATTACCACCAACTCCAGTATTTTTCCCATACCCATTTATTACACGTCTCACACGTTCTGCACAAACGTCTCTACACAAGTTCTTATTTAAATCATTTTCATTTGCTTCAGTACTAGATACTAAAATGAATCTTCTTTGCAAACCATCTTCTTCATTTAACTCTAATACAGCTTGAGCTGTTGTTCCCGATCCTGCAAAGAAGTCTAGGACTATACTATCGTTAGTTGTGGATTGTCTTACAAGGTGTTTTATAAGTTCTACAGGTTTTGGATGGTTAAATGATTTTACACCTAATATCTCAATTAATGTGTCAGATCCTACTCCACCGCGGGGGCTTCGCATGATCTCTATATCATCATCCAGATCTGAATAATCGAACATAACTTCTTCGTTTATCCCTGCAACCCAACTTCCGACAGGTGCTATCCTTTCTTCTTCAGGCCTGTTTTTCCAATAATCTTTTAAAGATGGTCTGCCTGGAGCAATTGGTTTTCCAACCCAAAAGTCTAAATCTGGTAGGTCTTCACGTAATAAAGGTGTTTTCTTCTTAGGTAGAACGGGTCCTTCACCATTTTTGATAGCACTTAGGAGTTCTTCTTTAGAATTATAAAATTTAATCTCTTTTGGTTTACAAGGTGGGAAATAAATTAACCCCTTATCGATTAAATCCTCAATTGGTTCTGCGCGTAGCTTTTGACCTGGTTTAATGTTCTTTTTTGTTGCATATCGCCAAACATTATCGGGGTCACAAGGATACCAATAGCCAGTTTTAGGATTCTGAATTGGATAGTATGTGTTTTCTCTTTCTCTAAATGAATGTGATTTTGTTAGTGGTCTTGGTGCCCAAATTCCTTCCGGATCATTATCAGGATTTCGAAATTTTGATTGGTCACTGGGTTTACCATTAAATTTAAAATCTTTTTTCCCATAAACAAGTATATGTTCATGTACTTGGCTAAATCTTGCGCCTGCATCATTTCCAGTATCTTTAGTTCTCCATGTAAAAGAACCTAATCTCATGGATGGAAAAATCTGATCTAGCAACAACTCAAGTTTTGCACGATTTTCATCATTTATTGAAACTAATAATACACCGTCCGATGACAATAAATCTCTCGCTAAAACTAATCTCCTATAGAGGAACTCTAGCCACATAGAGTGTCTATATGCGTCATCCTTCTGAATAAACCGATCGTTATAAATGAAGTCTTTATTTCCTGTATTATACGGAGGGTCTATATAAATACACTTAATACGACCTTTATATGCAATATGCAAATATCGTAAAACATCAAAATTATCCCCTTCAATAATTATATTCTCAAATGGTGGAAATCCTGTTGAGTGGTCATCATTATATTCTAGGATAACGAAATCATCATTTAGTACTCTCTCGTGTTCTATTTCGTCTCTTTCCCAAACAAGTCCTAATTTTCTAGTTGCATCTCTCTTTTTAAGTAACGCAATTAGTTCTTCTTTATTTAGATGGTCGTACTCTCTCGTTGCCATATTAGTCCACTCCCGGTCTCCGATGAAGAATCATTAAATTTAAAGTTTATTAACGAAAAATATAAAATAAAAATTAGTTATATTCCTGATAATAAGCAACAATATATGAAGTAATAAAAAAACCTCAATCATTAAAGCTAAATGAAGGACGAGACTATTCTTAAAAAATTGCAGAATAAATGAAACAAAAAAAATGAAAGCAAGCAAGAATACTTGGATAATTAAAATATAAACGAAATTAGTAAATAACCATTGGAATATGGAAATAAGACTATTACGAATATATCTATCCTTAGTATTTGTTTCTTTCATGATTTTGACTGAGTCACTATTACTTGTAACTAAAATAGTAATACACGATACTGTAAAACCAATCAATATAGCAAGTGCATTAGGCAAGATATCTCTTAATTTTAATAAAGCTCTTAACGTATCTCCCCAAAAGTGATATGAAATTATTGTTATTAGTGAAACAACAAGGGGGATCATAATTTCATAATTTCTTTCATTGCTCTTTAAAATGCTATAATAGTCTACAACGGGTACTAACCATTCTCCATATACCATTTTGCCAATCATTTATTTTCCTCGTTGATACCAAGTAGGGCATACATTTTTTCAAATATTGAATCTGTGTTCACAGTTCCATTCGCATCTAGACTTACCTCGATATATTGCATTTTTCTTGAGTTATCTGTATCAAGTCTAATAAATTTCCCCTCCTGGTCATGTCCGTATAATCTTATTCTACTTATTTTACTTTGAGTTGTCGTTAGTGAACTATATAGCTTTGAAATATTTCGTTTTAGCAATGATTCTTTTGCGAAGGCTTTCATTGTAATAACAATATCATCCTTCATAGATTTATCCTCATGTTCAAGTAAGTTCATTGCTTCACTACCTATCATAAATTTGTTGGTATGTAATTCAGCTATTTTGACGTCCTTCATTGTCTTTAGTATCTCAAGAAAATTTTTAGAGGGAACAATTCCATATTTGATTTTGAAATTCTTTGGGAGATTCTTATTAATGAGATACTTTCGCAACATTTTGTTAAGATAATTTACAATTTCATTTATCGAGACGCCACTCCTACGCTCTTCTAGGATTAATTCTGCCTCATATGTTGAGATCCGAATACAAAGGTGCGTCTTCTCCTTTTCACCTTCAAAGGGTTTCTTATCACTTTCTCTTTCAGTCCCATCTAAACTAGACATGTAATCAGGGTTGTGATTGTATTTACATGATTTATAAACTATTCTAATTAAAAAATCAGCGTAATACTCTGTAATTGCGTATTTATCAATTGTAATAGCTTTATTGTGCCGGTGTATATTAATCATTTGTTCATTTGTTGGCCTGAGTAGAACATTTTCAATAAAGTCTTTAAACAATACCCTGTCGAAAAATAATTCACGATCGTTATATTTCTCAAACTGTAATCCATAAAAACCGATTTTTCGATCCTGTGTACTCAACACGTATTCCCCACTTTTATAATCTCATATATTAGATAATATATTATAACATGAGATTGAAGTCTAAAAATGTTAGAAAGCATAAAATTATATATTTATCACCTACTTGATACTTGATACTATCCCTAATTGTACAAAATGTTTCAAGCAGAACCCGAACTAATGAAAACTCTAATATAATGTCGTGACAGTGCAATTAACGTGCAAATATCTTAATCTTTGATTTCTGAGTACAAGCCAAAAAGTATACTGCCCCGAACACCATCACGATACTTCAGAACATTTCTTATACTCAAATCCTGGTCTTCCCTTAGTGAGTCTAGTAATCGTTGCGGATCCCGTTACCACTGCCATCTAACCATTTCGAAGTAGTACCCTCTTCCTTAATCCAAGGGACATAAGATAAGTACCTAACTTTACAAACTCTTTTACTTGCTCCCGACCTAAGTCTCGTAAAACAATCATGGAATTTTTTAAAGTATCGTCATCTATTTTCTCTGAATCCTTATAATACTCTCCACCACGATCGTTTAAAAATTCTAGAATTTCTTTAAATTTTATGTCGGGCTTCACACTTGAATTCTTTCGTTATCAACTAAACATATTCGGTATTAACAAATTCAATTAATTCATATAAAGTTTTGGGATCGATATCAGTGTCCACAACTTCTTCATGATTAAGAGTATCAGGTATCTCTTTAATCTCTCCAAAACCTCCTGAAGGCCCCCTAACCACGCAAAAAATTATGTATTTTCCCCGGATGATCCGCGTTATACCACTGAGATGTCCTAGCATTCTGAACTTCATACTTATAAATATTTTAGAATGTTAGGTTGTTTAAAATAAAAGCTTTTTGTTTCTAACGAATTTTTTTGTTTGCCGCGGCAATATTCATTATATGTCATTATCGCTGTGGTAACCCATACGGCCACTGTGACGTGTCCGAACTTCATAAGTGATCCTCCGTTAGATTTGACTCTTACTACATAGTTTATGCACAGTTGGAATGTCTGCCGGTGCCCAATCTAGTTCTGCCAGCTTATTACTCGAAAACCATTGTAACTTCTCGTGCTCTGTTGCTACCGGCTTTCCCGAAATAATTTTTGCAAAATAAGTCATTAACCGAACTTTGATGTTCGGATACTCGTGAGTAATATCAGCAATCAATTCTCCAATTTCGATTGCACAGAGTAACTCTTCGTTTATTTCTCTCACAAGAGCTGATGTAGCTTCTTCCCCTTGCTCGATCTTTCCTCCCGGAAACTCCCAAAGACCCGGCAAAGACATTTTCTGAGACCTCAGCGCACATAAGATTTCATCTTTATCATTAACAATGACAGCACCGACAACATCAATTTGCTTCACGAGGTAATTCCTCCTTTGCCATATTTGTGAGCTTAGTAACATCAACCGGTAAGTCTAGAACATGCATTTTCTTGTGACAGTTAGGACAGAGAGCAACCGTGTTTTCGATACTGTCTTCACTGCCTCTAGCGAGCCATATTACATGATGCGTTTCTAGGTAAGGCTCGCCTTGCATATTATAAAATGGGGCTCGTTGCTCGCATAACTGGCAATCCCCGTTAGCGCGGCGCTTAGCATATTCTGATACATAAGGATCTCGATAGTAATTTGTAACCTTTCCTTCTCTTCTTGAAGAGGTTTTCCGAGCATATTTTGCCCTCATTTTCAAATCATCTGTCGACATTCGCTTTGCTTTTCTCTCATGAGCCGTCTTTGCTTCCTGAACAACATTCCCTGAGGGTTGAAAGTGTCGATCTCCACCTACAACGGAAATATCCAAACGTTTCTCACATTTTTGTTTTCATCTAATCGTTCTTCACGATATGGACCTTGAGCTAATTCCACTCTACCGCGATAAGTATAATGTTTTTCCTTAAAGACTTCAAAAAGGAAAAGATCCACCAGATTGCTCTTAGACTCATAAAGGGTTTTGTTTTGCATAAACTCAAGGCTCTGATCGCCTTTCATTCCCATATCAGTGTAGTGAAGAACCAACGATCATCATAAGTTGATTCAACATGATTTGAAATAAGTATAAGGGCATTTTTCTTAAGGGATCTCCTCATTCCTCCTTGTGGAGAACACTGAAAAATAGCACGTAACTGTTCGTTAAAGATAATATCTCCAGGTGTTAACCACGCCAGTCAGTCATTGTTCCTTACCTTCCAAAAATTAATATGATATAGAACCTATGATTAAAATAGCAAAATTCGGCAAAAAAGTATATCCCAAGTCGCTATATTCTAGTAATTATTTAGGTAATAATGACTAGGTAGCGTGCGAAGAAATCCTCCAGCAACAAGACAAAGTTGGAATTCCACTAATAACATATTCCCTCTAGATTGCATTTTTAATAATTAGTCGGAAACTAACTATAAAACGCTAGATAAGTGAGGTCATATGATGTATTACCACCATAGTCTCAACGTTTCCTTCATGCTTAGCCTCTAAAAGGTGTGGTATGCCCTTCCTTGGTTTGCTCTTACAGGCTGAGTCTCTGCCAAAGGTGCGTGATTGATGTGAAACCTTTTCGTACCAATCGAAATCGAGCTTATTCAGACATTATCGGAAGCGAATTATTAATCGTAAACGCAAGTTAATCAAACATTTTCACTGGAATGTCAAACACCACGAGTATGGTCGTTTAGCAAAAGGAAAAATCCATTGTTCTTGCTGGATGTGTAGACAAAGACTCGGACTCTTGGTTTTCCTATATCGGAAAAATCCAGAATCGACAGGCTCACACATCTGATTACAGAGTACTTTAGGGAAAAATAAGAGTTATAAAAAAAATGAGAGGTCTTCCGTCATCGGAATGTCCTCTTTGTTTAGTTATATCGAACCGATATTCTGATGCACATCAATATAGTGATATATTCATGCCTACTGATTTTTGATAGCAAGCCAATATTTTTGAGTTGCCATTCACTTGCACCATCTATAACAACTGAAGAATGCATTATCTTCTGACTTTACTTGATTACATTGGGTGCCTAGCAGTATATCCGACATACAAACTAATTGTATTCAAGTATCTCAACTATAAAATTGGGCATAATTGGAATGAAATGATTGAAGGAGGTGGGATTTTGGGGAGTTTACAAAAACGCGGAGCCAACTCGTGGAGATTAACGGTAACCGCCGGAAAAGACGCTAAAGGAAAATATATCCGCCATGGAAAAACTGTTCGCTGTTTTACAAAAAAGGAAGCTGAACTCGAACTTGCGAAATTTCAAATTGAAATAGAAGCTGGGACTTACATAGCCCCTGAGAAGCTGGTTTTTCAAGATTTTGTTGAAGAGTGGCATAAAAAATACGCATTACAAGAACTCGAACTCAAAACTTTATCCATTTATCTTAGAATTATAAAAAACCGAATTCTCCCTATAATTGGCCACCTTCGTTTGGACCAAATAAAACCATTACATATCGTTTCACTGCTAAGTGATCTGTACAAAGAAGGTAGCCGAAAAGATGGAAAAAAAGGAGCTCTGGCATCGGGAAGCATTGAGATGGTCCATCGAGTATTGAAAAATGTATTTAACCGAGCTGTAGAGTGGAGAGTCATTAAAAGCAGCCCCGTTGCAGATGTGAAAGCGCCTAGAGTGGTGCATAAAGAAAGTGAAGTATATGATGAGGAAGAAATTCAGACCCTATTTCAAGCATTAGAAAATGAAGCTTATCATTGGCGTATGATGATTATTCTCGCCTTAACGACTGGACTTCGACGCGGTGAACTCGTAGGCTTGGAATGGAGAAATGTGAACCTCGAAAAAGGTACAATCCGGGTTGTACAAAGTATTACGGATTTCATTAACGGCAGTCCTGTTATTAAAGAACCAAAAACAAAGAAATCTAAACGAATTATTAGCTTATCCGATGCGGTATGCGCAGAACTAAAAGAGTATTATGAGCATTGTAATCAGCAATGGGATGCTCTTGAGGCAACGCGAGATAATGACCATTTCTTCGTCTTTTTCAACCAATATGGGAAGGCATTTTATCCTGAAAGCCCTTATTTGTGGTTCAGAGGTTTCTTGAAAAAGCACAAATTAAGATACATCAAGTTTCACGATCTAAGGCATACTTCGGCGACGCTGTTAATTAATCAGGGTGTTCATGCAAAAATTATATCGGAACGTTTGGGGCACTCGAATATTACAACTACCATGAATATCTACGGCCATGTTCTGTTAAGAGCAGATAAGGAAGCCGCTAATAAATTCGATCAAATCATACCCTTTAAAAATCGAAGCGAAGCATAAGAACCTGAGCGACGCATCAATACGGGTTCTTATTTGTTATCTACGTTGTTTCCACATTTTTCGGATAAAGTACTTCCAGTAGTTGTTACAGGTATTTGCGTTAGTTTTCGAAGGCAATTCAGAGCAGCGCATTAACGACTCCTCGAAGCCGAAATCCATGTCGTCACGCTACATACTGTACGGAATACCGTAGGCAGCTAGTATTACCTCTTATCGTAGTAAACCTCGCACATTGCTAAGCCGTTCGTTTTTCTTTTAGCAGCTTCAGGATGATATTTAGAGCAACATGATAGCTCTTAGACGAGCCGTACCTGCCAACTAGGAACTAGAATCCCTTATCCAGTCTATGGGGAATAGGCGGATCGAACCCCTGACCTCATCGCTGCTAGCGATGCGCTCTCCTACCGATCGTCATTTACACACCCACAATTCCACGACTTTGAAGCTTTGGTTGTTCTATTTTAAAACTATTAATAATCCCTTAACTCCACTTCTCTGTCATGCCACTGAGCATATCTACTATAACTTTCCCCAATAGAACGAAGTAGTTTTGCAGTTCTTGGATAGATTAATTGAATCGCTTCAGCATCGGTATTATATTTTTCAGCTAGATACCGTTCTTGTTGACCTCCATCGTATGCATGGCGACTTGTGGTTCCTCTCATATTTGTATGACTCACTCGAAAGGATATATCAAGCTTCTCGCTCCTTACAAATTCTATCACTGATCGAACAGCTTCATGAGGCCAAATCCCATCCAGTCCGGCAGGACAACGAGCAAGAAAGGCACCAATTCTATCGTCTCCTATGTCCGCACGTCCTGCTTCTGCTAATTCAGTTCTCGCACTTTTAACCCATTCAGTCAGCTTATACTGATTAATATCATTACCATACTGTCCAGGCAATATAGATATGATTTCTAGAAGCTCGGAGGCAAGTTCAGCTCTCTGCTCTTTTATTACTTCATCAATATCTTCAGTGGGATCTTGCCCAACTCTCCGTTTATATGTCCATACGACCAATTGTACAAAAAAACTGTGGTCGTCGGAGACGCTCTTCATTAAGAAACGGGGAGTAAAATTTTCGAATCTGAACATCTTAAGATAAAGCCACTCAATTTGGCGTATTTCTTGTTCAGGTAGACCCCCAGAATCCTGAAGGAAAGCCACAGCATTCGAAATATCATCTCTAACATATTGCAAGGATATTTTGTCAATATCTGTTGGGTTTGTTGCAATTCGAATTAATAATGAAGCGACTAAATTGCAATCTAAATTACTTGTATCTACACCATTACCATAAAAAAGTTGACCGAGAACATCAACTGCAGCCAATGGTCTATTAAATTCTAAGAGCTTAGTCACTATTTGTGAAACGACTTCAATTTCTCTCGAACGTGTATATTGATTCAAGTTTGACCAATAATATTTCTTGCCTCTTTGATTCAACTTCTCCACGAGTTGCAATGTTTCTACATGAACAGGCATGCACAGCAGAAATTTAGCCTTTTTCTCACCCGACCACCTGTTATTGCTTTCCAAAATCCCCCTTGCATAATCGTATGATTCGTCGATCATAGAATACAAGTAGCCTATTGCAAAATCATTTAATGAATCTTTGCGATTTAGCCAGTTTAACGAAGATTTCTCTGCTATCTGTTTGATTTTTGAATGAAACGAAATTGCCCCGACAATACGTGGTAGTTTACAAATGTTGATTAACTCGATTAGCCCACTCTCGCCGCGCTCTTCATAAATTCTTTGAAGCGTGGCTATTCGTATCGCTTTAATATGTTCATCTCGTTCCTCATACTTGCCTTTGCCTCTTTTAATTGGCTTTATCAGTTTGGGCCACTGTTCGTCAAATAAATACAAATTGGCTTTAATAACATCTTTATAATCCAGATTAAGAAACACTTTTTCCAAGCTCGATAATACTTTTTTAGACCAAGACCACTTTGCATTAGGAAATTCTCGATGATGGGATATAGTGTCTCTTAGTTTAGTTAATATGATATTCCTTGATTCACTTGTAAGTGACTGAGCTTTTATATTTAATAAAAGAGAAATAATTTTTTGATTTTGTACTTCAGTGTAGGATGAGACATTATCTATGAGATCAATCGCTCTTTCATCAATTTTGAAATCTGCCATTTCAATCATTAAGTCTACAATTGCATTCACATATCCAAAATAAGCTACTTCTGTTGTTCTTTTATCGAAAGTGTTTGACCACTCTCGGTATTCTGGCTTGTTCAAGCCAGATGTGTGAGTAGTTTTGCTAAACATAAGCTGCACCATCAATTTCCACGCGATATCAGGAAATTGCGGGATCAGCACTTTTGACAGTACTGTTAATCGTTCATCATGAGTTGCTGTACTATTATTAATCCAGCCTAGATACATGTGGACCAACGAATTAAACGGCCGATTCCCCCATGTTCCTCCAGGGTCTATCTCCGATAATCTTGCTAAACATATACTTGCTCTTCCGAAAAATTGTTTGTTCCATGAGACTAGCTCCAATGCCCATAATAGTCCGGAATGATTGCAACCCCCAAATGAGCCACTACTTTCAGATTTGAATAGTCCGAGCAGTGGTGATTCGTCACCAGCACTTCCATCATCAACTGCATCTAAAAAAGCTTCTGGCGCTGCTTCAGCAATAGCTCTCACAATGTCGTTTATAGAGTACCAGAAGGGAGTATTATTATTAGTTCGAAACAATTCCTTCACCCAATGATTAACTAATCCTGAAGGGTTTTCAGTACCAAGTTGATCATTATATTCATCACCATATACAGCTAATATTGTCATACTACCTGCGATCCCATGCTTTAAATTTCTAGAATAACAGGGAATGGCCCCTTTAATACTAGCCATGTAGCGTTCTTCACCAGGCAATTCATAAGAAGGGTCAATATCGGTGACGACTTTTTTTATCGCATCTGCGAACCTAGCAAGGTATAGATTTGCAATGGACGAAGCAATTGTGAGCCAAAGGTCGAACTTCGAGATTACTTGCCATATTGAACCTACTTTCCTAATTGGGGGATCTTCAGATTTTGAAAGTTCAGTTATTATCTTTTCTAATTCACTATACGGTTTCCCGGATAAATTAGACAGTATTTCTTGATCATTTACATTATCCTCATTCCATTCTGTTGCAAAAAACATTGCAAACAACACATCTACCGGAGTATTTTGTGGCCAAATTGGATCAATATAATCAATCGGCCCCATCATCTCATGTCTCAGTACTGGTTTGAGATATCCTTTGGTGTCTTGATATATTTGAACAGCTGCCTGCTCATTAAATCCAAGCTTCTGAATGGCCTGCTGTCGAATAAGTCTTGCTTGTTGTGACAGCACTATTGACGGATCTTTTGTATCCTTCTCGTCTATGGCCAAGAGAATATGATGACCTTTATCCTTGGCTGCTCCTATATTATTTGGTTGAAACCCATGCGCAATTAAAATCAATTGTTGGTAAGTTGAAGAAATAGAATCCCAAGCCGTTTGATTATTGACAACGAGACATCTAGACTTTAAACTTTCTTTACTGGTAATGACAGATAATAAAAATGCATATGCTTCTAGCTTCGATCTTGATTTAACTCTATACACATTGGCAGCGCCCTCTAGTAATTTCAAGAGTTGCTCTTGCTCATTTTCTCGCCCATATAAGAAAAATTCCGTGGTTAACTTTACTGTAGTAGTGCTCGAAAGATTACTCCAAGCTAAATCGACATCCAGAAGATCAGAAGAACGCTTTCCGATAACCTCAGCAAACCAACGCTCCACACTTGGACATTTGTTAAGCCAATCTTCCAAACCCTGAGCATTGATTCCCTTTACGTCTTTCCACGTACCCAGTAACTTTTTATTTTCAACCCAACTCTTATAATTGGTCCACGGGCGTGAAGTTACGAATACAAAAGTAGTATCCTGCATTGTAAATGGAGTTGGATTATTCGAACGCTTTTCAAAATCGTCATCAGCTTTTCCTTTTACTGCGCTATCTGTCCCGAACTCCCAGCCAGACTTCCCCGCGGGGATAAATTCATTTCCTGTCTCAACTTCCAAAGCACCATCCCACCCTGGAGTAGCAACTGAGTTGCCGGAAGGGAAATCTATTTCTATTGGCTGTGATGAAGCATGAATAAGCTTTTTAACTAGAAGAGGGAGAATCTCCTCAGCTCTTCTTTTTTCGATATCAGTCCAGTTCTTTATATCATTAGCAGTAACTTTCCAACCCGCCACGACTTCCCCTCCTATTGGAATACAAATTACTCTTTGCTTAAAGGTGTACGATCTTATTCAGGATTGAATAAGCATTTTAATACTACATCAATCATATTCAATGGAAGCTTCCAATAATTAAAGCAAACATGATTTGCAGTGAGTCCATTGATGCTTGGATTACTCGCAAGACCTTCTTCATATTCAAATGACTTGAAACCAGGCAACACACCATCATGCTTTATAGCAGCATGCATATGGTTTTCGTATCTTTATCCAATTCTCATTATTCAGATAAATCAAAGTCAATTCAGAATATTTTTTTGATTTTGAGGATTGTGAACAAAAACTTAAACATTCACCATTGGTACTAATTTTCTGTTTACCAAAATAATTGAAGATATAAACTTTGCCATCACATCTAAAGTGACTCTAATACGTGATATGTAAGCTTCAAACTCGTACCTTAATGGTAAGTCATCGACTTCAACCGCCGCATTTCCTCAAACTGGACGATAGAGTAATATCTCTTCCAATCGTAGCCTAAAGAGAAGTTATCTCATGTGATATTGACATGCACGAAGCGCATCATCAATATCTGTAAGATATTCCGCAGACTCGCTCGAGATCATATTTTTTTCGTTAATTCGTGGAATTATTGAATTTATCAAATTTACTATCTGAGGAGAAAGCTGTTGTAGCTTTCTAATCTCAACGGCAGTTCTCATACCCAAAAGTGATTTAACCGGATTTCCACTCATGCAAACACAACCCCCTTATTCATACTTCAAAGCCAAAACTTAAAATTTTTATACTGGTTAATCCGGAACTGAATGTGCTGAAACAATTGAGTGATGCCAAGTTCAAGAAGAACCTCGAATTCACACAGCTAACAATGACTATTCACTTTTAGATTTTGTCGATACAACAGCGTTTATACTTTTTGCCACTACCACAAGGACAAGGATCATTTCTCCCCAACTTCTTTTTATCATTGTGTTCCTTGAACTTTTCAGTGCGTTGTTTAACTACGTGCTCCCCTAAAACTCTAAGTTCTTCAATTCTATCTTCTGGTATTTCAGATGATGTTACAATATTAAATTTAACGTTTATGAATTGATCATCATCTCCATAATACAAATCAATACATAGTCGATCCCGCTCATTATGCATTAACATATTAGCAAAAATATAGCTCATTCTCTCCTGCTCGCTCATTGCGGTTATCTGAGGTTGATGAACGAAAAGAGAGTATCTGACCTCACCATATGTGGATACTTGGTTCATCCGACTAATTTGTCTTTGCCTAACTAAAGAATAATCGATGGCATTTGCGAAGCTATCCCTGGTAGGGTAATCACAATCCAATAAAAACGTAGAAAAAGTATGTCGCTGAGGTACATTATTACGAGACATATAATCAATGATTTCTTGAATCCTGTTAGGAATGTATTGTCTCGGTTTTTCAAAGTTCAGCTTCTTATTATGTAGACTTGCAAAATAATTATCAATTCCTTCCCTAAATCCCATAGCCACAAATTGGGCCTCAGACTCAAGTTCCTCTGCATCCAAAGTATACATATTTCGGTCTAAATATAGTCCAAGATGATCTAACTCGTCATTTAATGAAAGTTGTGATGTTTGAACTGCTTTCTTCCGTTGTTTAAAATAGTGTAAAAAGTTGAGTGGGGATTCAAATATATCGGTATATACTCTTAAATCATCTATTGATATGGAAATTGAATCACTTCCAAGTTTAATGAAGCTAAGCTTTTCTGCTTTTGCGGCAAACTCATTAAAATTATCTACAGTAACGCACACAGTAAATACATCAGAAAAATCGGAAAAGTTCAAATCTACTTTTTTGTTTCTTTCCCTATCATAAATCAGTGCCGAAGGATGGGAGTCGATATAGTTCAAAGTTCTCTCACATTGATAATCCGCTTTTTCAATTAGTGCTTTAAAGGATTTAACATGTGCGTCATAGTCAGTGATGGCAGGAGTATATACAAAAGATCCTGCTTTAACTTCAACAATTAGCAATACATTATCATATACAATCAAAATATCGTTTTCTGCACAATCCTTGAGCGAGTTTCCTTTAGGATAATAATTATCTCTATATGTCTGACATCCAGGTAGAAGCTTTTTCATTAAGTTCTCTACCATAACTTCACTAGCATGTTGCTGAATGTGCGACCAATCATTAACATAGCTTGGTTTAAGTTCTCTAATAGTTTTTTGCATCACTCTATAAATGTTATCGAACAAAGAATAATAATCAAAACAGTAGCTTGTGTTCTCTATTTTAATAAAAGGTTTCTTATGCACTGGCAAATCAGTAATTGGCCAACCTGCGAATTCACCACTAAAGAATGTTTTGTTTTCATTGAGTGACAATGAGAGACTATTTATCAAATCGTCACTCCATCCAGTAACTGCTTTTACATTGTAAAGAGAGAACCCAAACATATCTTCTACGCACTTTAATGAGTTATCCTTGCTCCTCATTTCTTCAAAGTAATCGTCCTCGCTCTTACCAGAACTAATCCACGCATCAAGATTTTCAAACACTCTACCGAACTCATTAAATGCTTCCGCCTTCCCAGAGGAAAGAGAGTGTTCTAGTTTATTTAAGCCTTCTAAAAATTCGTCAGCAGAAATGTGAAACAACTCATTTATTACTGCATCATGTGGCTGAATCAGAGCTTTTATATGTTCATGCTGATAGTATTGATACCTGTCACCCTTTATAGATTGCGATATTTGAGATTCTACTATATATTGCAACACTTCAATATCAGCATTCTCATCTTGCGCCAATTTATGTGCAGTCCAAACAAAATAAAAGCCTATAATTTTATTTTGTAATTCTATTATATCAGCAAGAATCTCATGGTACTTGGAAGAGTCATCATCCTCATCATCACGTTGAGTGTAATTGCTTTCCGAGGATACGAGTACACTTTGGACATACTCCAACGCTCTCGTAGTTTGGTTGTCCTCTAGTTCATATTGGAACTCAGTAGTTTTATTGATTAATGACATATAGAACATAGAAACTAAGAAGTTCATTAGTTTTAAAGGATCGCAAGAAGAAATTTTATTTTTTATCTCTTGGATTAAATTGTCTATATCCTGCTTGACATTTGAATACTCAGAGCTTTGTTGCAGGGGCATAGACTTATACTCATCTGAAGCCATTTGATTTCTTAAAGGAATCATATTCATTAAGGAGAGTTCTTCACTTTTATTCATGATTTCACCTCATCTTGTAACTTTAAATTATTACTATCCTTACTATCCTACTAAGAATCATAGCCCATTCCTGCCGCAAATTCCAGAAAATATTCCCAATTATGACATGCAAAGGACTCCTGCAAGTAGCAAGAGTCTCGTTTTTATTAGTCCTATATGGCTTAAACCAGCTTGTCCGCATCCACCAGATTCCCAACATCGACGCCCATCGTATGAACTGATTAATCCACAGCTTGAAGTGAATCTTTATTCCGTCTTTTCGAACCTCGATCCCACCAATGATCGTGCGGAGCATCATTTTCTGCTGCAGAATCGAAGCTTGATTGAACACCTTGCGCCAGTATGGGATGTACTGCTCCAAGGTCTCTAATTCTTTCTTCTCAATCTTATAACTCCACAAACAAAAAGCCCGGGCGCTTAATACTTCCGGGCTTCCACAGACAAGTAAATGCTGCTCTCAAAAATGCTAATTCCTCACGAGCGACACACAGCACTCCACATGAACGGTATGTGGAAACATATCGACCGGCTGTACTTCGGCTGTTCGATACCCTCCATCCTCTAGTATACGAAGATCACGTGCAAGTGTTGAAGGATTACATGAGACATATACAATCTTCTTTGGCTGAAGTTCAATTAACGTCTCCAGTAATGAAACTTCACATCCCTTGCGTGGAGGGTCAACTACTACAACGTCAGGAATGACTCCATTTCGTTGCCACTGTGGGAGTACCTCTTCTGCTCGTCCTACAGCAAATTCTACATTTACAATACCGTTTAAGTCAGCATTGATTTGAGCGTCTTCAATCGCTTCTGGTACAATTTCTACTCCGTAAACCCGCTTCGATTTTTTGGCAAGAAACAATGAAATGGTTCCAATCCCGCAATAGGCATCGATGACCGTTTCTTGGCCAGTCAAGGCGGCATATTCTAGCGTTTTTTCGTATAAAACCTCAGTTTGAACAGGGTTCACCTGAAAAAAACTTCGTGGAGAAATGGCAAAACGAAGGTCTCCAATATAATCATAGATCACTTCGCGACCCCAAAGGACGATTGTCCTATCGCCAAATATCACGTTCGTTTTTTGTACATTTATGTTTTGACAGATGCTAGCTACTTCTGGGATAGCCTCCCGAATCCGATTTACCCACTCTTCTTCATGAGGGAGTTCTGCACCGTTAGTCACCAACACGATCATAATCTCTTTAGTTTGGAAACCAACCTTCACGACGACGTGACGAAGTAATCCTGTACCGTTAGCCTCGTTATAGGCACTTATCCCAAGCTGTCCGCCGATCTGTTTAATGGTTTCGACAATTCGGTCACCTTCATCATGTTGAATCAGGCAGGATTCCATATTGATAATCCGATGCGTACCTTGCGCGTAGAAACCGCCAACAAGGCCCCCTTCGACTTCACCAATTGGAACCTGAACTTTATTCCGATAACGCCAAGGCTCATCCATACCTAAAGTATCATGGACAACCAGACCTACAGCTGGATCATTCTCCTTAGAGACGTGCAACTTTGCGATACGTTCTAAGTTATCAACGACGATTTGCCTTTTAACTTTTAATTGCGCGTCATAACTGAGATGTTGTAGTTGGCACCCCCCACATTGTTCGTAAATGGAACATGGGGCAGCGACACGATCAGTACTACTTCGAATTAACCGAACTAACTTAGCGTAACCATACTGTTTCTTTACGTGCTCAACCCGAACAAGGGCAAGTTCTCCGGGCAAGACTCCAGAAACAAACAAGGTATAGTCATTAAAGCGACCAACCCCTTCTCCAGTGTGTCCGATTCCAACGATCTCCACTTCGTATTCATGACCCACCACAACAGGCAACGATGTAAGCCAGTCTTTAGAACCCTCAGCATTTCTCTGCACACCTCGGCGGCTTGAGCGCTCTTTCACAACAAGTGGGTTCCGCTTGGATCTTTGGTTTTCTGACATTGGGGGTTGTATAGAACTGTTTGTTTTACGTTCTTTTTTTCTCTGCATCTTCATTCTCCGTACTTCCGTGTAAAGTTCTGCTCCCCATAATATAAGAACGTTTCCTAAAAGTCAATTAATAGCGGCACTTTACTTTCATGCAGAATAATATGAAAAATAAATTGTTAGAGTGATCAATAACGTTGCCATGACATACCTGTGCATCCTCGATAACCTTTGTTACTGTGCTTGAGCTTGATTATATGCCTGGTTAAGTTCGTCGAGAGCGACAATAAAAGCATGGTACCTTCTTTGTGCATACATTTTGCGCCTCTCCAAATCCTCTGGCCTTTCTTGATAATACGGGCTTTTTATTGCACTTACATCAAACACTTCATCTAAATGCTTTTTGAGATCTGCTTCCTGGATCTCTAGTACTGTTTGAATAAAGCGAATCGTTTCAGCAGTAAGTTGTAAAGTATAAGTACTTGCTCCTTGTCCACCAGATTCTTGTTTTACTTTCGTAGGTAAAGGTGTAAATAGCGGACCCCGCGGAGCAATATTTGAAGCACCCATCCAATCCCGAAGTACATCTTCGTGAAAAATAATCCTGCTTCCTACCCGTATATTGGGGATCTGATGCATTCTTACCATTTCGTAGATTTTGGCAGTTGAGATTCCCAGCATCTCAGATACTTCTTTTACATTTAGTGTAACCCTAACCAAAGCAACCGCTCCTTGTTTACGAAATTTGCACTGTTTTATTTAATAACCCTATTATTCCCATCCCTTTGCTGATATAGTACTTTCGAGTAATTGTTACTAGAACATTTTCATGGCTCAGACTGATTACAATCTTAAAGTAATATGCAATTGTTTATTCGATCCTTGTTTGTTAAGTCTGACAGCAACCGGGTATTACCCGTTTATGAACCTTCAATTGCTTATAAGATGACCACTAATTCTGTGCATACAAAAAAGGGGCAACCAGAATTAACCCGATTACCCCTAAAGTAAGCAAAGTCCAAGCTTCTACAATTTACAATTATGGTACTTATTTATATTTTGTCATCAACTAATTCTGACAATTTTCAAGTCTTATTTCACAGATTTCCCAATAGTATTGTGAGTGTGAGGCTCCAACTACCAACTAATCCCCTCTTTATGCTCCTGAAGCTGCGTGTTTGGCAATTATACTTTTACCTTTTCGACAAAAAAACGATTCTTGATGTAGTCAGCAACAATTGCTATTGCAATCAAATCAAATATTTTTGAAATAATAATATGGCCAAATTGAATATACTTTAGCTCATGATTGTTTACTATTTTTTCCAAAATCACACTCGAAAATGTTTCATCTGAGATTGGTAATGAATAATGTAATGAAAACGTGAAATAGAATGTTCTCACGACGCCCATAAATTGTCCTAATTCACTTTGTTGCTCAGTAGTAAAAGCAAAAGCTAGATAGATGAAAGAAAAGACGAAGTCAGGTAAAATAACTAAAATGAAAATTGTTGCTCCCATTATAATCGCTTGTATTCTATGTGTTTCTTTATCAATGTTTTGTATGCTTTTATGTACGATGGAAAGGAACCTAAAGATAAAATACGTTGCTAATAATGATATGGTTATAATAATGAAGAGATTTATTACATCTCCCCTTTTTATTACCTCAGTTAAATCACCTTTAGGAACAATACTTGAGATAAGTTGTGTAATCACAAAAATAATAAGGTATTCGCTTATTACAGCACCAATCCCCCATAAAATTATTTTGCCAAGTAGAAGATAAAGTTGAACGAACATCTGCTTTGATTTTAATAGTATTTTGTTTTCTAAAGCATTTCCAAGTCTTATAAAAAAAATAAAAAATAATACTAAACTCAAACACAAAAAAAGGGTGGTATTTGCCAATAGGAGCCATTTAAGGTAAAGCGGACTTCCCACTAAAAATAACGTAATTGCTATATACAATTTGCGTTTATATAAATCTAATGCAAAATTACGAATAACGAAGTTTAGAGTAAAAAGGTAAATTACAAATATCATTTCATTCCTATTCTTCGCGGTCAGGGTAATTAACGAGAGATATGTATATGCAATAAATAAAGGATTAATTATGTATTTTACCATATGTAAACACCTATCGCTTAATTTAATAATTATAATGAGAATAAATACGCTTCTGCTTTCGGAAACCACACAGAAAGTTTGTAGAGACTTTAGAATCCCCAGACTTCACGCCTTTCACAAAGTCATCGATCAAATGTCTTCTGATCGTAAGAGCCAACAATACTAGTACCTTATTCTGCTGAGCAATTTCAACAATATCCGGTGATTGATCAAGAATATACATATTTTCTACATGCAGTCTGATTCGTTAGGCTAATTGAAGAACGATTACATCTAGCATCATCCATCTGGCATTCAAAAGATCTCTGAATAGGTTGTCCTTCAATTGGTACTCAATTGATACTTGGAGAACAGTTGATTACTGTAAGCTGCACTATTAACGATTATGCTTTTTGCACCTCACTCCGTACTCCATATATCAGCACAATGTGTCGCCGCGGGTTCATAACTTTCATTAGTCTGAATCCCGTACTTTGTGCATGATCATGCATAAAGTCATTTCCAGTAAAGAAATTTTCACTTAAATTATTTCTTGTTGCAACATATACTCATTACGAATTTGAGAGAGCGACTTTCCACTTTCTTTATGTATTGCAAAGACATAGGTCTGTATACTTGACCATCCAAAAAGTTGTTTTAACCAAGTTTGCATGGATTGCTCATCCCCATTTACCAATACATTTCCATTGGACTGGAGTATCGCTTCATCGTCTTTGCCTTTTGCTACAATAACGTCCCCCTCTTTTACCACTCCCCAAGTTAGCAGTGAATCAATCTTAGGCAAAGATCGTCTAGAAAATTCTTTATTTGCCTTCACTGTATTTGATAAAGATTTATCTAGGAAATTTACATAATAATCATCATAATTGGCCAAAGGAAGCAGTTTTTCAGCATTAATATAAATGTTTTCGTTAATCGCATACGGTGTTAACCTAAAACAACTTATATCCACATTATTACTGTTTAGCCACGCTACTGCAGATAGGGTCTGCTCATCGAAGTCCGATGCCACAAGTATTATTCTTTGTTTATTATTAAAACTGTTTTCGGAGCCGGTAGTCTGTAAGAATTCATTAAGCTTCCTGATTCCTATTTCATAAGACGTTAGTTCTCCAATCTCTAGTTCATTGCGATATTTTTCGATATATGGAGCGTACACTTTCTTAACAAGATCATCCGTGGTTTTTAAGGTGGCATAACTAGCGGCGTATCGAATGGCTTGAAACTCAAATGCCTCTTTCCTACCTTCAATATCCTTACGACCTCGCTTGATTTCAATTAAGACAATGTTTCCACTATTGTCGACAGCAGTTAAGTCACTTCTTCCATTTTTCTCATTTTTAACCTGCCGCCCCACAATAAGCATCGATTCTTCTTCGTCACACAGCATATCAATACTAGTTCGTAAAATTTCTTCAATATCATTTTCCAATAAACCAAACTCTGAAAACGTTACTGCTTCAACCTTTTCAGCTTTTGTTCCATTAATGTTATACACAAATATACACCCCAATCTTAGACCAGCTAAACCGCCCCCGATGCGTGAATATTATGTAGCGAAGTCAGTTTAGCTTACTTATTCCCTTTTGTTCTTGTATTCTTCTACAGATGTCGTTTGGCTTTAATAGTTGTGTACTTAACAATAAGTCGTTAGATTCAATAGGCATTTCAATCTCGGAGAAACTATAGTTATGAGTGTGGAATAGTATTTCAACTTCATCATATGAAAAGTTATCCTCATTCTCAAAAACTAGTTCCCCTAAACTACCGGAATTTACTCGTATTAGTATCGAATCAAATAACATAAAAAAATCTTCTGATCCCAAATACCATTCGCCTTTCATTTTGTATTGATCTATTAGTTTATGAAAGACACTTTCAAGTCCATATATTTCTTCTCCAAACTCAGAAAAAACCACAAAAATATTAGTTATTTGGTGGGGACTTCCCGTTTGTATATTTTTTATTCGTTGATATAAGTTTTTTGTTCGACCGATCTTAATAAAAAAATCATCCTTGTACGAACAAACCACTATATAGATCAAGTTAGAGTCAGTAAGATTAATATCTCTCACTCCCATATTTTCTATCTAAATAATTTCTCTTGCCAGGCTAGGTGGCTCTGCCACTTTAGCCTTGCAGGGTAGCTTTCCAGATTGCTGCGCTTCCTCGAATCTCCTTGGGCAGACCGTGGCTCCTACAGGAGACGCAGCGGAATGCGGTGTTATAGATGTTTAAAACCTTAAAGGTATGCTCGAGCGAATGACGGGTATTCCAATGTATCCTTTCTTGGCTAAAAAGAACTCTAACCCATTTTGGGCTATATCTATATTGTTTTTAGGACCAACAGTGATGTTTTTTATTGGTAATTTATTATTATGTGTCAATGGCCTGACTTCTATATATGGTGTAATCGTCCCGTTCCTCTCCCTGAAAAGAACTTTTTGATTATATCTTGCCTTTTCATGAGTTATATCGTGCTGAAAAAACACTACCCTATATTCTTCTTCGTGGGAGAAACAAGGGTCTTTGAAAAAGATACCAAAGAGAGCCAAAGAGACAACTAACAAATTTAGGCCTGCCTTTAACTCTTTAAGATTTTCATCACTCTGATTATTGGTATATTTATCGATTTCAGCGCGATATTTTTCCATTTCATTCTTTATTAATTCCCTTTGCCTATCTCTGTTGTAAATGACCTTCCCATGTATACTCAGTGGCACATTATCAAATACTTCTTTCAGAAAAGTTCCTTCGAAACCTATGTTATATCCATAAAAATTTGAGTAACTTGACCATAACGTCAGTGAATCACCATTAGTGGTTAACGAAAAAATATAATAGTTTTGCTCGTTCACGTCACCATTAGAACCGTACTCTATATATGATTTTTCTTTCATTATCATATCCAATATGTTACTAAGTAGACTCATTTCTTTTCCAATTTCTATTATAAGTTTATTTATATAATCTATCTCGGATATATCATTTAAGAAATTACTCTTAGAAACCCATAAACACTCATTTCCTATTATTCCCATTAAACCAGTTGCACTTGTGTAATGGTATAGTATTCCTTCTTCTATTTGTTCTAAAAAACCATCTAAATTCCTATACGTGTTCATAGAAAATCGTCTCCGTCTTCTTTTTATGTTTGCATAGCTTTCAACCCTCACCAACTTAAAGCCCGAATGGGCTGGCCGCGATGCGGTTAATCGGCGTAGAGTTGTCTGCTCAATCTTATTCACAAACTTCATGATTACCTCGGTACCTTGTATGAGTAACCAATTACCTAATATCGATTATACCACATCATGGAAAAAGGTGGGCAATCTCCTAGTCAAAAAGAACTAAACCCCTGGAACTCGAGGTCCCAGAGGTAATGAAAATTCTTTTGTATTACACATTCACCAACAAGGTTGTTTCACCTTAGTACAACTAATAAGTACAATCTTGCCAGCTGAAGCAATAGCTATCATTTCTTTTTCAACTGCTGGCAGCGAGCAAGGTAATCCGGATAACCCTACCTGCCCCTCATGCCAAGAGGCTACTTAGAAAGAAATGGGTTCCTTTAAGATTGGTGGGTCAAATGATTTAAAAAGTGCTTCTGTCCAACGCTTATATTTTTTCTGAGGTTTTTGATACCCCTCAAACTCAAATAGAGCTTGACTCAAATCACCTATATGATAAGCAACCCCGTCCCCCCATCTAGCGAACGTATGTTGATTTCTACGGATATTACGGATATTGGCGCTTAATTCATTCTTGACGCCCATTTTTTCTGCCTTCCCTATGTATAAGGGAATAAAGGAATTCGCTACATCTTTTCCCATTACATAGATGATACCTTCCCATCGATTGTCCTTTAAATTGGACTCAATCGTCTCAATTATTGCGGTTTCCATTAATTTTGACCGTTTTAATAATCGCCGCTCTCTATCCTTCACGACATTTATTTTAGTCTCAACACTCAGCTCATCATAAGTTTCAAATAAAGGGGTAATAGAATAACCCTGATTGGAAATTAACCATGAATTAAATGAAATCATCTGCGGTTCCCCTCATGATTTAGTAAAAATTCAGGATATGCATCAGAAGCTAAACTGACCAATTGGTATTCTACAGAACCAATCGTGCAAGGAAAATTCGGTATTGGAGGGATAGTAATTTGAGTATCTAAAATAACTATCAATTCTAGGTCCTGTTTCAAACAACCATTGTTATCATTAACATCTCTTGCCATCTTTTAGTCTTTTCCCTTTCCTTAAACCATCTAGATGTGATTTCCACCGGCTACTTGGAGAGTTACTTCGTCCTATGTAATTTGGGATAGAATCATGATCTTTTTTCATTAATAGAACGTAAATAGAGTCCGAGTAACTTTGATGTTCAAGTAGTTTCTCCTTTTCTTGCAAGATTAACTTATTTTCAATCATTGAACCAAAAGGTGGAAACGGGATAATGATTTGCTGATGCAAAGAAAGCCATTGATCAATTAGTTCCTTTTTTGTCTGCATATTCTACTCCATGCATTGTTTTGTATAATTTATTTATTATTGAAAAAGCCCTATACTCAGATTTAGTTTACATAGTATTTTTTATGTATACTTTGTAAATTGCTCATGCTTGGGTATTTTTTGCAAAAAATGAATTTAAAAAACTGTCTAAGACAATGATTAATTTCAGTCCAACTCTAAGATTTCGTAAAGCTTAGATTTAGAGCAAATGAAGAGGACCGACACAAACATTCCCAATTGTTTTAATACACATCCTTCCTTTAATTTATTTAACACCAATCAACAATAAAGGGACGGTTTATCCGTCCCTTTCCAGCATCTATAAGAAAATTCGATAATGTATCGCAAGAAACACTTGATGTGCGTAGGGATGAAAGAGTACTTGATGAGTAAGTTTCTTACAATTTGGACAATTCTTTATCGATTATATCTGTAGGGAAATCCAGTTCATTCAATTTTACAATATTCATTAGGACACCTACAGGGTTCAATTCTCCTAATTATATAAACTTCTAGTAAAATTCTACCATAGATTGACCAGATTCGACAATCCTGCAAGATACAAAGCGACAGTCAATACGACTGCCTCTCATCACATAACCATCGCTTACTTTTCACCTTCGAATGATGTTTTTAATGATACGATCTTTCGTGGGTACAACTCTTTTTTCCTGATTGAATACTCCATTTCATAAAATTCAAATTCTTTTCTTCCAATTTCCTCACATTTTCTTTTCACTATTTGAATAATTTCTGCTTTTGCCTCTTTTGGTGTTTTCATTCCAAAAATTATTGCCTCTAAATTATTAAATTTATATTCTAATAACCTATCCCCAGGTTTATCAAATAGACCAATACTACTGCTTAAGATAATGCGATACTCTCTTTCATGTCTCCA
This sequence comes from Paenibacillus sp. NPDC056579, assembly GCF_042793215.1. Classification (NCBI taxonomy): domain Bacteria; kingdom Bacillati; phylum Bacillota; class Bacilli; order Caryophanales; family Paenibacillaceae; genus Paenibacillus; species Paenibacillus sp. NPDC056579. The sequence goes on from NZ_JBHTVD010000006.1 coordinate 274,663, forward strand.
ATCTGGTATTTTTTTTAGATAGGCGCGTTGATAAGCGCTCCAATGTTGGTTCCTCCACTCTTCCACATTCGAAAATATATGCTCACCACAAATACTTAGTTCCCCATTCTCGCCTGTGTACCATTGTTCTTCCAATTGTTGCATCGGTATTCTACCTATATTTCTAAAAAAATCCAACTCATTAAAATCCGAAGTATACTCTATTGGTTGCAAAGGAAAATCTCGATAATCATTCATATTCCCTCTAGAACTGTAGCCAACTATTGTTTTTAATGGCAATAACGGATTTGACTCGCTATTCACTGTTTTGAATTTCAAACAAACACCTGTATGGTTATTTCCATATGTACCCCATATAGATGAGTTTGAACAATTATCCATAAAACAAGCAACATATGCTTTGGGGTAAGTTAATTCTACAACTGAATCTAAATACATTTGCGGAAATTCTATACTGACGCTTTGTAACTTAGGATTGTCTATATACATTTGGAGTAATTCATTATCCCAACTCTTTAATACGCCAAATAGAAATTCAATAAGTTCGCCATATTGGTTTTCATACAACTCATCCCCAACACTAGGAAAATCCACACCAATTGTGTTTTCTAACTCTTTTGTTTGTGTATTTTCAATATATGGAATTAAACCACTCTGAGCATCTATTTCAATAATAGCTTTGAGAGCATTCCCAGACAAAATCTTCAAATGGACATACATTTCTTCAAGATAAATCTTGTTAGGGTTACAAATAATAAATTGTAAATATGATTGTACGAATCTGTCAGAAAAAAAATGATCTTTAATTCTTTGAATACGATCTTTATATCGATCCGTAGGCAAATCCTTTTCACTTTTATAAATTGGAATATCTTTTTTTGTTATGGTTTTGTTATCAGGCAATAACCTTGTTTGAAAAATTACATGCTCTAAACATAAGAGGTAATGTTTCAATAGGTTTTCCCATACAATCCTATCACCCTGCCAAAAGTAGCGGCGTGTTCCTTCCATTGGGTCGTTTAATTCATCGAGAGAAGCGAAATAAATTTGTTGTTTTTCCAGTTCTTGATACTCTCCTATCAAATTTTTAACACTACGAAACCTATACATACGACCACCCGTTTCTATGTCAAAAATTGTGCTCCTTTTATTTCAATTTCTTATGTGTTTTACTAATTCACGTAGGTAACTGCATGAAAGCATTTATGCACCACTAGGCTTACGTTTATTCTAACACAAAATCCCAAATGAATGATGACCTCGCCGAATGAATGTATCTTGCCCATTGTAAATCATTATCAAAACTTTCGAATGTACAGAGCTGTCGAATCCTTTCTACCGTTGCGTCTTCCTTTGTGACCACATAGGTCACTCACCAACGGTAGTATGTAGCACGATGGTCTCCTAACCATGTACATGCTTGGGAGATACTTTCTTCCCTCGAATGGACTCGATCCAAGGGATGACGATTCCGGAGACACCTCTTTCCAGTTCCTTGTACTTTTTTAGCACATTCAATTTTTGATTTAGTAAACGGATCTCGGCTTTTAATTTCTCGAGTTCAGAAGCATACGCAGGGCCCTTACCGTGGCTCTAATTGTTTACCGACAGGCCGATCGATCCGATGGGTTTCACTTGCCCGATACCACCGTATCCACGTATCCGCTTGCGTCTAATTCCGAATGTGAAGTTGTTCCATGACTTCCTTTTCCGAAATACCTGTCAATCTCATTTCAATAGCTTCTCTCTTTACCTCTACCGGGTAGCTGACTCTTGTTGCCAATGAAAAAACACCTCCAAGGTTATCTCCACATCTTACGACATGGAGTCATTTTCTGAAGGTGTTTTGACTTGTCTCACGCTAAGTGTCAGCCCTCACCTGGGAGAGCATTTTTTTATATAGTTATGTTTCTATTGGAATCCCACGTATAAAAATCGGTTGACCTCGGAATTTAGTTTTTTTCTCCTTTTATGAAAGAAGCGAACTCGCAAATTAAGTTGCATAAAGTCATCGCTTAGCTGAAGGTTTTATTCCGTAAGTCGAGCTCAGTCTGGATACGGCACTCTGGTGTTGAGTTCTTCCAAAACCTCCAAGTAGTAAAACACGGCTTCGTGAAATTCTTTGAAGGCAGCAATGTCCCTATCATTAAATGCGTGTATTCCATTCCGCCGCTGTTGAATAGTAAGAATCATTTTGTCACGCTCAGCCTTGTTTTTGTCATCCCAGATTTTCTTTTTAAAAAAATCTCGGAGTCGGTCGAAGCTTGCGTCACCTGGCGCTTGGATTTGATTTTTTATGGTGATGGCGTCTTGGTCTGTAATGTATGATTCCAAATAGACTGTCAAGAAGAATTTGAGTGTATTTTCAGTAAGTGCTCCGAGATTTGCCCATGCCAAAATGAGCATTCCCTCGTACTCCGGGTCGTTTTCGTCTGGAATATCGATCCATCTTTTGAGAGTATGTGATAGAGAAACCTGACGGTCCAAGCGAGCCTTATTTAAAGCATCTGATGCGAGTGTTGGTGCCCACCCATGAGCGTTGGACCAGAAACCTTGAATTTTCTCGTTATAGAAAATGATTTTATCGACCACCTGTGATAGTGACAGTTCTCGTCTCGAACTCCCGAATAATATTTCTAATCCCATATTCGATTCCTCCTTCTTGATCATCATTCACTAATAATACGAAATAACGGATTCCCGTAGATTTGGGTGAATATGGAATAAAGCAAGTACCGTGCGTTAGCCTTCCCTTAGCACCGACCGCCCCGTGGGGTGCCTGTGCAGTTTACTTTTATCCAGTAATTTATTCTCCGGTACTTTCCCTCAAAATAACAAATCCCATCCCCCCTAAATGTCCATGCCATTTACGCGTACGCCTTCTCCAGAAATTTCGGGGTCATTTTGCCAAGTTCCTTAACGAGAGTTATTCCGTGCGCCTTAGCATGCTCTGCTCGCCTAACTGTGTCGATTTGCGGTACGGGCACCTTCTCCCTGGCTAGAGGCTTTTCTTGGCAGCCTGAATTCGTTAATATAAATTTCACTACCCATTACATACCAACCTTACGATGCGCGGATTTGCCTACACATCAGCTCTCTGTTTGGAGGGGCATCGATGTTCTATCGAAAATATACCTTTATGGTTGAAACTGTAAATACTTTACTGTAAACATACCATTTCTTTCGGTACCTATATTTACTGATCATGCCTTTTGGGAATGTCTATTAAATGAAAGTAAAATAAGATGATTATTAGAATTGCCATGATCAAAAACATTATTAGCATGGCACCAATTGTTGTAGATCCTCTTTCATTTAGTAAAATTTTCTTTAACGACATACTGCTTATATCATTTGCTTGACCGATAACGGTAAGTAGTTTATTAGCTGCATCTGTAGGTGTTGAAGATGCAACGTCTGCAATTTCGTCAGCTATGGTTTTATCATTTTCATGACCGATTCCTGTTATTACTGGTATTTTACTTCGGTAAATTGACTGACAAACCACTTCACTATTAAATGGTTCAAAATTGTCCCCACCACCCCTAATCAATAAAATAATATCGTAATTTTTTGCTATCGCAGAATTTATTCCACCAGCTATACTTTCAGGATCTATTAAATTTACATCAATAACATCGATGGTTATTCTTTCAGCTTTTTCTAATAAACCTTTAACATCTGATAATCCTTCACTAGTTTTGGAGGTTACAATCGCAATTTTATAATTAAACGCACTTGTTAGATGTAACAGACTGTTTTTCTCACGGTAATATTTTGTTTTTAGCACATTAAAGCGATGTTCCCTGGATTCTGTTAATTCAGCAGATTTCACTCTAAAATTAACTATATTCTGCAGTTTGGATCCGATTTGAAAATATCCAGTAAATCTATATACGGAGTATTTTTTAATGTTTCTTGCTAATTCTTCATCGACAATTAGTTGGAGCCTTACACCATTTTCTTCACAGTGTACATACTTTAATCCCTTGTACGCCCTATCATGAACTTTCACGACTACCGCTTCCAATTCGATCTGAAGCTTACCTAGTTCGTCTCCCATATTTTTTTTAGTAAGATCTACTAGTTTTCGATTTATTTCCAATAGACTATAAGTTTTCGTTTCAACGTTCCTGCTCATATATTTCTAGTACTCCTATGCATTTCTTTATTTAGAATAACGAGAGGTATCACAATCCTGTAATTCCCATACCACAGATCAATATAAGGCTTATTATGTAATGCTATTTCTTAGGATAATCTCAATATTACAGGTTGAGTTCGATGCTGTGAATCCATTATGGAACGCTGCTCATGACGTAAAGCAGATAAAATCGTAAAGCTTCTCAGTCTAATCCTGTCAACTACATAGTATTCTACATCCTTCACTACAAGGGCAAAGATGTAAGCAGTTTCTACATAAGCGAAGGAATTATAGAGTCATTGAATTTGGGATCAACAAATGTCTCTCATACCCTCTATCGAGGAGCACGGGCACTCCTAAGCTACACAAAATCGATTTCAGGTAACATTAGAAAACTCTTTCCTTGGCCTAAATTCCATGGTAAAAACTATAAATTTGATAGTAATCATGAGTTATTCTGCACAAAATAATGTTTTCGTTAACGGAATATTGATAGCATATAAAATATAGTAGCCTTTTGTCCGCGGCATACGTATCTCCACGGGGTAGTTCAAGTCACCCCGTATTTATCTCACTTTATATTGCCATCACGATTTACAATTGTGATACTTTAATGCAAATATGTTTTTCCATTCCCTGTAGAATGTTCCTTATTTGAATGTAAAGCCTCACTTTGAAACACTTTGAAACTTGGGTAATATGGGTATTACTCGATTCATAGCCTCCTGCTTTTGTTTATCCCCGACATGTGTATAAATTTGAGTTGTTTGTATGCTCGAATGCCCAAGAAGCTCTTGTAAGGTTCGTATATCCGTCCCTGCAATGACCTGCTGCGTAGCAAACGTATGTCTGAGCTTATGACTACTCAGTGCTTTTCCCAGCAACTCTGAATGCTTCTTTTTGAACTCTGAAAAATTAGATTCAGCAATTTTTTGTATCGTTCGGACCGTTATCCTACGTCCAAATTGTGAAATGAAAAACGCTTGCTCGCTTTTCTTCTTTGGTTGAATTCTTGCATCTAAAGCCAAATTGAGTATATAAACTAACTGATCCGGGAGCGGGATTATTCTCCACTTACGTCCTTTACCATTTACCCGTAATATAGCGTTAGATTTATTATAATCTGAGATGTTCAATTTACTAAGCTCGCTCACACGTAAACCTGCATAGCTCATTAATAAAAACATAGATACATTTCGTATCTGATATTTCCCTTGAATGGATTCAATGAAGAGTGCTAAGTAATCACCTTCAAGGTACGAAGGAATTTGCTGTTTATCGATCTTTGATTTCTTAATATTTAAAGCAGGATTATTTGTAACATACTTGTGCTCGACCAAAGCATTAAAAAATGAACGAATAGAAGCTAAGCACCGGTTCCTTGTTGAGTCACCCGCTCCCCTTTGGCGCTTGGTTGAAAGAAACCGCATAATATCAATGGATTCAATCTCGGTTATTTGCTTAGCAGAAGCGGACTTTAAGAATTGACGTATATCCCCAAGATATGCTTTTTGTGTTTGCTCAGTTAGTCCGTGATCCTTCATCCAGATATCGAAGAAATCCAACAATTCATCATCGAAATAACTTTTATCGATTTGATCCATTAATACTCACCTTTTTCATTGGCGTGATCTACCAATTCGATGTCGATTTACTATCAATTATATATGCCTAACGATACGATATGCACGAAAAAAATCGCTTAAAATTGAAATTACGCGAAATAGTTATTTCGCGTAATTTTTTTAATTTCATTTCTTAATTGTATAATGTCAGAATTAGCGCTTGCTCACGCCACGGTTTATATCCTGGGCGTCCTGCCAGCGGGGGACGTGACCTTGGGTGAAGCGACATTAGCCGAAATCCGCAAAATTACTGTTGAATAGATATACATTATTAAAAGACTATAATAAAATGAATCCCTCAGATAAAGAGAAACAAGCTGCCTTTAACTGAAATCCAGGCGGCTTGTTTTCTTATACTGATCCATACCATGTTTAATTAATGTATCTCCAAAGCCAAAGCTTCGTGCCAATCTAAATTGCCTGCATAATTGGGTCGCATTAGTGTCGCTCGCTTTGGGTCGTCCGCAATGAAAAGCTTCAATTGAGGTGTACTTCTCGCATTTTCACCAAGCTGTCGCTTCAATCAGGAGTTCTTTTCGTCGGCAGCTCCAATAAAAATAACGCCGACTTTTGATGTCGTAATGTCGCTCCGGTCTGCATCCGGCACAATCTCACTGATTTGCACGTCATACGTCCCGGCCAGGCTGTTCAGTCCGTCAAAAAAAAGCGACGATTTCTTCTCCCCGGATCGTGCCGTACAAAACCAGCTCTACTCCGAGCGGATCGTGGACCTTTTCGTTTTTGTCTCTAATGCCGCTTCCCATGTACGCCTCATACTCCCCGTTGCAACCGCAGTACGGACATTCATCCACATAAGGATGCAGGTGCTTCGGGCGGTCAACCTCGTAATGGACGCTGGCGGCTACTTGATAATAGCGGCCCTTCTCTGTCACAACCGGATTTAGTGAACGAAGCGGAGCGTAATAAAAGCGGAGGTGGACACAATGGTCGTGGCTTCTGCTGCTGCTGCCGTCAGGACCAAGCCGGACCGGCTGCAGTCCCCGCCGCCGGGCGAAGGCGTCGCAGCCCTCGGCGGTATGCGAATACCCGAAATCATTGTACATATTTCCAGCAGCTTCATAGCAACACTAATTGCACCCCGGTAGGTTGAAGCTAGCGATTCGTGAATCAATATCCAAATATTAGGGTATCTTGGGGCCGAATCGGGAAAGATGGTTCCCGGCGGCAGCTAAACGCAGCAACGGGTACAGCAACGCTTTGATTTTCGTTTATCATAGCAGTACATCTCCTTTTATCATTAGTTATCCCTGAGGAACTCGCCGACGCCAGACTCAAAGGGGCCAGGTTGCTTCAGCGAAGTCAATCACCTCAAGCAGCGCAGATTCATCATTGCTGCGGGCAAGTACAAACGCGGCGGCGGCTTTTACGGTCGGGTTGGCATTGGCTACTGCAAATCCGTTGTGAACGGAACCGATCATTTCCAGATCGTTCAAATTGTCCCCGACTACGGTGAAGCTGTCGGTTTCCTCTCCCGATAACCGGATCATCGCCGATAGCCCCGTGCTTTTGTTAATTCCGGTAGGAAGCACTTCCAGCTCGCTTTGCGGAATAATATTTTTGGAATAGACAACCGGCTCGCGGTTAGCCGTCCGAATCCGGTCGATCACAAATACCTGGTCCTGATCCTTTAGATCGAGCAGCTGAAACTCTTGATCATTCGGCTTCCTTTTAAAAATTTGAATCTCTAAATCGCCTTCGGTCAAATTAGCATTCCTTATGAGCTCCGTAATACTGGAAAATCGGTTAATGGTGCTTTTCATATGCAACCCTTGACGCCGCACATAGTACCCCGACCCTTGAATACCGTATATACGGCTGACTCAATGAGATGCCTAAGCGCCTTGCGGATCGTTTCCCGGCTTACTCCGAAGCGCAAACACAGCTCCTTCTCAGTCGGCAACCGTTCTCCCTCCTGATAAAGTCCTTGGTCAACATCCTTCAATAGCATATTGCAAATATCCGAATAACGGTTTAGCATATAACTTTTTCTCTCCTTTGCCGTGGCCACAACGCGGGAAGACTACCTGACTTCAGCATACATACGGAATGTTAATAACAGATAAACCGAGCTGCAATAATTGCAAACTCCATGTGAAGCTTCAGTTAATTTGTCTAGATAAATATCGGAAAAATCTCATGCTTTTTGACCTTTTTCAAGGAATTTCGGTATTCCAGGTCTTATTTCAGGGGTGGCATTTGCCATTTTTGTCTAGAACAATTTTAATGCAGGGACATGTACGGAGCGGATTAATGTTTTGTACAAATTCGTTCCTTCTTGTCATAGAATTAAGAGCTGTTTAGTCTTAAAGACACCGCGGCGGCTCCTCCAGTTTCGTGATAGATGATTTGAATTATGATGATGACACCACTTTTTTCTTGCTCGCTCCGTCTCTATTTGCGGGCGATTTTTTCATTTTTCTTGGGCTTCAATCTGCATTTCAATCATGACCAGCTTGACCAGTGTCTGGGCGTATACCCTGCCTTCTTCGGTTTCAAAGCTTGCCTTGCGATCAATCATCCGCATTGCTATCGTCAATTTGCTTTTTCTGGCCAGCAGTTCCTGCATGTTCTTCATGAGTCTCACCCCCACTTCAGGGCAATAAAAAATAACCCTCCTGTCGATACAACAACGCTACTAACTGAAATGATGTGTACTGATGTTCCCTCTTAATCTGATCGCGTCAATCGCCGCTTTCGATGATTCTGCCACTCATCTGTAGATCGGGGATGCCTGAACGGTATAAGTAATCAGAACAGTGATTTCTCCACTGCGAATTGCGATAATGACATGCTTTCCTGCATCCAGTTTTACAGAGTAGATGTATCCTTTTTGTTCGCAGAATCCGAGGTATTCTTTCTTGCTGTTACGCCTGCCATACTGAAGTGTCCATTCAAAACCTTCAGAACGGTAAAAACATCTTCCGGCAATCCTTTTTTCACAATTATTTTGTTCACCCCCTTTCAAGTGGAATAGAAGACAAAAAAAAGCGAACCGAGGATCGCTCCTTGGCTCGCTGGACATGAACAGATTATTTGGTTGTTATACGATTGATAATAGCATCGACAACAGTATCAAATATGGCTGCCTTTGCTATGTTGCCGCGTAACGAGTAACCGGGATGGTAAGTACTATAGGCGTGATACGGCAACTTCTCATGGACGACTCGGCATAGCAGATTAGGCGGCAAGTCATTCACTGTCTTCAGAACGGCTCCGGCAAATATCATTCGCAATCTGTTATAGTAATACAGGCTGGTAAAAAAGAGAACAACAAACATTAGGCCTGAGTATGCTGATCTCATGATGAAGCTATGGCAAATGGTTGCAGATAATCTCTTCGACTTCGGCGGAGGGTCTTGTCTTGTTCTGGTCGAGCTTGATCAGATTGCTGGTCATGTAAACAGACAACATCAACTGGAAGACCGTCGGGAAGACCTTCGTTAGGAGTAACAAAGAAAATTTCATTAACATTACAGGTAGAATCTTGGGACTAGCTCGAAGAACAGGCTGGTGAAAATAGATCCGAATTTTTACGTAAGCTATTAAACCAAGCCCAGCAGAATTCAACAGCTTTAAAAGACATCTAACAACCGGTTGCAGAAAATATAGATTAGTTTCATTCAAGGACTTACGCTGGCGTCGACCTCGTACAGCGCATTCATGGTGCAGATCCTTGAGGAATGTTTGGAGACCAAGACGGTGACCGGGTTGGAAGAAGAATCATCCTTTGACAAAATCAATTGTATTTCTTGTCGCCCTCGGCTAAAACTTCAAGGATTCTAATACGCAAAGGGTGTGCTACCGCTTTGAAAAAATCGGCTTTAAAATGCTGTATTTCTTGATACATAGCGTTCTCTCCTAAATGTTCGAAAATTCGAATATATGGAATATCATATCAAAAATTAGAAAGCAATGAAGCAAGTTTAAAAAAGACCTTTGCGTATTTAAATACTTTTCATTATAGTATAAGTTATAATTATTCAAAAAATCAAATATTTTGTTATTTAAAACTATAAGGTTAGGATTGGATCTGAATGTTCGCTGGTAACGAAATATATGTAGCTTCAAGAAAATATCTTATCGACTATGGCATGCGAACTTTAGCTGGACTAGGTGCAGACCGTATTTGTAAAATCTGCATTCAAAATGGTGGTTCTTGTTGTCGTGGTTGTAATCAATTAATAAACGGTGTGGGCTGTCAGAACAGAAATACAAGTTGCACGGCCTGGTTATGCGGATACTTAAAATTATTATTTTACAAGGCTGGATTGATTAAAGATTGGAATGCATTTTGGGATGAAGTGCCTGGTATTGATTTTAGAAAGGATTACACCCCTCCATTGGTTAAAATGACGATGCATTTTGATGTCCCTATTATGAAAGAACTAGGCGAGGCATTAGCAAAAGACCTTAAATCCAAGTTGAGTCAAGATAAAGTTAAAGATAATCTTGATTTCATTATAATGGCGAGTGAATTGGACGAACTTGTTGATGAGATTGAATATGCTAAAAATTCAGATATCGAAACTCATTTGATAAAGAGGCTTAATTACTTAATCAAAGATTTTAATGAATTTCAAGAAGTCATAAAAAACATTAAATTAAATAATGAATCGTTTACTGTATGACATCACGTATATATATGCAAAAAGAGGGGAGTATTGGGGAATGGTTGGTGCAATCATCTTAGGTGTTGTTGCCCTTTTCATTATATTGGGCTTGACGTTCTGGGTAACAAAGAAAGCTTACTCACGCAAATGGGATGAAGAAGATAATGATTGAAAACAGATGCTCCGATAAAGAAAATCTCACTACTAGACAGATGGTTATTGAACAAGGTCTTGATTACTTAAGAGGTGTCGGATCAGACCAAATATGTACAATTTGTATAGCTAATGGAGGGTCATGCTGTAAAGGCTGCAGAAACTTATCCTTTAAAGTTGGCTGTAGAATTCGTAACACGAGCTGTACTGCATGGTTATGTGGATTTCTCAGGTACTTTCTTTATGAAGTAGATCTTCTTGAAGAATGGAATTCATTTTGGAGACAAGTTCCTGGACGGGATTATCGGGAAGACTATACGCCAGATTATTTTGAACTTCAAAAAACGTTAAGAAAACGAAACCTCCGCTTTCTTAGTAACGAACTTGCAGAAGATTTAAAAAGATTATCTGAAAATCATCCCAAACAACGTTACATTATTGATTTAAGAGAAAACATCGATAAACATTTGGATTTGCTGTTTGACTGGGAAAACAGACCAGATCAAAGGACTTTTATTAAAAGTAATTTAGGAACATTATCGAAGGAGTTTTATAGATTTCACCAAGCTCTTAAAACTTACCGCTCGAATTGAATAATGTAGGAGTGATCCATTTGACCGAGAAATCGCTATAGGATTAATACGTATATCCGACCATGTTATATCTACTATAGATGGGCTCGCAGCCTTAGATACACTGGAATCATTTCTATGTCAGGCGGCACTTCCTAGGGAGTTACTAGGCGCCTGAGCGGAAAAAATGCAAAAAAAGGCGTGGTTGTCGAGGTTATGGAGTCGGAAGCCGCCATCAACCTACGTGTCATCGTCAATTATGGCACAAATATTCAGGACATACGCCAGGATCTTCAAGGAAAAGTCAGGGAAGCTGTGGAAAACATGACTGGGTTTCGAGTTGAGGAAGCAAACGTAAAGGTAGAAAGCGTAGCAATGAAGAAAGAAGAAATCATAGATAAGCATCGCATGAAATAATAACAACAAATGGAGGAAATGAAATTATGTTGGATTTACCAAATTGCCCAAAATGTAATTCAGAATACACTTACGAAGATGGAAGTCTCTTTGTTTGCCCAGAATGTGGTCATGAGTGGACTTTAGAAATAGAAACTGAAGATAACGAAGACAAAAAGATTTTCAAAGATGCAAATGGAAATGTTTTAAACGACGGTGATTCTGTAACAGTAATCAAAGACCTTAAAGTAAAAGGAAGTTCATTAGTCGTAAAAATAGGTACAAAAGTAAAAAATATACGTTTGGTTGATGGTGATCATGATATTGATTGCAATATTGATGGTTTTGGAGCTATGAAATTAAAATCTGAATTTGTTAAAAAGGTATAAACGCGGTGGACTTGCAAATTGATCAATTTTCAAATGCCCAACCTATAAATTGAATTCAGTATGAAGTAATGGAAAAAAACTACGACTAACCAATTAACGTATAATACTTATTTTCAGCCTATGTAGTTTAACTTACGTGCATCCTCTAAACAACTAAATGCGGCTATCGGTATAGATAATGTTATTAGCGTAAATAGTTCAAAAATCAAGAGCATTGGTAACAGAAGAAGGCGGAACCCCCGCCTTCTTCTGTTGGTGCCTAACATGTAATACTTTCGTTGGTCACACTTCAATATTCCTTCGTTCTACTTTTACCATGTTCTTTTGAAGCATTCTATTCTAATTATTTTCACAAAGATTCCAAATGTCATTATGGAGGTAACAATTGATGGCCGAGGGAAATCACCCCCCCCCCCCCCTTTTTCGATAATTTCGAGGAACCGTTATTGGACTATACGATGTGTAATCGTCGACCAGAAAATATAGGTGCTGTTTAAACGGCTTGCTAGCAGTTGTTACTTTTGGTCTTCGCTTTTCTCAAATAGATTCCGATACTGTTTGTTTATCCAATCCTGGAGATATTGAGTTGATTCCTCTCGCCTGACTACCGTATCGAGTTCAACGCCATTTCGAAAAACGAGGCTCCCGGTTATCTATCCGGCAGCCTTAATGGGTACGATATGCTCCCCTTAAAGTAGATAGGTTATGAAATAACCGCTACTTGGAGGGGAGCTTTTTTGTCCAATAAGATTGAGTATAGCGTTATAACTTAACCGAATTCGTGAAATTCTTCCGTCCTCGGATCGGAACAGAAAAAGAAATATTATCAAAAAATTTCCAGAAAGATAAAGCATTGATCATGGCTCATGAGATCCTGGTTCTCCATTTGTTCCGCATGGAGGAGCACGCTCTGGCTTGAGATCGAGCAACAAAGGTACATCTTGATATTTCTCAGGTGCTCAAGGACGCACTTAAAAAAGAGTTAAGAATAGTTGGTTAAAGGATATAAGGGCTTGGTCATTCTTTTTATAAGTTAGTTTTAATTTCCGGAAATTTCCTATCCAACCATCTTGTAATGTGAGGGAATATGTAATAACATATTTTTGTATCAGATTACAAAATATGGGGGTGATAGGGGGGAATTGAGGCGTTATATCTGCTGCCTGATACAATGGCTTGGGGGTTTTTCATCCTAGAATATCACTTAATTCATAATCTGTTGATTAGGGATGATTTTCGATGTCAGTAATAAGCCGCATCAGGTTCTCTACAAAACAAATTGTTAACGTTTTCATTATTTTGTCTCTTGCCTGCTTTCTTTTCCAATTCGGAACTACAGCGGAAGGCGCACCGGTCACAACGAATTATGAAGCCGAGGACGGCGATTTAAATGGCAGCGCTACGGTTGCCAGTAAGAGCATCATGTCCGGCGGCGAGTACGTTCGCAATATCGGAAACAACTCCAGCAATTGGGCGGAAATCACGGTAAACGCGGCATCTAGCGGTAATGCAGCCATGGCCATCCGATATGTCTCAGGAGAAGCCCGCAGCTTGTTCTGGAGCGTATATGGCGGCAGCGGAGCTTCGGCCAGTCTGAACTCGGGTAACTGGAACACGTTGGCCACACATAATACCACAGTATCTCTAAATAGCGGCAATAATACGATTCGATTTTATAACATCCGCTTACGCCCCTGACCTGGACCGGATCTCCATCACCGTGGACATCGCTCAGCAGGATCCTCCGACATTAGGATGGACTCAAGTACCGTTTGATTATTACATCCAGAAGCCATGGAATCTTAATTTGAGCGACCGATACAGCTTCGATTCAGCTACCAATACGCATACCATGTGGATTTATTCCACGGACGAACCGTTCCAGCAAGGGAACACCACGGATCCCCGGACTGAGATGCGATGGAATGAAGAATATTCGACCGGTGAGCATATGTGGGAAGCCGATGTCTATATTGCCTCCGGATCGGCCGGATCGTCTGTCATGCAGATTTTGAGAATCGATAGGCCAGCAGGAACGCCTGCAACCGACATTATGCTGGTTGCTCATGCCGATAATACCGTGAGACGATATTTTGATTCGAATGGAGCACTTATCAATTCCAATGTGTATGACAACTGGTGGAACCTGAAAGTTGCCCATGATGCGGATAATGGAACCATCAAGGTATACGCCGACGATCAGTTGGTACTGACGGTAGATGACCGTGGACCTGCGACTCGTCACTTCAAGAACGGGGTTTACGGGGTAGACGGACGTTCAGAGACCAAGTTCCGGAATATTAAATACTGGGTCAGATAAGGTCAAAAAAACATGTAAAAGGAAGGCCTACTCGTATTTGTCGTGTAGGATAATGATTTCCTCCGTATCCAGAATGCTCCTTGATGGAGAAACCGCCACCGGAATTCCGGCAATGAGCTACATCCGTTTATGATCCGAACCAGGTATTAGTCAAACTCTGAATCAATGCTCGACTTCCCTTCTCTATACGGGCTCAATCGCCTATCTTTTTGCTTACACATCTTGTTTCCCGATTGTCCGTTTTCCATATTTGTTAATTTATAAACCAGAGGTGACCTCCTAAATGAAAAATGCCCCCAACAGTGTATAAGCAAAAATAGATACACTGTTGAGGGGCATTCTATTGGTTTGAGGCCTATAGCAAAATAGAAGTTATTTTACGGCACCTATGTATCTTTGTAAACTAACTTCAACACATTCAGCAATTAATTGCACGAATGGCACTATGTCACTTTCAATACTCGCTTTTTCCAAAGTCTCATAATATTTTAACCTAGCCTCATTTGCTGCTTTTACAATGGCTGGCGGGAATCCGTACTTCATTAAAATTATATTCATTAAAAGTCGTGCTGTACGTCCGTTTCCATCAGAAAACGGATGGATATAGACGAAACGGAAATGAAATTCTGCGGCTAGCTCAACGGGGTGAAGCTTATCTTTGTGTTCATCATACCATAAAATCAACTGTTCCATTTTTTCAGAGAGGACTGCGAAATTTGGAGGGGTATGTTGTGAACCAGATATCATGACATTAATCATTCGATACCGCCCAGCATTTTCATCATCGATGTTTTTAAGTACTAGATGGTGAATCGACTTTATTACATACTCCGATAATTCAATATTTCTATCTACAACATCTTGTACATAATTGATTGCTTCTGAATGGTTAACCACTTCAAAATGCTCTCGAAGCTTTTTTCCGCCTATGGTTAGTCCTTCTTCTAGAACCAACTTGGTTTCAAGTAGTGTTAATGTGTTACCTTCAATTGCGTTAGAATTGTAGGTCCACTCAACCCGATAAACTTGTTCAAGATTTCTTACAGCTGCAGAAGGTAATGGACGTAATTTATCTAATTCACTTTTTAGCAGATCAATCTTATCGAAGTTCATAGTTCCCTCCTCCCTACTACATATTATATCACAACTAACAATAAATAGACTCTCTACCCAGTGTTCATAAACCCAAGCGGGTTATATGTACAACTGTCCAAATGTTGGGCAAAAACATTCTTGTATTAACATAATATATATTATGTTAATTCCATTGGACCTGACCTAACCGGTTACACGGTGTTAAAGGCTTAATATTATCCCCTAAAGCGAGCTCCACCACAGTCCAAAGCTACTTGTCAATCTTAACATCTACCAAAAGTAAGCTAACACTCTTTTATATAATATCTAGCGGAACTTTTCTTGATGGTTTAGGAAATACCGCATCCAATCTGTTTAAGTCATTTTGTGTAAAGTCGATTTCACTAACGGCTGCATTTTGTCTCACATGCTCCTCTGTGGATGCTTTCGGTATGGCTAATACATCATCATTTTGGATACACCATGCCAAAAGGAGTTGAAAAGGGCTAATGCAAAGCTGTGCTGCAATATCCTTTACTACTGGATCATCCACTAACTCTCTTCTTAACGCTCCTGCCTGTGCTAAGGGAGAGTACGCCATGATGGGGATGCTATGCGCCTTCTGCCAAGGAAGGAGATCGACTTCAATACCTCGTGAACCCAGATGATACAAAACCTGATTAATTATACAGTTTCCCCCTTTGGCAATACCGAATAGCTCCTTCATATCAGCCGTATCTAAGTTAGAGACCCCCCATCGCCTGATTTTCCCTGCTTCCACAAGTCGCTCCATACCTTCAACAGTTTCGCTCAAGGGGACCCTTCCTCTCCAGTGAAGAAGATAAAGGTCAAGCCGATCCGTCTTCAGCCGTTTCAAACTTTGCTCGCAACTCCGAGTGATACTAGCCCCACCAGCGTTATGCGGATACACCTTAGATATTAAAAAGACTTGATCTCGAATGTCCTTGATGCCATCCCCAACCAATTCTTCTGTTGAGCCTTCACCGTACATCTCTGCGGTGTCAATTACCGTCATCCCAAGTTCTACGCCAAGTCTAAGAGTACTGATCTCCTGCTTTCTTTTCGACGGGTTTTCACCAATGAGCCAAGTTCCTTGACCGATAGCAGGTAATATCGTACCGTCCGGCAATGTTACCATACGTTTCGCCATGTTTTACACCATCCTTAGATTCTGATCTTTATTGAATAATAACACTGTTTAGAGGAAGTGTTATAAAATGTTAAGAGATAACCCCAAACATCCTTTTTTAAAGGAGAGTATTGTATGAAGAAAATCGCGCGGATGAAGACAGGTTCATTGTTCCTCCTTTGTGGTCATGTTATTGAGGAATGATCGGCCGGCCGTCTACAAAATAACTTAGGGATCGGGCCTTTATTTCGTTCCGAGATCGCAAACTGTGCTGATGCCCACGAGTTTGCCAAAAAAGCCGGCGTTTCCGTTACGACCATCTCGAGGGTACTTAATGGTGAGAAGTATGTACAGGATGCCACACTTCTAACTCAGCGTAAGAACAGTATTAGACTGGAGTCGTTGATCTAACGCGGTTTTTGAATTGAAGAATCGTCGGCTTTTTGAAAAATAAGTTTTAGATTTGTTCCGTTAAAAGAAGCAGCGGCGGACCAAGACTAAAATAAAGTCTTAGACCTGCCGCTGTTGTCGTTTAACGTACGCTTACGATGTCGCCCAAGGCGACGATCTAGCCGCGTCGAAGGATTTAGTGATGAACATGCTTCGCATATTCGGAGTAGAAAACCGTTTGACTGGGATGGAACGTTGGAAGCGGAGGTACCTACGCCACAAGAGACCCAAAATTCCCGATCACTCATGATGGTGCGCAGCGTCTGAAAGTCACCCGCTTGGCGTGTGTAATCGTAGTAATAAACACGGCTGATAACATCAGCAATAACAAGGGCATCTTTGGGATCGCTCTTGGAAGGACAGTTATCACGGTTCTCCTTATTTCGTTTGGTTGTCGCTGGATTCACTAAGATAACGTTTAATCCCAGCTCAACCAGCCAATTGGCCATGTTGTTCCAATAGTGCCCTGTCGGTTCCATGCCGATGGATAAGGCTTTTTAATCTGTGCTTCCGCTGCAGTGCATCCTTCCACTGCTTTAAATTTTCAAACCCATCGTTTGTGTTCTTTAACGAAAGATGCCGATTGGATAGAACGATTCCTCGGAAGTTGGTGGCTTGTGCGACATGCGTTTCCTTGCCATATCTATTCCTATAACAAGGTGAGAGGTGGTAATTCGTTCAATTCGTTGATTTTGTGCGTCGGATTGCTTAAACTTCATATTAAGAGCGCCTCCTTGATGGTGTTGGGTTTCGAACCCGTAGACAAACCCATCATACCGAGGCGCTTCCTTTTGGCAAGCCCGTTTCTTAGGACTAACAGGAATGTTTATTTTAATGAACAGTCCCTAAAAATGATATAAACAGCTCTTTCCGCTTGTGATATTCAGGTGAATCAGAAGGTAACAAACCACATGCATACTCTATAATCACCTTCCAACCAAAAAAATCCTTGTCTGAAGCTTTAACACCACAATCTTTGGAATTGAAACCACACCAATCCTGTACGTTTTTCCATTGTCCCTCAAACGTGGTAACATCTCGATGTTCCGCGAAGCTTACAGTTACCCATGGCGAAATTATAATTGCTGAGACGATGAAAATAAGGACTATCGCGAGAAAAATTATGTGTTTCATGAGTGAGATAACCACTTCTTTTTCATCACCAATAGAAGTATAACTATTATTAAAAACACACTAATTGAAAATGATTTCCCTTGAATTACTCTTTCCATGGAAGGAGCACTATCCATTACTCTCCACAGACTCCAACCCTGATATAACAAACATCCCACGTAAATAGATAATCGGTTATCCAGCCCCATGTTCTTTTACCTAAAAGAACAACCCCTGCAATTTGCCAAACCAAGGAGCTTATTGAAACAGAGTAAAAAGCGTAATATTCCCCGAATGAAAAATCAAACTGATTTTCAAAAACCAGATTTAATGCTATGCTTGAAATAAAAATAAAACACCAATCGTTATTTGAAATATTGAAAACGATTTGGCAAATGTGAGCGGACTCAGTACCCAACCTTGTCACCCGACATTTTTTATTAAATGCAGATTTAAGCGTCATTTTTTGCGAAAAATTCAAAGAATTCATTTTGAAAAAAGATCGATCAAAATGGATTCTACAGTTCAGTTTTTAAGATTTAAGGCTCGTCCTTACTTCCAGCCCCATTTTTGAAAGATTTGGTGAGATTCTTCCCTTCTTAAATAATCAATAAATTGCTGTGCCTCTTTTTTCTGATCGGTGTTTTTCGTCAGGGCTATCGGCGTTCCACGATAGAGCTTTTCTTCTTCGGGCAGTTCGACCAGGTCGGTCACATCCTGGAGCCGGTAATACCACGATTCATATGTAATCCAAGCGTCCAGACTGGAATTCGATTTCCATCGTTCAATGGCTTCGGCACTCGACTTTACAGAAAGGTTAATATTTTGGGAAATGCCTTCGATCAGTCCTTTTCTGCCTGCCAGGTCTTCCCACAGGCCAAGCTGGCCGGCCCCATTTACATCGATTATTTTTACTCCATTTTTCGATAAATCCTCCAGGCTTTCAATCTTCTTAGGATTTCCTTTCCTCACCAATATTCCTGCAGCACGCGGGTAGAGTTCTTTTCGTGATTTAGTGTCGATCATTTCGGGGTAGTTAAAGATGAAGTCCTGCAGCATATACTCGGAGCCACCGAAAATAATATCTGCATCTTGCTTTGCCTGGCCGATCCAATTGCTCTCTGGTCCGGCTGTTACTTCCACCTTGATTCCCGTTTCAGCTGAAAAACATTCAGCAGCTTCCTTGATCGGTCCAAGTGGTCCGCCCGGTCCGTACACCCGGATGACATGATCACTTTGGCTGGAATTTGGTATCACCTGGGAGGTAGGCTTATTATTTTCCATTTTTGCATAGGCTGACAATCCGGCAGCCGTAATGACAAAGAGCAGTAGAGCTGATAGGAACAAGGTCTTCTTCATGATTCTCCCTCCATTTCATACATGATTTTTACAGGTACTATTATAGGCAACGAAGGGAGGCTGTAAACGGTTTGAATATAGTTGCAAAATAGTTTGAAAGTTTCATAACTACTGTTAATTAGTCTGGTGAAGAATAAATAATGGTACTTTCTGTTCACCGACACAAAACTGCTTTACTACGCGACACAACTTTGTTTAAATAAAAAACGCAAGAAAAAACTGCTTTAATCACAGTTTATTCTCGCGTTTCACTCACGCTGTCTGTACGTGGGTATTGTTCTAGCTGCCGTTCAACGCGGAAGCCTTGCGATGTTATTAATAATTACGCTATCGTGCTAGCGTGTGTCCCTTCATGTTGGGCATCGTCTAATGCCTTTACTTCTCGGCTTACACAATATTTGAAGGATATGCTTGGGGCTTGATAACCTTTGCCTATAATACAAACCAAAAGCGTATTGTCCTCCCGTGGCTCAACAATGCGATATTCGATCCACGGAAAATTGGCAGTAAGCGTATCGCGCAATTCATGAATGTTTTTTTTGACCCCAGGATTTTCGGCAAGTGTATCCGCGGAGATAACCCATATTTTTTTGATGGATCCGGATACTTTAGTGCATGCTCGATCATGAGCTGTAGTGTAAGTCGTGAATCGATTCCGCCTGAATTAAGCAAACCGATCAATGAGTGCTCATCATATATTTTTTTGATCCTGGCTCGTGTGGATGCGAGCAAATCCTCATCCACTTTTTCTAACATATCCAGACTCTCCCCTCGATAACACGATGACGATCCCGCTTCGTTCCAATAATTTCAACATCAAAATCTAGTAGTACTTGAACCCGATCTTGAGGAAATGGAAGTGGATCTTTATTAGCACCGTAAGGAGGTATCAGGTTTTGCATATAAATTTCTACCAAAAGCGAACAATTAGGATGGAAGGCATACACCTGGAACTTGTGTTTCGGGCTCATATAATGCCAATCTGTCCCATCATCCAACATGGCATCGATTACAGCCTGCTATTTCATAAGACACTCAGAACTAAGACCCTCCTTAATTATTCAGTCGATCTCTTTCGCGAAAACTCTTAAGTAAGGAATCCGTTTCCTCAGACATTTCCGTAGCACTATTTTACAGTTCATCAATACGTAATATAATTTCTTTGACTGCTATCTCACCCAAAGAAACCCCTAATTGTTTAGTATGAATATATGGATCGGACATAGAGTTGATTTTAAGCAGGAATACGCTGGGTTGTGGTTACAAATAGTTGCTTTCAGGTTGTTGGCGATTATTTGCAGAAACGACATTAGGAAAAGGGAACGATCATTGATAATTGAATATCCCGTTCTTAAACGCTTGTTCATCATTGTTCTCAATACCAAATAAAGCTTCTTGAAGCGCAAACGTGCCTAGGTAAAACCTCATTCGTGATTCAGTGCTTTGAAACCCAGGGTAGAACCCGTACATCTGTTTCAAAAAATCTTCTCCGTATCCGCTTATTATAGCTGCAGCATCAACGGCTGGATCACCTACATGTGATCCACCGAAATCAATGATGCCTGCAACTTTCGGAAGTTTAAGATCGATCAATATATTTCCCACGCCAAAATCCCCATGCACAATTGCTGGTTTATATTGAAAGTTCATTCTGTCATTCAAGAAATCCTCAAAATGTTTTCTTACTCGTATTTGATTCTCATTGCTTATATAACGAAACAGTTTCTCTTGAATGCGTTTGTACATATTCTCCCAATACTTATATTGATTTTGTTGATAGAGGTGATCCTTGAACTCTTCTTGCAAAGGAATATTGTGCAACTCCAATAAAAATTGTGACAGCTGGTTGGCTATCACACATAAATCTTCATGGCCCATAGAGTGAAAAGCTTGCATGTCGAAAGTTTTTCCCGGTATCTTACGATAGCCTACAAATACCTCTCCCACGGTCTGCGATTCGAGGTTCTGGTAAATAGGGTTTGGTATATCAAGAGTAATATACTTGTATATGAACTTTAATAACCGCGTTTCCTCATGTAACTCTTTAATGCCTTGTTGATATTTGGGGAAACGGAATATGAGTTCATGATTGACCTCAATGACCGTGTTGTTTTGACCGTTCTCATTGAGGATGACCGAATTGATTTGTAGGTTTGGGTAAACTTCCAGAATTTTTTGTGCATAGTTCTTTAGCATAAACAGCCTCCATATAATGGTATTTTAACAAGCAACAAATATATAGAACCGCGCTCGGGTTGGCACGTCGCCATACCTTCTGACGAATCAGTCCGGTTCAACGAGCATGGAGCCTTCGCCCTGAGTAAAAGTATGCAAGCTTCACTTGAATCTCTCCGTCGCAGCTACGGGAGTGACGGCTGAGGATGATCCTGGTTCCGGAACTTTCGTTGTTGCATACTCTTAAGGCAGATGCCGCCCAGCCGCCTCGTTGCGGTAAAATATCTGTAACCTCGGTCAGCTTCTTAGTTCATGCTCTTTAACTGTTTGTGGAAAAAACTATAAGAAGCACATATCAGCAGTAGTACCCCCGAATACATGAGCAAGCTTTCGATCGCTACCCGATCAGCCAACGGCCCGAAGAAAACCATACCTAAGGGCAATGAGCATGAATTCGCAATTTGAATCAGACTGAATACCCGACCATGCATGGAGGGCTCAACTTTTTCCTGCAAGGAAACCGTTATAGGTGTATTAAAATAAGGGCCTGTGATTCCGATCAAAAAATTTAACAACAAGTATAGCGAAAATAAGGGGGCAACACCTAAACCGATCATCAGCAGACCGTATAACGCGCATGCAAGAGTCGTGGTGCTCATACGATTGCGAAAACCACCCCATAATGCTACCAATATCCCGCCTATAGCGAGTCCGGCGCTGTATGACATTTCGTTTACCGAGAGTCGCCACATTTCCGGGCCGAAAGATCGGCTGACCATTAAAGGGGTTAGAAAAGCGGCCGGGCTAATTAAAATCATGACGATCACCAAGAACACGAGCAGCCGCTGGATATATGCATTTTCTCTTAGATAACCGAATCCTTCTCGAATGCCTTGCAGTTGAGATTGCGGTTTGCTCTTGAGGTAAGCCGGCACTTGAATCGCAAACATCAGGCTGATCCCGATGACGGCCGTGAACACATCGATAAAAAACGTCGTTTCGATGCTGAAAATCGAAAGAATGGCTGCACTCGCCGCGGGAGATAGAAACATCGTTAACGATGTGATGCTGCTATATATTCCGTTGATCCGCATCAGCTTATCCTTCGGAACGAGCTGGGGAATCAGCGCGTTAACCGCGGGGGTCTGTACTCCAGTCCCTGCCGAACGAATGAGCAACGCAGTAAAAAGCAACCAGATACTTGTATAACCCGACAAAAACAGGATCGCCAAAATCAAGGTTACGAAAGCAATCGTTCCATCCGCCAGCATCATCATTTTCTTTCGATCAAAGCGGTCAATCCATACGCCCGCAAACAATGATATGGCGATTTGCGGAAGAAAGCCGCAAAGGGTGGAAATCGTCATCATCGCACCGGATGAAGTCGAAAGCGTAATGTACCATATAATGGCGTACTGAACTAAAGATGAACCAAACAAGGAGACGGTTTGGGCGATCAAAAACAGACTGATTTTCTTTTTCCAATTATCACTGATAGCACGATCCACGAAAGAAACCTCCTAAATAGACTTCAAAAAATGACAATAAGCTTTCGTTAGACATGTTCCAGTTTTACTATGCGGTCGGCCCAATCCTTGTAAAAGCTCTCCTCATGGGACACAAGCAGTACGCTCCCTGAAAAGGATGCCAAAGCGTTCTGCAGCGCCTTTTTCGTTTCCGCATCCAAGTGATTCGTCGGTTCATCCATAATCAAAAAATTGCATGAAGTAAACAGAGGCCTGCATAATTTCACTTTCGATTGCTCACCGCCACTGAGCGTACCAATGGCCTGCATGGCATGGTTTCCCCTTACCCCACATAGCGCTAAATGGCTCCGTATTTCTTTCGTATTCAAATCGGGAAACGGCTCCGAAATCACTTGGATCGGTGTCAACGCATCGTTGTCCCATGTCAATTCCTGCTCGTAATACCCGATTGCAGCTTGCTCCGAAAACGAAAAGAACCGGCAATAGACGGAATTCGTCCGGCCAACGTATTCAGCAAGGTAGACTTGCCGATTCCATTAAAGCTTGTAATAACAAGTTTTTCCCCGCCCGCAACCGAAAAATTCAGTTTAGGCAGCAGTGATGAATGATATCCAATCTCCAGATCGCGAACGGTAAGGGCAACTTGAGCTGACAGCGGCAATTCGCGGAAACGAATCGATGGTCGATGGGTAAAAGTCGGCGGAGTCAAGCGCTCCATCCTTTCGAGCTGCTTTCTGCGACCTTGGGCGATTTTGGAATTTACGCCGGCAATATTTTTGCGAATATACGCCTCCGTTTTTTCAACCTGCTTTTGCTGCGACTCGTACCGGCGAACATAATCCTGCCTTAGGTGCTCTTTTTGCCGGAGGAAGTCCGAATATTTGCCGTAATATTTGTGGATCGTTCCAAACTCGATGTCACATATGCAAGTAGAGATCTTTTCCAGAAAGTCATAGTCATGAGAAACGACAATAAAGGCGCCATCGAAATTGGCCAGGAAGCTGGCCAGCCATTCAACATGATCTTGATCCAGAAAGTTGGTTGGCTCATCCATTAACAAAATATTCGGTTTTTCGACGAGCAGCTTGGCAAGAATTACTTTTGCCCGCTGCCCACCGCTCAATTCATGAATGGAGCGCTCCATTCCCATCGCGTCGATACCCAAACCGCTAGCAATTTTGCCGATCCGGCTTTCGATCGAGTAGAAATCTTGGGTTTCGAGCTGTTCTTGATACGCTGCTGCCTGCAACAATACAGCCTCATCACCGGTAACGGCGCTTTTCTCATAAAGATGGTTCAGCTTCTTTTCCGTTTCATACAAATCCGCAAACGCCGTCTTCAGATAATCCAAAATGGTCAACGTACCGTTTATTTCGGCATATTGGTCCAGATGACCGATTTTCATATTGGACTGCCTTTTGACCGTGCCTTGATCCGGCACGATTTCCCCTATCACTATTTTGATCAGCGTGCTCTTTCCTGAACCGTTTTGTCCAACAATCCCCATGTGTTCGCCCTTATACAACTCGAAGCAGGCATCTTCATACAGTTTTTTGTCCGCAAAGTTGTGCGACAAGCTTTCGACTTTGAGTAAGCGCATAACAATTCCTCTCTCTTAAAAAATATAAAAAAGCAGAGGGTATAGCGTCACTGACGACGCCGGCCCTCTGCTTGACGTGTTTCATCCGATTTCGTTTGGCATGAAACGTCGAAATCGAAGCACGCAAAAAGGGCCACCGACAAAACGTTGTCGATGGCCCTTTATCTTCTTTCATCAGCAAAATAGTCACACTTAAACAAGCGTAGGATTCTACACTTTTTTAAGACTATTCAGCCGATGAAAATAGGAAGCTTTCTGCCTCCCTGATTAAGCTCCATACAACGCTTCATCGTGTACAATTGAACGGAGCAAACTTTTCGCACAAGTTTAACATATCGGATATATAACACGTTCAACACCCTTCCTTATTCCCAGAGATTGTAGCATACGCTCTTTCAGGCGTCAATTCCTCTTGGAAAACAATGTATCAATACTCTGAGAAAATGTCACCTCAGAGTGATCAAGGCCGTGCTTACCAAGCGGCCTCAGCGTAGCTTTTGTGCTGAGAATACATGGCATCATAGAACGAAACCCTTATTGTGGTACATGGTTTTCATACCTCATCCAATTGCTCTTCGATTCCGATCCCCCTTCGTCGAAGCAGTCTTGGCTTCTTCCACGAAAACCCAGTAGTATCTACACCGATGGAAGTGGAAATTCCGCGCAGAACAATAGTATCGATGCCGCGGCGGCAACCGGGAGCTTTTCATCATCACTGCCTACTCCGCTTATAAAACATAACGAAACATGACTATCGAAAGACAGCGGAGCGGTTTGAGGTCTCGTATCAGCAAGTGCACCAAGGGGTCAACAAATACGAGAATTGGGGACAAGATGCTTTACAGGATGGCCGGGGGCGGAAAAAGGCAGCCGAAGAGTTGAGCGAAGCGGTTCGCCAGAAACTTGCCTCGAAGAAGTTGGAGTTGAAATGTACGGTTTAGAACGGAGAATGCTTACTTAAAAAAGTTATGGTAATTGCAAAGGAGGCGACGCTAAACGGGCACCGACAAGAGTATGTTTACCTAGCTATCCAGTCAGCTCGGCAAATTTGAAATGTTAGACCAAAGAGGTTGCCCAGAGAGTTAGCTCATTTCAAAATCTCTATGGCTTCTGTTCTTAGATATTCCTGATAATAGACGTTGCGGACCTCACGCTGCTTGCTGATGGTCTGTTTATCAATACTTGCCGCTCTAGCTTGGGACCAAGTGCCCAATGACTGGGTCATGTCTTGATCTTTATCCAAGGTAAATCCAATGTCAGCCAGAGCGCGTTCTCCCGCTTTGTAATACCAGAATTCAGTATCAACCAGAACACCATCATGATCGAAGAGTATGTACTTTTCATTGTTTCGTTCTCCTATAATTATTACGATATCGAGTGCTGCGATTGATAGGAAGTAGGGTATTCACTGGAAGGATTCCACCCTTCTTGCGTGTTAGCTGATCGCCGATCAGCGGCAAGAAAACATCCGTTTCTGGGGGTAGTTTTGTGTCATCCGCTTAATATGAGGGTATATTTGTGTCGGAGTTTCTTGATACAAATATACCCTCAATCTATTTGAAAGTCCGGAAAATCTGGAAATTGATTGTGTGTCATTGGACATTGTTGGTTGTTGTTGGCATCTTGACTTGACGGGAACTCCGTATTCCTTTGCGCTGTACAAGAATGAAAGGTCGAGCTCAGCAGCAAGATTCGCTCCTGACCCGACCTTTATTTGTAGCTCTGAATGACGATTCAATCCTGCTCCGGCGTTTGCGCACTCTTAAGGGGTAAAGCTAGCGTTATCGAGATTGCCGATATATTTGTAAGTCGTGCTTCCCGTGCCTTTCATCACGAGATATACGTCCTGAATACCGGTTAGCGTCTGTGTCAACTGCGCTCTAGCGGTTTTGTAGGTTCCCCATGCGGCTGCTGTCGGAGGCGTGTTAACCTTCCCGACCAGCGTACCGTTAACGCCACCTAGCCGAATTTCCACAGCTGCGTCGGCCGGGCAGCTTGCACTGTTGCTAGCATACTCGATGGCCAGCTGATTGACGCCGTCGCTGCCAAAATCCATTCGCTTGAAGGCAAGCCATGCGCCGCTAAATGTATTGGCGACTTGCTTGCCGCTTTTGCCCGCTTCGGTTTTCAACGGATTGTTGTTGTATGGATTAAGAGCCGCGGACCAGTCGTCATAGGCTTCCAATTCCAGCTTGGCAAAGTCGCTTCTGACCGGACGGTATTCGAGCGTCAAGCGGTCAAGATTCCCCAGGTACGGATGAGCGCTGTCTACCGTCCCTCTCAGAACTACATACACGTCCTGTTTTCCGGTAACGGTCGTGCTCAGGTCCGCTTCCGCTGTTTTGTAGGTACCCCAGTTGTCGCCGGTATGGGTCAACTGGACTGTACCGATAAGCTTACCTGTGATACCTCCCAATCGAATTTCCGCTATTGCGTCTGCCGGCGCTTTTTGCACAGGAGCGTCGTAGACGAAAGCCATATGATTTCTACCTATCGTACCGAAATCAACCGCTTTGAAGGAGAGCCAGGCACCGTCGAACGTATTGGCGACCACTTTGCCGCCGTTGTTGTTCTCTACCTTGAGCGTTCCCCCTTTGAGCGGGTGAGCCGTCGTGGACCATTCAGCTTTATCTTCAAGCTCGATGGCCAGCTGCTTCGGCTCCGGCTGTTCTCCGCCCGGCTCCTCCGGCGCTGTCACTAGCTCAAAGCCGGCATTGTCCAGGTTGCCGATGTACTTATAAGTCGAGTCCGTCGTACCGGTTAAGACAAGGTAAACATCCTGCATTCCTGTAACGGTTTGAGTCAGCTGCCCTGTAACCGTTTGGTAAGTTCCCCAGGCGCCTGCCGTCGGAGGTACGGCAATCTTGCCCACCAGTTGTCCGTCAACTCCGCCCAGACGAATTTCTACAGCCGAATCGGCTGCACAATTCGCACTGTTGCTCGAATACTCGATGGACCATTGATTCACACCGCTGCTGCCGAAATCCATTCCCTTATAGGCCAGCCAAGCGCCGCTAAATGTATTCGCAACCTGTTTCCCGCTCTTCCCGTTCTCGGTTTTCAGCGGACTGTTATTGGCAGGATTGGAAGCCGTGCTCCATTCATCGTATGTCTCCAACTCCAGCTTGGCGAAATCCGTTCTAATCTTCTGATAGCCGAAGGTCATCTTATCAAAGTTGCCGATGTAAGGCAACGAACTCGTCGTGATGCCCTTCATGACAATAACCAGCCTTTGCTTGCCTGTTACCGTTTTGTTCAATTGGGCTTGCGCTGTTTTATAGGATCCCCAGCCGCCGCCCGTATTCAGGAGGTCTACCGTTCCGATAAGCTCCCCGTCGACGGCATTCAACCGAATGTCCAGCTTGCTGCCCGCAGGCACTTTATTCGTCGGCGCATCATACTCCACGGTGATCTGATTGGCTCCTTGAGTGCCGAAATCAAAGTTATCATAGGCCAGCCAAGCGCCGTCAAAGGTGTTTGCAACCACCGTTCCGTTATTGCCTGCTTCGGTTTTTAGTGGGTTATTGTTGAAGGTATTCACGTCCGACGTCCACTCCGTGCGGCTCTCGAACTGAAGCGTCAACCCTCCGTCTCCAGGCTCGCCCGGCAATTCTGGCACCTCCGGAACCTCAGACTCCTCCTCCGGCAGCGGCAATGGCTCCGGCAGCGGCTCCTCGATGACCGGCGGCTCCGGTTCGGGTTCGGTTACCGGCTCCGGCTGCGATACGATCGGTTCTGCCAGCCATAGCGAATCGTAGATATTGCCGTTGTAGGCGTCCACCAGATAAACATTCATCTGATACTTGCTTGCATTGACATTGAAAAGCTGCGACAGCTGGAAGCTTCCGGTCTGCACGGGCACGGCGTTGGACATCAATGCCCGTTCATAACCATCCATTAACTGGAAGACTACGACAGCGGAATCCGCATAATCGCCTTTCAGTGTTCCTGTTACCCGCACATCCATATTGCCGTTCCGATGCACATCGGCTTTGAGATCATACACGTCCCACTGGATGTCGGATGTATAGGCGGCATTCGAGATCAGCACGTGGCCGATCGTATGGCCGGAGCCCTCATCCGCCTTCACCCGGACCTGAACCTTCCCTGCTTCGAAAGCGAGCGGGCCTACGGTTTGTGGATTGGTGGTCACCGGCTTCCATTTCAAGCCTCCGTCTGTGCTATACTCATAGTCGGCCGGCTGCTCAAAGCCGGGAACGAAAGTCCAACCGAAGGTATTGGCTTTATCGTCCACGACCGGCACTGTCGGCGCCTCCGGTTTCTTCAGCTGCTTGACCGCTGCAAAGCTGAATTCGAAGGCGATATCTGAGCTCGTCGCATTCACCTGATGGACCTCTGCAGCAATGACGTTGGTCCCTTGGACCAAATACGAAGGGTCTATCTGATACGAATTGCGGACCCGCTCGTCATTGACCGTCGCGTTCGCAAAGGTGCCGTAATGGACTTCGCCGGCCGGCATATTCGTACGGATCACTTCATGACCGTTCAAGTAGACGATAGCCCCGTCATCGCGAATGAGGCTGGCATCCAGCTCGAGAATATCATGGGTATTGGCTACTTCGAAGGTTTTGCGGAAGTATGTCGTCGGATACTTATTGTTAGTGTCCGGGCCGTAGCTCATCTTCGTTTTTACTTTGCCGTTGTTGTCATAACCCAGCATCGCGGGACCTTGGGCCCAACTGCTGTCGTCGTAATCCAAGCCGGTCCAGCCATTGCCGGCATACTGGCCTTTATCATAGTATTTCCATTCGGATTGCTCGGCGATCAATGTCTGGCGTGCCAGCGCATTATTGACTTCCGATGTAAAATTCAATGCCGGTGGAGCAGCGCTGGGAGCGGCTCCCCAGCTCGTATTCGGGGTGGAGTCCATACGAAAATTCAAAGTGCCCCCCGACATCACATCGTCATATTGAATCCAGGCCCGGTTCAAGTTGTTTCCATTTAACTGTGCGGATTGGATAAAACGGTTTTTGCTGGACACATTGTCAGCTTTAATCGTAAATGTTTTGCCGTTATCCAAATGCAGCTTCACTTCAGAAAAAATCGGCGAACCGATCAAGAAGCTTGCTTCACCGGGATTGCCCGGGAACAAGCCCAGCGCACTATAGACAAACCAGGAGGACATCCCGCCGGCATCATCGTCCATGGATTGTAAGTATCCTTCCGGATCATCCCTGTAAACCCGGGATTTCATCGGATAAGCGTAAGGCCCGTGGTTATGGTATTTTTGAGTGACCGTCTCTGTGGTGTATTGTCTGGCATAATATTGGGTTAAATACGGATAACCCAGGTAGTTGAATAAGTATGGAACATGCAAATCCGGTTCATTGATGGCCATATACTCGTTGATTTTGAAAAAATGCTGGAGCTCTTGCGCCATTTCTTTCTTGCCGCCCATCAATTGGGCAAGCCCATTTACATCTTGGGGAACGGACCAGCGGTATGTCCACAGGTTGCCCTGATAAGCGTACTTATCTACCGCTAAAATATCCCCTTTACTCACCGTCTGCCCGTTCGGAGTAAAGAAGCCGCGCTTCTCCCCGTTCTCATCGACCTGATTCGGATTCCAGAGCTGCTTGTAGGACAAGGCGAGCTGCTTGTATTTCTCATACGTATCGAGGTCTCCGACCAGCTGGGCGAGCTTCATAGGAAACGAGGCGCTGTTGGCCTTCTCCAGCTTGCCGGATATTTCCCCGTCGCTGACCGAGAAATTATCCGCATCCACAGCCATTCCTTTGAGCGCTTTGTATACATCGAAGTTCGTAAAGCCTTTGGCGTACGCATCGAGAATAACCGCTCCGTTAAACTCATTTCTGACCGTCGGACTTGGCCAGTAGCCGTCGCCCCATTGAGTATATGAGCCTCTTGTACTGTACAGATCGACAAGGGACTTCACCATGTTCTCATATTTCTTCGGAGTTAGCACCGAGAACAAAGCGTACTTGCGGAAGTCATCCCAGGTTGTCCAGCCATTATAATATTCAAAATCATTGCCGAATTCGGAGACCTGACGAATCGTGTTCTCGTCTCTCCCCGCTTTGAAGGTGCCGTTGGAGCTGGTCACATTATTCGGATGAAGGAACGTGTGGTACAGCTGCGTATAAAAGACACGCTTGTTCTTCTCGTCTGCGTCGGTAATTTCCACCTTGTTCAGCAATTCACTCCAAGCATTCCTGGACTTGGTATGCTGCGCATTGAAATCCCAGCCGGCAATATCGTGATCCCGTTCGTACTTAGCCTGTTCTACGCTGATCGTCGACAAGCCGACTTTTGCCTGAATCACTTGGCTATCCTTCGTATTGAAATTCACCCATACGCCGCTGTTCGAGCCGCTGCGCTGAGCCACCGCTCCGACCGCGTCGCCCTGCCAGGAGCTGTAGGACTGAAAATCCTGGTCAAACTGGATGGAGTAATACATCGTGTAGTATCCATGCCCGCAAACATTTTGCGATTTGATCATACCTGAAATCTCATTGCTGTTTTCCACCGTCAGATTGGCATCCACCATGCCTGCATAGGAGTTGGACAGGTCGATCAGCACCGATCCGGTCTCGGTCCCCGGGAACGTGTAGCGATGGAAGCCCACATTGTGTGATGCCGTTAACTCGGCACCGATACCCGATGCCAGCTTGACGCTGTAAAAGCCAGGGGTAGCCGCTTCACTGTTTTTATCGTAACGCTGCTTGTATTCATCCTTGTTTTTCGTAAATTCGCGAATTTCTGGCATCATCAGGATGTTGCCGCCTGCACCGCTGCAGCCGACGCCGCTAAAGCGCAAATGCGAGAAGCCTTTTAAATACTTATCTTGGTAGTAGTAGCCGCTGAAGGCCCCACCGTCACTATCGGGACCCAATGAAACCAGACCGAACGGCGTAGTCGGCCCCGGATTCGTCTGCCCGTTGTCACCCATAGTGTTAATGAACGGATCTACATAATCCACCGGAGCCAGGTTCGACGCCGGATAGGCAGGCAGCTTGTCGCCCTCCACTCCGTAAATTTCGAGCTCATACAAACGAACCGTGTTATTGTCATAGGCTCCCTTATCGATATATAACCTTACATACTGGGCAGAAAACGTCGGAACATAACGTTCAACGATCGTTTGCACGTTATTTTTGACCACGTCGACATCCACCCACGTCTGGCCGTCTTGACTCATTTGCAGCCGGAAATCTTTAGTGTTCCAGAACGGGCTGTTGGTCGATTCACCGATGGCGGCGTTTTTCACGACCCATTGGTTCATATTGTAGACTTGGCCCAAATCGAGCGCTAACCACTTGTTTGCCGTACTCGTATTGTCGCACCACTTCGTATCGTTCTTGCCGTCCACCGCTGCGGTTGCGCTCTCGTTCGCATTGCACTGTCCCGAGGCTGTCGCCTTAGCGTTAAGCGCCACATTCTTGGTCTCGACAACCGGTAATGCGGGGTTGACTGCCGCAGCTGCGATTTCCAAAGCGATCGGCGTCAGCATGCTGTATGTGATCATAGCCGTCATAACAATTGATAGTAACTTTTTCCACATTGCGATGGGGTCCTCCCGCTTTCGTATTATAAAGAAGCTTTGGGCAGCAGCCTATGGATCATGACGGCCACCTCGGCCCGGGTCACGGATTGCTTCGGATGGAAACGAAGGCCGTCTCCTTCGATCAGTCCTTTCGCCCAAGCTTCGCTCACGGCTGCTTCCGCCCAAGCCGCCACCTCGTTCCAATCCGCAAAGTCAGGGGCCAATTTCACCGTTGCGGTCAATTGGAAGTAAGGAGCTGCCTGCACCAAGGCAATGACTGCTTCTTCCCTCGTAATCTTGTCATTCGGCCGGAACGCGCCGTTATAGCCCGATACGATGCCAAGCGATGCCGCTTCTGCTACAGGCGTGGAATAATACTCATTCGGCGCTACATCCGAGAACGGATTCGCCGCAGCTACCGGAGACGCGGTATCGTTCCACTTCAACGCGCGCATAAGCATGGTTACGAACTCTGCCCGGGTGATTCCCCGACCCAGCTCGTAATGAAGGTCATCTACGCCGTCCACGATGTGCTTGGCGGTCAGCGAGCGAACGGCCGGCTCCGCCCAATGTCCTGCTACATCGGCAAACATTTTGTTATATTCCAGAATCGTATAATACGAGAAGTGCGCCGCTGTAAATGTGAAAATACCTTGCCGGATCGTGCCTCCCACGTACTCCGCTTGATGGCCGTTTACGTAATACACTCCGGCAAGATCGGACGAAATCGCTTGTTCCTGCGCCGGTGTTAACTGAATCGCCACAACGGCGGGCTTGTCCAGCGTATGGATTTCTACCGTGCTGTCCCCGGTGATCAATTTGATGACAACGGACAGGATCACTCCGGTGCTTGCGTAATCCGCCTGGTTCTTCAGCGACCGGCTTAACACCTGCTTGGCTTCCTCCGTCCAGGCTGCGTTCAATTCGATGCGTATCCGCGACTGCGAGTCAGCTGTGGATGTAAGGGAGCCTGCAGGGAAGCGGAGCGTGTTATTACCGGATTGAATAATGAAATCCAGGCTCTTGTCCTTGAGCTCCTGCAGCGACTTGGCCGGGAACTCCAGCGCTTGGACCGATAAGCTCGCGTCCGCCGGCAGCTGAATCGTTACGGCTCCGGTGGCTTGCGACATGGCTTGAACCAGCGTGCCGCTGCCGAATACGTAACGGCCATCTCCAGAGCTTTCGGGCTGTACGATGCCGTCGGCTGTTTTTCCCGCGTTGACGGGGATGCTGCCGGTATCAGGCTCAGGGATGGTAACGCTGCCTCCTGTAGAAGGGCTGGATGAGTCTCCACCATCGCTGCCGGAATCAGAGCCCCCTCCGTTCCCTGGGCCGGCCCCTCCGCCATTACCTGGATCGGTGCCTCCCCCATTCCCCGGATCGGTTCCGCCGCCGTTGCCTGGATCAGTACTGCCTCCGCCATTCAGATCTACTATGGTAAAGGCTTTGCTTTCCGATTGACTCTTATTGCCCGCCACTACCTTGTATTCGCCATATGGAGCAAAATCTTCGTGATTCGGAATAGTTACTTTAGTTGAATAACTGCCCATAGAAGGGGTTATAGAATCGAGATAAAAGATGGTTTGATTCGGTCTTACAATTTTCACCACAACATCGGAATCGTCGCTTGTCACCGTCCCGGAAAGGATGATTTCACCGCCGCGTTGAACTTCCTTTCCACTCAGGTTGAGCGTGAAGGAAGCCGGCGCCGCATGAGCTGATAGCGATGATAGCATGATGAACAATGCCAGCAGGGCCACTGCATACTTTTTCAACGTATTCCATCCTCACTTTCATTGAAGCGTAATAGGCCTTGCCAGCTGATTCGGTAAAGTCGGATCACTATGAAACTGATCCATCACAAAAACTTTTACCTTGTAATTCGCTCCCTGTACGTTGAAATATTGGGTGAACGCCAGCTTATTTTGCTTGACGGGAACGGCATTCACCAGAATCGGCATGTCACCGTCCAGCAGCTCGAATACCGTATAGGCGTCTGCGCTGTAATCGGCCGTAGGGTCCAATGTGACATGTACCTCCAGCTGCTCGCCCCGCTTAATTTCACCGGTAATCTTATACGTATCGTGAACTTGATTCACGGTAAACGGCTCGTTCGAGGAGAGCGCAAACCCGGCCTCCGCTCCCGTGGTGGCATTCGCTTTCACACGCACCTTCACAGCTCCTGCAGCGTAATGGTTGTCTCCGACCGGCTGTGGGTTAGCGGTAACTGGAAGCCATTGATTCCCGCCGTCGATACTATATTCGTAATCGTTCGGGCTTGAATACCCGGGAACGTTCGTCCAGCCGAACGTATTGTATCCGTCATCCACTACCGGTGCGGTCGGTGCCGCCGGAACATTTCCCGAGGTGCTTACCATGCTCTCGACCGAATTGTCCCTTTTGTCCACGGCTTTGACTACGAATTCGTACGTTTCGCCGGCAACCGTATTGGCTGCAATATATTGATAGGCGTCCTGACCCTCTACAGCAGGAACATACGCGCTCCAGTTCATACCTAGCTTGCCACCCGCTTCGAGGATTCTAAAGCCTCTTACGTCGTCGTCTGCCTGAACACTTTGCGGACGGTTCCAGGAAAGCACCGTTCTGCCATCCCCTGTTTGGCCTGCCGTCAATTGCTCTACTGGATTCGGCTTGCTGTCCGTTCTGACGATGGTATACGTATCGAACGGCTTGTCTTGCCCCGACTTATAGGACTCAATGGTGAAGCTGTCCGCCGTCATCTTGATACCGGAAAAGATCGGTTCGTAAGGCTGCTCGAAAACAGCCGCATAATAGCGGTCAACGCCATTTTTTATATCATAGTACTTGGTACCCGCCGAGTTGTTAATCATGTACAAGGTGCCGTCCGGATTCAACGGGTTCCCCTTATCGTCCTTCTTCACGTCCTTAACCGGCTTATTATTGTACATCTGATGAGATCTCATAAATGTGTGGTCGTGCCCTTGCAAAACGACGTCGATCCCGAGCTCGTCGAATACGGGATAGAGCATTTTTCTCATATCCAAAATATCCGTATCCAGAGCATGGTTCCCGAGCGAATAAATCGCTTTATGGAAACCAACCACTTTCCACTTCTTGTCGGTCTCGGCTACTTCTTTCTTTAGCCACTCCACCTGTTGGCGGAACGATTCCTTCTGGCGGTCGTCCCAGGCCATATCCATCGTATTCAAGATCATAATGTGCGCATCGCCATAGTCATACGAATATACGCTGCCTGGAGGCAAAGGATTTTGAATGGAGTCGTTCGGGTAGTTGAAATGATAATAATAGTTATCGTTATATGGTCCTTCGTGATTGCCGACTGCGGCCATAATCGGCAGCTTGAGGAACATGTCCTGCGGCTTGCCGAAATAATCGAGCCATTGCGATTCCAGCGAGCCTGCATCCACCTGATCCCCGGTCATCACCATAAACTTGGAATCTGGGTAATGCTCAAGGCCCTGCTTCAGCGTATCGGCAAATACTTCGTAATCATGCGAAATGGCGCCTTGCGAGTCCGTCATATACAGAAACTCGTAGTTCGTTTCGTTCTCGGCTTCGGTCATAAAGCTGCCGACTTCGCTCCAGTTATTGTCGCTTCCGACCCGGTATTTATAAACAGTTCCCGGTGCCAGGCCTTCAGCCAGCACCTTGTGGCTTATAAAAGAGCCGTTTGTCGAATTCGTAATTTTGAGAGTTAAAACGCGGGTTTCTTCCGGCTTTCCGACAAACCGCTTTATGGCTGCCGAGTTAAAATCTTGGTCTGCCGTCACGATTTCCACAATGCTGTCCTTGGCGTTAGCCGGCGCGTTTTGCGGTTTTTCATAGCTTGTGTACCAAGCGAATGAGCGATTCGTTTTAGGGCTTCCATTGAACGACATCGCAATGGCGATCGGAGCATAGTTGACCACTTCAGATAAATTCGCCGGGCTGAATTGGAAGCTGGCTACAGAGGTTCCGTTCGTATATTGCAAGGCGCCTTGTCCGTCGTAGGTTACTTTCACCCGTTGTCCAGGCTTAACGGTACGGGCAAGGTTCAATTTCAGAACCGACGGATCGCTGCCCTGTTCCACGGATTGAACCTGAACGGCTTGGTCGTCCGCCGTAACGGATACATGAGACGTTAATCCTGCGGGCGCTGTATTCAAGTCCTCAAGCATGGTAAGCGAGAGGCTCGCGCCTTCCTTCGGAACCGTCGCCGATACCGGTCCCGAATAGGTCTGCGGCAGATAGAACACGCCGCTCGGCACGATGGACTTACTCATGCTTGGCGCTGACCAGCGCAGATACAGATTGGAACCGCCGAAGTCTTCGAAATACTCAATCCTCACATTGTATTTCTTGCCGCCCTCCAAGGAGATAGCGCTGCTCGACTGCTCTTTGTCCCAGTCATTTACCCAATGGTCAATGACCAACTTGTCGTCAATCCAGAGACGAAAACCGTTGTCTCCGATCATATAGAAGGTATAAGCGTCCGTTTGCGGCGGTATGATCTGTCCCGTCCAGCGAACATTGGCATGGTCTTGTTGACCTGTCCAAGCTTGCAGTACCGGGTCCAGATTCGTGAAGTTCACTTGCGGATCTACCGTCGTCGCTTTATAATCGCCGAAGCTAAAATCGCTTTTTCCGGTGTAGTATTCACCAAGCAGCCCTTGATCCTTGGCTGTTGCGGCAGACGCTGATATAAGTGGTGCCTGCGCTACCGGGGACTCTACCTGGCCGTAAGCCTGAAATTCATAGATTTGGGCTGAATAGCAGCCGGTAGACGCATCCGCATCACCAGGGTCCGCAATGGATAGCTTGAAAAATCTTGCCGTAACGGGCGTATCCAAACGATGCGTCGTCACGGCGTATGTATTCCCCGTCACTGTAACGACGGGCGTCCAATTCACATCGTCGTTACTGGTTTCGATGGTATAATCCCGGGTATTGTAGCCGGACGGTTCTCCCGCCGAACCCGCATGCGCTAGCAGGAATTGATTTACTGTGGTTTCAACCCCCGTATCGACTTTCAGCCAATATGGATTTCGGGTATCGGATAAATTCGTTTCTCCCTGATAGACCCATTTGCTAGATGTGAGATTCCCATCAATCGCCTGCGACGGTTTGTACTTGTCAGATACATAACCGTACGCGGATGCGGTTACAGTGCTT
Organism: Paenibacillus sp. NPDC056579; assembly: GCF_042793215.1. Classification (NCBI taxonomy): domain Bacteria; kingdom Bacillati; phylum Bacillota; class Bacilli; order Caryophanales; family Paenibacillaceae; genus Paenibacillus; species Paenibacillus sp. NPDC056579. The sequence continues at coordinate 311,980 of NZ_JBHTVD010000006.1, forward strand.
GAAGCAAAGACATTCGTGGCAGCTGGCTCAGCATGGACTGGCGAAATCGGCCCATTGCCTGCAGAAAACAACGATGTCCATAACAAGACTGCGACTAACGCACGATTGAGCAGCGCGATACTCTTTTTCACTTCTCTCTTCCCTCCCAAAAATATATCTCTGTACATTAGGGAACTATACCTAGTACGAGTTTCTCGTTCAATAGAATTAATCATTACTAAATATTTTGTTTATGTTAACTTAGTAGATTCGTTGTCAAGCGCAAGGGAGCTTGGAAACGTATTTTGACCGTGTGGTCAGCATAGCGACGAGTTGATGCATTTGCCTGTACAGTTATACGAAAGAGATAAGGTTCTTGAGGATTGTTTGTCCTTGTTTGCGCGTCATGGTATAAAAATACTTCGACGGAAATGATCGCGGAGGTAGCCGGCACTCCCAAAGCTTTGATCTTCCATCATTTCAGAAACAAGACAAAACTGTATTTGAAGCTGGAGTATTGTTCCCGAAAAATCGGGGCTGAGCTGAAGCTGGATACGGTTTTGGCGTATGATGATTTTTTTCAAGCCATTGATGAGTTTAGCCGTTTGAAGTTTAATTACATTCGAAATTCACCTGACGAGTACAAATTGGTGTACGAAGCGTTATATTTGACACCGGACGAACTGAAACCGGATTTGCAAGAAAAGGTACGGGGATGTAACCGCGGGGAACCATAAAGTGTAGAGAAGGTTGTTTGAAAAGGTGCCGCTTCGGGGGCAGGCGTGGAACGCGAGCATTCTTTTGAGCTGGTCATGATTACTTTGGAGCATTTTGAAAAGAAATTCCTGATGGAAGCTTCCGAAATAGAAGCTATTGATGATGCTGATGTTGAGGACTATTTCGATATGATGAACCGTTTTTGCAGCATGCTCCGCCATAGAATCGCACAATAAAGTTGGTGGTACATTAAGGGAGCATGGATCACCTTTCGGTGCCGTCGCAATATTGAAGGCCCCCCGCTTCCTAAAGGATTTGCAGAAGCTGGCGCCTCCGCAGGAACAGCGCAGCGTTGAACAAGCTTCGAAGGATCTCAAATTAACCAGACCTGAGCTCACCGATGAGCAAAAGAAAGAGTTGTACCGGTGCTTAATGGAATCGAAAACAGATAGGCTGGAACCGCGTTTAATCGGAACGAATATCAGCAGCTAACCGGTATTGTGACAGCTTTAGATGCGCATTAGCAACTCGTAAAAATAGAAGCGTCGGGAGATTGGTAGTTGCTCGAATTCGAAAACATTCTAGGGGTTGAGTTCCATGTTGAAAGATATTGAAAGAAAAGTGCTTCGCATCTTGGCCAATCTCTCCTTATTACACAACAGAACGCCAACCCTTCGCGAAATTGGCATTAAGGTAGGACAGGACGATAAGGGCGTCATGAACGTATGGGCCAGCCTGGCAAAGGAATGATATAGAGTGGTCTCCTAATGATCCGGAACGGATCACCTTACTTGAGATCGAAGAGTGTGATCCATTGCCCCCAAGTAAGTGGATGAATGTATATGATCCAATTTATGTACGCGATCAACGCAGTCAGCGACAGTCTAGGACGTCATTTTATCTTCCATGGCTGCCGCTGTTTCTATTATTGGGAACATTATTATAATTCGAAAAGTCGCGTCTTGACAGACTCTATGTACTTTTTCAAACTTTCCTCCACACATTCTGCAACTAATTGTACGAATGGATTTAAGTCATTTTGAATACTCGCTTATTCTAAAGTCTCGTAATATTTTAACCGAACCTCATTTGCTGCTTTTTACAATGGCTGGTGCGAGTCTCATTGGTAAATGGGAAATTTCTTCATTTCGGACCTTATATTCACGGTTTCCTCAGCGTAAAGCACGCCGGCCATGCTCCCCCTTTCGATTAAGCGCAAAGCAGGAAGAAATAAGCTTCCTCCCTGACGTCCGTTACAGTTTCGTATTATTTTTGGCCTGCTGGATCAATGCGTTGACAACCTCATCCATCTTTATCGTAAAGGTCTGATTCATGAACGTGATGCTGACTTCATTGGAGCCCGGCTTTCCTTCCAACTTCAGGCTTTTGGTTGTAACTGTGAAAGAGCCGTCCGGATTTTGATTGTACTGGGCTCGGGACACTTAGTATTTTTATTAGGGGAAAAACAACACATATAATATGGTACATCATATAAAATTTCTCAATAAATGGGATAAGGTTCTTGTCATTTATGGGATAATGTTCTTGTCATCCGACAGAATTTATGTCTAGAAAGGCTTATAGCTACTTTCTAGACATATGTATAAAATACGCGTTTGTGTATATGTTAAAAACAAGTAAACGTGTCCGACCAACCTTCACAACATCAAGTACCTTCTCACTTTATCAAGATCCCTCGGTAACAACCTCGGATTTCTATTCTTTTCAGATTATTATCGACAAGTCACTGCGTATTCCTAATGGAACCGCCGTATACCTTTCCGGCGGATATAACTGTTTTTCCAGTAAGTTTTATGGTAGTTTATCAATTCTTTAAGACTTGGAAATCTTATTTATTGGCGAGTATTTTCTTGGCAGCATTGTTTTGCTACGTTAATGAACCCTTATTTGTTCTGGGTAATATGTTTCAGATGAATAACTGGACTCACACGCATTCTTTTATTGGCTTTTGTTTCAGCATACTCAGCAGATGGATTGTTCTTAAATTCTTGAGTATGAGTAAACAAAACTGATATAACGAGCTGTCTGCTAGTCACTTGGTTAGATTATCCAACAACTAGACTACGGAGTAATGATATTCTTAATCTGAGTCAAGGATATGAAGCCCCGACTTTATGCGAAAGTCATGGAATCATTCCCTGGCTTTTTGGTTTATCCAAAAACGCATGTTCCTCAATATTCAGTCCTTTTCGTCATTTTCTTCGACTTTCAGCCGATCTATTTCGGGACTATCAAGAATAAGCTCGCCGGTCGTTGGTTATCTCATGTTATTAAAAAACTGAATATCATTTTACTTTCGCCTAAATTTTCAAGTAAGACGTACAATAAAATAAAAACAGCCCAGAATGAAACCTCGGCTGCAATCGGAAATATGAATATGGTCCTACAATAATATTATTTCCACATTTACTTCGCAGAACATGTATTCTGTGAAGTAAAAAAGTTCGTCTTTAATTGGTTATTAATATAATAATAATTGGCTTCCCATAATCAGTTGTCTAATGACATAACACTAGCGAAGAAAAACGTAAGTTCTTCAGTGGCCTCATGCGATTCCCGGGTCTTTGCAAACTTCATATATCGCATTGTAAACCAGGATTCTAATTGCGCAATCCTCCCCTTTTAGCGGAATAACTATCTGTTTTATAATGTTACAGTTCTTCGATCCTGTACATTAGAGGAAAGTATTGTTAAGAACTTATTTCTTTATGAGTTTATCGCGGTCAACTGCTTCTGGCGGTTGTTCCAACCATCCATTGTCAATCATGATATTTGCGCCATCTTCCACATATAAAATTACGTCCGTTTGGCATTTCAGAAATAAAGCACCGATATCTTTTCTACCGTTAAGTGATATGCCATTGGCATATTCCCTTATTTTTACATTAAACATGTCTACTTTGTGAAAAAGCATGAGGTTGTCAGAAAATGGAGATATCGTGGAAGAAGTCACCAAATAATCTTTCAGTGTCGGGTAAGGCAACCCTTCGTTAGACAACTTTTCTGTTAACAATTCGATGTGTTTCTGATTAAGTTCCTTTCCTCGCTCCAGAAATTTCCTAACCTTATTGTCATTTGCTACTTGAGCAAAGCCAATAATAAGTGCTTTGCTTGTGATATCATTATTAATATTTCCGAAAATATGGGCAATTTCCAATCCTTGCATGGGTCTGCTTTCTTCAAAAAATGAGCCTAAAAACTCTTGGCTATGTACAAAATCAACTTTTGCAGGGGGCTGAATAACAGGCGAATTCATAAGCTCATTTTTAGATTCAGCTATCACTGCAACAACTGAAAGCAGTTTCATTGTATCATCAACGCATTTGACGAAAAAATCTCGAATATCCTTTCTTGTAACCAATGGAATAGCTACTGTATACAGACTCATTCCGGCTTTGCCCGAATACCTCAAATAATGAAGATAAAACTCATCGTTAAATAAACGAGGGGCTTTCAAGTTTACATCACTGTCTGTGAACCCAACGGGTGTTGGAAAGTCTGCTTTTTGAAAAAAAAGTTCAATCGTTTGGATATAATTTTTGCATAAATCCAATGCATATTCTAAAGCCACTTTAATATCGGGGTCATTTACATGCTTCAGATAATAACTAAGCACGCACTTTTCCATTGTGTTTCCTATGTATGTAGCCCAGAGCTTGCCCATTTCTGTTGCTGTGAGCTCTAATTTCATAAAATCCACTCCTTTTTTTCCTAGTGAGGTCTTAAGAACAGTTTTAACATATCCAATAAGGGAAAAAATATACTTTGTAATCCGCCTTTCAGCTCATCAAAGCTGCAGCTTAATGCTTCAATTGGGTTAGCACATACAATACTTACCATGGTCCTTCTGGGGGAAATTTGGTGGTAATAAAAGATCCTCCGTTACGACGGAAGGCTTCAATGACAAGCTGAGTTCCCCACAATCCAAAAGAAACTTGATATATCAAGTGTCCTCATAGTTTTTTGTAAATGCAAATTACTTAATTTTGTACATATGTAATAAAATCGGCTCAAGCCCTTATGTATCAAGGCTTTTGTCGGAGGATGACAAGAACCTTATCCCATTCCCGACAGACGAAAACCCATCGCTAGTTGCGATGGGTTTCAATGCATTTTACTTCTTAAATTGTGAGCCTGGATACGTATTGATCGACCTCTATCTCATGACGATGTGTATGGTCATGACCAATCCGGATGTTAGAGCCCTGCATCACTACAATGTCGACGTGAAAAAGCTCAAGAAAATGAAATCCATTATGAAATTATGCGGCAAAGTAGCCCGAATGCTTGTAGCTCTGGCCAAGTTCACATCTAACTAAGGCTGAGCCTGGCTCGCTGGCTGATGTATTCGCAGGACACAATAAGTCCTTGCTTCAAACGAATTCACCCTCACGTACCTACGCTTACAAGGCAGGGATTTTGGAAGGGCAATACGGCTTTGCGGCTGCGGTAGGGCTTATGAATTCCGTTATCACTGCCAAAGCTTCTCTTTGTTTTGATCCCTTTCCATTTACAATTGCGGAGCAGTTTTCCCAATTCAGGTCTTCGATGTTTAACTTCTCCACCTCTCCAACCCGGCAGCCAGTACTGTAGAGAAACTTTAGAAGAGAACGGTCAAACGACCGCTCGACTCAGACGGACATAGACATTAAATGACACCCCAGATGAGGTGTCCTTTAACATGAATATATTTGGATGACTCTACTTCCATTTCATTGCCGAGTTATTTTTGCCGGTTCGTTTCCGCTTCTCTCAGCGCCGAGTTGATATCTTTCTCCTCTTTGACGATTGGGACGATGGCATTAGACATACAACCATCCGCAAACGAATAGTACTTGCTCACCGGAAGCGCTTTCGTGGGAGTGGATATAAAGGCCGCCTTCAGCGGTAGGCAGGTGCGACCGCTCCTTTGCATTTATTTGACTGTCTGTTCCTGAATATACTGGTTCAGCTTTTCTTGCGCAGACCGCAGGGCGGTATTGACATCGACACCTTTCAGCATCACTTCTTTCGAAGCATCATTAATCAAGCCGCGGCCCTTCTGATCGAATTTCGTATGCTCATGTACTCCGGGTTGGAAGGTGAAGAAAGCGTTCAGATTCTTTCCTTGCAAGAAATCGAGCTCCGAGCCGTAATCTTTCTTCACCTCCTCCGTCTTCTTCAACACGGTCATACTTCCTTTCTTATTGAAGAACTTCTGCACTTCGTCGCCGGCGATATAGGATATGACTTGATAAGCTTGATCCTTATGTTTGCTTGTGGACGAAATGAGTAGATTGTGTGCCTCAGCCTGCCACGCAAATCCGCGCCCTTTGTCAAATGTAGGCAGCGTCACCAGGTCCCAGTTAAACGTAGTTCCGTCTTTTTGCATTTGCTCGATATTCCCGATCATGCCTGCGTTCCAGTAGGCTGCCATTCCGACTACTTTCTCTTTCAGAAACATTGCGTTTACGTCTGCAAATTTACCGTCATTCACATAGCCCGGGACGGAGTGAATCGCTATGAACTGGTTAAGAACTCGCTGCCACCCGTCGGTGACCAAGTTAGCCTGGTTCGTTTTCTTGTCCACATAGGGGAGAGTAAGTCCCATAGCCATTCGGTCGGCCCCCCCGGTTGACATTCCAAGATATTGCGTACTCCCGTCACTGCGCGTCAGTTGACGCGACAAGCTGACGGTCTCCTCCCAGGTCATACCATCCTTCGGATAGGGGATTCCGAATTTATCGAAAATATCTTTGTTATAGAACAAACCAGGTACATTCATACGGAAAGGAAGCGCTATGAATTCGCCTTTGTCGCTGAATTTCTTGATTTGTTCCGTCAGCGTCGGGTCGAAATTTGCTATATTCGTTCCGAACTTTTTGATATACGGATTGAGATCTTCCGTAATCTTGAACTCCTGCAATCCCGGGATACCCGGCAAACCGGACATAATTAGATCCGGGACATCGCCTGCCGTTATGAGTTCTGCAAGTTTGCCGGTAACCCTCTCAACGGTAATATGAGGGAATTTCTTCATGACCATCTGGGTGAAGTAGGAATCGAATTCCACGTCGGTAAAGCCGCCGTAAGATACGAAGAGTTTCAGCGTGACAGGCTCGGTGCTGACACTTGCAGAGTTATTATCCGTTCCACCGGCTTCTGGTTTGCTGCTTGTTTGACCGGAGCAGCCACTCACCAGCAGCACTGCTGCGAGAATGCCTGCATGGACTATCTTCATTCGTTTCATTGTGGGACCCTCCATTGTCTATATGTCAACTCTATAAGACGTCATTGTGGTGCGACAATCCTCTTCAAGGGAGTGTCTCATACCCATCAGGGCATCTGTTGAAAGCAAAGTTATTATCAGCCGGTTCGAAGTAGTTTACTCGAAGTTGTTCGGGTGCAAGCTGCCGAGCGGGTTGACACGCGCTCCTTCAGGTGCCGGTACCGGACCCGCGAGCAGCGGATCGTCTGTACGCCGCATCCAGCTTTCCAGCCGTTCAGTCAGGTCGGAAGCAATGCCTACATAGGCGGAATCGTCGATCATGTTCTCGCGTTCGACGGGATCGAGATACAGATCGAACAGCATGTCTTTGGAGCGGCTGCGCTCGCGGATGCCGTGCTGCATCAGGAATTGTTTGCTCATGCCGTTGTCCATATTGGACATGACTACCTGACCGTGATCGTCGTAGAAGCGGATCAATTTGTAGCGTTCCGTCCGCACGCAGCGCATAGGCTCGTAAGCGGCATGGTATGTCACCTCGGAGAATAGTTCGGTGCGAACTTCGGATACGCTGCCGTCCAGCAGTGGCACAAGCGAGCAGCCTTGCAGCCAGTTCGGCTTGGCAATTCCGGTTATCTCGCATAATGTCGGGAACAGATCGATCTGAGAGACGATCGCGTCGATTGCTTGACCTTCTGTCCTGCCCGGGACACGCATCATGAGCGAAACTCCGATGCCCGTGTCGTACAAATAACATTTCATTCGGGGGAAAGGGATGCCATGATCGGTCGTAAAGATGAGAATCGTGTCGTCCCACTTTCCGGCGTCCTTGATGGCCTGCCGCACAATGCCGAAGCACTCGTCGACAACCGCAGCCGAAGCGATAAATCCGGCCATATCCTTGCGGTTCGCTGCTGTGTCGTACATCGGATGCGGAGGCATGACGTACCGGGAATCGACCGGGCGGCTCGTCTGCGGGAAATCGAATTCCGCGCGGTGCGTGTTGTGCAAGCCGACGGTCAAGAAGAACGGCGCGTCCCCCTGCTTGCCGATGAACTCGGCAGCCAGCCGGGCCGTCTGCAAATCGCGCGCTTCGCCTCCACGCGCTTCGTTCAAAAGATTGAGATTTTCCTTGTAGCCGAGCTCGTTGACCGCCCCCGCGCCGTGATTCTCGTGTTGTACGCCGCTAAGCGCGGTTTCATAACCGTTCCGGGCAAGGAACGAAGCGAGGTGCTGCGAGCAGTCGTTCAGCCGGAAGCCGCGATGGGCGAGACCGATCATCCCGTTCGAATGCGGAGCCATTCCGGTAAGCAAGCCGCTGCGGCTTGGCGAGCAGGTTGGACCGGCGCAGAACGCTTGGCGGAACAGCGCCGCTTCTTCGGCAAAGCTTTGCAAATGAGGAGTAGGTACAGCATACCCGTAAGGCTGGATGTATCTCCCGGTATCATGCGTGTGGAAATAGACGATATTCATGGCTTCAGCGCTCCTTACACGTTCGCTCTATCTTGATTCCTATTTAAAGTGTGGTGAAAAGACGTCCGCTGCGCGAACGGATCATTCCTCCGATCGGTCAGTTGTTTTTGTACCGGTTGTAAGCGGCCTGATAAATGCCCGTGTATTCGTCGGAACCCATACTCTTCAGCGTGCCGACGTAGTTGTCGTACTCGGTCAACGGCACGGCGCCGGTGACGAATTTGACCCGCATTTCCACGACATAGGTGGAGATGACGCCGGACAGCATATTCAACCTGTCCTGCTCCTCCTTCGTGAACAGGAAGCTCGGCAGTATTTCCCGCGGAATGTCCGGCTCCAGCAGCTTGGCGGAAGCAAGCGCGGACGGCATACTGTTGCCCGTCCTGTCGTACTTTTCCGTAATCAGATGCGGCAAACTGCCGCCTGGCCATGGCGAATAACGCCCGATCATCTGCTCAAGCGACAGCCCTTCCAGATTATGAGCGATCCGATCGGTATAGTGCACACTGCCGTCGGCAAGTGTTGTGTATGTTTCGCCCTCAATGCCCATACGTAAAAATTTGGAGCCTTCTTCTCCGTAAAAATAGTCGATCCAGCGTATGGTCGCTTCCGGGTGCTTGTTGTTTTTCGTAATCGCAAATGTGCCCTGCGTCTGGGTCACCGGGCTGACCGCCGTATACAAACGATTTCCATTCGGGCCTTGCAGCGCAGGCATAGACACGTAATCGTTCCTGTAGTTGTCTCCGGCCTTATACGTGTTTGTCATATTCGTCGCGCCGACTAGCCCTTGGGTCAACTTGCTCTGCAATTGCGGCGAATCCTGCGTGAATACTTCTTTGTCGATAAGGCCGTCCCGGTACATATTGTGCAAATATTCCAGCAAGCTTTTGTATTGGGGCTCCATTGTGTAAAAGCGAATGTTTCCGTCCGGCCCGACGTCGACATTGCCGTTCTTAAACCCTGTCAGGGCAAGCCCCCAGGCTCCTGCCAAGCTTTCCCACAAACTGAACCCCTTCTCTCCGGACCAGACGACTTCATCGGCAATACCGTTGCCGTTGAAATCTATTCCCTTAAACGCTTTCAACGTCTCGTAAAATTGCTCCGTCGTCGATGGAATCGGCAGGTGCAGCCTATCCAGCCATCTTTTGTTGATCCACGGCTTATTGCCTACAAGGGGCGCCAAGTATTCGGCTACCTGCGGCAGCGCGTAGATATTGCCGTCTGGCGCCGTAATGCTTTTTTTTACGTTCGGATAGTTGGCGAACATTGTTCTCAAATTAGGCGCATACCGCTCGATTAGCTCGTTGAGCGGGATGAGAATGCCTCGAGATCCGAAGTTGACCATGTCAAACGGAGACAGCTTGGCACGGTATAGAAAATCGGGCAGATTGCTTCCGGCGAGCGCGATATTGCGCTTTTCGCGGAAGAGGTTGTCCGGCTCTGTCTGCCAATGGATCGTCATATTCGTTTTTTTGGCGTACTGTTTCAGTACCTCCATGTCCTTCCATTCGCCGTGCGACACCGCCTTGGCGCCCATAGCTGACAACACGATTGGCGCGTTGACGATCGGGAAGCCGGTCAGGTTGAACAGATTTACCGCCTCCTTCACCTTGGTGTCGGAGGCTACCGGATTAACCGGAGCCGCGGGGCCGCTCCAGCTGACATCCTTGCATGAGGCGAGCAGCAACAAGACGGAGACCAGTCCGGCCGCAAGATGCGCAATTCGGTTGTTCATCTCTGTTCGCTCCTTTCGGCTTCCAATGAAATTAAAGTAAAATAACCTCCTTCCCTTGTGCGAGTTGCCCTCAGCATACAACAGGGCGTGGAGGCAGGCTATAAGCAGATCTGTGTCGGTATAATCAAATATTGACCGGTCAATTTCCTTGATCGTCTGTTTTTTACATTACCCCGGTTTTCCTCATTCCGTTACCCTTTGATTTGCAGGCTTCGGTATTGTTCGGGCGTGACGCCTTCCATCTTCTTGAACTTGCGAATGAAGTTGGAGACGTCGACGTAACCGACTCCCTTCACGACATCGGCCAAGCTTTGCTGCTCGTTCAGCAGCAGCTCCTTGGCTTTGCTCATGCGCAGCATGTCCAAATAACGGATCAGGGAAAAGCCTGTCTGATCCTTAATGAACCGCGTTATGTAGGAAGGTGACTTCTGAAAATGGTCGGCGATCCGCTCAAGCGTCAAGGAACTGTCGCTGTAGTTGGTTTGCAGAAATAGCAGGATATCGTCCCGCAGCTTAAAGTTGCGGCTTTCCTTGCGCCCGGCCACATCCTCACACACATGACGGCAGACGCGAATCATCTGCTGCTCCAGCACATCGATCGTCTCTATATTGTACGGCTGCATCGCATCGACAAGCTCGTGCGCGCTAGCGGCTTGTATCTCGTCCAATACCTTCAATAGCGTGTGCAGCAGTCCGGCACCGGCCAGACGGGCCGCTTCTGGCGTGACGGACTGCGAGCGAATGGTGCCGATCATGCTACGGATGCACAGCTCGGCTTCATCCGGATTACCTTGACGGATGCTTTTCACCAGCCGTTCCTCCAATTCGTGGAAGTAAACGGGCCGTTCCTCCAGATGCGACTGCAGCTCCTCGAAAAACAGCGCCTGCCTCGTTCCCCGCACGAAGCGGTAATGAATCGCCCGCCGCGCTTCGGAATAAGAAAGCCCGATGGAGGTCAGTGATTCATATGCCTGACCGATGCCGATACTCAGCGTAAATTTGTAATAAGTTATGAAGAAGTCCTGGACGCTTTCAGCAAACGAACTGAGATGCGGTTTATAAGCCGCCAGATTGTCCAGATTGACGATCAAGGCGACGCCGCTTTCGTCGGCTGTGGTTACTCCGTAACCTCGTCCTATTTCCATCGCGATCTCCTCGGCGACATTAAGCATGCTGAATTTGAACAATTCCTGCATCGAACCGGAGTAGGCCGATTGGAAGGCGGCGTAATCGTCGATGACGAGAAGGATGGCGACAAAATGCGGATAATCGAATCTCACCTCGGCCAATTCCAGCGTATGCTCTAGGTCGTCCGCCTCCAACTGTTTGCCCTTCAGCAGCGACAGCAGCACGTTCTCGCGGATCAGTCCCTTCTTACTCCTCAGCTTGGTCATCATGCTTTCTTTCCCGGACAGCTCGCGCACAGCGTTCGACAAATAGACGATTTCGTCTGTCGAATCGGCCGCCCTCGTCTCCGTTTCTTTCTTGTCGGCGAACAGTTGAACAAGCTGCCTCAGCTTCTGGTAATTGTTGTTTGCCAGCACGAACGAGACGACCGTTCCTCCTGCGAGCAGCATGATCATGATCATGCCGAGCAGCTTGCGGCTCTGCAGCACTTTCTCCAGAAACAACGTTGTTGGGATGAGCGTAATGTAACTCCAGTTGTTAATCGCCGACGATTCGCGGATAACCGAGTAGGAGATGCCTTTAACCGCGCGGGTCGCGACGGTCCCGGGTGCATCCGACAAGCTGATGGCAAGCGCCTTGGGAAATTGAGGATCGTCGGCAGTCGTAAAGATCGTCTGCCCGTTCTCGTCCACTACATAGAGCGACGTGCCGGGCCTGCTGACCAAGTTTTCGCTGATCGACAGCAGCATCTTCTCGTCGAGCAAGAACATGACGACGCCATAAGGTGTGCCCGAGTAGGCCGGAAGCGGATACAAATAAGTGGCGAAATGGGAAGGCGAAGAGTCGTTGACGGTAAATACGGGTTCCACCGGTCGAATGACCGGTCCGTCCAGCGAACGGATGACGCTGTTCAGAGAGGATGTCCAATTCGGGTAATGGTATATGCGCTCGGCAAATTCATTCTCGGTATAGACGCCGGTTGCAGCAAATATGCGATCATTATCGTAGGCATCGTATTTCAGCACGATATCATGAATGAACGAGTTGCTGGTCAAATATTTGTTCAGTTCGGCAACGGCCTGGTAAGAGCTGAAGCCGGGCCGAGCAAGAGCAAACGGGGTAAGAAGCGTGTTGGAGGAAATTTGCACAGCTATGCGCTGCAGCTCGTGGAAGCGCGTGTCCATAAGATCGCGCAACTGCGCGTCGGCGGCAATTTGTGCCTCCTCGACTTGCTTCTCCAGAGCGGCGATAATACCCGCGTACGAGAAGCTGCCCAAAACAAGCAGAAGCAGGAGCACCAGCACGAGGTAGGAAAAAAATATTTTGTAGAAACGGACGGATCGTCGGCTTTTGTTCATCAGCCATTTCAGCATGCTGCGACACCTTTTCTATATAGTTTCCTGTTGGCTTGCCAAGCTTTTGTTCTCCATACCAGTAGAGTAAAGCATCATACCCTTCATAGGTTTGATGTCGCCAACAGGTGGAATGTTGAGCAAACCTTTCAGACCCTGCACGATTCGCTCTTATATGGCTTTCTTATTCTTCGCGCTAAATTTTACCGCTTTACTACGATTGGCCCAAAAGTTGCCGCCGTGGTCACGGTCCTGGTAAGTAACAAGCAGCTCTCCGGCATGCTTGACTTTGGTGATTTTTTACCATACGGACATATTTTGTGAATCTCACATCGATCGTGTTCATCTCCATCCAGAAAATTCCGTTGGTGGTAATCGTTGTGTTCACTTCTGACTGTGGAGATGCCGCCATCGGCTAGTTCAGAAGACTCCCTGCGGGCGCCTTACTAAGGACGGTGGATAACGAAAGACATGCCGCCAAAACGATACTTATTTTTTTCTTTGACAAATACACCACTCCTTGTAGAAGGTGATTACCATTCCCGCCATAAAAGTTGAGCGTTTACATTATAATAACATAATATATATTACAAATATCATATTATTTCAATCCAACATTATGGCCGGAATCCCCCATGAGCGGCGGATTACCGGCAATCGAGTCGGCGGACTGTCGATCTTTTTTTATCATATTTACCATATTTTGTTTTACCATTACTGCTATTACACGTAATGAGGCTACCGTTACCAAACAAGCGGCCGTGATCGGAATGGCCTGCTGCTCCCACGTCTGCAGCGAAGTCAGTTCGACAGATGGAACCAGCCTGCTCGCTATCTGCGGCGATATCGTCAGGATCACGTAGTGAACCTCAATCATTTCGCCATTCTCGCATCGAACTCGTTGCACCCGCCCGTCATCATGCTCGCACCTGCTCTTTCCAGATTCCGTAGGGGATGAACTCGTCGACTTTTCGAAAAATATCCGGATTTAAGTTCAATTCCCGGAAAATGTCATACTCATCCCCGGCATAGAGTGCATGTGAACCCAAATTGAAGTGTATTCTGTCCTTTTTGTTTGTGATCGCCCTTCCCCCCATCTGATTCTGACTTTCCAAAACGACGACGCGTTTTCCTCCTCTTGCTAAATAAATTGCTGCGGTCAGTCCGGCAATACCTCCACCAACAACGGCCACATCATACTTTGAAACCATTCGAAGAAACCTCCTTCATGTGTTGTCATTAAACAAGACAGGAAGGAGGCCGAAGATGTGACAAAGTGGTAACAGTGTCTTGAGAAAATATAGTGTTAGACTGGAGTTCTTGATAGTACGAGAATCAGGAAATGAATTTCATTAGACTGATCATGCAAAATGAAACAGCGGCGGAATAGGACTCGAAAAATAAAGTCTTAGACTACCGCTGTTTCATTAAACTAATGTTTCCCGTTAACCTACTTATATCGCCATTGTTTGTAGCTTGTTACCCTCGGGATCCCAAAATTCAAAACTATCTTGGCCTTCTCCTGAAATATTGGTTACTTCTGCCCAATCTGAATAAGGTTGCCGCATGTATCGTCGAAGACAGCTATTGTGAGTTCGCCCATTTTTGTCGGCTCCATAGTAAAATTCACGCCGTTTTCCAATAATCGTTTGTAATCTTTATTAATATCTGCAACGCCAAACATTGTAGCTGGGATGCCATCGGCAAATATCTTCTTTTGATACTCTTTGGCGGCAGGATGGTCATTCGGTTCGAGTAAAAGTTCGGTACCGTCTTGCTCATCGGGAGAAACAAGCGTTATCCATCTAAATTCTCCGACGGGAACGTCATGCTTTTTTACAAAGCCCAGCGTTTCTGTATAAAACTCCAATGCCTTGTCTTGATCTTGAACGAATATACTGGTAACAATGATTTTCATAATGTTTTTCCCTCCATTGATATGTGCAATGTTGGTGCTCTGCTAACAATCTGGCTCCAATCTGAAAAAACCATACATTCGTCAGAAATTCTTAATTAAAATTACTCTATCCACCCTTTCAGCAAATTTTTAAGTGGTTCGTTGTTGAATATAACCACTCGATATTTCCCTCTTTTTTCTGATTTTACCAGCCCTGCATCTTCCAATGTTGAAAGATGTTTAGCTATCGCCTGTCGTGAAATGGAAAGGTGGTGCTTCATAATGAGACGTGCCGTAAGTTCATACAACGTCAGCTCGTTGCGTTCGGATAGTTCGTCTAATATAAGTCGCCGAGTCGAATCACCAAGTGCACTGAATATAGCGTCTTTGTCCCAATTCATATATTGATTATAGGCAACCCTGAGGTTGCTTGTCAAGTCAAGAAACCTCAGGGTTGCTTGTTAAACAAAGCAAAAGAAACGTAGGGTTCTTTTAACTATTTATCATGGTTAGCTTAATGAAATTGCGCTAGTCCAATACTTTATTTTTTCAAGTGAGACTTTCAAAGGGTATGATTGAAGCCCACCGATTGGGAGTTTGGGGAAGTCTCTCAAAAATCTTATGACTTATCGTTTATAATTGGTCCAGAAATTAACTTCGCCGAGTCATTAAAGAATTCTTATGTTGGAATTGCGATGTTAGATCCTAACAAGCTTGAGTATGCATTAAAGATAATATCACTAGCTCCAATTTAACAGTGTTTATTGTATTATGAGAAGATTTGTAAGATCTAAACCAACTTGATCACCTATCCAGACTTTTTTATGACAAATTTAGCAAAAACAATATATGAACGATGTCCAAAAGGTGATCTTATTGTTCGGTTAATCCTTGTCGTTCGGTAAACTTCCGTATTCTCAGTTGGAATGTAATCTTTAGGATTAGTTGTAAGGTTAAAACACTGATTTCATTCGATAAACTATTCCGCAAACGGGAACTATAGTTCAATATCCAACTAAGATTAGGCTGACGACATGGACCGGCAGCCTAGCTCAGTTTATGACCGTATCACGGGAACTTGTAAATATATACCATATATTTTGCCCCTGATGACAGCTACGTTGGTACTACCTCTTATTATGATCTTGTTCGAACGATTGAATCAAATCGTCACTTCCCCCCTCTCCGGCTTGCTTAACTGTTCTAGTAATTACAGACATTTTCGGCGCTCGCCCTTGACGATCGTTGCACTGAATTGAACTGCTGCGTCCCCATTCGGCAGGAGAAGACGGGCAGCCTGCCCGCCTTCTCCAACACGGCTATGCCGTCTGGTAGCTTCTTCTGCACCATCACCCTCTGCTCCTTACCTTTCCTTTACTGCGACTCCGCCTCGCGCTTCGAACTTGAACCAGCAACCATACCCCCGCGAGAACAGCCACTCCGATAAAAAAGAACTTCATATATTGCTCAATGATGCTGAACATATGTTGCCACTGCTCCCCGAAGAAATAGCCGATTGAAAAAAATGCAATGACCCATAGGGAGACCCCGGTATAGGCATATAGGAGCACTTTGCGGTACGGCACCCGAATAATGCCGATAAAATAGCCGATAAACTGCCGGACTCCAGGAATGAAGAAGCTGACCAGCAGCAATCGGTCCCCGTATTTGTCGTAGTAGCGGCGCGTCTTCTCGAGCAGCTCCGGCTTGAGGAAGAGCCAGTGTCCGTAACGCTCGATCACAGGCATACCGGCCTTGTAGCCAATCACGTACGTGATGGTGACCCCTATAATCGATCCCGCCAGGGCCATCGCAATAGCCGACAGTCCATGAAGCACATCTTTAAAGGCTAAGAAACCGGTATAGGTCAAGGTGCTGTTGCCCGGCGGAATGGGGAGCGCGATGAAATCCAGCGGCAAGCCGATGAGCAGGACCAGGTATCCATATTCGTGAAACAAATGTTCAACTAACCCGATCGGGTCCATGAGCATTCTCCCTCTTGTGCTGCAAAGTCCTGCCAGCCGAGACAAGCTTGTTTTGTGGTAAAATCAAATAAAAAAGTGCAAGAACCGCCAGCAGAGCAACGCTGATGCTAATGGCAGCGGCATTCGTATACTGGCTGGCTATCCATCCCCCGATGACCGGACCAATCATAATGCCGAGCCCTTCAATCCCTGAGAGTACTCCCCACCCGGTCCCCTTCTGATCCTCCGGAACAAGGTACGATAGCACCGCATTCCAGGCCGGAAGCACGGCTGAGTAGGACAATCCCAGCATAAAGGCAAACAGCATCGATAATGCAGGCGGCGGCATGGATACGACTAACAGAGCCAATACGGTCGTAAGCGATACGAAACCGGCGACCAGCATTTGCTTGTGCCCCCATCGATCGGCCAGCTTCCCCATCGGGACAAGAAACAGCATCGTGCCGGCCCCGCCTAATATGAGCATTAGCGAATATTGCGGCTGGCTCAGACCGAGATGGTTAGCGGCAAAACCGGGCAGTATTGGCAGCAGCAGTCCCGCTGCAGTCATCTGCAGGACCATGCCTGGTAACAACCATTTCAGCTGAACGAGCCTTCTTCGCAGTCCTGCAGCTTGTTCGGCAAAGCTGACGTTCTGGAGATGCAAGGGGGTTGTTCTGTTAATCGCGAACGATGCGATGCAGCCGACGGCGAGCAACGCAACCATCAGCCGTAAGGCAGGTTCGAAGCCATAATCGAAGGTGAGATTGATTGTGACCGGCCCCAGACCGATGCAGGCCAGCCACACGGTATATATCGCCCCCATCTGGGCCGCCCGCTCCGTCAGCCGTATTTTCTCCAGACAAATGAGCCATATAGGCGATCCCCCCATCCCAAGCATCACGGATCCGGCAACGAGCCCCCAGGCATACGGACTAAAGAACACGGCAGCTAGTCCGGATAGCATCAGGACGAAAGTGGCGGGCAGCAGCCAGCGCAGCGAAAACCTGTCCAGCAAATATCCAGCCACACATTTAATCAGCGTATCGGCTGTATAATGAAGCGAGACTGCAAGACCGACCAAAGCAACGGTTTGCCCCGACTCGTTGACGGCAAAGTTCGGCAGGAACGAGAACAAGAAAGCGCTTCGGACAAACTCTGTGCAAAAAAGCACCGTGAACAGCGTCAGAGTAGCAAGCTTGAATGCGCTCCTCCCGCTCATCATATTCCACTCCTGCTTAAGGGATTTGCCTCAGGAAACAAATGCCGGACAATATGGTCCGCAGCCGCTTCCTGCCTTGCTGCGAGCAGCCCGTTCATCATCGACTGCTTGATCAGCTCAGAGGAGATCATCGCTTGTATCTGCAACACCAGATCATGAATCGTAAAGGCCACGACTGCCGCTCCTTTGCGCTGCAAATACAGGGCTTTTTCCTTCTCCTGCCCCATAAACGGCTTTAGGATGAAAATCGGAACCCCGGCCCGAATCGTCTCGGATAGTGTAACGCCTCCCGCTTTCGTGACGACGCAGCAGGCGCTGCTCATCAGAACATGCAATTGATCGGTGAAGCCGAATACTTCCACTCTTGTATCATTTGCCCCACTCTCCACAAGCCTCCGTCTCCATCCTTCCTGCCGGCCACAAATCACTTGAATGCGGATGCCTGACAAGAGCAACAACTTCCCGATGAGCCTCGATAGCGAATGCAATGTGCCGCAGACGTTAGCCATAAGCAGAATCACATTCTCATCTGCTTCTTTGCCGGAGCTGGAGCCGAAACCGATCATTGCCGCATCATGAAATGACTCCCTGACCGGAATTCCGGTCACGGTAATACGACTCTCGGGGACGCCCTGCCTGACCATGGCCTCTTTCACGTCTCTGGCAGGGACAAAATAATGATCCGGCTTGGCGAACAGCCATCTTCGGTGAACGTCAAAATCCGTTATGACAACAGCGGTACGGGGACGGATCGCAGATAATGCCTCGCTGCTTGGCAAGCTGCCGAACGGGAATGTATAAATGATGACTTCCGGCTTGTACAGGAGGACGATTTTCCTGAGCCTGTCGCCGCCAAGACTGTTCATCCAGGCTGCGATCTTTCCATTCATGGGAAGCCGGTTGTTCAGATGGTAGGTCCATCCGTAATAGGGAATGCCCAGGCTGGCTGCAAACAGGCTTTTCCGGTACAGATAGCGGATGATTTTGTTCAGAGTAGGATAAGCTTCCCGGAACAAGTCGACAACCGCCAACTGGCTATAACCATTGCGGATCAAGCTTTGCTGCAACGTCTTGGACACCTGATGATGACCTTCGCCGTAATCGGCCGTTATAATTAAAATTTGCGGTTCCTGCCCCACTATTTTCACCTCATTTCACTTGTCAAGCCATTTCATCCAGACGAACGAATTGCAAGTTGCGTCCCTGTAATTGCTGCAGCGCTTCCTCCAGAGCACGAAGCATAAAATATGGCGCGTGATGGTCCGCTCCCGGCGTATCTCCGCTGTCATGTAGCAAAATAACAGATCCGTCCGTAATTCCGTTCAGCAGCGTTGCTTTCAGTTTTTTGCGGCAGTTTCTGCTGCGCCAGTCCCCCGCCTTCAGGGACCAAAGCACGATGCGGTACGATTTGGGATGAAAGAAATCGAAAGCATTCATGAGCCCCCACGGCGGGCGATAGTGATCTGGCCTTTTTCCAATAATGGATTCAATAATATCTGCTGTCCGTTCCATATGATCACGCCGCACCGTCCAGGGAAGCATCAGCCAGTTGGAGGTGTGATCGTAATTGTGGATTCCGATCTGATGACCTTCACGATGCATTCTTCTGATCAGATCCGGGTGTAGCACCGCCTGCGAGCCAAGCACGAAGAATGTGGCCTTCACTTGATAATCCTGCAATAAATCCAATAATTCCGGTGTATACTTCGGATGCGGCCCATCGTCGAACGTGAACGCCACCTGGTTCTTGGTCGTTCCCTTGCGAAAGGCACCAAATCCGATTATTCTTGGCACAAAACTAGGAATTAGCATATACAGACTAATGAAGCCTATGAGCCCAATCAACAAATATTTAACAAGCAATGTCTCTATCCCCCTTAGTGATAAGTAAGCTTAAGCATACTGCTGCAAAGAGCAAACCCATTTTTCTTCTTGTGTATCGCTCTGCATGTTCAGAATTTGTACATGTCTGGCGGAATTCTGCTGTTTGCACAGCCCTACCTTCCCCCTCATTTCATCCAATAGGGAAGGCTGTTGAACCAGCAGTTGAAACTGATCCTGCAGATTGTCAATCTGACATAGATACGCTACTCCCGCTTGAGTCAAATAATCGGCATTATCCTTTTTCTGCCCCAGACGTGGCTCCAGCAGCAGCATGGGAAGCTGAAGCGCCAGCGCTTCGGAGGTCGTCAGTCCGCCCAGCTTTCCTGCTATTCATCAACAATCGCCTCTCTCGTGAAATTCAACTATGCACGAGTAAAACAACCATCACCGCCGTTAGGAATCCGACCATCCCACCAGCCACACAATCGATCGGATAATGATAGCCCCAATAAACCCGGGATATGGCCACCAACAAGGCCAGACCAATCAAGACAAGCATAATTGCCGGTGATGAGGCCAAAATAAAAGGTGTAACCAGGGCGAAAATAGCGGTTGTATGGCCAGATGGGAAAGAATAATCCTTCAAAGGGAATTTACCTACCTTCACCTGCTCCAGCTTGCGGAAAGGCCTGTCTCTGCGCACCTTTCTCTTGATCAGGACAGCAACGATATGGCTAACGGCCAGTGCGATCAAGCTTTGCAACCCAATTCTGCTGAACTCCCCTTCGGCGAACCATGCCAGGGACACTGCGCAAACGATGGTAAACAAAGCTCCGCCCAAATGGGTAATCCATCCGAACAATCGGTCCATGGCCCGACTGCTCAGCCGATGGTTGCACCAAAAGAACAGCGTTTGATCAATTCGCCTTATCCACTGCATCCTGCTTTCCGCCTCCATCCCCTGCTTTTTCGACCGATTGATGTTCATCCCTTATCTTCCTCCGCTCGGACAGCTTACGTATCAAGAACCATATTGCCGCAATCGCTACGCCAACGCCCACCAGCGTAACAGTGAGAACTTGATTCACCATATTCTCTGCCGCGCGGCCATATATAAAGAAGAGAAAACCGACTACATAAAACTTCACCGCCCGGCCAATGGCTGCATAGCTGAGCAGCTTCCATAATGGATAATTCATGCATCCGGATAAAATTGTAAATATTTTAAACGGGATTGGAGTGAACGATCCAATCAGGATAGCGGCCTCGCCGCGGCGGGCAAATAAAGCGCTTGCCGAATCGAGCCATTTTTTTTTCATAACACTGCCCAAAACATGTTTTCCCGACACTTTGCCGATCCCATAACCGATCGGTGTCCCAAGCAGACTTCCGGCAAAGCCAACCGTAGCGAGCCATAAAGCCGACTCCGGCTGTACCGCGCTTAAAGAAAGCTGCAGGAAAAACGCCGGGATGGGGAAAATAATCGCATCGAGCATAGCGTGTATGAAAAGTCCAGTCGCTCCGAAGTTCTGTAAAAATTCCATAATTTTATCCATGAATGCCTATCCCACCTTTGTAACAGAGAATGATGAAAAATAGATTACCTCGGTCGTTATGGGTTTCCAATCGCTGTGTTCCAACTCCATACCGCCCTCCAGCAACTCACTCACCACGCTCTTAGTATCTTTAATTAATTGGAGCTTGATTTGGGTAGACATAATTCCTCTGGAATGGACAGCCTCTTCACCGTCAAAAATCGGTTCCTCAGCGAGCTGCTGGAGTGAATCAGCATCATCGGTATCAATTGTTCGGTCTTGCTACCAACCCGCTTCTTGCCTTCAGGGTGCATGACGGATAACAATAATCGGAGATATGCCGTTGTAATGCGTTTGAACAGATAGGACTTAATCGGTTGTTGTTCGAAACCAAGACCATATGTCAAACCACGATGAAGCATCGTAATGCCGATTAACGCCTTCACCTCTCTGAACTCCGGCTGACTTGCGAACGCCTCGCTGATCTGCTGCATGGATTTCCGTGTAAGCCGGGCCGTCATGAGCGCCGCGCGGTCTGAGCCTTCGGATTTGATCAGCGTCAGAATCGTTTCATTATTGAGATGGAGTTCCCCGACCAGATCGCCTTTATCGATGATGGTGGAGTCAGCACAGACGATGCTCTCCCCCCGGTGTTTCTTAATCATGACTTTGCAAATTCCAAAGTGCGATGTATGTGAGCCGCGAAAGTGTGAAATCCAATCGAACCCTCTTTCCCACACCATCCAGGCCGCCTGCATTGAAGATTTGCGTAAACGAAGTAACATTGATCCAACCATCCCTCCTTATTTTAATGGCGAGTTTCATTGAAATTGTCAATCTGAAATAATATTTCTATGTAAATTCCTTATTTCTGTTAATTTTATGATAGACGATTTAACCAAAAGAGCATATAGGCTGAGGTACTGGTTGGTGCCCCGTCTTGAGACGGAGGCCGGATACATCCGGTTGACTACTGTCTATGATTAAGTATGAAACACAAAGCATAATTGAACGTAAAGAAATATTCTTGTGAAAAGGTTAATTTCGTTTGGTGTCGGGGGTCCATCACTCAATTTGATGCACACCGCTGATCGGTCAAGTTTTAATCTGTTATATAATTTCGACCAAACATGATTTCGTTACATGCTAGTAGAGATTCATTTGCACTCCTAACAATCCAATCAGATTATACCGATAGGATGGCTTCTCCTTCTGAAAAGTCCGGATGATCCGAATCACATCGGTACGATGCTGATTGGAAACCTTCAATCGAAGCAGTGTGCAGAGCATGCCGGGAAATGACGGAAAGTCCCATCACAGACATCTTCTTAAACAAACCCTGCAACTCGAGGATTCGTCGCCTCTTGCGGCCGAAGCTCAACAATTCGTTCAGTTCTGTGTCTATTGCAGCATGGTTATACGGAGCGGCGGTAAACTATCTGATCAGCGTTGTGAACAATGTACCGGTATCGGTCAGCAGCATATAAACCCGCTTTCCGATTTATTGTTTTCTAGGTATTCGTTCATTTCCTCTCACCTCATGATTGATGTAAATTAATGTTTGACTGATATTCAACCAATCAATATATGTGCAAAATAGGGTAATGTGGTTTTCAATCTGCTTTTCAAATTGGTATTTCCGCTTCTCGCTCGGCTTAGTTTTCACTATTGACAGGTTATCTGACGGGTGATAGAATTCATAAAAATCCCATATAATTACTCGGATTTATATTTTACCATTTTGGCCATGTGTGGAGGAATGATTATGTTCAAGACGATTTCCGTACCGAATGGACTGCTCTCAACTGCTCTGTCCGCCTATTTGCTGCTTGCCGTTCCAGCGCCCTCGGTGTTCGGTGCTGATGCTCAAGCGGAAGCTCTAGCTCCCATTCAGGCCGCCCCTGTACAAACTCAACAAGGATTGAGCGAGTACAGCATATTCCTACAAGAGAAATTCAATGTGACGTTGTCGGAAACGCCAACACGCGGGGAATTTATCGACGCTATCGCTCGCTCGCTGAAGTACGCGCCGGACAGCAAAACGACCGTCGCTTTCAGCGATCTACCGACGAGCAGTCCATACTATGCCTCGGCGGCCGCGCTTTATCAGCGAGGAATTTTGACCTCGACGTCAACATTGGCTGATCAACCACTATCGCCGCTGCAAGCCGCATTTATTGCGGTGAAAGCGGCAGGCGTCACCGAACTGGCCTATTCCTATCCGCAGCCGAAAGTTTCCCAATCGCTCGCCCCGCTGATGCTCAACGTTGACGATTTCGTTTCCTTGTCTGCTGCACAGGAAATTGCTGCGGCGAAGGATACCGGCCTCGTCGATCCGGAATTTTACGGTGACTTGAAGCAAGGCGCGAATGCTTCCAAGCGGCTGGCGGAGCAGCTTCTCGGACACGTACTGGAAGTTCAAGGCCAGTACAAACACTACATCGGCCAAACTTCCAATCCCAATATCTATGCGAAGCTGACCGACGCCTACAATACATCGGACATCATCGAAGCGCCTGAACTGGAGAAAGTCGTCAACGCCGCTTTGGAGCAAGGGCTCGTCACCGGTTACAATTTGAAGGACTTGCGCTTTAGCTCCAATTTCGTAGACACGCTATCCTTGACGTACGGTCATTCCGATCTGAAGCACGCGATTCAGTTGATCGGCTTGCTACGTAGCGAAGGGATTGAAGCCAAAGTGCAGTTTGAGCCGAAGACCTCTGCTTTCGTGCATCTGATCGAGTGGGGGCAACCTACGCCGTCCAGTACAACACGCTATAAAAAGCTGGCCAACGGCAACTATATCGCTTTGGCGAAGGAGTATGACATCGCCCTCGAATTCACGAGCGCTGCGGACAAAGCCAAATTCCAGCAAATCGTGCTGAAGTACGCCAAGAAAAACAGCGAAGATACGGTGGGTCTGATCGCCGGTTCCTGGTGGCAGCCGCTCTATTACTCCTTGACCGAACTGAACGATTACGATGTGATTACAAATAATCAAATCACATCAGAGGGTCCTTATTATGCACAATCTTTCTCACTAAACGACAAGTCGGATGAAATCGTTGCTGGTTTCAAAAAAATCGACCCGAAGGTCAACGTCAGTACGTACAAGTTCTGGGTTGACCGTCCCTTCCACAACTATTTAACAGGCGACGACTTTAAATAAGAAAGGCGAAGAAAGCCCGGTTAGGGCGGTATGCTCCTGACCGGACTACTATAATAAAACTTATTTGTAAAACAAATTGAGACTAACCATATTAAGCAAGTCGCCTCATAACGAGTTTTTTAAAGAATCTTCCCACACTCCCACGTGATATTTGTCCTTATTATCATTACATTTATTTTAATAACATAATCTATGAGATACGATTAACTGATTCCATTGAAGAGATTCTACTTATATCCATTTCTTCTATTTTTCTTTCAGTTACAGGAGTTTCAATTAGGTTATCCTGATAAAACCATTCCATTTAAAATCCTCCCTTAATGAATAATTCTGACGATAGCACATAGTTCTACCCTCAGAACACATATCTAATTAAGAGTTACCGAGCCAGTAGCAAATACTTGTGTAATTGTTGCCCATCCATCATGAGTTAGAACCTCTCCTGTTAAACAAGGTCTGTATGAACCTTCAGCGAAATAAGTATTAACCTCTTGACATTTAAAAGACTTAACGCCTCTTAACCGATATGTGGTTCTATGAGTCCCTCCACCAGTTGTTTCATGCCCCGAGATAAGTGTGAATCTAGGCGGACCTTGTTGTGTATCTGGAGGGCGGCATGATCAGGGAAATAGGCGCACCCTCCGAGCTTCTCCGCCACAACGGAAGATTCCGCAGCTATTGGGAGAAGCAATCCCCCTATTGGTTTCATGCAAATTAAAAAATAAAAGCAGGACCGCATGGTGTTAACACGCCTTCCCGCTCTTTGATGTATCGGTCCCCAGTGAAGCTCTAATGGACCTGGTTCCGTTATTGCCGCAAAAATACCCAAAAACGCTTAGCGATCGGACCGTATTCCTTATTGCGCGATATTCCAAAGATTTTACTGCAAAACGACGTCAATAACGGCCTCACGGACCGATCTGTCCCTATTTTTGCAGGATTTCAAGCAAACAACGATCAACTGGCCGCTCCGACGCCGCAATCTGGAGGTCCCCCTCACCTGTTGCCTGCTTTCTCATCGCCCTCAGGGCCTCGTAGGTCTATATCGCCCGATTTGCAGTGCTCTTCTCCCCACCCTTTTGCAGCTGATACATCCGGTAGTATCGGCCCTGCAGCTGCATGAGCTGCTCATGATTGCCGCGCTCTACGATTTCTCCGCGATGCAGGACGAGAATCAGATCCGCCTCCCGTATGGTCGATAGACGGTGGGCAATAACGAAGGTCGTACGCCCTTCGCCGACTACTTTCAGCGCTTGCTGAATCAGGCCTTCGGTCTCGATATCTATGCTGGCCGTCGCCTCGTCCAGAATCAGAATCGCGGGATCGAAGGCAAGCGCGCGGGCAAATGAAATCAGCTGCCGCTGGCCTGCCGACAACGTGCTTCCGCGCTCCACAACTGGCTCGTCGTATCCGCCGGGCAGCTTCTCGATGAAGCCAGCTGCTCCGACATCCACCAATGCCTGCTTGACCTTGCTCTTGTCAATGTCCTTGTTGTGCATGCTTACGTTAAACTTGATGTCCCCTGCAAACAAGAACGGATCCTGGAGTACGATGCCCATATGCTTACGGAGCTGCTGCTTGGACATTCCGGCAATGCTTTTGCCATCGATACGAATCTCGCCTTCCGTCGGCTCGTAAAAGCCCAGCAGCAAGTTCATGATCGAGCTTTTGCCAGAGCCTGTATGTCATACAAAGAGCCACCGTCTCGCCTTTGTTGGCTTCGAATGTGATGTTACAAAGCACCGGCTCCCCTTCCTTGTAGGCAAAGCTAATGTTGTCAAACGCAACATGCCCTTCCGGTCTCGCCGCTCCGACAGCATCCTCCAGCTCCCTGCCTTCCAGATCGAGCAGATGAAACACTTTTTCGGCGGATACAATAGCCCTTTGGGCATTCATCAGCTGATCGAAGATGCCGATGATCGGTTGAAAAAAGCGGCCCAAATAATCGATAAACGCATAAAAAACACCGAACGAAATGGCCGTATGCAATGATTGGCCGCCGAAATACCAGATCGTCCCTGCCGTAAACAAGGCTCCGATCAAGCCGGTGAAGTTGCGTGAGGAAAGGGAGAATACCCGGAACTGCTTGACGTTGTTGCGGTACCGGTCCTCGTTCAGCTCCTCGAATTCGTCCAAACGGGCTTTCTCCTGGCGAAACGCCTGCAGGATCGCCTTACCATACCATAATTTAATGAGAGACCGCATTGGATTTTATCGTTATGAGAAAAAACTCCTAGACAATGTACTGAAAGCAGCATCGAAATATGTAGCCAAATGAAGTGTTTCTTCCAGAATTAAAAGTCCCCCTTCGATGTTAGATTCAAACAATGAACCAGCTCCTATCACGGATAGAAGCCGGTCGCTGTGAAGCCGATGAGTTTGCCATATTTTCCTCTGAGAGGATCAAACAGCGGCAAACTTATGAGACGACGAACTGGACGACAAGAGGAGTCCCTCCATCCAGGACGTCGCCTCCGGGAATGGTGATAGTAGTGGTTGTAACAGAGGACGTATCAGCAGTTTGCATAAGACCGTTAATATAAAGATTGTAATAATTGAAAGTAGCCGGAAACGCCGTTGCGGCTGTGCCGGCATCGTTTGTGAATGCTGTAGCGGCAATTGCAAATGTCGCCCCTGTCCCCGTTCCTGCACCGATTGTGGAAGTAAATCTTCTACTATTTTGATATGGTGTCACGATAGGCATTATTCATCACCTCCCTTCTCTATTAATAAATGCACGAGATTCGAGGAATGCGAGGGCATAAATTCCATAAATTTCTAGATGCTAATTTTCGCGAACAGTTGTACCGTTTCGAGAACAATTGGAGTTCCAGCATAAATCGTTTCGCTTTGTGGCAAAAAGATCAATTTAGCTCTATTAACGTTGTACGAATTGCCAGGTTGTACGATCCCATTTATATAAAGATTACTAAAGCTGCTCGGGCCGAGTCCGGTAAAGTCGGACTGTGACTCTCCTGCATCGTTCGTAAATTGATCGGCGGGAATTGTGACCGGCAACGATAAATCCAAGTCGGTGCTTGGGAAGTAGAAATAACGGTTTACGGAGGGGGTAACTTCTATGCTAGGAACGGTTACGATTCCTGGGGGACCTTGAGGACCTGTAGCCCCTTGAATTCCCTGCGGGCCTTGTACTCCTGAAGAACCTGGAATTCCTTGGGGTCCTTGTGGTCCCGAGAGACCCTGTCTAGCGGCTGAGCCTACCTGCCTTTGTATCATTGAGATGAGTTGGGACTTAATTTCCTGCAATGTCGGAATCATCCGAAGGCCATGACAACTTTTTTTACGGAATCCTCGAGGGCTATTTTTCTTGCAAGGTCTGCCGCGTCTTGGTTTATATCTTCTTTTGCAATGTTTACTGATAGTATCCGAACTTTTGAATGTTTCTGTTCTTTTGCATTTCCACTTTTGTACCAGACGTCTGTGCCTACGTTTTTTTCGGTCGGTTTTCCGCTTTGCCAGGTGCTTCATATTCGTCACACTCCTTAGGGCATATGGTATATGCCCTATTCTTATGTAACATACACATTCGGAGAGTGGACGCATAACTACTTAGGAAACGAAACCCCATATTTTGGCGAGAAAATAGGCTTTGGCGAGTAGGTTAGTATCCATGGACGACGACTGACCTCGGGGCTTTGAAGGAAGAAGTAACCTAGCTTGCCAATAATGGAACATCATGGTATACCTCTTTGAGGCAGAAGTGTACATCTCCATCTTTTTGCAAGACTGATACAACAGGAAAAGGTAGAAGATCAGCAATATAATATTGGTTTGGAGCCGGTAATAAGGGCTCCGCCATTCGTAATCGGAAGATACTAGGAATTGTTGCTATGGAAAAAAACAATTGAGTTAGTTTTTCTAATACCGCCATTTTCAAATAATATGAAGCAGAGACCCCATAGGATGAGATCTCTTTTGACGGATGCCAAACTCGGATCGAACATACAGGATTGGGAATCCAGAGCACAAGTCTTGATTGCACACTTTCGTGCAGATTATGCACTCTTCTCTAATGATACGAGGTTTAAAGAGCTTATTGAGGATTTAAACAGAACAGCCAGTTGTTTCGAGAGGTATGGCCGCTACATGACATTCAGATCGTAACATACCGCCACAAACAAAGGTAGAGATGAAGTTTGAACATGCGACCTTGCAACACCCGAGTAATCCGACAAGAAGATTATAATCGGACTGTTTTGCCAAGTATACCTTCAACAAGTTCAAAGTAACCTCAGAAATATCCAGGTCTCCTTGCTCCCTTCCAGCATCTTGAACTGAAGGGCGTAGGCTTTCAATCTACTGGGACTAACCCCAGAATACGTTTATCACCTTCATACAGTTGCCTTAACTCACTTAATATAATAAATAAAACCTCCCATAAGAGCTACTAAATCTAGTTAGCTTCTTATGGAAGGTTTTAGACTGACTTTATTAAACTAGTGTACCCTTTAGTTTAATATAAAATTGTTTTTCAGTTTATCAAGAGAAACAAACGATTCATCAGCGAAACAAAGCAAAAGATCGAACGTATCAATGCACCTGCGGAGCGCATCGAGATCGTATCGGTGCAATCAACATCATGCGTCAACCTGTAGCAGATGGTAACAGTCTGTCAGCCTAGATAGCTATATGCTCTGATCTAGGACGGTCTATTGAACTAGCCCTTAACTTAGCAGTTGGGCAAAGCGGAAACGTATGCGCCTGTTAGCTAGCTAAGAATCCCACCCTTTCAAGGGTGTGGAGGTTCAATATCTCTAAAGCTACCAATTTTGTTTGATTCATCCCAGAGCCGGAATCGAAGTGATTATAAACTAGAAACGATTGTGAACCTACGATGAAACAAGAAACAAGTGCAATAATTGGTAAGTAAGAAGAAATAAATATCATAATTTTCCCATGTATCTATACCCTACACCCCATATCGTTTTAATAATTTCCGGACTTTTTGGCTCCCACTCGATTTTTTTTCGTAAGTTAGCAATGTGCGTATCAATAGTACGTTGATTTATTGCCGAATCAATCCCCCGTAAAGCTTCAATAATAAAGTCGCGAGTAATCACCCGTGCCTTGTTTGTAACTAATACCTTCATTATTTCATATTCTGAGTAAGTAACATTGACTTCAGAACCTCTTATAATAAGTATTCGGCGATCATCATCAAGTCTAATATATTCGAAATCAGATTTACTTATAGCATGAACCCTTCTTAAAACTTCATCAGGATAGCAATAAGTACGACGCAGTAAGGATGATACTCTAGCAATTAACTCATTAATACTAAAATGTCTATAGATATATACATCTGCACCTGCAGATAAGTATTCAATTCTTTCAAGAGAATCCTTATTCGTAACTACCACCAGTATGGGTATATAGGTTTTTTTCCGTATCTTCCTACAAAGCTCAATCATGCTATGATCGATAAGTTGGAGATCGAGGATCACCAGTTGTGGGTCAAATTCTGAAAAAGCCGTGAATCCTTCCACACTTTTTGAGGTCCGGTTTATGAGATATCCTTCTTTTAATAAATACATACTCATCTTTTCCCACACCACATTGTCGTCTTCAATAATTAGTATCTTATAACTCATCAAAGAACCAACCTCTTCAGAAATTAGAAAATACTCAATTAACTCTGAATGACTCTGTCAAATTTGAAAGCTTATGATTGTATTGATGCAATAAAAGTATAGGTTTTCGAGATGTATAGAATTACTTAAAGCTACTTTAGGCAATTTCAAAGATGTGATGTGTGCCGAAGATTTTTCGTGAATAGGAAGAAATTTAGATATTTTTTTGGACTTATCTATTTAAGGTTGGATGTTCAATCGGCTTAGAGTAATTAGTTGGAGTCGAACCGGGGATGCTGAATCATTTTCGATAGTAATTACAGCCGTTCTAATGAATCATTTTGGAAAATATCACTGTCCAAGATAGATCAAATTAAACCAAATAAGAGATCGGAACATGAGCGATTTCCAAATATACTGGGTGATATTAGAAGCCTGCGGACGAGCTCTTGGCTTCACAATTCAATGTGATTGCGTGGCCAAACGCAATCAAAGGAAACTTGGTGCCACTTCTACTCGAAAGTCGGCGAAACTGACCTGTTCCAGCTGTTCCCGTTGTCGTCGACGCTCCGTCCCCGCTTCGAGTTGTGGAGAGGTATTCCGGCAACTCATTAACTACTTTGAAAATCAATCCCGGCTTCCAGTTTCCTATTGGTGAAATCCGCTTTACTCGAGCTGATCGGTACCTTTATTCAACAAGCCGGGCGTCAGCAGCAACCGTTCCAGATTCAATCAGCCTCCTCCGAGAAAGTGAGCATCGTGCTCGCATACATCGAACGTCACTTATCGGACAAGTTGACCGTCGAGCTTCTTGCCAAACAACTGCAGAAGGTATCCTTTCACCCAATACATAAAGTATGGCGCAGGGTTTTCCTTGCGCCATCTCTAATCTGCCATCATCTCAAGATTTTTCGGGGTTTAGCCATACTGTGGAAAACCGACCTTTCCCCGACAAACCTGACGTGAGGATTTCCCCCATCCAGCTATATTGCGGGCTGGGGCGAATGTCCCTTTCTCACCACGAGATTGCAATATCGTTTTATGACGGGAGACGGTTTAAATGATAGCTTTTTGAGCAAGCAGCCTTTCCTGCAACTGACCTACATTAATGCCGCGTGTGTCTTCATTCTGTTCCGCTGCCATGGCGGCCGCTACGCCTGCCGCTTGCCCGATTGCCATGCAGTGGGATTGTACCCTCGTGGAAGCGAGCGCTTCATGCGTTGCCGAGATGCAGCGTCCTGCAACGAAGAGGTTTTCCAAATCAACCGGGAGCAAACACCGATACGGAATATCGTAGGCATCGTCGAGTTCCGTCCAGACATTCGTATGGTCGTGTGGGCTATGAATGTCGACTGGGAAGCAGCCTTTGGCAATGCTGTCAGCGAATTTGGCACCGTGGAGTACATCGTCCTGGGTCAGGACATAATCGCCGATGATCCGTCGCGTCTCACGAACCCCTACCCGGGAAGCTGCGCTTGCCAATGAAGCCCGCTCGAACCCAGGCAAGTATTTACGGGCAAACGCGACCACCGACATGACTTGCTGACGCAGATCGATCTCTGCACGAATCAGCTCCTGATTATTCGTTCCGTCAATGCGGTTGACGCGGGTTGCATTAAAGAGCACATCGCCATCGCGATAGTCGGAAAACAGGGTCAGCCGTTCACGGCCTACATGCAGCTCTCCTCTTGCTTTGGCTTCGGCAACCACCCGGTTGAAGCCGCTAAGCGCTACCATGCGCTTAGCAAAGTGAGCCGGCAAGTTTGCAGGGAGGATTGGATACGTTACCCAGACCAGCTCATCGCGGTGCCCCAGTGTGTAGTCGATGAACTTATCCAGATCGACATAGCTCATTTTGAAAAGCGAAGACACCGGCTGTGCTAATCCATCTTGTCTGCGCCCGTACTCATAGCGCGCCCCAGCCGATACCGCGATATCCCCATCGCCGGTCGCATCGATATACTGCTTGGCACGGATGATATCTTTGGACGACTTACTGCGAATGCCGATTCCTTCCACCTTGCCGTGCTTGGCATAAACCTCATCCACATACGTATTGAGCAACAGCCTGACTCCAGCCTCTAGGACAAGCTTGTTCAGAACAAATTTCAAAATCTCAGGGTCAAACGGAGTGATATAACCGCCCGTTCCCTGCGTGGAACCCGGCTTGTCGTATGGGCACTTGACTGTGCCCGTTGAGCCCTCATATGCAACCAATTCATCCACAACATCCTGAAATACGCCGCGGATAACTTGACGGTCCTGAAAATAATTCGTCATCCATGGACCAACCAAACTGCCAGTCCCGGCTCCTCCAAGAAAGGAGCTAGGCTCAATCAGAACCGTGCTTGCGCCGGTGCGAGCCGAGGCAATTGCCGCTGCAACTCCCGCAGGACCTCCACCGATAACGGCGACTTCATAGTCGTAAATTGAAGTATTCATATTAAATACACCCTCCATTAATTTTTAGCCAAAATGTCATCGGCACGCTTCTTCATATTTTCAACAGCATCCGAGGTGCTTTTTTCACCGATCAGCGCACGTTCGCCTTCCTCATCAACAATCTTCTGAATTTCGGCAAGGTTCTTGAACTGCGTATCGTTGACATACTCTACATCAGCGAAAGCTACCCGCTTGAACGACTCAACGTCGAACAGTTTTTCGGGATTGTCGCCGAGCACTAGTTTGGCTACTTTTTCTTTGTCTACTTTTTTCCATGCCGGGACGCGTCCGCTGGAAATGAGCGGTTCATTCCCTTCCGTCACGTACCATTTTAGGAATTTCCATGCTGCTTCTTTATTTTCGGAGTTGGCGTTGATCGTAACGAAGTCTAGGTAACCTGTGCCGCCGCCGATGTATTTACTGTTCGCCGTCATTTTTGGCGTTGGAGCAAACGCGGTGACAAAATCATGCGGGAAGTCCTTCGTATTTTTGATGCTGCGGATGCCTGCCGTACCATTCCAAACCATCGCGGTTTTGCCGGAAAGGAATAGGCTTGTGCCCTGCATCTTGGACGTTTTGGCTTCTACGTAAGGAGGCTGTACTTTTAAGTTTCGCTCCATATCGACCATTGTGTCCAAGTACGACTTGAAAACCGGATTGTCGAGATTGCTTGTTTGGGCATCTTTGTAAAACGCGTTCGAACCGAGCTCGGTTTTTACCGTTTTGTCCATCCATTCATAGATTTTCGGCTCCAGGTTACCCACAAAGGAACCCCATCGCTTATCGTTACCCTGGCCTTTGGTCAGCTTCACAGCATAATCTTTATATTGATCCCAAGTCCAGTCCGTAGGAATCAGTAGCTTTGCTTCATCCAAGTAAGATTTATTGATGGAAACAAAATCGTTCAAAATGATCGCCGGGATATAATAGGATTTATTATTAAACTTTGTGATCGCTTTATCACCGAAGTTATCCTTAATGTCAAACTGATCTTTGGCAATATACGAATCCAGCGGCTCAACCATATTAGCGTTGATCCGCTTCACCAGCTTATCCATTCGATAGTTAACGAACAAGTCGACTTCGCTGCCTGCCATTAGCGATGTTTCGAGCTTGGTGTTACCGGCTTCATCATTAACAAACCGAACATATTCGACTTGAATGTCAGGATGAGCTTTATTCCAGTTCTCAACAGCCTGTTTCGGTCCGCTCTCTTCCGGAACTGCACCCCAAAACTTCAGCTTTACGACTTTGCCTGAAGCTCCTGTACTGCCGGCGTTGTCAGTTGCTGGGTCCGAGCCGCAACCGGCCAGCCCCATTGCCGCGATACTTACTGTTAGAACAATACCCATCATACGTTGATGATTCATCATTTTGTAATACCCTGCCTCTCTCTATGTGTAATTAGATAAACGGAAAAAATGAACGACTACCGGTTCGAAGGAAAAGAATTACCCTTTCACTCCGGAGGATGCAACTCCTTGAATAAACCAGCGCTGACCGAATAAAAATACCGTGATGACGGGTAAAATAGAACTGACTGCCGCAGCCATCATTTGCGGATAGTTTGTGCCGGAATCATCGACAAAATTAGTTAGGCCAAGCGGAACAGTAAACAATTTCTTGCTCGTTATAAAAACAAGCGGATTGACGAACTCATTCCAGTTCCATGTGAAGCTAAGGATGACCAAGGAAACCAGTGCAGGTTTGGACAAAGGGATGAAAATACGCGTCCAAATTTGAAAATGGTTGGCGCCTTCAATTTTTGCCGCCTCGGAGAAATCGCCGGGTATCGTCAAATAAGTTTGGCGAAGCAGGAAAATGCCGATCGCCGTAAAGATTCCTGGCAATATCAAGGCCCAATGCGAATTATAGATACCAAGATAATTGAATAAAATAAATCTCGGAATGAGCGTCACTTGATCAGGAACCATCATCGTTGCTAAGAAAATGAGAAAAACAAAATTTTTGCCTTTAAATTCAAAGCGGGCAAAGCCATAAGCGGTGGCAGAGCTGATCAGTACGGCGCCGATCACCGAAAGCACCGTTACTTTAATTGAATTGAAATAGTAGAGACCGAATGGATGGGACCCGAACCAAATTTCCTTATAGTTATTCCATTGAATCTTGGCGGGTATCCAGATCATCGGATCATGAAATACATCGATTTGCTTTTTCAACGATGTAGACAGCATCCAGAGAAACGGCAACAGCATCGTAGCCGCCACGGCCGCCAGCAATATTGTCGTGAACAGCTTCAGCCCATTGTTTTTGAGCCACGTCATGCTTGTCTCCTCCTTCTAGTAATTCACCCAACGTTTTTGCCCAATCCACTGTACGATCGTGACCATGAAAATAATCAGCGTCAAGATCCAAGCCATCGCGGACGCATAACCCATTTTGTAAAAGCTAAAGCCGGTCTGGTAAATATAGAAAGTTAATACCGAAGTGGAAGTACCCGGCCCCCCCTGCGTCATCATGAAGATGGCGGCAAATACCTGGAAAGAATGAATAATGCAAGTAATTAGAACAAAAAACGTTGTTGGCGACAAAAGCGGGATCGTCACACTGAAAAATTGTCTGACTTTACCTGCTCCATCAATGCTGGATGCCTCATACAAATCTTTCGGAATGCTTTGTAGTCCGGCCAAATAGATTACCATATTATAGCCGATTGCCGCCCAAACGCTCATGATGATAATGGCGACCAAAGCCCATTTGGGATCGGAAAGCCAGCCGGGGGGATGTTCGATGCCAAATCCGCGGAGCGCTTGGTTAATCGGCCCTTGACTTGGAGAGTACAAGAGCGCCCATACCAGCGACACAGCAACAATACTCGAGACGTAAGGCATGAAAATAATCATACGCAGCGGCGTTTTGAAAAATGCGCCATGATTCAGCGCTACAGCTGTTAGCAGTGAAAATAACATGATTAAAGGAACGGTCGTTACGGCAAAAATTAAATTGTTCTTAAGACTGTCCGTAAACCACTGATCAGACCACATCTTTGTATAATTATGAAAGCCGGTAAACCGGATACCTTTGAGTCCCTCCATAAAGTTCCAGTCCGTAAAGGAGATGACCAATGAAAATATAATCGGAATCACCGTCAATAGCCCGAATCCGATGATTGCCGGCATAATAAACAACCATCCTGTAAACGCTTCCTTATTGTATGCCTTCATAACACTGCCCCCTTTCTGCTTACTTGTTCTGTGGTCTTGACGCTTATTATCGTAACCCATGGGGTGGAAGGGTTAAACCAACAATCACACGAAAAAAGGATACGATAATTTGAAAGTTAACCGTTTTCAATTCGTTTCACATGTAAACGGATACAAATCTTTGAGGCCAAGACACGATTCTACGAAAAAAAATCACATAGAACTCTTTACAGCAGTTCAAGTGATTTTTACATGTTCCATCGTGAAGTTATTTGCGGGAAGCCGTGTATTGAATCGGTGTACAGCCTGTGTATTTTTTGAAAATTTTGGAGAAATACTTTGGATTGTCCATACCGACACGCTCCCCTACTTCAAACCAATCCAATTTTCTGCCGCGGAGGAGCTCTTTCGCCTTCTCAACGCGAATTTCCTGAAGATACTGGGAAAATGTTTTGCCGACTTCCTTTGTAAACAGATTGCTGAAATAGTTCTCGCTCAGATTGACAACATGCGCTACGTCCTGTACCCGAATCTGTTCGGCATAATGGATTTTGATATAATCGATGGCTCGCTGTACTTCAGGCCGTTGATTAGCATTTTTTTTGAAAGAAACCAACATTTCCCTAGCGAGCTGATGCAGATGGTAGCACCAAGCGCGAAGCTCGAGATAGGTTCCACGGGAGTGTACTTGCTCAAACATGGATTCCGATAGCATGCTTGCCGGAACTTGTCCGTCCCAATCCTTGAGGAGCAGAATGACAGACGATACCCAAGCGTGAACCGCATCAACGACTTCGGTGACAGTTACATCCTCTCTTACGATTGCAGGAAAAAGCGTCTGAAACGCTTTCTCGGCCGCTTCATCGTCATGCCCTTCCAAACAAATCAAATACTTTTTGAAATCTCCCATTTCCATAAACTGCGAGTGTCGATCGGAAAATGCGGATTGATCCGAATCATACGCGTACACGCCATAGCCTCGGTAAAATACGAGTCGGAGGGCAGCTTGCGCCTCCCGGTACGCTTCCATCCGTTCCGACGCTTGATGAAAAGCCCGGCTGACACCGCAGCTAAAGGTGTCACCGCATGCATGCCGCATGGCCGTCATGCGTTCGAGAAGCGCGCAAGTGATCTCAAACTCCGAAGAAGTATCTTTCGGCATGCGAAAGAAAAGTGTCCATCCGGAGGAGCTTTCGTATATAAATAGACAAGCGATAGCTTCACCTTGCTCTATGAATGCTTCCAGCTGTACATGTAGCTCATTGTACTTAATACTAGTCCCTGCATGAATTTGGTTTCTTTCCAATACAACGACGACATGCCTGCTCCCGGATATTATGGCTCCATCATACACTTCATTCGGCGTCCCCTGTAGCCAATCAAGCCAATCCTCCCGCATCACCTTCCACGGCGATTCTACATCGGCTTTTTCGGCCGTTATGGCGGAATTCTTTGGTACAAGCGTCGCTTTGATTTTGAGCACCGACTGGAGCAGCTCGTCGGGATCCATGCGAAATTTATTCATATAGTCCACGGCACCCAGCTTCAACGCTTCGCGAACGGTCGGGAAATCCTCCAGTACGCTCAGGATGACAAACCGAATATGTGGAAATTCTTCTCGCACTTCTTTCATCATTTGCAAGCCGTCCATATGAGGCATCCGAATATCTGTCAAGACCAGCTCCGGTTGTACGGTGCGGATCAGCTCCAGGCCGCTTCGGCCATCCGCCGCTTCGCCGGCAATTTCAATTTCGTGGCTTTCCCAGTCCACACTAGAGATGACGCCTTTGCGCACAAGAACTTCGTCATCAATTATGACCATCTTCACCTTCATGGCCTCCCCTTTCGCGATATGGCAGCGTAATCGTGACACGGGTCAGCTGCATTTTCGAGTCTCTTTCGATCTGCAATCCATAAGGTCCCTCATACATCAGCTTAATTCGTTTATTCACATTGGTAAGGCCAATGCTGGGACCGAGTTGTTCTTGTGCTAACTGCGCTTGTAGCTCCTCCAGTCGCTCTTCGGTCAGCCCGGTGCCGGTATCCTCAACGATCAGTTGAAGCAGCTCATCCTTCCGATAAGCGCGGATATGCATTTCTCCGCTTTTTTCCATAAATAGCCCATGCTGATATACGTTTTCCACAATCGGCTGCAGCGATAATTTGGGCACGAGAGCATCCAGGCAACTCTTGTCAATGTCGTAATGAACTTGAATCGTGTCGCCGAATCTGTATTTTTGAATCGTAAGGAAATACTGTACATTCTCCATCTCGTCGTGCAGCGGGATAACCTCTTGTCCCCGGTGAATGCTTGTATTCAGCAAATGACCGAGCGCCATCAGCATCTCCGTAATCTGTTTGTTCCCGGACATGAGGGACATCCATTTGATAGTGTTCATCGTATTGTACAGAAAATGCGGGGTAATTTGCGCCTGCAGTGCCTCCAATTTTGCTTGTTCCTTCTTTTTCTCCAAAACAATTTCATTCTGAATCCGGCTTCGCAAATCGGACAGCATACTATTGAAGCTTTGCCCCAAAAATCCGATTTCATCGCGCGTCTTAACCGTATAGACGACGTCGAGTGTACCGCTTTCGACCATCTTCATGACCCTTCTAAGTTCGCTTAGTGGTTTGATCATCATGGAAGTAAGGCCGATTATCAAGCCTACGAATAGCGTTAGGCAGACAATGAGAATCACAACCGCGATATTCCGGTTATGAAGAACTGTTTTTAACATATCCCGGTAAGGAACAACCTGTACGACACGCCAGCCCGTAACCGGAACTACATAACTCCCTATGATATACATGTTATCGCCAATACGTGTCTGAAACGTATCTCCTCTGTTGTCAAGAAGCGGCTGAATGGATTTATATACATTCTCCGATTGAGCTGGGTCATCGCTTAAAATTGCCCCATCTCGATCAACAATAAACCCCAGACTCGACGAATACGCCGCATCGGGATTCAGTATGTCCAAATATGGAGTAACCGGCTCACTGATCGTGAGCATGCCTAGATTGTCTATGAGATTATCTGCCTTGACAAGCATGGATAATGTCATCAACTTGGCGCTTGACGGGGAGACAAAGTTATCCTGCTGCAACGTCCAAACCATGAAGCCGTTCTTTTCGACCGTTTTGGCATACCAAGGCGCATGCCGGATCTCCTCCTTCGTTGTGACAAAACTGTTCCAATTCGTATATAAACTACCCGAATTATCTATCAGGGTTAAGTAGACAGAGTCCGATGCGATCGAGGTCGTAACCTCCAAATATTTCTTATCCATAAAGTGGGAAAACGCCAGCTTTGCTTTGTCCGTTGCCGGCAGCGAAACGAGCACCTCCCTCAGCCGTTCATCCAGGGCAATCGCTCGGGAGATGTTGGAAAGCTCATTTAAGCGGCGCTCGATGTTCCGGTTGACCTGCAGCAGCCGATCGGACGTCATTTTGGCAATTTGCGAAGTCATCTCCTGCTCAAAGCTCTGGTAGACATAGATGCCAACTCCGGTAATTGGCAACAGTATACATAGAATAAACGCTGTAATCAACTTGGTTCGTAGACTGACAAAGCCGAAATAGGATTGCCAATTTCGCTGAAATGCCTTCACCCCTTGGTTCCACCTCTTTTGTTTCACATATTCGTTTCAATTGATACTAACATATCTCAATGCAAAACCCCAAAAGACCGTTAAGCTTCCGACTGGAAAAGTCTACGGTTGGCCAATTCTTGAACATTTTTCCATCCAACACCGTCATCTCCCGTCACTGTAATAAAAGGACAGGAGCCTCAATACTATTTGAGCACAAGTTATGCTCAACTTATTACGTATAACGTGCCGGGGTTACCGCTGGCATTCCTCACTCTCCCACAATGTAGTAAAGGCAAAAACACCGCCAGATCCCGTGGAAAGGATCATAGCGGTGTGTGCTTCACAACCGGCAACATAAATATGATAACTGCGGCACCAGGGAATCTCCTAACCACCTCAAAAGTTACACTATTATTTAGGTGATATGGTGTATAATTCCAATTAAATCGGATGGAGGAGAAGCATTACCACATTCAATTCTTTTGTTTCAGCCATTTCGACAATTTGCCTGTTTCGATGCCCGCCAGCAACACAATCCCTATACCATGGGTATCATTAGTCACCGCGTTCAGCTCAATCTTATAATATTCCGATGTGAAGGAATACCGGGAACCCCGGCATACCCCGTGCACATTCCCGAACCGGTCGATGCCATATTTCGTCAGGGCTTCCCAGCCCCTGTTCACCGCCTTTACTGCTTTTGACTTCATGTCATCCCAAATCCAGCCATGGCGGACTCCTCTGGATAAACCGTAAACAAACATACTGGTGCAGGAGGTTTCCTCGTAGGAATCCGGATGAGTCAACACCTGATGCCACAGCCCGCTGGTTCCCTGCAAAGCCATATACCCTTCTGCAAGCTCATTGTAGAAAGTCAGCAAATCCTCCCGCTCCACGTGCGTTTCCGGCATAAACTCCAGCAACTCCGACAGGGAGAAGAACACCCAGCCGTTGCCCCGGCCCCATGGGACATTGGTAGGCTTGTTGTGCTTAAAGTCGTACACATGGGACATGATCTTGAATTCAGGAATAAACAGATACTTCTTAAACCGGTTAAATTGCCTCGCTGCGTCATCCAGATATTTGGCATCCCCCGTCAGTCGATAATAGCGGATTAAGAACGGGGTGCTCATATACAGGTCGTCAGCCCATAGCGTATTTTCTTGGAAGCTGTTTGTGCAGATGCGAAAGAAGGCTCCGTCTCCAAGCCGTTCCTGTTTATATTCCATATGATTCGCAATCTGTTCAACCAGATAAGGAGTATGAGGATCTTGCGAGTCGCTGTACGCTTCGAGTACTGCGGAGCCGAAAGAACCGCAGTCATCTAGCATATCCATTTCCACCAGTTGATTGTTTACCGAAGGATAGCCGTACTGCTCCGCATCCCATTTCGCATATTTATAGATCCGGGTGCATTCTGTAATATGGTTCACTGCATAATCGAGGATTCCCTGCTTCTGTAAGAACCTACCGGTCTGCAGTAGCCCATAAAGCGTAACCCCCAAGGGATAATTCCACTTGGCGAACAAAGCATTGTCCAAGTAAGGTCTTACCCATGTATTCG
This sequence comes from Paenibacillus sp. NPDC056579, assembly GCF_042793215.1. Lineage (NCBI taxonomy): Bacteria > Bacillati > Bacillota > Bacilli > Caryophanales > Paenibacillaceae > Paenibacillus > Paenibacillus sp. NPDC056579. The sequence goes on from NZ_JBHTVD010000006.1 coordinate 352,555, forward strand.
GCCGATCCTGTCGCCAGAAGAATTGACTATCCCCCTGTTCAAACAAACGGTACAGGGAACAGATGCTATCGGCGGGTTCCTCCAGCTGTTTTTCAAAAGGCCCCAGATACAGCCATGGTTCACTGCTCCCCTTTACACCCCTGGGAATCGATAATGCAACGTTTTCCCCATCAATGATAAAGTCAAAGCCGTACTCCCATCCATTTTCTGAGGAACACAGCTCCACCAGCACCTCATGCTTCCCCGGATCCAGCTTGAATTCCGCTATATCCGATGTCTTCAGCGCTCCTGAAAACACCTCATTGCCATCAAGCCACATCCTCAGCTTCCCTGTGGAACTCCCTTTCAAGCTGCACACCTTTGAGCTAGCGCTGGAATGGCTAAGCTCCGACCAGAGGTAAGCCACCTTGTGGGGCAGATTGCCGAAAATCCGCGTGCATGGTTTCAACTTCTTTTTTTCTTCATCCCAGGAAAGCGCGGGGTACCAGACCATGCCGGATTGCTCTTCCAGGCCTGTGTATTCCGGAATATGCTCTTCGCTGAAATAGTCCGCATTCATTGCGTCAGAATAGATCCAGCCGGCCTGTCCCTTTCTTTCCTGAAATGGAGACACAAACTCCATCGGATTCCATTTTGTGTGCAGCGTACCAAAAATCCCGCCAAAACCTGCTGCTGTCTTCACAAACTTAATGCATACAGAATTCCAGCCCTTTTGCAACTTGGCACGAATGCCTTTATTCATATTGGGATTTACTTCTTCATTAATATCGGCTCTATATAGAAATTCCCGGTTCAAATAAACAGTAGCAGGACCATAGCAGCTCAGTCCAAAGTCCGTCCACCCGTCATGGTTGCTCCAGAGCAGACCAAAGACATAAGCATACTGGCCCAGTTTGGCTTCTGGCAGCTTCTCCTCTAAATTCATGTTATATCTACCATTGTTCTTCTTAAGAAAGCCTTCCCGCGAAAAACTCCGGAACTCAAAAGGAAGTGCAGGATTTCTTCCAATGTAGGCATTGGAAACTGTTTCAAGAATCTCATCTGTACGGTCATACAACTTCGAATAAATACTTTCCTGTTCATCAAAATATGGCTTCATCGTCGCAACTCCTTTATGAATTTTTCTACGATTCATGTTAGTTTCTGGTTCGCTATAATTGTCAAGTTTAACCTTTGAGCGCTCCAACCATTACTCCCTTAACAAAATACTTCTGCAAGAATGGATATGCCGCCAATATAGGGAGTGTAGCAACCATAATTGTTGCATATTTTATCGTTTCCCCAATTGCTGCTCTGTCCTGAGCTACTGTTCCGGACATCATTTCATCCGTACTGTTGGAAATCAGAATTTCCCTCAGCGCCAATTGTAACGGCCATAATTCTCTATTTCTTAAGTAAATCATGGCCCCAAACCACGCATTCCAGTGGCCTACCCCATAATACAACACCATAACGGCAATGGTTGGCAAAGCCAGTGGCAAAATGATTTTAAATAGTATGATGAAATCATGTGCACCATCTATATGGGCTGATTCTACCAAACTGTCCGGAATTCCCTGGAACGCCGTTCTCATGATAATCAGATTCCAGGTTCCGATTGCTCCGGGAATGATCAAAGCCCATATTGAATCCATTAAACCGAGACTCTTGACTAACAAGAAATTGGGAATCAGCCCACCACCGAAAAACATGGTGAACACAATCATGATGGTAATCGGCTTTCTCCAGAAAAAATCTTTCCTGGAAAGAACAAAAGCTCCCATGGATGTCATAATAATATTGTAGGCCGTTCCCACCACGACAATAAAGAGTGTATTCATATACCCGGAGTAAATGATCGGGTTTTTTAACACAGCTTTATACGCCTCTAGGCTCAAATTTAATGGCTTTAGGAGTAAGCCGCTATGGGCTGTAAGCTCATCTGCACTGCTCAAAGAGGCAAAAATAACATAAACAAACGGATAGGCCGTTATCACAGCCAATGCTGCTAATATAATAAGATTCACCGAATCGAAAATGTAATCCCCAACTGTCTTTTTGACGACCATACCTTCCACTCCTTACCAAAGACTGGTTTCATTAACCTTCCGGCTAACATAGTTTGCTGTTACGATTAAAATCAGATTCACTATAGAGTTAAATAGTCCCACTGCTGCACTGAAACTGTAATTTGCCTCCACCAATCCACGCCGGTACACATAGGATGAAATGATATCCGCTGTTTCATAAGTACTAGGATTATAAAGCAATATGATTTTTTCATATCCTTCACTCATCATATTGCCAATATTCATAATTAATAGGATCACGATTGTGGGGGCAATTCCCGGTAGAGTGATATGAACAAACTGTTTCCACCTTCCTGCTCCGTCGATGGTTACCGCCTCATATAGCTCCGTGTCAATAGCGGTGAGGGCAGCGAGATAGATAATCGACCCCCAACCTACGCCCTGCCAGATGCCTGTACCTACATAAATTGTCCTAAACCATCCTGCTTCCACAAGGAAGATGGTTCGGGAGCCTCCAAAATAAGCAATAATATCATTAATCAGGCCGCTTTTTGCGAAAAAGTCGATAATCATGCCACAGATAACCACCGTTGAAACAAAGTGCGGTAAATAGGTAACGGTTTGGATTGTCTTTTTAAAATATTTACTTTTGATTTCATTAAGCAATAACGCCAGAATAATGGGTGCCGGAAAAGCAAAGATAAGCTGATAGAAATTGATTAATAAGGTATTTCGGATGACTCTCCATGCGGAGATACTGTTAAAGAAATCATGGAAATGTTTGAGTCCTACCCAGTTACTGTCCCAGATTCCTTTTACGGGGCTAAATTGTTTAAACGCGATGATGACCCCATACATTGGAACGTAGTGAAACAAGATATACCAGGCTACTACGGGCAGGGCCATCAATATCAACCATTTATTTTTTTTATAATCTTTTTTTATTGCCTGAATGAGGCTTGGCTTTTTGTATATCAATTGTTGCGGCTGCATCCTTACTTCTGGCACTATTGGAACCTCCCTGTATTGTGAGATGGGGGAATTTCTTCCCCCATTTCAATCATGCTACTTATCAAAGATGTCACTGATATTAAACGATTGCGGATTTAATGCTTGCGGGAATTTTTTAATGTACCGATCATAGGCACCCTGTCTAACTTTGTTGATATCCTCAATACCCAGCTTTTTGATTTGCTCCACATACTTATCCCAAGTAGCATCCACATCCTCTTTTCCCATAAGCCACTTCAGGAACATTTCATCCTTATACGTATTAATTTCATTTTGTTTGGTAGTGGTTTGAGAAACTTCATCCGGTGTCAAGGTTCCTCTATAGCTCTTATTAGCTTTAGTAACCTGCTTTGCATATTTTGTCCAGGTTTTTAGTGACTCTTGTTGCTGGGGTAACGCCATGTACTGCTCAAAATACCTTCGATCCTGTACAAAGGGTCCGTCTTTAAAGGCGCGGGCGTAAACCTGTCCCATGGTTGCGATGGGCTGTCCGTTGGGATTATTCGTAACCAGCTCCGTATATTTGGGATATCCGTTTTCCATCTTATAGCTCACGCCCTCTATACCGAAGTTATAGAGCATGGAGCCTTCCTTCGTATAGCCATAATTCAGAAATGCGAGCGCTTCCTTCAGGTTCTTCTTAGCTGTGCTGGTAACATTCCAGGCGCCACCGCCGGTGGTAGGTCCATCCTTCGCCATAAAGGGATTGAAGTCTCCCTTGTTAAGGACGAGATACGGCATGGCGACCAAGTCAAATTTGGGGTCCTTTTTACTCATCAGCGGCAAATATTTACCAAGACCTGAACCGGTGTTTCCAACTGTTGCACCGGCTTGATTTCCGGTAATTTTGGCATCGATCGTTTTAGAATTATTCGTAGCCAATTCGGGGTCTAAGATACCTTCCTTATACCATTTCACCATGGTCTTGGCATATTCTTTAAACCTTGGGTCAATCGCCCCGTATACGACCTTACCATTCTCAATGAAGTGATCTTGATTAATCCCCCATGCTCCGGTAAAGTAGGTTCCTTTAATATTTCCGACACTTCCGGTAAAAGGTGCCGTTGCACCCTTCTTTTCTTTGAAAGCTTTCAATACCGTATACAATTCGTCAATGGTTTCTGGCACTGGTAAGCCTAACTCCGTCAGCCAATCCTTACGCAAATAGCCTCCAAAGTAAGTATATATACTCTCATGACCTTTGAGGAAGGGGAAATAAAATTGCTTTCCATCCTCTGTCTCTACATCCATTAATAAATCAGGATAGGCTTCATAGATTTTGGCAAGATCCGGTGCATACTTGGGGATTTCTTTCTTTATGTCAACCAGTATTCCATCTTCGAAGGCTTTTTCTCTTCCTCCCGGATAGTCTCCAAAGGTGCCCACAATGAAATCAGGTATATCCCCGGACGCAATCATAAGATTAAACTGCTCTTTTGCCGAGCCTTCTGTAGGATGGATAAATTCAAGTGTAACATTCAGTCTCTTCTGCAATTCTTTATTCAGTTCTGACTCTGCATAATTTTTCATAACAGCAAGAGCAGTACTCGGCAAGGGCTCCCAGACACGAAATTTTACTGGTTTCTCAAAAGGTAATTTTATTGCGGTATCAGTCGGAGTCGGATTAGTTGGTTCAGCCCCTTTTTCATCTCCTCCACATCCTGTCATCACCGCAGATGACAAAAGCGCTATCAAGAGGGAACCGGTAGTAATCTTGGTAAAAACCTTTTTACTTTTCAACTTTTTTTCTCCCCTTAAGTTTCATGTTTATGCAACACGCAATTGTAAACTGACTGCAAACATTCTCACTGAATCAACAATTGCTAGCGCCAGTATAGTTTTTCTATCCACATGAATCAATCTCAATCCATCAGAATGCGTATTCAAAATCCCCAAAGACAATATTAAATATGCGAAAATCATCACCTAAAACAAAAAAACGGTACAAAATCGATGACGGAAATCGAAGAGATCCTCCGATAGGAGTTTTTCACTTTCTATCCTATCAAACCCTTAGCCAAGCTATAAAGCGCGCGAGTATGGCGGATACTTCGGCCCGGGAGACAACACTGGCAGGCTCCAGAAGGTTCCCTGGTTTGCCGTTAAGGACCCCCCCGCCTTCATGGCCCAATCCATGGCTCCGCTTGCCCAGACGGAGATTTCGCTACTCTCCGCAAAGCTCTTGCTCTTGCTATTGTTGTCCGCAGCAGGCTGTCCGGCGGTGTAGGATCGAAATCAGCTGTTCCCGGGTAATGGCGGCTCCATAACCTTTGCTTGCGTCATCACTTCGGGCAGACTGATCTTGGCCGTAATTTTTCCGGCGGGTGTCGTAATCTTCTCAATCTTGATGCCCTGTGCGTCCGTTTCGATTATACCGGAACTTTCATCAGGCTTGGTCACGAACGGAGGAATTGCTGCCGCCACTCTGGTTATCTTCGTCGCTGTCGTCATGTACATACACACTTACGATCACTATGCAAGTTTCAGAGAAGCCGCCGGCCACCTTAATCACAGCTGTGCCGGCGGTATGGACCGTCACTAGACCATCCTCATTCACAGTAGCTACACTAGGGGTAGACGAGCTCCATGCCATATCCTTGTTATCCGCGTCAGCAGGCTCCACTTTTGCAGTAAGCTGGACTGTTGAACTCCCAGAGTTGGTATACAGTAGGGCGCTTGTCTAATTCAGGCTTACTTCGGTGACAACCTTCGGCTGCTTGTATGCCACAATGGTCATCTCCACATGGGGACTGGCTGTATGGGTATCGGTCTCACGGTACCGAACCCAATAAGTCCCTGGTGATAGACTTGGGATGGTATCACCTGTTACACTCGACCAGGCGCTCCCACTGTCGGCGGACCATTCCATGTATGCATTGACGCCGGTAATGCATCCATCTTTGGCGTTAACCGCTGTCTCATTGATATGTCCAAGTCCTTCGGGCGCAACCTTCGCTCCTCCCGCAACCATAACTTTAAAATCATCGAAGTCGATGGAGGCATTGGCGAATTTGTCAATGCCCAACACCTGGCCAATCAGCTTAGTGCCGCCTGTGTGACGGAAGTTATAGTCAGTGGCCACCTCAACATCATCAATATAGACGGTATAGGTCTTGGCCCCCCAGTTGACCACCATCTTGATTTTATACCATGTATTGAGTGAAGCGGATTGGACTGGTACCTTATTAGAAGGCCCCTTCTGTACTAAAATGTTACCCTTATCAAACGCCGTGACCACGGAAAAATTGCTCGCACCACTGTCATTTCTCACCATGGCGCCATTGAAGTACCCGGTGCCGGCTTTTAATCTTGCGCGATATTCAATAACGATGCGCTGATCCGCTTCAGCCTTCGCCTCGCCTGCAAATGGCAAGAACAGGTTTGCCTTAGGTTCCGTAGTAGCGGGTGTGACCAGTCGCAGGAATTTATTCCCGCCCTCTTCCTGCACAGTGGCGGTAGAGCCCTTGGTTAGGGCTTCGACTGTAATCCCGAACGGGTACTTGCCCGTCTCATCGTCGGAGAAATCCCTGTAAGCGTTATAGAACACGCCATTCTGTGTACCGTTGAATGAACCTAACAGATCTGCTTCCGCCTGAGCAAGGGCGCTCTGTGCCTGGTTAAGCTGCGCTTCTGTCAGGTTGGCGTCTGCGGAAAGTTCCTCCGCATGGTTCAACTGAGCCAGGAAGGCGTTATACACCGCTTGACTATAGCTTCCCAAACCTTTGTCTAGAGGGTATGAGGAACTGTCTATCCTGCTCTTAACTTGATTCACGATTTCATCAAGCCCCAATCCCGAGATAACCTCCACGGAAGCGACAGCAGGAATCTTCTCTCCATTTAGTGTCAATATGACAGGTACCTGAAGAGTGCCTAGTGAATTGAAGTGAATTCCTTCCAGCTTCCAGCTGACCCCGGAAGTGACTCTCTCCTCCTTGTAGACGACATCAACAACGCCGGGCAGCCTAGGTGTCACTCCGGAAGGAGTCTTTACTTGAGAAAGAACCTGAGGAACCTGAGACGAATCAGGAGTTACCGTCAAGTTGAACTTTGCTTCCTTACCGCCGTATGCGGCATTAATCACCGTATCCCCTGGTTTAGTGTCATATACCCGGCCGGTGACCGTAACCTTAGCCACGTCGGGGTTGCTGCTGAAGTACGTGGCGCCAGCCGTCACATCCTGAGCTTCATAGGTGTTGTAGCGTGCTGTTAACTGCAGTTGCCTTTTCATCCCGCTGGTCAGGGTGTTGTTTAATCCGCTGATAGCAATGGACTGCAGAGATTTAGGTTCAGTGGCAACGGCAACCGTGGCCGTAGCCTTTTTCCCGTTATATGTTGCGGTGATCGTGGCGCTGCCCGCCCCTACCCCCTTAACTATATCCCCATCAATAGCTACGACTGCTGTATTTGAAGAAGAGAAGGATACTCCGCTCTCCACAGGGGAATAGGTAGTGCCTGTTACCGTATACACAGGCAAACTGCGACTTTCATCCAACCCCAGCGTATACCCTGGAGATTCGAATAAAATTGTCGGTGCGGCATCAAGCTCGAATACATCTATACTGTCAATTTCGGCAAGGTTGGTGTCTGCCGAGAAGCGGACGGTATTGTCGCCTTGCTTGAGGAGGACTTTCTCTGTGGAGATTCCCCAACAATTCCAGCCGGAATAGATGATGTTCAATTTGATGCCGGAGCTTCCGTTGACCGACAATATTTGGGTTGCAGCTGTTCCGCTCAACGAGCCGTTGGCATTACGCACAGACAGCATATAAAATCCCGTCACCGGCACGTCGACTGTAAACTGGACATAATCATTGGTGTTCGAGATGTTGGTGATCTTCATTCCGCCGGAAGCGGTGATCTCCGACCGGACAGCGGGGCCGGTACTGCCGTTAGGTTCTTTCACCAACAGGGCGGCTTCCGCCTCATAGCGCTTCCGCACCGGCTCACCTGAAGGGATGGCAATCGGTTTATTCGGCTCGACGGGCTCTCCAAGGTTCGGCGTTCCATCCTCATTCCAAGTGAACTTCTGAGTGCGTATACTGCGGTTCCAGCCTGCGCCAACCCAGCGGGCGCCGTGGTAGACAATCCAGTCTTCAGTTCCGTCGGGAGAAGTGGTGAGACTGTGGTGGCCCGGGCCGACAACTCCGTTGGCGCTGGAGAAGATTGGCTTGTCCCGTTTCGTCCAAGAATTGGGATCCATCAAGTCAGTGCCAATCTTGGCCGTGATCAATCCGAGGCAATAGTAGTCTGTCCAGCTACCATTTGCAGAGTAGACCAGGTTGATGGTGTCGCCCTTTATCGTGATTTGGGGACCCTCATTGATCTTGCCCGGGGTATTCTCCCAAGCATACTCAGGCATTGAAAGCTGCAGCCGTTCCGAGCTGATGGTTTTGGGATCGCTCATTTTGGCAATGTATAAATTCTGGCCTTGCCCCGACTGATCACTTGCCCAGCCAGACCAGATGAAATAGTGTTGATCATGTACCGTCAGAACCGTGCCGTCGATCGCCCAGCGGTCGGTAGAATCGGTAATTTTCCCTATGAGTTTCCATTCTCCGCTCATCGGATCAGCATTGGCGTTCTCCAGCACGTACATGCGGTGATTTTTTCCTTCTCCGTTGTCGGGTGAGAAGTAAATATACCATTTGTACTGGCCATCGGCATCTTGGAGATAGTGAATTTCCGGTGCCCACACATTGGAACTGTACATGGTACCCGGCACCGCTCTCCAGACAACTACCTTATCGCCTGCATCAATACCGGTGAGCGTCTTCGATCTCCAGAGTGTGACATTCCCGCCAGTTGTATGGGTATAGTAGTAATAGCCGTCCGTGTGCTTGTAAGCATAAGGATCGGCTCCGTTCTGAAGGATAGTATTGTAGAAATTGGACACTTCTGACCCCCCTGTTGTCGATGCCGATATCGAATGTGTCGTATCTGTCGTCGGCTCTGCAGCCGCAGCTGCTCCAAACCATTGCGGCAGCATCAGCAGCACTGCGAGATAGAGCAGCAGATGCCTGAATCTTTTCCTGATCATATGCAATCCTCCCTGGAATTTTATAGCTCTCGGCTTTCACGAGGTAGATGGGACAAGTGATGCCTTGTCCCACCTTCATACACAGTTACTTTTGAAGAAGCCTATAAATAACAACTGCGGTTTCCGCTCTTGTAGCCGTTCCTAGGGGGTTTATCTCGTTGTTGCTGCCTTGAATAATGCCGCTGTGAATCAGTTCAGCAACCGCAGCTGCAGCATAATCACTCAACAGGGATACATCGGTATATCCGCTGATGTTGTCAAGCGATGCACGCTCCAAGCTTTTTCCAGTTACTTTCAATGCTCGATTGACTATGACCATTATATCCTGTCTTGTGATCGGGTTTTGAGCACCGAAATGGTTGTCATCCACGCCTTGTACAATACCGAGGGCTTTTGCAATACCTACCGCATCATAATAGTAGGCTGCCTTGCTGATATCCTCAAAGTTTGTAGCGAATTCAGCCTTCAGCCCCAATGCCCGAACGATCATAGTAATAAAGTCAGCACGAGTGACATTTTGGGCTGGTTCAAAGTTACCATTACCGGTTCCTTTGATGATACCTTTTGCGGCCAAATCCTCGATTGCAGATTGTGCCCAGGAATAGCTTGCTCCGACATCATTGAATTTGGTTGTTGGGGGAACGGTACTCCCACCTGTTGCAGTTCCTGTGTTTCCAGTTCCGGTGCTGCCGCTTCCGGTATAGCCGGTAGAGCCAGAACCATTGCCACCATGGGAGGAGTCTCCATCTCCAGAGGTATCATCATCGTTATCATCGGAGGAACCATCGCCGGAGGAAGTTTTGGTCAACGTCATGTTATTGTTACCGCTGTCGCCGGTGACCGTGACCGAGATAGATTTGCTCACATAACCGGAGCCGGAAGCCTGGATCGTATAATTGCCCGGTTGGTTAAGCGTAAGCATATAGTCTACCGTCGTTCGACCGGCAGGAACAGTATAGGTTGCCGAAGTTACCGTATTGGTTCTGTCTAGAATACTAATCGTTACAACACTGGAGGCAGTAAGTCCCCCGATCGTTCCGGAGATATGATATGCCGTAGGGGATACAGTCTCCGGAGTGAGTTCGATGATGCCCAAATCCACATCATGTCCGTTCATATCAACGGTCGTTGTGTACGGCTTAAAGACGGCTTTTTGGACGGTTAAGTCGTATGAACCGTTCACCAGGCTTGCAGCGAATTTCCCTTGTCCATTCGTATTATAAGTGCTTCCTCCAATGGTTACCCGGGCCGCGTCAATCGGGATGGTTGAGTCTTTAGCGTATACGGCTCCTGTCACTGTGTGGGTGGGAGAACCCGAAATAGGCGCTACCAGGGTTAATATAAACTTATCAAATGCAAGGCTATAGCTTGAGCTCAAATCATTTTTACCCGTGATCCTGAATTCCAGCGTATGGTCGCCTGCTTGAGAGAAAGTCAAGTCTCCATAATCTACATCCGTGTAGAGGAATGGTCCGTATTCATCAACTGTATTCCCCGTTGCCGCTCCATTCACATAAAGCTGAGATATACCTTTGTCATCGTCCTTTTTGAGTAATGCCTTTAAATTATATGTTCCTGCCGACGGTACATGGATTGTGTACTTTACCCAGTCGCCTACAGCATTGGCTTCATATATCGCTGCAGATCCCCCTGATGCCGGAGCTTCTGAAACTGTACCGTAGTTAGCTCCCGAATTCGTTTGGGAAAGGGATTCTGCCTGGTACTCATAGGTAGTACCGGGAGTTACTTTCACGATATATGCCGTATCGGTTCCCATCGTTGGTAAAGCGATAGTTAGGGCGTTATCGATAACCGCATAATTGCCTTCCAATTCAATTTTTGTTCCCTGCTGTTCTTTACCATTTTTTGTTTTTGTATTCTCTACAGATTCAACTCTGATATGAACCTTTCCGGCATTCTGCAGGTAAGCCGGGATATCCTTCAGGGTTAACGGTGTATCGTAACGAATCGTATTATCGGGATTCCCCAGAAGGATGATGGATCGTTTCGCTTCGCTGTCGCTGGTCGCGAAAGCCTCCACCTGTTCTTTGTTCTGGATGGTTTTTACCTTTCTGCCCGTAGCATGGCCATACCAGTAATACAGATACCAGCGGCTTGTAGGCTCGGACAGTGTGGCGGAATCCGCCAATTCGTCCAAACCTGCTCTGAAGTCAGGATTATCACCTTGCCATTGAGTATTTCCTTTCAGGGCATAAAGCAGACCGTTCTGCTCTGATCTCTCCAGCCTAGCGATGTAGTTGACTGACAATCCGGGATCATAACCCTGGTTGATGTCGCTAAGCTCCCATGGCCCTTGATATTCGGTAATTGCCAATGGCATTGGAGTGATCCCGTTTTCAAGCATCCAATTCTTTATCTCCAGTGTATGTCCTTCAATGTCTAACGGAGCACCGGACAATTCGTGCCAGCTCAATATATCTGGCAGGACATTATTCTCTTTGCAATATAGCAGGAAGTCCTTCAGACCCTGAAAATTATATCCAAGATATTCCGGCGCCTGAACTTTGTTATGCGGATCCCAATTCTTGATGACGTTATAAGCCCTTTTGTGTGTCTCATTGTAGTACTCCATACGGTCTTTCCATTGAATATTAGGCTCATTCCATGTGATCCATGAATGTATATCATAATTCTTTTCTTTAGCTTCATCCAGAAGCTTCCGTACATAGTCTTCCCATTCCTCATAGGTCGTGAAAGGTCTGTCATTTACGGGTCTTCCGGGCCACTTTGTTTTACCGTCATCAAATTGAAAACCATGATACGCATTGATCATGATTTTTGCTCCTGTAGCCTTGACACGGTTATAGGTAGCAGGGTCAAACAGGCTCGGCAGCCGCTCATGGTAGGTAGCACCCCTGACCGTCCTCACGGTTAACGGATCAATTAACTTCTGGGCTGGATCAATTTTCCCAATCCCATGCAGGAAACCGCTTGCCAATTGAGTGGCTTCTCCCCAGTCTTCGGAATAATCAACGGTTACAGCCGTTGCCCTCACAGCATCTGTACCTTGATAAAGCCTCAAATTGTCAAGATTAGGGCCTTCATTGACGGTGGTTGTCAGTTTTATGGTGTTATTGCCTGCCTGAAGAGTAGCCGTTCTATGAACCCTTTTCCACGTTTTCCAATTAGCTGTTGCAGGGAAAGGAAGAGGGTCTGTGTCCTGGATACCATTAACTTCCACTATAAGAGGTCTCTCGCTCTTAGTATTTTTGTCGTTGGAGTATCTGATTTCTAATAAGTAGGTTCCTGCGACAGGTACATTCACTGTCCATGTTATAGAACCGCCGGGTTTGGCATGGAAATCTACAAATCCGCTTCCTTGAAAATCTCCATTGTTCTTGTTGTTATCGACCTTCGCATTAACCAATTCAGCGTCTTCAGCTTCGTATACCGGAATTGAAGGGGGGGCTACAACAGCGTTATCAAACTTTGCAGATTGATTGAAAGTAGCAAATCCGACTTTGCCCGTTGTAAAGGATTCATCGGACACGGAAAGCTTTCGTTCACCGTTTACGAATCCTTCTATCGTACTACCGTTAACAAGGATTTTCAGATTATACTCTGTATCATTCATCAGTGGATTGGATATGGATTGCAGCACGATCCATGTACCGGCTTCTTTCTTCCTCAGAGCGAGTGTTTGGTCAGAAGAAGTATATGCGAGCTCATAATAGTTGTCATGATCGATAAACCTTGCCATGAGATGTACAGAATTGATTGTATAGCAGTCCAATGCCTCTACATTTACATCGGCACGAAATGAATAGTTTGTCCAAGAGGGTTCTCCTGCTATGCTTTGAGCAGAGCCTGACAGACTGCTTTGCCTGTAAGCCCCGTTTCCTTCATTCATATAAGTCCCCCAGGTTCCGCCCTCAACAGCCCAATTTGCTTTTGAAGCGTTTTCAAAATTGTCAGATAAGAGATACACAGGTACCATAGACTGGGTGGCAGCGAATGAAGCTGCAGGCATCAAACTGAACAGCAAGGATAAAACCAATAAAAGGGACACAAACAACGTTTTCTTACTTTTATCCATGTTCACTACTCCATTTCATAATTTATTTTCCTAATTAAAACTCCAGCAAATCCTCCTTTCCCCTATTTTCTGATGCTTCCGGGAAACGTAGCATGGCTCCGCCATTGTCACAAACATCAGCAATTGCTAGAGCCAGTGTAGTATTTCTATCCGCAATAGATCAATCTCAATCCAATAGAATGCATATTCAAAATTCCCAAAACCAATATCAAATATGAGCAAATCATCATCAAAAACAAAAAAACGGTGCAACACCTGACGATGTCTGCTTCCCGCGGAATTGCCGGAGTGCCACCGGTCCAGCAGCACAGGACGGGCATGCTCCAAGTTGTAGGCCATAGATGGTCTTATAAAGCCTGCGGGAAAATTGTGGAATTTCATTCGTAGTGTATTGTAGTATAATATTTAGGAACGTAGGCTCTCCAGGATCGGTAATCCCTGCTTGCGGAGCGTGGAGACGAACCTTCGAATGTGGGTGAAGATCCGGGTACCCTCCTCCGTGCGAAATTTTGTTACCCTAATCATAATAAAGAGGGGATCTCATGAACGTAAAGAGAATTTTGAACACTAGAAATAGTATCATTTTCACCCAAATTTTATCTTATATATTGATTCTGTTAATTCCTATCATTTTCACTGGAATCGTTTATTTTGTTACTGTAAGGACCATTGAGCAAGAAACAAACAGGGCACATCTTGCTATGCTGAAACAAGTTCAGCTGAATATGGACAACATCTTAAAGGATGCTGAGCGCTTAAGTTTTGATATTGCCTTTAACCCGGATATTCAATTGCTAGCCACTTCGCAGGAAACGAACTGGAATAACAAACAGTATGAGGTTTCTCAGATAGTAAAAGATTTCAAAAGGATGAATATCGCGAATGGCTACATAGATAATTTTTATGTGTACCTTAAAAATTTGGATGCTGTGATTTCTTCAACAGCAGCTTCAAGGAGTAAATATATGTACTCTATTCTTGTCAATAATGACATAAGGTATGAACAATGGATAGGTACTCTTCAAAATGCGTACAGCGGCAGATATCTCTCAATAGGCAATAAGACAAACTCAAATGAGGATTCCGGAGCGCTCACTTACATGCGTTCAATCCCAATATCAAATTCGGAGAAGTCTCTTGCCACAATCGTCATCCTGTTTAATAGAGAACGATTTACTGAAATGATTCAAAATATACAATCGGCGCAGTATGGAAGTATCTTTATTTTAGACGAAGAGAACAACATTCTTGCGTCGACTTCTTCTTTTCATTTATCAGACATCTTACAGGTGAATGAGCTGAGCGATAGTGATAATATGCTGGTTAAAGGACAAGGAAAAGATTCGTTAATCATATCCTATACTAAATCCGATGTATCCAAGCTAAAGTATGTTTCCATTGTTCGGCGAGAGATTGTTATGGAAAAAAGTGAGTTTACAGAAAAATTAATGATTGCAAGCATTATACTATGTTTAATTTTTGGAGGAGCTGTATCGGTTTTACTTACATGGCGTAATTATAATCCGGTTCGTAATCTCATCCGTATCGTCCAAAATGGGAAAATAAAGAACTCGTATGACAGATCCAGTAATGAATATCAGTTTATTTATGAGGCAATCCAGGATGCTCTTCAAGAAAAGGAAAAAATCAACCTTAAACTTAAACAGCAAAGCAGTGTTGTGAGAGCGGATTTTCTGCAAAAGCTTTTAAAAGGGAAGTTTGGCAATATATCTGTACATCACAATGCATTTTACGCTCTTGACATGCAGTTTTTATCCGGTGAATTTATAGTAGTGCTCCTATCCATAGAAGATAAGGGCAAGCTTATTTCCTTAGGGATTGGAGATGATTTTGAAGCGAAGTCAAAGCTCCCTAGCTTTGTGATCACCAATGTTTTTGAGGAGCTCTTGGGAAAAAGGTATAAGAATTTTGTTACAGAGATTGATGAGAAAATAGTATTCCTAGTAAACCTGCGGGATCCTGAAGCGGTAGATCATGTGCAGGAATTGGTAAACATTACAGAAGAGCTGCAAGGCTTTTTTAGAAAATATTACAATATGACCCTTACAGTTTCTATCAGCGATGCTCACACGGGTATCCATGGCATGCAGGAAGCATATCAGGAAGCTGTAGAAGCACTGGAATACAAAATGATTGCCGGTAACGGAAAGATCATCAGCTTCCAAAGTGTGAAAAATAATGTCAGAGATTATTTCTACCCTCTTGAAAAAGAGCAAAAATTAGTGAATTGCATCAAATCCGGAGAGTTTGAAAAAGGAAAGCAATTACTTGATGACATTATTCGCTCCAACTTTATTGACGGCACTCCCACTGCTGAAATGACAAGGTATTTTATGTTTGATCTTGCAAGTACGGTCGTAAAAACAGTAAAAGAAATATCTGCTGATGAACCGGTGGAAAAATTGTTTGAATGTGAAACCGTAGCTGAGTTGCAGGTGGAGATTACCAATACACTGTCATCGGTATGTAAACTCATTCAGTCAAAAACCGGTAATCGATCCTACGAATTGAGCAGGAGTATTATCGAGTTTGTTAACAGTCACTATGGAGAAGTTACCTTAAATGTAGCGATGATTGCAGAAAATCTGGGAATTACTCCAAGCTATATGTCAAAGCTCTTCAAAGAACAAACCGGAGAAACCTTGCCGGATTATATCAATAAGGTAAGGCTGGAAAAAGCGAAAGTATTATTAAGGGACGAAAAACTCAATATCTCTGACGCAGCTGTCAAAGTAGGGTATTTAAACAGCAATGCGTTGATACGTAGTTTTAAAAAGTATGAGGGAGTTACTCCGGGAAAATATAAAGAATGATTATCCTTTTATTCCAGCACAGCGGACCCGGAAGGGTCTGTTTTTGTGATGATATGAAATAAAGGATATGGTTTCTATAAACAATGAGCATTCACCAACGGCTTATGCTAAAAACCATGCTCACGCACATCGATTTCCTGAATGAACAAATTGCTGCTTTGGATATGGAGGTTGCCAACCGGCTCCCCCCTTTTCAAGCAGACCTGGATCGACTGGCCAGCATCCCGGGCATCGCAAGGAGAACAGCTGAACAGATTCTAGCTGAAATTGGGACCGATATTCGTTCTCGATTCCCAAGCTCCGCCCACCTCTGCTCGTGGGTTGGCCTCGTTCCAGGACATAACCAAAGTGCAGGAAAACGAAAACCCTCGAAGACCCGCAAAGGCAACAAATATCTCCGTTTAGCCTTAACGGAGGCCTCTCACTCGATACGAGGGTCTGATAATTATTTTGAAAGGAATAAAAGTTACTTCTGTCCATAACGAATGGCTATTCGAGCAAACCCGCTTGATTTAAGTTAATATTGAAGCAGATGAGAGACCTCTTATTTTCGCAAGAAAAGTCAGGCGAGCGTTTGATGCTATTCATTAATAAAAAACGAGGTTGGTGTCGCGTAAACACCATCGTTGGACATGAGCTCGGTATTGTTCCGGACTCATGCCTTTTAACTTTGTCTTGAGATGTTTGTAAATGTTGTAATCGATATATTTGGCTAGTTCTTGTTTGAATTGCTCAACACTTTCTAACTCTTTCAGGCATAGGAACTCCGATTTCACGATGCTAAATGGTCAAGTCCGCAGAAAAATCCCTGCAAATCATCATTGATGACCACATTTAATAGAAAAAAAAGAAGCTGATTCGAATCGCGAACAAACCAATGGGATTATATTTCCATAATTGGTAATAATCAAAGTTCTATGTCCTCTGAAAATTACTAAAGTACCTCTCAATATGCGGTGAACGGATTACAAATAATCAAAGATCCACATGAAACCAAGCGTAAAAGGAATCGAAAGTAAAAGTGCTACAGGCGGGTTTTTGTAGTGGAGAAAAATCATTGGAAACATGATGATGTAAAAAATCACACTCCACCCCATGTTCCATCCCCTAAAATAATCCATGCGGTCGGTCAGGAAAAAAATGTACTCGATGGCAGAAAAGACAATTATCCAAGATGCCCAGTACAGAAATATGCGCCTCCACTGAAGTGGGTGGTAGGATAAAAACAAAATGGTCATGGAAGTTTCTACGATAAAGATAATAATGATGTCCAGTAGCCCTTGGGGAATGAGCGAGGACTTGTACAACCAAAGGGGGCTAGCTTTTACGATAAAGCTGTAAAGCAGGTTGAGCACCACCATATAGAGAATCGTGGGGTAAAACTCTTGCCACTTGGACCACTTTGCGTAACGCAAGGCAAGAAACAAAAGAATTCCAGCCAGTGTAAGATTCATTGTACACATTGCCTCTTACCGAGGCTGCACCTCCGTGTAAATTTTCGTTATTACTTTCATTCTTTACATTTTGCTTGATTCTAAACTCGGTTAAAAATAGACTACGCTAACGAATACATTTGTGTGGAATCGGGCCGTTATCTCATTATTGCACAGGTTTTGTCACCAAACGGCCGATCTGTCTGCCATTCCACAGATTTTATAATCATCTCCTCATACAACTTGCCTCCATTGGAAAGGATAACGTTAAAAGTAAATTTTAGGTGATGTAAGTCATGCAATTATGGGGAAAAACATTACGGCTCATCATGAACCGCTCCCGCCGGCAGTCCGTAGGTGCCGCCCTCTCGCAGCCCACTCAGCCGGAACCGCTTCATTCCCGGCTGGACGCCATATTTGAAGAAATCAGCCGCGTTATGGGCCGCAGCAAGGATTTGGTAACGGAAAAAGTTTGTGTGGCAGCCGTTCCCGCCCAACCAGTTTACATCGGATTGATTTATATGGATGGTCTGACCGATACGACAGCTCTTCAGGAATTTGTCAAGAAGTCCTTAATACAAAACGGCCCGGCGATTCAGCAGGAGCTTTCGCAGCGTCCGAGTCCGGCGCCCGAATTCCTTCGCAATTATATGGCTGCGGTGGGCGAGTTCAAGAACATCACGGATTATCCCGGCATCTACGATTCCATCTTATCCGGTGATGCCGTCGTCATCCTGGAAGGACAAGCTTCCGCTCTCTCATTCAAAACCAAGGGAGGCGAATCCCGGGGCGTGGAAGAGCCTATGTCTCAATCCGTCGTCCGGGGGCCGCGCGATGGCTTTACGGAAAGCTTCGGCACGAATGTTGCGCTGATCCGCAAACGTCTGAAGACCCCCCAGCTGTGGCTGGAAACGAGGACGATCGGCAGATTTTCGCGGACGACGGTCGGGTTCATGTATATCAACGGCATCGTCGGTGAACAAATTGTTCAAGAGGTCCGAACCCGGCTGGACCGAATCGATATCGACGGAATCCTGGAGAGTGGCAACATCGAGGAGCTGATTCAGGACGAGACATTCACTCCGTTCCCGATGCTGTATAACTCGGAGCGTCCGGACTCGATCGCCGCGGGCCTACTGGAAGGGCGGGTGGCCATCCTCGTGGACGGGACCCCATTCGTGCTGCTGGCTCCGGCTTTGTTCATGCAGTTCTACCAATCCGCCGAGGATTATTACCAGCGCGCCGAGTTCGCATCATTGATCCGTATTCTGCGGTTTGTTTGCTTCTTCATCTCATTACTGGCTCCATCGCTGTACATCGCCATAACGACATTTCATCAAGAGCTGCTGCCAAGCTCGCTGCTGTTCAGCCTGGCAGCCCAGCGGGAGGGCATCCCTTTTCCCGCTTTTATCGAAGCGATGCTTATGGAGATTACCTTCGAGATTCTTCGCGAGGCTGGGGTACGTCTCCCGAAGACCGTCGGACAAGCGGTGTCTATCGTCGGGGCGCTAGTCATCGGTCAAGCTGCTGTGGAGGCAGGGCTAGTATCTCCAGCAATGGTCATCGTCGTGGCGATTACGGCCATCTCCAACTTCGTCATTCCGTCCTTTAATATGGGTATCTCGCTGCGCATCCTGCGATTTATCATGATGATTACCGGAGCCACCTTCGGCTTGTTCGGCATCACCGTCGGTGTGATCGCGATCGTACAGCATTTATGCAGCCTGCGCTCCTTCGGTGTTCCCTACATGTCGCCCATGGCGCCGTTCATCCTCGCAGATCAGAAGGACACCATCCTGCGGCTGCCTTTATGGGGACTGTTCGCCCGTCCACGATTCATTAGCCAGAAGAATCTCATCCGGGAGAACAACCCCCCTACCAAGAAGCCGGAAAGGAAGGGATCTTCATGAAGCTAGGAATCGTGAAAAGAAGCGGAGCTGCTTTATGTATGTTGGCGCTGACCACCGCGGCGCTCTCCGGCTGCTGGGACCGGCACGAGCTCAACGATCTGGCCATTGCCGTCGGCATCGGCTTTGATGAGGACAAGGGCAATCAAGTGCGGGTTACAGTGCAGCTCGTCAATCCGGGTGAAGTCGCTTCCAAGCGGGGCGGTGCGACCTACGCCACGCCGGTGACCACCTTGAGCATATCGGAAGCGACCACCCTGGAAGCGCTAAAAAGTCTGACAACCATTAGTCCGCGAAAAATTTCCCCCTCCCATCTGCGCGTGCTCGTCATCGGAGAAGCGCTGGCCCGGAAGGGAATCCAAACGGTACTCGACGGCATCTCACGCAACCACGAATTCCGGTCGGACTTTTATCTGATCGTTGCCAAGGGAACCGATGCGAAGCAAGTGCTGAGCATCCTGACTTCGCTTGAGAAAATTCCGGCGAACAAGCTGTTCCAGTCCCTAGCCATGTCAGAGAAAACCTGGGCGCCGACCGTCACCATGCAGCTCGACATGCTCAGCTCCGATCTATCCAATTCCTCCAAGGATACGGTGCTCACCGGGATTCAGGTGCGTGGAGATCAAGCTACCGGATCGACCAAGAAGAATGTGAGCCGAAGCGAGCCCTATGCCCGGCTTAAATACAGCGGTCTTGCCCTATTCAAGGGCGATAAGCTGGTGGACTGGATGAGCGAGGAAGAGAGCAAGGGCTATAACTATATCATGGACAAAGTCCATACGACCGCTGGCCATGTGGAGTGTCCTCAAGGCGGAACGGTCGGGCGCGATGTGGTTCGGACGAAGGCGAAAATCAAAGGGAAGGTCATAAATGGCGTTCCGAAAATTACAGTCGATCTATTCCTTGAGGAAGATATCAGCGAGTCGACCTGCAGCATCGACCTGACGAAGCCGGAGATCCTGGAGCAGCTCGAACGGGACGGCGAGAAGAAGCTACGGGAAATCATGACGGCCGCCATCCGCAAAGCGCAAAAAAACAAGGCCGATATTTTCGGCTTTGGAAACGCGATTGAGGACACCGATCCTAAAGCCTGGCTCCGCTTGAAGCCGGATTGGGATCAATATTTTGCCGACCTGGATGTAACGGTCCGGCCAACTCTCGAAATCCGGAGGCTGGGAACGACCACTAATCCTATTCAGATCAGATCGGAGTGATGCCTGATGTGGGCGGGCGCCGGAATCGTATTGTCCGTTATATTGATTGTGCTGACTGAGGTTCCTTACCTGCTGAGGAAGCGCCTACTCCCGGAGCTGGCGGTGTTCCTAGTCCTGCTGCTGGCAGGGACCGTACTGTCCTTCATGGAGGTCATGAGAGTAAAGCTGCCGAATCCGCTAGACTGGATTACTGCGGTCTACAAGCCGATCAGCGATGCCTTCAATGCCATGATGAAGTGAATAAACGCTGCAAATCTGTTGGGGAGTGAGGTCCGTATCATGCTGGAGAAGGGAAAAATCGGCGTTCATCAATTCACTGTCCTAGCCATCCTGTTCACCTTGGGCAGCTCTTTGCTCATTTCCCCCTCGGGGCTTGCGTTTGCCGCGAAGCAGGATGCATGGATTGCCGCGATCTTCGGGCTAGCCGGCGGACTGCTCTTAATCCCGCTCTATTATCGCTTCGCCATCCTTTTTCCACAGAAAACGCTGGTGCAGTACAGCCAGGAGTTGCTTGGAAGGTGGCCCGGGAGAGCCGTTGTGCTGCTCTATTTCATCTTTTTCTTCACGCTCGGAGCGCTCGTGCTTCGGAACATCGGCGATTTTATAACGGCGCAAGTGCTTCCGAATACGCCTCTGCAGTTCATTCATGTGTTTTTCCTGGCGGTCATCATCTTCGGGGTTAGACACGGGATCGAGACGTTCACCCGGTCAGGGGAAATCTTCCTCCCCTGGGTCAGCTTCTTCTTCCTATTTATGGTCGTGCTGCTGCCGACCCAAACCCATATGGACCAGATTCGTCCGATTCTGGGATACGGCTTGAAGCCGGTCCTGCAGGCAACCGTTCCCTTGATCGGCACCCCCTATCTCGAGCTGGTCGTTTTTCTCATGATCCTTCCATGCGTCAACCAATCCCGGAAAACGGCCAAAGCGTTTGCGACAGGCGTCGCCATTGGAGGAATGGGACTGATCATGATCTCGCTGTTGTCCATTCTAGTGCTTGGCGCTGACTTGACGGCCCGGCACATCTACCCAAGCTTCACGCTGGCTAAAAAAATCAGCGTCGGCAACTTTCTGGAAAGAGTCGAGGTCATCATGGCGGGCATTTGGTTCATTACCATTTACTTCAAATTGAGCATTTGCTTTTACGCTGCAACCATGACTTTCGCCGAACTGTTCCGCCTGAAGGAAGCGCGGCCGCTGTATTTGCCCTTCGGCATGATCATGGTCGTCTATTCGATCGTCGCTTACCCGAATTCGGCTTATTTCCTTAATTTCGCGACAAAAATATGGGTCTGGTTCTCCGCCACCTTCGGCTTGCTGATCCCCTTGCTGCTGCTGGCTGCGGCCCGTCTGCGGAAGATCGTCCCTCCCAAGTAAGTGGGACGCGGAATTTCGCTCCGGCCAGACTGCTGTGGTGAGATGTTGGCAAGAAAACATCGCACCATCCACATGGGAAGCCGCACAGTTGAAGCGACTAGACATTTTTTCGCTGAACAGGTCGTTAAGCAATATAGGGTCGCCGCCGTCAAGGCCGCCTATATATGAGCTTGAACTCCTGCTTATAAGCCACCTTAGGGTGTGGTTTCGTTGTAAAAAAATTGAGTTACCCGAATACTTTTTCTAGCTCTAACGCCATACTTATTCCCTGCAGCAACGTAGCTCCGCTCCACTCAATGAATTAGGTCTTAGCCGTTATCACCAAACATGAGTTTCTATTTCTTTTCTATGATTTCGTCTAACAAGAGTTATACGTAATTAAGATGTTAATATAAAAGGCCCATCACTACGTCGTCTTTCGCTTGTTCAGTCGATCTTTCAATGGATACTTTTACAAACCATTTAGTCGACTTCTGCACAACGCGGAGAATCCCATGCTTGCTATTAGATAGCATTGTTTTCTCCCGATCAGTAACGGCCGCAGGGACGACAAGACGTTGAACTTTTCCGTTCATGACAATAGGGAAAGAAACGCTATCGTCTCCAATCGCATAATTCTGATTGTTGACGAAGTACACACGCTTTTTGAGAATGGGACGCTTCTTTTCCTTCTTGGACTTCTGAAATATGTTTTTAGTGTCCCGAATGAGTTGATTCTTCACGGCAGAGGGCAGATTCGCATTAACGGTCTTTGAGGTTAGCTTTGGAAACGTTCCAGACGCTTCTGCTTGCTCAGTTAGCTCGTTGACCGTCCGAATGTACTCATTGCCCATATCCACCAATACAGACGGATTGGACGGAAATATACGGATTTGAATTGTTAGCGTCTGCATGATGTCACCCTTTCAAAGCTTGTTCTACTAATTGCTTGGCGCGTTTGCCCGCTACCTTAGTCATATACGAGTGCCTCCTGATTACATGTCGAAAAACGGACTATGTTTGTGTCGTTGGCTCGCGACAAGAACATTGTCCCATTATCTAAAAAAAACGACCGCAATATATGTGACTAAGAAAAGGACAATGTTTGTGTCGTCCGACATCCTTCTTCTTCACAAAAAAAGAGTTTGTCCCATTATCCGCGAACAACTGTCGGCGGCAAGTAAATCATGAAAATAATGATTACTTTGCCTCCAATTGGCGATCACAGATAAAAAGCCGCGATTTACGCGGCAATTAATGTGATACTGTTCTTGTCACCCGACATACGGTTGGAACATACACCGAGGCTGCGTCTCCTTCCAAAGGCTACTTTATTTTTCCTTAACTCGAAGTCTTATATAGTAATTTTTTGAGATCGACAGCTACTCTTTCCTTTTTTATTTATACCGGCGTTGACTCTTCCAAATCCCCTTCCAGCTCGAGATATTTTTGTCTCAGCCGGTTCAGTGCATCGATGCTTGGTTGCCAGTAACCCCGCTGATGGCTTTCCAGCAGCGTTTCGATCATGGCATGGTAAGCCCACCGGTTGTTTTCCTCCATTTGACGGCTTCTCTTCGGGTCCTCGACATAAACATCATACAGCTTGTCGAACACCCAGGGCTCGACTTTTCCGGTCGTTGCCGCCAAGCCCAGAACGTATTCGAAACGGCGGGCAATGGTTTGCGTCCCGTGATATGGATGCTTGAGCAGCGCATCGATCCATTTCGGATTGGTAAGACGGGTACGCACGCCGCGGGCGATTGCATGCTCCGCCGATTCCGTCAAGATCCGCTCTCCGGTCGTGTCGGTGATGTGAATTTCGGGACGGCTGCCTTTGGCCAGCTCCACCGACTTGGACAACCCTCCGAAATATTCGTAATAATGGTCGGAATCCGTCACCTCGCGTTCGTGGCTGCTGCGAATTTGCGAGACGATGTCGACCGCCAGCAGATGGGAACGGAACAACTCCGGCTCCGCCTGTCCACGCGACTTCAAACTATAGATATGCTGTTGGCTTTCAGCATATTTATGGCCAAGCTCGGCCTCCTCAGTCCAATGCTTCGTTTCGATCAGCTTGGTGACCGAAGTTCCATACTCTCCTTCCGCCGGACCGAATAGGCGGGCGCTGGCTAGATCCGCAATCCGTTCTGCATCATAACCGGCTGCGATTAGCTTTTCTGCCGCTCTTCTCGTATGAGCCTTGAAATAGTTGAACTCCTCGGGCTCCTCCAGCTCGGATACTTGCCGGAAGATGCGATTTAAGTCATCGACCACGTTCGGGAACATGTCGCGGAACAGACCTGTCATATGGACAACAACGTTCAAGCGGGGTCTGCCTAGCTCCTGAAGCGGAATCATATCGTATTCGGTACGGAACGCTCCACTGCCGATTCCGCTTCTGATGCGTACGCCGAGGTAATGAAGAATTTGTCCGATCGTTTCACCTTGCGTCCGTGATGTTTCCAGTCCCCAGACGATCACCGCCGTCGTTCCCGGATATTCGCCGTGCTGCTCGCGATACTGCCGGATCGAATTTTCGGCTACGACCGCTCCGCGTTCTGCTGCCGTCTGGCTCGGTACGGCACGCGGATCGAATTGATACAGGTTGCGTCCGGACGGGAGCACCTCGGGACTGCGCAGCGCATCGCCGGCGAGCTTGGCCGGTACGTATTTCCCTTCAAGCGCACGTAATAGCCCCTCCATCTCCTCGTTCGCCAGTGTGCTCTCGTACGCCCGGTAACCGTACTCCAGCGACAGGAGCAATGCCGAGCGCCATTCCGAACGTTCGAATGCATACTGCGGCGGAAGCTCCTTGGTTCCGATAAACACTTTTACAACAGACTCCGCTTCCAAATCCAATTCCCGCAGGGCCGCCATATCCTTGTGCGCGACCAATGCCTCCGCATCCCATCCCCTGCGCTCTGTAAGCAATCCGCGAAGGGACCGGATTTCCCCGCGCTCATGGCGCAGCACGAATCGCATATGAGCCGCAGCAGCTTCCGGGGAATATCCCTCGCCGAGCACATGCAGGCCGCTCGGGATGACCGAACGTCTCATCCGGTACAGTTCCTCCTCCATCTCATCCGGCGTCGTCCCGGAGAAATTCAGCGATTCCGCACATTCCCGCAGCTTCCGGAGAATGTCTTCGCACCGGTCCGGATCGAGCTGCTCCGCCTCGCGGTATTCATGCATCAGCATTTCCAGACCAAGCCATTCGCCGTACAACTCCGCTTCCGTAAACGGAGGCGCCTGATACCCGATCAGCACCGCATGGCTTCGCCTCTTGGCGATCATCGCTTCGGACGGATTGCCAGTGTAATAGTAATATAAATGCGGCAAATCGCCGACAAAATCGTCCGGCACGCAATCGCCCGACATGGCGCATTCCTTGCCTTGAAGAAACTCCAGCGTGCCGTGCGTGCCGACATGAATGACGGCGTCTGCTTCCAACCCTTCGCGTATCCATTGGTAAAACGCCGTATACTGATGGGTCGGCGGCAGCGACCGGTCGTGATATGATTTTTCCGGGTTTTCGTGAATGCCTCGTGATGGCTGTAAACCAATAAACACATTGTTGCTCAGAATGCCCGGTATCAGGAAGGCGCCATCCTCCGTCATCACGTCGCCGGGCGGCTCGCCCCAGCGGTCTGCGGCTTCAGTCCCCCACGCCTTGCGCTTGAGCTTGGCGCCAAAAGCGGGATCAGAATACCGGATCATACCGGACGGTGCCCGTTCGCCGGACCATTTCCCGGAATTCACCAAACCGCCTTCCATGAATCGGGCGCGCAATTCCTTCGCGGACATTTCCTCCACGTCGTATCCCCGCTGCTTCAATTCAGTCAGCAAGCGGGAAACCGACTCGAACGTATCGAGGAAGGAAGCACCGAACACGTTCGCTTCGCCTGGTGGGTAATTGTAACAGATCAGGGCGAGCCTCTTGTCCCGGTTCGGCTTACGCTGCAGCGCCAGCCAGCGCCGGACGCGATCGGCGAGCCGCTGCGCCCGTTCGGGAATCAACGTCAGCTTGTTCAGGGAAACGACCAGCTCCGTGTCCTCCCCATCACACCGCAATGCGGCGATCGGATAGGTCTCAATGCTGCCGTCCAGTTCCGGCAGAACGACCTGAACGAGATATTGCGACGGCGCCAGTCCCCGGATGGACTGATTCCACTCCTCGAACGTCGTGTTTGATAGGAAAAATGGATGGAGCATAGGTGCCTCCAATGCCTCAAGCAATTCTGCAGCCTGGTCTTGGACGGCCGTTCCCGAGACAGGGCCAAGGCCTAGGCGAAACGGCAAAAAGTTAAGAATCAGATTCACGGGCCGGCCTTCAGCGAACATCAGCTCGCGCAGCCGGTCCATCGGGACGTTCATGACCGATGGAAAGGCGATCGGCAGCACATCGGCGAACGATTCGATCTGATCTATCATTTGTCCGATGCAACTCCCGACATCCGCCGGATTGCCATTGCCCAGGAAGAAAAAGGCCACGGTTGGCCGATCACTCAATCGCGAGTAACCGCGGCTTTCCCGATATGCCGAATAGGAGGCGTATGCCTTTCGTGCCGTCGGCTCAAAAATGCACAACTCCCGCACATACACCGGATCGGTCGGCTCCGGCAGGTAAGTGCAGTCGCCATACGTCCGGCCTGCCAGACAGAGCATTCCGAGCATATTATCCGCTCCGCCGCCGCGCCAATATTCGGTTATCCGGACGTAATGGGCGTAATCCGTCCTTTTACCCGGAGGCAGTTGTCCTTCTTCGTGCCGTCCCGGCTGGGCGGGCAAATCGCCAGCCGTCACCATGCCAAGCCGCAGCAGCGAACGAATGTCGGAAGCGTCGCTTCCAACCGGAATCACGTGAGCCGAACGGTTCTGAACGATACCCCCGATATATGAAATCGACTCCTTCCGTACGCCGTGCGCATCGATTACTACGAGGTCGGCTGTTTCCAGCTTGCTTGCAATATGTATCCTTTGTGCATCGGTAAGCTCTGCGCCGAGGTCAATCAGCACCAGCTTGAACCGTCTGCGCTGCTCTTCTGCAAGTGTCCGGTACGCTTCAGACAAATGGACGAGCGCCATCTCCCCACCCGTCATTACAGTTATATTCATCGAATACCCTCCTTCCAAAGATAACGGATCTGCTTTCATGCGAACGAATTGTTAGTTGTAATCAACTGAGTAAAATGCAACCTACAGCATGGTGCGAACAATACGCTCGATGCGTCCTGCCTCCAGCTCTTCCAACCGAAAATATTGCCCATGCAGAGCATCGGAGAGCTTCCGGGCCAAACCCAGCCGCACAAACCCCTGCTCCGTATCGATGACCAGCGTCTGCATGCCGGACGCTGCGATACGCCGGGCGATGTCCACGCTTTCCAGCCAAGGATCCAGTCCCGAAGCGCTGCATACGTTTGCCTTGCCATCAGTGATCACAATCATGGCGGGTACGAGCCCGCTTTTCTTTCGCATCAGCGAGCGGATCGTCTCCGCACCTTTGCGCAAACCGAGCGAAAGCGGTGTCTTGCCTCCGGTAGGCAGTACCTGGAGTCTTCGCTCCGCCAGCTCGACGCTGCGGGTCATATCAAGCAGCAGCTCGGCCCGGTCCCCACGAAACGCCACCATGCCCACGCTGTCGCGCTGCCGGTAAGCGTCGCGCAGCAGCGACAATATAGCTCCCTTGGCAGCCTTCATCCGCTTGGCGGCATTCATCGAGCCGCTGGCGTCGACCACGAAGAGCAGCGCTGTTCCCGCGCGGCTTTCTCGTACCTTCTCACGCAGATCGCCCTTGGTGACGATGATTTTGCCGAATGCAGCTTCCGCTGAAGACAGCTCCGCCTTGCGCAGGCGCTGAAATGGTGCCGCCGCCCGAATCGTCGCGTCGAAGGCGAGATCGCGCACCTTACCATGCGGTGTGACAGCCCGAATGTACCGGCCTTTACCGGTCCCAGCGCCGGTTTTATTGCGTTTCCCTGAGCCACCGTATTCCTGCGTTTGAGGTGGGACAAAGGTAAAGCGCTGCACATCGAAATCCCGGCCGATCCGTTCTACGATTTCGCGCGCAACCGACGGTCCCGTCGGATCCGGAGTACCCTGCGGCTCTCCGCTTCCTTCCTGTTGGCGAGAAGGCATCTCCGAAGGCTCATCGCCATGCGGCTGCCCGCGGGGCTCCGTTCCCGACTCGTGATTGGACCCGTCCGGCGTCTGCGGCGCTTGGCCGGATGTGCGGCCGTCGCCCGCTTCCGCAGGCGGCGGTGCTTCAGCCTCTGGCCGCATCCGGTGCGGCAGGACGTAACCCGCCGCTTCATGTAAATCTTCCGTCCGTAAAACGGAACGGTCGTCCCAGGCAGCGATAGCACGAGCCGTTTCCACCAAAAGGATGTCCGCACGATGGCCGGGGCATCCGGATTCCCTGACGATTTCGGCAGCGAGCCGTAGCCCAGCCTCGTCGGCTTGCACGGCAGGCAATCGATCACGAGCCTGCTCGATCCTCTCGCGCAATGCCGTGGTTACATCCTCGTAGCTTTGGACGAATCCATCCGGGTCCCACTCGTACGCAAGCCGCCGGCGAATAATTTCCATTCGCGCATTCGCATTCCATTCGGCTTCCAACCGGACATACATCCCAAAGCCGGCCATAAGCTCCCGAGACGAACTCCCTTCCTCCGGATTCATCGTTCCGAACAGCAAAAAACGTGACAGCCGCCGTTCGGATAGTCCTTCCCGCTCGATCTCGCAATAACCGGCCTCCGCTGAAAGCAAAATCATCCGCATCATCCGCTCCGGCAGCAAATTCGCCTCGTCGACCACGAGCGCATGACCGTCGGCTTCCGCAATCAACCCCGGCAAAAGCCGTCTTTTTCCCCGCTGCATCGCGTACTCTGCATCCAGACCGCCCAACAGCCGGTCCTCGGTCACGTGAAGCGGAATGCCCACAAGCCGCCGTTCCGGCAGCAGCTCACCAAGACCACGGATCAAGATCGTCTTGGACGTGCCATGCTCACCGCTCAGTAATACTCCACCAAGTCGCGGATGCACCGCATGAAGCAGCAGCGCTTGTTTCGCCTGCTCCTGACCGACAACAGCGCAAAACGGATAAGCAGGCGGCTTACGTAGCATGCGTGCCCTCCGCCAGCAAATCGCCGAGCCGCCGCCGAAGCTCCTCCGCCCCGCCGACCTGGTCTTCGAACGGGCGCTTACGCATCCGGTGCGGCATCACAAGCATGGCCGCTTCGGTCATATCCTCCGTAAGAACACGGGTCCGTCCTAGAAACGCGGCAAGCGCCATCGCTGTTTTCATCAGCGTAATATCGGCTCGATGACCGTCCACTTCAAGCCGAATGCCGATGTTCGCGGCCCATTCAAGCATCTCCTCTGACGGCTCGATTTGCCCCAGCAGCTCCCTCGCCTGGACAATTCGCTCCTGCAGTAACATCTGATCATGCTCGTACCTCTGACGGAACTGTTCGGGGGCCGACTCAAAAGCGAGCCTCCTGCGAACCACTTCCATCCGGCTCGGAACGTCTTTTTCTCCGCTTACCTCCACCGAAAGCGCGAAGCGGTCGAGCAGCTGCGGACGCAGCTCTCCTTCCTCCGGATTCATCGTACCGATCAAAATAAACTGCGCAGGATGTGAATGCGACACCCCTTCGCGCTCGACCGTGTTCACTCCCATCGCGGCGGCATCAAGCAGCGCATCGACGATCGCGTCATCCAACAAATTGATTTCATCGACATACAAAATGTGTCCGTGTGCCGCTGCCAGCAGCCCGGGCTCGAACCGCTTCTCCCCATGCCGGATCGCGTGCTCAATGTCCAGCGTTCCAACCACGCGGTCTTCTGTCGCGCTGACCGGCAGATTGACGACGTTCAGGCCGGGCATCAAATCCGCAAGAGCCCGGACCGCCGTCGACTTGGCCGTTCCTTTTTCGCCGCGGATCAGCACGCCTCCGAGTCTCGAATTGACAAGATTTAGCAGCAGTCCTAGTTTCATTGTTTCCTGTCCGACGATCGCCGTAAAAGGAAACACGTTATGTAACGGTTTCATTGCGAACTCCTCTCCCTATCGGCTTATGTTTTCATCAGCACTTGTCGTTCGTAGATTTTGAATGACGGATGTTTTTTCCCTGACTATAGTCAAATCGAACCCACTGCAATCGCTGCCTCGACAGGCTCAGCTTGTTCCGGCTTCGGCGGCTGTGGTCCCGTTTTCCTTAGGAGTCCCGTGATGATGCAGAACGGCCGACCGCCTCGCGGGTGACGCTCAATATGCGCTTCCACACCGAAGACGTCTGCGAGCATCGCCGCCGTGACCGCTTCCTCGGGCTTGCCGCAGTCGTACAGACCTCCCTGCCGCATGACGGCAATCTCGTCCGAATAGGCAGCGGCATGGTTAATGTCATGCAGCACCATGATGATCGTGACGCCGTGCAGCCGGTTAATGTCTGCCACCAGCTCCATAATCTCCAGCTGATGGCTGACGTCCAAATACGTCGTCGGCTCGTCAAGCAGCAAGACCCGTGGCTGCTGGGCCAGCGCCATGGCGATCCAGACCCGCTGCCGCTCGCCCCCGGACAATTCAGAGAGCTTGCGCGAGGCAAAATGATGCGTTCCCGTCTGCTTCATAGCCCAATCGACGATATCTTCGTCCTGCTTTCGCATCGGTCCCCAGACCGGCTTATGCGGAAACCGCCCGTAACCGACCAGCGTACGCACCGTCATATCCGGCGCCTTATCCTGACTTTGCAGCAGCATCGCCAGCTCCCGCGCCAGCTCCCGCGGCGCGAAGCCGCTAAGCGCTTGGCCGTTTAGCAGAATCGAGCCGCTTTGCAGCTTCAGCTGTCTGGCCAATGCTTTGAGCAGCGTGCTTTTGCCGCATCCGTTCGGACCGATAATACTGTATATTTTCCCCGCATCCGCTTGCCAGTTCAGCCGTTCAATGACCGGTCTGCCGGAATATTGCAGATTCACGTCTTCCAAGCGGAATGCCTTCATCCTGCTTCCCTCCTCAGCAAATATAGAAAAAACGGCGCCCCCAGCACCCCCATAATGATCCCGACAGGAAGCTCGACCGGTGCGAACAGTAGGCGGGACACCGTATCGCAGAACGTAACTACGGCGATCCCGAGCATAGCCGTGGCGGGAATCAGCAAGCGGTAATCGGTACCGATCATCAGTCTGGCCGTATGCGGAACGATCAGACCGACAAACCCGAGCAGTCCGACGACACTTACCGCGATTGCGGCAAGCAGCGTAGCGACGGCCGTCATTGCGAAGCGTGTCACCTCAACCCGCAGCCCCAATCCTCTTGCGTTCGAGTCCCCAAGCGAAAGCACATTCATGTGCGTGGAGCCCGCCAAGGCAATAGCGGTGCCTGCGATCGTATAAGGCAGCATGGTGTAAAGCTGTGGCCAGCTTTTGGCGGACAATCCGCCGACCAGGAACATGAGCGCGCCATGAACGCGGTCGCTGTAAAACACCAATAAGGCGGAAATGCCTGAACCGAGAAAAGCGGAGACGGCGACGCCGGCCAATATGATACGAACCGGACTGATTCCTTGCTTCCAGGCAAGTAGATAGATAAGGGCCGCCGCACCGGAGGCGCCGATGAAAGCGACCGGCGTAAGGAGATTGGTCATATGCGGGAATAAAATCAAAATGATGATGCCGAAAAGTCCGGCTCCCGAGGAGACACCGATAATATGCGGATCGGCAAGTGGATTTCGCATCACCCCTTGTAGGAGCACCCCCGAACATGCCAAATTGAGACCTACCAGAGCAGCGACGAGCGTTCGCGGCAAGCGAATGTTCCACACCACTTCCTTCATGGGACCGGCGTAGCCTTGGAACAAATACTTCCATATGTCTGCAAGTGAAATCGATACCGCTCCTGAGCTTATGCTAAAGGCAACCGCCAAGCACGCGGCCGCAAATAAGGCGGCAAGTACGATCGCTCCCCTGTAAGCGGATTTCTGATCCGTTTTATTGTCCATTGCCGAAACGCTCCGGGTATACGAGCTTCGCCAAATAGGCGACCGATTCATCTAAGCGGAAACCAGGGTTGGAAAGCATCAAATCAGATGACAGCACTGTCATGCGGTTTTCCTTCACGGCCCGTAGTGAAGCCCAGGCGGGTTGACTGGACAAATCGGACTGAATTTTTTTCTCGCCGGCCTCCTTTGCGCCGTGAATGAGGATGAATACGTAATCCGGATTCAGCTCAACCAGCTTTTCCAGGCTGTAGGGAGCTGTCGATTGGCTGTTTTGCGCTGCTTCCAGCGATTCCGCGACGTTTTTCATCTTCAGCATTTTCGCGACCTCAAGCCCTACCGTGTTCGTCCGCTGGACGGAAACGCTGGACGGCGTCACGTTCAGCATCACGAAAGTTGGTGTTTTATCGGCCGGGACCTTCCCGACATATTGGCCAATTCGCTGATCCAGCTTCGCCAGCTCTTCATTCGCCTTGCTTTCTGAGCCGGACAGCTTGCCGAGCAAAGGAGCCTTTTCCTTCAAGTCCTTATATGTACTCAGATTGAACATGGCGAATGGAATGTTGCTCGTATCCAAAATAGTGGCTAAGTTACGGTGAAAGTTAGGGGAACCGATGACCAAATCGGGCTTAAGCGAAAGCAGCTTTTCCGTATTCACTGTCGTAATGCCACCGATGTCTTCGATTTGCTTCGCTTGCTCCGGTACATTTCCGCCGGTTGCGGATGTCCTGGCGATCGCGGTGCCACCTACCGCATACAGCAGATCCAGCAGCTGCGGCGAAAGTACCACGATTCGTTTAGGCTGGGTCGCAAGAGATACCGTTCTGCCTGTGTCATCCTGAAACGTTATAGACTGTTTTGATTGCTCCTGCCCAGATACGGCCTTAGATTCTTCGTTCTGATTCCCGCTGTCAGGCGGTGTCGTCTGAGCACAACCAGCAGCCAAAATCAAAGCAAGGCTTCCAATCAAGATGCGCAACAATCGTTTGGACCGGTGCATAACTGCAATTCCACCTTCTTTTAATTGTTATATTTACGATTATAATCCGATCAACTACCTGTACCATGTCTTTACGTTACGACGAATAACTAATGAAATGGTGCCACATGGCGATCATAGTAGGCGATCATGGACCGAATTGTAATCGTCAGTTAAGCATGATGAAATGGCTTGCTATAGCAAACCATCTTTATGATCCCAGCGCTTTTTATCAATTCCTATTGTCCCGTGTCCTGTAGCGATAAATCCTTCATCTTTCATATAATTAAATATCATCCTGTCGTCCAAACGTTTGCCTACCACCAAATGCTGCCGCACAATTTGCTTTCCAGCCTCAGCCGTTACATTTTTGTACCATACCCCTTCCGGATATACGATAACGACACAGGCATCCTCACAACGGCCATTGCATCTTGTTCTTGTTGTGTGAATGAGGTCATCCGCGCTACAAGCTGAGATTTCCGTTCGGATTGCCTGCGTAACGTCTTCTCCCATCCTTCGCATGCAACTGGCCCCATTACAGATCAGTACATGATGGCGGGTACCGGATATTCCATGTCGTCATAAGTTGGTGATCCTTTCAATAAAATACCGGACTGAACAGCCCGGCTGTTTTTATCTTGTTTCACGATGAAGCGTAACTTTTTTTAGTCGCGGGCAATATTTCCTTAATTCCAAACGGCCCGGATGCGTTTTTTTATTTTTCGTCGTTGTATAGTTACGATCGCCGGTTTCCGTACAAGCCAAGGTTACGATCACGCGCATGGTGTTCCCTCCCTTCCATGAGTTAAACCAATTATTTCGACAGTGAATGCTCCAATTGTTCGCTTGTAGAGCCCGGGAGCTCGTCAGCTAACTGATTCCAGTCCAGCTGCATCTCTTCACCCGTTAACAAGCAGTGGTCCAGCCCAGCGATTAACTCTTCTTTATTCATTCCCATTCCGATGAATACGAGCTTCGTGACACGGTCTCCGTATACCGGATCCCAGTCTTCCTTAAGTTCAGGCTCCTCGGCAAGTACAGCTTCTTTCTCCGCATCCGGTAACGCTGCGACCCAGTAGCCCGCAGGACCGATTTGGATGGACGGACCGGCCTGACTTAAATTCTGAGCAAGCTGATTACGGGAAGCAAGCCAAAGCATTCCTTTAGCCCGAACGACTTCTTCCGGCCACTCCACCATCCATTCTGTCAACCGTTCCGGGTGAAAGGGTCTTCGCCGCTCGTACACAAAGGAAGATATCCCATATTCCTCTGTTTCCGGAGTATGATCTTCCTTCTGTAGCTCTTGCATCCAACCGGCAGATGTACTCGCTTCGTCAAAATTGAACAGGCCGGTATTTAAGATCGACTTCGGATCGACTTTGCCATACGTTGTTCGAATGAGTTTAGCCCTGGGCTGCAGTTTCCGTAATACTTGCTCCAATTCCCCAAGCTCTTCAGCACCAACCATGTCGCACTTGTTTAACAGCAGCACGTCACAAAATTCAATTTGGCTGATTAAAAGATCCACGACATCGCGCGTATCGTCTTCTCCGGTCGCTTGCTGTCGTTCCAGCAACGTTTCTCCGGAGGAAAAATCATCCCAAAAGCGATAGGCATCCACCACAGTTACCATGCAATCTAAGCGGCAGTATTGGGACAAATCGATCCCGTGTTCTTCATCAATATAGGTGAAGGTTTGGGCTACAGGAACAGGCTCGCCGATCCCAGTGGATTCGATCAAGATGTAATCAAATCGGCCTTCGATCGCGAGTCGCTCAACTTCACGAAGGAGATCTTCACGCAGCGTACAGCAAATGCAACCGTTGGACATTTCCACCAGCTTCTCTTCCGTGCGTGATAGACCGCCATTTTCTTTAACCAGCCCCGCGTCGATATTCACCTCGCTTAAGTCATTCACGATCACCGCCACTTTAAGCCCTTCGCGGTTGTTAAGCACATGGTTTAAAATGGTCGTTTTTCCGGCCCCGAGGTAGCCGCTAAGGACGGTTACAGGGATTTTACTGATATTTGAATTCATATAACTTCACTCCTCGTTTGAAGACGTAGTTGTCCCGTAAGCATATTCCGGGTTGCACTCGGAACAATACCCGAACACATCGAACTTATACTTTAAAGGCTTAAATTGATCCGACATTCCGGCTGCCAGCTTTTCTGGCTCGTAATCGACAGGAATCGTTTTTTCACACCGCACGCAAATCAAATGATAGTGCTCATGAATCCCGTCTGTGCAGTTCAGCTTGAACCGTACGCTTTCATCGAATACGAACTGCTCAATGACGCCGACTTCCCGAAATAGTCTAATATTTCGATAAACGGTATCGTAGCTTATCCCCGGGTATATTTTGATCAATGTGTTATAAACATCCATAGCGGATACAAATCCGGAAGTTTCGAGAAAGGAGATCAACGTTTGTTTACGCCGCTCTGTAATGCGAACCCCATGGCTCGATAATCGATCGATCATGGCGTTCAATCGTTTCAAGTCGGCAGCCTGCAGAAACTTTCGGTCATTCCGGTCGATATTATAAAAAGGTTCCTGCATAGGTCTCCCTCCTCGAAAGGTATTCGCTTAACGCCATTTTCAATGCATCCATGTTTTGCTTCATGATTGCAATGTAGTCCAGATTTTGCTTCTTGTCATCGTCGGTCAGGCCTTCAATGGGATCCAATACGGACGTTTTTGCACCGATTTCATTGGCGATTTGCGCGACTTTGGAAGCCGCAAGGATTTCGAAAAAGATCATCTTGACCTTGAACCCAAACTTGACGATCTCTATCATTTTCGCAGCCGATGACTAATCCTCCGGAGAGATGCCGGCGATTGTAGGATCTTTACATTGATGTCTTCCAGACAAGGCGTATCGGAATAGCCAAACATGACAACATGCATCGAAGCTGCGATCACATCGATCTTCCCTTCTTTGGTCAGAGACATAACAAGGCTAATGTTATAGTAATTTTTACGAATTGTAAATAGTA
Organism: Paenibacillus sp. NPDC056579; assembly: GCF_042793215.1. Lineage (NCBI taxonomy): Bacteria > Bacillati > Bacillota > Bacilli > Caryophanales > Paenibacillaceae > Paenibacillus > Paenibacillus sp. NPDC056579. Next base: position 388,387 of record NZ_JBHTVD010000006.1, read on the forward strand.
ATTATTACTTTTAAACACACCTCTTGGTCTTTGCTCATCTGCGGAATTATTTGTAATAATTACTATTATTATTTGTTGAACCTACGCGGAATTCTGAATTGCAAAACCATTAGGCAACCTTACCTGTCGTCATCGGTTTCGATTTAGACTTGCAGAAGCTAAAGGACAGCGGTTGGACTTGTGGGCACCCGAAAATAAGCGATAAAAAAACATCATCGCTATTTGACAAGTTAGTCCTCTGACTATAATATTGTGATTACTAGTAATAATTACTATTAAAGGAGTGATTCACTTGTCATCAACTGAACAGCGTATCCCTGTCACAGTCTTGACGGGATTTCTTGGCGCAGGCAAAACTACGCTTCTCAATCATGTGCTAACTGCCGAGCACGGGCAAAAAATTGCCGTCATCGTCAACGAGTTTGGTGAAGTCGGGATCGATAACCAACTGGTTGTCGGTGCGGACGAAGAGATTTTTGAGATGAACAATGGCTGCATCTGCTGCACGGTACGGGGCGACTTGATCCGCATCTTGGGTGAGCTGATGGATGCCAAGCGAGGGCTAAACGATCGAAAAGTCGACTTTGACCGCGTTTTAATCGAAACGACAGGTTTGGCCGATCCGGCTCCGGTCGCACAAACCTTTTTTGTCGACGAAGAAATGGCGGAATTTTACCGTCTTGATGCCATCGTTACGGTAGTAGATGCTCGTCATGCAAGCCAGCACCTGGACGAAGGTCATGAAGCGCAGGAGCAAGTCGCTTTCGCCGATGTCATGCTGCTCAATAAGGTTGACCTCGCTTCCGAGAAGGAGTTGAAACAGCTCGAAATCCGGTTAAGAGCGATGAATCCAGTCGCGAAAATTTACCGCACGGAACGCTCGAATATTGAAATCGGCAAAATACTTGGTATCAACGCATTTGATTTGGAAAAGAAGCTTGAGCTCGAACCCGGCTTCCTTGAAGAGGAAGACCATGACCATGACGATGATGTGTCGTCCATCGTATTGCAGGAAGAGAGGGCTCTCGATCTGAACAAGCTTGAGAAATTTTTGGGCGTATGGCTATCCGAGCACGGTGCCGATACGTTCCGGTATAAAGGCGTATTGAACATCAAAGGTGTAAAGCAGCGAATCGTATTCCAGGGCATTCATATGCTGTTCGAATCGACGGTGGATCGGGACTGGAAGCCCGAGGAAGTAAAACGCAGCGAGTTTGTCGTTATCGGCCGCGAATTGGACGAATCCTGGTTTAAAAAGCAGTTTGCGGCCTGCGTCGCCGTATGACCATACCCTCTGTCGATCAGCATCGGAAGGAAGCGCCTGCCACGGTTCGCTGCCTGATCATTACCGTTTCTGATACCAGGACGCCGGAAACGGATAAAAGCGGTCAGCTGATGCGGGAACTCCTCGAGTCAGGCGGATACATCGTCCACGGTCAGCTGATCGTCAAAGATGAATACACCGGTATACAACAGCTCATTCGTCAGGCCGGAGACGATCCAAGTGTGGAAGCCGTTCTGCTGAACGGCGGTACAGGGATCGCCAAACGGGATGCGACGTACGAGGTGGTTCACAACTGCTTGACAAAGAACTCCACGGCTTTGGCGAAATTTTCCGCTTTCTAAGCTATACCGACGTCGGCCCGGCAGCAATCCTAAGCCGGGCGGTCGCCGGTGTATATCGGGACAAGGCTATATTTTCAATGCCCGGCTCACCCGGTGCCGTCAAGCTGGCGTTAACGAAAATCATCGTTCCTGAACTCATGCATGTTATGTGCGAATTAAATAAAGATCGGATGTTTTAAGCAGTAGCGATACTGCTTATTTTTTTTGATGGCTCTTTTGCTCACTCTTTCAGATCTTTCTGGGATTGGTGTTGCACATCTCCGTTCCATGTTTATATGTTTAATAAGCTTTCCTGGCGAGCATTGTAACCTTATCGCTGGCTATAAAAATACATCGAAATCTTACGACATGCTGGTGTGTTGTCGGATGACAAGAACTTTATATCAAGAACTTTATCCCGAATTTATTAACAAAATAAAACAAAACATAAACAACATCGCCGCCTTCTTTAAAGGCAATGTTGTTTTAAATTGTAAGCCTTGATACATATTGATCAATATAATCTTATAAATTCTTATTGCTAAAATACGATGGTTTCAGGAGTAATGCCTTTTGGATACTCCCGAAAATAATATGAAAAGAATCGCTGGGACATATAATATGATTTTTTGATACAAATCCTCTTAATGTTACTGCCCCAGAACATATACATCGACAAAAAGAGGTCGTTGCCGGACAACCTATGTATTTTTCTTTATTTTAAGCTAAAAAACCATTTGCAAAAAATTCGCGACATGCCAAAAGTGATTAACAAAGTTATCCAAGTCCAATACCATGACCAATGAATGTAGGTGATTAATTCGGTATATTTTTCGATGAGCACTTCAATCACGGTTATAGCCGTACAGTAAGAACAAAAATAAAACAACTTGAACCACAGACTTCTTTCTGCCGGATACCGAGCATTAAAAAGCCCGCATATGACCGGATAAGACAGAAACTCAAATGTAAAACTTGACCGGTGCACCGAAGCAAAGCAGCGCACCGGATATTCGAGTAATCCGAGCTCCACGACAACCTGACCGATGATCCATGTAATCATTTGCTTAAACAGTATGGCAGCTTGAGCTAATCGAAATTTTCGGTGAGGGATGAAGAAAAACAACGAGAACGTTAACATCCATACGATAACAAGTATTGTCCATTCAAGCTTCATTGAACGACTCTTTTCTCCTCATTGAAAGCGGGTGTTTTAAAATACCATTTACAATATATATTAGTTATGAGGAAGATCACAACAAAATCTATCCAAGTCAAAAATACAGAATAGTTTGTGTACTTAATGAGTTCTGTATACTTTTCAATAACAGTATCGACTACACACAGACAGGTAATGCAAGCGGCTAAATAGAGCAGGCGTGGCAGCTTTCCCGATTTAGGTTCGTAAATATAATAAAAAGCACACATTACTGGATACATCATATACTCAGATGTAAAAAGAAGCTCCGACGCTTTCGGAAACTCTCTTACAGGGAATTGCAGCAAACCGAATTGAACATGCAACGTGCTGTTTACCCATGTAACCGCTTGGCAAGCTAAAAAGGCCAATACCGCCTCCCTTCTTTTCTTTCTGGGAATAAATAAAACAATGGCGGTAATAATGAGAACCCAAATCGCAATGAGAACCAGGCGCTCTAAAGTCATACCGAGGCTATCTCCCTTCGTTTCATAAAACTTATTTTTTCCTATGGTTTAATTATTAAAACACTGGATTCGGAGCAAATCTTAATAATATGGATCTCGCTATCGGTTTGTCATGTGATACAGACTCAGATAAAAATGAGAAACAGGTAAGATTGTGGATATATTATTATGTATGCCCGTGTATAGGGTCCAAACAGCCTATCCATTCATATCTGTTCTGGGACATTGAAGTGAGCAAACCGGCTCGACTTGCTTAGTTCTAGCTGTTTAACCGTTGTTCCTCTATCTTTATTCTTTTCCATTTAGTTCACTCCTTATTTTTAATGGAGAATACAGCTTGTCGCGATTCTAATTCTTATCTTGCCCAACGATCTTGCCTAGATTCAGATAATAAAGATAAGTTCATTCTCTAGAAATACAGCCTAATTTTGTAACGTAAAATAGCAGATGCGAAGGAGAAAGTAATGAGCAGGCAGAGACTTCAAGACCGACTGAGAATGAAGAAAGTCGAGCCAAGTCATGGAGAGCAATTCAATGACTTGCTGCGTTACGTTTTCCAAATAACGAATCATGATCTGCTTACATTCGGCTGGGGGAATCGGGAGATTGCACAGGCGAAACTTCCTGTACTCAAACAGGCAGATGTACTTGGCTGGTTCGATGGTGATAAACTGATTTCCCAGTTGGCGGTATATCCGTTCCAGGTTAATATTTTCGGAAAGATCTATGATATGGGTGGCTTAACGGGTGTCGGCACCTATCCCGAATAGCCAATCTAGGATTAATGAGCCAATTAATGCGCACATCGCTCGCGAATATGCGCGAACGGCAGCAGTCAATATCTTATTTGTATCCCTAATGCTTCGGAGCGAATTGGCATGGGAAGTCAAGGTTATCTGCTCTATTGGATCGCCGAGGAAGTCTTTCATATGAAGGAAATGGTATACATGGACGGTGAAGCGCGAACAGGTCTATGGAATTTTATCAGCACCCATTTCTCAATGATAACGCATGTCAAAGGTCATATTTTCACAACAGAGCCTCTTGCCTTCCTACTGGAAGACAGTGATATCAAGGAAACCATCTCCCCCTACTATATGGCACGAATTGTCGCGTGTATGGCAAATTGGGTAGCCCGGGGGACATCACTTAAACAGTGAGAAGATCCGTGACTTTGCGTCACTGCCTTTCGATAGTATTGCCGTTTTCCTGTTACCGATCAGCTTCCCGTCAAGGGAACTGAGCAGCAGCATGTTGTTCTGCACACCAGTGATAGCCTTACCGTTTATGTTCTCTACTGGCCGCTGTCATTTTCACTCAGCAGCGCCGTACCCTCGTCAATGACAAACTCCACAAACCAGCGTAGGATGGTCGAAGCCTCCGTACGAGTTGCATTTCCGGCTGGATCATACAGATTGTTATTTCTGCCATTCACAACACCGGTTTCCTGGATAGCTTTTACCGCTTCTATCGCATCATCGGCAAAGGTGGCAACCTGCCTATTGACGGGCAGTACTTCCTTCTCAAACGTGATTGGTTTTTGAATTTTGCGATGTCGACACCAATAATTAAGGTAGAAGAATACTTCGAATACTTCCCGCTATCAGAAAGTCCTTCATTTCTTTCGAATGATCATTATCTTCATTCTCCATTAAGTTCCATTTCTATATATGATATTCACCGTACGCATCGCAATGTTTAGATTTCGGGCAACTGTCACTTGGTATTTCCTTCACCCAACCTTTCAGTACTGTTTCTCAGCAGAAGTATACAATCGTAAGCCCACCTCTATTATTCTCTCTTTGATTTTATGGGTATGGTCACTCCTATTTCATAAGGACAAAGACAATATCTGGCCACTCTGTCGTTATAGATTCTTCGCAAGAGGCGCAGTTCCACGAACATGTCCAATGTACGGTAAACCGTTGCAATCCCTATTCCGGGGTACTTACGTTTTGCCGTCAAGTATACTTCTTCAGCCGTTAGCAAACCGGAACCCTTGTCGATAAAAACGTCCAAGATCGCAGCACGCTGTTTTGTTAATCTACTGCCACCCTTTTCGATTTTCAAGCTTAAACTCTGCTTGGATTGAAATGCTTCAGCTGTAGACATGCCTTTCCCCTCTCCGCATGAAACTTTTCCCCGGCAACTGGGTTCTCAGCGAACATCACGCCGTTCATCCTGTCTATATCAATGAAATTTCCGCAACCTCGATGTAGGCCGGACTGCTATTAAAGGCGTACTCCTTTATTTTTTTGTTATTAAAAACAACCGGTTCTCTGGTGTATGAAATCGGAATAAAGATCGCCTGATCATGAATTTCATTCAAAATAAAGCTATAGGTCTCCTGAATCTCCTCATCGTTCGACATCACATTTAGCTTCCGGATGAGCTCACTGCCGTCATCAACAAAGGCAAGAGCCTGAGCTAACTTCAGATCCTTGAGGGGCTCCGTAGTCATGTTCGAGATGGTCGTATAAGGATCCCACGATATGCCGTAGGTCATTTCAAGCGCAAGTGTGAAATCTGTTTGCAATTCATCAGGGAAGACTGCTAACTCCACCCCTTTTGGAATGATCTCCATCCCGATTTCCTTCAATTGAGAAGATAACGCCATAACAAGGTCGTCAACCATTTGACGTCCTGTATAATAAAGAATATGGCCTTTTCACACCGTTCTTTTCTCTTAACCCATCCCCGTCCAAATCGACCCAGCCCGCCTGCTCCAAAATATCGATCGCTTTTTGTTTATCATAAGGATAAGGTGTCAGATTTACGTTGGAATAGGGCATTGCGGGATCGAGCAAGCTGTCTGCCCTTGATTCAATTCCGGATAACAAACTTCCTACGATGCCGTCTTTATCAATCGCATAGCTGGCCGCCAAGCGAACATTCCGATCGTCAAAGGGAGCACGCGAGACATGAAAAACCAACCATCAGCGGCTTGCCGGAAGTTCATTATTTGCGATTTTCAAGTAAAGCGGCCGAAGTCCCATTCTTTGTATTTAAGGAGCTTATTCAACTCGGTGCAAATTGGCTTTCCCTAAAGAGTTGCCTCTCATCGACTCCACCACGCTGATGTAGGTATAATCCGGTTGCCATGGGCTCCTTATCATGGCGAACGGGCAGGTGTCAAACTGCATGTGGCTCTTCGGGCCGAGACAGTGCAACCGCTGCAAGTCGTAGAAACTGTTGGTTCTAGGCACGATGGACCGGTGAGCGAGAGTTTGACTCATGCGCCTTTCATCTTGTTATGACCGGGCGTACGCCAGCAGGAGCGATTGGATCGCTTCAAGCAAGACGGGCAATCGTTTGTTGTCCGCTTGCGCGACAACGTCCATCTACTCGACTCAAATGCGGACAAAACCTAACCTGACCGCCAGCGTTGCTGGTTAACCTGATAATACGAAAAAGCCCTCTTTCCTTCGTCTGGAAAGAGGGCTTAAATAAATATCTTCGAACGCCTATCTGTATTCTTAACAGTCCAAGAAACCAAAAAAACTGATTCCTGCAAACCCAAGCAATCATGGTTATAGTGTTGTTTATCATAAAATCGGAAAGAGTGTGATAATCGCATATCCGCTTTCGCGAAAGCAGGACGTTTAGCTATATGTTTCAATCAGCTTGACAATCGTTTCTACCGCATTCATTTCATTGCGGGATGACATGACTTCTTTGTAGACTTCACGCTTCGTATAGAGCGTTTCAACACGTTCAGCAAGGGATGTGGAGGCTAGCTCTTCTTCCAGAAGCACATCGGCGTAGCCGGAATTTTGGAACGATTTGGCATTTAAAATTTGATCGCCTCTGCTCACCTGCAGCGAGAGTGGAATGAGAAGCATTGGCTTTTCCAATAAAAGAAATTCATAAATCGAAGTAGCTCCTGCCCGGGAAATCACCACTTCCGACATCGCCATGACATCCGGAAGTTCGTCAGATATATACTCGAATTGTTTGTACCCTCTCTTGCCATAGAGATCCTGGGATATATTCCCGCTACCGCAAATATGTACAATTTGGAATTGCGCAAGCAACCTGTCCAGATTATCCCTGATAACCTGGTTAATAACTTGTGAGCCAAGACTGCCGCCCATGATCAGAATAACAGGCTTCTGGGAATGAAAATCACAGAGATGATAGCCTTTTGAAGCTTTCCCGTTTATAATTCCCTCACGAATCGGAAGTCCCGTTAAAATCGTTTTTTGATACTGCACATGCTGCATCGATTCCGGAAACGTGACACAAACCTTCGTTGCAAAAGGAATCGAAATTTTGTTAGCAAGTCCCGGCGTCATGTCTGACTCATGGATAATGACCGGGATCTTGTTCATCCAGCTTCCAAGAACGACCGGGACGGAAACGAACCCTCCTTTCGAAAAAACGATGGCAGGCTTCAAACGACGTAATAATCTATAAGACTCATAAACGCCCTTAATGACTCTAAAAGGATCTTTAAAATTTTCAAGATCAAAATATCTGCGCAATTTCCCGGAGGAAATCGGATAAAAAGGAACGCCTTCGCGCTCGATAATGTCTTTCTCGATACCGGTTGCTGAACCGATGTAACGGACTTCCCAGCCAAATTGCTGAAGCTTGTTCATCAGCGCGATGTTCGGCGTGACGTGTCCCGCCGAACCTCCCCCGGTAAAGACAATGGTTTTCATTCCATGTCACCTCACATAACGGGAAATATTAAGCAGGATGCCGATGATGTCAACATAAGCGTCAATGATTAACCTGCAATAACGAGAGTAATATGTGTTGTAGGCAAAAAAGTTATATAGCTGGATGTCATGGATAGTTGTCTAAATTACTATAGGGGTAGCGTACAGTGAAATGTTTCATTTTAACGACTACTGAGCGTTCTCGAATTGGGTGAGATGCTTCGCCATTGTCGCTGCAGCCAGCTTCGGTTCTCTGTCACGGATCGCTTCGAACAGCTTCATGTGTTCCCCAAACAGCATGCCAGCCTTATCCTTCCCGCTGTAGATCCATAGCTTGCGGGTGTCCTTGATGGTGCGGAACATCGCCGCGGAAATGTGTGTCATCATCGTTTCCAGAATCGCGTTGCCAGACGCTTTGGCGATGGCGAGATGAAAGTTCGTATCATAAATCCGGCTGATATCTTCGTTGCCGACGGCGTCGCACATTTGCCCTATGATTTTGCCCAGCTCTTCGACGTCTTCGTCGGTCCGGTGCTTAGCCGCCAGCTCGGCCGCTCCGACCTCTAGAATCTTACGCACCTGGAGCACCTGCGACAGCTCGGCGTTCGAATTCTGCAGCGATTCCAACACGGCCAACGGCTCAAGTCCGGGCTTCTTGACGTATGTGCCTCCGCCCTGCCGAGATTCGACCAGACCGAGCGCCTTCAGATGGCTGAGCGACTCGCGCACCGTCGAGCGTCCCACACGGTACTGTTCCGCCAACTGATCGATTGTGTTGAGCTTCTCCCCCGGCTTGATCAGTCCCGCTTCGATAATGCGCCGGAGCTCGTCCGTAATGATTTCGTAATTCTTCTTCTGTAAATTCATAGGAATCCTCTTCATCACGATTTATGATACATTAGCACTAAAATTAGTCAGATGACCTTCTTAATATTTAGGCTATGGGAGGGGTTCAAGTACTCCAGGATGAGGTGAAACGATAGCTGGCGGCCATCGTCAGAGATGCAAATTATCTTGATATGCATGCTGGATGAATTGTATGTCGTATTTGTACGATTCGACGACGATTTTTCCATCGATAGGGACGCAGATCCAGTGCCAAATCCCGGATGATATAAGTAACACCAAGTGTGTCGGTCCGCACCATCAGGCCGAACTCGGGTACGCTATTATTGTAACTCTTTCTAGCGATTGCTTGAGGATATCATAGATTCGCCGTTTGATTTTACCATCTAACAATTTTTCGACAAAACTTTTCACTGTCCAGTGATATAGGAAAATCAAAATAGGTATTGGGATAGGGCTCGTTTTTCAATGTATAATGCCACCATTCACAATCATATGAATTAAATCCGCTGGACTCCATGATAGAACGCAATAACCGGCGGTTTTTAGTTTCAGCCTCAGTGATACCCTTAGCTCCGTGATGGGAGATGACATCCATCAGATCAAAATCACCGCACATCGGAACAAGATCGCCTGTATCTACTCGATAAAGAGTCAGATCAATCGCACTACCACGGCTATGACTCGATTGAGTCGCTACGTAACCCTTCTGAATCATTTCGGAACGGTTGATATTAGGATAGTGCTTTGATTTTGTACGCCCATCTTCTGGCTCTTCAGACCATTGTACAAAGCGATCCACAGCGCGTTGCGGACGATAACCGTCCCAGAGAAGCAAGCCATATCCAAGGATGGCTGCCTGCTCCTGTGCCACACGCAGCGCGGCAGCCAATTCATTGGTGCCAACAATACGATTGACTTCATAGCCATCGACCGGTTTTCCGGTAAAATTGTCCCATGTGGCATACTTAGCATCCCACCGAATACCGGGTAGAACTTCATCAAGCAACACAAATTCTTTTTCCATATTCTTATCCCTCCATCGCTAATGCAACCATGCGTTCAACCACATCGGCAAGTGTTAAGCCGGCGGCGGCCATCATTCTTGGATAGCGGCTGTATGAGGTACAACCAGGCATAGTATTGACTTCATTGAGCACAACTTGCCCGTCTTTCTGTAGAAACATATCCACTCGAGCAAGCCCACTGCAGCCCAAAGCCCGATAAACCAGCTTCGCTGTTTCTTGTACCCGTTTCTTATCTTGGTCTGAAATATCGGCTGGAACCTTGATCGTAGAGTTTTCAGAACCGGTCTCCGGATTGTTTTCCTGATGGATTCGAAAGAAGCCATGTGACAACTGGATTTGATCCACTTCACCAACAAACAGGTTGTTACCGGTTCCCAACACTGCGCAGCCTACCTCGCTGCCGGAAATCATTTGCTCAATCAGAATTTTTGTATCATATTGCCTTGCGATTTCGATGGCTTCTGGCAATTCGTCCATATTTCCTACCTTGCTGACACCAAAAGACGATCCAGAACGGGCTGGTTTAACAAAGATAGGATAAATCAATTGCTCCGCGTCTAGCATGTCACCTTTATTGAATGTCAAAAATTCAGGCGTAGCGATTCCTGCATTTCTTACGATCACATATGCCAAAGACTTGTCCATGCACAGCGCTGAGCTCTGGATATCGCAGCCTACATAGGGAATGCCGGAAAGCTCCATCAGTCCCTGCATTGCACCATCCTCCCCCATTTTTCCATGCAAAACAGGAAACACAATATCCAGGCGGATGATCTTATATTCTCCTTGCTCTAACACAATCAACCCATGGGCATTTCTGTCCGGTGACAAAATGGCAGGAGTGCAATTTCCGTTTTCCCAATTCGCATCAGGATAATCGCAGAGCTTCCAACCACCGGCTTTGGTTATTCCGATGTAAAGCGGATCAAATTTCTCTGGGTCAAGGTTTCTGGCGATCTCCTGTGCGGATTTTATTGAGACAGCATGTTCTTCTGAACAGCCTCCGAATAAAACGGCAATCTTGAGCTTGTTCATTTATCTTTTTCCCCTTTCGAATTCTAAGCAATTCTGAATCGTGTTCTCCACGATATCTTGCAGCGCGTGATCAGTGTAAAAAGCGGTATGCGGCGTAATAATCGCATTTGGCAATTTTTGCAGTCGCAGCAGAAGTTGATTATTTACCGGCTTGTTTGTAAAGTCGTGATAGAATATACCTTCTTCGCCTTCAACGACGTCCAATGCAACGCCCCCCAGCCTCCCATTTTCCAAAGCCCAGATCAGAGCCTCTGTGTCAATAAGAGAACCGCGCGCGGTGTTAATAACTAAGGCTCCGTGTTTCATGCTTTTGATTCGCTTCCGGTCAAGTATATGGTAAGTATCAGGATTGAGTGGTATATGAAGCGACAGGATATCACTTTGCTGCAGCAATTCGTTGAGAGTAACATATTCGGCCTTAGCTTGCGGATACAAGTTGTAAGCTAGTATGCGGCATCCGAAGCCGTTTAGCCGATCAATAACTGCCTGACCAATGCGACCTGTCCCCAATATCCCTACCGTCATGTCGCGCAGTTCCCGTCCCAGTAAAGCATTAAGCTTGTAATCATGGACGTCTGCCTTGCATAAAACCGACTTTGCATTTCGTATAGACATGAGTATCAACATCAAAGTATAATCTGCTACGCTGGCCGGCGAATAAGCTACATTACCAATAGTAATGCCAAGCTTTTCAGCTGCTTCAATGTCAATGTGGTTGTAGCCTATGCTTCTTGTGGATATATAAGAGACGCCGTTTTCTTTTAGGGCGCGAAGAGTGGAAAGATCTATTTCCGTCTTATGGTTAACGCTTATACAGCAATTGCCTGATGCTAACGCGGCGTTTTCTGCTGATACCGCTGACTTAATGATCGTCAGTTCAACACCATAATGTGGTGAATACATCCTAAACGTATCCGCTTCATCCTTTTCACATCCATATATCGTGATGCCTGTTTTCCCCATTGTGTAACCATCCTTTTCTATGACCTTGATGTGATCTGGCAATTTATATCCGATCACACAAACATTTTTATATACCAATGCCGTGTTCTTTTTTTGATTCGTCATGTTGGAAATCTTGTTTTTCCATACTTACAACTGTTCATAAACAATATTGTTCTCTCTGTAATAGATCAGATCTCCATTTTTGATTTCATAATGACAGCCTTATAAGGCGTGGGTTTATCCACATGCCCTTTAGCCTTCCAAAATGAAAAGGTCTCGCCAGGCCTAATTATAAGTTTCTTGGCATAACAAAATCCTTCCTTTCTGTAAAATAAAAAAACTGTCAGCTTTGATAAAACCATGTTATCAGAAGCTGACAGACCGTATTTTAATATTGAGTTGTTTAATTCCTAAGAAAATCCTAACATCAGATTGATGGTTTCTTAATATGTAACAGGTAAAGATACTGTAAAGGTCACTGCGTTATCTTTGCTTTTGGCTACAATGGTTCCACCATGCAGGGTAACGATTTCTTTAGCGATGGACAATCCTAACCCGGAACCGCCGGTGTCGGAAGTGCGTGCTTCATCTAAGCGATAAAACTTCTCGAAAATAGCGGCCAGCTTTTCTGGTGGAATTGTACTGCCTTGATTTTGAAAAACGATCTTTATATAACCCCCTGTTTCCTCTGCGGAAATAACAATTTCCGTTTTTGGGTAGCTGTATGCGGCCGCGTTTTTCAGAATATTATTGAATACCCGCGCCAGTTTCACTGGATCACCGTACACGGTCAAATTTTCGTCTACGTGAAGTATAGCGGTATTGCCTTTTTCGGAGAGGATCGGATAGAACTCGTCAGTCATCTGCACAAGCATGTAATAAAGGTCTATCATGTCCTTTTCCAGCTTGATTTGCTGCAAGTTGTAACGGGTGATTTCAAAAAATTCGTTGATTTGTTTCTCCAAACGATATGCTTTGTCAAGTGTAATGCGAGTATATTTAACTCTCTGCTCCATAGGCATATCGGGAGCCTCGTCCAATAAACTCAAGTAACCAATTACAGATGTAAGCGGAGTCCTGATGTCGTGGGCCAAATAGACGACCAGATCATTTTTGCGTTGCTCTGCTTCCTGAGCAGCCTTTTTCTGTCTTTTCAAGTTGTCCTTTATGGTATTCAGACGATTTTCCATGAAATCCATCTCCGGGGAGAGGGATATCCTATTCTCTGAATCTTCCACAAGCCGATCCATGACGGAGCTGATTTCATCAAAATAATTAGTGAACAAGGAGATGGAGAACCAAGAAAGAATGACCAGAAAGAACAGCGTCAAAAGAAGCAGAATGTTATCTAAGTTATTACGAAATACATACTGATAGATTATCTGTGCATCGGAATTGTCCAGATGAAAAGTATTGATCAGATATTGAACGATGCGATCTCCAATCTGTCCACGCAAAATATCCCGCAATAGAATGACAGTAATAGCAGAAGTGATAGTAAACATTAGTATTTGTAAAAAAGCTTTTCGCTTCAGCCTTGCATAGTTGCCCTTCTTATTGCTTTTCAACTTTATAGCCGACCCCCCATACTGTTTTGATATACTTTGGTTTTTCTACAGTGTCGCCCATTTTTTCACGCAAGTGACGGATATGAACGGTGATCGTATTGTTGCTTTTGCTGTAATACTCGTCCTTCCAAATCTCATGAAATAGTTCTTCGGCACTCACTACTCCGCCCTTTCGCTCCAGTAAAATACGGAGTATGGAAAACTCGGTGGGAGTCAGCTCAAGAGGTTTTTCATTTAATAGGCACTCATGCGTGTTTACATCCATAACTAAACCTGAATGGATGATAATAGGCTCAGTGACAGGCGCAGACTGCATTATGTTGTATTTTTTATAGCGCCGCAACTGAGCTTTTACACGCGCTACCATTTCAAGCGGACGGAACGGTTTTGTGATGTAATCGTCGGCACCCAAGGTTAGCCCCGTAATTTTATCCGTCTCTTCATCTTTGGCAGTCAGCATAATGATGGGATAGGTATGCTGTGCCCGTATTTTCTGGCAAAGCTTAAAACCATTGATGTCCGGAAGCATAATGTCCAGAATTGCAAGATCAAGCTCAGTCGTTTCGATGCAAGAAAGAGCTTCCTTTGCAGAGTAAAACTTGAGCACTTCATAATTTTCATTTCGCAGATACACTTCTATTAAATCCGCTATTTCATGTTCATCGTCAACAACGAGAACTTTAGCGCACATGATTTTCAGCTCCTTTTCAGACAGAACTCAACATCCTACTATTTTACTAAATTCGGTAACTTTATTTATGATCACTCGCATGAGTAATTATTAAGATTGTCATAAGGGGACCCACTTCCTTCGCCGTGCTTTTGGCGTCCTTTTCTGTTCAACATTCACATAAAAAACTATACAGGTATCGTGCATAGTGATCCGAAATAAGTTTCTTCATCCAGATAAAATGCTACTAGGAGGGTCGCAATCAGTAACCATATAATATAGTAGAAATCCATTCAAGAACAGCTACCTGTCCTTACAAGATTTTGTCCTCCCGAGCATCGTATTGGTGACTCAAGATCCTTGTGCGGCTCCAATAGATTCCCTCGTAATCTGGATGAAATAACTCTTTTTTCATTTCCCGATACCACGGCTCATCGATCACATTATGATTTGGATGGATCCCGTTTTTCTTCATGTAAACCGTGACAAATTCTTGAAGCTTTTCGCTACCGGCTATATTCAATATAGCGGCTCCATTCAATTTTTCCGAAAAAATTCCCATTATATACCCCTTCCTCCTGTAGATGACTAGGACCGGTGTACCAGGCCAAGCGAATTTCCCATATATGTTTCTTTACGGTAGGGTGGTGATCAACACGTTTTCGTCGCTCACTGTTCAATGAACCGCCATCACTTTTGCCCACGCGGATACGCTCCTTTGATGGCCAGCCTCGTTACTTCAAGCGTCTTACGATCATTATTCCATTGGGCAACGGGTCGGCCTCGATGACCACACCGATGATTTTGCTCCCTTCACTTAAGCCCACGCTATATTTATGCCCTTGTGGCAATGATGCTCTCCTCTGCATAATGGTAGGATTCTTTCAGCGAGATCGGGCTTACCGGCTCGAGCGGTTCATATTCATGGTAATAGGTGCGTAGGTAAAGCTCTATACTCAGGTCCTGGTGGTGGTACTAACACCGGTATTGGAGGGTGGGCTGTATACCGGTCATGTTGGTAGACTGTACACAACCAGGTTGAGGCATGTATACTGGTCCTGATTCAAAACTATACATGGCTATTCACCCACCTTGGAATTTGTTTGTTGCTGAACTTCATAAACGGGGTATGTTATCACAAACCGAAACTATAGTAAGGGCTTTGAGAAGTATTGGGTGGGAAATTTATCCATGGATATCTTATTCCGACCTGCCATTAACACATACCGTTTTTTTATTTTTTTGGAGACCTCCATTTCCAAAATTGCCCTTTGACTTAACACAAACAGGAACTGATGCTATTCAGCCGAAGTTACTAGAAACAGCGATGGCACCGTTCTCCGATGTGGATTACATATTCCAACCATTATCAAAAGTATTATAAAAACCTCAGAAAATTTATAGTATTAACTTTGTATATATAAATAACGAAGAAAAGACTATGTTTATTACAATGGAAGTCCAACAAATTTATGTAATTTGTTTTGTTAATGAACACAAGGATATGTAGCCCAAAATTTACAATTATCACCATGAGTTATTGTTATTATTTCGTAGCAGGAGCACCGCATAATTGAGGGCCGTGGGAAAGTATCCCTGGCCAGTTATCGTTAATTTTGCCTGTAATTGTTAATTATTATAAGCCTCAATGTCTCCTTTGAGGTCATCAAAAGTTTCGTACGTGTGTAAGTAATACTTCTCGCACTTTAAGAACGATTCCATTGGGCTGGTATCAATACATCGACCAACTCGAGACATACTCTGAGACATCTTGTATTCGTCCAAAATCTTCTTGAAATCCAGCGATGTGTATTGAAAACTACGATCGCTGTGCAACATAGGCTTGCTTCCAGGATTCGCCAAGGCTTGCTCTAAAGTCTGAAATATCAGCGGGTTGTTATTGGAATGCCCCATGAACTAGGAGTCGACAGATTTATAGTCTTGTTTATCTCATATTTCTTAGCAGCAGCTAGAAAACCAATCTCTCCCCTTGACACTTCTTCAAGAATAATAAGTTTCTCTAGCGCAATATTTTCCTCTGGTCATGAAAAAGCTCCCCTTACAACAAACAGGTTTTATTTTTTCACCTGTCTACCGTAAAGGGAGCATATTATCGTCAGCCGCCATTTGAGGGTTTTCCTGTTCGTCATATAATTGCCCTAGCCGAAGATGAATGTAGGGACTCCCCAACCCCTTCATTTTCAGAACAGCATTTATGGTGTAAACCGAAGTGCTGTTTTATTTCTTGTAATAGAAAGTTAAGATGAAGGTTAATCTTTCCTTCCCCTAAGTCCTGCAGCATCATCCCTCACCATCGATTCGTCGGCGCACATATTTTCAACCGCTCTACAATCGGATCGGGAACATCATGCTGAAACCGGCAAACGGTCGTTCCCTCTATCGTCCTTCCCAAGAAAAACCGGGGAGCAGGCGGGCTTCCTGGCCAAGGCTCGTTTACTTCGTGAAGTCGCATTCGCTGATCGTGTGTAGACATCGCCTCCGTGTGGAGTTCCATCGACTCATGAGCAGTCGGTTTGATTTTTTTATGGTCAATCAATTTTTCAATCTCCAACATTCAATCATTTTTAAAATCTTATCATCTTTTTTTATTTTACAGTTGGTACAATTCTTATAATCAACTGGACAACCGTGGATAACAAAACGTCAAGCATGCTAGGAAAGGACGGACGCAATCCGCTGCATCCATAAGCGAAATCATCAGCAATTTCGGGGGGCTCATCGGTTGGTCGAGATTTGATAGTTGTTGGGATTGCTTGCAGGACCGCCTTTCGCGTTCCAACACGGGGGAGTAGACGAGATAATTCAGCATGACGGTTAATACCCATTCTCCAAGGGTGATAACGATGTGACCAAGACCAAAAGGCGTAGTATTCGTTACCAATGGGGTAACAAGTTCTCCGCTTTAATCCAACGAAAAAAGCTGTCCGTATTACGCGTTATGTGAGCGGGACAGCATCTGGCAATGTTAGTTAATAACTTTATTAAAATTATTAAAAGTACATCTAGAGATTTCTATCGTTGCTTCGTTCGATGTATCATGAGCGTACCACTGTAATTCAATCAAAAACTAGACCACCCATGAACAGAGATGAGCGCGGAGGGGAAGCGTAAACCGACATCGGTCACCGCCTTGGCCCTTAGGTTACCTTAAATCTTCAAGTTTCTCATGAAAGACTCACTAGAATGATTTCTCCCCTTTTAGTTAATCCCTTTTTAACCACTCCCCGGCTCACGTCTTTGGCGATTTGATGCGAGGAGTAAATCCGCTACGTGAAAGCATAGATGGAGAATTTCAGGTATTTCGGATGATAGCTAACTCTGCCCCCGAGGGGATTGGCTTCAGAAAAGATTTGATCATCCAGACAACTCACGGCGTCGTTAACCAGAGACATACCGCATGATGGGCTGGAATCTCTTCTTCTAAATCCACACTGATAGAAACAATTGATACATGCTAATCTATCTGCAGCCTCATCGTCTTATTACATAACAATTATTATGTCTACTTATTATCGATATGCAGACTTTCTTCATCTATCGATTCATGCAACCGGGCAATTTACCTTGCATATATTTGATTACATCTTCCCTTCCTGCGCTTCGTTAGCCGATCTGAATAAAAAAAGCCGCAATAAAATGCGACTTTTTCGTCATTATTGATTAGCGGATCAGCAAGTCCAGTTTTGCAATGACATCCGACAGGGTCTCCTGTGGTACTTTACAGATAAACACTGCCTGTCGGGACTGCCAATCGAGACTCTTTACCTGATCGGCAAGGATGACCCCTTCGATGGGCAAATCCTGCGGAATGACCACTTCGAACGGGTAACCCTTTTGCTTCGAAGTTACCGGACAGAGCAACGACAGTCCGACCTTACCATTATAAGATGCAGGGGAAACGACCAAGGCTGGCCGCTTACCTGCCTGTTCATGACCTGCTTGCGGGTTGAACTGCAACCATACTAAGTCGCCGCGATCTGGCAAATAGTCATTCGTTACCATGTTTCCCGTCCTTGTGGCTCACCGGTTGAAATCTCCGTGTGGACATTATCCGGTGTGATTTGGGATAGCAACTCGTCGAGCGTTATCGACTTTGGCTTGATTACAAGGTGACCTTCTTCGATATCCAAGTCAACTTCGGTTCCTTCCTCTATTCCCACCTTCATAGCAAGGGATTTTGGGATGCGAATGCCGAGGGAGTTACCCCATTTTTGAACTTGAAACATCTAACCACCCCCTATAATTGTATAAACAAAGTGTATACAAAATGTCGTTAGAAGTCAAATCGATGTGGAGTTTTACAAAAATAACTGGCGGTGGCTGCCCTCGTACGGCAACCTAAGTCCTATTCACATTGTTATAGATATTCCGTGTAGCAGCTCGTCCGGATCGTAGCTTAACGATATGCTGCTACTTTGGTAACTCGTTTCCACCCACCCAGACTGCATAATTGATCGTATCCCCTCCATTTACCGGTATCAGAAACAAACACAACTTCACGGTAAACTTGCAGTTTGGATCAGCTAGCAGTTTGTTAATAGTATCTTCTTGTTGTCGTATGGCTTTGCGAAGGATAAGGCTTGCCGGAAGTCGTCATTAGACATAAACGATGGTTTTTCCATTACTGACACAACTCCTTGCCGAAGCCGTCGATGCTTTCAATACTCGTGTTTCTTGATAATAAAGTCGTTTAAATGGAACTCTTTTTGGGATTGCCCTCGGCTGAAATTAAACGGTCGTACTCCGTTCCTCGTTTAGTTGAACAAACTACTCCCTGCATGGAGCAATTCAAAAGAAAAACTTAGCATAAAAAAGACGCTTCCGACAGGAGCGTCTTTATCACCCAAGAACAAGTGTTCGTTTTTTGAAGCAATTAAATTAAATTGGGGCATATTTGACTTTCATATTATTAGTATAAATCATCCGTAATTATAAGTCTATTTTTTTTCAGGATAATGTTCTATAGTTTGTATACCCGGCCGGGAAGCGATGTTGTGGAAAGAGGAAGGTATTGTGCAAATACGTTTATGGAATATCAATTTGAAAGTCCGGTTAATCGGAGAAGCACTGTTTAACATGCTATTTTGGATGTACTTTCCGTTTATAACCGTATATTTCGGTGCGGCATTAGGCAATCATATTGCAGGCATTTTGATGACACTTCCTCCGATATTTAGCATAATAGGAGGTCTGCTTGGAGGAGCTTTAGCAGACCGGTTAGGGCGTCGTCCCGTGATGCTACTGGGTGCTTCATTTCAGACGGTGATGTTTGCTTTGTTCGCGGTATCACCATCCCATTGGATTGATTATATCGCATTTATCGGCATAGGACTTGGGGGAGCCCTATACAGTCCTGCAAGCTCCGCAATGGTTGCTGACCTGGTTCCCGCAAGTAATCGTCGTCAGATTTTCGCAACGTTTACAACGGCCAATAACATTGGCGCCGTGCTTGGGCCTGCACTTGGAGCCATTTTCTTCTTCAATTACCGGCAAGTGCTGTTGTGGACCTGCGCGTTAGTTATGCTCCTGTATGTTGCCGCTATCTATTTCATTGTTCATGAAACACGGCCACAAACGGCGAAAGAACCTGAAGCTTCAATGTCTATTATCCAAGTATTCATGGAACATTGGAAGGGATACGGCATTATTTTTCGCGATAAAGTGTTCCTCATTTATATTTTGGCAGGCATCTTTGCCCTATTGGCCATTATGCAATTGGATCTTTATTGGGCTGTTTATGTAATCAACGAGGTACCTGCCCAAGCTCTATTCACATGGATACGAGATTCCCTTATTCTTTCCAGTACGGAGATCTTCGGATGGTTACTGGGATTGAACGGTTTATTGTTTGTTCTGCTTATCCTTCCTGTTACGAAATGGTTCTTACATTGGAAAGATCGCAATGTATTCATTCTATCATCGCTCCTTACAGGAGTAGGTACATTCTCCCTTGGTCTGAGCACCAATATATGGTATTTGTTATTCGTCACAATAATCTTCACATTTGGTGAGATTGTACGCTCTCCGGTGACACAGAGCTTTATTAGCCGTTATGCTCCGGATCATGCAAGAGGACAGTACATGGGGGCCAACAGCCTACAGAATACTGTTGCGAAGTTTTTGGCACCATTGACGGTTTTCCTATCCAACTGGGTAGCGCCTGTGGGAATATTCAGCATCATTTTGGTGTTTGCTCTTATCAGCATTGTGTTATATAATCAATTATTTAAAATCTATGTGGAGAAGCCGGAGGCAGCGAATTGATGAAATCGTAAATACTGCCGGATTTCTGCTTCCAATTTAAAAAAGCTCGGCGGTAACATAACAACGCCACTCCGAACAAAGGAGTGGTTTCTTTGTATTGAACTTCTCTTTAATGAACTATTCTGCCAGTTAGTTTAGGGCACGGTTGAAATATTAAACAACTTTATTGTCAAACAACAACTCACAGCTACTTATGTGCGCGTAACTTTCAGCTGCACATATGATTTAATGAATCCCGTCGCTTTTCTAGGTGTGCGGGATTTGACGCTTACTTTTTACCAGGGACTTTATTGCATGCCCATTCATGCCAGAATAGGGGCTCCACATTCAAAATTTGACTTTGGCCCCCCTTTCCGGGTAAGTTCCTCGCGCAGTCTCCGTTAGTGAAGTAAACCATTTACAATATTGGCCCTCCAAGTAATGCGTCGTTGCAACGATCACAACAGGGATTCCCACAGTAGGTGATTAACGGATTCTGTTTAATAGCCTCTTGAGCAACATTTAATATTTTTTTTAATTGAAAAACTCTCCAATTGCTATTTCCAACTGTTGTTTTATCATCGAAAGGTGCAAGAACGTCTTCAAATTTGTTAAAGCCCTCAGAACACCCACCAACTTCAACCATAATGGGTGAACCCATTGAATCTTTGGACCACCTCCGAAACATGTTCCTCCCAGCCATTTGTTCAGCTAAATGAAGCGCTGTCAACCGTTCCAAACCTACTCCCATAAGTACGACTTCACCATTTAACTCAGAAAGTGTTCTAAGCGGGGCATAAACATCGGTGGAGTGTTGCTCAGTAACCAATTTCTCCGCTAAGGGGCCAACTGCAGTAAAAGAATTTAAAGGATGATTCCCACGCTTCCGATCCTTCATTTTTAAGATCGTGTATGGAATAGCTCCCATATCCTCTTTGTCGATTTCTCCACTTTGAATATTATAAATTTTCGTGGCCCGCTTTGAATCAATGCTTCCCTCAAAGTAAGGTGCTTCTTGTGAGCTAGCTTGGCGATAGCTGCTTTCTCATACCCGATGTGCGGGTTTAAGGCAATGCTCAGCATTAACGACTCTTGCAGGTAACGGTTAATCACTTCCCAATTCGGCTCGATTCCTACGGCACAATGATCGTTGAACGATACCATAACGTCCGCGAGCAAGCGGGTTTGTAGGAAGTTATGGATCAGCACCGGCTTGTGTGTTCAGCTCGAAATTGCCCTGGATTGCCGTGAACCCGATCACCGCATCGTTGCCATTACCTGGCAAGCAACCATCGTCATGGCCTCGTTCTGCGTCGGATTCATTTTGCCAGGCATGGTTTATTCACGACCCAACCGTTTAATCAAGTTAGCCAGCAGCCTCGTTCTTGGCACCATACTTTCGATAACCAAAAATTCGTCCGCAGTATGCGCGTTTCCGCCACGTGGACCGAGCGCATCAATCGTCGCAACTCTTACGGCCGAAGTCAGGTTACCGTCCGATCCTGAGCCTGTTTTCTTGTCCAATAATAACTCTCCCAGTTGTAACGCTTCTTCTTGAACGATATTCAATAAATGCTCAGAGTTCGCATTTTTGATCATCGGCGGTCTTGTAATGCCGCCTTGCAAGACCAATGTTGTTCCTTCAATCGTTGTCGTCGAGCAAATTTGCTTGATTTTCCGCTCCAACTCCATGGCCTGTTCCAGTGTCTCCATTCGTACATCAATAGAAGCTTTGGCATGGGCAGCGATCGTGTTGCTGGTCGTTCCTCCACTAACTACCCCAACATTGACATGTACGCCTGCATTTGGATCGGTCAAAGCATGAAGCTGAATAATTTTATGTGCGAGTTCGCCAATGGCGCTTCGTCCTTTTTCAGGTTCTTCCCCGGAATGCGCCGCCCTTCCGGTTACATGCAATTCGAATTTACCACCTCCGCGCCTACCGGTTATAAGTTGCCCTGTCATATCGCTCGGTTCCACGATCAAAGCATACTTAACGTCTGAAGCCTCCCGTTCAATCAATTTCCTGGAATAAATCGAACCGTGCTCTTCATCCGAATTCAGAATGATTTTTATCTGCTTGAAACTCTCATCCCCTTGTTCGATCAATGATTTTACCGCAAACAGCATCATGACCAAGCTGGCTTTCATATCGTATATGCCTGGTCCATAAGCAAAGGATTCATCACGAGAAAAAGGTCGGTTTTGTGCGGTACCTACAGGAAATACCGTATCCATATGTCCAATAATCAAGATGTTCGGATTCTGTGACTCAGGATGTACAATGATCAAATGGTCGCCCCGTTCCGTCTGCTGATCGACGACAACTTGAAATCCCAGAGCCTGATAAGCAGAGGCCAGCACGTTCCCCACCTGATCCACACCCGCTTTATTAAATGTCCCGCTATCGATATTGACAAGCTTCTCAAGCAGGTCGAGCATGTCCGTTTCCTTATCTTCCCAAAATTTTGATAGCATTGTTTTCATCCTTTCTTTGTAGCTTTCAATAAAGCTTTTTTCGTATTTTCACAAAAACAATCGATGAGATAAGTCGATCCCTTCACATCAGCGATCCGAATTCCTTTTGTTTGTTCGGAATCCGCATATATGTCCTCACACTTAACATCGTTGTGCTGAACCTCCAGCTCCTCGTAACCTTTCAAAGCTTCAAATAAAACCCTTCCCGAAAAACCGTTTTCTCCCGCAACTCCAACCAAGTGCAAAACCGTTGGCGCAATGTCAATAATGCCTGCCGGAATATGCGTCACATTGCCCTTTTTAAAACTAGGTCCAAAACCCATGCAAAACGGCCGCATATCTTCATTTCGGATAGAACCATGGTAGGATTTATTCTGCGTTCTGTCGTTTAAAAAATGAACAACTCCTTGAATGCCATCCTGATTCACTTCATCGGTCCACGCTGGAACAACGGCTAGCAGAGGGGCTCTGTCGTGAGTAATGCTGCCGAGTACCGCGCTCAAAGGCAGTGCATTGTTCAGTTGCTGATGAAGCGGTTCTTTCGCCAATAGCATACCGCACCAGGTTTGCGCAGATAGCCAATCAGCGAGCGCCTGCAATTCCTCTACTTGAATTTCGTCCCCATAAATAAAAGCGTCCACTGCGACAAAATTCAGTTCTCTGTTCAATTCCTTCCGGGCTTGATCCAAATAATGCCCCAGACTACCGACCATGTTTGCTGTCGAATGCCCGTGATCGCTGATGAGTAATATATCCAATTCATCCTCGATGCCAAGTCGCGAGACAGCTTCCAAAATATCGGACAGACATTGATCCACAAGCCTCTGGGCTTGCTTGGTCTCTTGCGATGCGATGCCGAAACAATGCTGCGTATCGTCCGGTTCGGGAAGCCACAGCACCATAACAGTATTCTGTTCATCGGGCAATTGCTGTTCAATGAGCGTCCGAGTTGCCCATAAAGTGCGTTCCTTCTTTCGGATCCAGACATCGGATTCGGCAGCGGCTGGGCCACGCTCGGCATGCAACCGGCTAAGCTCCGGGAGACCATAGTCGGTAGAAGGATTCATGACATGCTGTGGATGATTAAAATTCCAGATCAACGAAGCTCCTGGCGAGCTTCCGGCCGAAACCGTCAAACGCAGGTTCGCTTGAGCTAATCGATCACCTAACGTCGGACGCAAGAGCAATGCTTCCCCCGTTCGCTGCTGAAATTGGAATAATTCTCGATGGTCTCCTGTTTGGAGCAGTCCGTCCTCTGAAAAACCAGGCGCATACATGAGATTGTTCATCAATCCATGCTGTCCCGGATAGCATCCTGTAGTTAAAGAGGCCATGCATACCCGTGTAAGAGACGGATATACTGAATAAAAAGAATTGAACACCGTTCCGCTTTTCATTAACTGGCAATACGTAGGCATCGTATCTGCTTTAACCTGATCAGGTCTTAATCCGTCCGTTCCGATAATGAGTACCCGCCGTCCCGAAGGACTTTTCTTTTCAGCCGTTTTTCCCATGGATTTCATTCCTTTTTATTTTATAGTCATCCGTTTTTTCACTATCCTCTATTTCTTCATGATCGCACGTATCTGGACAGCAGCTTCCTTCATCGATTCTTGGGCCGGAACATTTTGTGCATAGGTTTTACCGATTGCCTTTTGGAGTTCTGCTTCTATTTTATCGAAGTCAGGCACGACCGGGAGTGCCCTTCCGTAGGGAAGCTCATCGACAGCAGTTTTGAAGAACGGATTTTGTTCATAAAACTTCACCATTTCAGGCGATGCAACGGCAGATTTTCGAATCGGCATATATCCGGTGTGCTGAGTGAAATAAATGGTTTGCTGTTTATCGGTAAGAAACTTGATGAACTTCCAGGCCGCGTCTTGCTTTTCCTTGGGGGCCTTCGCTACAATGGCGAGATTTCCCCCGGAAGACGTTGTTACGGCATACTCTTTAAACTTTGGCACGAAACCGACGCCGAGGTTAAACTTGATACTTTTTTGAATCTCACTCAAGTCGGCTGTCGAGGCCACCAGGAAAGCCACCTTGCCATTTTTAAAATTGACGAGTTCCTGCCCGCTGTCGGTAGTCGTCCCGCCCGTAGGCTGCATCATCGTTTTCGTGTCATAAATCATGCTCCGATACATTTCCAAACCTTGAATCGCCGGTGCTTGGTCGAGCACAACCTCCTTTTGATCCGGGCTGAAAATATCTCCGCCATTGGACCACATCAACGAGTAGTAGTAGAGGGGCGGCAGATATGTCGAGAAGCCGAATCGGTCTGTTTTCCCATCCTTGACGACGGTCGCTTTCTTCGCGGCGGCCATCAATTCGTCCCATGTGGACACCGGATGCTCCGGATCAAGCCCGATCTCCTTCACGATATCTTTGTTGTAATACAAGATCGACGTACTCCTGTTGAAGGGAAGGGTGTATGTCTTTCCATCGATTAAAGTGTTCTTTACAAAGCTGTCCACAAAATCGCTGTAATCAAAGTTCGAATCATTTTGAATATAAGAGTCAAGTGGCAGCAATGCTTTATTGTAAGCAAAGGTTGGCCAGAATCTGGCGTTCAACTGAACAACATCCGGTACAACATTGCCCACAATGGCCGTCAATAGCTTCTTGCCGATATTATTCGTAGTCTCCTGGAACACTGCATTGACCTTTACTTCATTTTGCGATTGATTAAATTGTTCAACCAAACTCTTGGTGGTTTCCCCGATCACCCCGCCATTGCCATACCAAAACTCAATTTCCACCGGCTTCCCCTGCTTGTTATTGTTATTTTGCTGTGATGTGGAGGAAGACGGAGCTCCTTGTTGGCAGCCTGCAAGCAACATAACCAAACATGACGTCGCGATAACACTTTTAATGATTTTACGTTTCATTGGTTTCACCTCATACTTATAATGGTCTATCGCTTACTTTAAACCCGTAGTGGCCACGCCTTTTACAATAAACTTCTGCATGGAAATGAATAATACGGCTAATGGCGCGATAATGACTGCGGCAACGGCCATGACCAGATTCCACTGCGTTCCTCCTTCCGTAATAAATCGCGTCAGTCCTAACTGAACCGTTCGCAAATTTTCATTATTAGTCACAATAAGCGGCCAAAACAATTCATTGTAACTCTTGATAAAGGACAATAAGATATACGTCACAACGGCTGCTCCCGACAAAGGGATCATCAAATGGCGCATAATTCTAGTGTGTCCGCAACCATCGAGAATAGCGGCTTCCTCCAATTCCTTCGGTACTTGCATAAAGGCCTGCCGGAGCATAAATATGCCGAAGGCATTTACACTAAATGGCGCGATCAATCCCGCATACGTATCCACCCAGCCTAATTGTTTGATCGTCAAAAAATTAGGAATAAACGTAATTTGGTTTGGAATCATCATGGTAGCCAGAACCGAGAGAAAAAGAAAGCCGCTTCCTTTGAACCGCAGTCTGGCAAAAGCATAAGCCGCCGGAATGATCAGCAGCAGTTGCATTATGATAATGACGCTTGCTGTAAACAGGCTATTGAATAGGTACCGAAGCAGCGGGGCCGACTTCCATATTTCTACGTAGTTTTCTAGGTGGAATACTTCCGGGATCAAGGTCGGAGGAAACACGTACACCTGCTCGAAGCTCTTTAATGAAGAGCTCAACATCCAAATAAAAGGAAATAACATAACGAATGAAGAAAGACTCAAAAAGGCGTATCCGAACCATCGAAATGCAAATTGTTGCAATCTCATTGATAGTGCACCCACCTTTTGGAGACCTTCATCTGGATAAACGTGATGAGCAGAAGGATAACAAAGAGCACTGTCGCGGCTGCGGAAGCATAGCCAATATCAAAAAAATCAAAGGCATGTTGGTAGATGTAATAAATCATCATATTTGTGCTTTCAGCAGGCCCGCCTCGCGTCATCGAATACAGTAGATCAAAATCTTCAAAAGCACCAATCAACGCGACGATAAGAACAAAAAAGATATAAGGAGAGAGCAGCGGCATCGTAATATTTTTAAACAACTGCAGCCTTCCAGCTCCATCCATCTTACCCGCTTCATACAGCGAATCCGCTATGTTTTGCTTGCCTGCCAGCAGAATCACCATGTAATAACCAACCACCTTCCATATTTTCGTAATGACTAGCGCAGCCATCGCCCACCCCGGCTTTGCCAGCCAAGGAGCAGGAGGAATTGAGAATAAACTGAGTACCCAGTTGATAAGGCCGAAATCCTGGCTGTACATCCATACCCATAGGGTTCCAATAGCCGCCATGGGTGTAATGTAGGGCAAAAATAAGACCGAACGAAATAACCTGACGCCCCGCAGTTTTTCGTCCAGCACAACAGCCAGTACTGTAGCCAGCAAGACTGTAAAGCCGACTGAGAAGACCCCAAATATAAACGTGTTTCCAACCACCTTCCAAAATTCGGACGTGGTAAGCATCTTCGTATAATTGTCTGCAAAAATCCAATTAAAATCTGGGGCAATCAGATTCCAATCCGTCAGGCTCAGAAAAAATGTCATACACATCGGATAAAGATGAAATATAAAAAGTAGAACAATGGCTGGAAAAACCAATACATAAGCGGTTAAGTTCGCATACGCCCATTTGACTCTGCTTTTTTTGCTTTTTACTGATTGCTCACTCAAACCTCTCTGTCTTTCCAAGACCCTATGATTTTCCATGTGCACTCCTTTGCATCGATTGATGGCTTACAGAATTCGAATAATATCAGGAATCGGCTCGCATTCGGATTCCACTTCGTAAGCTCTGTCTTGCTGCAGGATGGTATGCGCTACCCGGTTCATCGACAAATACGCGCTTCGTAGCAAATGATTGGCGTAAATGACGATATTCACTCCCGCTGACTCCAATTCTGTCTCCGTCACACTTGAAAAGGTGCTGGGTACTACAACGACGGGGATATCCTTGAACTGCGGTTTGAATTCCCGCAGAAAAGCAAAGATTTCATCAGGCTGTTCCTTTTTGCTGTGAATTAATATCCCGTCCGCCCCCGCTTGCACATACGCCGCAGCCCGATGCAACGCATCCGGCAAACCTTTATTCAAAATCAAACTTTCAATACGCGCAATCACCATAAAGTCCGAATGATCTTGTGCTTGCTTGCAGGCTCTAATTTTACTTTGAAAATGAGCGATGCTGTCTTGCTGTTGATCGGCCTCCGTTCCGAATAACGAATTTTTCTTCAAACCAATCTTATCTTCGAGAATGATGGCTGAGACGCCCCATCTTTCCAAGGTCTTGATATGAAATACCAGATGTTCGATTTGACCACCTGTGTCCCCATCAAGAATAATAGGTTTTGTGGATACTTCCTGAATATGATGCAAAGTATCGAGTCGGGAGGTAAAATCGACAAGTTCGATGTCCGGTTTTCCCTTTGCAGTGGAATCGCACAAACTGCTTAACCACATGCCATCATAAGCCTTGGATTGTCCGTTCTCGAGTGTAACCTTCGCCCGGTCTACAATTAGTCCCGTCAATCCGTTATGCGCCTCTAAAAAACGGAGTAATCTTCCCTCTTGTAACAACGAACGTAATGTAGATGGATTCAATTCAAATCCTCCTCTCTCATCTTCAATGGAGACAACGCCTCCCTGATCAATGCAACGGCCTCCTGCAATTGAGTCATCGATGTAGCGTATGAAAGCCGAATAAAACGGGGAGCCTGAAACGTATCCCCCGGCGTCACAACGACACCCGCTTGATTCAGCAAGTATTCGGCAAAGTCCTTGCTGTTGGCAATCGTTCCGTTCTCATAAACAGAGCCAAAATAACGGGATACATCAACCATCAAGTAAAAAGCGCCTCCCGCATCGGGACATGCCAATCCTCGAATCGATCGAATTTCACGAATCAGATATTGCCTCCGTTCATCAAAAGATTTTGTCATTTCCTTTACCGAATCTCCGTCATCTTGGAGTGCTGCAATCGCTGCATATTGACCGATCGAGCTTGGATTTGAGGTGGTGTAGCTTTGAAGGACCGTCATTGCTCGAATCACAGGCAATGGGCCACAGGCGTAACCGATTCGCCACCCCGTCATGGCATACGCCTTAGATAATCCATTTATCGTAATCGTCCGCAATTTAATATCCTCACTTAAAGCCGCGATCGAAGGAACTTTATCGCCATAGATCAAATGTTCATAGATTTCATCTGCAATAATGTAAAGATTATGACGAACGGCTATCATACCAATGGCATACAATGTTTCTCGATTAAGTACCGTTCCGGTGGGATTGTTGGGATTTGTCAGCAATATAGCCCGCGTCTTGGAAGTTAATTTACTTTCAAGTCGCTCCACGTTTAGCTGAAAATCTTGTTCCGGATCGGTTTCAACAAACACGGGACGCGCCCCTGCATGTGCGATCATTTCCGGGTAACTCCCCCAGCAGGGAATCGGCAAAAGAACTTCGTCGTCCTCGTTGCAAATCGAGAGCAATGCATTCGCCACTGCTTGTTTGGCTCCAGTAGTGATTATCACTTCCTCCGGGGTATAACTTAGCCCATTTTCTCGCTTGAGTTTTTCGCTGACTGCATGCCGAACTGCATATGTCCCCTGAACTGGGGTATATTTCGTTTCGCCTTTAATAATCGCTTCGATACCTGCATGAGCGATATGGATCGGTGTGGGAAAATCTGGTTCACCTACGTTAAGTGCAATGAGCTTGCGCCCCGATCGACGAAGTGCTTCGACTTTATCTCTTAATTCAGCTCCGATGTAAGGATTTAGTGAACAAACACGATGACTCAGTTGGTAATTCAATGATTGGTTCCCCTTTCGATTCATGTGGTTTCTACAAAGAAATCTTAACACTCGATTGTAATTTAAGTGTAAAAACCACGTTAATGTATTGTTAATTTTATAAATAACAACACATAAACAAAATAAAAACAACACTCGTTTAGGTTCAAACGGAGTGTTGTTTTATCGAAATCTACTTGAATTTTAGATAGAAACCCATTTTAAAGAAGACAAATCGATGTAGGGTTTCCATTCTTCAGGTAAGTCTGTATCCGTAATAATCATGTCCACTTCATGCAGGGTTGTTACTTTATACAGATGCCTGACTCCCATTTTAGAGTCATCCGCTACCAACACTTTCTTTTGGCTTTGAGCCAACAAACTTTTCATCATCAGCGCGCTCTCGCTTTGAAACGTACTGATATTTTCAGGCGTAAAGCCACCGCAGGAAAAAAAAGCTTTATTTACGGTAATGTCCTTTAACATGTCTTGAGCGAGCACGCCCGACATCCCCATCGAAGATACTTGAAGTTCTCCGCCAATCTGAATCACTCGCCCGTCAAATTCTCCGTTTCGCTTATATTGAGCGAATTCAAAAATTATTGGAACGGAATTGCTGACCACCGTAAGCTCCTTTTTGTCTCTTAGGAATGGTGGCATTTGGGCAATGGTACTCCCTGCCAGGAGGAATATAATATCATTGTCCTCCACCCATTTTGCTGCCTCGGCAGCCAGTTTTCTTTTGACCTCCAGATTGATCGACTCTCGATCGTTATATACCCATTCCAGCTTTTGATGGCTTGTTTTGATCGCTCCGCCAAATATTTTTTTAATCTTATTCAGACTCTCCAGCTTGTCCAAGTCTCGACGAATGGTCTCGGTTGTAACGCTGAATTTTTCTGCAAGCTCTTTTACATATACTTTGTCGTGTTCCTCTAGTTCCTTCAATATCTCTTTCCTTCTTTTCTCCACTTCGCTATAGGAAGAATGCATCCTTAACCTCCACACTTTGTATGTCATTCTATTACATTTATCTTATCTGAATCACACCAAAGAATCTATGGGGGATGACATATTAACCATTGCTTTTCGAACATTTACAATTTAACAATAGCGTAGTTTCATTGTATTTTCATATTATGGTGAAATTTACAACATAAAAACCACATATAAACTTTTGAGGTCTAGGTGTTTGCGCATGCCTCCAAAATACGTTCCTGCCATCCGCCATACTGAATGATTCGAGGAACTTCTTTGCAAGTGCGCTGGCTTCTTTGTGAGAATAGCCATGAAGTCCTGCGAATAGGGTTAGGTATTGCCATCCGCTGAGAGAATCGTCCAGCGCACCCGGGATTGCTTATTTTACACATGGTTTCCCTAGTAAAGCCTTGAAAATAGCTTTGTCCAAACGATAAAAAGGTATCAATGTCATCAAGACATTGATACCTTTTTATGATAATGGAAAAATCAGGTTACAGCTATGGCAGGCAAGGCGGCTCGAGTTCGCTCGATTTGTGTGAGATGCGTGTTGACATGCTTGATAAATCCATGGAACAGGTCGGATACGGAAATCTCCTTGTCACTATTGATCCCTTTCTTAAGCCAATCCTGTACCGTCAATCGCTCATAAAATAGTACGTTGTAGGCAAGGATGGCCTCAAAGGCAGTCAGAATGTCATCCAGCGATGTTTGATTCGCTTTGGATGTTGTTACCCACGCATCTTGATCGTACTGCAGAAGCGGAGGCGCGCTCTCCGCAACGATTTTGCGGATTCTTACAGAGTGAACGAGACTGGAATCTACCAGATGGGCGGCGACCTCCTTGATGCTCCACTTGTCCGGGGCAGGCTTCCACTCCAACTGCTCCTCCGTTAATCCGGCCACTCTCTCCTTTATAAGTGCGGACGTATCCCGGTATGTTCGAATTGAAGGCAATGCGGTTTCACTCATCTGTCATACTCCCCATTCCTCGAATAGTTCTTCGTTATGTTCCCCTTTGCGAGGAGGCTTCCGGTATGCTTGAAATTCATATCCCGATAACTTCACAGGAAAACCGACGGTAGTCGTTGTCGTATTATTTGGAAGCGGCAGCTCGTGGAGCAGCCCCGTCTCAGTTACTGCCTTATCTTTCAAAATGTCCTCAAACGTATTAATGGGTGCGCAAGGAACACCCCGCCGGTCGAATTCCTCCAGCCACTCCTTCGCCGTTCTCGTGCTGAAAATAGTTTGGAGCAGCTGAGCCAGCTCCTTTTGATGCCGTGCGCGTAGCGTCTGGTTAATAAACCTAGCGTCTTCCACAAGCTCGGGCCGCTCGACCGCAGCGCACACTTCTCGCCACAGCTTGTCGTTGCCGGCCGCAATGACGAACGGCTTATCGCTGCCGTGATACCCTTGATAAGGCGCATTCCGAGGATGTGCGCTGCCAAGCCGCATCGGCGCTGATTGGTTGCCGAAATACTCGCTCGTCTGCAGTGCGGAAATTCCGAGCACGCTGCCCAGCATGGAGCAATCGATATACGAACCTTGGCAGGTTCGCTGGGCTTGCAAAATAGCCGCAACAATAGTGTAGGCTCCATACAGTCCGGCTGCAAAATCGGCCACCGGCACGCCGCACTTGACCGGTTCCCCCTCTTCTTCTCCCGTGACGCTCATCAGTCCGCTTATGGCCTGAATAGTGACGTCGAAAGCGCCTTTTTGCGAGTAAGCTCCTTCCTGCCCGTACCCGGATATCGAGCAGTACACCAATGCGGAATTCCACTCGCTGAGCGAATTATAGCCTAACCCGAACTTTTGCAGAACACCGGGCCGGTAGTTTTCAACAATGACATCAGCTTTGGCACACAACTTCTTTAAGCGCTCCAGCTGCTCCGGCGACTTGAAGTCGACGGCAATGCTTCGTTTATTCCGGTTCAGAGAGCTGAAATTCGAGCTGAACGATTCCCCTGCCTCATTGGTGAAAAACGGCGGCCACTCTCTCATGCCGTCGCCGATGTCCGGGCGTTCGACCTTGACGACATCTGCGCCTAGGTCGGCTAGCAGAAGGCCGGTAAAAGGTCCGGCTGCGATCTGGCCAAACTCCAGCACTTTGATTCCTGCCAGAGGGCCTTGACCTTGATTCGGCATAGTTCGTATCTCCTCTATCTATGAAGTTAATCTTTTATGAGTAAATAGGCTCCGTGTTGTCATGGCGTGTCACGACGTCACGGAAATGACCTGTTGCAATATCATGAATGTGCCGTTCCTGCTTGCCGATATCCGTACCGTAAATGTGAACGGTTATTGCTATTTCGTCGAACGGATTCGCAACTCCGTGAATATCGTAATCCGGCGGGTAGACAAAGGAAATATCTCCGGCACGAGCCGTTACTTCCGCTACTTCGCGAATCAAGTAGCGGGGGTTAGCTGCTTCGCCATGATCCTCCCGGCGATAGCGTTTCTCTATGATGGCCCCCCGATACAATCCCACCAGGCCCCATACGAGATGATCGTGTACCGGAGCGACCTGACCCGGACCCCAAATAAACGCGATTACGGAAAAGGCTTCGGTATCCGGCTTATACAGCAAATATTGCGCATACTTGTTAGGCAGCGGTGCCTGATGTGACTCGGGAATCAGATCGTCATTCTTCAGGAGCTTTTGCAGCAGAGGCTTGACGGCTTCAATGATCGTACGATGATCCGAGTTTTTGTTCAGAATGGAATCGATATCGGCTTCCAATTGTTTGAAAGAATACAGTTGTGTCATCGGTACACCCGCTTTCTTCAGCTGAATGATAACATCATCAAGCTTAATTGAATGGAGATTTAATAGTAAGAGATGATTGTAACAACTGCTTGGCAAACTCCGGATAAATCCACATCAGCTTCCGGCAGACGACGGTTCGGAGCAGGATCAGCTCCTCGTCACGGGGCGGGTCTATGGAAGCAATGGAGTCCGGGTCTTCCATCGCGCCGAGATCGAACCCCGTTTGGGATTGTATTTCCGAAGGCGTCACTCCCGGCGCGGTTGCGGATAGCCGCAGACGCCCGTCTTGTCCGGTCGGCTTCAGAATGCCAAGAGGAGTAAACACTCCTTCAAGCCGGCTGGCTCGTTTTACTGAACCTTCGGAGGCGGACACCGACGTTACGAAGTCCAGCTTTTCGGGAAAGCCTTTGGCGATATGGTCCGTTTTGAACAGGAAGATCCGTTTGCACATAAAATAGACGACGGCCGAACCCGCACCTCCCGGAAGTCTTACCTTCGGGGATTGATAATCTCCGATAACATGAAGATTAATATTGCCGAAGCTATCGATTTGAGCTCCGCTTAAGAAAAATACATCGACGCCGCCTCTTTGCATCCAATCGAAAAACTCTTTCATTCCCTCGAACGGCCAATCCGGCTGACCTACGATATACGTTTCGGCTTGCCTTGCGTGCATAGCTTTGGCAAGCAGCGCTGCCGCTGCTGGAACCGGCGAATTATTGCCGACAGCAATGACTTCGTGATCGCGAAGCTGTCTTGCCAGCGTGCATATAAGCAATTCATCCCGGGTATAGTTCATAATACGTTCTCCTGTAAATAGAGATTGAATTGCTCCTCCGACCGGGACGCGTCCAAGTACATCTGAATATGCCCGCCATCGACAGAATAATAACCCGGACATGCGGTTGGACGTGCTCCTGAAGGCTGATGAACGATGGCCGTAATGTAGACGGATGGAATCAAAGATCCTTTCTCCATTCGCAATTCATCCGGCGAGACTATCTCCTCCACGGATACAATCGTATGCCGGGAGGCTTGCGCCAGCAGCCGGTTGTTATGCGCCGGGTGAGCCAGGACGTTGCCCGACGTATCCGCTTTATAAGCGTGAAACAAAGCGACGTCCGGACGGATCGCAGGCACGATAGCGAGTTGCTCCTTCTCATCATACGGATTGGTGATCTGAAGAAAATCGCTTCTGATCCTCATGTAATCCGTTCCGATCAGCCCCCTGACGGGAATAAACGGAATTCCCATCGCCCCCGCCTGAAGCGCCGCAGCCAAGGTTGGGCAAGCGTGCTCCCATCCTTCGATGGAGCCCTGCTCGAAGCGCCTGCGAAAATGAGGAGCAAATCCGTATTCTCCCATCGAAATTTGCGAGAATTCTACAGAGCGAACAGCTCCCGAACCAATCAGCAGATCCGCGTTGACGGCAGCAGCTCCAGCACATAGTAAGGCCAGGTCATGCTTGGCGGACCTTATAACCTCCCGGATTAATGCCATCGGCGACATATCCATATTCCCGCTGATCGCGAGCGTCGCCCCATCCTCGATCCAATGTATCGCCTCGGGAAGGCTAACGAACTGCACTGCCAATTGCGTCTCACTTCCTTAGGCTCTTTCCTTTTGAGCCATTATTTTTACTAGCGGCCTATTCCCTATGCGCTCTGCGAGTCAGCAAGCCTTAATCTTGCTTGTTCCTTTTCACGAACCCGTGGAATCACGTCCCGGCCGATTGCCGTAATCGTCTCCAGAAACGGCAATCCACGAAGCAGCACTTTTTTAAAACCGAGATCACCGTACTCCAATATGGTATCGGCCACTTGATCCGGAGTGCCTACCAATGCTATGGAGTTGCCACCCAATACTTGAGTCAACCCTGCCCAGACATGCCGGCCGATACGAAAATCATTGGTACGGGAATCGTTCATCAGCTTCTGCAGTCTCCGGTCCCCTTCGGACTCGTCTTTCGTCGTGACCGCAACTTCCTTCCTGGCAACGGCTGCCTGATCGACATGACGGACAATCTCGCGTGCTCGCTGCCACGCTTGCTCTTCCGTATCGCCCAGAATAACCTGAAAGGAAATGCTGTAATCGAGAACACGGTTGTGCTCGGCCGCCAAAGATTTGACCTCTTCGATTCGCTCTCGAGTCAAATCTAGAGATTCCGCCCACAGCATATAAACGTCCGCTTCCCGGATGGCAGCCCGCTTTCCTGCTTCGGAGGCGCCTCCGAAATAAATGAGCGGTCTGGGCTTTTGAACGGATTTATAAAATAATGAGGCATTGTGCAGCTTGTAGAAGTCTCCTTCGTGATGGAAGTGATCTTCGGTAAAGAGCCGCTTCAGAACATGGATAAATTCCGCAGTCCGGTCATAGCGCCGGTCATGGGGGACGAAATCCCCGTCAGCCGCCAACTCCTCCGCCGATTTGCCGGTCACGACATTGATTAGCGCCCGTCCCCCGGATAAATAATCCAGCGTGCCGATTTGGCGGGCGAAGGTTGCCGGAGCGGTAAAGCCCGGTCTCGCGGCGAACAGGAATTTGATCTTCTCCGTGTGGGAAATAAGCGCCGAGGCTGTAACAAGAGAATCGAGGCAAACATTGCCCGTCGGCAGCAGCGTTGCATCGAAGCCTCCCCGCTCAGCCGCCTGTACAATCTCAATCAGATTGGCGAGAGATGGCTCCCTGTCCGAGCTGTTCCTCCACGGATCGATTCGTGTCGGGTCAGAGACCACTTTCCCGATATTGGCGCGGTCCCCGCTTGTCGGAAGCATCGTAATGAAATCGATAGCCATGCTTTCATTCCTCCTATGATTAAATTGTGGAATGCTTATATACGCTGTGTAGCCGCTTCAGAATATTTGTTCCCGGGCTGCTTAAGCCCGAAATGGTCCCGAAGCGTCGTACCTGAATAGTCGGATCGGAACAGTCCCCGGTTCTGCAGCTCAGGGACAACCCGCTCCAAAATATCGTCCAGCCCTTCCGGCATATAGGGAGCCATCAGGTTAAAACCGTCGCATGCGCCTTCCTTGAACCATTCCTCCAATCGGTCCGCAATGGATTGCGGCGTTCCGGTGACGACATGGTGGGATCGGCTGGTAATATACCAGCGGGCTACCTCCGCGAGTGTCAATCCTTCTTCCTTCGCCTTGCGGAATACGAATTGGAATCGTCCACGACTGCCTCTGATTTCCTGTTCGATATCCGGGAACGGACCGTCCAGCGGATGTTTGGATAAGTCGTAATTCATGCTACCCGACATAAAGGCGAGACCGGTATTCGTATGAATCAGCGACTCCAAATATCGCTCCTTCTCCCGCGCTTCCTGTTCCGTATCTCCGACGATAAGCATGGTTCCAGGCAAAATTTTCACATCGTCACGGGATCGCCCATGCGCTTCTACACGAGATTTGAAATCGGCATAGAAATTTTGCGCAGATTCTTTGTTGGGCTGAGCGGTAAAAATCAATTCCGCATAACGTGCGGCCAATTCCCTGAAAGTCCCCGACGATCCCGCTTGAATTAGCACGGGATGCCCCTGGGGTGACCGGTTTACATTCAACGGCCCGCGAACATTGAACCATGGGCTCTCGTGATGGATGTAGTGAACTTTATATTTATCCGCGAAAACGCCGCGCTCCTTATCCAGCAAAAGCGCATCTTCCTCCCAGCTGTCCCAGAGAGACTTGACCACCTGGATAAAATCCTCCGCCCTCTCGTATCGGGTCGAATGATCAAGATGCTGCGGCTTCCCGAAGTTCCTGGCCTCTGCGTCGCTGGTCGAGGTCACCGCATTCCAGGCGACCCGCCCCTTGCTCAAATGATCCATCGTAGCGAACATTCGGGCTATGTGAAACGGCTCATGATAGGTGGTCGAAGCCGTTGCCGCAAGGCCGATCCGCTCGGTTGCTGCGCTTAATGCCGAGATCAGCGTCATCGGCTCTGCCGACAGGGAAGGGCGGTGCGTGACCGTCATATCGAAGCTGCCGCCGTAATTGTCGTCGATGGCGAGCTTATCCGCTATAAAGAGCATATCCAATTTGGCCCGCTCCGCCTTTTGCGCGATTTCTTTAAAAAGCCCGAAATCCATCGGGTTCTTGATGTCCGCATAGGGATGACGCCATCCGCCTGCGTGATGTCCATTGGCTGCAACGAACAGCCCCAAATGCATCGTTGAACTCATGCAATAATCTCCATTTCTTTCTGATTTTTATAGTTAGTGCTCCATTTTATTACGCCGGATAATGGCATGCCGCCCAGTGTCCCGATCCTACGGCTTGCAGCTCCGGTTCTCTTTCTTTGCAACGCGCCGTCGCCGCAGGGCAACGGGTATGAAACCGGCAGCCAGACGGCGGCTTGGCCGGGGAAGGCATTTCCCCTTCAATCGGCAAGTAAGTGCGCTTACGGTTCGGATTGGCTATCGGAATTGCCGATAACAACGCTTTTGTATAGTGGTGAGCTGGATGTTGAAATAATGAATCCGTAGGCGCTATCTCCACCAGCTTGCCGAGATACATGACGCCGATGCGATCGGAAATATGCCTTACGACGTTGAGTCCATGCGCTATGAACAAGTACGTCAATTGCAATTGCTGCTGCAGATCCTGCATTAAATTGATGACCTGGGATTGAACCGATACATCCAATGCCGATACCGCTTCATCCGCCAATATAAACTTGGGATTCAGCGCGATGGCGCGGGCAATCCCGATTCGCTGTCTCTGCCCTCCGGAAAATTCATGCGGATATCGGTCGTACCAGGAAGGATTTAAGCCGACCAACTGCATAATAGATTCGACCTTCTCCCTCTTTATCGTACCTCTTAAGGATTCATGCACCCAAAACGGTTCCCCGATGATGTCTCCGACCTTCCACCGGTGATTTACGGAACCGTATGGATCTTGGAAGACCACCTGCATATCCCGACGTGTTTCCTTCCACGTTCCCGCTTCCCCCTGAAGCAAATCTTTGCCCTCGAACCGCACGCTGCCCTCCGTTGCCTTTTCAAGCTGAAGCAGCACACGTCCGAGCGTTGATTTACCGCATCCGGATTCGCCTACCAGCCCGAATGTCTCGCCTTTATTAATATGGAACGAAACGTCGTCGACGGCTCGGATGTGCCGCTGCGTCCGCTGAAACAAGCCATCGCGGATTGGGAAATACTTTTTCAACCGCTTGATTTCAAGCAGTGGTAAAGTTTCGTTTCCGCCATGAAGCTTCTCCTGCCCGTCCGGGCCAGATGTATCCCGTTCAGCCAGTGGAACGTTCTTCTCCGGCTCGCCCCAATACACCTCTGCGGCCAGGTTATCCAGCCGCTCCGCATGCCAGCAAGCGACCTCGCGGCCGTTCACTTGGAGCAGCGGAGGCTCCTCCGCCAAGCAGCGGTCGGTTGCGTAAGGGCAGCGCGGATGGAAACGGCAGCCGGCGGGCAGCGCAGTCAGGGAAGGTATCGAACCGCGAATCGTATACAACCTGCTCCCCCTGACCGTATCCATCGTTATAATTGATTGGAGCAAGCCTTGTGTATACGGATGGGAGGGCTGCTCGAACAGTTGATGCACGGTTGCCTGTTCGACTACTTTCCCTGCATACATGACGACGACCCGATCCGCCATTTCGGCTGCAATGCCCAAATCGTGAGTAATAAGCAGAATCGACATGTTAAATTCATTCTTCAATTCTTGCAGCAAGTTTAGAATCTGAGCCTGAATCGTTACATCCAGAGCGGTTGTCGGTTCATCTGCAATAAGCAGCTCCGGACCGCAGGCAAGGGCCATGGCGATCATCGCTCTCTGGCGCATACCGCCGGATAGCTCGTACGGGTACTGCTTCATGCGGATTTCTGGTTCCGGAATTCCTACCCGCCGCAGCAAGGATACCGCCTTCTCCCAAGCCTGGGCTTTCGAAAGCCGTTCATGCCGTAGGATGACCTCTGTAATTTGGTAACCGATGGAAAATACGGGATCCAACGCCGACATCGGCTCTTGAAAGATCATGGCGATCTTTTTGCCTCTCAGCTCGCTAATTTCTTTTTGCGATAATCCGACAAGGCTTTGCCCGTCCAGCAAAATATCACCTTTCGTAACCCGGCCGTTATCGTAATCGATCAAGCGCATAATCGAGAGCGAAGTGATCGTCTTGCCGCTTCCTGATTCGCCAACAAGACATACGATCTCACCACTGTCTATCGTTATGCATACTTCATTCACGGCATTTAAGGAGCCATCGGGCGTTTGGAAATCAACCGATAGCTTCTGTATGTCGAGCAATGGCTTCATGATGTCGCCTCCTGACAGCTCTTAAGCTCTGTTCTTTTTAGGATCCATCCAATCGCGGATTTCATCGCCCAGCAGGTTGACTACAACAACAAGAAGCGTAATGGCCAAGCCCGGGAACGTGGCGACCCACCATGCGACCGTCAAATAGCTGCGCCCTTGCGACAGCAGGTAACCCCAATCCGGGATTTCTTGTATAACGCCGAGACCTAGAAAGCTGAGCCCTGTGCCTACAAGGATAGAGCTCCCTACGCCTATCGTCATCATAACAAGCAGCGGCGACAAGCAGTTCGGCAAGATGTGCCGGACCATAATTTCCAAATGCGAAGTGCCTACCGCACGGGCGGCGTCAATAAAAGGCCGGCTGCGTATGGAGATGACCGTACTACGGATTACTCTGGCCTTTCCCGGAATGGTTGCTACGCTGATAGCCAAAATCACGTTGAAGAAGCTAGGCCCGAGAGCTACCGAAATGGCGATGGCGAGTAAAATTCCCGGAATCGTCATTAAAATATCGTTAAATCTCATGAACACGGAATCGATGATTCCGCCCCAATACCCTGCAATTAATCCGATAAGCGTACCGATTACGCCTCCAATGACAACCGATACGATACCCATCAGCAGGGACTGCCTGCTTCCGAAAATAATCAATGACCATACGTCTCTGCCGAATTGATCGGTACCTAACCAATGGGAGATGCTTGGCGGTTGAAGCAGCTTATCCGTATTCATGTCCGTTGGAGAATAAGGAGCAATCCACTGAGGGACAATGGCGGACAGGACTAAAAAGGCCAGTATGACAAAGGAGCATATCACTAACAGCTTTGAAATAGAAAACGTTCTGAAAGGTACTCGCTTCTTGTAAGACGTTAC
Source organism: Paenibacillus sp. NPDC056579 (assembly GCF_042793215.1). Lineage (NCBI taxonomy): Bacteria > Bacillati > Bacillota > Bacilli > Caryophanales > Paenibacillaceae > Paenibacillus > Paenibacillus sp. NPDC056579. The sequence continues at coordinate 428,825 of NZ_JBHTVD010000006.1, forward strand.
CCGCTCCTCCGGAACAATGGCTTCCGATGATAAATCTGCAGATACCGGGTTCACCTGCATGGCTTCTCCTCCTTCCTTGGCTGATAGATTATCTGGCTTTGCGGACGCGAGGATCCACATAGGAATATGAAATATCGACCAACAAATTGACCGCTATCGTAAACAAGCCCGTGATCAAAATAGCGGCTTGAATAACGGGAATATCCTTCTGGTTAATCGCGTCTACGACGAGCTTCCCTAAGCCCTGTCTGGAAAAAACCGTTTCGGTAACGACGGCTCCCGCCAGCATATCGCCGACAAGCACGCCGAGTACGGATATGGCAGGCAGCAGCGCATTGCGAAGAACATGCTGATACAAGACGACGCGCTCCGTTAACCCCTTGGCTCTCAAAGTGGTCACGAATTGCTCGTTTACGACTTCCAGAACGCTATTGCGCACCATTCGCGTCAGCATTCCGGCTCCAGTCACGCCTAAGGCGAATGACGGCAGGATCAACTGCTTGAAGCTGCCGTTTCCTATGGCCGGGAGGAGCTGGAATTTGACGGCGAACACGAGGATCAGCAAAATGCCGAGCCAAAACTTTGGCATCGATACACCGAGCAGGCTGATGATGCGAACCACGTAATCCAGTACCCGGTTTTGATAGACGGCCGACAATATACCTAATGTAATTCCGATGACTACCGCGAACAGCGTGCTGACGGCGGCGAGCGACAACGTTGCAGGCAGCTGCGCAATCAAGCGGTCCATCACAGGCTGACTGTTGGCAAAAGAATGTCCAAAATCTCCCCGGATGCTGTTCCAGAGGTAGGTTCCATACTGCTGCCATAAAGGCTGGTTCAAGCCGAACTGTTCTCTCAGGTAATCTACCCGCTCCGGTGCCGCATCATCTCCTGCAATCATATGAGCCGGATCTCCGGGTAGCCAATGGATGATCAAGAAAACAAGAGTCAGCGATCCGATTATAACCGGGATGGAAACGATCAGCCTGTTTATGATGTACTTCCCCATACTGAGCCTCTCCTTGCTTTATTTTTTAATCCAAGCATCATAGAATACCGGCCAAGCAGGGTAATCGAAGGTGATACCGTTCACCACTTTAACGGATGCTACCGAATACTGGAACACGTAAGTCGGGATAGAGTAGACGTTTTTGATGATATACTCCTGTACTTTTTTATATATTTCTTTCCTTTTAGCAGTATCGTTTTCCAAATATCCCTCTTCCAGCCATTGATCCAGCTCCGGACTGTTCGCACGGGCTAAATTGTTCGTCTTGGAAGGACCTTTGGTTGAAAACAGCTGGCGCAGCACGTCGGGATCTCCGGAAAACTGGCTTGCCGCCACAAGATCATAATCGCCCTTCGTACGGCGTTCCGAGTAAGTTCCTGCCGGCAAAGAGACTACCTTCAGCTCGATTCCCGCCTGCTTCAGCTGCTGCTGCAGTACCGCCATCAAGTCCAACCGTTTCTCGCGATTGCCTTGAGTGTCGATGAATTCGATCGTCAGCTTCTTGCCGTCTTTGACCCGGATTCCATCCGTGCCTTTCACCCATCCCAGCTCATCCAGCGAATCGTTCGCTTTTTTCGCATCGGCTTTCCACGTATTTTCTACTGTAGGAGTATAACCGAACATGGACGGAGATAACGGCGACCACGCTTGCTTCGAGGTTCCCAGGTAGATCGTTTTTACGGCGGAGTCCAGATTCATGGCGGAACGGACCGCTTCACGGACCTTCAAATCGTTCCAAGGCTCCTTCTGCGGATTCAAATACATCGAGAAGTTAACCTGCAGCAGCTCCGTTTCTTGAATGCGGAATTGATTGTCCGCTTTAAGCGCCACCAGGTTTTGCGGTGGAATAATATCTGCCACATGCACCTGCTTTCCTTGCAGCACGCTTACCCTAGTCGCTTCCTCCGGCACGTATTTCACCGTCAGCTTATCCAGATAGGCAGGCCCTTGATGCTTGGCTGTCGGAGGAGCCCATTGGTAGTCGGGATTTTTCTCGAACTGCACCTCGGTCCCCGCAACCAGCTTGGATAGCTTAAAGGGTCCCGTACCTACAGGATTCTGGGGATATTTATCGCCATATTTCTTCACGGCGGCCGGAGATACGAAGCCTAGATCCACCTTTGCGGCATTGCTTAGGAACGGAGCGAACGGCTCCTTGAAATTGATTTTGGCCGTAAACTCATCCAAGACATCCGTAGATACGTAGCTTCCGATTTCATTCAGAGAGCTTGATGCTTTTGTCGCGGGATCCTTAATCCGGTCAAAATTAAATTTCACCGCTTCCGCATTGAACGGGGTTCCGTCGTGAAACTTCACGTCCTTGCGCAAATGGAACGTATAGCTTCTCTTGTCCTCGGAAATTTCCCAAGACGTTGCAAGCCACGGTTTTATGCTGTGATCCGGCAGTTCGACGACCAGGCTGTCGTACAAGGAGCGCATCACTCGACCGTTCTGCGCATTGCCTGCTTTGTGCGCATCCAGATTATCGTCCACGACGACGCCGCCTAAGGCAAAGATCAGCTCTCCGCCGGGTGTGGCAGGACCTGCATCCTGAGCTCCTGAATTAACGGCGGCGTTGGTATTGCTTCCGCTGCCATCCCCGCAACCTGCTGCAAATAGCATGATCGATAAGAGCACGCCAGCCGATTGAAACCAAGTTTTTTTCATTGTCCATCTCCATCTGTCCGTAGTCATTGCGACGTTAGTTGCTAACCTTGAACCACTTTTTTCTTCGTATATCGATTGACCGGGAACTCCAGGCCCAGATGTCCACGCAGCGTATCATGCTCATAGTCCTCTCGGAAGAGGCCCCTCGCCTGTAAGATCGGAACAACCAGCTCGACGAAATCCTGCAAGCCGTTCGGAATCCCCACTCCGATAATAAATCCGTCAGCAGCTCCTTGCTCGAACCACTGCTGAATCGTATCCGCTACTTGGGTCGGTGTTCCTACAAAATGGCTTTTCGGCGTGGCAAAACGCAGCGCAACTTCTCTTAGCGTCAAGTTTTGCTCTTTTGCCAACCGTTTGATTTTTTCCGATGAGCCTTGTTGGCTATTGGCACCGAGGTCTCCCAGATCAGGAAACGGTTCATCCAGCGGGTAGGTGCTGAAATTAAAGTCATTGAACGGACGGCCTAATGCAATTAACGCTTTTTCGATCGAGACCAGATTGGCAACTTCCCGGTATTTGCGTTCCGCTTCTTCCTCCGTTAGCCCAATGATCGGCCGGATGCCGGGCAGTATCGAAATCTGGTCCGCCGGCCGGCCGAAGGCAGCAGCCCTTCGCTTTAAGTCCTGATAGTAGCTGCGAGCTTCTTCTATCGATTCGTGGCCGACGAAGATCGCATCGGCATTTCTTGCCGCAAAATTCCGCCCGTCCTCGGAGGTTCCCGCCTGAAACAGTACCGGTTGCCCTTGCTTCGACCGGGCTATATTGAGAGGGCCCTGCACCGAGAAAAACTCTCCCTTATGATTCAACGTGTGGAGCTTGCTTGGATCGAAAAATACCCCCGATGGTTTGTCGCGAACAAACGCATCGTCCTCCCAGGAATCCCACAAGCCTCTTACTACGTCGACATGCTCTTGCGCAATCCGGTACCGCTTATCATGTGAAGGATGCTCCGCCTTGCTGTAGTTATTGGCACTCCCGGACAACCATGAAGTCACGATATTCCAGCCTGCCCTGCCACGGCTAATATGGTCTAGAGAGGCAAACTGCCGTGCAACGGTGAACGGTTCGCTGTAGCTTACGGTCAGCGTCCCTACAAGACCGATGCGGGAGGTGACGGCCGCAAGTGCGGATAAAATGGTGAGCGGTTCGAAACGGTTCACATAATGCGGACTTGAATTTTCGGTAATATGTACGCTGTCGGCAATAAAAGCAAAATCGAATTTTCCGGCTTCCGCCGATTGCGCCTCTCTTTTATAAAAATCGAAATTGACGCTGGCATCGGTTATTGCTTCCGGATGCCTCCAGTCCTCCCAGCCTCCACCTACTCCATGAATCATCGCTCCAAGCTTCAGCCTCTTCTGATTCGACATAGTCGACGCCTCCTCCATTATTTTTAACTATTCCGATGTAATTACTGTGTTATATGAAAATCATAGCTTACCCCCTTGTTTTTGTAAAATGCAAATAACTGAAGAATGAATTCACATTTTTTGAATTGTACTTGCTATCGCAATCCTTTATGCTGGAATTATACCTAGTTTGCTGGTTGGAATAATATGCTTTCATGTTATTATTATATATAGCTAAAATTTCCGGCGTTGTACAATGGAAATATCGAAACTAACGATTCACTTTTAATGAATCTGTGAGGAGGGCATCCGTCATGGATATTCGTACGATCAAAACATTTCAGACCATTATTAGGCTGGGCAGCTTTCAACGGGCTGCGGAGGAGCTTCAGTACGGACAGTCTACCGTCACTATGCATATACAGAAGCTGGAAGGCGATTTAGGGGTAAAGCTGCTGGAACGGGGAAAGAAACTGAAGCTGACGGAGGCCGGCCGGTTGTTTCACCAAAATGCCGATATTCTGCTCAAGGATTACGACTACCTTCACTCGACGATGACGGAGCTCATTCAGGGAGAGGCGGGAAGTGTGAGGTTGGGTGTTATGGAGCCTACGGCCAGCTATCGGCTACCGCAAATTTTGGCCCCTTTTCTGCAGCAGTATCCGAAAGTTCAGGTGTCCATCCAAATCGGCAATACGATGATCTTGACGCAAATGCTGAACGAAGGGCTCATTGATTTGGCCATATGCTCGACTCCGGAGACCGGACTCGGGCATACGTTCGAACCGCTGTTTAATGAAAGATTGGCTCTGCTCGTTCCTGATTCGCATGCTCTTGCATCCAAGGATACGGTTTTATTAAGGGACCTGCAAAACGAAAATATATTGATTACGACCTCCGTCTGCCCGTACCGTAAAAAGCTGGAGACCTCGCTTCTCGAAAAAGGCGGCAGCCCGTATACCGGAATGGAGATCGGAAATATGGCAGCTTTAAAATATTACGTGCAGGCGAATTTCGGTATCGCCGTTGTTCCCGTTATAACCGCGAGCCCCAGCCCTGAAGGCACGGTACTGAAAAACATACAGGATCTTGACTCGGGACTCGTTACCGGGATGCTGCGTAAGCAGGACGGAACGACCTTCAGCTCGGCTGCCGAGAAGCTTATCGCTATATTACGCAAGGAGCTCCAGTTGATGTAAGTTACACAAAAAAGCTGTCACGGATTATCTGACCGGAAAAGCTTATACTATAGTAACTTCAACAGTATCTGGCGTAATCCAATGCAGTGCTATGTGGCAGCTTCTCTGAGCTCCATAGCCATGATTTGTATCGCCCTCATCGATGGCTTCCAGTGCCATCCTAACTTCCAGTATCAGCTTTTTCGAAAATTCGTTTCATAATCAACGATTGTTCCCATCAGTCGAAATGCTCCATCCATGAATATGACCGTATATGTTCGTAACCATATAATGTGATGTTCTATTTCGCGCACAAACGGAAAAACATCCACGGGAGTTGCTTGATCTAACCAGTATGCCATCCCCAGCTCCCACTATCGTGCATAGTGTTTTACCATGGGATAATCGGCCTCTTGAATCTGCTGTGCTTTTGATATTCTTCCATTAATCGAAGAAGTTCATTGGAGTAGTTTATCGAAATAGGGCTCAGCATGAAGGAAATTATTCATTTCTCTACCCAACACGTAATGAGAGAAATCGATTGTAAGTCTAAGATTCGGCAAAGCTTCAACGTATTGAACAGTTCGAAGCAAATCTTGAGTAACTCGTTCCTGGTGAGTCTAGATAAACAAGGGAAGATAGTATCTTCCCGCTGCTCTCTATAAATCATCTAAACGTGATATTGTCACCAACACAAAATACATCCGGTACTTGGGCATTTATATAGAGTGCAGGATAATCGCTGGATTGTTCCAGAAGACTGGTAAGTTGCTCGCCCGAGACAGGAAAAGACTCCAAACCAGAGGTGAAGCTGCTCCTTTCCAATAGATTTCTCCACAATTTCTGCTCACCACTCTCAGGCAGTGCCCCAAAGATCCCCGTAAAGCCAGCCTCTGCTATATGGTCAAACTTTTCCTCCAATGTCCATTCTTTATTATTGTTCCAATATTTCATGGACAACATAGCTTGTTGTACTTCCAATCTTGGTACTTCATCACTACTGACTTTAGCCAATAGCTTGCTACTCATGGAATTCATCCCTCACATGTCTTTTTAAAAACTGATTCAATTATTGTCAAAATGAATACGTGGGCCAATGGCTGAATTAATGGGGTTAAAAAGCCTCCCTTCATGAATTATGAAGTAGAGGCATTCAAGCAAAGTCACCCGTTTGTACTATAAACAATTGGGTTCAGCGGACTTGCTGCCAACTCGCCCGGTTGTACACCCGGTAACCAATTTCTAAGATCAGTCTTACGTGCATAGCTGTCTGGTTCGGCTACTCGTGTGCCATCCGCATAATAGATGATGGTCATTACTTTACGCATATGGTCTGTTGGATTACCGGGTGCACTGTGCAATGTCCATCCTGCATGGAAAGTAGCGTCGCCTGCATTCATACCACCGTACGATTTCGTCTTCAATCCTTTGCTGTCAATGAATTCAGCTAATGTCCGATGGGATTCATCCGAAATGACAAGCTTATTAATATAACCCAGCTTATGAGACTCCGAAGCAAAAGTCATGGACCCTACTTCCTCCGAAATAGGTACCAGAGGCATCCACATTGTTATGGTTTTATCGGTATCTAGCGGCCAATAAATCTGATCCTGATGCCAAGGTGTATGACCCCCTTCCGGTTCTTTAAACAAGGCTTGGTCATGATAAATGCGAACCGACGGTACTCCCATCAGTTCAGCTGCAATTCTGGCAAAACGTTTGGCCAGTACAAACGCACGAACCGCTTCATTTCGTTTCCACAAATTGGTTATTTGAATGAATGCTTTGCCGTAGGTATCTCTCTCCTCTAACGGTTTATTCTGCCGATTTAACTCCCGGACGCAATCACTGATTATTGGTTCAAATTGTGAGATCAATTCTGAATTTGCCACATCCCGTAGAATGATATGTCCTTTTTGTTGATAGTCTTCGATCTGATGTCTACTCAAACTATACGTGCTTTCCACTGGTGAAATCATTGTCTTCTTCTCTCCTTTGTCATTTTATATCATAATTTTATCTACTTAACTGGGCATTGTCTTTGTCAGAACCCGCTTTAATATTGTCAAAAACGATTAATCTCCAAATTGTTTGTGCTATGATAAGTATGATTTAACCGGAAAGGGAGGCATGAATGCATGCTTATCCAATGGGATGACATTCCCCAACTTGCACCCTATGTAAGAGAGGGAGGTATTAATAGGAACAAGCCATGGACATATCCAGAGCGACGGCTCTTGGATTATTTACTTGTGTATATCCAAGAGGGGATTTTTAACTTAAATGTAGATGAACAGAATTATTTACTCCAACCTGGAGAGTTTGGTCTCGTACAACCCGGGAGTTTAGTTGCCCTTGAGGGGATTACCGATACGATTGTACCTTTCATTCACTTCGACCTCTTCTTTAATCCAAAACGATCAAAAAGTTTCCCAACAAAGCCGGGTCAGGTAGATTTAAGTGCATATGCTGAACTCATTCAACCTCGAATAAATCAAGTCTATGGAATTGATATCCCCGTTCGAGTCCAGCCGTATAAATTAGAAAGTTCCCGTTCGTTTTTTATACAGGCTGTTGAGTTAAGTCACCGACGTCACCCGCTGGACCAGCTACGTGCACAACATTTGATCACTGAGATTATTATCAGTATTCTCGATACCTATGGGAGAAACTCTAAACCTCATGCATATAGTTTTGATTGGATCACCTCCTACCTTTCCCATCACTTGAATGAACCAATACGTGTAGAAGATATGGCACGTCGAGCAAATCTATCAATTTCTCGATTTAGCAGCATGTTTAAGCAGCAATTTGGGATGTCGCCTCATCAGTACCTTCTCGTTATGAGAATCGGTCATGCCAAAGAATTGCTATCTCAATCTCAATTGACTCTAGAGCAGATTGCATCCTATTGCGGCTTTGCCGATATGCATCATTTTTCCAAAGCATTTAAAAAGAAAACTGGACTCACTCCTGGTCAATGGAGAAGCAAAACATGATTGAAATCGCGAAAAGCCCGGACCGATTAATAAATCAGATCTGGGGCTTTTCTATTTTCCGTTACTTACAATTAAGTGCCCATCGTATCTCGCATAATATGTCACCTGTTTAAATAATACTGGCCTGGGGTACATCCTTCCAGTTTACGGAAATACCTGATAAAGTTCGCCGGCGTATTGTACTTCAACTTCTCCGCGATCTCCGATATTTTCATTCCAGCCATTTCTTGTCCATTTTCATACGGTATTCAGACAAGTAATCGCTGAAATCGACTCCTGTCTCCTTGCGAAATACTTTCGTCAAGTAGTGGGACTGTAGTTCATGCGGCGGGCACAAACCTCCAGTGTCAGGTCGGTATCGAAACTGGTTTCGATCTGGCGGATAATTTCGCTGGAAATACTCTGATATTGCTCATCCCGCCGCTGCTCCAAAAGCTGCAATAGAGGCGACATGACAGCATTCTGAAGCCACATCTCTACTTGCTTTGCTGTTTTCAAGCGGAACAGCTGAATGTACAACTCTTGCTCCGCGGCGTACAATTGGTTTGGATTAACTCCCGCATCTTTGACGGCTTGCAGCATTTGCAGCAGAAGTCGAACGAAGGACATAAAATAAGCCTCGTGCGTCCGCTCGTCGGCGGCGATGGCAGCAATCAATTGAGGCAGTAGCCGTTCGGCCTGTTCCCGGTCCGCCAGTTTGAGCGCGCCGAGCAGATGTTGCTCGAGAGCGTCAGGATAATACTGTGGAACACCCTGCTCGGGCTGCACTCCCTCGGTATTGTTTTTCGAATCACATGGTTACGACATACTGACTTCGATCGCGGCTTGATAGATCCCAGGACGAGACGCTACAGTGACCGATCGATGTCTTCAACGTCATCTTGTTCAGGCTCCTGTCGCTTAAAGATTTAAATGCTCGTAAAGGTGCTGCCAGCCTTGCCTTGGTTGATGTTGTCTTTCAGCTTGTTGCCTTTGATCGCACCGAAGTCCTGGTTGAGCAGCTTTCGTCGTACATCTTCTTCAACAGCTTGATCGTTTGCATGTACTCCGGGGTCATGAAATCGGGTGTCACTTTCCCATCTTTGATGCCCTATTGGTCTTGCAGCGCCTTGAACGCAGCATTAGAGTCGTCCTTAGTCGGCGGTTGTGCGGAAAAAACGGTGCTATCACTTATCTGGGTGGGTTGTGAAGACGGTGCCTCGCTTTCAGACGCTGTCCCGCTATTGTCTCTCCCTCCACCACAAGCGGTTACCATGGATGCGGCTGAAATGGCAGTGACTTACGGACATTCATTTTTCCAGTTACGGCTTTCTTCTCTTTTTCATTGAACATCATCCGATTAATGAACGTTTTATAAAAAGACAGCCTCCTGACACCTTGGCAACATACAGGTCATCCCTCTACCGAATTGACTATTTTCAGAAAGCGATTACAATGCCAGGAGTCTTAACAAATCTTCGGCTGACAGATATACGCCGTTGGCGGTCGGCCTTTAACGGCACTCGCCAGTGTCGAATGGGAGAAGACAGAATGTCCTCTCCCATTCGCGCTTTCTATGCTAGTTCAGTATCCGTTGTGCCATGGCAATCAGGTCTGCCAGATCAAGCTTGCCGTCATTGTTCAGGTCAAGATAACGGATGGACGCCCAGTTCGGAGCGCTGCTGGTTGCTTGGTAGTTCGCGGAGATCAGCGCCAGGTCGCCGACCCCGGCCGACTGGCTAGCCGACGCGCGGAACTCTGCCAGCGCCTGCGAAAGCGCAATGCTGGCTTGATCTACCTGCGACTGCGTGACCTTGCTCTGATCATACACCGCATTCGCTGCTACTAGAGCTACGACGAGAGCATCAATGGCGCTCTGCGGGTAATAACCAAAGCGCGGTGCTGCCGGATTCAGGACCTTGGCGCTTGCGACTGCCGCGCTTGCTTCGGCGATTGCCGCCGATAGCTCCGTCTTGTCGATTGGCACCGGAGGTGCGATACTAATGGAATGACCGCTGCCGCTATTTACAGTCTGCTCGTTGCCGGATTGGTCGCCCAGAATGATACCGCTCGTGTATACGTTTGTGGTGACCGTTTGATTCTTTGCCTTGAATGTAAGGGTGAACAGGTCCAAGCTGCCAGTAACCGGAGAATTGGAGCCTGTGCTTGCCGCAAGGATCTTGACGGAGCCTGAACCGTAAGTGCTTCCCACCACGGTAAACCCGTTGATCAAGGAGCTCGAATCTACGTATTCCAGATCTGCAGGATTGTAATTCACGGTTACTGATTGGGCATATACGCTGTTGGTCACATTGGATAATCCATAATTCAGCTGGAAAAGCTCTTCTGTTTCAACATGGCTTGGCCCTGTAAAATAATAGGAAGTCCCCCCGGCCGGCAGAGCTTCCACGGTCACTTGTGCCGTTGCCGTCAACGAGCCGTCGGCCGTTGTGGCCGTTACTGCGGCAATACCCGCTTTTTTTGCTGTTACTACACCGCTGTCGCTTACTTCCGCTACTGTGCCATCACTGGTACTCCAGCTTACAGCTTTGTTTGTTGCTTGCTCCGGAGCCACTGTGGCCGTCAACTGCGTCGTTTCCCCTACATGCAATTCGACCGTATCCGGAGCTATGCTGACGCCCGTTACCGGGACCGTGTTCGAGCCGTAGACGAAGGTCACCTTGTTGATCGTGGCGGTCCAATTGTCGCAAGCTTCGTTCCCATACGGGAAAACAATCTTCAGATACCGATAGCCTCTTGTCAAGCTGTCGACCTTGATCCTGATTGTATTGAAGCCGGATGAAGAACTGAGCAAAGTCTGATCGGGTGTGAGCTTCGTGAAGCTCACACCGTCAGTCGAAGTAGCAATCTCAAAGCCGACGGACGACGGCAGGCCGGTCCAAGCCGAAACATTGATATCGAAGGAGTAAATATCGTTGGCCGACGATTTGTAGATCACATATTCCGGGTTCATGCTGTCGTCGTTTTCGTGGCGGAATTGGGTGGCATCGTTGCCGTATTTGTCTAAGCCGCTGGTAGCGGTTGCCTGAACGATATTTGCAGACTTGTCATATAGCTTTGTTAAACCATCCGCTTCATCCGTCCATTGCAGCTTAATCGGATCTTCGGGCTGCACCGGCTCGGCTAAATACTTAAAGGAAACACTCAGCAGTCGTTCATGCCAGTTGAGCTTGCCTGAGAATACCGCCTTCAGGTACTTCGTCCCCGCCGGCAGGTTGCTCGCCGTATTGCTCCACACGGAGTAGCCGTTCGCACCGCCGGTCTGCTTCGATTTGACCTGGATTGGAGTAAAGTTCACGCCGTCGGCGGAGCCGTAGAACGAAAACTGCGGCGTGTTGGAGAACAATCCCGTCGAGATATCCAACGAGTAAATATCTCCATACGGCGATTTGTACATCACGTATTCGGCAGGATCAGGATTATCGTTGGTATGGATGAACGAAGCCGCGTCATAATCGAAATTTTGCGGGTTCGAGGTTTGCACGGCAATTTTTGCCGATTTCGAGTAAAGCTTGGCAAAGTCGTGGGCATCATCCGAAAATTCCACAAGTCCTTCCGGCTCCGGCGTACCCACAACCGGCAAGGGCAGGTTCAAGTTATGCAACAACAGATGCCCGAAGTTAGACGTATCCTGCCAGTTGTTTCCAGTCCCATTCCACATCAGCTGACTTTCCCGGTTGCCATTATTGTTCCCGTCGTCATCGTTGTTTCCAACGTCAAATCCTATCGTAATATCCCTTGCCGGAGTAATGCCCAGGGATGCCCAAGGAATTGATATTTCCACCGTGTAGCCGCCATCGATATCTTTCTGCGCATATTGAATGTCGGTGATATTCCCGCCGATAGACAGCTGCCCGTCATGCCAGCCTAGCGTAATCTGACGGTCGTTCGCCTCGTAGGAGGTTCCCTGGCTGTTGTTGGGATCGAGATAGATTTCAATCGAATCGTCCTGATGAGCCTGAGTCGAATCGTTCTTCAGCACGGAATCCAGGATCATCAGGCCGACATAAAGATTTTGTGCATTGCTTAGCGTGGCGAAGCTGACCGCATTGTTCGGCGTGCCGGTTATCGTCTTGGTCGCATGATTGCGCAGCAACCAATCGGATTCATTCAACGTCCCGTCAACCATAATAGGGCCGGTATGCTGTACGGCAGCCGTCACCTTCCTGCCGTCATTGAGATACAGGGCGCCGAAGTTGGCCGTACTTTTCCAGTTCTCGTTGTCACCCGTCCACATCAGTTGGCTCTCGCGGTTGCCGTTACTACGGCCGTCATCGTCATTGATCCCTATATCAAAGCCTATAACGGAGCCTACCTTTGGAGCCGGAATGCCGATACTGCTCCAAGGAATGGCCATTTCCACGCTGTAGCCCCCATCTATATCCTGCTGTGCATACTGGAGTCCGGCCATGTTGCTGCCGACGGAGAGCTGCGTATCATGCCAGCCGAGCGTGATTTGATGATCGTCTGGGCCATAGGCCGTGCTTCGATCATTGTTGCCGTCTAAATAAATTTCCACCGAGTCGTCCTGATACGTTTTGGATGCTTCGGAGTCATTGACGAGATGGCCATCGAGTACCCGGACGGCTACATAAAGATTTTGGTCATCCCACAACGTTCCGAAGAAGGCGCTGTTGTCAGGCGTTCCTGTGATTATTCTGCGCACCCCATTATTAATGATCCAGTCGGCCTCCGACAAATCTCCATCGATGATCGGAGAATGGGCCGATCGATTGCCTGCTGCGACTCCCCAGACGATGGATCCGTCCTGTGACGGATTGCAATCAACGTTGACAGTGGCAGTCGATGCGTTTCCTGCGGGGTCCGTCGCGACAATCGTAATCGTGTTGCTCCCCTTTACCACCGGAACGATGGCAGTAAACGATTCATCGTTCTGTAAATTCACCGCTACGCCGTTGACCGTAACCGTAGCCGTTTCACTTACGGTTCCTTTCAGCACATAACTGGTAGTTGTCGTCGATCCGGCGGCAGGTACCGTAATGACCGGCGCAACGGGATCATATACCACATGAATGACCTTTGGCTCAGCTTGTTGACCCGCTTCGTTCTCAGCCGAAACGGTAATCAGGTTGTCTCCCTGCTTAAGGTTCAAGCCTGCGCTGAAGGTTGTCGACCCTCCCGCAGTTGGCGACACATCCAGATAGACGATTTTGATGTCGTCCACACGCGGGGAAATAAACATCGTTGCCTGGCTTAAAAATGCGAAACCGCTAATCTTGGTCCAATCAATCTGCTCATTGATGGTTCGGTTGTATGCGGTTACATCTGTGGACGGGACATAGTGCACGGCATTGTCGAAATCCGCCAACGGGATGGTCACCAAGGCCCATTGATTGCTATAAACAGCGGCGTTAATATAATTGGCCAACGGCAATCGGGATTCCACTCTCGTCCCGTTGTTGGACTCCACCACAGCGGAGAAGCTACTGTCAGTCGACGAGGCGTTTACCCGAAACTGGAGCGCACCAGTATGGTGGTATAGCGATAAATCCTTGGTGATGCCTTGCCAACTTGAGTTAAGAAAATCGAGATTGAGGCGCGCGAATCCCCCATCCGGATATTGCCCCAACTTCATCCGCAGAGAACTGGTGCCTTCGGCAGACGCGAAGGTTGAGGCGGAATCCCACACACCGACGGCGTTGGTGGTCAACCCTCCACTGGATGCCCCCAGGACCCCCATGTAGGTGGAGCCAAGGCCTCCTGTGTAAGGTGTGCCGGCAGCTCCCGGTTGAGGCCATCCATCCTTGATCAGCGGCTGAATTAATTCACCCAGCTGGTGGCCGGACGATCCTGCTCCGGCTACGCTATAGGAGCTTTCCGCTACCGTGTCGCCGTTAAACTCGTGCTTAACCTTGACGGTTGCTCTAGAATTCGTTTTGCCCGAAACAGTGAACATGCTCTGGTTGACATGGTTCAGACTACTATGGTTGAGCGTTAAACCCAAATAAGTCGGATCAAACCTGATATCCAGCAACATGGGATCGCCCTGGTTGCCAGATAAATCCGTCGCTACAGCGGATATGACATTGAGTCCGGCCTGCAGCTGAAGCGTCGTGCTAAAGCTCAGATCGTTCGCCACGGCAACAGGCTGTCCATTGATCTTAAGCGTGCCCACTTCATCCAAATGACCCGAAACCGTAAACTGCGCATTTCTTACTGCATAATCCGCATCGTATACGGAGGAACTGACGGTTTGATCGAAGCTGACGAACGGTGGAGCTGCATCTGCATCGGAAGTGACGATGACCGTCACGCTCTTCGCCGGCAATGCGACAGCGGAGGCCGTTCCGCCGATAATGTTGCGCTTGCCTGTCAGCTTCATGTCCTGTCCCAGCGGAATATCTGGGGTGATTTGATGAACGCTTGCCGTCAACCCGCTTAAACCGTTCACATGAACGATCTTCTCCTGAGCCGTCGGATTCACGAGTAGTGCGGTCGTTTTGGAGCCGTTCACAAAGGCGACGCCATCCATCCAGACCGAATTGTCCGTCGTCAAGCCGGAAGCGGCGTCAGCTGTGATACGCCGCACCTTGGAGCCGACCGGTGCGTTATTGAAAATTTTGGCGAGCACATAGAACGCCTTCGATTTGGTCACGGTTACCCCATTGCCGTCAAGCAGCACTTCGCCCACATCGGTCGGATGCCGGTTGGCCGCCCATCCCAGCCACCAGAACCAGTAGTTGTTTCGGATGAACGCCATATCGCTCGCCAAGCGTTGCGAGGCGTTGATCGCCATATCCATTTCCGATACGCCGCTAATCAAGGTGCTGTATTCCGTTTGCCAGCGCTCCTTACCCGGCACATGGTCCAAGGCGTCCGCATAATCCTGATAAACGCTTGTCGTGTCATACCCTTTGGCGAAATAGCTGTGTGACGCCATTCCGCCGATCGCGCTGTTCAGCGCCGGGTCATTGGTCAATGCCGAGAACTCATGTCCCAGCAGCAGCTCATTTTCATGATATGTTGCGCCTTCCGGTGCCAAAATCTGAACGCCTGTCAGGCCGGCGGCATCCAGCTTCGAGCGAAGCAGCTTGGTCACGCGCTGAAACTGCGCCCCGTTGTCCCCTCCCCAATAACACCACTCGCTCACGATCATCGAGAGCGGCTCGTTCTGGAAGCTGATGGCTTTAGGAACCGAAACGCCCTTATTTTTAAGCCATTGGATTACTTTCACTAGATAATCGGTAAACGCCTGCTCCTTTTCGGGCCGCAGCCTTACATGCTCCGTCCCCGTCCACCCGTTTGCCGTCGGAATGGTTTTCATTCCGACCGGAGGCGACCATACGGAGATGATATAGTCGTGCTTTCCCCTCGTCTCGCCGATTTGAATAAGGTCGTAGAGCTCCTGCATTTTGTTGTCGTACAGATTCCCATCCCCGTCCCCTGCTACGGCTGGGATATTCACACGGAACATGCTGATGCCCAAATCGTTGTAGAGCGCATCTTGCCCCCGGTTGCCGGGATAAAATTCCGGGTCCAATCCGCGCGGTGAAATGACGGGAAGACTCCCCATCCTTTGACCGTCTGCTGATCGTTAGGCGATATGTTGACATTATAGATGGTCTGGTCTGGTACGGCCGCGCTTGCCTGACGAGGCGGTATGACAGTGGCTCCTGATATCAAATACAATATGGAGAGCGCCAAAACGAACACTCTCTTCCAAGATTTGATCATGATTACGATTCCTCCTTCAAGGAATACTTTCATATTCACAGATTTAAATAAATCCCTCCAAATCTAAGCGCTTACAAATGAATTAACCACCTCCCTTCCTATTCAAAGGCAGATCCTGGGGATCACTTCGCCTGCCATCCGGCAATCCGAATAAGAATAGCTAAAGGCTCGAACCCACCTCTCTTCCTTCTGGTTGCATCTTATCCCCACTGCTACTCCAATCTTTCTCATCCGATCCCTTACCCGCCGGCCGCTTCGGCCCGTCAGGTTTCCCTGGGCGAAGCCGCTGCTGAAGCAGCCATTCGTAGATGCCCCCCCCCCCCTGCATCCCAAGAAGCTCCAGACTATCCTCTCTGGCCCGCTCCGTGGAGGAAAACAACCAACCTACGGCCACGCTTTGTCTTCGGCTTTTTCATAATCCTGGGGCAGATATCAATCACCTGATTTCATTAATAATGTTAGATATTTCTACTTGAATTCTATTACGATTCGATTATTAAGCGTGACAACTGTTCAGGTCGATATTCATGATATGGGTATTTCGTTGAACTGCATCGAATCCAACGCGATAAATTGTAGATATTCATTTTCTTTCGATGCATATTCATTTTCTGACACCGCCCATCCTGCAGCCGATGACGGCCACATGCATAGAAAAGACCACAAAATGAACATATCAATTACAATAAGTGCTACTGTGATCTGACACACTGTCTTGCGCACCCCCATTTGTGCTTGATGCAGCAAACAACGTAGTATCAACGCATGCAGCGCCTCCCGTCCGGAGAAGTTCCGGCGGAAAGGCGCTGCAAAGGAAAGCCGTCTCGTTATTTTTTTTGCGCTTTATTATACTCCTGAGTGAGCTCTGGGGCTTTTCTATTTTCCGTTACTTACAATCGTAAAGTTTTACCGCCATACCCACCGGCATCATGCAAATTACGCGACCATCGTATTGATTTCGTATAAATATGTCACTTGTTTAAATAATTTTCTCGGTATTGGCCTGGTGTACATCCCTCCAGTTTACGGAAATATCGGATAAAGTTCGCAGGCGTATTGTATTTCAGCTTCTCCGCGATTTCCGATATTTTCATATCCGTTTCAACCAGCCATTTCTTGGCCATCTTCATTCGGTATTCCGATAAGTAATCACTGAAATTGACGCCCGTTTCCTTGCGGAACACTTTCGTCAAGTAGTTAGGGCTGTAGTTCATACGCCGGGCACAAACCTCCAGTGTCAAGTCGGTATCGAAGCTGCTTTCAATCAGCCGGATGATTTCGCTGGAGATACTCTGATATTGCTCATCCCGCCGTTGCTCCAAGTGCTGCAATAGGGGTGACATAACCGCATGCAGAAACCACATCTCCATTTGCTTTGCTGTTTTCAAGTGGAACAGCTGAATGAATAAATCTTGCTCCGCATCGTACAATCGGTTCGGATTAACTCCGGCATCTTTTACGGCTTGCAGTATTTGCAGCAGAAGTCGAACGAAGGACATAAAATAGGCCTCGTGTGTCCGTTCGTCGGCGGCGATGGACGCAATCAATTGAGGCAGAAGCTGTTCGGCTTGTTCCCGGTCCGCCAGTTTGAGCGCATCGAGCAACTGTTGCTCGAGAGCATCAGGATAATACTGTGGAACACCCTGCTCTGGCTGTACTTCTTCAATAAACAAAATCGACTCCTCACCGAGCTTCATCCGGTATTTCAGTGCGGTTAGCGCTTCCCTGTACGCATCACGGATGTGCTTAAAATCTGTAAAGACGCGGCTGAAGCCGATACTGATTTTCAGCTCCAGATAGCGGTCGATCATGTGCATGATGTGTTGCGCCATTGAATCCAAGTAAGTCTTGAACTGCTTAGCGTCGGACTCTGAGCTACCCAGCAAAGTCACTTGCGAATCCCCCATCACGACGGGAAGCAACCGGCTTTCCGCGGCTACGAGTTCCGAGACGATATTGTTCAAGGCAAACATGAGCAAATCCCGGTCCTGCTCCTGATACCGCGTGCCTGCCAATGTATCGATTTGAATTGCCATGACGCACATGTCACTCCAGCCAAGAGGGTGCCCAAACATCGCCAACCTGTCGTGAATTTCCGCCTTGGCTGTATCGCTCTGAAACAACTTGAACACAAAATATTCTTTGATTTGATGGGATTGCCCCTGCATTTCTTGCAGAAGCAGGTGTTCCTGCGACAGCAACCTGCTGAAGCGTTCGTTCATAAATTCGAATTCGTCACTAACCGTAGTCATACTTGCGGCTTCCGGTGCGTTCCGTACAACTTCGTACAAGCTCCTGATCGGCTTGTACATTTTCCTTGATCCCAGATAAGAAATGAACAGTGCAACCACCAATATGCCAAGACATAAAAACAAGGTTAACCAGCCAATATCTTGAGACTCTTTGTTCAGTTCGTCGATCGATACTACGGACAAATATACCCAGCCATTGTAGGGTGATACGCGGTAACTAACCCCTACCCGTTCCTCGTCCCTTTGAGCAGTATAGAAGTCTTGCCCAGCTGTAGTGATCGCCGTCTTGCCACCAAACGACAAGTCATCAAATTGTTTGCCAAGAACGGCTCTGTCGTTACCGGCGAACACATACCGCGCTTCGTCCATGATTAGAACATTACCGAGCTTCGTATCGCTGACGATTAGCTTGTTAATTTCATAGAGTGGGATCGACATGATGAGTAATCCGGTCGGTTTGGAAGAATATGCCGGAATTTTTTTGACCAGCTTCATAGAGGCCGGAGCGGCAGTCCAAAAAGATGTTCTCGGGTCGTTCACCCATCTGTCATATCCCCTCAGGTCACTTGAGGATAGCCCAGACAAGCCGGAATCGTTAACAGACCATTCACCTGTTAAACTGACCAGCTCTGTGCTCATCGCGCCGAGCTCGCTGCTTTGCAACTTGCTCATTGTATCGAGCAGATCGTGCACTGTGCCCACATCACTGGCATTTCCTTGCAAATTGCCTCGCAATGCGGCTATGACTCGCGGCTGGTTCATATACTGGATAGCCGAATAATCTACCAGCCGAAGCAGTTGCTCTATTTGCGATTCCGTTTGCAGTAGCATTTGATGATTGCTTTGGTACACCTTGGTTTGCAGTGTACCGGTCGCTGTGAAATATGAAAAAGCACCCAACACAATGACCGGGAACGTTCCAAGCAGCAAGCTGAACCAGATGAGTTTTGACAAAAAAGACGACGTACGCAATTTCATGGGTTATGCCTCCAGCGATAGTGATCTGACGCAATGTCTTGGTGGGTACCGCCATTGCGTTTGCTATGGCAAGCAACAGGAATATCAACGCTTACAGCGCCTCCCGTCTGAATCAGTTCCGCCGGGAAGACGCTGCAGATGAAGTCTTCTCATTATAGTTTCTGCGCTTTATTATACAACTGAGTAAAACATCGACAATTTTATCACAGCCCGCTAATCATCTACTAATTGACAAATTCTACCTCAGAGGTCTGACCCCTCTTGAATTGATGATCTGATACATCATGACGCCAAGATCCGCTTTTTTCAGTGAAATTTAAAGCTCAATAACGGTAGGCACCGCGTTCAGTACTTATTATTAGCGTTCGGGTTCAGCTTAATCAAGACTCGTGTCGTCAATGCTCGAAATATACATGCCCAACCTGCCTTGGTTGTATGGACCAGTGTCAGGACAGACTGATTATTCAGCGTTCATAGCCGTAACCTTGAGTCCAGCGAAAGGCACAGTCTGCTGCGCCGGATGGCTGACCCGGACGGTCCTTGTCTCGTTCGGGAGCAAGTCGAAGTAATTGTCGCTAAAGTGCAACCTGCCATGCGGAAGCTCGATCTTGACAAGGCGTGCCAATCCCTCTGCTGCTGATACGGTAATCGTTTGCTCCACCTCACTCGCGTCCACCTGTAGCTTTGCTGCAGGCAGACGTAAGTCTTTATGATCGCGCAAATAGACCAAGTTGGCAGGTGCTTCCCATCCTTCCGCCTCCAGTAACACGACGACCTCTTCCGCAGCTCTTCCGTTCAATACGGCGGTTTCAGTCAAAGATCCAAGTTGCACCGCTTCATTGCCAGGTATATCAGCAGCAAGGCTGGTCCGGAACACTTCGTTACCATAGAAATCGAGCACGCTGAGCCGGACGCTTCCGGAGAAACTTTCGGTATGGTCGTTAACAACCCACACGTTCAGCACTTGTCCCGGTTCGTGATCAATGCTTAGCAGAAGCGGATGATAAAATTTTCTCGCATAATAGAAAGATGCCTTGGGTAGCAGCTCGTAGTCGATTAGCGACCAGCTTGTTCCTGGCCAGCTGTCGTTCAGTTGCCAGATGAGGGATCCGCTCGTCCTTTTCTTGTTGCGACGGTAGTGTTCGATACCATACTTCAGCCCTTCTGCCTGCGTCAGCATCGAGAAATTCATATACTCTTCGATATCGCTCGGAATTCCGGTAAATCCTTCCATAAGAAAAATTCCTTTTTGATGAGCGGTATCTTTGTTCCGATAAGCCATCTCAACGCTACCCCAATAAAATTGCCCCTCAGGAATGTGCCGCTCCAGCGTATACCGGTTGGCAGAGGCATGCATTCCGAATTCGCTGCTGAATAAGGTAAAATCGCGCTTATAATTTTTAAAGGTAACACCTTGAATACTATAATCCAGAATAGGTGGCTCACCAAATTTTCGCGGGTATACCGAGCCGTGCCATACCTGCCAGTTATGGCGGTCGCCTTCGTCCGGGTCGTTGGCATCATTGCCGCCAAACGGAGAGGATGGCCAGTAAGCGCGGCTATCGTCCAATTCCGAAAGAACACTTGGAATGAGTTCGTGATAAATGGTTTCACCGTAGAATGGGCATGTAATGTCGCCACTGGACGTCTTCATGTCGTACAACCAATCAATTTCGTTATTGCCACACCACAGTGCCAAGGAAGTGTGATTGCGAAGACGCTTTACGTTGTATTCGACTTCGCGTCGGACGTTCTCCATGAAATTGTGATTAAAGTCGGGGAACAGGGCATTTGCGAAGGCAAAATCTTGCCACACAAGCACGCCGCGCCGGTCACACTCTTCATAGAACAGATCCTTCTCATATATCCCGCCAGCCCAGACTCGTAGCATGTTCATATGTGCTTCGACCGACAACCCGATTAATTCCTGGTACCTGTCATCCGGTGCGGCGCCAATAAAATAGTCGACCGGGATCCAGTTGGCACCTTTTACGAATAGCTTCACGCCGTTCAGCATGAAGGCAAAGGCCTGGTTTCCTTCCTCGTCGTTCAACCGTAATTCGAGCTGGCGGATGCCGAACTGAGCTGCATAGCGATCCAGCTCTACTCCCTCGGTGCATAAGCTTACTTCCAGGCGATACAAATAAGGCTCTCCCAAATCGTGCGTCCACCACAGCTTGGGGTTCTCCACCGGTAGCTTGGCAGCCACTACGTCTCCATGAACAGGAAATCGCGTCGAGGCGGTCGTCTGCCCAGAATCATCCAGCAAACGAATCTCGCATTCATACTCGCGATTCATATCGAACCGCTTCACCTTTACATCAACAAGTACCACCCCTTCCAGGGATGATACGCTTGCGTTGCGGGCATACACGCTGTCCAGCTTCGCAAGGTGCCGCCGTTTAAGCCGAACCTTGCCCCAAATGCCTACAGTCACCATTCTCGGACCCCAATCCCAGCCGAAATTCATTGCCGCTTTCCGGATCCATGGACGTTCCTTCGTATAAGAAGACCATTGGAACTGCTCTTTATCATGATTATGCAGGTGGATTGGGTCAAACTTGACGGCAATTGTATTTTTGCCATTCTTGAGAATGCGTGTGACATCGAAGGTATGAGCCATTAGCATATTGTCCGTCTTGCCGATTTCAAGGCCGTTCACGTAGATTGTGGCAAACGTGTCCAAGCCTTCGAAGATCAGTTCGTGCTTCTCTTCCTTGTCACCCAGCTCATAGTTGAACTGGGTACGGTACCACCATTCCTTCTCCTCAATCCAATGTGACTTCAAATCATTATGGCCGAAGTATGGGTGGTCGATCAATTGTCTCTCTATTAAAGCAGAATGCACATCCCCCGGAACTTTGGCCGTCATCCAGAACCGGTCGTCCAGTCCAGGTGCAGCGAGCTCCAAAGGTCGCTTCTGCCCGACGTCCACATACTGAAGTCTCCATAATTGACTCAGTTCCATACGATCCTCTCCTCGACCTATGTCTAGTTTTCTTCCTTCGCACGGGCAGCGCCTCCCGTCCGAAGCAATTCCGGCAGAAAGGCGCTGTTAAGAAAAAGCCGTCTCATTTATTTTTTCTGTGCTTTATTATACTCCTGAGTGAACTCATCGATCATTTTATCGCCGCCTTTTTTGCGCCAGTCTTCTGTTGCTTTGACAAAGCCTGCCTCATCGATTTGCCCCATAATGAACTTGACACGTGCATCGTTGATGATCTTATCCAACTCGGCGCCGAGTTCCGCTTTGGTTGGTGAAATATAAGGTTCAATTGCGCTAGGCACCGCATTCGGTACTTTTTCCTTATACAGCTTCTTTACTTTCTTCATTACGTCAGATTCCGTTGGCCAGGTCAAATCAGAAGGTGCAATGCGCAACTGGCTCAAAGTATCGACCTGATCTTTCCAAAGCTGCTCATTCGTGAACACTGGATTTCCATTATCAATTTTGTAATGTACTCCTTCAACACCGAATGCAAAAAGATTCAATACGTCCGGTTCCAAATTTTTGTCAAAGTAGGTCAAAATTTTCTTCAGATCCTCTTCCGTTTTGACGCTAGACTTAGGGAACATAAACACTCCAGAATAGCCCGAGTTCGCTGGTAGCTTAACACCCCTCGGCCCTTCGAGGCCCAATACCAAATCGATCTTGGCGTTTGGGTTCAGTTTGAACAAGTCCGAATGTTTGGCGTTCGCGTCGTCGATGCTTGCAATGTACATGCCCGCTTTACCTTGGTTAATGTTTTCCTGAAGTTTAGTACCTTTGACCGCGCCGAAGTCTTGGTTCATCAGCTTTTCATCGTACAGCTTCTTCAACAACTTGAGTGCTTCCATATACTCTGTGGTCATAAAATCGGGCGTTACTTTCCCGTCTTTGATGCCCCATTGGTTGAAACCTCCAAGCGCCGTCTCGAGCACGATCGTCGTGTCATTCACCAAGTTGTCGTCCGATACCGAAAGGCCGAATGTGTCGTTCTTGCCATTCTTGTCCGGATCGTTCAACGTAAAGGCTTTTGCTATACTGTACAAGTCATCGACCGTCTTCGGCTGCTGCAGGCCGAGGTTGTCCAGCCAATCCTGGCGGAAAATGACGCCTTTGCGCGCGAATGGACGGTCTCGGTAAATACCGTAGATTTTTCCGTCAACGGAGATATTGCTCCCAATCTGATCGTTCCAGTACTTTTGCAGGTTCGAGAACTGTTTGATGTATGGGCCGATTTCCCAAAAGGCGCCGGAACGGATCGCATTAATGACGGCGGCGTTCTTGTTGTCTAGTACCACCATCACTTGCGGCAAGTTGCCGGATGCAAGCGTCACGTTCAGCTTATCATTATAGGTCGTGCCAGGGACGAAGGTAACGTCCATCTTGACACCCATCTTATCCTCCAGCGCCTTGAATGCAGCGTTCGAAGCGTCTGTCGCCGGCGGTTGCGCAGAATAAAACGGGGACATAATACTGAATTTATAAGTCTGCGCCTTGCCGCCACTCTCCGCGTCTCCCCCACATGCGGTTAACAGGGAAGCTGCTGATACGGTGGTGATACCGGCTACAATCCCTTTTTTCCAATAAGTTGCTTTCTTTCTCTTCTCCATCGAATACCCTCCGTAATTTGTTATTTATATTTAAGATAGGTTTCCGATAATATGGGAGACCTATCCTTTTACTGAGCCGAGCAATACTCCTTTGGCAAAATGCTTCTGCAGGAATGGATATAGTATCAAAACCGGTACTGCCGCTACCACGATGACCGCATATTTGATGCTCTCCGGCGGCACAACGACTTCTGACAAGGCATTGGCGTCCGTAAATCCACCTGACGACAGCATCACGATTTGCCGCAACCACACTTGAATCGGCCACATATTTGAATCGTTGATGTATAGAATCGCGCTGAAAAACGAGTTCCAATGGCCGACGGCATAAAACAGTGTAAACGTGGCCATCGCCGGCAGCGACAACGGCACGACGATGCTGAACAAGGTCCGCAATTCGTTACAGCCGTCGATTTTTGCGGATTCTTCCAGCCCTTCAGGGAGCTGCTGGAAAAAGTTCCGGAGCAAAATCAGGTTGAACGCACTGATTGCAGAAGGAATCCATAGCGACCAATACGTATCCAGCATCCCCATACTCTTGACGATCAGGAATGTCGGAATCATGCCACCGTTGAACAGCATCGTGAATACAATCAGCAACATGATTTTACTGCGACCGCGCAGCGTCTTTTTGGCCAGGGGGTACGCCATCAGCGTCGTCAGCAGTAAATTGATGAATGTTCCGACGACGGTGATAAAGAGGGTGCTCAACAAGCTTTGATAGATGATTTTGGAGGCAAAAATGAACCGATACGCCTCCCAAGAAATGTTCGTCGGAACGAGCACAATTTTTTTGACAAGCAGTTCCTCAGAGCTGACCAGCGACCCCGATATGACGTAAAGAAATGGAAGAATAGTCACGATGCCGACGATCAGTAGCAAGATGTGGTTAGCCGCATTGAATACTTTAGCTCCCCATGAACTCTCTCTCATGCTAATACACCCCTTCCTCACCGAATTTTTTCGCCAGCGCATTAGCAGAGAAGACAAGAATAAGACTGACCACAGATTTGAACAACCCCACCGCGGTGCTGTAGCTGAACTGCGCATTCAGTAGGCCGGATGTATAGACGTACGTATCGAACACTTCCGCTACGTCACGGTTCCCCGAATTCAACATCAGGAAAATTTGTTCGAAGCCCGTGTCCAGAAAGCTACCGAGTTTCAAGATGAGCAAGATGACGATCGTCGTCCGAATGGCGGGAAACGTGACATGCCATAGCTGGTGCCAGCGGTTGGCACCGTCCATACGGGCGGCTTCGTACAACTGCTGGTCGACACCCGCAAGTGCGGCAAGGAAGATGATCGTGCCCCACCCTGTCTCCTTCCAAATCACTTGCGACGTGATTAACGTGCGAAACCAGTCATTGCTAAGCAGAAAATTGATTTTGGTTCCTCCGAGTGAAGCAATCGCTTCATTGACGATGCCACCTTCCGTCGTCAACATTGTATAGGTCAAGCCTGCTACAACGACCCACGAAATAAAGTGCGGAATATAAATGATCGTTTGTATGAACCGCTTGTAAATCTCCTTACGTACCTCGTTCAGCATGAGCGCCAAGATGATTGGTAACGGGAAGAAAAAGACAAGGTTGTATACCGCCAGTAACAGCGTATTTTTGAATAGCATCCAAAATACCGGATCTGTGAAGAATCGGTGAAAGTGCTTTATCCCGACCCACTGGCTTTTCAAAATGCCAGCGAACGGCTGATAATCCTGAAAAGCGATTACAGCACCCAGCATCGGCAAATATTTGAATAATGCAAAAAACAAGATGCCGGGGAGCAGCATTGCGTAAAGCAGCTTCTCCTTGTTAATATCCAACGCGAGCTGCTTCAGATAGCCTCGTTCGACCGATTTTGACAAGGAAGTATGTCGTTCCTCCCCGATCTGAGCCACAGTCTTGTTCATGTCTACATCTCACCTTTCTTGTAGCTTCGACAACCCCATTGTAATGGCCGACTTTCGTTTCCGTCGATAATCATTTCGTTGCTTTTTGCAGACACCGCTTACAAAAAGCCGGTTTATGGGGGCGGTCATAATCATTTTCTACCGCGCGCTTATCCTTTTTTAGCCGGTCACGTCCTATGTTTCGTCGTACAGGACAGTGAAAGCCGCGATCCAACTGTGTAATCTGCCTTGGTGTCGCGGCTTCCCTTCCCATTTATATGGTGCAGAGTGCTGGAGCACCTTCGTGAATGACAACGCCGTCACAAACAATTCTGCAATATCCTGGCTGCAAATGAATATCGATGATACGACCTCGGTATGGGTAGCCCGTGACGGACACTTTTCCTTCGTGTGGCGGCTTCGGATCCACCTTAAGTGTGCCGTCCGCTCCGGGCTGCAAGCCGACCATACCGAACAAAATTGCTTCTGAGCCCGAAAGTCCTGCTATGACGTTGGCCCGTTTGTGAGGGGGTACAGCAGGTCGATCGCAGTAATGCTCCTGTGGAAAATACGGCAAATGTCTTCCCATCCAGAACAGCCGCTTTAGCACATCCCAAGCCAGCTCGGCTTCGCCAATCTCCCATAAAGTCAGCGCCAAAATCGTCGCTTCTCCCGTATAGCAGCCTCCGCCGGACCAATCCGGATCGTTCAGCTCATAATGAATCGTATCTTCGGCCGAAATGCTGCTGACGCCGTATGGAGCAAGGAAAGCACCATCGCGCAGATGGGAAAGTAATGCTGATTTCATTGGCTCAGTACAAACGCCCATTCGAAGCGTATCGTAGGCTTGGATGGTGTACACCTGCTCCACATGCCCATCCGGGTAACGGCAGATGAACCACCCCGCCTCCTCGTCCCACAGCTGCTCACGGATTGCACGCCGAATTCTTTCTGCTTTATCCCGCCACTGTACAGCTTCCCCGTTGCCCAGTCGATCTGCCAAATCTGCCAGTCGATCATAACACCAGGCCCGCTCGGCGTTCGGGCTGGAGATGACATGCTCGTGAGCTGCACTGCGCATTTCCAACAAGTTATGCTGCTTGCCATAATCGAGCAGCTCGCCCCAGGCAGGTAGCCTGTCCTCGTCACTCAGCAACAACTTTCGCATCACGTCATATAGTTCCTGACCTTCGCCGTGTTGCTCGACATTGCTCCAGATCAGATTGAAAAACGACCACAGGCTATACGAATACGGAACATCCTTGCCGACACCGCTTGGTGAGAATCGTGAATGCCGCTCGATGCCGCTGTTCGCCATGAGCTGCGCTAGCTCCATCATCTTATTGCTGCCAACCATCAATGCCAGCAGCCTACCCGCATAGCCTCCAGTATCCCAAGGATAGCAGCAAATTCCTGCACCCTCGATGCCCGACACGACCGGAAACGGCTGCATTGCGAATTCGGGATGCTCCCACAGGCAGATCAAACCGCTAACGATCGAACGTCGGTAATAGTCCTCTAGCCCAGGAATGTCGCTTTCCAGCCTCGGCACAGATGCACACAGGCGATCTATTCGTTCCTGCCATACATCCTCCGACCATTTTTCCCAAGCTGCCAAGCTTGCCGGTATTCCGTTCTTTTCACCACTGCGAGTCAGTACGACGGCTATTCGACACTCTGTTTCCTCCCCCGGCGCCAGTCGGGTCGGCTGAGAAGCTTCTTTTAGAAGCGTTATTCGTGCTTCGTTGTTTTCCCATACGTCGTCGCCAATTGGGCGTGCCAGTTCGCCCGGTGCTGGATACCCGTAGTCCCAGTCGTCCAGCGGCTGCAAGCGTAGTCGTCCCGGAATCAACTCAGGCTTGACGCACACTTCAATGCTCCGCTCTGTTCGGTTGGCGACACGCATGGCTAGCAGGAACCCTGCCCTGTCTGCCAGCGGAACAAGGCGGCTCTGAACGTACAACGAAATAAGCCTTCCCTCGTGAAAATAGTGGTACGTACCGCTCCGTGTGATGCGGTCCGGCCGCCATTCTGCCCCCGAGTACAAGAGTCCGCAGTCCCCTTTGCCCAAATTCCCGGTGTCACTTACGGTATGCCCGTCCGCTTCGATATTTAGCAGCAGCTGTACGTCATGGGCCGCAAACGGAGGCGAAAACAAACCCTTTACTCCCGCCACCGTATTGGCGAGCGGGGCAACTGTGCTATAGCCGCTTCCGACCCAAATGTGATTAGACGGCGCCAGGCTCGCCCGAAGGTCGAAAGAAAAGTCATTTAATTGAAAATTCATAGGTTTATCCATCCTTTGCACCATATTTACATTTGTAAGTTGCAGTTGAAAGAATGTGGAGAGTGCATACATTCTTGCCTGCATCGGTTGTCTCTCCTACAATGTAACGAGTCATAGTTGTTCATGTCGATATTCATTAAATGGGCAGTTCCCTAGACTCATTTCGAATCCATCAGATAAAACTTATGTATTCATCTTCTTTCGCTACATATTCATTTTCTGCTATGCAGTCGTAACTGTCATGAAGTCTTAACTAGCAGATTGCCGATTTCAATCCTATCGCTACGTAACAATCGTCAAAATGAATAAAACAATATAATTCGGGAAAATTTAAATTAACAACCTTATGTTTCTGGGAAGGTGACGTCTCATGGATTTAAACAAACTTTCTGGAAGTATTGAGAATCCCTTCCTCAGATCTGAAGTTTTCATCTCCCTTTTTGAAATAGTGGGAAATCTTCAGGATTCATGAAGGTCCTGACGTTCTCTCATTCGAACTTACGGTTAGAACAAAGGAGCTGTTAATCCGGAAAGGTTCGCTGATTGTAAAAACGGAATAGAGATGGAGATTTCAGAAACGCCTTGTATCGAATAACCTACATGAAGAGATTATCTATAGCTTCCTCCCCGCAATTTCATTTCACTGAGTGGCCAATACCTAATTAGTCCTCCTTACAATGCATGCTTTAAGTACTCTTTTTGGCTTAAGTTTCTTTTGCAAATTTTTAGCTGGCATCGAAAAATCCGTTTCGCCCATTAATGATTGTTTCCAACATGATACGAACTGTACGCCCAGCCCATTACACTGGGGATAATCCCCTTGCTTCATATCACAATATACTTTTCTATCGATTCGACGTATATCTCGTTCAATATCCTGCTCATTTCAGCCAA
The DNA here is from genome assembly GCF_042793215.1 of Paenibacillus sp. NPDC056579. Taxonomy (NCBI): domain Bacteria; kingdom Bacillati; phylum Bacillota; class Bacilli; order Caryophanales; family Paenibacillaceae; genus Paenibacillus; species Paenibacillus sp. NPDC056579. The sequence goes on from NZ_JBHTVD010000006.1 coordinate 457,627, forward strand.
GTACCTCAAATCGTCGGCCTTCCGTTTGGAATATTTCGCTGCCGGGCTAAATCCCTGTCCAAGATCGTTCAAATCCCTCATTTGGTTCCCCATAATAGGAAAGTACGAATAAAGCTGACAGTTCCCGAAAAAACCTTATTATTTTTAGTTGTTCTCATTTCATTCGCGCGATACAATGTACCAAATAAAGGAGGGGAATAGGTGTGGAATTGATGAAATGGTTCGTGTAGTTCCTTATGATGAAAAGTGGCCTGATTTATTTTAAAATGAAAAAGTGAATCTTTTTAGTGCTTTTTGGGAAGATGCAATCGAGATACAGCATTTCAAAATCTACAGCAATGTTTTATGCTCTCATTTATCCTGGTAAATTTAGTATAAAAATCGTTGAAGAAAAAGAAAACCCAACGCTTCACCGATGATCACCGGAAACATTGAGTGGGTTTGCTTAGGTGCAGCTCTTGTATGGACAACCATTTCTCATCTTACTTTCATAACTGGGTACTACAAATAAAGAAATAACAAGACAAATCAAACCTTAGCTACTGGAATTATGCATGAAGGACGGTTAACTTCACAGGTTATACCTGTTGAAATCGGGATCCCCTGCTCGGTCCTCATCACAACCACTTGATTCGAATCCTGGTTCCCAACCAAAATGTAATCACAATCATGAGCTGGAATAACCGCAAAATTGCGTGGAGTAGATCCCATGGTGGGTACCGTTCTTATTGGATCAAGCAACCCTTCCCTATCGACGCGGAATATGCACAGACTATCATGGCCGCGATTAGAACCATAAAGAAACATGCCATCAGCGGATAAATGAATATCCGCACAAGTACTTGCTCCGGAAAAACTCTCGGGGAGTGTAGTAACTTGTTGCATTAGAGACAACGAACCAGTAGCAGGGTTATATTGGTAGGCAGAAATAGTAGAAGAAAGCTCGTTGATAACATAAAGCACATGTAAAATCGGATGAAAAGCAAGGTGTCTTGGACCACTTCCCGGATCGACGGATATCTGGCCCGTAAGATCAAGCTTGCCGCTGTCGGTATGATGACGGTAACTATAAATGGTATCGGTCCCTAAATCCGGAACTAGTAAACAAGATCGGGATCCTGGTACCGGCATGATGGAATGGGGATGTGGCCCCTCTTGCCTGTCATCGCGAATGCTTCGTCCAGAATGTTGTTTCATATCCGACACCGGTTGAATAGCGCCGTACTCATCCATCGGATAGACACATACGCTGCCGCCCGAATAATTAACTGTGAACAACCATCGGCCGGTCGAATCCAAACTTAGTTGGCAAGGGTCCCCGCCATGTGTTGGTTGGCGATTGATCTCCGTCATTTGGTTGGTTTCAGGATCGACTTGAATCGAGACGACAGCGCCATTGCTTAAAGTTTCACTCACTACATAGATTCGGCTACCCGTTGAATCGATCGCCACAAATGAAGGGTTTTCTATCCCTGACATCCCGCTAATGTATTCAAGATAGCCAGTTTCGCTATCAAACTCCAATAAATGAATCCCTCTGTCGTTTGCAGGAGTATATGACCCTACAAATAACCGGTATATACGAGCAGTTGTCATATCTTCTCCCCCTCTTTCATAAGCGCCGCTATTCGCAGCGTAATGCATATCGGTAAATCCCATTCATTCGCTCAACTACAATCCTCGCTTGAACGCTTGTTCCTTCAGCTGCCTGGCTTAGCATTTCGTGCAGGAGCAGCCCGGCCTGCTCCTGGAACTCGGGAAACGCTTGGTTGCGTGGTCGCATATAACTGTTCTCTAGTGTAGCGATGGTATCTTGAAAAAAGTTGTTACTTCGCAGATTCACTTGATGATCACGCCAGGCGACGGCATGGCCGGGCTGTCCTCCGCCGCTAAAGTATTCGCGCCTTTGCACGTCGGAGTGTGCGGTGTACTTGGCAAACTCCACCGCCAACGGGATGTGATCGGACAAAGCGGATACCGCTATTCCTACGCCACCAAGCAGGCTGCCCTTCGGTATGCCGGAGGTCGTAGGGATATTTCCAAATTTGATGATCTTTCCTGTTGCCCCCGGTCTGGCATAGTTAGAATAACCGAAGGCAAGCGGAATATAAGCGATTTCATGGGTCTGTGCCATCATGTCATACATTTGGATGGGATTCATATAAAGCGACCCGTGATGCAGTAGAGGAAGCATCTCAAATAGGATCTCCAGCGCCGCCACTCCCACCCACAGTGGAATGCCCCGCGTTTCATCAAAGAAATTGTAACCTCCAATATCCGCACACAGCGACAAGAAACTGCACATAGCATCTGTCGGACACAGCGGCCAGCCCACATGCTGATTGGCCGGCAAAGATTTTGCCAAGCCTATAGCCTCATCCCAGAATCGAGGCAGTGTAGCTGTATTTAACAAATCCGGCCGGTAAGCGGCAACCTGGGCGGCGGCGTCAACGGCAAACGCCCGCTGCTTCCCGTCCCATTGATAGCTGAAATGGCTTGGGCCGGTAGAATTTTTGGACTGGTCATCTAAAAAGTCCCGGTCCACCCATTCGTCCAATGGTACCAGCACGCCTTGCGACGAGCAGATACCGACATGCGGATGATCGATCATGATGATGTCATATTTTTGCGCCAGAATGTTAACCGGATAGTCGCCAAAATCTTTAAGTGACCGGCAGTCCCATGTGATTTCCACGCTGGGATGTTGCTCCTTGAACAATTCGCTTAACAACAGCAGTGGGCCGTAGCCGCGCGGATGGTTCCAGGTCATCCCTCTTAATTGGATCATTTTAAATTACCTCTTTTTGCTTCATTTCGGCGATGGCATCGGCTGAATAACCCAATTCGCCAAGAATATCTTCATTTTGCTCTCCTACAAGCGGCGGATGGTGCCGAATCTCGCCAGGCGTCTCGCTAAACTTGACCGGGATGTTGACGGTTTTAACCTCACCTGCCGTAGGATGCATATAAGATGTAAAAGCCTGCAAATGCACGGCTTGGGGGTCCTGTTCGGCTTCGAGATGGTTCTTGACCTCCGAAACCCACATGTCTCGCTCAAGCATTTTTTCCACCCAATACGCTGTCGTTTGCTTCACCACACTAGCCTGAATACGGTAAAACACCTCATCCCGCTTCTCATACAGTGTCTGTGGATTGCCATAGGCATTCAGTCCTTCGTCTCCAAGAACCTCAGCCAACAAAGGAATCGGATTAACGGAAATACACATAAAGCCGTCCGCCGTTTGGTAGATACCGAATGGAGCGGATTGGCCGGGATGGGCGATCCCGGATTGCGGACGTTCAAACAGCCTGCCTGAATTGAGTGTTACGGCGAATTCCTGTAGCTGATGCGCAAGCAAGCACTGGAACAAGTTAATCTCAATCTTCTGCCCTTTTCCCGTCTTTTCCCGGTAAAACAAAGCGGACAGCACACTATACACAATATGGAACGCACCCAATTGATCTGCAATCCCAGTACCCAGCGGTACAGGCGGTTCGTCCTTGCGACCGGTAAGAGTCGTCAGCCCAGAGAGAGATTGAATCATCAAATCCTGCCCTGGTCGTTCCGCATAAGGACCCTCTTGCCCGTAGCCGGTGCTGGAGCAATAGATAATGCGCGGATTGATCCGTTTACAATCTTCATAGCTAAAGCCTAACTTCGCCATCACGCCTGGTCGGAAATTTTCTACGACAATGTCGCAATCCTGCACAAGCTTGTAGATAATTTCTTTTGCTTCCGGCGATTTCAAATTGAGCGCAAGTGATCTTTTGTTCCGGTTAAACGCCAAATAACAGGGCGATTCTCCACCTATCCGATATCCAAAAAACGCCCACTGCCGATAGCTGTCACCACTGCCCTTGCGCTCGATTTTGATCACGTCTGCCCCTAAATCCCCGAGCATTTGCGTGGCGAATGGCCCTTGCAACAAATGGGTAAAATCCAATACTTTAACTCCTGAAAGTGCATGTTCCATGCTTTTTTTCCTCCCTTGTCGATTGATTGAAGCTTACCTGGTATTTGCCGATAGGCCCTGCTTATAGTCGGTACTACTTTCCGATAAAGCGGGCTTCCCGTTTTTCGACAAATGCGGTGATTCCCTCCTGAGCATCTTCGGTCCGGAACAAATTGGCCAGAAATGCCCGATCGTATGCTTGCGCTGTTTCCAAACTCGCATCACGGCCTTCATTGATAAGCTTCTTCAGCACCTGTACGGCGAGCGGCGCCTTTTGGGCGAGCTCCTGCGCCAAAGCCATTGTTGCATTCAGCAGTTCCTCAGGCTCTGCCACCCGATTGACCAACCCCCATTCCTTTCCCTCGTTTGCCGTCAGAAATCTTCCGGTCATGGCCAGCTCTTTCGCAATATACGGACCGAACAACCGTGAGACCTTTTGCAGCCCTCCTCCTCCCGGAACAAGACCTAGATTAACCTCGGGCAAACCGAATTTTGCCTTTGTGGAAGCAACGATCAGATCGCAAGCCAAAGCCAGCTCGAAGCCGCCGCCAAGAGCATATCCGTTTACTGCAGCCACTACCGGCTTGGCGCAATTTTCAATGGAACGATACATCTCTCGGCCTCTATCCTGAAAAGCAAAAAATTGCCCCGCATCCAACCCGTTGTACTCTTCGATATCTGCGCCAGCCATGAATGCCTTACCTTTCCCCGTTAAAACAACCGCGCGTACATCCAAAGAATCGTGAACAGAACGGAAGCATGCGGTCAATTCCTGCATAAGCAGGCTGTTCATGGCGTTCAGCTTAGCCTCGCGTGAAATCGTGACGACAAGCACGTTCCCAATGATTTGTGTCTGCAAAAATGTAAAATCCGTCAATTCGTCCTTCCCCCTCTTTTATTCTCCTCGTACCGTCTGTCCGCCGTCGGCAACGACGGTTTGTCCGGTAATGAACGAAGCCTCATCGCTGCACAAGAACAGAACCGTATCGGCAATCTCTGCAGGTTGGCCAAAACGTCCGATAGGGTGGGCGTTGTTCCATGCCTGAATGAGAGCCTGCGGATCTTCGACTTCTGCAAAAATCTTCTCGTTCATCGGCGTCATAACGGTTCCCGGTGCAATGGCGTTAATCCTGATGCCTTTACCTGCGTATTGAATAGCCGCCTGACGCGTTAACGCAAGAATTCCGCCTTTGGAGGCCGCATAGCCTGCCCAACCCATAAATCCGCGAAGCGCCTGCGTCGATCCGCAGTTGACGATCACGCCGCTCCCCTGCTGAAGCATATAGGGGATAGCGTATTTGCAACCCCGGAACACACCACCAAGATTGATGTTGAGCACCTTCTGCCAATTGTCCTCGCTCATCTCCGTCACTTCACCGCCGATCGCTACCCCCGCATTGTTGAACACAAAATCTAGTCTCTGCCTGAGTGAAAAAGCTGCGGTCATCAGGCAGCTCACCATGCTGTCGTCTCCTACATCCGTCAACACGAAATGAACGTCATGCCCATAGGCTCGCAACTTCTTAACCAGCGTGATACCAGCTTCTTCGTGAACGTCCCCGATCACCGTCGTCGCTCCCGCAGCCGCAAATTTGCGCACTGCCGCCTCGCCGATTCCCGTAGCTCCTCCTGTTACAACAGCCACTTTACCGGAAAAATCATAATGTATGTTTGACATTTCATACCCTCCTGAAATCCATAACCATTCGCTAGCTATTCTTTACTTACCGACACTTGGCTTACTGCTATTGAAACCTCGGTAGGACGATATACCGCCGTCACCGCACCACTTGCATCCGTGGCGAACAGCACGGAACGTTCGCTGTCCAACATGAAGGTGTATGAGCGGCAGGTTACTGGATCTTTGACGTGAACTTGTGCAGCGTGACCGTATTCAGAGACGAATACATACAGTGCACCGCCAGCATATTCAATTTTGCGTCCGTACACGCCGGGAAGCTCCCCGCCTTCCAACCATTCAAGCTCGGTGGTTACGCCAGCCCGATTTAGCGCTAAGTTGTATAACGCCATCAGCGCATCCTGACGATAGTTGAGTTCCATAGGAAGCGGACACCAGATCATTCGTCCCTCACCAAGCAAAGCTTCTACGAGCCCTTTGGCCTGCTCTGCGGCGGCACCGTTCACCATCTGCTTATTGGCATCCGCAATACGGGCTCCGGCAAAGGAAACTGGGTAGGTACGCCCTCCGATCTCGATTGATTCTTCACGGCGTACGTTCGTTACTTCGCCGGCCTGCAATTCGCTTTCCAAACGGTGCTCCGGACGCCAGTATGCATCCAGTCCTATCGGACCGGTGAAAAGGAGCGTCCCACCGTTCGTCCGGATGTGGCCGATCAGTCGCTCTAGCGCTTCATTGCTAAAGTTGTGGGCACTCGGCACAAGGATGAGCTTCGGATTAGACTCGGCTAATGAATCGAGATGATACTCACTGAACCCTCTGACGTGCACGTTCATGTCATAGGCAAGCGTTCGAACGGCACGTGTGGTCGCTACAGTAGCAAGCTTTCGATTTGAAAAATCATTGGAGTAAGGGAAAATGATAGCAACATCTTCAAGCTTACGGCCGATGAATAGTTCCCGAATGCTTTCCATAAACGACCCGAAGTCATACGAAACGGATACTTCCGGCTTCTCCGTTCCATCAGCACGCAGTGCACCGATGTTTGATTCATTGACGTTGTTCATGTAGAAGTTAGTGTTCCAAATCCACTGAATCGCTCCGGCTCCACCAGTCGAGAAGGCATACGCGTATTTTCGCTCAAGAATGTTTCGCAGCTCTAACTCACTGCGTTTAGCACGGCCATCCGGTGTCTCCACATACATAATGCCGGTTTCCTGGATCAAATTCGGCTTATGCGCGTCTTTTGTAAATACGCCATCCCATACAAGATCGTCCATGCTCCACCACGAATGCACGGTCGTGTAATCGACTTCGAATGCGTAGAAGAACGGCGATGGCCTTTGTGCGGTCAGCGCCTCGTCCTGCCCAACCGTCACCAACTGCTTCGGCTGGATATTTCGAATCGTTTCTACTAGCTGCTTGGCCCAACGGTTGTGCATGTCCATCGTGAACAATGTGTAATCGAGCCAAGGCCCGCCTTTTTTCGCCAATGTTTCCGTCGTACCGAAGTTGATGTCGTTCGGCTCCGGAAGCCGCGCGGCTTCAAAGGAGGGAAGATCATCCGGCGTCATATTCCAGCTCTCCTGAAGAAGACTCAGGATACCGTGACGCTGTTTCAGGAATTCGACGAATGCGTCCTTTTCGAACCGATCATGTGAGGAGCGAGGCCCCTTAAAAATCCGTTTCGGATCGAACATCGACGGTTCGTTGATCAGATCCCAGTGTACGTGCTTCGAATCGGCATGACGGGAAACAATGGCTGCAATGAACCGCTTCTGCGCTTTCACGCTTCTCGGATCCAGATAAGGGTTGACGCCTTCCCAGGTCTCCGGAGTGAACGCGAAGAAGTTAAAGGTTACTTCAAGATCATAACGCTTTGCTGTTAAGATAAAGGCGTCGACCGCGCGAAGTACCTCTTCGTAAGCATGCCCGTCGACAAACATGACTTGGCGCCACGCCGTCCAAATGCCCGTACGGATCAAATTGATGCCCGCGCGTTTCATCTGGGCCATATCACGGTCCCATACCGCAGCATTCGGAAGGAACAAATATTTACGCGCGACATCACTTGTCATGTACGTCATGCCGACGATTGGCAGCGGCATGCCTTCTTTCCAGAAATAATCACGGTCGCAGGTCAAAAAGTTGCCCTGCTTTAGAAGCTCCTCATCGAAGCCCCAGAATCCTTGACGCAGTAGGCGGCCTTCGCCAAGTGATGACACGGCTTCACATTCCGCTATGTAGAAGCCCGCTTGAATTGGCTCTGGAATTCGAACCTTCCCGAATTGAAGCTCGCGATCCGCATGAAGACGAAGCTCTGTACTCCAAATCTCAGCAAATTGTTCAGAGCGATATACAAAGTCCGGTGACGGGGTATTAACGACTGTGGCCTTCGCTTTCAGTACGCGAAGTCTGAATGTCCATTCCGTCCTCTCCATGCGCGTACCGAGAGCCTGCATTTGCAGCATTAGCGTCGCCCGGTCCCCTGGCTCGTACGAAGCATAATTTGGCTTCAGCCATAGCTCCGTGACGCCGAGCGCCGCAAAGTCCGCCCACCGGCCGAGCGCATCCGTTCCGCCATTGTTCCAGAATGTCTCACGTAACGACTGATTGACAAAAATCCATCGGCCACCAGCAAATTCGCCTTTCGTATTCTCGATCAACACGACGGGCGCCGCGACCTCGCGCTCGATCGAGCCGCCGCTGATGCCTTTCAGCAAAGGGTAAATGTTCGCGTCCATCGGCCCTGCAGAACCGAGCTCTCCCGGTTGGTCGTCGGTCCGGCTCACGTGTAGCACCAGGCCATAAGTCGGCTCGACCGTAAATAACGACTCGTGATCCTGCAGAAGCGGAATATCTCGGTTGTGGATTAGTTTCACAATCGGATCCGAATCGACCTCAAGCGCTTCATGAATTTGCAATTGTTGGTGGTAACCGGTCTGTGTTTTCTCCGATTTCCACTTACCGTCCTTCTTGACAACCGGATTCTTGAACGGGGCCCCGCCCACAAATAACAGGCCTTTTCCCGCACGAAGATGAGCCAGTACGGCGTTCCAGGCTTCCTTCGGGAAATATGAGCCGTGCAAATGTACAAGAACTTCCGTGTCCGAAAGCGCTTCTGCGAGATTTTCAGCATCGACTACATAATATTTTTCTTGAAGCTTCTTGAGCTCCGACGCATTCGGTCGCTGACCTTCATACGGAAACAAATCATCGTAAAAAACAACTATTTGCCTTAAACTCATAGTGAAAACCTCCAACAAATTATCGTAGTATCTGAATTAGTTTAGGTTCCGCTGTGTGGAAATGATTCTTTCCTTATTGAATACCTTCATTCTTGGAGGACACAAAGTACCAAAATTACCCAAACAATTGTCTTATTCTGCTACGACGTAAGGATCTTGTCTTTTCTATAATGTAAAAAGAAAACGCTATTCAGGTCGATAATCATTAAATTGGTAATTCCCATGAGCCGCTTCGAATCCAACAGGCTAGATAACATATATTCATTTTCTTGCACTCCATATTCATTTTCTGCTACGCTATGGGTCGAGGTGGCAATCGTTGAAACACTAGGTAGTGCCGTATCTTTTCAAGAGTTGAGCGCTTTCAATTATTTTAAATAAGAAAAAAGACGTTCCACATTCCCCAGTCAACCTCAATGGCAATTGACTGCGGTGCTCTTGTAGTACGTCTTTTTATAGCATTGTTTCTGTAGCTCCTGCCTTCAGATCGACTTTATTATTGTAAGAACGGGCGATTGGCTTCGAGCAATTCTTCTGCCATTTTTCGAATGTCTGTGTAATCCAAATGCCAGCATGTTGGATCATTATATAAAGCCTTGAGAGCTAGCTCAAAATTGCCCGTTGTCGCCGCTGCATAGATGATCTCCGAATTTTCGAGATGCGGTAGGACCATTCGTCGGATCGGTTCCGGAAGCGGTCCGGCTGTAACTGCCGAAAAGCCAAGCGAGTTTACGACACCAAGCGTTTCTACAATCCCGCCAAGTGGCAGATTTGGAATTTGCCCACTGTTGGGAATGTTGACAATGTCGATGAACTCTTTTCCAAGCGCTACAGCCTCGACGATGTCGGCCGCCGTTTCACGACTCCGTTTATATTCTATGGGCTTTCTCCCTTCTATCATTTGCTTGACTTCATCTTTTCGCCTATTAAGCATCCCATATCGTTCCTCTATGGAGGTGCGATGAATTTGGTATGTGGTTAACCGCTTCTCATTTCCGGTAATAATGTTGGGTAGAAATTCACATGTGTGCCTATCACCGACATACGGCAAATAGCCATAGGTGTCCAGCAACTCGCTTGTCAAATATTTATTCGACTGAAATCCAATCTCGTCCTTGTGAGCCTCGTTGATTAAATCCACGAACCGTTTGTCTTTGCCTAGCTTTTCCCGGAGTAAAGCATACCCGTCATGTCCATTCACCTTGAAATCAAGCATCCAGAAAAAATGATTGACTCCTCCGAATCGGACATTTAATTGCTGCTCCGACTCCAGTCCGAAAATATCCTGGAGCACCTCGTAGTTTTCAAACAATCCGTGGCATAGCCCTACAGTTCTTAACTTGGTTCTAGCATAAAAGGCTTTGGTTAAGCAGGCCATCGGATTCGTATAATTCAGAACAACCGCATCGGGAGACAAGCGCTCGATAGTATCAGCGAGTGCATTGAACACCGGGACATTTCGCATATTCCGGCTCCATCCGCCAGGCCCGACGGTATCGCCAACGGTTTGAAAAATGCCATACTTTTCCGGAATGCTGATATCGTTTCTCATTGCTTCCAAACCGCCTGTGGAGATGCAAATGATTACAAAGTCACAGTCTTCAAGTGCCTCTTCCTCGCTTTGCGTAGCGACAAACGTGTGATTCGTCTTTAATTCCTCATTCATTCTATCCCCTAGCCGTTTGATCGTACCTGCACTTTCAATGTCTTTATCCAGCAAGTAAAAATCAATAGCCTTCAAATCTTCCTTAAGCATAATATCCTTTAGGATACGGGGTGCCCATTGATAACTACCGCCGCCGATAAAAGCCAACTTGAGCCGTTCATCCAATTTCCTCATCTCCTCTTTTCGATTCATCAATACTTGTGATAGTTCAGTTCAGATGTATGCAGGCTACAAAAGGCAGGGAAGTTTTTAGCCAGCTTTTCTTTATCCTCCGGTGAAACGGCATCAAATTCATTCAACCTACGTAGTCGGGCTTGCTCGGCCATCTCCTGGTGCGTGACAATGATGCCTTCCCTTTTATAAAGCTCTGGCCCCCACTTCGTACCAAAATCGACATGGCTACGCTCATCGCTCAAATCAAATTCCACCGTAATTGCGGATAACACATCCCCAAATTTCCAAAAGGCTTCGGCCGATTTTCGCTTTTTCTTAAACCCGCAAGCTTCACCGATCATCGTAAGGCTGGAGTAGATTTCGGTAAAATGATTTTTTGCCAATTGCAGCCCTGGACCGGTAGGCCATTTGAATTGGTCGATGGTATAACCCAATTGCTCTAGGCGGCGCATTCCCATCCGACTGTGCCTGAATTCATCCCACATGTGACGCGCCAGATCAAAGTAAAACGCGAGTGGCATTTGCTCCACGGAGTAATAAACACAAGCAAGGCTTTCGCCAGCCGTAAATTCTGTAGCGTAAATGTAAATCATTTGCTTCACGCTATCGGACAGTACAGACATCTCTGGATCGGTATAAGCGGTTTGTCCACGCTTTACCTCAAACCGTTGGAATTTGTCCTCCAGCCTCGCTTCCTCCGGCATCGGACCAGCCGCCTCTTGCACCGGGTGAATAGGCCAAGGAATCTCGCTTGACATATCATGGTTGTTGAACCCTGCAAACACCGACCAAACTCTAACGGCATACTTTTCCCAGTTCTGGGCTTGTAATGCCAGCTCTTCACTCTCGGCGTCTGTGAAAAATGTTTGATTCACAACCCAATTCAATTCCGTATCACGTTCCACCAAATTCAGTTTAATTTGATCTACGGTAGGAGCATTAAGAACCGGATCCAGCTTTAGCAGGAGTTCATCGTATTGTTCATGCAAACGTTTTAAGACGAACAAATAACTAATAAAGAATGCATTCGGACTAGACGCGGTAAATAATCTATCAAACGCCTCACGTACATAAGAAGGAATCCATTCATTATCATTCAATCCACCCGGCAGCTCGACAATACGCTCACGCAGAAATTTAACATTTCGATTATGCAAATATGCATGTCTTCCGAGCTGCAGCTTTTGATCGTATGTTGGTATGGCAATAATCCAGCCTGCAATTATACGGGATAGAGAGAATTCTTGCCACATCAGATGCTTTAATATTGCAGAGGTATCTACCGGGCGCATAAATCGCCCTCTTAACGTGTACTGATCTGCAAATGATACCTTTTTCTCCAATCCGTCAAAATCTTTGTCATCTTTCATTTCTTTTATGACCTCCATCCTGTAAGAGTTCTTTTCACTTCCTTACTATACCAGCGAGGCCAGATCGAATCTTATCCGAATTGGGTATAAAAGTTGCAAATTTGTACGCGAATCATAATTGTTTTTGTTTAACTATTTTTCGATACTCCCTAGGTGTCATATCGCAATATTGGTTAAAGTGCTTGATGAAATAATGAATGGATTGATAGCCGCAGTCAAATGCTATCTCCGTGATAGATTTGTTTGTGTTTCCGAGCTGATACATCGCTACCTGCATTCGTAAACGGTGGATGAATTGATTCGGTGTCACGCCGGTCACCGCTTTAAACCGGATATAAAAATGTGTTCGCTGACGTCCAGTAATGCTTATCACGTCATTCATATTTAGATCTTCAGCAAAATTCTTTAACATATATTCAATGGCTCGAAACATCCCATCATCCATTTCCGGCGCCGATACCGCCAACGGTTGTTGAAAGGAATGCCTCAGTAGGTGCACAAGTATATCAATAAAAAGAGCGAACTGTCTGGCTTCCCAGCCGACTCTTCGCTCCTCCTGCTCAAGGATAGCACGATAAGCCAAATCCTGAACCGCTTGCGCACAAGTACTTTCAGCGGGAATGTAGGGAGAAACTGCTAAAACTGCATAAAACGGATAAAGAAGCTTACTTCCCTCTGGAACTGTTCGCATAATAGAGGCAAAAAACAAAATACTGATCCATCGAATTGGATTCGCCCTGTCTTTAACCAAATTCCAATGAGGTTCAAACGGGCGAAATAAAAACACGTCACCTGGCTTGCCCTCATATTGCTTGTTAATGGTGGCAAAACGTGCTTCATTTTCTCTCAACACATGAATTTCGAGTGCATCGTGCATGTGAAGGTCATGTTCCTCGAACACTCCCGTTTTCCACTCGATGACTAATTCTTTCGACGGTCGTATATTTTCGAAAAACAATCAAGGCACCTCCAGCCAGCCTCATAATGCCGATATCCACTTAGTGTTCTAGCCGAAGTACACGCCCTCCTAGTCTAAAGCAAAGTCCTTCCATTCTAAAAGTTATGAATCCGAATCGCTCCATCCCACTTGATTTCGATCATCTGTTTTTTTAATATCATCAGGTTTGCCATATGTCAGTTCGATTTCGCGCCAGGAATCCCTCGGCAAAAGAATCTCCCCCGACAGGCATGTTTCAAGCCGCTCGTACTTCGACTGAACACCGGACCGTGTCCTCTTGATATACCATGCGTTCTTCTTGGTCGGAGCCTGTAGGTGCTTAAGCGTAATCATCGGGCCGTTTATCTCTTGATGATTGGCATCCAAGCCCGTTCTGCTGATGAGGATCTTCTCGCTCTTCCCAAAATCTTTACCGTCGACGGAAACCATAATAATCGTAGCGAATCCGTTGTTACCCAATAGATGCAGGTGATTTATACCCGCCGGCGGTTGACCATCCAGAAATCCACTGAATGCCTCAGCCTGCGGCGCAGAAACCGTCAGTTGCTTACGCTTGATATCCTTGATAATCTCCCCTGTATCGGAAACTAAAGGGTTTGAAGGAGTAATCGTCATCCAAGGTGCACTGGATTGTGAAGACGGGACTGGACCGAACGCCCTGCGAATGCTGTGGATATTTTGCCAACCCAATTTAAATTAGGATGTTGCACCGGTTGGTACATCTACGTATAATGTCAGTGGATTCGCGCTCGACGATACCAGTTTCTTCTTGAAAAGCATACCTGCTGTACGAAGATGATCGATGACCATTCCGTCCGATTGCATATTGCCAACCATATCTGAAAGGACGCTTGGCTGACGCTCCTCCTTCACGGACCAGCCATCCTTGCCAAACATGCGCTCCCCATGCGCCCAAGCATACCAAGTAATTCCACTCCAACTGCTAAATGAACCATACGCGCTTGCTGCAAGCAAGAGCATCGTTCGATATGGCGCGTTAGTGCTCAGGTTCGCTTCTCCCTCCTTCTGATTAATCTCACCAATAAAATAAGGCTTGTCATTCGGTGTGGAGAGCGTCATATTATTAAACAGATCGTCAAAATCATTTACGACGAGCGGATTCGTATACTGATGATCCTCGATTAAATCCGATATATCATGCTGCATTTCCTGAAAGTCTTCACCCCGCCACAGATTTGAAAAAATCATCGGGTTCTTCACATTCAGATCTCTCACTACATTCTTCATGCGGTTATAGAAACTACGGTCAAGTTCACGCAAAAATTCGCCGCGCGCCAGCTTTTGCTGTGTTGTCGAAGGATTAAAAAATTCACACGGTGCTATACCTTGGGCAGCAGTGTAATCTGCCCATTTGTTATTAAGAATTGTTTTCCAGTACGCTATCTCTGGATGCGCCGCATTCTCGAATGTATTGCCAGCGATAATTGCGTATTCAGACGAAACTTCATTCATCGTCTCGAGATATAACACTTGTGAGCCCTCGCCGTAAGCAATTCCAGTATACGGATTCACATGAGTGAGCAACTGTCTAGCAAATTCCTCCATAAGTAGCGCCGCACGCTCATCAATCATTGGCAGTATCTTAAACAAATCCCGATTATTTGGTGCTTTGTTCAATGCAGCTATTGCCTCCATCCACTCCGACCGGTCTCTCTCATTAGTCTGCAGAATATCCGCATCTCCCGGTAAATATCGTCTGGTCCCTTCAAGTGTCAACACAATGTAGATTCCTTGATTCCGCAGTCGAGCATTAAAGTAATCGAACCGATCCCAAGCCTCATTATTGGGGTCTCGAGTATTCCCATTGTAGGAAGCAAGAGAACCTATTAAGGAAACAGGATTCCAGTCCAGGCTATTCCTCAACGTATGGTGATGCCTAACGACATTAAAACCTAAAGATGCCAGATTTGCCGCAAGATGCTCGGCCTGTTCATGGGTTGGATAAACCGAGGAAATATTCACTCCCCAAAAACGCACAGGCTCTCCGTCAGTTGTTACCATTTCAGTCCCGCGGATTTTTAGCGGCTCAGTGGTATTCACGTTCAATTCTAAAGTACCTCCTTTACTGTCCGTTTGAGAAGATGATGTATTTCGGTTGGATTTTAAGACTAAATCAATCGCGAAAACAAATAATAACAGCATGAGGTAAAACATTTTGAACCTCAATAGAGTGTGTTTGCGCATGAAAGTCCCTCCGAAGAACTGATTGAATCCTTAGCCCTGGTCAGGAGTTTGACACCGTTTATTTTTTATTCGCATCGATCCACTTATTGATTTTTTCGTCCGTCTCCCTTAAGGCTGAATTAAGATCCTTACCATTAAAATAGTCCTCGAAGCCTTGAAATAAAATTGGCCTTACTAATGCATCGTAAGGCGAGTATAGGGGAGCAGGAGCAGGGCTGCTTTTAAAAATAGATTGTAGATTTTTCCCTTTAAGAAACGGCATATCGGCGCCTAATTGTGTTTTTATCTCCGGATTTTTCAAAGCGGATAATCTTGCCGTCGTTCTCGTGCTTTTGAGCTGTACCTCATCTGAAACCGCCACACTCAGCAGTTGCATCGCTTGACTTTTATGTTTGCTTGTCTTGGTGATAGCGAAAATCTGCGCATCGACATGAGAATATATATTAGGCTTTTCTTTGTAGCTCGGATACTGAGCCACATCCCAATTTAATCCATTTTTAGTAGCATCCTCAAGGCCGATATTCAAAAGGTTATTGTAAGGAAGCATCGCAATATTTTTGTCTTTCATAAACCAATTTCTCGACTGGTACGAGTTCAACTTATCAGGTTTATTGTTTGGGATCGACCAAATACCCTTAGCCAGTGTGAATATTTCCCTCCATTCGTTGCTATCGATCCTCGCTCGATTTGTATTGTGGTCCACTACTGTAACGGGTAGCTGCATAGCCATACGCGCGATCGTATCGGGGTCGAGCCCTTTGTACGTCACCCCGTTATCTTCACGCGAGAGTTTTTTGGCTAACTCCATGGTATCCTCCCAAGTCATTCCATCCTCAGGATAGGGCACTCCAAACTTGTCAAAAATATCTTTATTGTAATAGAGCCCACTGAAGTGGGCGAAGAAAGGCAATCCATACACTTCTCCCTTATCTGAAACTGCTCTCACAGAATCGAATATGATCGGATCGAATCGTCCGAAATCCACCTGTTGCTCTTTCGCCAACGGAGTGATATCTTCCAGTAGATCCAATATTTTGAACCCATTTAAATCTCCATTCGAGGCATATATGATATCCGGCGTCTGATCTGCGGCGATTAGTTCCTCTATCGTTGTACCTTTACCGGGTCTTATTGCCTCAACAGTTATATAAGGATATTTCTTGTTAAGCTCTTCAACGATGAGGGAGTTCAGATCCTGATCTGTAATGGAACCGTTGGAAAAATATATTTTTAGCTTCACAGGAGTCGTATCGGTTTGTTTCGCTTCTTTCCCTGCATCCGATTTTTCCCCTCCAACCTCACAAGCTGCAAGAGCCACTATCATAGCCATCCATAATATCAACGATGATTTACTTTTAACCATTTCCATCGCTCCTTCGTTAACTTTTCTTTAAGCGCCTCATTACCCCAGAATCCAGCACATGTACATTGGCATACCCAAGTGAAATATTTTAAACGGTTTCACCTTTGTTTCAGATTTTTATTATTACTTTCGTGTTTCAGAGTGCCAGGCTCCACTGCCATTCTCACCAAAGACATCGATGCCCTTCTCTAGGGTATAGAATGTGCCCCCCGTCCGGAGAACTTCCGGCGGGAAAGCGTTGTAAGATGAAAGCAATCTCGTTATTTTTTTTGTGCTTTATTATACTCCTGAGAGAACTCATCGATAATTTGATCCCCGCCTTGTTTACGCCAGTCTTCCATTGCTTTGACGAATCCTGGCTCATCGATTACGCCCATGATGAATTTGACGCGCGCGTCGTTTATGATCTTATTCAGCTCGTTGCTACGCTCTGCATAGGTTTGAGAAGTGTAAGGCTCGATTACGCTTGGGACCACGTTCTGCGCTTCTTCCTTATACAGCTTCTTAACCTTCTTCATAACATCGGATTCCGTTGGCCAGGTCAAATCCGAAGGTGCAATACGCAGTTGGCCCAAATCGGCGACCTGGTCTTTCCAAAGCTGATGATTCGTGAACACCGGATTTCCATTTTCCATTTTATAATGAGTGCCATCGACACCAAAATCAAACAACTTCAATACATCGGGATCCAGAACATTGTCAAAATAGGTTAAGATTTTCTTCAGATCCGCTTCCGTCTTGACACTTGATTTGGGGAACATGAACACCCCGTAATAGCCCGAGTTACCCGGCAGCTTGACGCCCTTCGGTCCTTGAAGCCCAAGCACGAAGTCAATCTTGGCGTTCGGATTTAGCTTGAACAAGTCCGAAAGAGAGGTGTTCGCGTCATCTATACTAACAAAGTACATACCCGCCTTGCCTTGGTTGATGATGTCCTTTAGCTTGGTGCCTTTAATCGCGCCGAAGTCCTGGTTGAGCAGCTTTTCGTCGTACATCTTCTTTAGTAGCTTGAGCGAGTCCAAATACTCCTTGGTCAAGAAATCGGGCATCACTTTACCATCTTTAATGCCCCATTGGTTGAAGCCACCAAGCGCCGTCTCAAGCACGAATGTCGCATCCGTCATTAGGTTGTCGTCCGACAACGCTATGCCGTACGTATCGTGCTTGCCATTCTTGTCCGGATCGTTTAGCGTAAACGCTTTCGCAATTTTGTAAATGTCATCAACTGTCTTCGGCTGCTGCAGGCCAAGGTTGTCTAGCCAGTCCTGGCGGAAAATGACGCCTTTTCGCGCGACCGGACGCTCGCGGTAAATGCCGTAGATTTTGCCATCAACGGAGATGTTGCTTCCGATCTGGTCGTTCCAGTACTTTTGCAGGTTTGGGAACTGCTTGATATATGGACCGACTTCCCAGAAGGCACCGGAACGGACCGCATTCATAACGGCGGCGTTCTTGTTGTTAGTTACGACCATCACTTGTGGCAAATTGCCGGAAGCAAGCGTCACGTTCAACTTATCATCATAGGTCGTGCCTGGAACGAAGGTGACTTCCATCTTGACACCCATCTTATCTTCCATTGCCTTGAAAGCGACGTTGGAGTTGTCCGTCGCCGGTGGCTGCGCGGCAAAAAAAGGCGCCATAATGCTGAATTTGAATGGCTGCTCCACTGCCTTGTCGTTCTTTTTCGTGCTGCCTCCGCTGTCCGCTTCTCCATTACAAGCGGTTAATAGAGATACGGCTGAGATCGTGGTGATACCAAATACCATCGTTTTCTTCCAATGACTTCCTTTCTTTCTCATCTCCATTGAAAACCCTCCATTTTTATTTTTTTATAAAAGACGCCTCCCTGACTACATGGGAGATCTATCCTTTTATCAGACCGAGCAATACTCCATTAACAATATGTTTCTACAGGGACGAATACAGTAGCGGCACCGTCACCATCTCGAAGACCGAATATTTGATGCTCTCCGTCGGAACGACGAATCCGATAAGCCGTTAGTAAATTCACCTGATTTTCCATAGTCTTAGATGAATCGGCTGCATCTTCGATCTTATAAATCTGCTACTAGTCTCGTTCAGTATGAGCTTCTGGATGATCGACAGCGGGAGAGCAGATTGTATACCACAATTATCTGTGTATTTTTTTGTTATAACATCCAAACGCATCCATGAAAATGATGAGAGCGCTTTATCATGTTCAAATGGTTTTTAAAAAGTTGACGAATGGTAGAGAGCCCTAGAAAGCGATTACAACCACTGCTATTGAATGTATGTATCTCTTCATCAATGTAAAGAGTAATAGCTGTTCAGGTCGATATTCATTAGATGGGTATTTCTATGAGCCGCCACTTCAAGCCCAACGAAATATGACGCATATATTCATTTTCTTTCTCTGAATATTCACTTTCTGCTATAAAACAGATCGAAGCAGATTAACATGAAGCAGTCATCATGGTCGGATTCCCGCTTTTCTTACGCCAAGATTTCCTGTATTAGACAACGACAACTTTATTCTAACGGTCTCAATGTAGGAATCTGAGCAATTCAATTCCCGATCTTCGGCCCAAATATGCCGTCATGTAATGCAAAGCAAACAGCCTTTTATGCAGCAATTAGTAAGCACATAAAACATTCGGGGACGTCTTCGCATGCATCTAAAACTCCAGACTGCCAGTCGTTTTCTGAATGCTAAGATTCAATGTATCCCGTGATGCATCACATGAATCATTTTGAACTTACACAATTAATAATTTCTTGATCAACGTGGTAAAAAAATAAAGAGTCCTTGCGGACTCTCTTGTGAAGTGCCTTAATATGAAGGAACTAGCGGTCCAGTTTTATAGGAAATCGAAGCGGAATGGGTCAACGCCAAATACATCTATCGCCTGAGCGTCCAAAGTACCATTCAGACGGACACGGGTTTTACAATGATCACACTGCCTTCCGGCATATCGCATTAAGGCGTCAGTGTCTGCATCGCTAAGTACAACCAAGATCCCGCCGCCCGGTCACAAAGCGTACTTTCCCGATCAACTTGCTGCGTCGCCGACGAAGCAAGTTTTTCTCATTTTTTCTATCTTGGCCTTCACCTTTGTCCACTTATTGTTGCCGCTTTTGCTTGAGTAACCATTCATATAGATCGTCTCGGCGATATGATTCCGTCCAACAGTCATGGCCCGCACCAGGGAGAACGGTGAACAGCGCCTGATTTCCAAGGGCTTTTAGCGCTCGCATCATCTCCACAGTGTACCCTATCGGAACAATCTCATCTTTAGCGCCATGAAATGTCCAAATGGGCATGTGCTGCAGATTGCTTAGTCTCCATGACATGCCCCCGCCGCAAATCGGCACGATGGCGGCAAACAGATCCGGGTGCTCCATCGCAATTTCCCATGTCCCGAAGCCGCCCATGCTTATCCCCGTTAAATAGATTCGCAGCGGATCCACGCGGTATTCACGCTGGACGCTACGGATGGACCCTATCACTATGTCTTTTTGCATGATCCAAACAGTATCCTCAGGACATTGCGGGGCTAGAAGTAAAAAAGGAAACTCCTTACCTCCAGCTGCCTCTTTCAGCGGACCGTGCTCTTCCAGCAGTCCGCTGTTGTTCCCCCGCTGTCTCGCGCCTTGAAGAAATACGACGAGCGGCCAAGCTTGATCTGCATCATGCTCATACCCGTTCGGCACATAGACCCGGTAATTGATTCCAAGCGGCTTCAATTGCACGGCTTGATCTGTTTGATCCCATTTCTCCATTTCCATGATGCCCCCTTATCATTTAAAAGTAAGCCCAGGAAAATCGAGCTTACCCTGGGTCCCATTTCAATTTGCGTTATCACTTAGGTGTACCTTGTAGAAGAGAAGCCTAACTATGGCTTCGAAAGCACATACGGTTCGGTCTTGATCCAGAACTCTTGATTCCCCCGGCTTCTATGATTCCGGCGCTATCGTTACGAATAGCTTCTTCGAGCCCAAGCGTAGAATAACTTGAGAACGGCTCCAATCCGATATTATAATGTCAGGCGTACCAGGGGTAACCTTCAGTTGCCCCATATTCTTGCCAATACCATAAGTACGGCATTGCTGACCCATCCCATTCCACTTTCATTCCCATCTGTAGTGAGTTGTTTTCAATCAGATACCCCGCTTGATCGCCGAAGCACGTCAGGTACACCATCTCCGAAGTCGTCCCTTTCTCCGGGAGTACTGAAAAATCAACGGACTTTCCACTTTCATCTACTCCATACGGCCAATCATATGAAACTCTGCGCCTAACCCTGCTCGGTTTTGGTGCCGGGGAATCTGCCGATTCTGTGATGATCTTCACGTTGTCAGGCACGAAAAATGCGGCACCCAGGGCCCAAGAACGGCTTCCCAAATGCGATATGCTGCCCCCACAAATATCTGAGGGGGATTCCGCTCCTATTCTCCAGCTGTTCCTCTATCAAGTTCATCCAAAACGTCTCCAATTACGGCCGAATATAATTTTTGTTCCAAATAATCAAAATCGTAACCTGCAATGGAAGTTGTTCTTTTAGGGTTCATTTATTTGTCACCTCGTATATAGTTTCTAAAAATCTTTAAAGTTAGATGTCTACTACGTACTCCGATGTCTTACCATTCCGTTCTCGCCAAAAATTTGGAACGTTACGGTGGCAAGTTCTTCTGAGATGATTAAAACCTCCGGCAATTTCCTATAATGATGGACCTGCTAATGGCAGATGCAACAAAACGGGAGCAAGGCATTGCCAGCTCCCGTCTTGTTATCAGCTCGTTTCAGACAAATCCTGTGAATTTTCCTACTCTTTCAAACGAAAACTGATCAGGCCGTCGTTCATATCACGACATTTTTGTAGAGCTGAGCTCTCCGTAGCAAACTCGCTGCCCCAGGCTATTCGGTAACGGAACTCGTAAAAACCGCCAAGCGTCGCCTTGAAATTCGTTTCCCAGTAATTCGTCATGACCCATGAAAAAAGGTGCGGATTATCCATATCGACTTCCGGATGCCCATGCAGCATCCTTTCACCATGCTCAATTGAACCGAGATGTACAAGCGGCGTATCCGGCATGGCGATGGCGAGGCCATATTGCTCGGAGATGCAAGCCACTCCGTCCTCAATTGCATAAAAGTCGATTCCGGTGCCTGGCAGCTGGTCTTTCCTCGGCCGAAGTGGGAAACCGGGCTTCTGCAACCACAGTTGAACTGTCTCCTCCTCTTCCTTCTGAACAGTGAACGGCAAGGATACATACACACTTTCGGGATCCCACACGCTGTTTTTGTTCATTCGGAGCGACACGTCTACGCGGGGCATGCCGGCGTATGCAGTGAGCAGCAACGAGCAATGGCTCGCTCCCTGAAGCTCGTAAAGAAGTTCTACCGTCGTAAATAACTCGCCGTGGTCGATTCGTTTCACACCCGTCAATCGTCCTGGGGTTCGTTTGACATCGATGCCTTTCCGGTTTCTGCCCATTTGGGTTCGAATCCGCATTATATTTTCAGGACCCCCTGTGGGTGTCACCTCGTAAATGGGTGTAAAAGCGGAATAGTAGCAATCCTCCCGCAGCAACTCCCGGTTCGCTGTTTTATCGAGCCACGAAACGATGCCGGATTGTTCCCTCCAGACGATTTTGACATAAGGGGTTTCAACCAACGTTTCGGTGACGCTGACCAGCTCACTGCCGACAGCCCCGCAACCATCAGGGGCCTCCTTGATATCATTAACGCCGTCCGTACCAATCTGTTGATAGCTGGATGTCGTGCGGCCCTGTAGCGCAGTATCGGCGCGTATCTCGAGCCGCTTCTTAGAGCCTGGTGCTAAGGTCAGCAGAACACATACTTCGAGCCCACGGATTACCTTTCGGGTCTGATAAGGCAGCGCAGTCCCATCCGCCTTGTCGATGACCCGGAACCCTGTCTTCTTCAGCTGTGGCACTTCCCAGTAATCGACGTACATTCTCACGATATCGGTGACAGTCTGATCCGAAGGGTTTAACACTTGATAATGAAGCGGTCTTCCATGCGCCAGCGGTGCTTCGCCGTTGGCTTGCAAAACCTGATCCAGTGCCCTGCTTGCATATTCATGGGCCTGTGCGGCAAACGCTTCCTTCCGGATCGCCAAGGCATGTATTGATAAATGCCATGGTTCGCTAATCGAAGCGGAGTGGCCCCAAGTATGTTCGGCAAACATCATCATTTGGTGCTCAGCCTGCTGCACCGTCTCTTTATCCGCATACTGTCCCTGACTGTCCAGCCGTTTCGCAAGGCGCAGCGTACGTTGGGCGTCACGAAAAAGCTGCGTATGCATCGGGGTCGATACTGCCCCATCATTCCACCAATCAGGCCAATCCCCGCGATAAACCGGGAAGTCACTGGAGTGTTGTCGGAGCAGCGAAAAAAAATCGCTCAAGGATGACATTTCGATCTCGATGCGTTCCCCATGCTTCTTGTTCCATTGTCTGACGAAGTCCATGATATCGGTGTTTGGCGGTGCATTGTCGGTCAAAAGGCCTGATGCCATGATCGCCACAAAATCAAGCGGATATTCCTCTTCCTCCAATTTGGCAAGATAGCGAACAATCCGTGTCTCCGCAATTTCCATGTGGTTGTCTGCGGTGTACGTCGTTTCGAATTCATCCTTGATGATATAGGACAACAGGGCGCCAGGAACGAGCCCAAGATCATTGCCTAGATTGTAATGATCGCCGTTCCACACGAGCAGTCGGTCGCCTTTCGGGGTTTCCCACCAAAATGGGATTTGTTTTCGCCAAAGCGGGAACATACCGTGATGCGAATGGACGCACATCGAAAGGTTTTGAACGCCGAGATCAGCTAGACACTGGGCGTATCCCCATCCGTAACCGTTTAAATCCGCCGTCATTGCGGAATCCAGCTTAACGCCCAGAGAACCGGCGAAATCGACTGCCTTTTGAGTAAAGGTTTTGAAGATATCCTTATCAAGAATCTCCACAATATGCAGGTAATTTGCCGTCAATTCAATATGTCCGGCACGGATGGCGTGCTTGAACCGATCATGCCAGTCAATCCCCGTTTGTTCCAGAAACTGTTCGACTGGCCAGAACGATTCGCAGGTCCATCGGAAGCCTTCCCAATCGCTTCGCTCACCCGAACGAATTTGTTCACTGATTCGGATCGCCTGCTTAATAAAATCGACATGATACAGTGCGATTTTTTCCTGCCTCTCCGTGTATCCGACGTCGGTATGCGCGTGATGAATAATACAAATTTTCCATTTTCTTTTCAGCGGTCGCATTGGTATTCTACCTCTCTCGCTAGAAAATCTTGCTAGAATTTTACCAAATCATTTACATTTACCGGCTGCCCGGTGCGTATGGAGCGATTTGCCGCGATGCCTGTCAGAATGGATCTCGCCCCGTCGATATGATTAGCCGCCCGATGGAAAGGATCTTCAACCGGCGTGCCGAAAATATCGTTCAGCATAACAGTATCGCCACCGCCATGGCCTCCAACTCCTTCTTCAGCCTCTACTTGGTACGGAGCACCAAACATCGGATGAACGATAATCTTTTGCCCCAACAAGGCACCTTCTTCAGACTTTTCTCCACCTGCATTCACATAGGACTGCTCGATGACTTCCATTTCCAGTCTCCCCTTACTGCCGTTAAAGGCAATCCGATATCCTTCCCAAGGCAGATAGGCATTCAGGGAATAGTTTAGGATGGCATTGTTTTTGTAGCGAACCAGGACACCCATCGTATCCTCAATGCTGATGCCATCGCCAAAGACGCTTTGGTCCCTGCGGTAGCCGTCCTCGTGTTCCGCGTCCAAATACAGCGCTTTGTGCTGCTCGTTTTGGTCCATGTGTAGGGCAAAAGGATCGTCCTTGGCCATCGGGTTTCTGGTTGACCGGTCGTAAAATTTGGTAATGCCCCGGCGTTCGGCATTTTCTTTGCCGTAAAAGCGTAAATCACCAAACGCGAACACTGTTTCAGGCTGAGAGCCGATCCAGAAATTGACGAGGTCGAAATGATGGGTCGATTTATGGACCAGCAGACCACCGCTGTTGCGTTTATCCCGATGCCAGCGGCGGAAATAATCAGCCCCATGCCTAGTATTTAGCAACCATTCGAAGTGAACGGAGAATACCTCGCCAATCACTCCGCTTGATATAATCTCCTTTGCCTTCGTATGATGTGGCGCATAACGGTAGTTAAAGGTCACGCGCACATTGCGTCCCGTGCGCTGGACGGCATCGAGTATTTCCTGACATTTCTTCTCGTCAACGGTCATCGGTTTTTCCGTAACGACATCGCAGCCAAGCTCCATTGCCCGGATGATGTAATGATGATGCGTCCGATCGATGCTGGTTACGATAACGGCATCTGGTTTTTCCACCGCGATCATTTCTTCGAATTGCTCGGCCTTGTAGGTGTTTGCTGCCGGATAATAGTACTTCTTTGTCAAAATCTTATTGGCATAATCCATTCTTGTTTGGTTCACGTCGCAAAAAGCGGTCAATTCGGACGTTTCTCGGTAATCCGTGGCAATTGCAGCAAAAAATAGCTCAGCTCTACCGCCGGCTCCTACTTGTACAAAACGCTTTTTTCCGGTCATTTCCACTCACCCCTTTTATCTGTTTTATTTGGTTGAATCCAGATCAGACCAACATTTGTAACAGGCTGCTACTGTATAGTCCTTGTCCTTCGCATCCCATTTGGGTAATGATTTGGATTCAAAAAGATGTCCATCCGATGTCCGCGATTCAAATATTCATTACAGCGACATGCCCTTCAGATGGCTGATGTAGTTTAACCAAGAGACTGCCGTGAAGCAGCAGACAGATGCAGTATATGTTTGAAATATAGATGTAATCAGGGTACATAACATTCCTGACTGCCACAATTGTACGGATTTTGTCTCTTTTACAATGTAACGAGTGTAAGGTGTTCAGGTCGATATTCATAAAGTGGGTATTACATATGCCCCAATAAGATAGAACGCATATAATCATTTTCTTTTGAATCATATTCATTTTCTGCCATGAAGCAATCGAATTCGAATTGTGAAGTCACTAATATGTTTTCTTGTACCATGGCGTTTCTACAAACTCTCAACTCTCGCTTCACGAGCCGTTCCATGACATTCTCCGGACTTAGCTTAATGCACCTGGAAGAGCTCCATAATTTGAAATGATTATCGACACTATTTCGAAGCTACCTCTTGCATGGCATACCTCCCATACGAAAAAACCGATCTAAAAGATGGCTGTTGATTTGCTTACCTTATTGTGTCCCATGGCGACAATTGACCCGGAACAATAGAACAGCTAATGTTTGTCAAGCATTGGTGGTTTGGACTAGAAAAAATGTTGCTTTTCTAGACATGCCAAATAACCTCCATTGGCGCGGAGGACGTTGGTTAATTATGGATTCCTATCTCCATTTCTTTTTGTAGTAATCACTTAACCCTACGGTTAGCACGTCTACGAATACCATATTGCACAGCTAGATATAATGCTCGGTGATGAGTTGTTTTGTATCCTTGAATTGATTTGCATCCCCGAGGCAACCTCAAATGCAGCCGCCAGCTTATTCCCAATTCCACAGCAGCCGTTCTTATATTGCTCTTTCCAATGACTTGGCTGCTCATCGAGCTCCAACAGCAATGAGACGATCTAATCAACGCTAGGCTTTGGGAGTGACTCCTTGCTTGAGTGTTCTAGTTCAGTATCCGAGTTCTTCCGGATACCACCATCGTAAGTTGATAGGTAAAGATTCTAAGAGCGGAAACCAGACAATGTTTTTCGGTTCCTCCCAACGTACCAAACATAAATGCTTAGCATGTTTATGGAATCATTCTCGACAAACTTGCCGATGTCAAATTGCTCCTTCACGTGATGATCAATGAAGATACTCACCGTTTCGATTTGGATCTGCGTTTCCAACGCTCGTCACCCAACCCCCTGTTTCCCAAGCACAAGGCAGATAGCACATCGTTGAATTCCAGAGCACTTCGACCGCCTTGCGCGTTTTCGTAAGCGAGCACGCCTTCCCATCGCTTAAAGATGGGAAGGCGTACTCCGTCTTGGCTTCAACGGGGATCGTTACTCACAGCCGTCTTTTATGGATATAAAGCTTTTTTCATTCGGTGACTCTATTTAGGCTCCCGCACAAGATTATTTACTTCCCGCCTTCTGCGCTTCGACTTGCTTTTCCGTTTCTTCCTTCCACTCGCGGAGCACAGTATTGATATCTTTTCCTTTCAGCAGCTCGCCCATCTTTTTTATCAAATGCGTATTGCCGATCGCGTCATATTTGCTGGCCACAACTCACGTTCGTTCATGTACAGTTCCATCTTAAAATTAATCGAGTGTCCACAATCATGATATACTTGGCATTTGACTGAACTCATAATACGAACGGCAGAATACATAATGATATTAAAAAGCCGAGCCAGGGCTTAAACTGCTCCTGAACTCGACTTTTTTCATGTCCCTGCTCTTACGACTGAACATAATCAATCATAAATATCGGCTGCTCCATGTTATTGATGTAGATGTGAAAACTTCCTGGCTCCACAGTCCACTGCAAATCGGTATCGAGATACTTTAGATCTTCTAAGCGGATGGACATCTCAACGGCGCATTCTCCGAACGCTGGGACTTGAATAACTTGATATGCCACCATTTCACGTGTCGGGCGAACCGCCTTGGATACCAAATCTTCGATAAAGAGGATAGCGATTTCCGAATAGTCGTACCGGCTCGGATTATGGATCTTAAAGGTTACCTTCAATACCTGATCCTCAGTAATCTGATGACTCGATATATTAAAGTCTGAGTACGTCGTTTCTGTATATGTTAACCCATGTCCGAATGGAAAGAGCGGACCAATATCGCAATCTTGATAACGGCTGCTATAACTGGACGATTTGGCCGGTCTGCCCGTGCTGTATTCATTATAATAAACTGGTGCTTGCGCCGAATAACGAGGGAACGACATCGTCAGTTTCCCTGAGGGGGATGCTTGGCCGGTGAGGAGCGCAGCGATAGCTGCACCTGCTCGGGTACCCGGGTACCAGCACCAAAGTAAAGCCGGTATGTCGTCGATAATATCCTGAAGCGCTAGCGGCCGTCCGGAAAAACAAACGCAAGCGTAAGGCAGATTCGTTTTCTTTACATCGCGAATCAGCTGCTGCTGCCGCTGTTCCAGCTCAAGCTTAACACTGCTGTGCCCTTCCCCACTTTGCTCCCAGTGTTCGCCGATCGTTATAATAATATAATCACAAGAAGCTAAGATGTATTTCGGACAATCCTCGAGTGACTCATAAGCAGCAATTTGAAGTGAGTTATCCGCCTGCTTCAAACCCATCGCCAGTGAAACCACATCGTCGAAGCTTCCTTTGCAAGCCCAATTACCGAGCAGTTGATTCGTACTAGCAAAAGGTCCGACAAGGAGAATGTTTTTATGCTCCTTACGCATCGGTAAAAGGGTATTTTCGTTTTTCAAGAGTACGCAGCTTTTGCGAGCCGCTACTTCAGTGGCCTCCAACGACTCTTGATTCAAAATAATCGTCGTTTCCAAGCCTTCGTCTACATATGGATTTTCAAAAAGACCCAACTCATTTTTTAATTGCAATACTTTTAGGACTGCCTCATCCACATCTTTTAGCAACACCGGCTGCTGTTCAATAATCGCTTCAAAGTTTTCCAGATATAGGGTGGACACCATTTCGATATCGACCCCCGCGTTTAACGCCAGCTCAGCCGCTTCCTTGCCATCCCGAGCCACTCGATGCTTTTGAAGCTCCGCGACTGCGCCCCAATCTGAGATAAGCAAATCATCAAAAAGATATCGGTCCCGCAGTATCTCTTTTAACATAGTTCGGCTCGCTGTAACCGGAACCCCATTGAAACTATTAAAAGAACTCATGACGAATTTGGGCTTTTCCTGCAAAGCAATCTCATAGGGTTTGCCGTAATAGGCGAAAAATTCTCTCATCGACATATCAACGGTGTTGTAGTCTTTTCCGCCGATGCCCGCCCCATAAGCAGCGAAGTGTTTCAAACAAGCCGCTACACCACTAGGTGAAATTTTGTCTTCGTGAATTTTCTGGTATCCCCTGATCATCGCTCTTCCTAGATTTCCGGACAGCAAGTGGTCCTCTCCGAATGATTCCATGACCCTGCCCCACCTGGAGTCTCGCACTAGATCCACCATAGGTGAGAAATTGACATGGATACCCGCAGCTCTTAACTCAGATGCGGTCTTTTCGGCTACCATCTCAACAATCTTTTCATCCCAAGTGCAGGAAAGACCCACCGGGATCGGAAAAATCGTCTTATAGCCATGAATGGCATCATGCATAAAAAGTAGTGGAATCTTCAGTCTGGATTTCTTCAAATACTCCGATTGAATCAGGTTTGTAATTTTGGCGCTAGAGGCACCGATGACGCTGCCAATTGTGTACAAGGTCTCATCTTCAAGTATGTGCCTTGAATACTCGGGTCCGGTCTCAACCATTTCCTGATCGATTCTGCCTACATATAGTTCACCAGTAATTTGAGTGAGTTGTCCGAATTTCTCTTTCAGCGTCATTTTCTGAAGCAACTCGTTCAATTGATTATTATCCATAGCCTTATTTCCATTCTAGAGCAGGTAGAATTTCCTTCTGCAGCTCGCACATCTCATCAATCATGGCACAAGCTTGATAATAGGATGGCGCCTGCGGATCAAGCAAAATTGCTTGCAGCAATTTGGTTTTCGATTTTTCAACAAACGCCTCTAATAGGAGTTTATGGATCGTCCCTTGAATATGGATTGTTCCGATAACCGCTGTTGGTAGTTCAACGGTCATAGGCTTTAAGAAGATGCCTTTCCCGTTCACGATCGCTTGGGTTTCGACCACCATATCATCAGGGAGCCCTTTAATCGCACCTTTATTTTGCAAATTGACAGCATTCAGTTGAATTTCATCATCAAAGAAAATCGCTTCGATGATCGGAATGGCATATTCATCACTTGGTTTAACATTCTCTTTATTAAAGGTATAGGCCTCGTTAACCCATGATTCCTGTGACTGTACAGGCTCGTACAATCCTTTGTCCAAAATTTTTCCACTTGCACTATAGACAAAGTCCGGCGTTCTCGAGTCTTTCTTCCACAGATGCTCCCGCGTAGGATCATATCTGTATTGAAGCGCTAAACCCGCGTAGAAATCCTGCGCATAGGAAACATATTCTCCACAATGATTCGTTCCCGGATATGGATAATAGCCGTAAAGATGATACATAGTTCTAGATAGTCCAATATGGTCAAAATGAGCCAAGCGGTTGGCTGTTTGTTCTTTTTCGCGGAAGAGTGGGTATAAGTCTTCACCTGTCTTCTTATCCCAAACCTTGGTGAAAAAGCCGAAGTGGTTCAAGCCGCCCCCTTCTATACCGATATCCTCCGGCTTCATCTCGAGAAAATCGCATAACTGATGAATCCCCATATCTAGACCATGACAGAGACCAACAATCTTAATAGAAGTCAACTTGGAAATAGCTTCTACCAATTTCGCTTCCGGATTCGTATAGTTGATAAACCAGGCGTTCGGGCATACTTTTTCCATCATCCGGGCAATCTCTAGCATTGGGCCTAGGTTACGAAGTGTATGGAACATGGAACCCGGACCTCCGTTTTCCCCGTAAATTTGCTTGCTTCCAAAGCGACGCGGGATATGGAAATCTTGAGACCAATAATAATAACGATCCACTTCAATGGCTACGATGGCAAAATCTGCATTCTGAAGGGCTTTCTCTAAACTGGTGGTTTGCCAAATGTTAGCCGGATGAGAGAAGGTGGTAAACATCTCAGTGGCATACTTAAAAGTACGATTCACATTTTCCGCCACTATATCCATAAGCGCGATTTCAAGATCGACCTGAGTTTTCAATCGCTCTGACAATACAATATCTTGTAATGCTCCTAAGGCAAACGAAACGCTACCTGCTCCGATTAAAGCAATTTTCATCTTTTTCATAGTTCCAGCTCCTTTGATAATATAGAAGTTATAATTTTCTGCAAGCTATTCCTTTAATGCCCCTACCATAGCACCGGACATGATATTCCGTTGAAAAATAACGTAAATGATAGCAGTAGGCAATGCCGAGATAACCGCCGCAGTAGCAATCATCGGATAATCCAACGTAAATTTGGTTTGGAAATAATTGAGTCCTACCGGAAGCGTCCGCAACATGTCATTTTGAATAAGAATTGTCGGAAGCATAAAGTTATTCCATGTCCCCATGGCTGTAAACACAATGAGCGAAACTACGGGGGGATACAGCATCGGGACGATGATATGGAACAAATTTTGCGCTTCGTTCGAACCATCGATTCGCGCCGACTCAAGAAGCGCTACCGGTATATCCTTCATGAACCCTCTTAATAAAAAGATGGAGAATGGAATATTCATCGCAATTTGCGGTAAAATAAGGGCCCAGAGCGTATTCAACAAGCCGATGGATTTCAAGTTTGTAAATAAAGGAATGATGATCAGATCCAGTGGCACCGTAAGTCCCCAAAGGATCATTAGAAATAACAATCCTTTACCCTTGAATTTCATGTAAGCGAAAGGATAGGCACCGAGCAAGGATAGAAGTACTACAAATAAGACAACAACGATGGTGACAATGACGCTATTTTGAAAATAGGTTACAAAATTTCCGACATCCCAGATACGTGAATAATTTTCCCATTGTAGTATTTGTGGCAGTGCCAAGGGGCCGTTGATATTGATTTCGTCCGTTGTTTTTAGAGAAGTACTGATAATGAGAAAGAACGGGGTAATTGTCAACAGCGCCACTACAATCATTATTCCGTAGACGAGAGTACGTCGGATAAACGAAGATTTGGTCATTAGATTATTGATCCTTCTCCCTTATCAGAATGATGGTTCTAGAAACAATTAAAATGAACAAAGTCAATATAATTGAAGCCGCTGCAGCAAATCCCAAACGATTTTCAATAAAGCCCTGGGTATAAACGTAATATGAAATGACATAAGAGCTATATCCCGGACCACCCTTTGTCGTTGCCATAACGATATCAAACACGCTGAAGGAGCCGATCGCCATTAAAATGACGACGGTAGTGATCGTTTGCCGCAAACCAGGAATCGTAACATGGCGGAATTGGCTCCATGCCCCGCATCCGTCTATGTTTGCAGCATCATATAATTGTGAATCGACACCCTGTAAAGCAGCTGTGAAGATCATCGTCGTATATCCGTAACTTCCCCATAAGAAAATGACGAATAACGCATACATAACGAGATCAGGATTCCCTAGCCAACCCGCAGCAGGTTTTTCGATACCGATTTTAGCCAGAATTGCAGACAAAGCTCCAAAGTTCGGATCATAAATCCACTTCCAAATTACAGCGGCTATCACAGATGAGATGACTTGTGGAAAGAAAAAACCCATCTGAAACCATTTGGTAAATTTGATATTGCCTCTTACAAGTAAGTTTGCAAAAATAAGCCCGAGCCAAACGGGAATCGTAGCCCCGCCGACAACCCAAAGTAAAGTGTTTTTGATTGCCTGCCAAAACATCGGCTCGTCAGTAAACAGACGATAATAATTTGTAATGCCTACAAATTTCTTTGGACTAATTCCATCCCAATTCGTCATGCTGATATAAAAAGTTTGTAGTGCTGGCCAACAAATAAAATAAATGATCATAGCGAATGCTGGAAGCAGAAATAAGTAGGCAAGCGGATTTGTTTTCTCCGTATTCTTTTGTTTTTTACTGCGCTGCAATAAGGGGATGGCTTCATGTTTCAGAAGAACCGCCTCCTCTCTTAGGATGGATGTCCAGTACCCCATGACAGGATAAAGGACATCTTGTTTCATCATTTCATCTTATTGGCCTTGTGAAGCTTGTACAAGTTTGTTATATTGGCTTTTAATCTCCGTCCAAGCCTGTTCTGGAGTAGCCTTATGAAAGTACAACAATTGCAACTGTTTATTCAAGATATCCCCAAGCCCGGGAACAGCGTTGTCTAAGAAGAAGCCCATTTGCGTCGATTGTACAGACAGATCCACTTCTTTTTTCAGCTCAGAAGCTTTAGCACCTAACATATCAGCCTTAACCGTCGGTGTTGATCCACCTTCATACCAGAGCTTCACGACATCAGGGTTCATAAACGTGTCGATGAAGTCCAATGCAGCTTGTTTCTTCTCATCACTTAGCTTCGCATTGAGCGCCCATCCACCGTCTGTCGCGTTAACTGTTGGGTGTGTCGGAGTATTTGCACTAGCCGGAGGGAACGCAAATGCACCGGTAGGAATCTTTGTACCCTCGTATGTCGGAATGTCCCAGTTTCCGGCAAGTACCATTACAGATTGGCCTTTTGCATAATATTGCGGCACTGCGGCACCATCGATAGAAGCATCGTCACTTCTGTAATATCCTTTATCGCTCCAGTCGTTTATTTGATTTAGAGCGGTTACGAAACCTTTTTCGAACGCTGGTGTGATACCTTTTTGGAAATAAAACTGTTTGATGTCGTCCATCGGTACTTTATTGTAAAGGATATCGAACAGTGACCACATCTTCGGCAAGTTGGACAATCCACCATTTTCCATCGGCACATAACCCGCTGCCTTTACTTTTTCCAAGATGGTATTGAATTCATCCATCGTTTTTGGCGGAGTAAGGTTCAATTTGTTAAAAATATCTTTATTGTAGAAAACCGTTACAGGCGCCGTCATGAAAGGAATACTGTAATACCTACCTGGAGTTCTCGCGTTTTGAAAATCGACTGCGCCGGATAGCTGTTTATCAATCCAACCCCGACTTTTTACATCATTGGTGATATCCATCAAGTAGTTGTTTTTTTGCAGCATTTGCTGCATCGTATCATCCACATAGACAATATCTTGCCCCGAATCGCTATTGAAAGCTAGCTTTAAGTTTTGAGCATAATTGGCCCAAGGACTCGGATTGTATCGAATCCTTACGTTTGGGTGCGTCTGATTAAAAATTTTAATCGTTTGATTCATGATGTTAACACGGGCTTCATCAGTCATTGAAGAGGTAACCGTCAAAGTAATTTTTCCATCTCCTGCATCTGCGTCCCCTGAAGGATCTTGTCCGGATGTGCATCCGGCTATGCTGAACACCATAATAAACAGCAGGAAGAATATCGAATAAGTTTTTAATTTCTTCATAATACATTCTCCTCGTGTCATCTCATTTGAATCTTTAAAGCACATTTACTGTTCCCTTGGGAATTAGCTGCTACTTTCTGATGGTCCTTAATCGAATAGTGAAATCCCATTTGGAAACTGTTTGTCGGAACTTTGGCGTGACGTCTCAGGATTTAAAAATGGTGCGCTATGGACGAGAGCCTAAAAGCGTTTACAGCATAAGCGCTCGAATCCTTGCTCATGCTATCTGCATCATGCCCTAAGATATTAACAGCTAGCATCGCACCTTACAAAGATCATCTCGTATGCGGTTACACCTCACCCCATACTTACCGCCTGATCAAAATTCAACAGTTTAAGGGGCCTTTGCAGTCTCCACCGAATATGAAGTAGTTACAAAGTTATCCTTAGTATTTGGGTATAATTTAATACCTTTACGACAATTGATTTCCTTTAAGATAAGTAGTAGGAATGACTCATCACATTTTGCTAGCTCAGCTAGTCTATAAAGTTCAAAGAGTCTTTTGTCGTCCAATGCTTTCAATGGAGTATATCCCCTATTATGATAGTGTAAAAAGATTGCAATGATTCGCTAACTACTCATGCGAACATCGTGACCTACGACAAAATCTGCATGACCTCTTACTGCAATGCACTGGGAAACTACTTGAAAAATCAAAGTGCAACTTTGTAATACCATTCGATTTTTACTCAGGGTTTGTTTCATAGCCTTGATTCTGGCTAGATTAAAGCTGCGGCCGCTTCATCCAGACAAACATGCAAATTTGTATGCCGCTGCAGTACCGTAACAGGCACTTGATTCGTGACCTCATCACGCAATGCTTTTCTCATTATTTCCGCCTTTTTGGCTCCATCGGCAATAAGTATAGCCGTACTTGCCTCCAGCAAGTGTTTAATTCCAAGTGTTATTCCTTTCTGTACGTCCTGCTGCTTACTCTGGAAATATTTTACCGAAACTTGTTTGGTAGTGGAATCAAGATCGATAACATGTGAGCACAAATCAAAGTTGACACCAGGCTCATTAAAACCTAGATGGCCGTTCATGCCAACGCCAAGCAGCAATAAGTCAATGTTCCCATGAGCCTTTATTAGTTCATCCATCGACTTGCATTCCGCTTCCAAATTGCTACTTTTACCATTGAAAAAATGAATGTTTCTTTCCTCGATGCCGCATGGTTTGAAAAAATGTTCGTTCAACGTTTGTTTGCAACTACCTTCATCCGATTCATCGAGTCCGACCCATTCGTCGAGACTGATAAAGCGGCACTGATCAAAATTCACCTCTCCTCGCTGCATTGCATCCACTAAGAAAGATAATGTACCGAGTGGCGTAGTTCCGGCTGCAAAGCATACTAAAGATTTCGGCTTTTGATTGATGTACTGAATGATTATTTCGGCTGCCTGCAGAGACATTTCCTTGTAGTCATGAGCTATATACGTTTTCACGCCGCACCTCCTTGTTGGTTAAATACCCCTATTTGTTCAAAAGCAAGAGCAACGGCCCCGACTGCTCCCGCTTCCTCCCCTAAAGCTGTAAGTACGATCTCCGTGGGAACCGGTGTTAAATTGGCAACGGATGTACAAATTTGATCGATGACAACATGAAGTGATTGAGAAACTCCGCCGCCGAGTATTACTTTTTTTGGATTTAGTAAACTAACGATATTGGCAATTCCAATGGACAAGTCAGCTACGAAACGATGAATAATCGATACTGCATTTTCGTCTCTTTTGGTGTATTGCTCGAACAAAATGTGAGGCAGAATTCCATGCTGAGCCAATGCTACTCCGGATATTTTCTTCTCGAAGAGCCCGAATCGACCGAAAGCATTAGACTCGTTGTCAATAACATCCTGCTCCGAAACGAGATAAGCGACTTCCCCCGCCATATGACTGCTTCCTTGGACGAGGGAGCCGTTCGCAACAATCGCACTTCCCACTCCGGTTCCGATCGCAACAACGACGAAGTCGTTCGAATTTCGTGCTGAGCCAATCCACCGTTCGCCTAATGCCGCACAATTCACATCGTTTTCTACAAAAACAGGCTTATCAAAATACTGCTGCATTTGATCTCTGAATGGAACATGACTCCAGCTTAATGCCGGGGCTTCAATCACAATCCCTTCTTTGCTATCTGTGACACCCGGCACGCCGAAACCGATTGCAACAATTTGTTCCTGTGATATACCAGCGGCACTCAAGCTTCTCATTATATGTTCATAAATTTTTTCAAGCCTTCCGGTCGTTTTTACTTTTTCCTTGTAAACGATATCACCCTTTTGATTGGCAATCACGACAATAATCTTGGTCCCGCCAATGTCGACTCCTACAGCATAAGTTTCTTCAGCACATGCTTGCTGAGAGTTTTTCGCATTTAACATGGTTTTTTTCTGTTGCACCTCAGTTCGAAAAAAAGAAGAATGTGTTTTTAGTTAGTTTGTTCGATGTACGTACTATCTGAAACGAATATACACCGTACTCTCTGTTATGTCAATAAAAACAACAAAAAAACAAGGTTGTTTGTAATGAGATACAAACAACCTTGTTAATTTATCCCGCCTATAATAAAAAAATTACATGATATTCTGCTCTAGTTCGAATGAATACGCAATAACTCCAATTGCTCCTGCTTCCGATCCCACCATAGCCGTTTCAATCGTCGTTTGAATCGGAGTCATTTTACTTACCTTGGATTGAACCTCGTTCAAAACAGGCTGCATATAGTCAGACACTTCACCGCCGATAATCACTTTCTCTGGATTGAGGAGACTGACCATATTGGCGATTCCAACAGACAAACTAGTTACGAATCGGTTCACAGCAAGGATAGAACTTGGTTCCCCTTTTTTGTATGCACGAAACAACTGTTGTACCGTACCCTCGATCCCCGCGAGTGCACTTCCCGATATCTTTTTCTCAAAAATTCCGAATTCACCGGGCATGTTCATCCGATTGCTTGACACATCTTCCTCAAGTAGAAAATACGCGATCTCTCCGGCCATAAAATCTTTTCCGAGCACCAAACTCCCGTTAGCAACTATCGCACTGCCGACACCGGATCCCAAACCAATATAAATGTAAATAAAATCATCCAGGTCTTTTGCCCCTCCAACCCATCTCTCACATAAAGCAGCACAGTTCACATCGTTATTAATGTAGATCGGTTTGGCTAAATACTTCTTCATTTCATCAACAAAATGGACATTTTTCCAGCCAAATTCGGGTACATCGACGATAATTCCTTCTTTGCAGTTGATTAATCCGGGAATGCAGAAACCGACTGCGATCACAGCATCCATCAACACAGAAGCTTTATCTAAGCTTGAGAGAATACATTCGTAAATCGTCCGAAAGTCTTTATCGGTTTCCCACCGTTCCTTCCAGACAACATACCCGTCAAGATCCGTGATACAAATAAACAGCCCCTTTAACAAAAGCTCGACCCCAACTCCAAAGCCGGATCGCGGATTAAACCTTAGCTCGATCGCCTTTCGCCCACCTTCTCTGGTAGATGAACCGAACCCGGTCTCCATCACAAACTTCTTGGATATCAATTCATCGACGATAGCGGAAACGGTCGAACGGCTAAGGTTTAGCTTTTGCGCTACTTTAGCCCGACTAATCGGCTGATTGGAACGAATCGTTTCCAATACGAGGTGTCGATTTAATTTTTTCAAATGTTCCAAACTGCCTTTTTTCAATTCCCTATCTCCTTGAATTTTGGTATAAATTTAATTTAAACGAAGAAGCTGGTCACGTCAAATTAT
Organism: Paenibacillus sp. NPDC056579; assembly: GCF_042793215.1. Classification (NCBI taxonomy): domain Bacteria; kingdom Bacillati; phylum Bacillota; class Bacilli; order Caryophanales; family Paenibacillaceae; genus Paenibacillus; species Paenibacillus sp. NPDC056579. The sequence continues at coordinate 495,171 of NZ_JBHTVD010000006.1, forward strand.
AAAAGAACAAGTAAAATCAACTATAGGAGATATTTCACAGCGGGTTGTTTCACATCCTTACAAATCTTTAAACTATCACTTAAATTTTTTACTGCATCAATTATTGCAGCAATTAATGGTGTTAGTAACATGTGATCCATGGAAGAATTTGTTGTATCCGTCCAGAACCACAGCAATCCCAGTTTAAGATCTGCAGCTCCAACATCTCTGTGTACTTACCCACCAATGCCCAATATTACTATATCCCCTCTTACTATATCCTAACTGAACATCTTCGCTTAATCCTCAGTCCCTGATTGTTAAAGTATCCTGCCCGATTGCACTTTCCCCAATACTGTAACTTTAATATGGGATAGCTACACCGCATGATCCATGTAACCACATAACAAAATCCCCGACGATTTTCTCGTCAGGGAATGATTTTGGGACTAAACATATCCTAAAATATATATAATTATATGCTCATTCATTGTCACAACTAAGAACTTAAATAATCTATACTATCCGCAGCTTCGATTCATGGTTTATCACATACATGATCTATTACCACATTGAGGACATGCAATACATATAGCTTCAGACGCATTTACCGGCACAGCAACAGGATACTGGCAGCAATCACAGGGTATATATTTAAATTCTGGTTTGCTATTCTCAACTTTGCTTATCATTAGGACCCTCTCCTTAATGTGAAAAATTGAAGCTACGCTAATTTTAACGTCTACAAGTGAGTTGCTCGTCCGCGGCGGGGCGACATAATCCTCCATTCCCAGCGAAATCATTAATTGGAACCGTAAGCATTCCAGATACCGCTTGTCCTGGGCTTTGGATCGTATTCCTCGTTCAGGAGAATAATTCTCTCCGGATCATTTTTGGACCATTCAAGAAACCCTTTCTTCGTCAGCTCAGCAAGAACCTCATAAACTCCATCGCGACTACGGCCCGTTTTGATCTCAATTTCCCGTATCGACGGCATCCTATGATGTAAGGTTGAAAAATTCGCCAAAATACGAATAAGCTTCCGCTCAATATCCTTCGCCATCGATGTCCACCCCAATTATGCCTTCAAATTTGAACAGCTGCCAATCGTTATTTATTTTCATTTTGACAAGATACTTGTCAAGCCCAGTTACAACTCCTGTTATTTGTTGAATTTCGAAATCATTAAAAACCGTGATGCAGACTTCAACAGCATTGGCTTTAGAAACCTTCAGCTTGCCAAACATCTCTTGTTGCTCTTCCTCAGTTATCTCCGGCCTTTTCAATTTATCTTCCTGTTCATAAAGAATTACGCTCTGCTCACGATGCTCTGGCAGTTTCATTCTTGGCGATTCCCACATTACATTCTCGCCTGCTGTTAATTTATGGGTTTCATGAGCGCCCTCCTTGTAAATTTCTATATTACCAATATACGAACAAATGTTCCCTTTTTCAAGCAGAAAAATAGCCCAGGTAATATTTTCCTGAGCAGATTATTATTTCGCATGCACAAATTTACAGGCTTGCCTCATATACCGTTCGCCTTTAATTTTTATGGAAACATCCGTTATTTCCTCAATTACACCGCTGCCGATCAATTCTTCGCCATGAAATACGATGACCGGCTTACGATCGATAGCAGCCGAATGAAGGTGAATCTCTGAGGTTAGTTCACGGAATCCTCTATACAACCTGTTCCGCTTCATTTCGCTGTCACCTGCTCCGGATATTCCGCCTTCAGTGCCTCGATTGTATCGAATTTAACTGTTTCAAATATGAATTTAGCTGCTGCCTTCGCCGTCTTGTTTTTAATGATGTGACCGTAATACTTTCCGTTCTTGGCAAATACAAACATCGTCTTGTCGGGTTCGTTCAGTAATGGATACTTCTCGATCATGGGAAACCTCCGGGAATGTATTTTCTTTCCCCATTGTAAGCGTGCCTCGGCACCCGTGCAATGAATTTTTCTTACCACAAGTTACCGAAGGTCGTAGCTGCACTGTTGAGCTATAATGGCGGTTGAGGTGATTTTTGTGTATATTCAGCCGATGTTGCTTGAAACCGCGCCGGAACCGTTCTCCGATGACGATTACATTTTTGAACCAAAGATCGACGGTCACCGACTCATCTTGTCCAGGATCAACGGCCAGACACGTTTATATACACGGCATAACAACGACTGCACGCGGCAGTATCCGGAACTAGTAAATCTCGGACTCGACAACGTAATTCTAGATGGAGAGGTCGCGGCAACCGATGAATTTGGCCGAGTAGATTTTGAATCCATAATGGAACGTTTCTCATTGAGGAAGTTAGAAAAGGTCAGGCAGGCTGCGGAGACCAGACCGGTAAACTATGTGGTGTTCGATATCCTGCAGTATAAGGGCGAAGATCTGCGCGGTTACCCATTACATAAACGTAAAGAGCTACTTGCATCATTGACCTTTGGTAATCCGAATATGACGGTCATACCCACTGTCGAGGAGAAAGGCGAGGAACTATACTCCCACATTGAATCGCTCAGCATGGAAGGGATCGTCGCCAAACGTGCCAATTCGATATATGTGAGCAGCAGGTCGAGTGCCTGGCTTAAAATCATTAATTGGACTTACACCGAGGTTTTTATTTCTGGCTATCGTAAGGCCGAATTTGGATGGCTAGCTGCCGATGGGCACGGTCGACCGCTAGGGATAATTGAGCTCGGGGTAACTCCACGCCAAAAGATGGCATTTTATGGTGTCAAAGATCAACTAATACGTGGAGAAGACCGAGAATTTGTTTATCTTGAACCGCGGCTGCGTGTAAAAGTAAAATTACGAAATTGGACAAAGGCCGGGCTCCTGAGGACTCCTGTTATGGTTGATTTCGTGATATGAACATAATATCGAAGCTCCTCATTTACATTACACAATGAACATGGTACGATAATCATTGTAATAGGTTCATATAAAAGCTGGTGTCCGCTATAGCACCAGTTTTTTTATTTATATTGTTTTAAAATGACTTGATCCAAAAATAAAATGAAACAAGAAATAGTCCTATAGAAATATATTTAGCAAAAAATCTTGGAACAACAATTGATGAAAACCAGCCTATTAAAACAGAAGCAAATGCAAGTCCTACCAGTATATATAATGGTTTGGCTGAAATACTAAAGTTTATCCCATCAGCGGATTCATTCATTCTTCTCACTTTCTCATAAAATCTCAATTATAATGGATTAAGATTAAGATATTTATCAATAAATCCTTGATAACATGGTTTCAAAAGCCCCCCAATTTCATTTTAAAACTACATCCAATATTGCTCATTAATCGAAACATCCCCTTTATCCTCAATGCTCTACACAATAATCCAAATACACCTAGATGGTCTATATCAATTGTAATAATATAATTTTCTTGTATTTTATTACGTGCCAACATAATGCCATCAATTCTTAAATACCTATCCAGTGAAATACTATTATTATCAATAGGTTGCCTTACGAGAATTGTTTCCCCACCATTTAAATGCTCTAAAAAATCTGAGTAGTTTGAGATATGTTCAAACTTTAAGTCAACAACATCCATGTGTTCATATATATAATAATTAACATTTAAATTAATTCTAAATATGATCGTACTTTGATCCCCAAAACCAATTCCAGTAATCAATCCATCATGGTATACATTTTTTAACTTAATCAAAATACTCACCACCAAAATAAGGAAATTACTAATAATTGTGGAATAGATTTCTCCGCAAAATTAGTGTTAAACTAGGAAGCCTAAGCGGCAAATTTTCCTTTCTAAGCCTCTTTTGCAAACGACGGACCCATTCCTCAAATTTCTTCTAAAACGACCCAAAAATGCCTTCTGGATAGCAAGGGGTTAATACAAATAAAGATATTACTAAGGATAAATTTTCCACGTATAGTCCAAATCACTCTTTTGGATAATACAATTACACCAAAAAAAGGAGTGATTACCAACATGGCAAACAATTCTTTAGTAGTACAACAAGCACAGGCAGCAATTGATCAACTGAAGTATGAGGTGGCCCAAGAGTTAGGTATTCAATTATCCCCAACTGGTTACAATGGACATCTTGCCACTCGCGATGCGGGAGCTATTGGTGGAAACATAACAAAACGATTAGTCCAAATTGGTGAGCAACAGCTTACCGGGTCCAGACGCTAGTTCTGTATCCTAAATAACAGGCCTTATAACACTTTTCCTCCTCCTTAGCGTGTTATAAGGCCTGTTCCTTCAAACCGAACCCCCTTTTATGACCATAAAGACATCGGTTTATTTATCTTCATATTGAAAATCGATCTCGCCTTTTGCGTTATACAAAATACCTGGATCCGGCTTTTCGTTGTTCCACATATTCTTGTTACTCCTGATTAGAATTCCCTCACCGGCTGCAGCATTAGGACTGCTACCAATCGTCACGATCCCCCGATTTAAGAATATACCCATCCGGAATATGGTGCAAATGATACTCCCCTTGATTTCAATGCTTTATATAAATTTATTTCTGGCTGTGACCTAAATAGCAATCCGTCGTTGTAAGTGGATGCTACTTGTTTCATCTGTTCTTGAAAACCTATAAAGACTCTCAAACGGATTGAGCTTGTGTCATGATTGTGTTCAAAACTACTCAAGTTAGTCGAAGACCCACCACGATTAGTTATTGAGACTATTGAGAGTTGTAGCAAATAGATTCCATAAAATATGTACAATTATAGAAGGTATTAATGAACGTGAAAAATAATATAATAATCCAAATACTATCCCCATTAAAAATCCAGTTAAAGGATAATAGAAATGTATTGAACCTCCACACCCTCGAAAGGGTGGGATTCTTAGCTAGTTAACGGGCGCATTCGTTTCCGCTTTGCCCAACTGCTAAGTTAAGGGCTAGTTCAATAGCCCGTCCTAGATCAGAGCATATAGCTATCTAGGCTGACAGACTGTTACCATCTGCCACAGGTTGACGCATGATGTTGATTGCACCGACACGATCTCGATGCGCTGTATATCCGCAGGTGCATTGATACGTTCGATCTTTTGCTTTGTTACGCTGACCGCAGGATGGGCATGTTTGAGACGTGTATGATGGATTCACTTCAACAACTTTGATTCCAGCGATTGCTGCTTTGTATGCGATGAACATTTGCAACTGATAGAACGACCAATTATGCAGATTCTTAGCGTTTTTGCGACTTGTTCTTGTCGTCTTGCGAATACCAGTCAGTTTCTCCAGCTTAATGACGGATACGTTCTCTTGGATAGCCACATTGACGATCTGCCGACTGATTTTGTGGTTTTGGTCTTTCATGTAACGACTTTCCTTGTCGCGCCGTTTACGGATGGCAGATAGCTTCTTAAGCTTTCCTAGTTTGCGACGATTGTCAATGTACTTACGGCGAATATACTTGTTTTTTCTTCCGTTGCCGACGAACTTAGTCTTGCCACTGGATGTTACGACAACGGCAGGGACTTTCAAGCCAAGATCAATACCCATCACTACGTCGCCTTTCGCTTGTTCAGTCGGTCTTTCAATGGATACTTGTACAAACCATTTAGTCGACTTCTGAACAACGCGGAGAATCCCAAGCTTGCTATTAGACAGCATTGTTTTCTCCCGGTCAGCAACGGCCGCAGGGACGACAAGACGTTGAACTTTTCCGTCCATGACAACGGGGAAAGAAACGCTATCGTCTCCAATCGCATAATTCTGATTGTTGACAAAGTACACACGCTTTTTGAGAATTGGACGCTTCTTTTCCTTCTTGGACTTCTGAAATATGGTTTTAGCGTCCCGAATGAGTTGATTCTTCACGGCAGAGGGCAGATTCGCATTAACAGTCTTTGAGGTTAGCTTTGGAAACGTTTCAGACGCTTCTGCTTGCTCAGTTAGCTTGTTGACCGTCCGAATGTACTCATTGCTCATATCCACCAATACAGACGGATTGGACGGAAATATGCGGATTTGAATTGTTAGCGTCTGCATGATGTCACCCTTTCAAAGCTTGTTCTACTAATTGCTGTGTCCAGAGAGAAGGCAAGTGATTTAGGTGCTTGACTGTTCGCGAAGGCGACGCGAAGTTATTCCTTTCAGTTTCGCATGATTTCCGCAGGAGAATCGGTTGACAGCGTGTTTAGAAAGATATGCACATGATCGGGCATAACTTCCATAGCAGTGAGTACCCAATCGTTTTCAGCGCATATATCCTCAACAAGCTGTTTGAACTGAATCTCTACAAGATTGACTAGCACTTTACGCCTGTTTCTCGGGCAAAAAACTAAATGATTGATCAATGATACGGTTGTTTGTATCAATTGAATAATTACACTACATTAGGTGTATCCATGTAGGACAATTAAGATAGCCTAAAGGCTATCCCTTGTCCTAAGCCGATTCATCCCATGACTGAAGCCAAGGGCTTTCTCGCCTATTTTCTGTAATAACCAAGTGAGCTACTTGTGAGTAGCCTGACTTTGATTGAATTGATAATAAGAATGTCACTCATATACCTACAATCTTTAGGCAGTTGATCAAGTTGAATATTTATCTTGTACTCGCCAAGTTCACCTTTACGTAATGACTTTGAGTCATCAACTGTTGTTTTTTTATTAACTTTTTTCTTAGTTTCTTTAGATTTATTAGATTCATTGAATAGAATTGAAAAAAATCTTCTTCAACATTTTAGTCAACTTTCCTTTGTATAATTTCAAATGAAATAGTATTTTTATTTTAACAGGTATACTAAGTAACCATAGATAATTTCTACTTCTTTAACAGTAACGCCTAGTTCATCAGCCTGTTGTTTATAACTTAAATTAGGTCTCTGATCAATTATTTTTAGTAGATCAAACATTTTCCCAAGGGGTGTCTTCATAAAATCTGCATGTATCACTCTATAACCCGCAATGCCGACTTTTTCAATTAATCCAAAATCAATAAATTTCTTTAATCTCTTAGAAACTGCTGTTTGTGAAATACCCAGATGTGCTGCCATATCCGACTGTGATATTCGACTTACTCCATCATTATTCTTTTTCGCCAAAAGTAAAACTACAAGTCCTTTATATTGAGTAACCAAATATTGAATATTTGCTTCAATTCTTTCTCTCTCTATCATTAAAAGTACCTCGATCCATATAAATCATATTCATTTAACGATAATTTTAACCTTTGTTCCATCTGGATACTTCTCTAATTGATTGCTTACCCAAGATCCAGCGCCGCGATTATCTGATGGATTTATGTACTGTATATCGGCACCAGATCCTCCCTCCGCGCACATTGCCATTGGAAACTCATCACGGTCTAAATTTGGCTTAGTTGGTATGCCCCTTAGAGATTCCTTTCGGTTATCCTCTGCACCCTTCCGGTCATGTGTGCTGCAGTCTCTGGGAATCGATCTGATGGGAACATTAGCGTGTATTCAACTTCTCCATCACTTGTTTGGATAGTTGAAGATGTTAGGATTGAAAAAAATTCAGGCTTGTAAAAGAATATTAAGGTGAGTACGCATAATAACACTAAAGAATACAATTTTGATTTAGTCTTCACTGTTTTTTAATTCCTTCTCTATCTTCAAATTTTCCTCTGCTTCAAAAATGATGATTCTTCTATTATTTTCTGAATCTTGTATACTTGATAATTCTTTTCTATTTGTTCAATTATTCCTACGATTCCCTGTACAGTTTGGCTTTCTATTTCTGCAGTACAATCGCACTGGTTGGGGGGATCGCACTTGTAGGAAATGTGGTATTTATACATGTTTTGATCCTCCCATTTTCTCAGAGAATTAAATTAACTTCGACGGTACGTTATACCATAATATTACATTGATTCGACACATATTACTTCCAGTAACTAGAATTGAACATTTCAAAAGGCCTATATCGTGAATATATTCAGATTTATTTTACTAGTAAAATAACCACTCAAGGCGAGTGGTTTATATTAATAATTATGTGCTACTGGAGCTGGCGACGCGGCTCCTGCTGAAAATGAAGCCCCCATGTCTAATCTAATGTGCACCCCTTAGAATAGACATTGGAAAAACCCCCTGGTTAATCCGATGAATTCTAAGGGGTGTTTTTTATGGGGATAAAGGGACAAACGTACAATACTTATCCAGAGGAAACGAAGCTTGAGGCGATACGTCTGCATCTAGTGGAAAAATGGACGTACCGACAAATCACGGAGCATCTAGCCATTCAAGATAAAGATCGTGTAAAGAAGTGGATGAGGAAATACCGTGAGGAGGGAGAGTTTGGTCTACTTGATCAGCGAGGCCGCAGAACGGAGTATATCGACAAGGATCGTGAACATAAGAAACTCGAAAGAGAAAATGCGATGTTAAAAAAGTGCTTGGAAATCTGGAAACGGGAGGTGTAAGAGGAAAGTACGCCATCATCGAAGAAGCATCAAACATATATCCGGTGGTGCAGCTATGCAAGATGTTGGGCGTCTGGAGAAGTTCATACTATCGCTATCTGAACCGTAAAGAACAAGATCCAGATAGGGAGGTTAAGAAACTCATTCAAGCTGTATACGACCTACGGAGGGGGCACATATGGTTATCGAAGGATTACAGCTGAACTAAAACGACAGCATGACCAAACAGTCAACCACAAGAAGGTTCTGCGCATTATGCAAGAACTCGGTATTTGTTCTATTATTCGAGCTAAGCGTCCGTATTTTAATGCATATCAAGTTATGAAGTCAGATGGTCGAGTTGCTCCAAATTTGTTAAATTGAGATTTTTCGGCAGCAAAGCCTAATAACAAATGGGTTACCGACGTCACACAGTATCGTGTGGGAGATCAGCGACTTTATTTGTCGGCCATCAAGGATCTATGCGGCAACGACATTGTCGCATTTCACATCAGTCATAGCAACGACAATGAGTTAGTGTTAAAGACGTTTGAGAAGGCCTTCAAACAACACAAAGACGTGACTGGGGTGATCGTTCATAGCGATCAAGGATTCCAGTACACGTCCCATGCTTACCACGACATGCTGCCTACGGTTGGCGCCCAAATCAGCATGTCGCGTCGCGGTAATTGTTTGGACAATGCCGCAATGGAAAGCTTCTTCTCGTATCTTAAAGCGGAAGCGCTCTATCCATATGATATCCGTTCAATTGAAGAAGCTCAACAACGAATTGAAGCTTTTATCCAATTTTATAATGAGGAACGAATACAATTAAAACTAAACAAGCTGACACCGATAGAATATCGGCGCCAGCTTGCAGCATAGGGCTTTTTTTCATTGTCTACAATTTGGGGTCTTGACCAATCCACACATGAGGGTCATTTATTAAACAGAAACTTTTAATTGTCGTGTAGTCGAGGAAAATAGCTGCACTCTCTCGCCCATTTCTTCAAGTTTCATTTTAATAAGGTCCTCCGCATTACTAACCGCTTCGTCCGCAGTATCACCTAAAGCGCTTATCCGTAAGGCAGGTACATATGCACAAAAGTTTTTGGAAGCATAATCTTCTTCAATTAGTACGTCAAAGTTCATTATTAATCCCCATTCATAGTTAGTTTATATTTTATAAGAACTGGTTCACTTATGACCATTTACCTATACTCAGTGGTAAAATTTGCATTTACTCTAGGAAAGTTATACTATCTTATGTGGTGCTACACATTTTCTAGACAATAAATGCACTTTATTAAGTTGTAAAATTTAGGCGGTACTTGGGCTTTTCTCAATATCAAGTTCCTTTAAATACTTATAAATCGTATTTTCGTGAACAACACAGTCTTCCCGAAGTAGTTCAGCAATTTTACGATAACCTACTTGTGGAAATTGATCACGAATCTCCATGATTCTTTTTTTGATGTAGCTTTTCTTCTGTGAGGGATTGGCTTTGTAATACAAACTGGAGCGAATCAAGTTTAATAGTCCTGCTTGAGTGGAAAGCGATATTTCTGGATGTTCCTGCTCCAACCATGATATACGTTGTTTTCTCGAAACATTAGAAATATGATTTTTTTTTATCCACTCCAGTTGGGAAGTGAGTTGCTCGACTTTTACCTGGAGTTCTCGGTGCTCATTGTCCTTTTGCTGACTGTTTAATTTATTTTTTTCCTTTTCTTCGTCCAAAAACAGTTTTGCAAAATTACATATAGCTTTGGACTTCCACCGATTGAGAACGTTGGGATGAATGTGGTGCTCATCCGACAATTGAGCAGTGGTTTTTTCCTGCATCATCATTTGCATGACGATTTGAGCTTTCAATTCTGGAGGATACTTTTTTCGTTTAGCTGACATCATTTCAGAAGCCCCTTGTTTGTTTATTAAGAAATCTTTATAAACCTATCTTATGAGGTTTGTCACATCGTGGAAATCATTTTGGAGCAACAGAACTAGTTTTCAGGATAAGAGATGCAATCTTTGTGACTTTTTGTCGATATTTGTTGTTTTTTTGCATCTTATACTTCTTTAGTAATGAGGAGTGTAGAAACAGTGGATGTAATAAGTCCTAAAACCTTTTCAGTCATAATAGCTGAAGATGACATCAATCAAAGACAATTATTAGTCAACTTTATTCAGGAAATGAGCGATCTTGTTGTTTTGGACGCCGTAAGCTCTGGCGATCGCTTAGTTGAAGCCTGTGTCTTGTTGCAACCCGATATTGTTCTTTTGGATATAGGACTCCATAAGAAGGACGGCATAACTGCTGCAAGAGAACTTTTCAGTTTAGGATTAAAGCCCCAAATCATTGTTATTACTGGAAGTTTAAATGGACCGGATGCAGATCCAGCAAAAAACATCGATTACCTTTTGACTGGCTACGAATTGAAATTTGTAGATTTCCTTTTAAAGCCTGTTAGTGAGAACAAATTACTCAAAGCACTACATGAGGCAAAAATTCGAATCCATTCATCTCTGTTAAGTTCAGCTATACTTTCATCGAAACAAGATACGCATATTCATTGGATTACTTGTAAGTTGAAATTTCGGGAGAGGCAGATCCCAGAAGATCTCATCATGTACGTGGAGAAAGCTGAAAAATATCTAGCAAACATCTATCTGTCTGACGGAGAAGTCGTACAAACAACTTCAACACTCAGTGAAATACATAATCAGAGCCAAGGTAATATTTTTAGATCTCATAAAAGTTTCTTAGTAAATATCAAGCATGTGAAGACAGTGTTTGCAAGTATCGATGTAGCGGGGGGATATGATATCAACTTGAAGCATTCTAGTTCAACCATCCCATTATCGAGAAAGCTGTATCCTAATTATGATGCTGCTAAAGAAAGTACGAAAGAATAAATGAACATAAAAAGACTGTCGACACATCGACAGTCTAATGCTAAACTAAACTGCCAGTTAGCGTAACGCGGTTGCCAATCCACGTCGGCAGCCGTGTCTTAGTTGTTTTTAAGCCAACGTACTCGTTAGAAAGAAATTTTATTTTTTCTGCAATCGATCCGTTAAGCTAGTTAGTTCCTGCTCCATCTCATTTTACAATTGAAATATATTGCCGTTCCTTCAATTCAAAATGATCACCTTACTTAAATGTTGAGAGTCTAATACACGTTGCAAGTTCAGAGTTACTTTCCTGTGTTCCCTCTCCGATCCAGCATGAGTATAATTCAAAGACACTCTGATCATCATTAATGTCCCGCATCAAATCGAAGAGAACAGAGACACATTTTACACAAGCCCAATATTCTTCTGGGAAAATTTTTTTCATTTCTTGGTTAAAGTAAAACTTACCCCAATTGGGCACTATTCCATAGACATACGGCAGCTTAAAGTGTTTTCGTATCATCTCATCGCCTTGAACCAATTCATAAATAATAATTCCTGCTGCATCCTCCATTGTTTCATAAACTTCAATTTCATCTTCACTAATCGAGGATGAGAAATCACCCGGGAAAAGAACATACGAATTATCATTTGATAGGAAATGAAATGCTTTAGGGGGTACTAGCCCGCTCTTATCTAGTGGTGATTTTCTTCCTCCCCTCTCGCCTATAGGCAGAGGGTGATTTGATGCAATGTAGTGATACAAGCTCATTCACTTTCACTCCTCTCATCACGACTACCAATAGAAGAAACAGGTAGTGGCACCACGGTGTCTGCCCCTGTTAGATTGAAATATCATACCCGTTAGCTCACACCCCAAGATTACAAAGTGACTTCAAAGGCAGGTGACTGCATAACTGGAGACCATTGGATAAAGTAGGACTGTTCATGCAGGCAGCCGATTATCAAGCTATCGTACCCGTTAGCTTAATCTGAAAGTCGGATTACATTCTATCTTAATGCTTTTTCATCACTTGGAAATGCAATCTGTTCTAATACCCAAGGTTTTTCCCCTTAAGTTGTCATGGATTGCGATCAATGTTGTCCCCAGTCCCTTATGAAAAATACATTAGGAATTCATCTATTTCTCTGAATTATGCAATAAGATGATCCCAAAATAAAACCAGCGGCAGTCCCGGACTGCTGCTAGTTTTATTGAATTAGCGTAATAATTTGCTTAATAAGTTACCCGTCAATAAAAAACGTGAATTGATCTTATAGGTGTTGTATCGTCCCATTCCTTCTCTGGCACGAAATGAATTCCTGTTACATTGGTTAATTTAAACCGCCACCACATAGTATCCTGTAAAAACTCCTCATCTACCTCAAAACTCACTCCATGAATTTGAGCTAAGACTGTGCCTAAACCTATAAGATTATTGTACTTTCCCTTAAAATTACCACTGGCATAAATCGTGTGCAGACCTTTAGTTTTATCCAAGGTAAACCAAAAATCATTACTCTTAATTAAAGTGGTATCTTGATCTTGATAATGCTCGATTGTATATTCAAAGTCTAAATGTTTAATTAGCTCATTAAGTTCCCACCCTAAATGGAATTTGCCTATCCTTGTCCCTGGTATGATTTCCAATTCATAAGAGCTATTCATATTAAATTCTCCTTGGCTTCTAATCAGCTGTTAATTCAGACCCATCAGCAAGCTCTATCCCCGTACGTATGATCCAGGTATTCCACTATACATTTCAATCAGGTAACCATCTTTCACACTATATGAGCTCAATTATTAATGAGAATAGGGAACAACTGCCGCGACGATCTGGTCACTGTTCATGCACTATAGTACCCGTTAGCTTAATCGATTGTTCCATCAATAACCTTATTGTTTTGTGATAGTTAGGGAGTTTGCTTTCGCTTTGGCGGGGTAAGATTTAAATATAACCCCGTCAATGGAAGTTTTCACCTTGTCTCCAATATTTACTTTATCGTAGTCAGCATTATTTACTGTTAGCCAGATCGCGTTTGGTTGAGCTTCCTTTAAAATTTTATTGAGTGGAGTTTTTTCGATATTATTAACCCTTTCTCGCACAATCAGGACCCTGCCATTCTCTTTCGAAATAACGTAACCCTCTGTATAATCTCAAGACTCTACTGAGCCAACCTTATTGTTCATAGAACAGCCTGTCACCATTACGAGTGCAATGGAAAGCATAATAATACATATTTTTTCAAACCGATCTCCTCTTCATTAAGTAATTTAAAATTATGACTTTGCTAATCAGACATGCTTTTGATTAAGCTATCGTACCCTTTAGTTCAACAAGAAACTGTCTTTGAAATAGATACACTGGTTATTCTAACTGATTTACAAAATGAGTCCCGTAAGCGCTAGAATGCTCCCATCCATATTCGAGTTTCGTATCCGTTTCTAATAAGAAGCGAACCCACGTTAGACCAGTAAATGATGGATTACTGTGAAAGCCTTCAAAAGAAAGTAGAACCTTTGAGGGATACTCTGTATCCTTTGTTATTAGAGGATTATTGACTGTCCAGGCAGAACCCAGTAAATTAATTAGCTGAAGTGTTTGAAAACAGCTGCCTCCATAGTCATTTCATCTTTTAACTTACAAACGTTACTCCTAAAAGTGAAGGCTCCTTTTTCGATCTTTCAAACAGTTTTGACACAATTGGGTGACCTGTTCTTACTTCAATATGATTAATAAGTCGATCTGCCTTTTCCTCATTTTTAACTTTAAAAAATGCATTCCAGATTATCTGAAATTTCATGATTACTCCTATACCTTTCGTATATTTTCAACCAACTGTATTTACATAATAATACGCCAATGAACTTATGGGATAATGTTTGTGTCATCAGATGAATGACGAATGTTATTATTTGGATTATAGTATATATAGAGTGTGCTAACTCGGCTGAAGAGCGCGCAAGAGCCGGACGGAAAAACGACGAGTTATACGTTCAACAAGGCGGCAACCGGGAAAGAGGTTTCGATGATGAGGTTCTTTGTGACAATAAATTATCATTCTGCTTGGCGTTTTACAAGTAGGTTGTACGGCACGTTACTTACTTTAACCATCGTGCTCATGGCAATAACGGCTTGCTCAGCTGATACAAGCGTACCGCCAATTAATACGGAAAACACGCCGGCAATTCAACCAACGGAATCCGTGGGGTCAGATCATGTGGTTTCGGTCAGTCATGAGCCGGAAGGTAAACCAATATCAGCCGATGTCAGGGTACATGCCTTTGATACATCATACTTCGACCAAGTTACTGCTGCTTATAAAAATGCACCGGCGTTAGTCGATACACAGCCTTATTTTGTGAAGATTGAAGATAGCTATCAAAAACTGACATTCGTATATAAACTTACAAGTCCACTCTTAGATGTTCCACAATTGCTATCAGACGCGGGCTATGGGCAGATTACCGATAGCGCTTTAATCAAAAGGATTTTTGGCAAAACGGAAAATGACGTTTATGGCCGTGCAAGCGATAACACTCTTATGACATGGTCGGTTGAACATGGCATAGACGATGATCTGACAGTGGTCTACGCGAATTCATCAGATGGAAATTTACCCAATATAATGGCGGAGCCTAAGGTAAAATATGTGTTTGACCCATCCCTCATCAACAAGGTTATAAATGTATATAAGGATACTACGCCGGATTTCAGCATACCGATTGGTACTCCGCCGAAAAAGATGGATATTGCCGCTTTGGATGATATGCTGACATTGAGCTTCTTCGTTAATACTGATAGCAGAGACGCTCATATAAAATCGCTGCAAACCACATTGGAAACGGCAGGATTTACACAGAGAGGCGAATTTTTTCACGGCTACGTATACAAGAAGGGAAAGATTATCGCAAGATATGACTATGGCGATCCAGTAGATGGTGTTTCGGGAGTTAGTGTGACTTTGTTTTATGATGCCTCTTGGTTAACGAATGAAGGGTAACATCCATGGTCTTTTAACCGCAACCCCGGCATGAAAAGTATCTCATGTTTGGGTTTAGTGGTTTTTCTACTTTTCCATACTGGCAAGGAACGCAATTGGAATAAACACGCCGTTTTTTATGGTGGTTCGACCCTGGAAATAAAACAGCGAGGATTCGAATCGTATCGTCAGTTATCAATATCTTTTTCATCACACATCCTGCTTTCTGAATATTTACTCTCACCATTATACTACCAAATACGCGATTTTTACCTCTACCTTACAGACGATGCTCATTCGACGAGACCATTTTATAGCTTAGAGGAAAAACGCTGTTCTCGTCCTCTAAGCTATAAAAATAGGGAGTAGCTGCCACACGGCACATTCCTCCCTTTTCATTTAACTATCGTACCCGTTAGTTTAAGCAATAACGGACCAAATGCTGGACACCCTTAACAAGATGCTGGAGTATCGGACTCTATTCATGGATGATCCGCAAAAAGCTCAAGAGATGTTAAAGACTTGGCATGTCGGCTTCTCCGATTGAGCAATAATCTTACCTTCCACCTATGACGGGAATGAGATTATGTTCTTCTCAAAATCGGGAACGGGATAAAGTTCCTGTCATTCAAATTCGATAAGAACTTAATCCGATACCGATTTAATAAAATCAATTCAAAGCGTACATACACTAACTTTTTCAATAGAGTAATCAACAGAATCTGACCCAAAATCCATCAGAACAACGTTACAAACAGGAGGTGAATGCTTTAATTGCGTATAAAAAATTACAAATTAATTGTAGTCAAATGTTCATGTGAAGTGTAAAGCAGCCTCTTCCGGCAGGAAGCGGCTTTACCCGTTATTCTTTTCTAAAAAAATTTAAAATTGCTTCAATGCGTATTTTACCAGCGCAATCTTCGCAACAAAAATACTTAACCTTTCTTTCCTTCGCTTGTTTATATTTCAGTGAACCTTCGTATGCCCTGAATGTTTTTTTACAACTAAAACAAAGTACATCATAGTAAAACATTGATACCCCTCCTAAGCAACACCTTACTTTCTAGTTGATATATCGAAGATTGTAACCAGTTCTCTCGTATATTCCTGAACATCCAAATGAGGCTTTCTCATTAATTCCATGGTGAACCCGTCAATGGCATTTCTAATTGTTAACGCCATCACCCTTGCCGATGTTTTGGTAAATTCCCGAAAAAGCCCTTCTTGCACCCCTAGGGTGAGAATATTTTCAATTGGAAGTAAAACAGCTTCATCATGGTCTGCTGAAAACTGAAGTTTACCATCAGCAGTTATCTTTTTAGAAACCAATTCTATAACAGCGAAAACATGCTGCCGATTTTCATCTATGAATTCAAGATTGGATTCAATATACACTCGAAGCATTTCTTTAGGAGATTTTTGAGCTTCTATTCGTGGAGCAATGTAAGATTGCCAAGCTATATAGTATTCGATAGCTATTTGCTCCAATAATTCCTCTTTATTTACAAAGTGATAAGAAATAACCCCCTTGCTGATTTTTGCGCGTTTTGCAATTTCTCCTAAAGAGGCTTGAGTGTAACCTACTTCTGCGATTGTTTCAATCGCACATTCCACAATTTGAGCTCTGCGGGCTTTTTCGATGAACGACAATTCTTTTTGATTGGTTGGTTTATTTTTTTTACTCATGGATATATTTTAGTACAGTCGTACAAAAAAATCAAACAAAATAACCATCAGGTGAAGATTATCTAAATGGTCTCTGAACCCTTTTTATATGCCGCTAGCAACAATTGCTTATGAAAACAGCCTTTTAATAAAATGTCTAATACCTAGTACTTACCTGCAAAGGCGAGGCTTTATGCCGCAAGGTGGGCCGGTCGGGAATGGAAGGCTTGCCGAGGCTGCCACCAAGCGAAGCGCCTGGGGGGGGAGGGGGGGCAAGGCAGCCTATACCATGCCCTTTTGACCGCTAAGAGAATAAATCGAGCCGACTATTTAAGTTTTCTGATTCAGGGGTTCTAATTCTGGAATGACAAACAAACACAGGTCTTTGTATGAACACCATATCCCAGTGAACCCCTGAGACATTGCCATTATACGCAGCGTCATAACACTGACCTGGTGCTTTCTTATTGATATTGTTAAACTTATTCCTCTCCTTGCAATGCTTGTTTCCATAAAACAAAAGCATAAGGGATAACAGGATATGGCTTGCCTGGTTCTTTTTTTAACTAGGAGGCGGTGTGCGGTTGGCATCGGGAATGATATAAGGTTCTTGTCATTTGATTTTGACAAGAACCTTATATCATAAAACGAAAAAGCCGCGACTTACGCGGCTCTTAATGAGATTAAGGTTTTGTCACCTTACGAATTGAATTTCGTACGGTGTGTTTTAATAGAAACAATAAATCATTGCGAGATTCGTAATATTCCGTTACATTGTGTTCAACCGACAAGATACTACATAAAAAAAGCTGCTATACCGCCAGAATACTTAGCTACTAGAAAAAAAGAAACGTACAAGCAACTCGTTTCGGAGTTTTGTACGTTCTCATTATTCTTCGTAATTAGCTGTTGCTAGAACTAAATAGCCTCTTCCGTCACTGAATGCCTGAACTGACTGTTGTATAGATCGGCATAGAAACCGCCTTTTTCAAGAAGTTCTTCATGCGTTCCCTTCTCGATGACGTTGCCTTTGTTCATCACGAGAATCAAATCCGCATTGCGAATCGTCGACAGTCGATGGGCGATGACGAAGCTGGTTCGACCTACCATTAGCTTAGACATTGCAGCCTGAATATGAACCTCCGTACGCGTATCGACACTACTTGTCGCTTCGTCGAGGATAAGTATCGATGGATCGGCCAGGACGGCTCGCGCTATCGTTAACAGCTGTTTCTGCCCTTGTGAGAGGTTCGACGCTTCTTCGTTCAGAATCGTATCGTACCCTTCCGGCAGCGTACGAATGAAATGGTCCGCGTGCGCAGCCGCGGCAGCTTGCACGATCTCTTCCTCTGTCGCCTCCTCCCGTCCATAGGCAATATTGTCGCGAATCGTGCCGTTGAATAGCCACGTATCCTGCAGCACCATGCCGAACAGGCTTCGCAGCTTGCCTCGCTCCATATGGCGAATATCTATGCCGTCGATAGCAATGCGGCCGCCGTTAATTTCATAGAAACGCATTAACAGGTTGACCAATGTCGTCTTGCCGGCGCCCGTAGGGCCAACGATAGCCACCATCTGCCCTGGAAGCACATCAATGTTAAGATCGTCCATAAGCAGCTCGTCTTCCTTATATCCGAATTGCACGTGCTCAAACTGAACCGCGCCCTGCGGCTTCCCATGCTCCATCACATTGTCCGCATCACGTTCCTCTTCTACTTCGTCCATTAATTCAAATACGCGCTCAGCCGAAGCAACGGTCGATTGAATAATATTCGCAATGTTCGCAGCCTGGGTGATCGGCATAGAGAATTGTCTGGCGTATTGAATGAACGCTTGCACATCACCGATCGCAATTCGCTGTCCGGTAACCAGAATACCGCCAACCACGCAGATAAGCACATAGCTGATATTGCCGATAAAGCTCATGAGCGGCATCATGACGCCCGATACGAATTGCGCGCGCCAACCCGAGTCATACAAGCGTTCATTAATTTCATTAAACTGCTTGACGGATCTATCTTCATGCCCGAAAGCTTTAATGATCTTGTGACCGGAGTACATTTCCTCCACGTGACCGTTAAGCTCGCCTAGCGTCCGTTGCTGGCCCACAAAGTAGCCTTGCGATCGCTTTGCGATCCTGGCCGTAACTACCGCACTGAGCGGCAGTGTAACGATACAGATCAGCGTAAGCAAAGGACTGATGGTCAGCATCATCACAATCACTCCGACAATCGTCACAAGAGAGGTGATTAATTGAGTCAAGCTCTGCTGCATCGTATTGCCGATATTGTCCACATCATTCGTAATGCGGCTAAGCGTCTCCCCGTGTGTGCGGGCGTCGAAATATTTGAGCGGCAAAAGCGATAGCTTATCATTGACATCGCGGCGCATGTCGTACACGGTCTTTTGCGCGACGCCGGCCATAATATACTGCTGGACATAACCGAAGATGGAGCTGAACACATATAAGCCGATTAGAATGACGATGATGTTTGCGATATATGCGAAATCAATGGCAGCTCCATCTACACCATTCATTCGCGCCATTACACCTTCGAACAGCTTGGTCGTCGCATTGCCCATGATCTTAGGAGCAAGAATCGAGAATACGGTGCTTAGAATCGCCATTACAAAGACGGCGATCAATTGATATTTGCTCGGCTTGAGATAACTTAGCAGCCGCTTCAACGTGCCTTTGAAATCCTTCGCTTTCTCTGCCGGCATACCCGGATGTCCGCCCATCGGACCGCCACCCATGGGGCCCCTGCCCGCTCTCGGTCCTTGAGGCCGATGCGAATCATGCTTGTATTCACTCATGCAATCTCCTCCTCCGACAGCTGCGAAGCTACGATTTCCTTATACACTTTGTTGTCCTGCAGCAACTGCTGATGAGTGCCGTTCCCTGCTATACGGCCATCTTCAAGCACAATAATGCGGTCTGCGTCGACCACGGTGCTGACTCGCTGCGCAACGATAATGACGGCCGCCTCTCCCGTCTCTGCTTGCAATGCCTTGCGCAGCTGCGCATCCGTCTTGTAATCGAGTGCCGAGAAGCTGTCGTCGAACACGTAGATTTCCGGTCTGCGAATTAAGGCGCGAGCAATGGATAGCCTCTGCTTCTGCCCTCCAGATACGTTCGATCCCCCTTGCGAGATCCGTGCGTCGAAGCCGCCTTCCATCTTCATGACGAAGTCCAGCGCTTGTGCAACCTCCGCTGCATGGCGCACTTCTTCGTCGTCGGCATCCTCCTTGCCGTAACGGATATTGTCGGCGATCGTGCCGGAGAACAGTACCGCCTTCTGCGGGACGAAGCCTATCTTTTGGCGCAAGCTCTCCTGAGCCATCTCCCGCACGTCAACGCCGTCTACTAACACGCTGCCGCTTTCTACGTCATAGAAGCGAGGGATCAGGCTGATCAGTGTCGACTTCCCTGAACCGGTACCGCCTATAATAGCCGTCACTTCACCCGGCATCGCCTTGAACGAGATGTTCTGAAGCGCCGCCTGCTCGGCTCCCGGATAGCGGAAAGTCACATCGCGGAATTCGACGAGCCCTCTTCGTCCCGGCTGCGTCGGCTGTTCCGTCTCCCGGATGCTTCCGCTTAGCTCCAACACTTCTCGGATACGTGCGGCCGATGCCGCGGCACGAGGCAGCATAACGAAAATAAACGACAGCATGATGAGGGAGAACAGAATCATCATTGCATATTGAATAAAAGCCATCAGGTCACCGACCTGCATGTGTCCCTGATCAATTCGAATTCCGCCGAACCATACGATAGCAATCGACGAAAAGTTAAGAATCAGCATCATGGTCGGCATCATCAGCGCCATGATTCGATTCACCTTTAGGGACGTATCGGTTAAATCCCGGTTCGCCGTATCAAACTTACGCTTCTCATAGTTGATGCGATTGAATGCGCGAATGACGCGGATGCCCGTCAAGCCTTCACGCTGCACAAGATTGAGCTTATCCAGCTTGATCTGGATCGCTTTGAATAACGGAACGCCCTTACGGGCGATTAGGAAAATAGCCAGCGCCAAAATCGGCATAATGCCGATGATGACGAGCGCCAGCGTCGCGTCCTTCGAGAGCGCCATAATAATGCCTCCTATGGCCATCATCGGCGCGACAATCATCATCCGCATGATCATAATGAGTACTTGCTGCACTTGCGTAACGTCGTTCGTCGTACGTACGATCAACGACGCAGTTCCGAGCTTATCGAATTCCTGCTGCGAGAAGCCGCTCACTTGCGAGAATAGCTTGCTTCGAAGATCCCTGCCAAATCCTGTAGCCGCTTTGGCGGAAAAGTAGCTTGCAATGATCGTACAGAGGGCCCCGAAGGCCGCTACGAGCAGCATCCACCCTCCCATCTTAAAAATATAGGAGGTATCGCCATTCTGGACACCGATATTAACAATGTCCGCCATGAGCGTCGGCAGGTACAGCTCGGATAACGACTGTAAGAATACAAGAACCAGTACCAGAGCAACGAACCCGCGAAACGGTTTCAAATATACAAGCAGCTTACTCATCCCTCATCATCTCCGTTCTCCATGTAATTCCGCATATGCATCTCTTTTTGTTTCAACAAATAGTCCGAAGCTTTCTTCATGGTCTCGGCTAAGTGCTGGCTCTCTTCTACTCCCAGGTGCTCCACAAGGCCGACGAACATATTGAGGCGCGCCTCATTAATTCGTTGAATGTATTTCTTGCCCTTGTCCGTGAGTCGAATCCTTACCACCCGGCGATCGACAGCATCGGCATGGCGCTCGACCAGACCTTGTATCTCCAGACTCTTGATATGCTGGGTTACCGTTGGCGAGGTAACATTCAATTTGTCGCTAATTTCCGATACCATCATTCCCGGCACGTCATCCTTCGTATACAAGCTGATAGAATAGAGCACCATAATCTCACCGGGCTTCTGGCTAAACGTACCTCGATTCTGCATCATATTCCCACGGCTGCGCGATTGGATGAACGATTCCATTAACTGCTTGGCGATTCTCTGCAGCTCCTCCGTCAATTCTCGCTCACTCCTTTCTTCCTATAGTTGATATTTGCTTCTGAAAAAATACATTGGGAACCAATTAATTCAATAATTAAATAGGTTGGTAACCTAATTATATAATTGCGCTTAAAAGAATGTCAAACGAGAGTTAAGTACCCGTTAGTGCAACCAATGGTGACAAGTATTTTACCCTTCATCGAAATTTAGTCTTACTACTATATGCGATAGTGATTCTACTATCTTACAGATAATTGAGATGCTTGCTCTAAC
Organism: Paenibacillus sp. NPDC056579; assembly: GCF_042793215.1. Classification (NCBI taxonomy): domain Bacteria; kingdom Bacillati; phylum Bacillota; class Bacilli; order Caryophanales; family Paenibacillaceae; genus Paenibacillus; species Paenibacillus sp. NPDC056579. The sequence goes on from NZ_JBHTVD010000006.1 coordinate 517,360, forward strand.
GGGTATTGTGTCTGAAGACTACTTACCCCACTAATTGCAATAACTCTTAGGCGTGATCAGCATATAATGCATAGAATTCCATATTAAGGGGGAGTCCTTTTGTATTATAGAATTAATGACGAAACTAATGCTGCAAGATCTGTGCCTTACTATTCGATGGGGTGGAGATTTCGACAAAATGGCTTGCAATCGCCTTATCATGTATTGCAGGAATCGCTGCATTTTATTCAGGAAGCTGTGGCTGGTGAGAGCAATGCAGAAAAGTTCTACGAGAAGCTTCTTGAACTGGCACCATCTGAGGAAGACCGCAGCGTGATTACTTCCATACGTGAAGATGAACGGAGACAATTGCAAATATTAAGGGAGATTTATTTGGCATTTACAGGAAGGGAAGTCCCAGCGTCTGCTCTTATGGAGTATAAGGAACCGGCATCGTATAAAGATGGATTAAGGATAGTTATATTCAATAAGTGGAAAACGAACCAGAACGCAGGAAACCTTCTGGCTGCTATGCCTACAGGATATTATCAGAACCTGTTGGCCAAAATTGCTGTTGATAATGTTACTATTGTTTCTAAATTTAATTATTTGCTGGCTAAGCTTCCTCACTCATAAACAGACTTGTAAGTTTCGGTTCACGAAAAAACGACATCACCATAACGCGCCGCCGTATCTTTACTGTATATTATGCTCTTATTTTCTAAAGTAGTAGAAGTTCTGTCCGCATCATTCAACTATTCAAATTTTAACTGGAGCGAATCACAAATTGGCATATAGCCTATCTTTTGATAGATGCTATTAGATGTGGGATTTGCTAAGTCCGTATATAAAACGCACTTAGTAAACCCTTTATCCAATGCAAGTTGGCTTATTTGCGCCACAATTGAAGTAGCGTAACCCTTCCTGCGCTCATATGGAGGGGTATATACAAATGCCACGCCAATAGCCGTCTGCATTTCCCTTGTATATCCTGCCATAGAAACGGGTATCCCGTTGTCCTCTAAAATATAGAGTTTTTTCGATGCTATTCGGTAGAGGTAAGGGTCTGCATCTTGCGGGATGGACATTTCTGTTTTGCCATAACTCCCCGCTGCATAAAATGCTTCAGCCCAGTATGGGAAAAAGTGAATATCCTTTTCATCTAGCAATCGAACGATACCAACCTTTTGAATGTCTGGGTTCACTGCCGTAAGTTCATATATACGTTGGCTCATGGTTGTTTTGAAGGTTATTCCCTTGCGCAAGGTATATTCTTTGGCAAAATACTCTGCCAAGGTTATTTCAGTTATCACACCTGGAATTTCACGGTCTTTCAGCCCATCTATCAGACAGTTTATAGCTTCTGGGTTAATTATGTTGTCTGTTGCATAAAGCGTAATATTGTGTGGCGGTGTCATTATGGCGGTAAGTTGTATGCCCTTAGCATCCGAAATAGTTGCCATAAGCCAATTTACAGGGTCACGCCAGTCTGTTTTGTCTTTTCCTTCATGCCCAATTATGATATTGCCAAGAGGAATCAAATTTTGTGCTTCATGCCGCATCAGCACATCATAGGTATCATTGTAAAACTCATGCACATCCGTATACAACTTGAATTGCATTGCAATATCACCCTTTCATCTGCGGAGAACCGTATCATAAAAGCTATGATTGCATTATCCTACCCGAAGCATAACGCGGCCACTTATTAATGCCGGCATAGCGTCTTGGTTGTTTAATCAGCTATCGTACCCGTTAGCTTAACGCCAGTGGCCAGTCTACAACATTTTTTACTTAGTTTATCAAGACCTAAATTAATAAATATCAGTCATAATAAAGGGTTCCGTATTTTAGTCATGAATAATATGTGGAACCCTTTATATTTAACTATCGTATTCGTTAGAAGTAAGCATTGTACATTCATTTGTTAAGCATAAATTCCCCATTCATATATGAAGTAATAATCATTGTTTTGACAAAAAAACTTATCATATACGTGTCCTTTTTTTAATCTTAGCACTTCCGGATTATCAGTAATTTTTTTCAATAAATTACTAACTTCTTTTTTTGATACATTTAAGCTATCTAAATCACTTTCTACTCTATTAATAAAATAATCTATATTAACGAACTCCAACTGAATACCTTCAAATTTTAAATAATTTTCAGGTATCCATATTTCTTTTAGAGCCTTAAGCCACTGCAAATCATCAGAAGAAGGCTGTTTAGTAATATCCCATTCATGCATGTCATGTAAGTCTTTACAAAAAATCGCTGAAAATGCCTCGTTAATACTCAAGAATTGGTCACTCTTTGTAAAAATTGTATCTATCGCCATATAACCCTTTGAAAAATTGTATTGTTCAAATATAATTGTTGATAAATTTACCCCTGCAACTTTCTTAGAAAAAAGGTCCAAATCGTTAAACAGTTCTTTAATGTTACTTAACAAATAATCCCCCCTAGAATAGAATACCTTGCTTAATAATAATCCAATGCAATTAAACTAATCACTCCGTTAGCTTAGCTATCTATTATGTAATAATCTGATGGGTTATGTTGTTGAGATAGAAAGGGGAAAGCCGAATGTCAAATTCACACTACATTTTTAAAAATGGTTATTTGTATTATCTTTTAAAGAAAAGAGATGATTTCGTTGTGCTTGTGTTCGAAAAATCTCGCGGGACTTTCCAAGACATCTTTGAAAAGTGTGTTATTTTTAAATTGGACCATGAAAGTGACCTCTTAACATTTGACCACCGAGAAGTCATTAAGGCCGGTACTAAATTCACTGATGTTGGCTACTTCCTAAGGTCAAGTAATGTCAATGAGATTATTAGACTGTTGAGGATAAAGAAAATTTCCTAAAACCTTGCAAATAGCAAGGTGAAGACAGCCAAATTGGCAGCTTGCCACATTGTATTAATGTCGTTGTACATTGTTTATTAAGCTATCGTACCCGTTAGCGGAATCACACATTCAATAATTCCTTGGTCTTTTCTATTGAATATCGAGTGCCAGAAGTTCCAGTTTCACAGGAAAACTGTAACCCATTGATTCCAACAAAAGTAACTTATCCTTTTCTTGTTCATTTACCAACGTCTCAACATTAATTCGCCCGTTTTTTAGATGATATTCAAATGCCTTAGTTATTAGAAACTCACTAAGTCCCTTGTTTCTCCATCGTGGGATTACAAACAACCTTTCAACCGCACCAGTTTGCCAACACATAACGCTTCCAACAAGTTCCTCGCCTTCATACGCCCCAATGGTGTGTAATTCTGGTCCCCCCATCATCCATTCCAGCATATTGATGCTTCTATTTACAACACCTTGATAAAACTGCTTTTCAAGTTCAGTGTATTTTACTCGTTCCTCTTTTGTTTTCATGGAATGATGACGTATAGTAACACCACTTGGCATTTTGAATTTAGGAATGCATTCACTCAACGATTGCTTTGCAAAGTAAAACTTTTGATAGGAAGAAGAAAAACCTTGTTCTATGAAAAATTCCCTATCACCATCAAAATCATCCCACGCAACCAACTTTGTTTTCTTTCCAGGATTACGAATCGCTAAACAGATATCAACTAATGAAGGGTATATTATTTTCCTCACTTCATCAATTCGCTCAGAACCCTCTTCGTTAACATGAATCACAATTTCCATTACGTTGTAGTCATCAGCTATTCCTTGACGCACATATCCTACAGTGATGAGTTTACTATCTTCGTTGAATACACAGCTCATCTTTTGATGCTCAAAATCTTTGTTGTGTTTAAAAAGTGCCCATGCTTTATGGCTTAGTTTCATTACACTATCCTCTAAATCCGAACTATAAGGTCGAACTATCATAGACATCCATACTATCTCCCTTGTGAGTTTCATTCTCTACATAATACAAAATGGATAAATATTTACAAGGTAATCTTTATTAAAAGTAGTTTCATCCACACTGAGCAAAACTGCGCGTTAGTATAATGCGGTTGCCGTTCCATACCGGCAGCCACGTCTTGGTTATTCATCGAACTAACGTACCCGTTAGAGTAAATTATAAAAATATGAAAACCCCGTCTAATTTTCAAGTAATCTCGGTGATTTTTTTTACTACTTCACCGTTAACTAAAATAGCCTCGTTATCTGTCACCCTTTCGACCTGCCTTTGGTACAATCGTCGCGCCTCGACATCACTCAACCTTAGGTAAAACATTACCTTGTATTTCTTTTATGATTTCCAAGAATTGCTCAACTTCTTTGGACGGATGTAATGGATATATCAAACCATATGGAACTGCGAAATCTAAATCACTAGGGATCGTCACCAAGGATGGATGAATATCTGCCCACGCCTCCAATGTTAGCATAACCGTATTACTTTCCTCGCAGCGATTAAACACATCAAGATCATAGAGACGCGGAACATCCTTAATTCGTATTTGAGGATGATTCATTATCAGGAAATCACGTATGTCATGAATGACGGCACTTTCCCCACCATTCACTACAGCCAATTTTTCCCCATACAAATCTTTGACAGAAAGTGTTTTTCTTGAAGCCAGCCTATGTTGCCGAGATACGGCAAAGCAAACTCGGTAACTCCCCAGTTCAAGCACACGGTAGTAATCCTTCAAGTTATCTGTAAGAAATGGCCCCGCAATGATATCGAGTGATTGGCCTATCATGCGGTAAGTTGTTGGGAGTGTATGTGCGTCATCTTCGAAATGAACGATGTTTATTCCGAATTGCGGGTATAGGTCGCTAATTCCATTCCACAAATCAATCAAAACCTTACAGGGGTTAAGCATAGAAGTGCCCGCTCGAACAATATGCCGATTTGCCTGTGCGGACTGATGCATGCGGATAAGAGATTCTTGAAAATACTGCAGCATAAATTTCGCATCTTTGATAAAACTTATTCCTGCCTTTGTGAGCCTGACACCGTGGTTGGTACGGATAAAAAGCGGGATTCCGGCTTGCTTTTCCAACAAATTCATTTGCTTCATCACAGCAGTTGAAGAAATAAAAAGCTTTTCGGCTGCCTTAGAGAAGCTTCCGGACTCCGCCACTTGAACAAACGTCTTCAGTTGCTCAATCATTCAGGAAGGCCCCTCCTTTTGCATAAACCATAAGTTAATACCATGCTAACTTATTTGAAATTCCGTATCAAGCTACTAAACTGTAACATTAGAGAAGAACGAAAGGGAAAACAGAAGCTTTAAAAATACTACAGACAGGAAATGTATTGGAGGAGAATACTATGGAAAACAAAGTCTGGTTCATTACAGGAGCCTCTCGCGGATTAGGACGCATTTGGGCCGAGGCCGCACTCTCTCGCGGGGATAAGGTTGCCGCGACCGCTCGCACACTGGAAAGCATCGTCGACCTTAAGGAACGTTTTGGAGACGCTGTTCTCCCCTTAACGCTCGATGTAACGGATTCCCGGCAGGTCGAGCATGTCGTTCAGCAGGCTCATGCGCATTTCGGCAGGCTGGACGTCGTCCTAAACAATGCCGGTTACACGCTGGTTGGCACGACTGAGGAGGCTGACGAATCCGCCGTCCGCGAACTATTTGACGCCAATTACTTTGGTACGCTTCGTGTCATCCAAGCTGCCCTACCTCTGCTTCGACCACAGGGCAGCGGGCACATTCTCGGCGTCTCAAGCGCCATGGGTCTTGTTGCGGCGCCGCTCATTGGCTTCTATTGCGCCTCCAAATGGGCAGTCGAAGCACTGCACGACAGCCTCGCTCAAGAGGTTAAAGGCTTCGGCATTAAGGTCACGTTGCTCGAGCCGGGCGCCTTTGCCACCGACTTTGGAAGCCCCTTGTCCATGAAGACATCACAGGTATTGGAAGTTTACGCTGAACTTCGAAATCGGGTGTCCATTCGATTATCGACCGAAGAACGAGGCGATCCGAAGGCGACGGCCGAAGCGATTCTTCAAATCGTAGACGCCGAGGACCCACCTCTGCGGTTTGCGGTCGGCGCTGGGGTCTTGCCTTTGGTGCGCGGAACCTATGCCGATCGTTTAGCCACTTGGGAGACATGGGAAGCTGTTTCGAACGGAGCGCAAGGTAAACCGATAAGCCATCGTTAGAATTCGAATTAGCAGACAGTAAAGAAACAGGGATCAGCTGCCAAGGCAGTCTGTTCCCTGTTTTTGCAATGCTTCCAACAGATCCTAGACTGCCTACCGCACAAAATTATTTACGGTTGCATTGAAAGCTGTTAGTACACAAAAAGATGATCGATATCAATCGATTGGTGAATACTTCGAAGCGTGGAACAAAGCTATAGCGGATATTATTAGTTGATCAAAGCGAGATCAAAGAAGGGCCATCCCAAAAAGATGGCCCTGGAACTTGCCGTTACAGACAGCGCGGAGAACCGCATCATAAATGATTGCATTATCCTACCCGAAGCATAACGCGGCCACTGATTAATGCCGGCAGTAGCGTCTTGGTTGTTTAATCAGCTATCATACCCATTAGTTGAATAGTGGGTTAACCCCAACCCCGATATGCTTAATTTAGTTTGCCTAGAATCTTGTACGCAAAAAACTCTTATCCACGATATGGGCAGCAAGAGTTTTTGCTTTCGGCAGTTGCGAGTTACCAGGCGTAAACGCCCTTCTCATCCAAGAATTCGCCATTATGACGTTTACTATCTGTTGCATAACCCACTATAATCGCAGCGGCGGCTTCTTTCGATTTACCGCCGGCGGCATTTCCGTTAAGATCTGTTGAGGTGAATCCAGGCGTTACCGCGAATACTTGAGCGCCACTGTTTTTGACTTCATAAGCCATTGAAAGTGTCATGGCATTGTTGGCCGTTTTAGATGAGTTATAATCGAACGCGTTTAAAGTAAATTCAGCATTTTGCATATGGTTCAGAGAAGCCATGTCGGTCGATACATTGACGATTGTGCCTTCGTTATCTTTGATTAACGGGAACAAGTGCTGGTTCAAACGGAAGGTCCCGAAAAAGTTAACTTCGAAGGCATTCCGTAGATCCTCCTCTTTGGTATCCGTAAAAGAACGGGAGAAAGCGCCCGGCATGCCAGCGTTATTGATCAGAAGCTTCAAGTCCGGATAATTCCTGTTGATTGTATCGGCTGCTTGTTCGATGGTTTTCAAGTCACCCATGTCGATTTGTACTAATTCTACGTCTAACCCCTTGGAAGTTAACTCGGAAACGGCTGCTTCACCCCGTTCGACACTGCGTGCGCCAAGGAGGACTTTCCAGCCTGCTTCACCTAACTGCTTAACGATTTCAATTCCGATTCCTTTATTTGCTCCGGTTACAAAGGCGGTCATTTTCATGCGAATCCTTCTTTCCCTAAATTGATTTTTCTTTAACGATTTATAAGTTACTATGCTACACTAAGTGTAGGTCAACAATTAATTTTTTATAAAAGAGGGTTAGTATGTTAACGATTGGAGAAGTGGCGAAGGAAGTCGGAATCAATATTGGAGCGATCCGCTTTTACGAAAGAAAGGGACTCTTGAAACCCGCTGCCCGAAGCGAGCAGAATAACCGTCTTTATACGGATGATGATCTGAGCTGGCTGGTTTTTATCAAATGTCTTCGTGAAACCGGGATGAGTGTGGAGGACATCAAAAAGTATTATGATATGGTGAACGAAGGAACCTCCACCCTGCCAGAGAGAATCAAACTGATTGAAGATCAAAAGCAAAAGCTGCTGAAAGATATTGAGGAGAAGGAAGCGCAGCTCGTTCATTTGGAAGAAAAACTTAAGCGCTATTATCGCGGGGAAAATTATTAATATATGCAGGGTCATAGACTAAATTTTGATGTCATGAAAGGCAATGCGGCTGCCGTTCTATGCCGGCAGCTGCGTTATATTTATTTATTGAGCTAACGTACCCGTTAGCGCAATGGTTCCTTGAACTATTAATATTCGCCATTGTATTCTGAAAAACTCGTTTTTCTTATGCGAGAAATATGATACGGTACATAGCGATTCTTTGTATCTGGTAATACATTTTCGATAAAGTTAATTGCTGCCTGGACTATTTCATCAGAATTAAAAAAGCTTTCATCTAAAAATCCACTAAGTAATGCTGCATCTTTACCCTTATATTTCAAACAAAAGTACCCGTGACCAGGATCAACATGAACTAAATTGATAATTTCATCTTCATGCTGTTCTCTTTGTTTATCATAAAATCTTACCACTGTATCATGGTCATTGAAGTACAATTCAACATCACACGAGATGGTATCGTATACAAACTTCATTGTCTCCTCCTTTATAAAAAGCACTTCAACAATCTGGATGAATAAGTTATCGTACCCGTTAGCTTAATCATTTCTTGCTAGAGATGCTAGTTCCAACGGAGACAGCGACTCTCCAATCTTTATATAAATCGTTAAGCTCACTTGTTGTTTTAGAAACAAAATTCTCTATAACATCCTCTCTTAAGTATATAGGAGTTATCTGGGGTTCATTTTCCCTATTACGTAGCCATTGTAGCTTTATATCACGGTATTGACTTACTTCTAGTTGGGTTAACAATGGCTCAATAGTGTAAGCATCTGCTACATGTAGCTTGTTTAGAACATCGTTTGTCCATTTCTCTCTCTTTGTTAGGTCAAATTCTACCTGATTCGACTCCTTATTATAGATCTTCCTTATATCATCTTTGTTACCTTGGTACTCCTGTTCAAAATTCGCATACACAGTGTCCGTCCATCTAATGTCCGCATAAATATGAGCGAAATATCCAAGGGTGTAATCTTTCCAGTCAACGTCATCATTTAAGTTTAAATAATACAAACATTTTTCCTCAAGCATTTCAATACTAGGGAATTTATCTTTGTGTACAAAATGAGTAATCCCCTTATCTTTTCTAGTTACATTTTCTCTTACATGGATAGCATCAGGAGCAATACTCCCAATTAAAAAACTCGGAGTTGGTTTGCATAAACAAAGTTCTGAAGCAATGGCAAAATGGACCATCGGATATGGCATCTAAAGAACCTCCGCAGATAAGAAAGTGGAAAGGATGATGTACATCCATTAAATATACCACATATTGGAACTATCCTGCCCGTTACTTCAATGAAACAGGGAGCAGCGCCGCATTGGTCTGCTCCCTGTTATGGTTGAACTATCGTACCCGTTAGTTCAATTGCTTCTTTGCAATAATGGCCACGCTTATAGGTAAGTAAGACATGATTGTCTTACTGCGTTCTTCTGTTTCAATCATGGTTTCTATTCTAAATCCAGCCTCTGAAATTGCATTTATTATATCTCCCATTGTATGAAAGAAATTTACAGTTGGCTTATTAACGTCAACTCCATATTTTCTTCCAGGTGCAGTTGCATCAAAATTATAGTATAGAGGAGATCTATCATGATAATTCCGTTTTATCGTCAAAAATTCATTACTTTCCTTTATAAGTTTCGTCAATGGATGCGGGCCAACATACAATAGACGACCACCAGGTTTTAATACTCTGTACCATGTTTTGAATGCTTTTTTAATATCCTCATACCAAACAAGATAAGTGGCATAAACAACATCGTACATATCATTATTAATTGGAGTTAACGTTTGTGCGTCAGCCACTCGAAAATCAATATCAAGACCTACTTTTTTCGCATTATCAATAGCTATTTCTATTGCAACTTCACTGATATCACATGCAGTGACCTTCGCACCTAAGTTCGTCCACGAAAACGCTTGACTAGCGTCACAAGCACAACAAGTATCAAGTAGTCTTAATCCCTGTACATCGCCTAATAATTGAAACTCAAACTCATCAGATACCCCACCATTTGTATAAAACTCATAATAATCAGGTTTATCCTTCAATATTACTTCCATATATTTTCCTTGATACGCGTCCCACTGTTCTTTAATTATCATGAGGTTATCTTTGTGATTCACTATTCCAGCCCCTTTACATGGTAATATTATACATTTATTAGTAACGAATAGCTTGAGAACTTTTTATTTTAATAAAACTAAACTGCCCGTTAGCGTAACGCGGCTGCCGATCATTACCGGCAGCCGCGTCTTAGTTGTTTATTAAACTATCGTACCCGTTAGTTCAGTAACTTCATGGGAAAAAGATAATAAAAAGCCTGCTCTTGACATATCGTCAAGAACAGGCTTGGATGTCAGTATTACAGTTTTACGACATTCTCCGCTTGAGGTCCACGTTGGCCTTTAACAACATTGAATTCAACGCGTTGCCCTTCATCCAAAGATTTGAATCCTTCGCCTTGAATGGCAGAAAAATGAACGAATACATCGTCGCCGTTTTCCCTTTGAATGAAGCCAAAACCTTTTTCCGCATTAAACCATTTGACAGTACCTGTTTCCATTTGTAAATAACCTCCAAAATTTAAATGCCCCAACAAAACCGGACTATTCACTAGTATATCTCAAAGAAGACACAAAATCTGTTGGAATTTGTCTTTTTAAATATATATAAAGCATTTTTAGATCGATTATGAACTAACGTACCCGTTAGTTTAATGAACTCCTCATCTACCAAGTAAAAACAGACTCTCTCCTAGATATAATTGGTACGACTCAAAACTGAAGAATCAATAAACATATCAAAACAATATTGGCTTTCAATTTCGATAGTTAAGTCACCAGTTTCAAAATAGTGAACTTTTGTCATTGGTTTATGATACAGATAGTGCGTTAAAACAGATATAAAGTCTGTTCCGTGACGTTCGGTAATTCCGACAACAATATCGTTTAACCAATCGTTGATTGGTTGTTCAACAAATCGTTCGAGACTACATTACATTCGGCTCTACTTCAGCAAGTCGGCATTAATATGCCGTCCAACCGCCGTCTGCCGTAATAACGGTACCGTTGATGAAAGCAGAATCATTGGATGCCAAGAAGACTGCAATGGCTGCGATTTCTAGCGGATCGGCCGGCTCCTTTCGCTGCGTTCCTGCTCCTTCTTTGAACGTCTCAAGACCATCCATGTCAATATGAGGCATCGAATTTACGATGTTGGTTTGAACGCCTCCTGGTGCAATGGCATTGCACCGAATACCGGATTTGGCATAGGAATAGCCCACATTTTTGGTCAAACCTACTAGTCCATGCTTTGAAGACGTATACGCTGCGCCGCCCTTACCGCCTGTTATGCCGGCAGTCGAAGCGATATTGATGATGGCTCCTTCCCCCCTATCAAGCATGAAAGGGATCACTTTGCGGATCGCGCGCATGGGACCGGTAAGATTGATCGCCAATACTCGTTCCCAAAGCTCATCCTCCACGGTCCCGACAAGACGGAACTCATCCATAATTCCGGCATTATTCACCAGGATGTCCACACTTCCGAATGAATTGGCAGCCTCGTCCACCATCGTTTGGATATCTCCTTCTTTTCTTACGTCGGCTACGACGCCAATCGCAGTTCCGTCGGCCCGGTTTATCCCATCGACAACTGCGTTAATTGCATGATAATCAAGATCCGCAACCACAACCTTGGCACCCTCTTTTGCATAAAGCTCCGCGATCGCCTTTCCAATTCCAGATGCAGCACCCGTTACGATTGCAACTTTATTATGCAGTTTCATTCAACTCTCCCCTTATAAGCAGGTTAACGACCAGGCGGCCGGTGCTTAATACTTACCGCCTGGGAATCTGCAGCACTAAGATTCTTTTTCCATGCATGGTTTTTCATGATCGTCTTCTCTCCTCATTACGATTGTGTCGAACTTGAGCTCTCTACCTTTTGGCCGTCCTTCAAAGTGTTCTGACCGTTTACCACGAGCTGCTCGCCTTCATTAACTCCTGCCAATACCTCTTGAAATTCCCCATTTATACGTCCAAGCGTTACTTTTCGCTTAAGATATTGATCCCCTTGCCGGATAAAGACAAAGGTATCCGATTCTTCACGGATAACGCTTAATGTTGGCAGCACATGCACTTTCTCTTCCACTTCCGTTGTAAGCTGAACCATGAATCGTTTGCCCGGTTGAAGCTGCAGAGCTTTGTTCGGTATTTCCAGCTCTAGCGTATACGTTTTTGTTGCAGCGCTCATTATTGGCGCCAAGTAGCTGATTTTAGCTGTTCCCTTGGTATCGGGCATATCCGGGTCGTAATATACGATTTCTTGCTTGCCTTTCACCAACTGGTAATGGTTTTCCGACAATTCCGCAGCGACCTTGATCGGATCGGTTTGCTGGACTTGTCCAACCTTTCCTGCTGAAGAGGATACGGACTGGCCGACGACAACTTGGAAATCAGTCAGGATGCCGCTTCCCGGCGCTTTTACATTATAGTTTTCCAAGGAGAGCACAGCTTCATTGAGAGACAACTGCGCTGTTTCAATCTGGGTTTCATAAGAAGCGATGGTATTGGAGCTGTCATTGGCACTCAATTTATTTTTGGCGGATTCCAAACTCATGCCGGCATTATCGACAGCTTGTTTTGATTGATCAACCTCATGCTATAATTTTGGGTTGCATTTTGAAGCGCCGTTTCTGCGCGAGTTACATCATCGAGTAGATTTTTGTGATTATTCTCATTATCCAGCCGTACTTTCTGCAAGGCTTCCCCTGCATTTTTAAGCGAAACCTCGCTCTTCTTCATGGCAATCTCGGCTGCCTTGCTATCGATAACAAAAAGCACATCTCCTTTGTTGACATAGTCTCCGCGGCTCTTAAGAACCTGTGTAACTTCGCCATTGGCTTTGGAGATAATGTCCAGCGTTGTTCCCGCCTTTACTTCAGCCTCTTGCTCTATGGGGGCGCAACGCTCGTTGTGGTTCCGATTGTCTATGAAATCATTGAAAATATGAAATATCGATTCCGTCAGCGATTCACGCGTCAGCGCCACAGTGAGCTCGAGGCATAATAGAGAAATAAAGGAGGAAACAAGATGAGAAAGACTCTGATCCTGACGTTAGCAGCGGTGGCCATCGTAGCGGCAGGCTGCTCTCCAGGAGCAAACTCGGCAACAGTCCAATTAAGCCCAAGACCGGTCAAAACAGAACCGATCACCAAACAGACCATAACTTCGCCGGAAAATCCCAGTGCCAGCGGTATCAACGCGACAATCGTCGCTCCGGCAGTCATCATGATCGGACGCAATCGCACCTTTCCGGCTTCTATCAACGCATCACGAACAATATAGCCTTCTTCACGGAGCTGCTGCGCTCTGTCAATAAGGACAATAGCATTGGTCACCACAATTCCTATAAGCATGAGGAAACCAATCATGGAGGTTGCGTTTAACGGTTCTCCGGTAAGGACTAGACCGAGAAGGCCGCCAATTGCCGCCAAGGGAAGCGAGAAAAGGATGGCAAAGGGAGCACTGGCATTTCCAAAAGCCAGTACCATAATCAAATAAACAACAAAGACTGCAGCTAACATAGCTATGAACAATTGAGAGAAGTTTTCATTAATATCTTCCGACACCCCAACAAGAGGATGCCAAGGTATTCCTCCAGCGTTTTCACGCGGGCGCTGATGCTCGACAGGCTGACTCCGAGCGCGTTGGCCGCATGGCAGAAGTTCAGGTATTCGGCGACGGCGAGCGTCTGGATCAGCGACGCGAGGGGAATGCGCGACCCTAGCGAGGACGGCACTCCCCATTGACGTTCGATCATCGGTGTTGAACGCCGTCGTATTATCTGCCCTTCAACATCATTCTGCTTACATCTGGGCAGTCGAGTCGAATTTCGCAAGCCTGCCCTGCCTGCGCAAATGGACGATTTGGGCTGTCATGCCAACGATGAGAATGACGAAAAGAATGGCTTGAGAGCCTAGAAGAATTGGTGATTTCAGATCAGTGACTATGGGGTGGCCGTTTGGAACACGGCGCAAGATTTCAGAAACGGTCAGTACCATCAGCAGAAACGCAGTCAGGCTGAGGAAGATTGTTTCGAGGTACTTGCCCGCACGCCCAAACCTCGAAATACGCCCGATGCCGTATCCGGCGAGCAGCAACAGGATCGTTGCCGCACCAATACCATAGCTAGCCGACTGATGTGCGATGGGGAAAACTGTGGCAGCGCCGATCAGCATCGAAATGAAGTAGACGACACCGGGCCTTGAACGAGGCACAATCCGTCCGTAGCGAGCAAACATATATATAGCCAGCGGAATGGCGGGCAAACTGCTGAGCGTATGCACCCAGCCGAGTGGTGAAATTCCAAACATAATTGTCTCCTTCCAGTCCTTAAGGACAAGGGTGATTTGTTCTGTGCTGTCTGTAGATTGGCACGAGCCGAAACTAGTGGCTAACAGCATCTCTGATCGAGTCGTTGATGGCTTAAGATGGCCGGCCTATGCAGCCTTCCTCCGCAATTGGCCCACGGTCAGCCACATGGCTGAAACAAGAAAATAGAACGCACCTAATGCGACACAGCAAGTCACGTTGGTGATGGATGGAGCCATCGGCATTCTCACTGTACGATGAAGAATGTGCCTGCCAGCGCGGATTGCCTCATCATGCACTAGTCTTTGTTTGAACCCGGCAATTGCCTTCTCGACATCAAGCGTCGAAGCGCGGTCAACTTCGCCGTACTCACTGTAGTCAGACAATGTGTACGCGGCATGCCCTGTATCGGCATTTGGCAGATATGAAGCGATTTGTTCATAATACGAGCTTATCTCTCAGTAGTACGTAGCCTGCTCTGGATGGGTTAAGCTAAAGGGGTCATGTTGACCTCCTTTCATCTCGATCATCAAGACTGCAACCATCGCCGTCACGGCTTTCATCACAAGGGAAGCGCGAAGCGAGTCGCTCCAAGAGCGGGCCTGTCACGACGCCGAATATCTTTGGATCGCCATAGGCCCGCGCCGAAAGCATCGCGCCGTGAACGGTCGCCATGAACGCTTCGGCCTCGGCACGAGGTGTACTCGTCAGTTGAAGTTGCCCGTGCCGCGCGCCGCGCTCTATCACGGATGTCAACCACGCCGACAGGAAGCGGAAATGCGCACGGACTTCTAGGCCAACCTCCTCGGGCAGGACGGGGAGTTGGCTTGCCAACAGCGCGCAGATACAAAACGGAGCGCTGGCGTCCGCGATGCAGGCTTCCCAATAACCAGCGTAGAACCGAAGCAGTTCGAGCGGATCGGATACCTGACGTTCGAGATTCGCCATCCCTACTTCAGCCTCTTCCCGATACCGCGCAACCAGCGTTCGGACCAGATCAACCTTGCTTGGGAAATGGTGATGGATGCTCGCCTTACGAATCCCAACCATTTCAGCGATGTCGGCATAACTGAAACCGTTGTAGCCGCCAGCGACGATCAGATTACGTGCACAAGCCAGAATGTTATTAGAGGTGATAGATAAATTTTTCATATCAATAGCCTACCAACTAGTAGGTAGATTGTCAAATGGTATAATCGTGATTGCACCTGGCGGTTTTAGAACTGAGTTTAACAAAGTGGCCTCTCTAGTAGTTGCAGCTAATAGAATATCTGATTATCTGCCTCTTTACGAAGGTATTAAAGAGTTTATAAGAAATGATGGCAATCAACTTGGTGATCCGGAAAAGGCTGCAGAGGTTTTCATTGAATTAGTTAATTCCCCCAACAACGATCCATCAAGCCATTCGTAATTGGAAGAAAAAACTGGTTATTTGCGAACACGCCTCGCGGCGCAAAGGCAAGTGCGGCGATCTACAGCGTCATCGAGACGGCGAAGGAAAATGGACTTCTTCCGTTTCAATATTTAAAATACCTGTTCGAACAGCTCCCACAGCTTCAGGATACACAAAATCCAGAGGCGCTCGAGCCTTATTTGCCATGGTCATCTTCGCTTCCAATTACTTGTCGTGTAATGGGATAGGAATTATCTAGCTCGAGGTTAAGTGACGCTTACCCACTCTACAGGCAGGAGCAACAGTTTGCGCGTCTGGGGCTGACGATTTCCAGGCAGACGCTGGCCAACTGGATGATGTACGGCGCGGATCTGGCTGGCGCTGCTGGTCGGCCGGATGCGCGAGCATTTGCTAAAGCAGGACATCCTGCATGCAGACGAGACGACTCTCCAAGTGCTCCGGGAGCCGGGCAAGTCTGCCGAGACACAGTCTTACATGTGGCTGTATCGAACCGGCCGTATGGGGCCGGCGATTGTCCTGTATGACTACCGGCCAACCCGTGGCGGCGAGAATCCGCGTGAGTTCCTGAAGGGATTCGGAGGCTACTTACATGTGGACGGCTATGCGGGCTACCACAAAGTGGCCGGAGTCACTTTAGTCGGATGCTGGGCGCACGCGCGTCGCAAGTTTGACTAGGCGTTAAAGGTGCTGACCGCATCGCAAGACAAAACGAAAACGACGACGCAGCAGGGGCTCGACTTCTGTAATCAGCTCTTCGCTATTGAGCGAGAGTTGAAAGAAGCGACTTCCGAAGACCGGTATACCCAAAGGCAGGAGCGAAGCCGCCCTGTACTGGAGGGTTATTTAGCTTGGCTTCGTCAGCAACGTTCTCGTACGCTGCCTAAAAGTCTACTTGGGCAAGCCATCACCTACAGCCTAAACCAATGGGACAAGCTGTCGAAATTCCTTTATGATGGGTGGCTTGAAATTGACAACAATAGAAGTGAACGCGCCATTAAACCCTTTGTTATCGGGCGCAAGAACTGGCTGTTTGCGAAAACGCCTCGCGGCGCGAGGGCCAGCAGCACCATCTACAGTGTTATTGAAACTGCCAAGGAAAACGGACTTAATCCGCTCCAATACTTGACGTATTTATTTGAGCAGTTACCGCAGCTTTCGAATCCACAAGATCCAGAAGCCTTAGACCGGTTGCTTCCGTGGTCACCATTGCTACCTTTAACTTGCCGCGTATTTAAATCCTGATTTGATCATAGAACAGCCCTCATCTTGGTAACAAGATGGGGGTTGTTTGGCGCTTACTTAATAAGGTTACGAATGAGTAAATCCGGATTCTAAGATACTCATAACTCCGCTATCTCTTAATCACTACTTTTCCTCTTTTGTGCTTGCTTTCGCTCTGGTGATGCGCCTCGGCTATTCCTTGTGCGGTAAAAGGAAAAACCCCATCCACATGAACCTTCAGTTTTTGCTCCTCGACAATGCGGACAATGGCTGAAAAATCGCTGTGGTTCGGCTGAACATGAACATATTGGGCTTCTATTCCGCGAATCTTCGGATGATCGGCGATCGCTGGAGATACCAGGGAAATGAGCTTGCCGCCGTCCTTCAATACTGTGTAACTTTTCAGAGCAGTTTCTCCTACCCCCATATCCATTTTCATCACCATATCCAGTACAATATCTACCGAGCTTACGGCTTCTGCAAAATCGGTTGTAGTATAATCAATGACTTCGTCGGCACCCATCTGTCGCACAAATTCGTGATTCTGCGTACGCGCTGTTGCAATCACGTAGGCACCATGTTGTTTGGCCAGTTGAACTGCTATATGCCCCACTCCCCCTGCGCCGGCGTGAATCAGAATCCGCTGCCCCGGCTGCAACTTGCCATATTGAAACAGCGCCTGCCAGGCGGTGAGCGAAACGGCCGGCAGAGCAGCGGCTTCCTGAAACGAAAGAGTGGGCGGAATGACAACCAGTGCATTCGCTTCCACTGCCACATAGTCCGCATAGCCGCCTGCAGTAACCAACCCCATGACGCGGTCGCCAGGCTTCACATGCGTTACCTTCTCTCCGATCTTTGTCACCACGCCCGCTACGTCGACACCGAGAATATGCGGGAACTGGAGCGGAAACAAATGCTTGCCTGCCCCCGACCGGAATAAATAATCTGTTGCATTGACCGAAGATGCGTGCACTTCCACGAGTATCTGGGTTTCTTTTAGCTCAGGTATATCTACCTCTAGTTCTTGTAACACTTCAGGAGCTCCGTATTCGTGCATAACAATTGCTTTCATGATCAGTTCCTCCTATACATTTTAATCGAACATTTATTGATATATAAACATTCGTTCAATATAATGATCTTACAAGCGCTGCCCACTCGCTTCAATAGGTAAAACAACCGCATTCGTTCATTATTCAACAAAATCCGGCTACTTGTTCATTAAGAAGCAATCGTAAGATTACATCCATTCAAATTCAAAATTACATACACGTCGCTTCATGTAACAAATCTGCAAAACACCCAAAAAGGAGGAACCTATGGACCGACGAATACGCAAAACACGGGAAGCCATTTACGAGGCCTTTATCGGACTATTGGCAGAGTAAAATTTTGAGCAAATTACGATTAACGAGATTGCGGACCGAGCCAATGTAAACCGGGGTACTGTTTATTTGCATTATGAGGACAAATTCGATCTGCTGGATCAGTGTATAGAGACTCACATGGCCCAATTGTTTGAAAGCTGCCTGCCTAGCGGCGACACTTCTCATTTTCCTTCCAAAGCTTCGCTGCTCCGCACAGTCGAATATTTGGAGCAGCATGCTTTCTCCTATACCACTTTGCTGACCAACAAAGGGGTCCCTGCGTTTAGAAAACACTTGCTGGCTGTACTGCGGCAGGGCTTGAGTGAACAAATTGAAATGAGCGACATCAACCGAAACATGAACAAGGAAATACTTGTACAATATCTGGCTTCGGCTGCCGTTGGCGTACTGGAATGGTGGATTACCCGCTCGATACCCTATCCCGCAAAGGATATGGCAGAACAATTGTGGGCGCTGATGGAACGCAATCAAATGGTGCCTCAGCCGTCGGATTAAGGAGAAAATTTGAGCGCTCTCATTTCGTGGAGCGTGCCACACTTTATCATCAAGATGTGGGCTATTTGACGCTTACGAAGTTAAACGAAATCTTCTTCTGTCAGTTCCATGTTGATGCCAACCGCCGCTTTGCTTCCGCCTGCTGCAGCATAAATCAACTGGGAAGGCATTACGTAAGCAGCATCCCCGGCAGCATACACACCCGGAACCGTGCTTTTGCCCCACTCATTCGTGGCGATACCGCCAAACTCATTTACCTCATAACCGAGCGAACCCTGAAAAGACGCCTTCGGTTTCCATTCCGGTGTAACGAATCCTCCCGTTCTCTCGATCCGCGTGCCATCCGCAAATTCCACCTGCCGCAATTTCCCCTCATGACCGATAAACTGCGCTACTGCTTGTTCAACCACTTCGATGTTTCTGGATTTCAGCAGCTGTTTCTGCTCGGCATTCAGAACAGCATGCCCATTTGTACAAATCACAAGATCTTTACTCCAGGTATAGAGCAACTTGGCCATATAAAACACTCCAGGGTTCTCGGAAACAACAATTAACGGCTGATCTCGAAGCTCCCAACCATCGCAGTAGGGACAATTGAACAAACTTGTTCCATAATAATCACGCAAACCTGGAATGTCCGGAAAAACCTCCCGAAGTCCCGTGGTGATCAGCAATTTGCGTGCTTCAATCTGTTTTCCGGTTGACGTCACGACGACGAACATGTTGTCGGTTCGGTGAATCTCGGTTACTTCCCAAGGTAAAAGTTCTACGGAGGGATACCCCTGAACCTCCTCATATGCAATACGCCTGAATTCCGCTGGTGTCACACCGTCTCTTGTAATAAATCCATGGGAGGCATGTGTAACCGCATTTCGGGGCTTACTGTTATCGAATAACGCAACACTGCGCCTGGCCCGCCCAAGTACCAAAGCCGCATTTAGTCCTGCCGGGCCTCCGCCGATAATGGCACAATCATAACTCAAAAGGATCTCCCCCTTAAATGTTACCTAGTAAAAGTGATGTGTTTATTAAGGAATTTCTCACAATCTAACGCAGCCATACATCCACTGCCCGCTATCCGCGGCATTGCAATATTGTTGTCCTCTCATCCTACTCACCTCCTTTCACAGGCCACTTTTTATTTCCGTGGGGAATTTTGTCTGTGCGTGACGGGGAACCTATAAGGAATTGCTCGGGACAGCATTCAGTTCCGCCGGCCTCCACCGATAATGGCAAAATTCCAATCGTCGCAATAAAATCCTTCTTACGTATCACGTTTATTAATCGATATTATAGTTATAATATCTATAAATAGTCAAAAAAATGGTCGATTAATCCATTCCCTTGAATCGCCCGGCCAGTTCATGAATTTTTTTGTTTTTCAGATACGTTTATACCATGTTTTTCGATATGACGATTTTTCCCCGTTTCGGCAACTCTTCGCTTTTGCGATACGCCTGAAGTAGACCTTGAGCAGTAAAGGGATAGGTCTCATCAATGTAGATCCTCAATTTGTTCTCTTTCATATGGTTGACAATAGATTCAAAATCGGTACGATTAGGTCTTGCATGGAAGTAAAATGCGTCAATATTGCGGACCTTCGGATATTCATTAATCGCATACGCCCATAATGAAATATAGGTACCGCCATCCTTGATGACCGAGTAGTTCTTCTTTCCAATTTCTCCTGGTAACCCGGTGCTAAAAGCTGAACTGAAAGTAGATTGGTCCATTGCGGTATCCAATACGATATCAACAGGCTCCGATATTTCGGTGGCAAAGTCGACTTTAGTGTAGTCGATCACCTCATCCGCACCGAGCCCTTTGACGAAATCATGATTATAGTCTCTCGCGGTTGCGATAACATATGCTCCATGTTGCTTGGCCAACTGAACTGCCACATGCCCCACACCACCGGCGCCGGCTTGTACGAGGATGCGTTGCCCCGGTTGAAGACGGCCATGCTCAAACAGCGCTTGCCATGCTGTCAGGGCAACCGCAGGCGCGGCGCCTACCTCTTCGAAGGAAAGACTCTCAGGGATAATGGCAAGATGATCTTCTTCTACCGCAACATAGTCCATATAGGAACCTATCGGCACAATGCCCATAACACGATCTCCCGGCTTGAAATGACGAACATTTTTTCCAACCTCTTTTACGATGCCGGCTACTTCATTACCAAGAACAAGAGGTAACTGAGCAGGAAACATTTCGGCCATCGGACTTTGAAGAATCGCGCCACTACGTAATAAAATATCTGCGGGATTGATGGATGAGACACGCATTTCGACGAGAACCTGTGTGTTGGTGATTGTGGGAACCGGCACTTCCAGTTCCTCTAACACTTCGGGAGTTCCAAAGCTTGTCAAAGCAATTGCTTTCATGATTCTGCCTCCTCATAAGTTTAAACAAACGTTGAATTTTCAACATATGTTATATATAATGAAGTATATCAAGGCGGTAGATAGTGTTCAATGGTTAAAACAAGCTCCATTGTTGGTTTTTCAACAGAGGGCTTCGATATGTTCATTTTGTATGGGATAAAGGGGGAGAATGATATGGACAGGCGTATTCAAAAATCGAGGCAAGCGATTATGGATGCTTTTATGAGGTTGATGTCGGAAAAGGATTTCGAGAGCATGACGATCAACCAAATTGCGGAGGAAGCGAATGTCAATCGAGGAACGGTGTATCTGCATTTCGCTGACAAGTACGATCTGCGCGATCAATGCGTGGAAGCACAATTAAACCAGTTGCAGCTCAGTTGTATGCCTGAAGAGGGCTTGGTTCTTCTCACTTCCAAAACCGCGCTGCTGCGTACGTTTGAATATTTGGAACAGCATGCTTCATTCTATTCCATAATGCTGACTAGCAAGGGAAGCGCGGTTTTCCGAAACCAATTGGAGACAATGTTCCGGCAAAGTCTGAGCATGGTTTCGATCAGTCTCGATCGGGAACTGAACAGGGACATTACGGTACAATTTTTAATTTCAGCGGGAGTGGGTTTATTGGAATGGTGGATTACCCATTCGATGCCGTATCCACCATCGGTCATGGTTGAACAATATTGGAAATTGTTGAACAGATTCCAATTGCAAATGTTCGAAGAAAATAGCGTATTAAAATGACTCAAAACCGTTAGAGCCTCCAGTGTTTTGAACTATTGAGATACGATATTTCAATAAAACAGCGACAGTCTATCCTGAAATAACTGTATTTCATCATCCTGATGGTGCCGCGTTAGTGGCATGGGCGTCTAATACTCAATTTTCTTTAGACACCAAATAACGGATAAAACGTCTTTCCTCCCGCGCCTTCGCTTGAGCTATATCCTCCACCTGTGGACAATATGGCATTGGTAATAATTGATCATTATTCCATCTCATGCGAAGGATTATAACTCTCAAAGTGTAGCCATACTCCGACATTGTGAATCACTTCACACCTTAACTATATTAAAATAACTGTCTTGACATCTTGTAGCACCATACACAACCTCTTATTGAGTTTGACTTGTAAGTACGAAGAATATGGCACAACAGCACAAGCATTTATGTATGAGTACGGAAATATTGACACAATCGTTAAAAGCAATTCAGTTCAATCGCAAGTTGTGAATTATTGTAAAGATGAGATTTCAATTTTCCACCAAGCACTGTTCCATTGTTCATGAGCTGATATTCCTGATTCTTCACAGAACCAATTGACCATTTCTGTTAGTTCACGTGTTCCAACGTTACCAAAAAGTTTCTTGATGTAAGTTAGTAAAAGTAAATATCGAACTCTTGGAGAAGGATGGAGTGGGCTATGAAGTGTCGGGTCAGTTTTACCAAGGGTAGTGGTCAGTATTGCTGCAACATATCCAGCTAATTGAGCTGGCTCTAGGTAAACAGTACATTGACGTAGACTTACTAACGATACAATTTGGAAATCAAATTGCTGCTACAATTCTGTTATGAATTTTATCGTTAGCGTCAAATGGGAAAATAGCTGTTATTGATATTCACGGCAATGTTGTACTGGACCCGATTTATAATAGTGTAAGTATAAACAATAAATACGGCTTTATTGATAAAGAGGGCATTGTTCAAATCCCATTTGGGTTTAAGTTTTCGAATGGTTTTCACAGTGGTCTGGCATCAGTTCTGGTAGGTAATAGATACGGGGTTATAAATAAATCAGGAGAAATAGTTATTGAACCCAAAATTCAATGACGTAGGAAAGCGTTGGTAAAGCAGCGGCTGGATAGGAGATACTCACTGCCTGTAATGCGCACCTTGCACTATGTCGCAAGATGAATAAAAAAGTGAAATCGAACCTCCAAATGAATTCAGTTAAAATTGGATCCATTCCCAGTGATAACTTCGACTATTAGAGGTCTCATCGTACAAAGTAATCTCAGATAAAAATAAACACAATCCGGTTTCTTTCACCGGATTGTGTTTATTTTTAAGAGTCAATGTATTACTAGATTCAAAAAGAGCTTCCGCGTCGTCGTTAAGCCTCGGACGTACCTGGTGTTGTTTCAACACGGATACGTCCAAGATAGTTTTATGGCTGTGTTGCATGAATATTAAAGATTTTCTTTGAAAAAAACACCTAATTTTTCAACGGCTTTACTCACTGGCTCTGGTCTATCGTACAGGTCATAGTGGCCTGCCCCTTCTACTACGAACAGATCTTTTTTCTCAGAAGCAGCTCGGTTATAAAGGTCATGACCATCCTTGTATGAACCAAATGCTCCTTGTACACCACCGACTATGATTTGCAAAGGCTGAGTCAGTAAAGTGTCTGCCAAGTGGAAGGCATCAAAGGCGATGATTGAGTCCACAGTAGTGAATTTCAATTTGTTCGGAGAATTAGGGTGCTGGCCCCTTGGTGTTCTGTAGTAATCAACAGCTTCTACTATGTCGAGTTCAGTCATGCCAGCCGCTTCTCTTTCTGTGTGACTGCTAGGCACCCATTGTGAAATAAGAGGATCGGCTCCGCGTGCTTCAGCTGTGCGTTGTTGGGCAACTTGCTCCAACATTTTGATTGGATCGAATTCACGATATCCACGACCTATATTCGCGACGGAAACCGCACCAACTGCTTTGATACGCCGTTCTGTCATTGCAGCATTAACAGCATATCCGCCTCCTGCACAAACACCTAACACGCCAATACGATTTTCGTCGACATAATCTAGTGTAGTTAGGTAATCAACCGCAGACCGAATATCCTCAACACGTGCAGCCGGGTATTCGGCATAACGAGGCTCGCCTTCACTTTCTCCTTGATAAGATGCATCGAATACAATGGTAACATACCCTAGATCAGCAAGTTCCTGTGCATAGATTCCTGCCGTTTGTTCTTTACAACTGCTACCCGGATGAACACAGATAATAGCTGGATTTTGTTTCTTTTCTTCATCATACTTTGGTATATTTAATATCGCTGCTAACTGTAGTCCATGCGCCGTAAATGATACTCTCTTTTGAATAACTGTCATACTTTTATACCACCTTTGTTTTTATTACACTTGTGCGTGTTAAGTGCCTTGTGTATATTTATAATATAATAAATGATCAGTTGATCCAATAACCACATTGTGAGTTATGGGTGTTAATACACATTATGTTTTATGTGTGTACAAACTGAAGGAGGCTTTCAGTATGGATAAAATAGATCGAAGAATTGTAAAGTCTAAACAAGCGATTCAATCGACCTTTTTGCAAATGTTAGTTAAGGAAGGGTTCGACGAGATTACAGTTAGAAGTATTACGGAACAAGCCAATATGGGCCGAAAGACATTCTATCTTCATTATGTTGATAAGTATGATCTGTTAGATAAGATTGTAGATGACCATATTTTGCAATTGCGACAAATATGTGACCAAAAAAAAGATATGGGGATTATAGAGGGTTCGATAATATGGTTCTCTTATTTTGAGCAGCATAAATTATTTTTCGCTTCTTTGTTTAAAAGTAAAAGCGCTTCATCATTTCGTGGGAAGCTGTTGTCGTTTACTACAGATGAGATAGACAAAAAACTTCATAAGGATTCGCGGCCCCTTATTGATAAGAATGTTTTCTTGAAGTTTTTAGGAACAGCAACCATGGGAGTACTGGAGGCTTATGTACTGGATGAAATAGATAGTGATATTGAAGGTTTAGCAGCGCAAGTAGTGCAATTATATGAGAAACTTATGATCTAAATTGACCTGTTTCAGTTAAATAACATTAATCGCGTTCCTGAAGTGCTTTATACGCGACATCAGAATAAATGCAAGGATAAGGATCTGGAGTTGCTGCAAGCTTTTTTCCCTTCCGTTAGTATGGTACTGGGACGGTGAACTTGTTTGAATCCCGCTAGGCGCGTCCGATTAATCACCGGTGGTAACTTTAATGGCGGATCAAATTTGACTTCAATGGCAACAAGATGGCTTTAAACTTGCGCGTGGTTCGAAAGTTACTTTCGGGATGTAGTGAGGCCGTGGAGCTAAGAAGCCAATTTCAGACCCAACTAGGAGATCTATATCTTACTGTGTTTATTCGGACTGTACTGTTTTTTCCATGGTGCCAGTTCGATTAGCTTAGTTATGCTCCATGACGGAGAGATTATGCAAAATTAATTGCGAAGCGCTTCATGTTACAAAGACAAAGAGCGAATGGCAATCTCGCATCGATTTTGTTTCCTCTGTAGATTCCATTCGTCCCAAAGTATTGAAAGGCCAATCCATAAAATACAGAAATTCCCTGAAATAGCGGTGTTGAACCGATTTATCTAAAGTAAAATGTACTCAAATTCATAGTTATTAAATCCATTCTTATTGGATTTGCTTGTCCCAATAATGGTCCTAAACAGGTCTGTTCTGCCGGGTGATGCCCGTACGGATGGGAGAGGAGAGATACTTGATGCTCAAGCACGCACATATCGTGAATCAGAACGGGCTGCCGTTCCTGCGGTGCCAGATTTGAAGGCAAGCTAAAGGCAGCCAGGGCCATACGCGATATCGAACAAAAAAACGACGTGGATGCATTTAAATATTGGTTTAAGATCAACCAAAAGAATTTTTAATTGGGAATACAGGCAAGCAGCTGAACTTTGATCCGCTACTTGCTTTGTTTACGTTTTATCGTCTTTTTTATTAGGTTCATCTATACATGCATTCACATTTATGTCGTTTATGAACTGACATTTGTGTCGTCAGAATTGAGGGAAACCCAATGCACACATATTGGAACTAAACTCCATTAGTTTAGCATGCAAGGATTAAGACAAACAGCAGCCGATCGGCTGCTGTTTTGTTATTAAACTAAGGTGTCCCGGCTTAATAATGCATAGCATTCTTTTTCTTTTACCTTCGTAAGCGACACATAACCTCAAACTTACCCATGCCTATCCCATAACAGTAAGCGTCACATAACCTCAAACTAGATCATGCCTATCCCATCACACGACAAGTAATCGGAAGCGAAGATGACCATGGCAAATAAGGCTCGAGTGCCTCTGGATTTTGTGGATCCGGAAGCTGTGGAAGCTGCTCGAACAGGTACTTTAGATATTGGAACGGAAGAAGTCCATTTTCCTTCGCCGTCTCGATGACGCTGTAGATCGTCGCACTAGCCTTCGCGCCGCGGGGCGTGTTCGCAAATAACCAGTTCTTTCTCCCGATCACGAATGGCTTGATAGATCGCTCACTTCGGTTGTTATCGATCTCGAGCCGGCCATCCTTCAGAAATGAGGTCAATTTCTCCCACTGATTCAGGCTGTAAGTAATCGCTTGTCCAGCCAGACTCTTCGGCAAGGATTGAGAGCGCTGTTGCTTGAGCCACACCGAATAATCCTCTAGGATGGAAAGGCTTCGCTTCTTTCGCTCGGCATATCGTTCTTCTGGCGAAGCATCCTTCAGCTCGCGCTCAATTTGGAATAGAGCATTACAGTAAGCCAGTCCTTGATTAGCTACTGAATCCTTGTTCCCTCTCGTCGCTGGCGGGGCAACTTTCAGCGCTTCGTTGTGCCAGCTGGCGGTTCTCCACTTCACGAATACTAGGCGTATGCTTCAACCATTTGTAATAGCTGGATCTTACAATATCTGCGATCTCACACAAAGTCTGCACAGGAAACAATCCTTCCTGCTCAGCGGCTTGAATAGCAAGGTAGATATTCTCTTGACGGTGTCCGCTTAACGTCGCCTCCTTTGGATTTCCTGTAACTTTTTTAGAAAGGCAACCTCCGCTCGAAGCCGCTCATTCTCTAGATTCAACTTCTTCAGCTCGAGTTGCTGAAGATCTGCTTCGGTTAACTCCTCAAGTACGACTGGCGATAGTGTATTTGTCTATAATTTCATATTGTGAATAGTTGCCTGTGAGATAATCTTGAACTACCTTTAGCTTAAGTTCCGCGGAATAACTGTTATTATTTGTACGAATAGCTAATCCTTCGGCTCCATACAACTCGTACTGGTGACGCCACTTCACCAGTACACTGATATTATGCTTACGAGCTACCCCAACCCGGCTCATCTTACCCGACACGAATTTATCGGCTCTTCATGCTCGCGAAACAGCTAAAGTTCTTATTGAAAAGTTTATTTTTAATGACGCTTGATTTGCATACCAACTAGTAGGTGCAATTATGAATGCAACAACACATTCAGCGCACTACGGTCCAAGCGACAACATTCTCGAAACAACCATCCTCAATGAAGAGTGATGAAATCCTGCGAATTCATGAGTCTAAGTGAGGAATCATTCGAGGGAGCGTAACGAAGCTGTACCATTTTCATTTCATGTAGTGATATTCCAGGAGATTCTTCAAATTTGAGATTTTCTGCAGCAGCTTCTCCCCGACATTGGTTTCCCTCACCAGCTTCCTCTCCAGTTCTTTGTCCACCAGCCTTTTTATAGACAATACGTCCGTTCCGTTACGCAACACATCTTCTTTTGAATTAAATTTCTGATGGGCAACGAGCTGCATGCCAAAGGAATTATGCAACAAGGTATATCCGGCGATTCCCGTTGTGGATTGATAGGCTTTGGAAAAACCGCCGTCAATGACAATCATTTTCCCGTTTGCTTTAACGGGGTTCTCTCCACGAATTTCTTTTACTGGCGTGTGGCCGTTAATGATATGTCCATGATCCGGATTCAGATCAAACTCCAGCAGGATTTTCCGGCAGATCTCCTCATTTTCACGCAAATGGTAATAAGGGTTCTTTCTCTCCTTATAGGTTTCTTTATCTTTGATAAAGTACCGTTCAAAGGTGGTCATTTCTCTCTTTCCAAAGAGCGAGGAACATTCCCCTGTCCAGATGTACCATACCATATCCGTTGCCAGATCATCCGTCTCTTCCGGATGCGCAAAGGCGTAACGTAAAAAATATTCAAAAACATCGAGCAGCTGACGGCCCGAATACGTCTTGTCTTCAATCTGCATTTCTTCCATGTTCCCTTCTTCATCCAAAGGAATACAGCCGTGAATTAACAAATTCCCGTTGTATTTTAAATAAAGGCTGCCCTTTTCCATAAGAAAATTCATATGTCTGGCCAGCTTTTCGGAATGTTGAACGGAGAACAGCAGTTTTTCCATCACCTGCTGTTCTTCCTCCAACAATTGTTCAGGCTGCTGCGGATTAACGGTTGCGAAACAGGTGTTTTCCAGCAGGTAAGTTTTTCCGTCGATCTTGATTTCAGATTTGTCGAAATCGATCTGCTCAAGCAAAAGCCTTTTAGACATATTAAAGTATGGACGTCTCTTGATAATTGGGATTTCAAGCTTAAACTGGATCATCGCAATGGCTTGATGAATTTTGGAAATCTGCAGGATTTCCTGCTCCGAACCGTTATGCTCGGTCTGCAGCTTCGGTCTAAAGGCCGGATTGTCATCATAGTATTTCTCCGCCAAGTTCAGCAGTGGGCGAAGATTGATTCCATATACGTCTTCGATGATGTCCAGATTGTCGTATCTGGCGCAGATCCGGATAATATTCGCAAGGCAGACCAAGGAACCTGCATAGGCGCCTATCCACAGGACATCATGGTTCCCCCACTGAATGTCTAAAGAATGGTAGTTGATTAGCGTGTCCATAATTTTATCGGGGTCCGGCCCGCGGTCATAGATATCACCGACCACATGAAGATGGTCCACCACCAGGCGCTGGGTCGTATAAGCAAGGCCGATAATAAGCTTGTCCGACTGGCCCAAGGAAATAATTTGCCGGTATATTTCCTCATAATAAGGGTCCTTATTGTTGGTCGAATCCGTCTTGTATAGAAGCTCTTCTACAATATATACGAACTGCTCCGGCAGAGCTTTACGCAATTTCGCGCGCGTATATTTGGAAGAGGCATAAGAAATGAGCTTAAGCATTTGTTCAATCGTTTGTCTGTACCATCGGTTCAAGGCTTGTTTATTGCGCAGGTCTCCTTTAACCAGCTGTATTTTCTCTTCCGGATAATAAACTAACGCAGTAAAATCATTGATTTCATGATCCGTCCAAACCTCACGAAACAAGGCTTTGATTTTCTCTTTTACGGTACCCGAACCGTTTCTTAGTACATGCTGAAAAGCCTGGAACTCCCCATGCAAATCACTGACAAAATGCTCAGTTCCCTTGGGAAGATTAGAGATCGCTTCAAGGTTGATAATTTCTGTTACAACTTTTTCTTCCGTATCATATGTCTGGGCCAATAAATCTAGAAACTGCGCATCCAAAACAAATGTCCCCCTTCAAGGAAATAAGGTGATGTATAAGAGGTTTTCCTCGAAACCTATCTGATAGCCCAGCAAGTAATGCCATAGTTACACCTGGCTTGGTCCTTATCTTTTCAAATCCCTCTCCAGGACCCAAAAACCTAGACCGCCACTGCATTTAATATGCAATCGTTACCGCCTAGATCACTTATCTTAAACCAGACAAGAGCAGGTTCGATACAGCGTCGAAAGCTTTATCGACTTCTGGGTCCTTCAACTTAGGCGCATGGGCGGGATGGTGAAAAACGGTTCGTCGCTAAGAACAAGGCACGGGGCTTGGCTGCCTCATTCCCAGACTTGAACTCTTTTGTTACGAAATACCCCCAGAATCGACCCAATTTGGCTGACAAGTCCGTCGAACATGGGTCTTAATCTATTCCTCCGCCTCATGAGTTACGGCAGCGTGTAACCCGTTTGCTCAAACGAAGCAAACCGACCTCGCGCGAGGCATAACGCGAACGATCACGTTACACCCTGCCGTCTTCATTTCCAATCACGATTCATCTATCACCGCTTATTAACCGTTCAATCATTTCAAAGCATGCGCGGCTGTTCTTCCCCTATTTGCCTCCCGTTAAATCTTTCCCCTTTCCAAGCGATTGACGAGTTCTTCCTGATGCGCTTCGAAGCCTGGTTTACCGAGCAACGTGAACATATTGATTTTGTACGCTTCGACGCCTGGCTGGTCAAACGGGTTAACGCCGAGCAGTAAGCCACTGATACCGCAAGCTTTCTCGAAGAAATACACCATTTCGCCGTACGTGTATTCGTTCAACGTGTCCATCTCAACGATCAAATTTGGTACTCCTCCGTCGACGTGCGCCAAACGCGTGCCTTCCGCTGCCTTCCGGTTCACTTCGTCCATCGTCATGCCGGCAAGGAAGTTCAAGCCGTCAAGATTGCCGGAATCCTTCTGAATCGTAAGCTCTACACGAGGTTTCTTGATGAATAAAACCGTTTCTATTATATCCCGGCGGCCTTCTTGTACAAATTGCCCCATCGAGTGCAGATCAGTCGAAAAATCGACGGAAGCAGGGTATAAGCCTTTTTGGTCTTTGCCTTCGCTTTCCCCGAACAGTTGCTTCCACCACTCGGATACGTAGTGCAAGGAAGGCTCAAAGTTCGCCAGCAGCTCAATGGATTTTCCTTTGCGGTACAAGGCATTGCGGACAGCAGCGTATTGGTAGCTCTCGTTAGTCGCAAGATCCGGATTATTGTACTTAATTCTCGCTGCCGCCGCACCGGCCATCATCCGATCGATATCTAGTCCGGCCGTCGCAATCGGAAGTAAGCCTACCGCCGTCAGAATTGAATAACGGCCGCCCACATCGTCCGGAATAACAAACGTTTCGTAGCCTTCTTCGTCGGCGAGTTTCTTTAAAGCACCTTTGGAAGCATCAGTCGTTGCGAAGATGCGTCTCCGTGCTTCTTCCTTACCGTATTTATTCTCCATGTATTCGCGTAGCACGCGGAAAGCAATCGCCGGTTCCGTCGTTGTACCTGATTTGGAAATAACATTAAGCGAGATGTCCTTGCCATCGAGCAGTTCAAGCAGGTCCGTCAAGTACGTCGAGCTAATGTTCTGGCCTGCAAAATAAACTTGTGTCTTGCCGCTCATTTGGTTGTGGAATGTATGGGACAACGCTTCGATTGCAGAACGGGCTCCCAGGTAGGACCCTCCGATGCCGATAACGATCAAGGCGTCAGAGTTAGAGCGGATGCGCTCGGCAGCAGACTTGATTCTCCCGAATTCGTCCTTGTCGTAGTTCAGCGGTAGATCGACCCATCCGAGGAAATCAGACCCGGGGCCTTCCTTATCGTGAAGCATCTGGTGCGCTGTAGCAACAAACGGTGCCAAGTAGTCCACTTCGTGCTGCCCCATAAAGGGCAGTGCATTCGAATAATTGAATTTAATCGTCATGGAAATCGTCTCCTTTAATCTTCTGCCGCAACGCAGCAGGACAATTTTATCGAATAGTTCTTTTGCTTGTACGATCATCTCTTCAGCTGTTACCACATTCGGAGTAGCTTCTACTGATACGTCTCAATTCCTTCAGAACCTCTCGATGCGGTCCTTAAATTATACTCCTTCTTTTGCGCCTTCTTTGCGACGAGCGAAGGGTTCGTCTTACACCGGACAAAATGCCGATTTTCGCCGTACCGACAAAAAATCACATATCAATAACCTCCATATTTTAAAATAAACTTCGATTGCACACGCCGTTCATGGCCGCGGAGAGCCGCACAGGGCTTGAAGTGGCACAACCGCTTAAGCGCCCCGCCACCGTGGGAGTCCCTCTGCCCCCACCCGAAGCAAAATAAAAGAACCTCCGCCCACAATACGTGGGATCGGAGGTCCTTTCGTACCCCGCGATCACACATGCCTGATCGCAGTCTATATCACAACTCGCGTCGTACGCATCATCTACCGCATAACGCAAGCCAGCATGCCAATCGTTACTCGTTCGCCATCCATTGGAAATGGAAGCTGCCCTTCCGGTCCAGACGCTCGAACGTATGCGCGCCGAAGTAATCGCGCTGCGCTTGTAGCAGGTTCGCCGGTAGACGCTCGGAACGGTAGCTGTCGTAGTACGCCAGCGCCGATGCGAAGGCCGGAACCGGGATGCCGCGTTCCACGGCGACGGAGACGACGCGTCTCCACGCATCTTGATAGTTCTCAACGACGCCGCGGAAATAATCGTCCAGGAACAGGTTTTTCAGCTCCGGATTGCGATCGTAGGCGTCTTTGATGTTTTGCAGGAAGCCGGCGCGAATAATGCATCCGCCGCGGAAAATCATCGCGATGCCGCCATAGTTCAAGTTCCAGTCATACTCTTCGGAAGCCGAGCGCATTTGGGCGAAGCCTTGCGCGTACGAAGCGATTTTGCTCGCGTACAGCGCTTGGCGAACCGCCTCAATGAACGCGGCACGGTCGCCTTCGTAGCCGGACACGACAGGTCCGCTCAGTAGCTTGCTCGCGGCGATACGCTCGTCCTTCATCGCGGAGATGAACCGCGCAAACACGGATTCCGTAATGATGGACAGCGGCACGCCGAGATCAAGCGCGCTTTGGCTCGTCCATTTGCCGGTTCCCTTCTGTCCTGCGGAATCGAGAATGACGTCGACCATCGGCTTACCCGTTTCCGGATCCGTTTTGCCGAAAATATCGGCCGTGATTTCGATCAGGTAACTGTCAAGCTCGCCGTTGTTCCATTCCGTGAAAATGTCGTGCAGTTCGCTCGTGCTGAGATTCAGCACGTCCTTCAGTAGGTGGTACGCCTCGCCAATCAGCTGCATGTCACCGTACTCGATGCCGTTGTGAACCATTTTGACATAGTGGCCGGCGCCGTCCGCCCCGATGTAAGTCGAGCAAGGATCGCCGTTCACTTTCGCCGAAATCGCAGTCAAGATCGGCTCGACCAGCTCATACGCGTCCCGTTGACCGCCCGGCATGATCGCCGGACCGTTCAGTGCGCCTTCTTCGCCGCCTGAAACGCCTGCGCCGATAAAGCGGAACCCTTTCTCCTGCAGCTCTTTGTTTCTGCGCTGCGTATCCGGGAAGAACGCGTTGCCGCCGTCGATGAGAATATCGCCCGGGCTCAAGTAAGGAACCAGCTGGTTGATCGTGTCATCCGTCGGCTGACCGGCTTTGACCATGATCAGGATTTTGCGCGGCGTCTCGAGCGCGTTCACGAATTCCTCGACGCTGTAGGCGCCGACGAAGTTTTTACCCTTCGCTTCTGCCAGCAGCTCGTTCGTTTTCTCTGCCGAACGGTTGTAGACCGCCACCGAGAAGCCTTTGCTTTCAATATTCAATGCGAGATTTTTGCCCATTACAGCCAAGCCGACCACGCCGATTTGCTGTTTTGCCATTTGAAATAACCTCCTTGTCGATCTATACGATTAAAGTCTGCTGCTTATTTTTACGGCCGCTGCGGTTGCGCAGCGGTTGTCGTCGATTATTGCACGGCTTTCTTCCAGTCGGCCGTGAATTTCTCCATGCCTTGATCCGTCAGCGGGTGCTTCGAGATTTGCTCGATGACCGAGAATGGAATCGTCGCGATGTGCGCGCCAGCCATCGCAACGCGCGTTACGTGGTCCGGATGACGAACGGATGCTGCGATGATTTGCGTATCCAAGTTATGCGTGCGGAACAGCTCGGCAACTTTCGAAACCAGCAGCACGCCGTCTTCCGAAATGTCGTCCAAACGGCCGAGGAACGGAGACACATACGTTGCGCCCGCACGAGCAGCCAGGAGCGCTTGGTTGACCGTGAAGATCAGCGTTACGTTCGTCTTCACGCCTTTCCTGCTCAGGTAACGGCAAGCTTCCAGGCCGGCCAGCGTCATTGGCAGCTTGATCGTGATGTTTTTGTCGTATTCGTTGATTTTGATCAATTCTTCCGCCTGGGCGATCATCTCTTCAGCTGTCAGCGCATCCGGCGTTACTTCCGCCGAGACGGACTCGACTTCGGGCACTTCGCGCAAAATCTCGGCGATACGGTCTTCGAACTTCACGCCTTCCTTGGCTACAAGGGACGGATTCGTGGTCACGCCGGACAGAACACCGATTTTGTACGCCTTCTTGATGTCCGCCAGGTTAGCGGTATCGATAAAAAGTTTCATGATCATTACCTCCAATTAGGTTAGATTATATGGTTAGTTAAGCAGCGCTTTCGCCAAGCGAACGACATTGCTTACCGTGAAACCGAAGTAGTCCATGACTTCCGGTCCAGGGCCCGATGCGCCGAACGTATCAATCGACAGGATGTTGCCGCCCGGCCCCGTGTAACGCTCCCAGCCAAGCGAAATGCCAGCTTCGATCGACAGACGCTTCGTAACGCCGTCCGGAAGCACCGATTGCTTGTATTCGCCGGATTGACGGTTGAACAGCTCCATGCTTGGCATAGCCACAACGCGCACGGACACATTGTCCTTCTCCAGCTCGGCTTTCGCGTTTACGGCCAGCGAGACTTCGGATCCCGTCCCGATTAGGATCACATCCGGACGGTCGTTCGTTTCCGTCAGCACGTATGCGCCCTTCGCGACATCGGCAACGTTCGCTTTCGTCGATTCGTACACCGGAAGGTTCTGACGGCTCAGAATGAGCGCGACCGGACCTTCGTTCTGCTGCAGCGCGTACGCCCAAGCGCTCGCCGTTTCGTTGGCGTCGGACGGACGGATAACCGTAAGGCCCGGGATCGTCCGCAGCGCGGCCAAGTGCTCGATCGGCTCATGCGTCGGTCCATCTTCACCGACCGCGACCGAATCGTGCGTGAACACGTACGTCACAGGCAGCTTCTGAAGCGCCGCCAAACGGATGGCAGGCCGCAAATAATCACTGAACACGAAGAACGTGCTGACAAACGGCTTGACGCCGCCATGCAATGCCATACCGTTGCCGGCCGCGCCCATTGCATGCTCACGGACGCCGAAGTACACATTACGTCCCGCATAGGAATCGACGGCAAACTTCGGCTCGCCGGAGATATCCGTCATCGTCGAGTGCGACAAATCCGCGCTGCCGCCGAAAATCGACGGGACCTGCTTGATGAAATGGTTGATCGCATTGCCGCTCGCCACGCGGGTCGAAACGGTTTTGGACGGATCGAACGTCAGAATGTCCGCAGCGTCGATCATGAACTTGCCGTCGACGACACGCTCAAATTCAGCGCCAAGCGACGGATGCTGCGCTTTGTAAGCTCCCACCAGCTCGTTCCATGCCGCTTGTTTGGCTTCGCCTTGCTTCTTCAGTCCGTCGAAATGCGAGCGCACCTCGTCCGGCACGACGAATTCTTCCTCGTACTGCCAGCCGTACACTTTCTTCGTCACAAGTCCTTCTTCTTTACCGATCGGGGCGCCGTGCACTTTGTGCGTGCCGGCGGCCTTGCTGCCGAAGCCGATGATCGTACGCACCTCGATCAGCGTCGGCTGCGAGGCGTTCTGCTTCGCTGCCGCGATCGCTTCGGCGATTTGCCCGATGTCGTTGCCGTCCTCAACGCGGAGATATTGCCAGCGGGCCGATTCCGCGCGCTTCTGCATTTCTTCCCCGAAGGACAGGTTCAAGTCGCCGTCGAGCGAAATATCATTGGAGTCATATAAAACGATCAGTTTACCCAATTTCATATGTCCCGCCATCGACATCGCCTCGTACGAAATGCCTTCCATCAGGCAGCCGTCACCTACGAGCGCGTACGTGTAATGATCGACGATCGGGAAGCCGTCCTGGTTGAACTTCGCGGCCAGATGCGCTTCGGCCATCGCCATGCCGACCGCCATCGAAATCCCTTGGCCAAGCGGGCCGGTCGTTGCGTCAACGCCGTCCGTATGCCCGTATTCCGGATGCCCTGGCGTCCGGCTGTTCAGCTTACGGAACTGCTTTAGATCGTCAAGCGAAACCCGGTAACCCGACAGATGCAGCAGGCTGTAGAGCAACGCCGAGCCATGGCCCGCAGACAACACGAAGCGGTCGCGGTTGAACCATTTCGCATTTGCCGGATTGTGATTGAGCTGTTTGCCCCAAAGTGCATACGCCATCGGCGCGGCGCCCATCGGCAGTCCGGGGTGGCCGGAGTTGGCGGTGTTGGTGGCATCGATGGACAGCGTCCGGATCGTGTCGACGGCAAGTTGATCAATGGTTTGCGTTATAGGCATATTTTTCTCCTTCTTTCGTTTCGGTTTGTTCTTCAAGCTTGGTATCGAGGCGCCAGCGGTAGCCGTCCTTGCCTAACAACTCGTCGCTTACGGCCGGTCCGTAGCTGCCCGCTTCGTACGGATGAAGCGGCACGAGATTTTCCGCGAACGCGTCCAAGATCGGCTGCACCCATTTCCAGGCCAATTCCACTTCATCCCAGTGGGCAAAGAACGTCGGGTCGCCGTTCAGCGCGTCGCCGATCAGATTCTCGTACGCTTCAGGAACGTCTTGCTCGCTGGTATGGAAATTGACGTGCATCGGCTTGAACTCGCCTTTATGCTGCGGATCCCGTGTATTCAGCTGCAGCGTAATGCCTTCGTTCGGGCTGATTTCGAACACGAGCAGGTTCGGCGTCTTGCTGTTGTCGTTGTTCGCAAGCGAAGGCTGTTTGAACGGCTCCTTGAACTCGATGACGATCCGCGTCGATTTCTCTTTCATCCGTTTGCCCGTCCGAATATAGAACGGCACTCCGCGCCAAAAATAATCGTCGATTTCCAATTTCGCGGCGATAAATGTATCGTTCTGCGAGGTTTCGGCAATGCCAGGTTCGGACGTATAGCCGACGACCGGCTTTCCTTGAATCGTTCCCGCCGTGTATTGGCCACGGATGACTTGAGCGGTGACGCTCTCTTTTGGCAGCGGCACGACGGCCTCCATCACTTTCTTCTTGCGCAGCCGAACGTCCTCGGACGTATTGTTGTTCGGCAGATGGATCGCGAACATCATGAGCAATTGCAGCATGTGGTTCTGGAACATGTCGCGCACGGCGCCGACATGATCGTAGTATCCTGCCCGCTCTTCAACGCCGACCGTCTCGTTGGCCGTAATCTGCACGTTGGCAATGTGACGG
Source organism: Paenibacillus sp. NPDC056579 (assembly GCF_042793215.1). NCBI lineage: Bacteria > Bacillati > Bacillota > Bacilli > Caryophanales > Paenibacillaceae > Paenibacillus > Paenibacillus sp. NPDC056579. The sequence continues at coordinate 554,306 of NZ_JBHTVD010000006.1, forward strand.
TTCGTCCATAAAGTTTGAAGCACCGGATTCGCCTGCTGCAAAATTTCTAACTTCTGCACCATCGGCTTGCCGAGATAATGGTCGATGCGGAACACTTCATGCTCCTCGAACGACTTGCTCAGCTTCTCGTTCAATTCGCGCGCGGACTGCAAATCGTGGCCGAACGGCTTCTCGATCACGAGACGTTTCCAGCCATCCGCGGATCCGAGCCCGCTCGATTTGATGTTGGCGGCGATCGTTTCGAAGAACTCCGGTCCGACCGACAAATAAAACATACGGTTCGGCGCGGCGCCAAGCTCGGCTTCCCGCCGCTCGACCTGCCGAAGCAGCTTCACGTAATCCGCTTCGTTGTCGATATGGAGCACACTGTAGCTGAATGCGCTCAAGAAGCGGTTCACGAGCTTGGGATCGTTCGCTTCGCGTCGCGAGAAGCTGCGGAGCGCTTGGCCGATATTCGCCCGGAACGTCTCGTCGTTCAGCTCTCTGCGGCCGAGTCCGAATACGGAGAAGTCTTGCGGCAGCTTCCCGTCCATGAATAAATTAAACAAGGCAGGATAGATTTTTCGTTTGGCCAAATCCCCCGTCGCCCCGAACAATATAAATGTAGTGGCTTCCATTGTGTCATAGCTCCTTTTGCATCGCATCACTTGCGGCACTGGTTTCTGTTCCTTGGTTCAACTATAATACTATTATCATCCATACAAGTAATGCATATATTTCACAGGAGCTATAGACCGTGTCTATGACCAACAATTACGAGTTATACAAAGTGTTCTACTGGGCAGCGAAGACGGGCAGCTTGACCCAGGCCGCCAAAGCGCTGTATCTCACGTAGCCGAGCGTCAGCCATGCGATCAAGCAGCTGGAAGAAAGCTTCGGCCTCACACTGTTCTACCGGACGGCCAGAGGCGTATCGCTGACAAAGGAAGGGGCCGTGCTCTACTCCTACATCGAGCAGTCGCAAACTCTCATTTCGGTGGCGGAGGAGAAAATGGCCGCGCTCAAAAACCTCGGCAGCGGCGAGCTGCGGATCGGCGGGAGCGATTCGCTGTTCAAGCATTATTTGCTCCCGTATCTCGAGGACTACCATCAGAGGTATCCGGGCATTAAGCTGCATTTGAACCACGGAACGACGCCCGAAACGATCTCGTTTCTGAAGGAATGCCGGATCGACGTGGGCGTCGTGCGGATGCCGATCGTCGACGATCAGCTCGAAGTGATGCGGGGCATTCAGCTGCAGGATTGTTTCGTGGCGGGCGAGCTCTATTCCGAGCTGAAGGGCACGGTGCTGTCGATAGAGCTGCTGCTCCAGTATCCGATCATCCTCTTCTCGCGTAACAGCCGGGTACGAATGGCCATTACGGAGCTGTTTCAGAGCTACGGCTACGAAATCAAGCCCGAAATCGAGGTCGGCAGCGTCGATCTGCTCATCGAGTTCGCACGCAAAGGGCTCGGGATCTCGTACGTGACCCGGGAGTTCGTGAGCAAAGAACTGGAAGCCGGCTCGCTCTTCGAGATCCAATTGGACGTCAAGCTGCCGCCGTCTCAGGTCGGGTTCATGACCATGCGCAACATGCCGCTCTCCAGCGCGGCGAGCAAGTTTATCGAGCTTGTGAAGTAGAGAAAAGCCCGCGATGGCGATCGCGGGCTTTTCTGCTTTTACAGGGGAAACGGGGGCAGTTGCTGCGAATCCCCGACCAAAGCCGGGGCTGCCCTTTTCCGTCGTTTCCCATCTAGGAAAATGCGTTTTGATGTCCGCAATATGCACCTAACGCACCTCTCGTAAGTCGGCTACAGTATGAACCAACTCCTGAGCCAGATTACGAATGGCATCATAATTGCCCTCTTCGATCCAATGCCGATTAACCAGGCTTCCACCTATCCCTACTGCAAACGCACCTGCCTGCAAAATATCCCGGATATTGTGCAGACCCACACTACCAGACGCAATCATGGGAACATCATTTAAAGGCGCACGAATTTCCTTTATAAATGCAGCGCCACCTAGTGATCCCGTCAGGAAGATTTTTACAGTTCGCGCACCTGCTTTCACAGCGCGTACAATTTCGGTTGGCGTCATCACGCCGGGGTAAACATCGATGTTATTTTTTGCGCCACAGGTAAGCACTTCTTCATCCTGGTTAGGAGAAACGATAAATTGCGCACCTGCATCAATGGCTCGTTTGGCCATTTCCGCATCCAACACCGTACCGACGCCAATAAGTAAATCGCGGTTATATAGTTTTCTCCAGCGTTCTACCAGAGAATAAACATTTTCGGTATTGGTTTGTTACTTCAATAAACCGAATACCACCTTCCGCAAGCGCTTCACCAGTCCGATTCCGCAGCATTCGAATGTACACCGCGAATCATCGCCATGATTTTCTCCTTGCGCAGATATTCCAGCATATCCATCCTATCTCTCAACCCCTCACAGTAAATTAATCTGAATGTAACGTCTTGTACGGCATAACCATCCATTCCTGTTTTTTCAGATTCACCAAGGCCTCACATCCCCTTCTTTTGTTGGCGTTAATAACCCGATCAGTGGGGACCTATATCCATAGACTTCGTCGCATAAAATCAGGAATTACGTAGCATCCGAAGCATTTCTGGAACCTGGAGATGAAATCATCGTATTATCACCGTTTCAGCGAATATGAATTCGGGGCACATCTTATGGGGGCTAATATAATTGCCGTACCACTCGGGGAGCAATATACCTTCGATATAGATTCGATTATCGAAGCGGTCACAGAACGTACCAAGATCCTTTGTATCTGTTCGCCAAACAACCCTACAGGCACCTATTTGTCAAGAGCGATCGTGCTTGTAGAGCTTGGGCCGAATGCGAAGGTTATCTACGAACAACTGTTGAACAAAGGAATTATTGTTCGTTACGGGGGCGCGTGGAGTCTCCCCGCCATGTTCGAATTTCAGTGGGAACCGAGTCGGAGAATTTAGCCCTTATTCGGGCATTAATGGAACTACTATAACGGTTAAATATAAATCTTCCCATGGATAGCAAAGCAGAGGTGCATTGAATTGTTTAACAGTGTCTAGGACAAGCTTTACAATTCAGAGCGATTCGTGTGTAAGTGATAGCTGACTCGGTCACATGCTGTACGTTGGGTTCTCCAACTTCCTCATCTGTTTTTCTGTGGAAACGATGCGTTTTAATTCCCATTTTCGCCTATCACAAGCTTGACCGTCCGAGCGAAATGCTTCACCGGCGTGCGGTGCACCGTTCGAGCGGTATGCCGTTACGGTAGGAGCCCGTCATCGTCGCATGCTTATCGGTCTGAAAGCAGGACCACCCCGGTAAGGCAATCTTCCTACATTAATTCATGCGGAACATGGTCAGCCTATCAGCGTTCAAACTGGGCATTTCGCCATTTCCGCAGAATTGCAAGCCGAAAGCCGCCCATTTTCCATTCGAAAACGAGGCGGCTTTTTCGTATGCGCGGACTTGCCATGCACGCGAGGCATACCTTCGTTTCAGGCCATAGATCGCATCTATTGCTCATCCGAAAACTATGTATTTCTTCAATGGGGGCGATTCGTATTATAGTAGAGCTACGAACCGCACAACCAATGGGCACACGAAACCAACGACAACATTTAAACACAGGAGTGACTATACATAAAAGACTATTACATATCCGACAAAGCCCATATTTACTGGGACGAAAACATCGAGACCGTTGTGATTCGCTGGCACGGCTTCGCCAAAGGCGAGGAGTTTCGCGAACCGCTCGACAAAATGATCGAGCTCGCCGTCATAAAGAAAGCCAAAAAAGCGCTGTTCGACTCGAGCCACATTCTGGTCGTCGCCGAAGACACCAAATGGCTGGCCGAGGAATGGCTGCCGCGCCTCATAAACGCCGGTATCCGTTACACGGCAACCGTCAATCCGATGCAGTCCTCGGCGGCTGAAGCCGACTATGACCGCGCCGATACGGCGCCGCTGCTGCATCACGAATTCGCGGGCATGTACCCCGCGGTCGATTGGTTGTCCGGTATTACGGCGTAAACGCCGGCCGGCGAAAGAAGAGAGGAAACATGGAACGGGAATTGGCCTTGGACGTGGTCCGCCGTGAGGAATCGGCACGGCTTACGGGCTGAACGGCGGGAACCTTATTCGGACACGGACATGAATAAGAACCGCCGCGTAGGGATTCGCTGGGCATCGACGGGCTCGACAATGTCACGTCGGTGCATCGCATGATTGCACAAGAGCCCAAGCCGATCTCGTTCATCACGCCCGGCGTGCCTTAACGTACGCTCGGAACCGGCAAAGCCGAGACGAGCCAGTTGCTCTTGGCTAGTGGTTGGCAACTACAAGCCCCCACAGCGGACTTTCACCGCCTAGTTAATCGCCATACATGGCACACTGAAAACGGCAGCCGATTGTAGTCGGCTGCCGTTCATATCCTTATGAGCTTTTGTACCGTTTAACAATGACCATAACTAAATGAAGGTAGTTTAATTAATATGATCGAAGTCTCTATGTTTTTAAGGCTAGCGCATTACTGGAATTGGCCGCGACGATAACCGCGAACGATATCATATTCATCCGCAAGCACTACGGCATTCCGATACCATACGGTAATCTGGCACAATCACTTGTGATACGGTTCACTGTAATGTATCAAAGCACAAAGTACTGTTTGACCATAAAATATACATCAGCATATAAACAAAAGCCACTCCTGACAAAAGAGTGGTTTCATTGGATAAAATACAAACCTTTCACGGCTCGATCGAAAAACTTCTCGTTCTCTCCCCAGCCATAGAGCTCGGCAGTATCAAATAGGGTCACGTCCAATTCATATGCACGATGAACGTTTTTAGTCCGTCCTGCTCGTAGGCGGAGCCATATGCCTGATGGAACCCCATGGCACCGTAGCGATTGCCGAGACTTCGAGATCATGACTACCAAGTTTACGTTTTTGCATAACCATATTCTTCTGAACTAAGGATTAGGATGACTTTCCGGAAAGTGTGGAACTGCCGGTAGGCCAGGTGGAGAGCGCTTGCTCAGCAACAGCCTCTAGCATGTCACGACTAAAGCCGGCCTTGGCCTGAACAGCCATACCGTGGGTCACCGCCATCACGAATGCAGCTAGCGCAGCACAGTTAGCGGTTTCCGGCAGATCTCCCTCCTGCTTTGCCCGTTCGAAGCGATCACGCAGCAACGCCTCTCCCTCTGCACGCGCATCGATCAGGGCAAGCCGAATCGATTCGGCATCGTCCGAGCAAGCCACGGCGCCGTTGATTCCTAGACATCCCCTGTGATCCGGGTAACGAGTCTGCAATTCGGCCGCGCTGAAGAGGATATGTGAGACTACCTCCCGAGAGGTTGGCAGCTCCATCGCCGCAGGGGTGAAATCCAGATAGTGCTCGTAGTAGTGAGCCAGCGCTCGGCGGAACAACGCTTCCTTATTGCCAAATGCCGAATAGAGCGCGGGTCGTTCGACACCCGTGGCCTGCGTCAGGTCGGTGTATGACACACCCTCATAGCCTTTGCGCCAAAACACGCAAACTGCGGCGTCCAGCGCCTGATCCACATCGAATTCGCGGTTACGTCCCATCAGTCAGATCACCTCGCTTTTTTGTAACGCCCGATATTAAAGGGGTTATGTCCGATTTTCATACAATATGTTTATCATACCACACGTTACAGAACGCAGCCAACTCCATTGGGCAAGGACACCTACGGCATCGCACCATTGGTGAAATACTTTGCCATCTGGATATTGCATCACACATCAGGCGCCAAACCCGGCCCGCGCTGTTGGCCAATCTCGCCAGAGCGCGACGCATCATCCTAACGTGACGCCACCTGACATCCCTGTAATTGACCCATTGACAGTGCGCGATAAAATGTATAAAACAACTTAACGTAACTATCGTTATGATATATTGACAGCGAGCGACAAAATGTATAACATAACTTAACGTAACTGTCGTTATGATATTCCGCCGATCCTCCACCCCTTGAAACCATCCTGGACATGCATCCGATCCGTCGCTTTGCAACCTTGAAGAGGTGGCAGAGGCCGTCTGCTTCCTCGCCGGACCACATGGGGGCTACATCACCGGTGAGACCATCAATATAGCCGGCGGAATCTAAGACTGTCCGGAGCAGGTGCCAATGCATGGGCACCTGCCAAGCATTCTGACGTGCGCTAGTTGTAATCGCAGTCAACCGACCAAGGAGTTTATTGTGATCTTTGAACCTGCCAATCTGATGCAGAGAAGCGCTCAGCATCGGTATGTCAAAGACCTGGCCGATAAAGAGCAAAGCTTCTAAATTAAAAAATACGCAATTAAAGGAGAAAACATATGACTAGTAAATTTAAGACAGTAGTCGGCATCATTGGTGCGGGCGAGGTCGGCAGCCAGATCGCGCGTGCGGCGATCGCGAACGGGTATGAGGTCGTCATTGCCAATTCACGAGGACCCGAGACGTTGAAGGACCTCATTGACGAGCTCGGCCCGTCAGCACACGCCGCGACTGCGGCCGGCGCTGCCGAGGCTGGTGACTTCGTCGTCGTGGCCGTCCCGCTCAAGCTGGTCAACGACATGCCTGTGGAGCAGCTCGCGGGCAAGATCGTGCTCGACACGAACAACTACATTCCTTGGCGCGATGGCCATTTCCCCATGATCAACTCTGGTGAGATGACAATTCATGAGCTCCGCCAGAAGCAACTTCCTACCTCGAAGGTGGCGCAGGCCTTCACCCACATCCAAGCCTCCCGCCTCTTCATTTCGAGCAGACCAGCTGGTGCCCCCGACCGCCATGCGTTGTCGGTCTCGAGCAACTTTCCTGAGGCTACGGAACTCGTGACGCGGCTGTACGACCAGTTCGGTTTCGATACTGTCGACAACAGTCCGCTGAGCGAGTCATGGCGTAGCAGTTACCGCCAGCCAGCTTGGGATGCGCACTTGCATCAGACCCGTGCTGAGCTGATCGCCAATCTCGCTAGGGCGCGACGGATCATCTTGGAGTGAGTCATCGCGCAGGCAGCCGCAACGTCGGTCTGGGCCGTAGTAGTGGCTAACAAAGACGAAATCGGCGGACGCTATCTCGAAGATTCTGCGGTCGCGCAGATTGATGACACGACAAACCCGTTTTGCCGACGGCGTAAGGTCGTATGCGCTCAACGATAACACAGCCGAGCTGCTTTGGGCGAAAAGCGAGGAAATGGTAGGCACGAAAGGTACATACTCATGACAGTAGTCGGCATCATTGGCGCGGGCGAGGTCGGCAGCCAAATCGCGCGTCCGGCGATCGCGAACGGGTATGAGGTCGTCATTGCCAATTCACGAGAACCCGAGACGTTGAAGGACCTCATTGACGAGGCTGGTGACTTCGTCGTCGTGGCCGTCCCCCTCAATTGGTCAACGACATGCCTGTGGAGTAGCTGTGAGAACCCATGGTCGAGGATAACGAAGAAGTCAAACAGGCAGTGAAAGTCTACAAAGCACTCGGAGAGCCGACCCGGATCAAAACAGCGATGCTTCTTACGGAAGAGATGAAACTCCGCTGCTCCGACATCGGCAGCAAGCTCGAGTCCGTTGCCGGTTCTACGCGGTCGCATCACTTGAAGCAGCTTACGGAATGCGGCCTGCTCACGCTGCGCAAAGACGGCACGTACATTTATTACAGCGTCAATAAACAAGTCGCGCAAAAGTATGCCCCATATCTGCTGGGGTAGCATTTTTTTTCGTCTTATCTATAAATATAAAATATTATAAAGAGCGATACGGATAAGGAGTTGGAAGTATGTCTTACAATTTGAAAATTTATATGCTGGCTTTAGTCAGCTTTCTCGTCGGCACATCCGAATTCATCATAGCCGGCATACTGGATAAAGTATCCGACGATCTCGGCGTCTCCGTCGCAGCGGCAGGCCAGCTGATCACCGTGTTCTCCCTTGCTTACGGGTTCGGGACGCCTTTCCTGATTGCGGTCGCTGCCAAAGTCGACCGCAAAAAGCTGATGCTATACGCGCTCTCGGTTTTCATCGTCGGTAACGTCGCAGCCTTCTTGTTCTCAGGCTTCGGTGCTCTCATCGTTTCCCGCGTTATCGTAGCGCTCAGCAGCGGAGTATTCGTCGTCACGTCGTTCACGGTCGCCGCGAAGCTCGCACCGGCGGAGAAGCAAGGTAGCGCCATAGCCACGCTCACCATGGGCTTCAGTACGGCGCTGATCGTCGGCGTACCGCTCGGCCGGCTAGTCGCTTCCACCTATGACTGGAAGGTAGTTTTTGGTGGCATGGGACTGCTCGGACTGCTGGCGCTGCTGCTCATCGCCTTCGCGATTCCGAAGACGGACGGTGAGCAGCCGGTACCGCTGCGCGACCAGCTAAAGCTGCTCAAGAATCCGAAAATCGTCTTCGCGCTTGGCATCACGTTCTTTTGGATCGGCGGCTATTCCATCACCAACACGTATATTTCCCCCTTCCTGCTCAATATTACGGGCATGAGCGAGAAATTCGTCAGCATCGCGCTGCTCGCGTTCGGCATCGCCAGTCTGATCGGCTCCAAGCTGGGCGGATTCGGTACCGACCGTTGGGGATTCAAGCCCACGCTGGTGACCGGCATGCTGTTGCACGTGGCCTGGCTGGTCGTGATTTCGTTCGCCGCCCATTCGCCGTGGTTGATGTTTCCGCTGCTCATGCTCTGGGCCCTCTCCGCCTGGTCGTCCAGCCCAACGCAGCAGTATTATCTGATCTCGCTCGCGCCCGAAGCGACTGGCATCATGCTTAGCCTGAACACCTCTGTCGTGCAGCTCGCCTTTGCTGCTGGCGCGGGCATTGGCGGAGTTGTCGTGGAAGGCGTTTCGCTGACCGCCGTCACCTGGATAGGAGCCGCCGGCGTCGCCGTCGCCGCGCTCATGTCGGCCGCGGCTTTCGGTTACTTACGCGTCGGCGCGGCTTCCCGAGCAGCACGTAAGGAGGCTCGCGCAGGGAAGATCAACGCGTAAACAATTCTCTTTCACGCCAACCGGGCAGCACCGAAAGCGACTGACCCAAGCAACGCGAGAAGAAAGCCCGCAGCTCCCGCTTTTGTAAGTGGTCAAGACCCCTTTAAGTAGACAATGAAACAAACCTATGCTAAGAGCTGCTTTCGGTAAGCTACCGGAGGCAGCTTTTTCAGCCTTCGCTGTGGTCGATGATGGTTATAAAATTGGATGAACTCTTCGATTTTTCTTTGTGCCTCGACTACATTTCGGATAGTATATGGATAGAGCCCTTCCGTTTTGAGATGCGAGAAGAAGCTCTCCATTGAGGCGTTGTCATAACAATTGCCCCGACGAGATATGCTGATTTGGGCGCCAACCTTTGGAAGCATGTCGTGGTAGGCATGGGACGTGTACTGGAATCCTTGGTCGCTGTGAACGATCAATCCAGTCACGTCCTTTTGCTTTTTAAATGCTTGCTTAAACGTCTGTAGTACAAGCTCGTTGTCGTTACGAGAACTCATCTTGTAGGCTACAATTTCATTGTTAAACAGATCTTAATCGCCGATAGATATATCCATTAATCACCAACTCGGTATTGCGTAATATCCGTTACCCACTTCTCGGCCGGTCGAGAGGCGTGGAAGTCCTGTTTCAACAGGTTCTTGGCTACACGCTCCCCAGTTGATGAAGCATAATTTTTACGATGTTTACGACGAACCTGTGAGCGTACGCCCAACAGCTGCATAATCCGCAGAACCTTCTTGTGATTCATCTGAACGCCATGGTCTTGCAGCAGGAAAAGCTGGATTTGTCGATAGCCATAGACACCATTATATCTGTTGTACACATTTTGAATCAGCGCTTTCGCTTCCTGGTCTTTATCAATGTGTTTACGTTTAAGGAAGGCATAGTACCCACTTCGGGAGACGTTGAAGAGCTTACAGAGCGTGCTGACAGGGTAGCTCTCGGCTGCTGTTTCAATTGTTCTAAATTTTTGTTCTTCACCTCCCGTATCCAGATTCCTAAACACTTTTTTAGCATGTCGTTCTCCCGTTTGAGCTTCTGCACGTACCGATCTTGATCTACATAATCTTCTTTCCGCCCGAGTTGATCTAACAAGCCAAACTCACCTTGTTCCCGATATTTCCGCATCCACCGCTTCATTCTACCAGGATCTAAGATGCCCAGATGCTCATTGATTTTACGATACGTCCATCCTTCAACAATATGAAGGCGTATCGCTTCCTTCTTTAACTCTTCTGAAATGTTTTAAGTTTTTGTCCCTTTTTCAATGGCATAAATAATACACCCCCTAGAATTTCATCGGATAACCTAGGGGTTTAATCCAATGTCTATTCTAAGGGGTGCACTTCAAAGCAGGCAGCAGGCTTCTTTTCGCAAACATGCTTCACTCTTCGTCGCCTGGCCGTAGATTCGCGTGCAAAGGGGACAACGATTTGGCCAGTTTCGGGAAAAAGCAACTTAGTCTCAATTGATGTTATAACCCACAGTGGAATTTACCCCTCGTTTTTTGAATAGCATACTTTCAAACAAATACAACAAAACCAATACTGATCAGGCTTTTTACAATACTCTTGTGACAAAAACTATGTTCAAAATCGGTGACAATAGACGTTCCAACTAGTGACAATCTGAGTTACAACTCACACCAGATGTCAACTTTATTTAATTTTGACGGTAAAAACCTTAAAAACAAGCCAAATTTTACTTTATTTTTGACGTTAAGTTTGTGCTATATTGACGTTTTTAGTTCAAGAGCCATAACTAATAGTAACTAAGTTAGACATATCCTTTGAGATCACAAGGAATAATAAAATCCCTGTCCAAGTGTTGTATTTCGGAGGAGATAGATAGATATTTGAAATGAGAGCAAGTGGTTTCCAGATAAAAAGCACATGACTTATTGGTTGTTACTAATAGCACTTTATATTTCTTTAGTTTTCTCGATTCTTCTTTTGATTTCAGCAGGAGTTCGCTTCAAATACTTGACTATTTCATCAATCGGCATTTGCTTTTCTAATAGAAAGTAAAGAATTCGTTCCTCAATTGGATCCCAGCGATAATAAGCTTGGGAGTACATCTTTCTAATCTTTCTCAATCGTGAACGTTTTAGAGCACTGAGATCTTGCTTCTCCCGCCTAGGAAAATTCTCTTTCCGATACTTGATTATGCGTTTCTCTGTTAAATTTTTGAGCAGTGAAAGAGAACAATCATCTACTATCGGATAAGAACTAAACTCGAAGCGAAGTGAAGATAACTCTTCATGAGTATGCTCGATTTTACCTAACCAAGACATATCTGGTTTGTTAATATGACAACCTATAGTAAAGTTACGTCGTAATGCTCTTTGAATCTGTGATTCTAGTAGTGTCGAATATTCATATCTCTCGCTCATCGCACAGCCCCAAAGGTGAATATTAGGCATATACTCATTGTAAGTAAATTGAGACCAATTTGAATTAAATTGATCATTTTCATTTAAATCGTTGTTGTATTGTAATTTTAACACCATGTCCGCTGTAACATAAAATGTCATCAAATTAGCCCTTTAAAAGGGCTTTTTGTATATACAAAATGTCACCTGCCGCATTATCAAATGTCAATTTATATAATTACTGTATCGTCAAATGTCAAAAATGGATAATGGATTATGATCACACAAGTCCTACCTCCGTTATCGGCTCTCCTGAAATAACGGCGTCGGCCTTCTCGCTGTTCAACGATATTCTCATCAGCGCATATCCGATTAAACTTATGACGAACATCAAAATTGAATGCCATATTATCGACGATCGTTGTGATCATCATCGTAAGCACGAACAAATGGTACGAGCTCTGCGCAATCAGGCGCATGCCGATCAACCTCGTGTACAACCATAGCCATAAATAGGCAAGGATCGTTCTTCCTATTATCTCTAGGGATTCGTTCAAGTTGTGACCAATGCCCCTTCGTTCTTCGAGTTGTGAGTTGAAGATTTACGAAAAATCACGTTTTCGCACTATTATTGCTATGGAGATGTTGTTTTATCCATAAGCAAGGCGACTTTGTCATAATTAAGGATTCTAGCTGTCAATAAATCCTTGGTCAGGATGGAAGTTGCCCGCTTTCTGATATGCTCCCCATACGGTATCAAATGCAACATAAGTTCCGTCGCGATATGCCATTTAGATAACCCCCCCTAAGCTTATAAAAATTAACCTTATCTTTTTTTGAATCATGAACTACAAATGTGACTTTGGCTGGGTATGTAAATTTTATTCTGCTTATTTTAAACGACCAAAGGAGCAACTCTAATAATTCTTGTTCTGTAATATGTGAGTACTCCTTGAAGCGCGTAATGCCAGATCCCATAAGAGGGATTGTTACAGATCGGCCGGCATAAACCTTGTCTATTTCGTTCCACAAATTTAAAAGCAGATTGATGTAATCGTTCATATACAGATATGCTCGATTATCTTCGTCGAACCTCGAAAATGCAGTTAATAAATAATCGCCATTTTTGAAGATTGTCCCCAATTTGTATTTCTTTCGTTTGCCACGTGAACGAGTGTTATTGATGCCTACGACTTTGTCGCGCAATCCCTCATCTTTTTCAATAAGTCGATCTAATACAGACGCATCTGATACAATTTGTGTCAGATAAATTCCATTCAATGAACTCTCCGAAACCATTCGTTCGCCGACAATAGTATCAAAATATTCATTGAACCCAATGACCTTCAATCCATCTTCTTTAAATATTTCGCCTACTTTGACAATTACAACTGAGTTATACAAGGAGATTTCACGACGACAAAGGCCGACACTTCGTTCCTCCAGGAGACACATGCCCCTCTTTTCATCATCGATTTCTATCAAGAATTCCCCTTAAAAACGCAAAAAGAAATCCCTCTTTGGTAAAATGGTGCCTGAAGCCGCATCTTGAAAAGAAAATACTTGGATGTCTGTGAGGGTTGTCCGCTTAAGTCTGCCTGTACGAAGGCGCAAGGAACCCGCGAGATCAAGGTGAGCCTGCGGTATCTGCGGTAGGCCCTTTTGAGACAGCCCCTTCGTTTATTACACCATTTAAAAACGCCCATTGTCCGTAAATCGACAAGGGGCGCCGCTCGTGTGCATGGATCACGGATTAACCAACAACGTTTGTAATGACTTCGATATTGCCGACAGTTGCTTTGGCATATGGGCACGTGAGATGGGCTTCTGCTACTATTTGCTTAGCCACGTCTAATTCTAAACCCTTTAATGTGATGTCCATATTCACTGCTAGTACAAATCCGTCGTTGGCATCTTTACCGATCGAAACATTGGAAACGATCGATATACCTTCCGGTTTGATACTCCTTTTTCTAAGAGCAATACCCATCGCACCCTCAAAACATGCCGCAAATCCTGCAGCGAACAATTGCTCCGGATTTGTTCCGCCTCCGTTACCACCCATTTCCTTAGGATATCTCAAGTCCAAGTTAAGATTGCCGTCGGTGGAAACTGCTTTTCCATCTCTTCCACCTTCAACGTTTACAGTAGCCGTGTACAATGTCTTTTCCATTTTAATCATTCTCGTAACACTCCTATAAAATTGGTTTTTTTATATGGCGGCGCAAGAGTAGCATCTCTAGCGCCGCTGTATTTCACAAATGAGCTGTTCTCAAAGCGAGCTAGAACTTACTTTTTATTTACAAAATTAAGGATCTCTTGGTTGTACTTGTCTTTCTCATCATAGAAGACGCCGTGGCCGCTGTTTTCGAAAGGCACCAGCTTGGAGTTTTTGATTCCCTTATGCAAGGCTTCCGCAACTGCAAATGGAACGGTTTGATCTTTAACACCGTGCAAAATAAGAGTCGGCTGTTTGATTTGACTCAATTTACTGGTCAAATCCGATCATACTTACGACGGTAACAATATTCAGACCTATGCAGATGATGTCCACGCCGTCGTCAAGAGACAAGAATTATTTGGCTTCTATGCTTACTGTTTCAAGGGTTTAGGCTATGTTTGAAGCTGCGAAAGTTGAGTCAATAATTAAAGCTTTCTCAATTCATGCAGAATATTCTCAGGATCCAACCGCTGCATAAAGTCCGGATTCACGTAGGCGGAACGGATAATGCCGGATTCGTCGATCATAAAGGTGGAAGGAATCGGCAGGATCCAGCGGTTCGTCGCGTTGTATTCCGCTAGGTCCATGCCTATTTGTTTCATAATGTCCTGGATGTAATCCGGAACGTCGTAAAGGATGTTATAGAAAGCGGCCACGAGACCGTTTGTGTCGCTAAGCACTTGGAAGGTCAGCTCTTCCTTCTCCTGCTGGGAAAGCGTGTTGTCCGGGCTTTGCGGGCTAACCGCGATCAACTGGCCCCCAAGGGCTTCGATGTCCGGCAGTAGCTTCTGATAGGACTTAAGCTGCCTGTTGCAGAAGGGGCACCATCCGCCACGGTAGAAAGTCAGGACAACAGGTCCTTTGGACAGTTCATCATAAAGGTTAACCGTTTCTCCCAAAGCATTCTTGAGTGTAAAATCCTTTGCCTTCTGCCCCACCTGCAGGCCGTAAGCAATGCCGGATTCCTGCTGCTCCCGGATCTGACGGAACATCTTCGTTTGAATCTCAAAAGGGGTATGCGCAATAAATTCCTGTTTGGCTTCCACTAAAGCTTGAGTTAATGACATGTTTTGCAACTCCTTTTTAATTTAATATCCTCTCGGCATTCGCCGAGGCAGATGGTACAAGGAAGCAAGCTCGACGAAATGCCTGCCGGCCTCTGTCAGCCGGACGCCCCGCGCATGGCGCTCGAACAAGAGGATGCCAAGGTATTCCTCCAGCGTTTTCACGCGGGCGCTGATGCTCGACAGGCTGACTCCGAGCGCGTTGGCCGCATGGCAGAAGTTCAGGTATTCGGCGACGGCGAGCGTCTGGATCAGCGACGCGAGGGGAATGCGCGACCCTAGCGAGGACGGCACTCCCCATTGACGTTCGATCATCGGTGTTGAACGCCGTCGTATTATCTGCCCTTCAACATCATTCTGCTTACATCTTGGCAGTCGAGTCGAATTTCGCGAGCCTGCCCTGCCTGCGCAAATGGACGATTTGGGCTGTCATGCCAACGATGAGAATGACGAAAAGAATGGCTTGAGAGCCTAGAAGAATTGGCGATTTCAGATCGGTGACTATGGGGTGGCCGTTTGGAACACGGGTCAGGGTTTCGGTAACGGTCGGCAACATCAGCAGAAACGCTGTCAGGGTGAGGAAGATTGTTTCGAGGTACTTGCCCGCACGATTAAAGCTCGAAATACGCTCGATGCCGTATCCGGCGAGCAGCAGCAGGGTCGTTACCGCGCCAATGCCATAGCTGGCCGACGATTTTGCGACGATGAATACTGTAATAGAGCCGATCAGCATCGAAATGAAGTAGACGATACCGGGCTTTGACCGAGGCACAATCCGTCCGTAGCGAGCAAACATATATATAGCCAGCGGAATGGCGGGCAAGCTGCCGAGCGTATGCAACCAGCCGAGTGGTGAAATTCCAAACATAATTGTCTCCTTCTAGTCCTTAAGGACATGGGTAATTTGTTTTGTTCTGTCGATAGATTGGCGCGAGCCGAAACTAGCGGCTGACAGCATCTCTGATCGAGTCGTTGATGGCTTAAGATGGCCGGCCTATGCAGCTTTCCGCTGCAATTGGCTCACGGTCAGCCACATGGATGAAACAAGAAAATAGAGCGCGCCTGATGCGGCATAGTCAATCATGATGGTGATGGATGAAGGCATCGGCATTCGCGCCAGCACGATGAAGAATTTGCCTGCCAGCGCGGATTGCCTCATCATGCACTGGTCCCTGTTCGAACGCGGCAACTGCCTTCACGCAATCAAGCGAAGGACCGTGATCAAATTCGCCGTATTCACTGTAGACTGACAATGTGTGGTCAGCATGTGATATATCGGCACTTGGCGGATATCATGCGATTTGTTCGTAAGTTGAGCTTATCCTCAGTAATATGTAGCCTGCTCTCTAGAAGGGTTAAGCTAGCGGAGTCATGTCGACCTCCTTTCATCTCGCTGATCATGACTGCAACCATCACTGTCACGGCTTCCATCACAAAGGGATCGCGAAGCGAGTCGCTCCAAGAGCTGCCCTATAACGACGCCGAATATCTTCGGATCGCCATAGGCCCGCGCCGAAAGCATCGCGCCGTGAACCACCACCATGAACGCTTCGGCCTCGGCACGAGGTGTACTCGTCAGTTGAAGTTGCCCGTGCCGCACGCCGCGCTCCAGCACGGATGTCAACCACGCCGACAGGGAGCGGAAATGCGCCCGGACTTCAAGGCCAACTTCCTCGGGCAGGACGGGGAGTTGGCTTGCCAACAGCGCGCAGATACAAAATGGAGCGCTGTCGTCCGCAATACAGGCTTCCCAATAACCAGCGTAGAACCGAAGCAGTTCGAGCGGTTCGGATACCTGAAGTTCAAGATTCGCCATCCCCACTTCAGCTTCTTCTCGATACCGCGCAACCAGCGTTCGCACCAGATCGACCTTGCTTGGGAAATGGTGATGGATGCTCGCCTTTCGAATCCCAACCACATCCGCGATGTCGGCATAACTGAAACCGTTGTAGCCGCCAGAGACGATCAGATTACGCGCACAAGCCAGAATGTCATCATGGGTAGAAGATAAATTTTTCATATCATTAGCCTACCATCTAGTAGGTAGTTTGTCAAGTGACAAAGTCGTAGTATACGAAAGTGCGGTATTCCAGAATTTAAGTACGAGTAGCCAGGCCTTGTTCACGATCACAGAAACAGGACGATAACTCGAGCAAAGCATCATTCAACGAGATCCGATTTTTTAAAATGGTGGGGGGCGGAACCAACGCACCATGTCGTCATTGCTGCGCAGACGGTATTGTTTGCCTATCGGCAGCAGCTTCAATTGGACACCAAGCAGATCGTTGCCCTATCGCAGGAAATTGCACGGCAAGTCCAGGTCCGCCCGAAGTGGGTATTTTTATTATGCCAATGACACCTAGCTCCCCGGCTCCTGTCTGGCTCATGGCTTCCCTCATTCACTCTTCTTTCACGGTTTCAGGCTTCGCACAAGTCTCCGCCTTTTGGGTCGGAGCTTGCATCGGCGATACGCGCCGATTCACTTGCCTTTGCGGCCTTTCTGGCAAGCTTTTTCGCTACTATCCCTACGTCTGACCTCTCACCATCCGTAGCCTCGTCCTTGACCGTCACGATCTTGGACAAAGTTACCGCCCTAAGCGGAAACGATGAGATCTCCCTGGGTCACGTCAACCGACTTCCCCCCGAATCCAGTCCTCTTAACTTTCGAAGCCTATGGTGGTATAGGACATCCCCTTCTTTTGCAGGGTCATCAGGCCTCGACAGCCAATCTGGTATTTGCCGCCTGTTCCGGGATTTGCCTTTAAGCCCTCCGTACGCATCTTCGCAGACTACGCACTGCCTGTCAGCTAGCACTTCCGCCACCACGCGGTATGCTGGAGACTTTCACTCCTTAGTCGATTGCGCTGCCAAGCGCACAAAAGCGTCAAGGACATTGAAATGTTCCTTGACGCTTCAATTAATGATAATGTGGTCAAAACCACATTCCATTTAAAAAAGACATACTTATAGCCTAGTTCCTCCGGTGGCATCAATATATTGCCCCGTGATCCATCGCGCTTCCTCAGATGCTACATACACAATTACATCAGCAACGTCTTTAGTGGTGCCAACTCTTCCGAAAGCAGTCATTGCAGCTGCTGCAGCATGAGCTTCTGGGATTGCGAGCCAATCCTTGTTCATATCAGTATCCGTAGTTCCCGGCCTTACTGCATTAACAGTAATACTTCTTGATCCAAAATGTGGAGCTAACGCCAAAGAAAGTGTCTCAATGGCTCCCTTAGCAGCCGAATAAGCGGAATGCGTTGGACCGGCAACACGAGTAAAGCCAGTAGTAATGTTAATGATTCGTCCACCGTTCCGTATAAACGGGCTAGCTGCTTGAGTAAGAAAGTATGGAGCTGTAAGATTAACATTAATGACATCTTCGTACGATTCAATTGACGTTTCTTCAAATGGAATGGCCGGGCAAATACCTGCGTTATTGATTAAAATGTCCAATTGCACAGATCCAATTTCCGAACGAACAGCATCTTCAAATGCAGCCCAAAGCTTTGTTACACCGGAAATACCTGTGGTTAAGTCTGCTTCCAGAGCCACAGCCTTTGAGCCTAACGCCTTAATATCTTCAACAACTTTAAAGCAGCATCCCTATTACTGGCGTAATGAACGCCTATAAATTCCGCTCCGCCTGCAGCTAACTTTTTGGCTGTTTCAGCCCCTATCCCACGACTTGCCCCTGTAATCAAAGCAACTTTACCACTGAATCTTCCTTCATTCGTCGACATATCATCCCTACTCCTTTTTGAGAGAAATTTTAATCACTTTTTGGCAAAAACTTTTTTATACCGGTTGAAAGCTATTTGGCTGGCAGTACCTCATTTTGTAAAAAAATCTTCGCTTAGCCCATCAATGATTTCTGCATAAAAAGAACCTTTTTGTACGCCACTGGACGCCAGCCCCTCTATTCGGTATAATATCATAACGATCGTTATGTTAATTGATATTATACATCTTAGTGTGAATTGTCAATACCCTAACGATCATTACGTTAAGTTGTGTTATATTTTTTTGATCACATATCATTCTCTCTATGGCAGGGGAGTCAGGTCGCATCATGTTAGGATGATGCGTCGCCTCTGGCGAGATTGGCCAACAGCGCGGGTCGGTTTTGGCGCCTGATGTGTGATGCAATATCCAGACGGCAAAGTATTTCACCAATGGGCCGTTACAAAAAAAGCGAGGTGATCTGACTGATGGGACGTAACCGCGAATTCGATGTGGATCAGGCACTGGACGCCGCAATTTGCGTGTTTTGGCGCAAAGGCTATGAGGGTGTGTCGTACACCGACCTGACGCAGGCCACGGGTGTCGAACGACCCGCGCTCTATTCGGCATTTGGCAATAAGGAAGCGTTGTTTCGCCGAGCGCTGGCTCGCTACTACGAGCACTATATGGATTTCATCCCGGCGGCGATGGAGCTGCCAACCTTTCGGGAGGTAGTCTCACATATCCTCTTCAGCGCGGCCGAATTGCAGACTCGTTACCCGGATCACAGGGGATGTCTAGGAATCCACGGCGCCTTGGCTTGCTCGGACGATGCCGAATCGATTCGGCTTGCCCTGATCGATTCGCGTGCAGAGGGAGAGGCGTTGCTGCGTGATCGCTTCGAACGGGCAAAGCAGGAGGGAGATCTGCCGGAAACCGCTAACTGTGCTGCGCTAGTTGCATTCGTGATGGCGGTGTCCCACGGTATGGCTGTTCAGGCCAAGGCCGGCTTTGGTCGCGACATGCTAGAGGCTGTTGCTGCGGTAGTTCCACGTTATCGTTCCTCGTTTAGTTTAATAGTGGGTTACCCCGACTTCCGATATGCTTAATTTATTTTACCTAGAATCTTGTACGCAAAAAACTCTTGTCCGCGAAATGGGCGGCAAGAGTTTTTGCTTTCGGCAGTTGCGTGTTACCAGGCGTAAACGCCCTTCTCATCCAAGAATTCGCCGTTATGACGTTTGCGATCTGTCGCATAACCCACTATAATCGCAGCGGCGGCTTCTTTCGATTTACCGCCTGCGGCATTGCCGTTAAGATCTGTTGAGGTGAATCCAGGCGTTACCGCGAATACTTGAGCACTGCTGTTTTTGACTTCATAAGCCATTGAAAGTGTCATGGCATTGTTGGCCGTTTTAGATGAGTTATAATCGAATGCGTTTAAAGTAAATTCAGCATTTTGCATATGGTCCAGAGAAGCCATGTCGGTCGATACATTGACGATTGTGCCTTCGTTATGTTTGATTAACGGAAACAAACGCTGGTTCAAACGGAAGGTCCCGAAAAAGTTAACTTCGAAGGCATTCCGCAGATCTTCCTCTTTGGTATCCGTAAAAGAACGGGAGAAAGCGCCAGGCATACCAGCGTTATTGATCAGAAGCTTCAAGTCTGGATAATTCTTGTTGATCGTATCGGTTGCCTGTTCGATAGTTTTTAAGTCACCCATGTCGATTTGTACAAATTCTACATCTAACCCCTTGGAAGTTAACTCGGAAACGGCTGCTTCACCCCGTTCGGCACTGCGTGCGCCAAGGATGACTTTCCAGCCTGCTTCACCTAACTGCTTAACGATTTCAATTCCGATTCCTTTATTTGCTCCGGTTACAAAGGCGGTCTTTTTCATGCGAATCCTTCTTTCCCTAATTTGATTTTTCTTTAACGATTTATAAGTTACTATGCTACACTTAGTGTAGGTCAACAATTAATTTTTATAAAAGAGGGTTAGTATGTTAACGATTGGAGAAGTGGCGAAGGAAGTCGGGATCAATATTGGAGCGATCCGCTTTTACGAAAGAAAGGGACTGTTGAAACCTGCTACCCGAAGCGAGCAGAACAACCGTCTTTATACGGATGATGATCTGAGATGGCTAGTCTTTATCAAATGTCTTCGCGAAACCGGGATGAGTGTGGAGGACATCAAAAAGTATTATGATAAGGTGAACGAAGGAACCTCAACCCTGCCGGAGAGAATCAAACTGATTGAAGATCAGAAGCAAAAGCTGCTGAAAGATATTGAGGAGAAGGAAGCTCAGCTCGTTCATTTGGAAGAAAAACTTAAGCGCTATTATCGCGGGGAAAATTATTAATATAAGCTGGGCATATAAACTAAATTTTAAATCTCATTTAAGAGCGATTACCCTAATGATGTTATCCGCATAGGAATCCGAAACGTTATCTTCCGAAAAACCCATCCGTTCGCCGCCGTCATCGTTGCATCGATTTCTTCGTCCGTATGCGCAGTGGTCAGGAACCATGAATAGGCGATTGAAATGATGCTGTCACTCAGTCGATTTACCGCGGCGTTCACACTCGAACGGAATTTTCCTGAATGTCTTCTTCCTCCAAGTCCATTGGTAAGTTTTAGTTGTTTTAGTATGAAAAATATGCCAGTGATTGTAATCGAAATAAATATCTGATTATGGTTCATTGACGTAATCTGCCCGTTAGCTTAATAAATCGTGCATTTTTCGGGGATCTCGGCGGCTGTATAGAAGTTCTTGTCTTGAGCTGACGACAAGAACTTCTATACAATAAATAAAAAAGCCGCTGTTTATGCGACTTTAATTGTATAGATGTTGTTGTCTTCCGACATATCCGTGCTGTCGGATGACAACAACTTGATATCATAAATGACAAGAACTTGATGTCCTTCCCCTCTCAGCGATTCGAAAGGCCGAGATTTTGCTGCCCATGCCTCTGTGCAATCGATGACGACGTCCGCGCCGCCACATACCGTTTTGAAGTTGAACGACTCATGTTGACAAGAATTGAAGCACGAAACGGCAGCCACAATATGAGCTGCTGTTTCTAAGTCCTACTGAACTAAGGTATTTCAACGATTTAAACATGCGATCCAGTTATCCTCCATTAAAACTATTCGGAAACCGTGATACCGTCAACAAGATAACTACGCAAACGGCGAACGTCCCGGACTGGCGGTAATCCAAACATCCGCGCATATTCCCGGCTAAAATGCGATGGGCTCTCGTAACCGACTTGAAACGCTGCTTCTGCCGCATCGATCGATCCGGAGAAGATCAGGCGACGCGCCTCTTGCAATCGGATATGCTTTTGAAACTGGATCGGACTCATCCCCGTGACTTCCTTAAAATAGTCGTACAAAGATGAGGCGCTCATACGAGCCTCTGCTGCCAATTCGTCAATCCGTAGCGGTTGGGCAAAGTCGCGGTTAAGCCTCTCGACTACCCCCGCGATTCGTTGCGCATGACTTCCGATGACGGCAAATTGCTTCAAAGACGCGTTGTTTTCGTTCTGAAGCACCCGATATATGATTTCTCGAATAACATACGGCGCAAGCACTGGGATATCCTGCGGCGTCTCGATCAGTTTCACAAGCCGCAGCACCGCATCCAACAGCGTGTCTTGCATCCGGCTTACCTTCAAACCCCGACTGGCTTCAGCTTTTGCTCGTATAGCCTCTCCAGATGCCTGCATGATATCAAGAATCTGGTTCATATCGAATAGGATCTGCAGGCTTAAATACGGTGTTTCTCTCGAAGCCTCCATCACTTGTCCTGTAATCGGTAAATGTGCCGAAGCGGTTAAATAGCTGCTTGGATCATAGTGGTACACCTCTTGCCCCAACATAACCACTTTAGAACCTTGCGCCACGATGCATAGGGAAGGTTCGTAGACGGAGTAAACCGGCTCGGATAACTCGGAAGTCCGAATCAAACGTAAACCGGGAACTTGCGTGTCGTGCGTCCCGTCTTCCAGTGTGAATTTCTCGATAATTTGCAGTAGTTCTCTCCTTTGTTTTTCGAACCAATCACCCATCCTCTTCGTCCCCCCTTTTATCCACGAACAACTTAACTTTATCTTCTTCTGGAGGATTAGGCAATCATCTCGTATGATCCTGCTACCGCTCAGCTTACCGCTGGTATGATAATGGACATGTAACAAATGCGTTGCAAAGTACGAAGTTTCTTAGCATGGAAGGAGATGATTCTCAATGAGTACGCTAAACGTTAAACCCCATCCTTATGTCGGAATGTGGGTGACAAAAGATGGTTTCATCCGGCATGAATTGCTACCGAACGGCCGGTATGACGAAGCGCGCGGAAAACGGAAGAGCGCTTACCAAGGACGATATACCATCGTAGATGACCATATCGAATATGTGGATGATACAGGGTTTACAGCTGACGGCGATTTCCGCGATTCGGTGCTCTATCACGCCGGCATGGTTCTTCATCGTGAGAAATAACAGAAAAATTAAAGCAACCAACTGGAACGAATAAATTCAAAAGGAGAAATGTACAATGTCCGAAATCAATGGAAAAGTAATTGTGATTACAGGAGCAAGTAGCGGGATCGGCGAAGCAACGGCGAAGCTATTAGCTAGTCAGGGCGCCCATGTCGTCATAGGGGCCAGGCGCGTGGATAGACTGGAAACTCTGGCTTCGCTCATTGAGTCTGAAGGAGGTTCCGTAGCTTATCAACAGCTGGACGTTACAAATATCGGCCAAATGCAGGCGATCGTTCGCTTAGCTCAGAGCCGGTTCGGCCGTGTTGATGTCATCGTGAACAACGCTGGTGTGATGCCCCTCTCTCCCTTGGAAGCCCTTAAAGTCGACGAATGGAACCGAATGATCGACGTCAATATCCGCGGGGTTCTGCATGGCATTGCTGCTGGTCTCCCTATTATGAAAGCACAGCATTCTGGTCACATGATTAACGTGGCTTCCATCGGTGCTTACGCGGTTTCGCCGACGGCAGCGGTATACTGTGCGACCAAATATGCCGTTCGCGCCATCACCGAAGGTTTACGGCAGGAGGTTGGCGGCGACATTCGGGTAACACTCGTCTCTCCTGGTGTGACGGAGTCTGAGCTCGCTGAGAGCATTTCAGATAATGAAGCAAGAGAACTGATGAAATCGTACCGACGTGACGCCCTTCCGGCTTCCGCCATCGCGCGTGCCATTGCTTATGCGATTGAGCAGCCGGTAGACGTCGATGTGAACGAGCTGGTCGTCCGGCCTACAGCCCAGCTTGCCTGATGTCAACTAATAAATTCTCGGTGAATATATCTAACCAGTCACTGTAGCATTTCCCAATCTGTTCTCAGTCATGTACACAGTCGCATCGACGGCGAAACGCTCCATCGCCTGAGCGAAACGCTGCTCTTGCGCTTTACGGTGTGCCTCAAGCTCGTAATTGCCGCGTTCGCCCGTCAAAAGCGGCCATGCCATCGTGATTGGCCGACTGCCGTCGTGTCATGATTGAACTAACGAGTTCCGTTAGTTAACAAAATTGTTTGGAACTGCTGTCGGGAATGACATCAAGTTCTTGTCAAAATCGGAAAATGTCATTGGTTCGTGATCAAGAACTTGATGTCATAAATAAAAAAGCCACGATATACTTTGTTCTTGTCAACCGACATCTATTTATTTCTCGGACGACAAGAACTTCTATACATACTTGTTAACGCAATGAAGCTGCCGATTATGCCGGCAGTTCCGTTTCTTAATTGAACTAAGATTTTGCATCTTTTTCCCTTCCATCATGTGGTGAGCTACCATACTGTCGTTGCTGAGCTAAATTCCCCGTTTGTTTAATTAACTACGGATAAAGTTGGCGTTGTATATGCCTCATTTTCTAAAATATTTAAGGCAAAGTATAATGATAATTATTATAAGTATCGGAACAAGAATAGGAGCTACAAAATATAACATTATGATGTAAAAGGCATCCCAGCCTTCTCATAATGACCCTACCAATTACTATCCTCCCCATCCGTTTAAATGAGATCAGCTGCAGGTTGCCGCTGTGTCATCATTATTCAATTAACGTTACCCGGTAGCTTAATGAGAAAGTGTCCATCAGTTTAGCTAAACATCGAAATTAACTTAACATGATTGTTATTTAGCATCATCTTAAATTCATCCAGAGCTTTTACCTCTTTTGAAATTCTAGATACCTTAGTTACAATCACTGCACCTAATTTTGGTAGTGTATCATAAATGTCTTTGTAATTGTCTTCGAAAATCTGATACCAATAAGCTACATCAATGCCCTCAGATTGAGCAGTAATACTAAGTCTCTGTTCTTCAGTACTTTCAATGCCGGATTCTCTTATTATAGCCATAGCTTTCATATGGATAATACTCCTTTTCTGCAGAGGTTTTCATTCAATTAGTTAATTCCCCCAACCCACCGATCCATTTATTTTTAGGGTCTGATGCGTACCAAAGGGCGACCGACAAATTGCTCAAACTACTTGAAGAATTATATGCCAACAAAGAGATAAGTGCTAAGTCGGATATTAACTAATTTTATCTTTCTTTAATAGAAAACTTTCATATATCTATCGAAAAGACAAGCGTTTTTCAGCTTGTCTTTTTTGTTGGAGCAACTACATTCTCAAAGTTTTAATGCAGCACGGTTTTGTATGAAAAAGACGTAAGAACTATTTACGCATTAGCATCTCATTTAATATTTTGTTCAATCTTATAGAATGAGACCTCGATCGATATCCCCATCCCGCGAGTAACCACAAAAAATGCAGGAGAGCGTTGTGCAACTTGCAAGCAATCCCCAACAAAAAAGCGTCAAGGACATTGAAATGTTCCTTGACGCTTCAATTAATGATAATGTGGTCAAAACCACATTCCATTTAAAAAAGACATACTTATAGCCTAGTTCCTCCGGTGGCATCAATATATTGCCCCGTGATCCATCGCGCTTCCTCAGATGCTACATACACAATTACATCAGCAACGTCTTTAGTGGTGCCAACTCTTCCGAAAGCAGTCATTGCAGCTGCTGCAGCATGAGCTTCTGGGATTGCGAGCCAATCCTTGTTCATATCAGTATCCGTAGTTCCCGGCCTTACTGCATTAACAGTAATACCTCTTGATCCAAAATGTGGAGCTAACGCCAAAGAAAGTGTCTCAATGGCTCCCTTAGCAGCCGAATAAGCGGAATGCGTTGGACCGGCAACACGAGTAAAGCCAGTAGAAATGTTAATGATTCGTCCACCGTTCCGTATAAACGGGCTAGCTGCTTGAGTAAGAAAGTATGGAGCTGTAAGATTAACATTAATGACATCTTCGAACGATTCAATTGACGTTTCTTCAAATGGAATGGCCGGGCAAATACCTGCGTTATTGATTAAAATGTCCAATTGCACAGATCCAATTTCCGAACGAACAGCATCTTCAAATGCAGCCCAAAGCTTTGTTACACCGGAAATACCTGTGGTTAAGTCTGCTTCCAGAGCCACAGCCTTTGAGCCTAACGCCTTAATATCTTCAACAACTTTTAAAGCAGCATCCCTATTACTGGCGTAATGAACGCCTATAAATTCCGCTCCGCCTGCAGCTAACTTTTTGGCTGTTTCAGCCCCTATCCCACG
>NZ_JBHTVD010000007.1:0-182477 GCF_042793215.1 Paenibacillus sp. NPDC056579
ACGCGTACCCATACCGAACACGACCGTTAAGCCTTCCAGCGTCGATGGTACTTGGACCGAAGGGTCCTGGGAGAGTAGAACGTCGCCAAGCGGACCATTTCCACTTGATGTGGTTTTTTTGTCGCTATGAAAGCTCAAGGGCCTTTAGCTCAGCTGGTTAGAGCGCACCCCTGATAAGGGTGAGGTCGGTGGTTCGAGTCCACTAAGGCCCACCATGTTTCCTACAAGATGAAGTCGGTTGACTTAGACTTGATACATAGGGGCTTGAACGATTTTCACAGTAACGTCTGGGGCCATAGCTCAGCTGGGAGAGCGCCTGCCTTGCAAGCAGGAGGTCAGCGGTTCGATCCCGCTTGGCTCCACCATTCGTTCCCTGATAGCTCAGTTGGTAGAGCACTCGACTGTTAATCGAGTTGTCACAGGTTCGAGTCCTGTTCGGGGAGCCATCTTTCTTCTCGATAGTATATGCAGCACGGCCCGTTGGTCAAGGGGTTAAGACACCTCCCTTTCACGGAGGTAACAGGGGTTCGAATCCCCTACGGGTCACCACTATTTCCCATAATATTACGGAGGCTTAGCTCAGCTGGGAGAGCATCTGCCTTACAAGCAGAGGGTCGGCGGTTCGATCCCGTCAGCCTCCACCATATAAGTACAACGACGCGGGGTGGAGCAGCCCGGTAGCTCGTCGGGCTCATAACCCGAAGGCCGCAGGTTCAAATCCTGCCCCCGCAACCAATTTTCTTCTAGTGTGGAGCCGTGGTGTAGAGGCCTAACATGCCTGCCTGTCACGCAGGAGACCGCGGGTTCGAATCCCGTCGGCTCCGCCATTTTTTACAATTTCATAAGGCTCGGTAGCTCAGTCGGTAGAGCAGAGGACTGAAAATCCTCGTGTCGGCGGTTCGATTCCGTCCCGAGCCATGTTTGCCGCTGTAGCTCAATTGGTAGAGCAACTGACTTGTAATCAGTAGGTTGGGGGTTCAAGTCCTCTCGGCGGCACCATCATGGAGGCTTAGCGAAGTGGCCAAACGCAGCAGACTGTAAATCTGTTCTCTGACGAGTTCGGTGGTTCGAATCCATCAGCCTCCATATAGGGGCATAGTTTAAAGGTAGAACAAAGGTCTCCAAAACCTTTGGTGTGGGTTCGATTCCTGCTGCCCCTGCCAGATCATGGCGATCAAAATCAGATCGTCTTGAATATATTAGTGTGAGCCATTAGCTCAGTTGGTAGAGCACCTGACTTTTAATCAGGGTGTCGTAGGTTCGAGTCCTACATGGCTCAGATGCATGCGTTCGTGGCGGAATTGGCAGACGCGCACGGTTCAGGTCCGTGTGGGCTAACCCCCCGTGGAGGTTCGAGTCCTCTCGAGCGCATCAGTTTGCGGAAGTGGCTCAGCGGTAGAGCATCGCCTTGCCAAGGCGAGGGTCGCGGGTTCGATTCCCGTCTTCCGCTTTCATTACATGATTTGGCGCCATAGCCAAGTGGTAAGGCAGAGCTCTGCAAAAGCTTTACCCCCAGTTCGAGTCTGGGTGGCGCCTCCAATGTAATGCATTCAAGTTAATCCATATGTGCCCTTAGCTCAGCCGGATAGAGCGTTTGACTACGAATCAAAAGGTCGGGAGTTCGAATCTCTCAGGGCACGCCATTTTTTAAAAGCAAGCCGGTATGGCGGAATTGGCAGACGCGCGCGACTCAAAATCGTGAGGGAAACCGTGGGGGTTCAAGTCCCTCTACCGGCACCATATCTTCGGGACGTAGCTCAGCTTGGTAGAGCACCTGGTTTGGGACCAGGGGGTCGCATGTTCAAATCGTGTCGTCCCGACCATGTATTGCTTGTACGGCAACTGTTTTGCCGAGAAGCATTTTCGCATTTATGCGGGTGTAGTTCAATGGTAGAACTCCAGCCTTCCAAGCTGGTAGCGTGGGTTCGATTCCCATCACCCGCTTAGGATGTATTGCAAAAGAGGTTGCAGACTTTCAAAGTCCGCAGCCTCTTTTTAGTTTTTCTGTATGTTCAGCCGGTATTGATGCGGGGTAATGCCCATGGTCTCGCGGAACACTTTGCAGAAGTGTGACGGATTCGGAATGCCGACCCTTGCGCCAATCTCGGGTACCGTCAAAGCGGATTTGCTCTTGGTCAGCCAGACGCACGCATGCCGGATTCTCGTTGCCTGAACGTAGGCCAATATCGTCGTGCCTGTTGCTTCCTTGAACAAGTGGGCCAAGTGATAGCGGGAAAGGTGCAGCTCCGCGGCCATTTGCTCCAGCCGAAACGGCTCGTGGTAATGCAGCTCGATCCATTTCATAATTTCTTCGGCGTGATGATGGTATCTGGATGTGCCGGTGCTCTCGGCTTCAGGCTGTTGGTCCTGCCAAATTCTCCGCAGCTGACGTAAATAACCAAGAAGAAAGAAATGAAATTCTTCGCCGATTTCGTTCGGAGACATAGCTGCGCGGCTCTCATGGAAATGGCCCATTAAAGAAACGAGCGGGTCGGATTCGCTAATCGGCATGACGGGCTTCAATGCTTTTTGCTGCTTCAGAAGCTGAAAAAAACCTTTTAATCCGGGAAACGGATCCCAATACGGCTGCAAAGTGGCCGGATCGAACATCATCATGCTTCGGACGAACGGCTGCCCGGGTTTTACCTCCATTTGAACCCGATGAAGCTGGAACGGATGGAATACCATCAGCATGCCCGGGCCGATCGGATAGGTCGTACCCTCGATGATTAAGTTGCCGCAGCCTTCGTGAACGTAAGTAAATTCCATTTCCAGATGCGCATGAAAAACTTCTTTGAAAACCACTTCGGAAGTACGCCGGTAATGAAACAAAAAAGGCTCCATCCCAATCACCACGATTCAAAAGGTGTATGCAGTCCGGTGTCCGCATTTTCTCTTCATTATAGCAAGATTAGAACATATTAGCACAAGATCATTTTACAAAGTGGTAATGAAATCGCTTAATATGAGAGGAAATAAGAGGATGAAATGGAGGAGCTGTTCATGTTACGTGTTGCCGTTATTGGGGCAGGAGCTATTTCCGCAGCGCACATACAGGCTTATTTATCGTTTCCGGAGCGATGCCGCATTGTTGCGGTTGCCGACGTATTTCCAGAGAAGGCGGAGGAGAGCATTCGCCGGTTTGGATTGCAAGCGAAGGCTGTAGCCGACTATAAAGAGCTGCTCGACGAGGGAATCGACCTTGTATCGGTTTGTACGCCTCCATATACGCACGCTCCGATTACCATCGATTTTTTACTTGCAGGCACGAATGTGGTGGTAGAAAAGCCTATGGCTTCGTCGCTGCAGGAATGCGATGAAATGCTGGCGGCTGCGGCAAAAAGCGGGAAGAGGCTGTCGGTCATTGCCCAGAACCGGTTTCGTACGCCGATGATGAAGCTCAAACAAATCGTCGATGAGGGCGTAGCAGGCAAAATATTGCATGCCCAGGTCGATTCCTTCTGGTGGCGGGGACACTGCTATTACGATCTGTGGTGGCGCGGGACATGGGAGAAGGAAGGCGGAGGCTGCACGATCAATCACGCCGTACATCATATCGATGCGCTGCAATGGATGATGGGGATGCCTGAGGAAGTGCATGCTTTTATGAGCAATACGGCACACGATAATGCGGAGGTAGAGGATCTGTCGGTTGCGGTGCTGAGGTTCAAGGGCGGAGCGCTCGGGCAAGTAACCAGCTCTGTCGTCCATCACGGCGAGGAACAGCAGATCATCCTGCAAGGGGCCGACGCCCGAATCTCCATGCCTTGGAAAATCAAAGCATCGGTATCCAAAGAAAACGGCTTCCCTGCACCTAACCCTTCGCTGGAGCAGCAAATTCAAGCATTGTACGAGCAGCTCCCCGACGTCGAATATGAAGGACATAAAGGACAGATCGATAATGTGCTTCAGGCGATAGAGAACGGGTCGGACTTGTTGATCGACGGGACGAGCGGAAGAAATACGTTGGAGTTTATTACCGCAATCTATAAGTCGGCCAGCACCGGGCATTCCGTGAAGCTGCCGCTGTCTAGGAATGACGAGTTTTACACGAGGGAAGGCATTCAGGCGAAAGCCACTCATTTCTACGAAAAAACACGATCGGTCACGGCTTTTGCCAAAAACGATATTACGATTTCGGGGCAGTAAACGATTCGTAGAACGGTTTGCGAGCACTGATAATTTTGTTATCTAAAATCTAGGCATGGTGCAGTATTTGAAAAAAAGCTTGGTTGGAGGTCTTCGCGACCCCCGACCAAGCTTTTTTGTTGATACATTTGCCGTAAATAATGCCGAGCTAGACCCGATGCTCATCCGCGCGCCACTGTTTGATCGCCTTTTTGATGTCGGCGGGCTGCAGGTTCTCCTTGGCGGCTTTTTTGCATAAGGCAGGGAATTCCGCATCACCGGCAAATCGCAAGGCGACCACTTGAGAGGCCGTAAGCCGCGGGTCCAATGTATCTCCTGTGAGCATGTAATGGCGGAAATTTTCCTCGTTTCGTATGATGCGGTCCTGAAGCTTCGTTGCGTAGAGCCGTGTGAGAAAAAAAGTGATGATCAGGCTTGTCGCCGCGATGACGGCAAAGAAGGATACCCACGAGATCGTCATGATGAAATAGACAATAGATGCTATCCAAGTAATGAGAGCCAATGGAAAGCCGATGAAATGGAAAAGCGGATGAAGCCTTTTATGATTTCCATAGTTCTGTTCCTGCATGTTTAGGATCCTCCTCTTTGATAGCAGAAGCTGCTGCTCCCCGCATCGAATGTTATTTATGTATTCCATCCGAACGCTGAATTTTCCTTCTATTTATTGTATAGCTGTTGTTAATTTCTAGCCGGCTGAGGGGCTGCCAGCGCCTCCACAACCTGTTCAATAATGCGTCTGCGTCCCCCCGGGGTCCAGCTCATAATAAGCCAGTTCGGAACGAACAAGGGCTCCGGCTGCCGGGATGCAGGAGACAAAGGAGTCTCGGGGATCAGCTGAAGCTTGGATACCAACGCTTCCGCTTCATTGCGGTTCCCGAATGTGATAGTGAACAGCTGATCCGTTTCCACGGCGGTAAGCTCCTCCGGCTGCCATTCATCCCGCATTTTATTGCGCGGAACCGACCGGCCGGGCAGAAGCCCCAATTCCTTATAAATCAGCTCGTTCAGCGGATGATGGATCGTGCCTTGGATACGCAATAAGCCCGGTATGACCTGCATGATGGTGACGGTCTTCGTACCGTTAGCGCGATTCAATCGGTTGCGAGCTTCATCTATGCTCTCGTCGAGCTGATGAAACGTTTGTATCGCTTCGCGTTCACGCCCTACGAGCTCGGCAATTTTCAAGTGGGTGGCGCGCCAGTCGAGATTGTGCTCCAAAATGACGGTTGGAGCTATTTGCTTGAACTCATCGTAATACGCGAGATGAGCGTAATCGCCGATAATCAGATCCGGTGCGGCCAGCCTCAGCTGCTCGAGCTGGGCCAGTATTCGCAGACCGTGCTCGGCTTCGCCTGCACCGGGATATTTGTAGCAATCAACGGCGGAGACCGCCTCCTGGCCCATCGACGACAGGTTATCTTGCAAGCCCCAGCGTGAGGCAATCGCGACTTTCAATCGCTCTCTTTTGATAAACAGCGTTGGGGGGAGACCGACGAACTCCTTGAATATCCGGCTGAAATAATATTCGCTGCTGTAGCCGACAGCGGAAGCGACGTCCTTCACTGTGCTTCCGGGTGACAGCAGAAGCTTGGCATGATCAATGCGGATCCGGTTTAGAAAATCGGTCGGAGACAGCCCTGTTTTTCGCTTGAAGCTGCGGCAAAAAGCATTGGGAGTCAGCTTGGCGATGTCGGCCAGCGTGTTTCTCGTTATTTTCTCATGAAAATAATGCCTCATGTAGGCAATGCAACGATCGATTCCGGCATCATCGGCACGGCTTGCTTCCTGCTTGGCCGCCAGATCGCGGATTATGAAATCTATCAACGACTGGAGCTGTCTGTCCGGATCAGCGGGCCATGTACCAGACCGTAAGGTAAGCGAGTCGTAAAGCTCCTCGATTCTCCGGTGAGCTTGTTTGCCGTCGCCAATAGGCACGTGGCCTCGGGACAGTAACGGGGGAAGCTCTGAGGAACCGGCAAGCTGCCAATGCCCTTTTCGTTTAATGGCGGTCCGGGCGTCGATCACAATAAGATAATACTCCAGGCTGCCGCTTTTTGCCGCAGCTTCGACGAATGTGCCGGGCGGCAGGTAAAAGAGCTGCAATGGCCCAATGGAATGGACCGATTCATTTAGGGTAAGCACTCCGGTGCCTTGGACAACAAAACAAAGCATAGGAACGGGGATTCTCCGGCGTACGGTTACCGGTTTTCTGCTGCGGTATTTCCGAATGGATGACAGCAGATACAGGGTATGGGGGATGGTTCTTGTACGGTTCATAGCCACTTCCTTCAACTCCGCTCTTGGAATACCTCCGGATATAATGGGGTTCAGGTAGTATCGTTTAACAAAACGGATACTCCAGAGCATGGACGATCGATCTGCCATGCCATACACTATTTAAATGATAACAATTATCATTATCAAAAAAAAGGGGAGAGAAGCAAGATGTTTAGAAAAACAACATTTCCAGTGATGGCTATCCTGCTGTCGCTGGCATTGATTTTATCCGCATGCGGATCGGGAGGAGCATCGAACACAGCACCGGCGGCAGGCAATGAGAAAACGGGCGGAGCGGCCGCTGCCGGGGCTCAAAATCAGCAGGCGAAGCAGCCGGAAGCGAGCAAGCCGTACACGGTAAAGCATGCCATGGGAGAAACAACGGTTAAGGGCGACCCCAAGCGGGTTGTCGTTCTGGGCAACGATGCGGTTGAAGCCGCGCTGGCGCTTGGTATCAAACCGGTCGGTATGGTTAAAGCATGGGGTGTCCAGCCTATGTATGATCATTTGAAAGACAAACTGGACGGAGTGCAGATCGTCGGTGATGAGAACCAGCCGAACATGGAGGCAATCGTTGCTTTGAAGCCCGATTTGATCATCGGAATCAAGCTGCGTCAGGAGAAAATATATGACCAATTATCTGCTATTGCTCCGACGATTTTCTCGGAAAGAACGAACTCGGACTCATTAATCAATTTTAAACTGTATGCGGAAGCTTTGAACAAGAAGGAAGAAGGGGACAAGAAGCTTGCCGAGTTTGACAAGCATGTAAAAGAGCTGCAGCAAAAGCTGGGAGACAAGATCAATACGAAGGTTTCCCTCGTCCGGTTCTACGTGGCAGACAAGGTTCGCGTCTACTATCAAGATACGTTTGCCGGAGGCATTTTGAAGAAAGTCGGCTTGAAGCGACCTGCTGCACAGGATAAAGAGACGTTCGCCGATATCATCAGCAGGGAACGGATGCCGGAGCTGGATGGCGATATTATGTTCTATTTCACGCTGGAGGACGAAAAGGGAGAAACGACGAAGAACGAGAAGCTGTGGCAGGAAGATCCGTTGTGGAAAAACCTGGACGTCGTAAAAAGAGGCAAGACGATCAAGGTCAACGACGGCATTTGGAATTCATCCGGCGGTATTTTGTCGGCCCATTTGCTGCTTGACGATTTGGAAAAGTATTTGCTCAAATAGTCTAATCCTGCTGACCAGCGGCCCGTATCCCGAATCAATGATTCCGGATGCGGGCTTTTTGGTATAGAAGGCAGCAGCGCTTCGGGAAGGAGGGAGAAAGGTGCAGGCTTGGCTCTTACCCTCATTCAATGTATAATATAAGGAAACATATGTTCTTAAACCGTTGTTATTGAAGTCGATCTATGCTTACCTAAAGAGGTGAATGAACCATGTTTCTGCGCAGTGTTTCCATTCTAAGAGATCAATTCCCTGACGTTAGAAAATATCCTTTCTCGATACCAGCATTGCGCGATGCGGAGAAGATTGCGTTTAACGGCAACGTCACTTTTTTCGTTGGCGAGAACGGATCTGGAAAATCGACCATTTTGGAAGCGATCGCCTACCAATGCGGATTCAATACGGCGGGGGGAGGAAGGAACAATAGCTACGAGGTGGACGCTTCCCGATCCTCGTTAGGGGATTATATCAGGCTGTCGTGGATGCCAAAAATCACGAACGGATTTTTCCTGCGTGCCGAAACGTTTTATCATTTTGCCTCCCACCTGGACGAAATTCCGGATAGCTTGCAATATTACGGCGGTAAATCTCTGCATAAGCAGTCTCATGGAGAAGCATTTTTATCTTTATTTCAGCACCGGTTCGGCAAAAAGGCGATTTACTTGTTGGACGAGCCGGAGGCCGCGCTCTCTCCCGCACGCCAGTTGGCGCTTATGCGCATTATGAAGGATCTGGAGAAGGAAGCGCAATTTATTGTCGCGACGCATTCTCCCCTATTGCTTGGCTATCCGAATGCCCAAATCGTCAACTTCGATACCGCCCCGATCGGTGAAATTGCTTATGAAGATACACTGCATTATATTGTGACGCGTCGGTTTTTGGAGAACAGGAAAGCGGTTTTGGAGGAATTGTTCCGGGATTAATACGGCCCTTTATCCCGCTATTACAGGCTTGCCGCACATGGGAAGCTCCGATTATTCGGTATACGCTTACTGCCTTGGGGGCTTTCGGCTTTTACAGAGATTCCCGTCAAACCGCTCGTTGACCGGATCGTGCCGTTATCGCACTTGCTCGGGGCAGAGCAGGTACAGCTTCTGGAGGAGCGGCTGGCGCACGCAAATCTGGATGAAGCGGTGGACGTGCTCCAGACTTACTTTCATTCCATCCTTCGGCCTTCGGCTATCGGTAACCCCATGATCCCCATCTTATCGAAGCTGTATTACGAGCCTATGCAATATAGCATACATAAAGCGATTGAGGAAAGCGGTTATTCCCAAAGGCAATTCGAACGAATATGCTCTGAGCTCATCGGGATGTCCGGCAAAAGACTTCACAAAATTACCCGGTTCAATAAGGCGCGGCTGCGGATTTTGTTCCATCCGGACGTCGGCCTTCACGAATGCATGCTTGATTTAGGCTATTACGATTATGCTCATTTCTCCAAAGAGTTCAAGCTTTGCCTGGGAGTTACTCCTTCGGAATTCCAGAAATGGATGCTCAAGCAGCACGATGTGCTGAAGCATCGGGGCCGATTATCCTTTTGGACGACGGATACCATGTATAATCCTCGTTGAGATAGGGACAATAGTACAGGTTCACAAATTCCGCAGGATTTCAAGGAGGCACTTATCCATGCACCAGGTTATTCAACAGCTTCAGCATTGCCAGCAAACGATTGGGCAGCTGATTCAGCAAACACAGCAGGCAAGTCAGAATTATGAGCAAATGCTTCGCCAAGAGCAGCAAAATGCTCAACAGCTTGAGATTCTGGCTCAGCGTGAGCGTCAAGCGTCCCAGATGATCCAAATGACGCTCCAAGGCCATCAGACGGCCATTCAGCGCATGCAGGAATGTTTGCAAATGTGCGCGCAAATGGAGCAATCGGTCCGTCAGCAGCAAGCAAACATGGTATTCCAGAACCAGAACCAAGCCTACTCCGCATATAACCGCGGCACTATGTACCAGTAGAATGCGAAGCCCTCTTCTTGATGAAGAGGGCTTTTTGTCGAAAGGGCTGTTGGCGATTTATTTATGCTGACGGAGGCCGAATACATTGCCGTCGTTATCTTTGAATTGAGCGAAAATACCGAAGCCGAGTTCCTTAGGCTCCTCGATCTCTACACCTTTCGCTTTCAGCTTGGCGTAAGCCGCCTGAATGTCGTCGGTTTGAAAGACGATGCCCAAGGTTTGCGCTCCTGCTTCAGGCATCATGGATTTCGGATAAATCGTGATGCAGCTTTCCGCGCCCGGAGGAGACAGCTCCATCCAGAACGCATGGGGTCCCATTGGAATTTTCTTTTGGATTTCGAAGCCTACTTGCTCGACCCAGAATGCTTCGGCTTTTTCCTGGTCGTCTACATATACGGATACGGTCGCTATTTTGTTGAACATATCGATTCCTCCTTTTGTTTTGCTGCAGCAATCTATTTATAGCATAAGGCGATTCGGTCCTGCATGTAAAAAAACGACATCCTTAATAAGCATGTCACGAATTTAATGTTTCTATAAGGTTTCGTTCATGTCGCTTTAAGAAACGGGCGTTATTATAATACTCGACCCCCTTAATATAGATTGCGGTACGCGAACCGAATAGGCGCGCATCGCAGCGCTGCATGGCAGGCCGACTGGAGACCAAGCTCCGGTCGGCCTGTTCGCGTTGACAAGGGCGGTGCCAAAAGGTTTGAAAATAGTTCAACCTTTTGAGCGGCTCATTTCTCTCCTATAATAGCAATAAATCCAACAACGATAGAGTGAGCAGGAGGTCAACGACACTATGAGAATCATTTATTTGGATATCGATTCGCTTCGTCCCGATCATATGGGCTGCTACGGATATAACCGGAATACGACGCCCAACATTGATTCCATCGCAAGCAAAGGCGTGCGCTTCAACAGCTGCTACTGCGCATCGTCACCGTGCGTTCCGTCCCGGGCCAGCTTCGTATCCGGACGCTTCGGCATCAACCATGGAGCCTTGACCCATTGGGGACCCGGCGGCGAATTTCAATATCCCGAGGGAGACGGCCACAGCAGAGAGGTTCCTTTTTTCACAAGGTATTTACGTGAAGCCGGAATGAAGACGGTTACATTCTCGTCGTTCGGTGATAGGCATCATGCCTGGTGGTATTTTGCCGGCTGGAACGAAGTGCATACCCATTCGCTGAAGGAGGGCAACGAGAACGCCGACGAGGTGAACGATGCCGTCATCCCTTGGCTGAAGCAGCACGGCAAGGAAGACAATTACTTTTTGCATATTCAATACTGGGATCCTCACACGTTCTATACGTATCCGATCGAATATATGGAGCAGTGGAAGGACACTCCGGTCAAACCGTTCCCGGATGAAGCGGCGATTGCTTCGCAGCAGAAGGACAGCTTCCCGCGGTCGGCGACGTTCCTGCATTGGGGAGACAGCTATCCGGCCACGATGCCGGGACGCATTTCCAACAGGGATGATTTCAAGCACGCGGTGGACGGCTACGACGGCGGCATCAGCTATATGGACCGGCACGTCGGCCAGCTGCTCGACACGCTGCGCGAGCTGGGCATCGAAGACGAGGTAAGCTTCGTCATTAGCGCGGATCACGGGGAATCGATGGGCGAGCAGGGCATCTACATCGAGCATGCCAGCGCTACCGAAGCGGTCCATCATCTTCCGCTGATCATGACCGTACCCGGTATGACACAGCAGGGGCAAGCCATCGACGGATTCGTCTACAATGTCGACGTCATCGCAACGATCGCCGAGCTCGCAGGCCTTGAAGTACCGTCCGGCTGGGATGGCAAGTCGTTCCTGCCGGCGCTGAGAGGAGAGCATTGGGAAGGCCGCGACTACCTCGTCATGGATCATGCTTTGTACGTATGCCAGCGCGCGGTCCGGGATGCCCGGTGGTATTTTATCCGCACCTATCACCCGGGTCTATACCTGCACTTTGACGAAGTGACCTTGTACGACATGGAGAACGATCCGAATCAGACGGTCAATGTGGCGGACCAATACCCTGACATCGTGAAGGAAATGGACCACCGTCTCACCCAATGGCAGCATGAGCAAGCGCGCAAGCCGGGCTATAAGGTAGACCCGATGCAAAAGGTGATCGAAACGGGGCCTTGGAAATATTTGAGTGCCGAGGATTGGATTCGCCGATTGGACCGCAAAGGGTGGAGCGAAGCCGCCGATCAGCTGCGCCGTACTTATGTCAAAGAAGCTTTACAGCCCGCTTATGACGGATAAGATCGGCAGCAAGTAAGCAAACCCCATACAAGTCATAATCCGTAAAGAAGGAGGCTGTTCCCTTTGAAAAAAATTCCGAATGGATTACTAACTGTCATTTCCATCATCGTCGGGATTGCACTATGGTATGTGTTGTCGGCCATACCGGCCGTAGGAGCGATAATTACGAATCCGACCATCGTAGTCGGCACGCTGATCGAAGAAGTGTCCAGCGGCCGCATGTGGACGAATATCGGGGCCAGCTTGTTCCGCGTGCTCGGAGGCTTTTCGCTTGGCCTGATCGTAGCGATCCCCGTAGCCTTTCTTATGGGCTGGTACAGCGTCATCCGATCCGTGGTCGAGCCTTGGATCCAATTTTTCCGTACGATTCCTCCTATTGCGCTTATTCCGCTTGTTATCGTAGCGCAGGGCGTAGGGGAATCCGCCAAGGTGACGGTCATTTTCGTATCGACGTTTCTCGTTATGGTTATCTCGATTTTTCAGGGCGTACGCAATGTCGACCCGACGCTGATCCGCGCCTCCCGCGTTCTTGGAGCAAGAGACAGAGACATCTTCTTCGAGGTTATCGTACCGGCTTCGTTTCCGTACATTCTGGTCGGCGTTCGGCTCGGTTTGGCCGCGGCGTGGACGACATTGGTAGCTGCAGAGCTGACGGGAGCGAGCAAAGGACTCGGCAACATGATCATGGAGGCAAGTCTATATTTCCGGATGGAAGTCGTTATTCTTGGTATTATCGTGATCGGAATTATCGGTTTAGCGATGGATAAATTCGTTCTCTTCTTGGAAAGGAGGCTGACGGGATGGCAGGAAGTACGCAACGCCTAGAAGCAGCACAAGTCATGGAAGCCGTGAAACAGCCCAAAATCGAAATCGCCGGCTTGTCCAAAATTTATAAAGGCCGCAATGGGGACGTCACCGCGCTGCAAAACACGGATTTGACCATTAATCAAAACGAATTCGTCTGCGTCGTAGGCCCGAGCGGCTGCGGCAAAACGACACTGCTCAACATTATTGCGGGCCTGGAGGATAAGACCTCCGGATCGGTGAAGGTGGACGGCGTCGAGGTGAAGGGTCCGGGGAAGGAACGCGGAGTCGTATTCCAGCAGTATGCGCTGTTTCCATGGAAAACGGTATTGAAAAACGTCGAGTTCGGCTTGAAGCTGCGCGGCTTAAGCAAGCAGGAGCGCAAGGAGACGGCCGAGCGGTATTTGGAAATCGTCGGGCTTAAGGATTTCGCGAACGCTTACCCGAAGGAGCTGTCGGGCGGGATGAAGCAGCGCGTGGCGATTGCCCGTGCCTACGCGGTGCAGCCTGCGGTGCTTCTGATGGATGAGCCGTTCGGAGCGCTGGATGCCCAAACCCGCGCCCAGCTGCAGGAGGAGCTGCTCAAAACCTGGCAGACCGAGAAAAAGACCTGCTTTTTCATCACGCACGATGTGGAAGAAGCGGTGATCCTGGCGCAGAGGGTGATCATTATGAGCGCCCGGCCCGGCCGGATCAAGGAAATTATCGACGTCGACATTCCGTATCCGAGAGATCAGGCGACGAAGCTGGATGAGCGGTTCGTCCGTATCAAGAACGAAATCTGGTCGAAGGTGTATCGGGAATACCTGGAAGTGGCAAAATAATCGCACGTATAAAAGGAGAGGGTCTTTATGTTGTTGAAACGCAAATCAACATTCCGGTTGTCCGTTCTTGCCGCCGTACTTGGTACGGTCATGGCGGTTTCAGCGTGCTCCCCGGGAGGCGGAGGCAATGCTTCGTCCCCGGCTCAAGCTCCCGAGCCGAATAAGCCGGCGGGCAAGACGCCAACGATTAACGTCGCCTACATGCCTGATATGAACGGAGCGACGCCGATCGTTATCGGCGAGGAGAAGGGCTTCTTCAAGGAAGCCGGCATCAACGTCAATGCGGTCAAATTTTTGAGCGGCCCTCCGGAATTCCAGGCCATGGCTTCAGGCGACATCGATATTGCCTACATCGGTCCTGGCGCTACATTCCTCGCGGCGCAAGGCAAAGGGCACATCATTAACATTGTCAGCCTGGGCAAAAGCGACATGGTGTTCGCAACGAAAAAATCGGGAATCAAGACATGGGCCGACTTGAAAGGAAAAACCGTAGGCGTGCCTAAAGGGACGTCCGGGGAGATGGTGCTCAACCTAGGCTTGGAGAAAGGCGGCCTGAAGCCGAGCGATGTGAACATCGTCAACATGGACGTAGCCGGCGCGGTTTCCGCTTATGTAGCCAATAAAGTCGACGCGGTGGCGATCTGGTCTCCGTATACGCTCGAGATCGAGAAGCAGGTCGGCAAAGAAAATATGGTGAAGCTGGGCGATAACAGCGATTTTTTCCCGGAATATATATTCCCGGCGAGCTGGGTAGTCAATCCGAAGTTTTTGCAGGAGAAGCCGGATTTGGTGGAGAAATTTCTGAAAGCGATTGCCAAGACGACCGACTATAAGCTGCAAAATAAAGAGGAAGCGATTAAAATGACAGCTGCCTATACGCAGGTGCCGGAGGAATCGTTGAAGCTGCAGCTAGATTCGCTCGAATGGCTCGACAATAAAAAAATCGCCGATGCGTTCAAGGACGGCACGGCGAAGAAATGGTACGAGAATTTGGAAAAGCTGTTCGTACAAAACGGCAATCTGAAGGAAGTTATTCCGGCGGACAAATTTCTGATGACCGATCCTTTTATTAAAGCGACAGCGAATTAATTTTGGCCGAAGCCAGCCATGCACGGAAAATGAATAAGCCTAGCCAACAGGACCTCGGGCTCTTGTCGGTTAGGCTTATTTTTCGTTACAAGCTTCAAAACCAGTCCATCCACAAGCTGCGCACCGGAAGCCAGATGCAAACGCAGAGGAGCACGAAGCAGAACAAAGCTTCCGTCTTCGATCCGGTATCGATGGCTACAAATTTGGGGAGCAGGCGGACTTTTTTGCGAATGGGCCAGAAGAGCGCTACTCCTTGCTCGTTGAGCAGGTCGATGAGCGGATGGGAGGCGTATGCCAGCACAAAGGTCCAATAATACAGCTCTGGTATCGGCGAGGCTGCCATCGCGATCAATGCCATGAAAATAATGGAATGAGTCAGCGTGCGGTGATGAATTTTCAATAGTTTGAGCAAAGCGGACAGCGGGAAAAACAATTTGGCCATGACGGAGCCGGGCTTATCGATATCCGCAAGCGGTCCGGCAA
Organism: Paenibacillus sp. NPDC056579; assembly: GCF_042793215.1. Taxonomy (NCBI): domain Bacteria; kingdom Bacillati; phylum Bacillota; class Bacilli; order Caryophanales; family Paenibacillaceae; genus Paenibacillus; species Paenibacillus sp. NPDC056579. Next base: position 15,046 of record NZ_JBHTVD010000007.1, read on the forward strand.
AGCAGCCGAGCAGCAGCGCTCCCGCCGTCTCCCACGACCATAAAGGGACGTCGTAATACAGAAGGACGCATTCGGCCGCCAGTACGCCCGCAGTGCTGTGTGTTCGTTGAAGCATGATGAGAAACCTCCGGTTCTTCTAAGATGCCATTACGACATAAGTACATATGTTCGCGTAAGGAATAACTTTCTTAGAATACCACAAACCGGCTGCTTATGCATCCCTCTGAAGCCTTAAGTTTCGGCGGTGTCCCGGCTGTCAATCCAGCAGCTTCTTGAGCAGCTGGGTACGATTCGTCGCCTGCAGCTTGCCGAGCATCGATTTCATATGCTTTTTCACGGTCACTTCGCTAATGTAGAGAGAGGCCGCAATTTCCACATTCGTATATCCCTTTTCCAAAAGCTTGGCGACCTCCTTCTCGCGAACGGTCAGATCGTTCCGTTTCAGAATCGGATCTTCATCCGGCTCCGGGGCAGGCGGCACGTCGTGGAGCAGATCGCTCTGCCGTATAATGCTTTGCTGGCCGGTTAGCTTCAGCATTCTATGAATATAGCTGACGATCCGCTCGTCCTGCATATCGATTACGAACGTATTGGTTTCCGTCACGCCGTCATAATTTCGGTGGCTGCCGTGATGTGCCGTTTCAAAGCCAAGGCTTTTATGAGCTTCTATGAAATAAGGAAACGGAGCGGGAGATTCTACAATAAATTCGCCTGTAAAAATCAACGAGTGCAGCAAATGGCCGATGGCTGTCTGCTGAGCTGCATCCCCGAAATCGACGGTGTCTATCGTTTCGATAAACCAGCCAGCCCGTGTATACGCAGGAACGGACAGCCGCTTGTGCAGGTCCGGCGGCAAGCTGCCGAAATAGGCCGACGACCTGGGAGCCTGCTGCAAATAAGGCAAGGTCCTGCTGTTGATCGGAATGATGACAGCGAGCCCGATCATCTCGCCCGCCGCATCCCTCATCGTCCGTACAACGTCATATCCCAAGCCGAACAGCGCGTCAAAATCGAGTGATTGAACGGTAAAGCGCGATTCCGCTGCCGATATGAAAAATTCAAAAACCCGGCTCGTATAAGGATCGAATAGCTCGATCCGGGTATCCTTGGCTGTTTCTTGCCGCCTGCGGACATAAGCCTCCAGCTCCTCTTTATATCCAACGCCTGCCGTTTCAAAATGTCTCGGAGACAGCTCGAACCAGTTCATGAACGCCCGGATCAGAGCATCGCCGATGTAATACATCAATTCAACGGCTTCTCGCGCATTCGGAGACTGGCTGCCCGTGTCGACAAGCCTATCATAATAATATTGCAAGGCCTTGCTTTTAATTGCCTCATATACCGAAGGGGTTCTGGAAAGAAGCTCTCTTTGGATCGCATCCCTCATTAATGCATGCACGGTCCATCCCCGGTCTGCTTTGCGGATAAAGGAGAATCGGATTAATTGATAAAACTCCGAAGCAGTGATCTCCCGTCCCATGACGAACGACAAGCTTTCCTGATTAAAATGCCGGAGAACGGAAGCGGCCTCGACAAAAGGGCGCATATAGTCTCCCGGTACCTCCCGGAGCCATTGATTCACAAGATAAGGCAGCGTACTCTCGTCACCCGGAATCGCTTCCTTGGAACCGGACTGGCTCAGAATGAAGGTAACCAGCGACATGGTCAAAGGATGGCCGCTCGAGTAGCGCCAAATGCGCTCGACGCTATCGCGGTCACTCACGTGGCTGTATTCCGCATAACGCTCCACCGACGGGTAGTCGAGATCGGTCAACGGCATGCGCAGGATGAGCTGCCTCCAGGCAGGGGACAAATACCATGGTTCGGTAAGCGGGTATCTGCCGGCTATGACGATCAGAATATGGGGATCCAGCTGCTTGAGAAAAAAGTCGCGCAGCCATTGGTCCATACTTTCCATCCGCTCGTATACATCGATCTGCAAAAGAATCCGCTGCGACGAAGCCAGCTTGTTAAGAAACTGTACGCATGCGTTGGGGAGCTGCGATTCGTCCGTACGGTCGCTGCCGTCATACCTTAGCGCATCGAGAATATGCCCGCAAAACGCTTGCGGAGTTTTGACGAAGCCGTCGCTGTCTATCGTTACACATTGGCCTTCCCTTGCGCGAGCCTGTCTTTGAAATTCGTCAAGAAGAAAGCTTTTGCCGATCCCTGCCGTTCCGTATAGGTTCACTATTTTTGTAGAGCGGGCGGAATCGTTCCATACCTCAAGAAAGGCCGTCAGCTCCTGCTTACGCCCCACCAGCAATCGGCTCTCCAGCTCATCGAGCCTTGTGTCTTCCATAGTTATCACCCGCCTGGATTATTTTCGATGGAAAAATCCGTTATTTTCCTATTTTAACTTGTTTCCGTGCGGGATGATATACCGATTATTGGCCGAGGGGTATCCCTTCGTATACCACATTTGTATCTGTTGGGATACTTATACGCCAATTGGCGAAATGGTACTCTTAGATGGAAATTAAAGGAGGCAGGAACGGATGAACGATGACCGACATTTTCGCTTGGGCAGCGCTGCACTATACGCCCGAGACAGAGAGAGGCTGATAACTTTTTATCAAACGATGTTCGATATGAAGCTCGTAGGGGCGGATGAGTCTTGGGAAATATCGCTGCTGGCATTCGAACGGAACGCGGTACATTATGACTTAAGCGTTGTCGGCGATCCCCGTTCTGTCCAAATGGGGGTCTACGCGAGCTCGCTTGCTGTGCTGAAGGAGCTCTGGCACAAGGTGAATGAGCGGGGCATTCCGATACGCGGTCCTTATAGGGGCTCCCACGGAGTATCGATTCAGTTCAACGACCCGGAAGGAAACCGGATCGAGGTTACCTGGCCGGATGAATTCCCGGACCAGGCGGTTGGCCCGTACGCGCCGGAACCTGCTGTGGAATGGTCATGGCTAGGAGAAGGAAGACCGAATAACAGCTATGAATTGCAGCAGCGGCGTTTTGAAGGAGGACGTTAAATCCATGAAGGAGCTCATCGAGGTCAGTAAGAGCATCAAGCTTTCGATTGCATGTTTCTTGGCGGTTTGCGTGATCGCAGTCTTACCATCCGTTTTTGCAGCATATCATAGAGACGGCGATCAAGCCCATCATTGCCGTTGTGTGGATAAAGAGCTCGACCGTGCGCCATGGTTCGTGCTTATCCGTTCGCATCGGCTGTATTCATCGTAAGAGCCGGATAAGAGCAGCGAAGCGGAAATCAATTTTTGGTAGAAAGAGTGATATCGTCGTGAAACGAGCAACCCTTTTTGTAGTCATTATGAGTTTATTATGGGGATTGATTACACCGGCCTTGGCTGCGAACGGAACGGCAGCTTCTGCAGATACGATGCCGAGGTCTATTCAAGACGGCATGGAAGGAGTTGGACGAACGGTTACAAGACAAGTGGCGCAGCTGAGCACGGACGGTGCTGCGGTCAGCCAATCGGTATACAATCCGAAGCAGCTAGCAGCACCTGTCTTATCACTGGACCCTCCTGTATTGGAGCCGCTGCCGGAGCTGACCAAGCAGCCTTTTGTTGAAGTGAAGGGCTCGGCCAAGCTGAATGCTGCGGTGACCGTACAGCTTAGCTTCAACGGAGGACCTTATTTCGATGCCGGCTCCACGGTCGTTACCGGTGTATATGGGGCGGCAACAGGTCCGTTCACTGTACCGGTCTCGCTTGCCTCGGAAGGAACCTATTCGATTGCTGCGACAGCCAAGCTGGACGGTGTGAGCAGCGACAAATCCAATATAATGCGGGTAGAGGTAGACCGTACCGCTCCGGCTTACCCATACGAGCTCTCTTGGACGAATCCGTCGTACGATCGAATCGAGCTGGAATGGAAGCCGCCTACCGTATTGAATCCGGACGGATCAGGCACCTATATCCCGGACCCGGATCTGGATCATTACCTGGTGGTCAAGGACGGTAAATCCGTTAAAGAAACAAAGCTTCCTTATCATTTGGAGACGGATGTTCCGGAAATGACTTATGTCGACTACGAAATATATTCCGTCGATAAAGCGGGAAACCAGTCGGAAGGCTACTATCATCAGCTTACGGCGAGCTTTCAAAAAAATACATCCTTAATCGCAAGCTCAACGGACACAGCGGAAGGCAGAGAATGGTTCTGGGATTCGGTCATCAGCCGTGACGGCCTATCCGCAGCGTTCAGATCGGCTAAGCGGGATTTGGAAACGCCGGGCTCGCCGCCGCCGGATGCAGCCGATTACAGTCTTTACTTCCACCGGATGGATACCGGCAAGACGATCCGGATCGGTGATGCCCCGGACATGTATGATGCATACGGAGTCATTAACCTGAGTGCGGACGGCCGTTATGCTGTTTATTCATCTCGCAGGGACGACAGCGGGAACAGCGAGCTGGTCTTGTACGATACGGCCTCGCGAATCCGCGTGCCGCTGGTTCACATGAACGGCTCAGCCAATGAGATAGCGTTGAGCGACGATGCGAATTGGGTCGCCTTTTCCTCTGATTCGGCAGACATTGTGAGCGGTGACACCAACGGGCAGTCGGATGTGTTCGTATACAACCGGGCGACGAAAGAGACGAAGCGGATCAGCGCCGGACCGGGAGAGCAGCAGGCGAATGCCGCCAGCGGTCAGCCTGCCTTGAGCGGGGACGGGAAGTACGTCGCCTTCACGTCGGATGCGACGAATTTGATTCCGGGCGGACACGACCGGACGCTTAGCCGCTTATTCCTGTACAACATAGAGACCGGCGTATTGGAGCACATTCCGGTAGTGGACGGAGACAATACGGAGAGACGGGCGTGGCTGCCGAATTTGTCTCGAGACGGAAGCTTACTGGCTTATACCGCCAACTATGAGTCCGAAGAAAGCCGCGTGACCGTCTTGGACCGCCGCTCCGGGACTCACCGCATTGCAGCCGACTTTCCTTCCAGCTTGAGCATATCGCTGGAGAAGCCTAGACTAAGCGCGGACGGACGGTACGTCGTTGTAGATTACAACAATTACGATCCGTTCGGAAGCTCCTCTTCACCGCCGTTTAACTCTCATGCCGGGGTTGTGCGCATCGATCTGAAAACAGGCGAGTTCAAGCCGATAGGCAACAGAGCCCGAAAGTCGGCCTCCTCGGATATTGGTGCGAACGGCAACCAGGCTTTATACATTCAGGACGGCGCGGCTGTGTATTCCGTATGCTTCGAGTCGTGCGGTCAGACGGCGCCTGGAGGCGACATCCAGAAAGCGGCTTGGCATACGGAGCAGACCGTTCACGGCCAGCCGTTTCCAGGCAGCGACATCATGCTGTATGCCTACGGAACCGCCGGTCAGCAATTAAGGGCCGTTGTCGGCTACAAGGACCGGTCCGGTGGCGCACAAACGGCGACGGTCGATTTAACCGCAGATACCGGGTCGGGTACGGTATATAGCGGCTCCTTCGTCATACCGGCTGAGGCGACGGAACTCACATCGGTCAGAGCCGTCAGCAAGACGGATCCTTCGGTGTATAAAGATGCCGCCTCATTGCCTGTGCCCGTGGCAGGAAAGCTGAACGTGAAGGTTCAGGCTCGGCCGGAATACGAACCGTTTCTTCGCGGCGCCAACATCGTCTTATGGAGCGAAGCCGCCCGGCAAGGCAACAGCGTCAAGCTCAAGGACGGAATGGACGTCGGCATTGGGCTCGGAGCGGCCTCCGATTATACGCTCCGCGTCATTGATACGAAAGGAAATCTGCTGCTTCAGCAAAACGGAATTGTCATAGAAAGAGGGAAGGAAAGCGCCCTTACGGTGGATGCCCTGCCTTCGGCTGAGCTGGCTGTAACCGTGAAGAGCGAAGACGACGGTGCAGTCATCGGCCAGGCGAAGGTACAATTGCTTGACCGCAACGGCTCCATACTGAGCGCGGTCCAGACGAATTTTAATGGCGAAGCCAAGTTTACGGGAAGCTTTCTGACCGGTGACGAGGTTAAGCTTCGCGTAACCGCCTATTCGCCGTACTTGAATCCTCCGGAAGCTGCGCTGCAGCTGCAGCCCGGCCTTAATACGAAGCCTTTTTCCCTGGAAAAAGAAACATTCGGCAATGTGGAAGGAACCGTGACCGATCCGGATGGAAAGCCGGTTGCAGGAGTACGTGTTGCGCTCACGGAGCCTATGGGCGGACGCAGGGTGAAAGATACGGTAACCGACGGTCAGGGACGGTACAGCTTGCGAACGAATGCAAGCACGTATTGGCTCCAAGCCGAGAAGATACTTCCACCTCTGCTATCGACAGAAAAGCCGGTTACTGTCAAAATGCTGCCGGGACAGACGGTTACGGCGGATTTGCAGGTAATCCCCCAAGGGCCCGGCAGGATCGAGCTGGTCACTTTAATGAAGCCCGTGGACGGGGATTGGCAAAAGATCGAAATGCCGGACTGGAGATCGGCTGTTCATTATGGGCTTACTGTCAAGGGGGGCTCACCAAGCTTTCGCTATAATACAAACGGAGTGACGGATAATCTGCTTCCTGTTGTCGGTGCTCCAGGTGAGCAAGTGACCGTATGCATGGACGGTACGGAGGCAGGCCTCCAATCCGCATGCACGGAGGTTACGCTGGACGAATACCGCAGCGGCACTGCCGAGCTTAGGCTGGAGGAGAAAGGAAGAATTACAGGGAGAATCGCAGGCGAAACGAATTACTCCGGATTCTACGCCTATGCCAATACCATTAACGGGCAGCGGGTCGGTTACTTCCGCGGGTCCACAGTCGATAGCAGCGGCCGCTTCTCCATCTCCCTTCCGCAAAGCGGGAAGGTGGAGCTGCTGATCAACTTGGAAACTTGGCCGACCAATAGAGGCCGCAGCAGCTACTCGAAATTCGTAGACGTGGCGGAAGGCCAGTTGCTGGATCTCGGCGATATCCTGATGCCTTCAGGTGAGCTGTTCTACGGCAAGCCGGATAACGGGCTGAACGTGCTGGAAATGACGGCGGTGCCGGGGAGCACCGTAACATTAAGGGGCAGCTACAAGCTTCCTTATACGAATCGCGTGTCTTTGGCAGGAGGATACCTCGGCATTGAAGTGCCGGCGGGAACGGAGCTGGTGCCGGGCAGCGTGATGCTGAAAGGCGTTCCGGTGGAGCCGGTACCCGGGAGTGAAGGCTCCGGTACGTGGAAGGTGCCAATCGGCACAATCACCGCCAGAGAATTGGTGGCGTTCAGCTACAGGCTGAAGCTGGATCCGAATGCTTCTAACGATGTGATGGCTCGTGTCCATATCGGCTATGACGACGCTCAAGGAACGAAGGAGGAGCTTCTAGGCATCTCGTGGATTCGGCTGGAGCAGCTTACCCTCGAGGCGCCCAAGCGGACTACGGAGCATACGATCAAAGTAAGCGGCCGCGCTCCCGCAGGGCAGACGGTGTCTGTATACGCCGATGACCAGCTGGTCGGCCAAACGCAATCGACGCCGGGCGGTCTCTGGTATTCGAGCGTTACGCTGCCACCCAAGCCGGAAAAGGGCGTATGGAGCAAAGGATCGTCGACCTATGTGCTTAGAGCTCAGGCTCAAGCTGAAGCGGGTACCGCAGGAAACACTGCACCTTCGAAGACGGCTGCTGTGACGGTGGACTCCGGTTATACAGCGATCAAAAACATCGTCATGCGCCAGCCGGAAGGCAGCCGGGTATCTATCAATCCTGCGGAAGGCGTAGCCCGCTTTCCATTCGTTATCGTACCTTCCATGCCGATCTTTTTCGAACTGGAGTCTAACGCTCCCGAGCTCATAACAAACGTAAAAGTTCGATTGGGCGATGTGGAGATACCGGCCTTCTACAATAAAGAGGACGGCAAATTCCATGCCATGATGCAGCCTGTTTCTTATATGGGCTCGGGGCTTTACGTAACGTATGACGAGAAGCCGAAAGCGTTTGAGAAAGGACCCGTTCCTACGGAAGAGGATTGGAAGGCCGAGCAAGCCAGAATGACGGATGTTTGGCGGAATGCCACGTATGAGCTGCTGGATGAGCAATCGGGTGAACAGCCGTTCACGGATGAAGTGACGCCGGCAGACGACGGTTTCGTTCATTCTCCGACCCTGAAAATCAAATATAATATGGATGGAAAAGAAGAGCTTGGGTATTTCCGTTTGTCGGCCAAGGCGGCATCAGGCAACTTCGGCGGCGGGAAAAAGTACCGGGATGTGAAAACGCGGGTTAATGAAGAAGCAGGCATTATCGAGATGGAAGCTACGATAGACGCATCCCTGCTGATGGGAGACGCAGCGGCTCCCATCCGGGCGCTTCTTGGACCGGCGGCTGCCGCGGAAGCCGGAGGCATTACGGTCAAAAGCACGTTTAGGGTCGGCGGCGCCTTATTCAATTTGAGCAAGTATGTGACGGACGGCTTGGATTTTGCCGAATATGCCGATCAGCTGATCGAATTTCAGGATTATGTTATTGCTACGGAATGCCATTCGCCGACCGTCAATCATTATCTTCGCCAAACCGAAAGACTGTTTAACCAGGCTAAACGCAATCTTATCGTCAAAAACGCAACGACCGGTCTGGCTCTGGTGGCGGGTACATTAACGTTGGTTATTCCGCCCGTAGGCGGAGTGATTATTGGCGGAGTGTTAGGCGTGATGGGCTATATAGCGAAAAGCAGCTGGCAGGATGAGCTGGATAAGCTGAAGGCCGATTTCGAGAAGGAGAAGCAATGGCGTGACGATATGGCCGAAGCGGGCGCGATCGATCGCTGCGACAAGAAGGATGACGATGATGACGATGATAACGACGATCATGACGATAACCGTCCCGACGACGATGATAAAGTCGCAGATCCTGCGTGGATCTATGATCCGAGCGGCTACGTGTATGAGACCTTGCCCGAGAACCGGTTGGAGGGCGTAACGGCCACCATTCTGAAGAAGAACGAAGAGAACGGCGCGTGGGAGCTGTGGGATTCCGATTGGTACGGCCAATCGAACCCGCTCGTTACCGACGGGCAAGGGAAGTACGGCTGGGATGTGCCCGAAGGCAAATGGCAGGTGCTGTATGAAAAAGACGGCTACCTTCCGGCTCGAAGTCCCGAATTGACTGTGCTGCCCCCTCATCTGGATGTGAATATTCCGATGAAGTCGCTGGAGCCGCCGCGCGTGACTGTCGCCGATGCCGTATATGGCACCGGGGTTCGAGTAAGGTTCAGCAAATATATGCTGGCCGACTCTCTGACCATCATCGTAGAAACAACGGATGGAGAACGTATCGAAGGAACCGTCGAGCCTGCAGGGGCCGTCAAGGATGCGGAAAATCAGCTTGTTTCCCGGCAATTCCGGTGGATCCCTTCCGGTGTGGTTACCGCAGGCAAGGAATATAAAGTGACGGTAGCCGGATGGGTAAACAGCTACGCCAAAGTATCCATGGAGCAGGATTACTCCGCTACGGTGACTATGAAGCCGAGCGGTACTCCTCCGGCTGAAGCAGCCGAGCAGCTTAAGACGACGGCGGGCCGCAAGCAGCTCGGTGTTCATTGGAAAGGCATGGAGAGTCTCGATGCCGGCAAACTGAAGCTGTATTGGCGTGTGAAAGGCAGCAGCGCTGCCTACGCCGGACCGGTAGAGCTGGACAGCGGACAAAACGAATACTTGCTAGGCGGGCTGCTGCCCGGCACCACGTATGAATTGAAGCTGGCTGCTGCGTCAGCAGACGGTACAGCGGAATCGGCTGGTATTACTGCCGAGGGTACAACGATTCAGGAGGACCCGCTCATCGTGGATACGACCCCGGCGGCCGAGGTTGCCCAAGCGGCGATTCAGCCGGGAACATCCGCACTTACTGTGAGCTGGACCGACCCGGGAGACGCCGATTTGCGCAATGTCCTCGTCTCGTGGAAAAAGCGGACGGATGCGCGCTTCGGCAAGCCTGTCGATGTAGATCCGGGCGTCGGCACGCTGCGCATCGATGGACTGGAGTCATCGACAGAGTATCAAGTGCGCATCATGACGTCGGACCGAATCTCGAACCTGTCGCAAGGAATTACGCTGGATGCGAGAACCAAGGGGACGGAACCCGAGCCCGATCGAACGCCGCCGCAAGAGGTGAGCTCACTTTCTGTGAATTATGCGACTAGCGAAGGCTTTACCGTAAAATGGACCGATCCGGCGGACGCCGATTTGAAGGAAATTCGTATCTCCGTGAAAAAACAGGGAGAGGGAGAAGCGTTCGGAACGGACATCGCGATACCGAAAGGAACGTCTCAGTATAGCTTTACAGGACTTCAAGCCGATACAGGCTACCAGGTTCGATTGGTGACCGCGGACTTGAGCGGCAACGTTTCGGCTGGCGTTACGGTAGACGCTCGTACTGCCGCCAAGAGCAGGGGCCGTGGCGGTGGCGGCGGAGGAGGAACGACAGTCCCTCCAGTGGAACAACCGGCTGCAAACGTGGTGGAGCTTAGTCCGAAGGCCGGGGAATGGAGCGGATACGAGCAGCGGATCCGTTTCCGGTACGAAGAGGGAACATTCCCGGCAGGCAGCCGGATGAATGTGCACAAGGTCGAGACCGGCCCAGTGCCGGCCGGCTATGAAGCTTACAGCGAAGCGTTCCGACTTCAGCTTGAGTCGGGAACAATGGGCAAACCGCTGCAGCTTTCCTTGCACTATGATCCGGTGAAGCATGCGGATTTCGATGTACGCAAGCTGGGTATCTACCGGAAGGATGAGTCAGGTATCTCCGGCGGCTGGACGTACATCGGCGGCATAGCCAATTCCGCTGAAGGCATGATCACAGCAAGAGTGGCGCAGCCCGGAACGTACGCTGTCATGGCCTACGGGCGGCCCTTCGCGGACCTGAGAGAGCACTGGTCCCGCAGGGACGTGCAGGTGCTGATCTCAAGGCATCTGATCGACGGCATGACGGAGCAAACGTTCGAACCGGAGCAGCCTATGACGAGAGCGCAGTTTACGAAGCTGCTGGTGGAGATGACGGCGAGCCGTGAAGCCGTTGCCGGAAATGGAACGGGCGTCAAGCTCGCGCCATTGACGGAAGCGCCGTTTAGCGATGTCGATGCGCAGGCTTGGTATGCGCCGTACATCGCATGGGCGAAGCAGAAGGGACTGGTGGAAGGCTCGGACGGCTTGTTCCGTCCCGACGATGTGCTGACGCGGCAGGAGCTCGCAGCGCTTATCGTCAGGGCGCTCGGACTAGAAGCGCAAGCCCAGTCCGAAGCAAAGGAGCTTGCCGAGGCCGGCGCCGTCCCGGGCTTTGCGGACGGTGCAGCCATCGCCACATGGGCTGCAGGCTATGTAGAGACCGCCCGCAAACAGGGGCTGATGGACGGCGTGGATGAAGGAAGGTTCGCACCGGAGCTTACCGCAAGCAGAGCTCAGGGAGCTGTATTGATTCTCCGCGCCATGGAACGGCTTGGGTTAGTAGGCAAGTAGAAGTAGTGAAACCGTCGGGGATATGATGTCCCTGACGGTTTTTTTATTTGGAGAGGAGCAGGGGAGGGTAGCCACTAACCGGGCGGATAGGCTGCATAGTACACAGTTCTAGGGAGCGGGTTAGCTTTTGATGGGACTAGGCCCTTAACTTTGATCGACTAGCCAACCGGTTAGGAGCAGAAATAAGTGGCAGGGGCGCGCAGAGTTGAACCGGAAGAGGAGATGGGTAATGGGTTGGAAAAGCGGAGCGCCCGCCTTTAAAATCGCGTCTTCCCCTCTAGATATAATAAAGTGAGACGCGATATTAACAACGGTTGGACCCCTACACCCATCCCTCTAGTGTCAGCTCAGTCCCCGCCTCTTACCTTATGAATCAGCTGGTGAATATTCAGATCCCGCAGCATCTGTGTAACTTCCTTCGATCTTTTTTTGTTGAACTTTTTCAAAATCAGGTTGATTTGCGATTTGATCGTCGACTGCTCGACCTGCCGGAACCGGGCGATTTCCGCCACCTTCATGTCTTTGAGCAGCAGCTCCATAATTTCCAGCTCCGTCGGCGTCATCTGCGACAAAATAATCGTTGCCTTAAGCAGGCTCTCCTCGTTGCGGCGGATCCGGGAAAACTCGTTTTTGATTTTATACGAAAACTCGGGGCGAATTTGCACAATCCCGTCATAAGAGCTGCGGATGCTGCGGATTATTTCCTCCGGAGGGCTCGTCTTCAGAACATAGTCGACGGCTCCGGTTTCGAAGGCATTGAACACCGTTTCGTCGTCCTCGTGCACCGTCAGGAAAATAATTTTCAAATGCGGGTAGCTGAGCAGCACCTTCTGCGCCGTTATGATGCCATCGTGCTTCATATCCATCTCGATGTCCATAACAATGATGTCGGCCTCATGCTCCTTGAGCAGCTGCAGCACCTGCTTGCCGCTTGCGGCTTGCCCTACGACGTTCATATCCTCCTCGCGGCCGATCAACTGGCAGAAATGGTTTCTCAGCACATCCAAATCCTCCGCAACGATAATACGGATCGGTCTCATGGCTCTCGACTCTCCTTAAGCTCGGATTTTACTACATACACCGGCATGATGATCTGAAACGTGCTTCCCTCCTGCGGGCTGCTCTCGACATGAATGCGTCCGTAATGGCCCATCACGACATGCTTGCTGAACGATAAACCGACGCCCCAGTTTCTCGTCGTGTTCTTGCTTGTAAAGAAAGGATCGAAAATCGTCTCCAGCTGACCTGCTTCAATGCCGGAGCCGTTGTCGATGATTTGCACGATGACCCAGTTTTCCTCTACATAACAGTTCATGACGATGAGTCCTTTACGATCCTCATCTATCGCTTCAACGGCATTGACAAGCAAGTTATAAAGCGCTTCCGTCAAAGGCTCCAAATCGGCCAGCACCATCAAGGATTCATCGGGCAGCTGGCAATCGATATGAATATGATCGGGGACAACCGTTACCCGTTCCACCGTCAGGCGCATGAGCTCCCGGATCGAAACCGCTCTCAAATGAAGCTGGTTCGTTTTAAACGAATTGTACAGCTGATCCAGCCGGCTGAGCGTGTGAGAGACGATATCCTCCGCCTTGGAAAGCGTTTGCATCGATTCCATAGCTGCTGCCTGCTGCTGCGCCCCGGACTGATCTTTGGCTTGCCGGATGAGCAATTGAATCATGATGAGCTGATTTTTGATCGCATGGGTGAATACCCTCGCTCCCATATTGGCCGTGTTCAGCTTGCGCTGCAGCTGGAGGTCGCGTTTGCCCATCGTTTTCTCCACTTCCGTATACCGCCAAATGGACAAAATGCTGATCAGTGATAAAATGCCGGTAAATCCGATGCTTGCATACCAGCCGAACAGCGTTAAAGGCGGATTGAAATTGGAAAAATCCGAATAGAGCACATAATAAGTACGAACGTCGAATACTTGCAGCGGGCCCATAAAACCTAGGTAAAAGTAAAACAGCACCAGCGAAAAGACGCCGTACAAAATATGCTTGCTTTGCGTTTTGACCCAAGGCACGGTCATTTTCCGGTATTTCTGGATCATGAGCAGCAGCGAGAGCAGCAAGGATACGACGAGCCAGCCCCGTGTCACCCAGCCGATCACATAGGTGAAATTTCGGTCCAATACCGTCAGAGCCCATTTGTAGATGACCGGATCGTAAAAAATGATATTGGCGATCGGGAATAGCGTATTGACCGCGTAGATTTTCCACAGCTGCTGGAACGGCCTGTAGTAGAAGAGAGAGACGGAGAGCCCGATCAAGCTGAACACAAACAGCGATCTTCCTATGGTGATCATCCGGCTGATGCCCTCGATCTTGATTGGCAGCTCAAGCAGGAAGTTGCGGATGCTGTCGTTGAAAAACAGCACGATATTCACCTTATAGTAGAATCCGCCGTATTTAGCTATGAATAAGATCAGTCCGGCCATGCTGAGAAACCAGCCTACGAGTACGAAGCCCATCCAATAAGCGGACGGATTGCGCGATTTGGTAATGAACAGGACGATGGCGGCCAGCATTAGAAAAATAAGCAGTAATGTCATAGGGATTCTCCTGCGCGCATGTCATCTATGAATCTATTTTAACATAAAACCGCAGGGCATTCGCCTTTTTTCGACAAAGCCGTTTTTTCACCGTGCAGATTGACTAATCAACAGCCTGTTCTCCGATTGAAAAGCTGCCCTCTTCACAGTAGATAGCTGATGTACTCCGCAAATAGAAAAGTTTAAGTTCGGGGCAAGGCGGCATGAGTATCAAATTCATAAAATCAGACAAAATCGGGCATATCTATGAAATTGAAACCAATGCCCGGGGAGTGTCGGAATGAGGTTCAAAGATGTGTTTTCCATTATAGGTCCGGCGATGGTCGGACCTTCCAGCTCGCATACCGCCGGCGCTGCGAGAATAGGCAGGGCGGCGAGGCAGCTGTTCGGGGAGCAGCCCGAGCAGGCGCTTATTCTATTCTACGGCTCGTTCGCCGCAACGTATCGGGGGCATGGAACCGACCGTGCCATAGTCGGAGGACTGCTCGACCTGCAGACGGACGATCCGCACATTCCGGATGCTCTGGAGATTGCGGAGCAGAGCGGGCTGCACGTTACGTTCGATGAAGGCAAAGGCTTGTTCCCGCATCCGAATACGGCCAAAATCGTGCTGGCCTCGTCCTCCAAGCCGAAGCAGCTGTCCATGGTCGGAACTTCAATCGGCGGAGGCAATATCGAGATCGTCGAGATTAACGGCTTCAGCGTGAAAATGAGCGGCGTATACCCGACCCTGGTCTTATGGCATCATGATTGGCCGGGTGCCGTCGCCGATATGACACAGCTGCTCAAGCAGCGCAGCGTTAACATCGGTTACATGTCCGTGGACCGAAAAAGCCGCAGCGGCGATGCGCTGACGGTTCTGGAGCTGGATGCCGCTCCAACGCCGGAGCTCGTTGCGGATCTGAACGGCGTGCAGGCGATTCAATCCGTGCATATAGTCGATCTGAACCTGGAGAGCGACATAGTCGGGGACAGTACGGCAGCCAAACAGAAGCTAAGCAGAGAAGACGATCGGACATAAAGGCAGGAAAGCACACGGAGGGGGAGCCTTCCCTTATATAAAGGAACGCCATTAAGAAAAAAGAAGGAAGGTCGGCAAAAGGATGAAATTCAGAACGCTGCAGCAGCTGGCGGCATTGTGCGAAGCGAACAACATGACGATCGGCAGGCTGATGCTGGAGGAGCAGTCCGCCGAGTCGGGACGAAGCGCGGAGCAGGAATTCGCGAAGATGACGGAGTACTACTCCGTCATGAAGGAAGCGGTCGAGCGCGGCCTGCGCGACAACACAACCTCACGCAGCGGCCTGACCGGGCTCGACGCGCAGCGGGTCATGGCTTACCGCGAGCGCGAGGAACCAAGCCTCGGCGACGCGGCGAGCGAGGCAATGGCCTACGCGCTCGCGGTGTCCGAGGTGAACGCCTCGATGGGCCGCGTCATCGCCACGCCGACCGCAGGCTCGTGCGGCATCATCCCCGGCGTGTTCGTCAGCTGCCAGCGGCGGTTCGGCTGGGACGACGAGCGCATGACGTACGGCTTGTTCGCGGCGGGGGCCATAGGCTACGTCATCGCGAACAATTCGTTCGTCTCCGGCGCCGAGGGCGGCTGCCAAGCCGAAGTCGGGTCCGCCATCGGCATGGCGGCGGGCGCGCTCGCGGAGCTTCGCGACGGAACGGCGGCGCAGGCCGTCCATGCAGTCGGCCTCGCGCTGAAAAACACGCTCGGCCTCATCTGCGATCCCGTCGGCGGCCTCGTGGAAGTGCCCTGCATCGTGCGCAACGGCTTCGGTGCAGTGACGGCTCTGGCGGCGGCGGATATGGCGCTCGCCGGCGTCAGAAGCGTCATCCCCTCGGACGAGGTCATCCAGGTGATGCTGGAGGTCGGCTCCGCGATGCCTGCGAAGCACCGCGAAACGGCGGGCGGCGGGCTCGCCCAGACGCCGACGGGACGCAAATTAATGGAGGAGCTGAGAAAGAAATAATGCTTTTCAAACAGGGGGAAATTGGTTTATAATGATTTCCTTCGCTCTTGGAAGAGAATACGGTTATACACAGTGTTATCAACAATATCAACAGTCTATAAACCTAGACTGTGCATAAATCGGCATGAGGTTATAAACATATCCACAGAACGAGTTATCCCCAAGATATTCATCCACAGATTTCCATCCTGTGAGAAGGATGTTACTCCGCTGTCCACAGCACAGCCAGCGCAGCCGTCTATGAACAACACAAAAAAGCAGCTTGCCGAAGCAAGCCGCTTTTTTGTGGCGACACGTAAGAAATTAGGCTGCGCCAAATTTCTTATGAAAGCTGACGCTCCCAAGTAAGGAGCTGTCCGTCAACTCATTCGCCTCTTTTGATCGGATGAGGCAGGTCCATGTGACCCATCAGCGATTCCGCCGCTTTGCCGTCCACCAGAATATCGATCGAGTCGATTTCCTTAAACTGGAACAGCGTCTTCTTAATCGCTTCCAGAAGCATCGCTTCGCCCGGAGCCCCGAGACGGCCCTCGCCTGAGACGGTCAAGTCGAGCGTCAGCTTCTTCTCCTTCAGCACGGCCGATTTGAAGCCAAGCGCTTCCGCCAGCGGCACCAGATTGCTGTTTTGCGGAGCTTTTTTCAACGTCCAGAGCGCGGCCGTATATTTGTCCTTGTCTTCCTTGAAATTGATCGTAACTTCCTTCTCCACGAGCTTGGTAGCAAGCTCATCTCCATAATAAGACTTGATGTGAAGCTGGTTCTGCTCCTTCTTCGTGTCCTGCGGAACCTCCTTCTGTGCGGGAGGCGGAGTCGTCTGGGGGCTATTTGCCGTATTCCCGGACGGCTCGGAGCCTTGTGCTCCATTGCTGCCGAGCGGCTTTTGACCGCACCCCGACAAGGCTAATGCGAGCGCTCCGATCAGGAGCACACTGCGAACTGTAAATTTTTGCATCGAAACCACCACCTTATTTTCTGCCTATCGAAGGTTAAGCTGCTCTTTGATGCCTGCAACGATTGCTTCAGCCACCTTGTTCTGGAAAGCTTCGTCGAACATCAGTGAGGTATCGCGCTCATTGGACAGATAGCCTACTTCCAGCAGCACAGCGGGCATATCAGTAGTTTTTACCACGCGAAACGGTTGTTGACGCACTCCGCGATCAGGCAGTCCGGTTGCCGCTGCCAGATGTTTATGCATAATGTCGGCAAATGCAACACTATCGGCTTTATAGTAATACGTTTCGGTGCCAGTCGACGTTTTCAGGTAGCTGTTGCCGTGAATGGACACAAATACGTTGGCGTTGCGGTCATTGGCGAACTTGGAACGGTTATCCAATGGAATGAACGTATCGTCGCTTCGCGTAAGAAACGGCTGTATTTGCGGTACCTCCTGCAGCAGCTTGTACACTTTGAGGCCCATCGTCAGATTGAATTCTTTCTCCGTCCGGCCGTTGACTGCTTTGGCGCCGGGATCCTGATCTCCGTGGCCCGGGTCGATAACCACCTTATATTGAGCTTGGCGGAAAGCGCCGGTCAAGGCGGCCGTGCCCACACCCGAATCCCAGGATAAATCCACCGATTGCTTCATGTCAAGCACCACGCG
This sequence comes from Paenibacillus sp. NPDC056579, assembly GCF_042793215.1. Lineage (NCBI taxonomy): Bacteria > Bacillati > Bacillota > Bacilli > Caryophanales > Paenibacillaceae > Paenibacillus > Paenibacillus sp. NPDC056579. The sequence continues at coordinate 32,595 of NZ_JBHTVD010000007.1, forward strand.
GACGGAATGCGGGCTGACGTTGTATTGCGAGTAGCGGACTTTGGACACGTATACGCTGTCGGATACGGTTTCTCCGCTTTTTGATGCCTTATTTGTATATAACGACGGGTCCAATACGGCATTGGGAATGTCAATGACAATCCGTGAAGGATCGTTCAAAGAGAACGTAACCGGCTTCAGCTCGCCCGTATCCGCCTTAATAAGCAGTTGGGAAGAGGACAGGTCGATCTTCTGGATGACAGGCAACGGTTTGCCGTTCGCGTCCACAGCCGGCTTGTCCGCTGGAGCATCAGGTTGTCCGGCAGGAGGCTGTACGGTCCCCGGGTTCGCAGCCGGCTTCTCCGTTAAATAAACGGCGCGGCTCACAGCATTCCAGTTCACTTCAATCCCCATATTCTCGGCTACAAACCGGACAGGCAGCAGCGTATTGCCGGCAATCAGCAAAGGCGCAGCGTCCAGCGGAGTCTTGACTCCATTCACCACAGCCGAAGGCCGATCGATAACCATTTCGATTTTGGTTTCATTTTTTACAATCGTAACCATTTGGGCGTCCTGGTCCCATTGCACCTTGGAGCCCAGCTCCTCCGCAATGATACGAACGGGAACCATTGTTACGTCCTTAATTATTCGCGGCGCGACCTCCGGCTTCAACTGTTTCCCGTTAAAAAACAACGGAACGCCGGAAATGGAATCGTTAGCCGCAGCCGAAGCGAAAGCCGGGATCAGAAGTGCGATAAGCAGCAGCGATAACAGTGTAGTAATAAATCTTACCTTCATCATTCACCTCTAAACAATATTCGTAAGTCATTGGATGTTGCGAACCGCAATGGACGGTTGTCAAAAAACAGCTTCAGTCTCCTTTTTTTCTTATGTATTTGCGACAGCATGACCTCCTTTTCGACAGGTTACAGATTATTAGACTCCGCGAAGCCCCATTTGTTGCATTTTTCCAAGGCCTATTTTCCCTGCTTGGGTCTTATGGAGCAATTTTCAACCCATTGGATGGAAGGAAAGGAAGCGATTATGCGGAATGGGGCATCTGCGCCCAGTTTAGAAATATTTAAGAATGTTTTAATCTCCGGTTTAGAGCCTGTTTAACGGGAGTTTATAACGGCGGGGTAAGCTGGTAATCAGAAAGCGGAGATGCTTTCAAACCAATCAAAGGAGGAATCACATTGAATAAGAAATGGGTAGTAGTGGGAACGGGATTGACTTTGGGAAGCGCGTTGTTCGTCACATCCGCCTTTGCGGGGATAGGGGATGCGGCAGGATATGACGCCTATAAAGCGGCGATCAAGCAAACGGCTTCGATTTCCAATGTAACGAAAAATGTCCATGTGTCCGTTCAGGATAATGGAACGAAGCTGCTGGACGTGACTTCCACAATCAAATCCGATTCGTCGTTCAAGAACGTTAGTGCCGATGTAGCCGTTAAAGCCGGCGATGCCAGCAATACGGCTGCTTTCTACAAGCAGGACAGCAAAGGCGTAGTCAAGCCGGGAGATAGCGACGTGTACGGCGTCATCGATATGTCGGGACACGATTGGCATCACGGCAAGGACGGTGGCAACAATGGCAATGAGACATGGGATGACAGCACCTTTGCCAAAGAGCGGGAGAACGTCATTGACGCGCTGGTAGGCGGGCTGAAGGACCAGGTGACATTGACGCCGCAAGCCGACGGCACGAAGCAGATCGATCTGCAGCTGAACGGCAGCCAAATTCCGGCCGTAGCGAATGCCATCAGCTCCTTGGTCATTAAGGGTGCGGTGAATGGCCATCATCCGGGCAAAGCCGGGGATATGCAGCAAAATCCGTTTGCCGACGAGCTGAAGCAATTTACGGGAAGTCTGCCTAAGCTGTCCCAAGACATTCAAATTAAGCAAGTCAGCCTTCACGCGGCGGTTGACGCCCAGAACCGGATTACCGGGCAGACGTTGAAGGTTACGGTAACCGGCAAAGACGACAAAGGCGCAGCTCATGAAGTTGTCATCGATGCGGCGGCTGACTTGTCCGGCTTCGACGCGACGACACCGGAGCAGGTGGATTTAACCGGCAAGCAAGTACAAAACATAGAGAAAACATTCGGCCCGCACAAAGGCCGCTAAGGAATGAACCAAGGGCGAAGGCGGACGCAGGACCGCTTTTCGCCTCCTTCATAGAGGAATTGCAATTGCAAGCACAACCCCTTGAGAGAGTCAGGGGCGTTGTCAGTAGAGGGGGCATGGAAAATGGACGTAGTTTTGGAGGCGGAGGGCCTGACGAAAAAGTACGCTAACGGACGGGGCGTAACCGATATTCATCTGCAGGTTCGCCGCGGCGATATATACGGATTTTTCGGGCCGAACGGAGCGGGAAAGACGACCGTAATGAAAATGATGGTGAATTTGTGCAGGGCCGATCGCGGCACGGTCCGCATGTTCGGTCTCGATACGGCGTCCCATTACGTACAGGCAATGAAACGGGTCGGCGTGCTGATCGAGCGTCCGGAGGCTTACGATTATTTCAGCGGATACACGAACTTGCGGATGAGCTTGCGCTATTATCCGGAGCTGAAAGCATCCCGGATCGACGAGGTGCTGGAGCTGGTCGGACTCGCACCCTACAAGAACGAGAAGGTCGGAGGCTACTCGCTTGGCATGAAGCAGCGTCTCGGTATCGCCTCGGCGATATTATCCAAGCCGGAGCTGCTCATTCTCGACGAGCCGACGAACGGGCTCGATATCGAAGGGATGGTCGACATTCGCGAGCTGATGGTGAAGCTGGCGAAGGAGGAGAATATCACCTTGTTCGTATCGAGCCACTTGATCCACGAAATGGAGCTGATGTGCAACCGGGTGGGCATCTTATACGACGGCAAGCTGATAAGGGAAGGGTATATGGAGGATTTGCTGGCAGGTCCGCACAGGACGCTTGAAGATTATTTTGTTGCTCAAGTAAGGGAGGAAAGGGGAGCTGCGCTGCATGAATAGCATTCAAGCCAGTATGACGAACGAAATCACGAAGCTGCTGTTCCGGAGGAAAACGGTCTTTTTCCTGAGTCTGACGGCCATTCTTCCGTTTGCCGGAATCTGGATGGTATCGCGGCTGCAAACCGGCTTCGGTATCACAGCCGTGTCCGTAGCGGATTTTCCCGTGCTCATGTTAAACTTGTTCAGTGCGCTCTTGCTCCCGCTGCTGATTTTTATGGCTGCAGCCGATATGTTTGCAGGCGAACAGCAGGACGGAACGGCCAAGATTACGCTGACCCGTCCGATTTCACGGTTCGATATTTATGTATCCAAGCATCTGGCTTTGCTGCTGTATATCGGTGTCTACGCGGCGGTGGGCCTCGTCTGCTCCGTCATTGCCTCATGGTTCCTTCCTTTTGAAGGAAGCAGCCTGACGCGGCTTCTGCAATCCGTATTGGCTTACGTCGCAGCGGTAGTTCCTATGGCGGCCATTGGCTTCCTGGCGGTCTTTGTGGGACAATGGTTTAAAAACGGAAGCGGCGCGCTCACGGTGACCATTCTTTTATACGGTCTGGCCAAACTGGCATCGTTCCTGTTTCCGCAGCAGATGACCTATTCTCCGACGGCTTATACCGACTGGCATATGCTGTGGATCGGAGACATCGTATCGTGGGGGAAAATCGGAGGCATCTTTTCGTTGCTGCTGAGCTTCTGCGTGTTGAGCTTTACGGCGGGCTTTTATTTATTCGACAAAAAACAATGGTAGGGGTAATGACGTATGTCCATCCGGATTCGTTTGCTGCTGTCTTATATCGCCATGCTGCTTGTGCCGGTCATCTTGTTCGGCATTGCCGTTATGATCATCAGCGTGGCCCTGCTGGGCGATGTAAAATCGATCTACAAGCCCGACGGCAGCGAGCGGAATACGATAGCCGCCGTTATAGAGCAGGAAGCCGACGTATCCGCGGAAATCCGCGTGCGCAGTCTCAATTCGCCGGATTCGCTGCTTGAATCCAAAGTACAGGAGCTGCTGGATACTCAGCTGACGGCGATCCGTATGGCGCTGATCGTGCGCAAGGAAGGGCAGATCGTGTATGCGTCACCGTCTATTGATGAGCCGGAGCTGTTAGAGGCTCTGCCTGCTTTTGGCTCGGGTGGAGATTTTCATGAGGAGAAGATGAAAAATCGCGGACCATGGAACGACAGGCAGGCGCATTGGTTCATTACGAAGCAGAACGATATGCTGTTTACGGACGGCAGCAAGGGAAGCGCCTTTATCGCGATGGACATGAATCCGCTCGGCCGGTTCGCCCACCGGTATTTCAGCGTATTCCTGATCACGCTGCTCGCTATTCTTGTACTGACGAACGGGCTGCTGACGTACTTCGTATCACGCAGCATCATCCGTCCGCTTCGCTCCTTGCAAAAGGCGGCGGATCAGATTAAGGAAGGAAATCTCGATTTCGTCGTAAAGCCGGAGTCCAAGGATGAGATCGGGGAGCTGGCTTCGTCGTTCGAGCAAATGCGGAGCCGGTTGAAGCAATCGGTTCAGCTGCAGCTGCAGTATGAAGAAAACCGCAAGGAGCTCATTTCGAACATATCGCACGATTTGAAAACTCCGGTTACCGCGATCAAAGGATATGTAGAGGGGATAATAGACGGAGTGACGAATACTCCGGAGAAGCTGGATAAATATGTAAAGACGATCTACAATAAGTCGGTGCAAATGGACCGTTTGATCGACGAGCTGTTCTTATTTTCCAAGCTTGACCTGAACAGCCAGCCGTTTCATTTTGAACAAGTGGACCTGATAGCGTTTCTGCAGGATTGTACGGATGAGCTTCATATGGATATCGAAAAACAGGGCGTTTCCTTTCAATTCGAGCCGCAGCCGGGAGTGACCGAGGCTTGGGTCGCCGCCGATCGCGACAAGCTGAAGCGGGTGCTGGTCAATATTATGGAAAACGCCATGAAATATATGGATAAGGAGCAAGGCTTCATCCGGATGAGGATGAAGGATGAAGGAGCGGCATACGCCATCGAAATTGAAGACAACGGTCAAGGGATCGATGCGGAGGCGCTGCCGCATATATTCGACCGCTTTTACCGGGCCGACCGTTCGCGCAACCGGAACACCGGGGGCAGCGGTCTCGGGCTTGCCATAGCCAAGCAAATCATCGAAGAGCATGAAGGCGGGATCACGGCCGCAAGCGAGCCGGGTGGGGGGACGGTCATCACGATCCGTCTCAAGAAGCTTACGCAAGGATCGCAGGGAGGGGGAGTTCAGGCATGACCAGCATATTGATTATTGAAGACGAAGCGAGCATTGCCGAGCTGGAGAGAGACTATTTGGAGATCAACGGCTATACCGTTCATATGGAGCACAGCGGTGACACGGGACTCCGGGAAGCGTTGAGCGGCGCTTATGACCTGATTATTCTCGATCTCATGCTGCCTAAGGTGGACGGCTTCGAAATATGCCGCAAAATCCGCGACGAGCACAACATCCCTATCCTGATGGTTTCCGCAAAAAAGGAAGACATCGATAAAATACGCGGACTCGGGCTCGGAGCGGACGATTATATCATTAAGCCGTTCAGTCCCGGCGAGCTTGTCGCCAGAGTGAAGGCCCATTTATCCCGATACGAGAGGCTGCTCGGCCAGCGGGAAGCCAAAAGCGAGGAGGTCCGGGTCCGCGGTCTGCTGATCGACAAAGCTTCACGGCGTGTCTATGTAAACGGGAACGAGGTCGTCTTTACGACGAAGGAGTTCGATCTGCTCACCTTTTTGGCTACGAACCCGAACCGGGTGTTCAGCAAGGAGCAGCTGTTCGAGCATATATGGGGGCTGGATTCGATGGGAGACAACGCAACGGTAACCGTTCATATCCGCAAAATCCGGGAAAAGATCGAGCTGCATCCCTCCAAGCCGCAATATATCGATACGGTATGGGGAGCGGGCTACCGGTTCATTTTATAGCACGAAGCAGCGGGATATGGAAAAAAGGGTCCGCCCCGGCAGGTTCGAAAGCCTTACGGAGCGGGCCCTTTCATGCGCTTTATTTATATGTGATTAATTTGCGTATACCTCGAATTCATTCACGTTCGCTTCGTCCGTTGCGGTAACGACCAGCAGCCGGATATAACGGGACGTTACAGGAGTGAATGTGATCGTTTTGGAGGCTCCGATGGTCGTGCCGGTCGTAATATCGGTAAAGTTAGTGCCGTCAGAGGACGATTGCAGCTTGAAAGAAGTTATATTGGCGTAGTTCGTTTCCTTGATGACCACTTTGCCGTACGTTTGGCTGGAGCCGAAATCGACCCGCAGCCATTGGCCGTTGTTCGTACCGCTTGCCGATGCCCAGCGCGTGCTTGTTGAGCCGTCGACCGCCTTGGCAGCGGAGTAAGTGGCGCTCCATTCCGTAGATGCGGTTGCGGTTTTGTTCAAAGCGAGATTCGTAGCGGTGCCGGTGCTGTAGGTGTCTCCACCTTCGCCGGTCCATGTCATTTCCGTGAAGGAAGACGGGGCAAGGGAGGTAGCGGTTGCCGAGCCGGAAGCGTACAGCCCGCCCGTAACGCCGGTCATCGTATAGTCGGTATACAGTTTGTTCGAGGTGAAGTTAGTATGAATGAGAGCACCGGCAAGGTTCACGCCGGATACGGCTTTCAGCTCCAGGTTGCTGCCGTAGGAAATGCCGTCGGAGGCGGTTGTTTTATTAGCGCGGTAGGCTTGCCCTGTGCCTGCGTTATTTTTCACCGTCGTATCGATGACCTGCACGTTATTCGCGCGAATATACATTCCGTTATTGCCTACAGTCGATTCGGGAACGGTGTTCTGGAAATCGATATCGGCGCCGATGACTTTAATATGGTGTGTGCCTTCTTTAAAATCGAAGCCGTCGTTTTTGGTCTCCACCGTGCTGCAGTTCAGGAACGTAATATAGCCGCTTTGGTCGGCGTTCGGAGCCGTTGTCCAGTTCTGGTCGGCGTCTCCGACATAGAAGCCTTCCCCGAATTTGCCGCTCTGCCCCGTATACTGCGCGGAGCTGCTGCTGATCAGCCAGTATTGGCTGTTTTTGCGGATTTTGAACCCTTCGGCCAGCGTGTTTTTCACCGTCACATTCGTAACGAAGCCGTGGGAGGCTTCAATCAAAAGCCCCTTGTTGGAGTTCGAGTTGGAGTTGATCGTCACATTCTCAAGCTTGTAATAGCCATGCTTAATATGAAATGCTGCGTTGCCTGCGGAAGCTGTATAATTGAGCGTAGCTCCGCTGCCGGTGCCGCGGATCGTAATATAATTGTTACTGGAACCGCTTACAGAAGTGGCGATAGTGCCGTCTGAAATGTTGTAGGTCCCGGATAATTCAATGATATCGCCGGGCTGGGCGCTGGCCAAATAGCTGCGCAGTGCGGCTACATCCCCCGCAGGAACGGTCTTGGTCGCGGCGAAAGCGGTGGATACGGTAAAGACGGGTACAAGCGTGAAGCATAATAAAAACAGCAAGGACATCGATAAAGACTTTTTGTTCAGCCAGCGCAGGCTCCTCATTAATGCATCCTCCTCGAATATGGAATTTCAGGAACAAAAAAAGAGCTGTGATTCTGGTACGCGATAACGCTGGAACCATTCACCTCCCTTACGATCTCCGTCAGACGCTTCGGCCTCCTTAATCCACGGCCTGATTGCACGTCCTCCCTTTCAGCTTATAAGGATTTCCAGCTTCGGAATATAGCTAAAATTCACAATTCTTTTACTTAAATTAACATTTCTCAAGATAAAATATATTGACTCCAGCTAGGCAATCCTTTACACTTGCATTTGATTAGTTAGCTAACTAAATAGGGGGGCGGACGATGGAATACAACCATTCGAATGCTTTAACGCATCTAATGAAGCATGTTTTGAAGCTTTACCGGCATAATGTCGATCGGCTTATTCAGGAGTACGATGTATTTCCGGGCCAGCCTCCGCTGCTGTTAAGACTCTCCGATAAGGATGGTCAAATGCAGAAGGAGCTCGCCAACAGCATGCATATTCAGCCTGCAACCTTGACGGTCATGATCACCCGGATGGAGAAAGCCGGACTTGTCGAGCGCAAGCCTGATGCGGAAGATCAGCGAGTATCCCGGGTGTATTTGACGGAGAAGGGCCGCTTTGCAGCAGGAAAGGTGAAGGAGGCGCTCCGTACTATTGAGGAGCAATGCTTCCGGAATTTCAGTCCGGAGGAGAAGCTGCTGTTCCGGAGGCTCTTGCTGCAGATGCATCAGGATCTTGAAGCAGGACAGCGCGATAATAATTAGTTGTCTAAATAGATTAGCGAATAATAAGCGCAATATCTCGAAATTCGAGACTCAGAGCGCGAATCTCGAATCTCTAAAGGAAGGAATGATCTCTAACTCTATGAGTCTCCCCAATGAAGCAACCCCCCGTACCCGAAGGCTGTGGATGGCGCTGATTCTCGGAGCACTGGCTTCGTTCGGACCTTTGTCGATCGATATGTATTTGCCGGCGCTGCCAACGCTTGCCGATGATTTGCAAACGACGCCGTCATTGGCCCAGCTGAGCTTGACCTTCTGCTTGCTCGGACTGTCGCTCGGGCAATTGCTCGCCGGTCCTCTCAGCGACGTGCGAGGACGCAGAAAGCCGCTGATGGTCGGGCTGTTCGTCTATATGATCGCGTCGCTCTTATGCGCGTTCAGCCCGTCGATCTGGGCCCTTATTGCCCTGCGGTTCATTCAAGGCGTCGCCGGAGCCGCAGGGATCGTGATTTCTCGGGCGATCGTCCGAGATATGTATTCGGGCACGGAGCTGACGAAGTTTTTTACGCTGCTCATGCTCGTCAACGGAGTCGCTCCGATCTTCGCTCCGATCGCCGGTGGGCAGCTCCTGCGGATAACGGCCTGGCCGGGCGTGTTCGTCGTGCTGTGCCTGTTCGGCGTCCTTATGCTGGCGGCGGTATGGCTCGCCCTGCCTGAAACGCTGCCGTTGGAGCGCCGCTCCAAGGGCGGCATCGGCAACACGCTGTCGACGTTTCGCAATCTGCTCGGCGACCGGACTTTTATGGGCTACGCGCTGTCGCAAGGCTTCGTCATTGCCGCGATGTTCGCGTATATATCCGGCTCCCCGTTCGTCATTCAAAATATTTTCGGAGCTTCGCCGCAAATGTACAGCGTATTTTTTGCCATTAACGGTCTCGGCATCATTATTGCCGGCCAAATTACAGGCCGACTGGCAGGCAAAGTAGGCGAGGCCCGGCTGCTCGTCAGCGGACTCGTAATCGCTGCTGTCGGCGGCGTGACGCTGCTCGCGATGATTTTGGCCGGCGCGGGGCTGTACGCGATATTGCTGCCGCTGTTCTTCGTCGTCTCCAGCGTCGGCATCGTCAGCTCGACCTCGTTCGCCTTGGCCATGCAAAACCAGGCTCAAGCCGCAGGAAGCGCCTCGGCGCTGCTCGGGCTTCTGTCGTTCATCTCGGGCGGCGTTGTCGCTCCGCTCGTTGGTCTCGGCGGCGGCGAGACGGCCGTGCCGATGGGCATTGTTATAGCCGCGGCGGATGTTGCAGCCGTGCTGTGCTACGTTGTCATGATCCGGCAGAAGAAACCTGCGGCTTCGTACACGATGAACGCATAAATTTGGTTCCATGCGCGTTTTATGACACAAAACTCCTTCTCGATTGTCATCACGATCAACGCATAGGACCGGATCGCTACCACAATCCGATTAATGCCATAATAAAATCAAACCGCCCTTTTGTGACGACGTTATCGTCATAAAAAGGGCGGTTTTTGGGCTTCGCGGACATGTTTTCTGCTACGCATAGTCACGGTGGTCACCGGGTTAACGATGCATGTAGCGGGCCATTTTTTCCATACGCTTATCCTGCTTTCTCTCGTGAACGACCATACAAGCGTGAATGGCTCCCGGAAGCCAGAAGCACAGTGTCAGTATCAGATTGAGAAAAGCCTGGAACGGCTTGCCGCTAAACAGAACCGCTACGGGAGGAAGCAATATCGCGAGCAAATACATATGCAGTCACCTCTTTTTCTTTTACATACCATACGCTTCAGCTTCGGCAACGTTTCAGACGGATATACCTTGGTGGAGCCCGTTTATAAAGAATGGGCGGAGTCGCCTGCATAATTTATCCCGGTTTTAGTCGAGAGTGAGTCCGGACGGAGAAGCCATGCAGACGAAATAAGACCGCCGTTGCAGCAGCGGCAGCCTAGTTCACTCGGCGAACGTCCGATGTTCAGCAGGGCTTTGCTGTACTTGCTACAAGTACGCGGCCGGACATCCCGAATTGCGGTAATGTTGGAAGCAATCCCGAGTCGATGCTGATTGATCGGTTTCCCTGATCTGCGCTAAAGCGCGCTGTTCATTCACTTCGTCTTGCCATGTGCCCCCGAATCCATTGGCGTGCCGCATTGTGCAGAAGACAGCCGATCATCTTCAAGCTCGCAAGCTTAGGCTTGCTGCAGGTTATTCCTTCTTCTTGTCATTATCAGCCTGAAGCTGCTGCAAATAAGCGTCCAAACGATCGAATCTGTCTTCCCAGATGGACCGATAGGACTCGATCCACTCGTCAAGCTCTTTGAAGGGCTCCGGTCGAAGCTTGTAAATACGCCGGTTGGCGCTTGGCTGCACCTCGACGATGCCCGAGTCGCTTAGCACCCGAAGGTGCTTGGAGACCTGCGGCTGGCGAACCTCAAGCTGTTCGGCGATTTCACCAACGGTTAGAGGACCGTCACGCAATAGCTCGACAATGTGATACCGGTTGGGCTCGGCAAGCGCAAGCAAAGTTGTCATATTCATGCCCATATCATGTATCCCCTTTATGAACAATATATACCAAATGGAATATTCCAGTAAAGGAATGCTTAGGGGGTTTTCGTTTATTTTATGCAGAAAATAAAAAAAGAGGCTCCCGCCCGGCATAAAGGGAGCCCCTCTTACGGCATCGTGCTGCTTATTTTAAATTGGCGCTTTGCTCGTAATATTTAAAAATCGCGCTCATATCCTCTTCGCCCAATCCGTTGTTGCATGCCGTTTGATACAGCTGCTTGACGACGGCGGCGACGGGAACCGGCAGGCTGAGCGAATCCGAAAGCTTGGCGGCCAATCCCAGGTCCTTATGCATCAAAGCCGTCATAAATTGCGGCGAGTAGTCGTTTTCCAGTATTTTGGGCCCTTTCATTTCGGCCATTCCGCTGCGCGCTCCGCCTCCGGCTACGACATCCAGGAAGGCAGCGGGATCCAGACCGGCTTTGCGCAGCATGGCAAGGCTCTCGGACAGCGCAACCAGATGCGTAGCGACCATCATGTTATTGGCCAGCTTCGCAATGGAGCCTGCACCATGGCCTCCCATATAGACGGCTTTTTTGCCCATCAGCAGCAGGATCGGCTCGGTTCGCTCGAATACTTCGCGTTTACCGCCGACGATAAACGTGAGAATGCCTTGCTCCGCTTGCGGCTTGCTGCCGGTGACCGGAGCGTCCAGCTTGTCGATGCCGAGCTTCTCCAGCGCTTCGGCCGTGCGTATGCTGACGTTCGGGTCAATCGTGCTGCAGTCGACGACGAGGCGGAGCGGCAGCTCGCCGCTAGTTTGGCAGCCGGACAAGATGCCGTTGTCTCCGAAGTAGACCTGCTCCACCGCGCGGTCGTCCGACAGCATGGTGAACAGCAGTTCCGATTTGGCGGCTGCTTCAGCCGGCGAGGAGACAACGACGACGGAGGATGGGTCATTCCAGTCGTTCGTTTTGCCAGGCGTCCGATTGTAAATATACAAGGTGTGCCCTGCTTTGGCGAGATGGCCCGCCATAGGTTTACCCATCGTTCCGAGTCCGATAAATCCGATGTTCACGATCGTATCCCTCCAATACCTATGTAAGAAAAATAAATTGCCTTGGAAAAAGACGGTTCGATCCGTCTTGTCTATTTTACCACATTGGATAGTTTAAGTCCGGTAAAGCGGTTAAGCGTATCGAAGATCTTAACAATTGGCGGGCGATAAAAACTATCATGCTTACGAAGCGAGTTTTGCTAAAAGCAAAACTTTAAGGCCGCTCATCCCTGAAGTAATCCGATGGTTTGCTCACCACGAGGCTTGTAGCCATTTACCGAAAAAAATTGCGGACGCCGTTCTTATGAAAACAGCTTGCAAGTTTCGGGCCGATTTGTTACTATGATGAAACCAAAATGATTGAAGGAGCCCGAGACCCATGAATACGGCGAATACATTCAGGTTCAAACAACTTCATCATTACAAGCAGCGTTAGCACACACCTGTATCGATTAACAGGGTGGGCTAACGCTTCTCGCGTTGGCCTCCCTGCGGCATAGTAAAACGCGCAGGACCAAGAGGTCCGGCGCGTTTTTTATTTTCCTGGAAGTTCACAAAAAGCATTCAAGCAAAGCGATGAGGCTGGAGAGGTCCAGTCGGAGGTAGCAATGGCCTTGCTTCGATTATCACACCGAACTAAAGAAAGGGATGCTGACGATGCAAAATGTGAAAGGAACGTACGATTTTTTCGGAAAAGAACAGGCGCTTAGAAAAAAAGTGCAGTCCACACTTCAAGAAGTATTTGAGCTGTATGATTTTGACGGGATGGAGTCTACGGTGTTGAACGAGCTGGAGCTGCTGACATCCAAATATGCAGGCGGCGATGAAATATTGAAGGAAATGTACCAGCTAAGCGATCAAGGAAAACGCAGCCTGGGTCTGCGGTACGACCTTACGATTCCTTTTGCCAAGGTCATCGCTTTGAATCCGGGCATCGAGTTTCCTTACAAACGGTATGAAATAGGAAAAGTGTTCCGGGACGGGCCGGTGAAGCGCGGCAGGCTGAGGGAATTTCTGCAGTGCGATGCGGATATTGTCGGCACCAAAGGCCCGGAAGCGGAAGCCGAGCTGATGCAGCTGGCGGTTCAGGTATTCCGCAGGCTCGGTATTTCTGTATTGATCCGGTGGAATAACCGGCGTTTTTTGGGAGAGGTGCTCGAAGCCGTCGGGGTACGGCCGGAAGATACGCAGTCCGTCATGCTGACGCTTGATAAGATAGCGAAAATAGGCAAGGAGGAGGTCGTCAAGGAACTCAGCGGCAAAGGGCTGCAAGATGAAGCCATCAGAGGAATCGGCGAGCTGATCACGATGGCTGACCCGACCTTCGAGCAAATAGCCGACCGATATGGCATCGGGGATTCTCAAGGCGCGTTGGAGGTTTCGGATCTCCAGAAGCTGATGGAAAGGCTGGGGCTGGATGCTGTATGCCGGTTTGACCCGTATTTGTCGCGGGGACTGTCTTTCTACACTGGAACCGTGTACGAAATCTTCGATGCAAGCGGGTCCTTCGGCTCCAGCTTGGGCGCAGGCGGGCGGTATGACGCAATCATTGGGCAGTTGGTTGGCAGGGAGGACGTCGACTATCCGACGGTTGGCATCTCCTTCGGTATGGAATCGATAATGGAAATGCTGCAGACTCGACCCATTGAAGCTTCAGGCGCTTGCGTCACGGTCATTCCTATCGGAGATACGATCCCGGATGCCCTGAAAGCCGCCGCCGAGCTGCGTGCCAGCGGTATCCGTACAAGCTTGGATACGAGTAAGCGGAAGCTGAAAAAATCGCTCGCCGCCGCGGCGTCCAACCGCATTCGTTACGTCGTTCTGATTGGCGAAGACGAAGCAGCGGCAGGCAAGGTTCGGCTGAAAGATATGGACGAAATGACGGAAGCGGTCGTCGCTCTGGAGGAAGCTATTCATCAAGTGTTCCGCAGGCTTTGCTAGGCTGTGAAGTTGCTTCACATTAATGTAAAATGATGGGATGCTGTATGGGGTGGAGTAGTACCGTATACAGGAGGGATTGTATATGAAGCAGCTGAGCATAATCGTAGGCATTGCTGGAGGATTGTGGCTTGCACTTGTTTTAGTCTATCAAGCTGTTGCGATAGGGGACGTAGTATCCGCAAGGCAAAAGACGGAGGCGTTCTTCAAGGCGATACAGGCGCAAAAGTATGACGAAGCCGAAAAGCTGTTTGCAGGCGCTGTGGATGTGTCACAGAAAATATCGTTGGAGGAGAGCTTCAAGCTGCTCTCCTACGATAATGTGAGGGCAGACTTTGACGACGGCTGCGTCTGCACAGGGAACGCAGCGCTTACCTTCGAGGTGGACGAGAAGCCGCTGGAGGTACACGCGATTGTCACCTTTAGCTCTGAAGGGATGCCCCAGCAGGTATGCGCTGTTCACCCTCCCGGAGCGGAACGAGGGTTCATTGCGGAATTAAGAGCATGGAACCGGATGTTTTGCGGAGGCGGTTCTTTTTGAGAAGGGGAGGAGCGGCTACGCCTGCAGCTGTAAGGCGGAAAAACCGTCTTACAGCACGCGAAGGAGCGAAATCATCAGCTGTAAGTCTGAAAAACCGAGTCACACCGCGGGGAAATAGGATAAAGCGGCCACGCCGGCAGCTGTAGCGCGGAAAAACCGTCTTACAGCGCGTGAAGGAGCGGAAGCGCCAGCTGTAAGGCGTAAAAACCGCGTTACAGCGCGGGCATAGCGGGATAAAGCGGCCACGCCGGTGCCTGTAGCGCGGAAAAACCGTCTTACAGCGCGCGAAGGAACGAAATCATCAGCTGTAAGCCTGAAAAACCGCGTTACAGCGTGGGGAAAGGAGATAAAGTGGCCACGCCGGTACCTGTAACGCGGAAAAACCGTCTTACAGCACGCGAAGGAACGAAATCATCAGCTGTAGGGCGTAAAAACCGCGTTACAGCAGGGCAAAACGGGATGAAGCCGTCACAGCGGTATCTGTAAGCCTGAAAAACCGCATTACAGCCCGAGCGGTGGAGTTTTTTTATGTAAGCAATTTATCCCTTGAGACCACAGGGGACTTCGATTAAACTACACAGATAGACGCAGAAGCAGCTTAGATAATGCAGCATGCGAAGCTTGAAGGAGCTAAAAGAACATGACAAACCAATTCAACGAGGGTACTTTACGGGTACAAACGATACTGCAGCAAAAAGGCTACGACAATCAAATCGTGCAGCTGCCGGACAGCGCGCGCACGGCTCAGGAAGCGGCGGACGCGATCGGGTGTGAGGTCGCCCAGATTGCCAAGTCGATTATTTTCCGGCTGGAGCAAGCGGATCAACCTTTGCTGGTGGTTGCGAGCGGGGTCAATCGCGTAAATGAGAAGCGCATTTCCGAACTGCTCCAGGACAAGCTGGGAAAAGCAGACGCCGATTTTGTACGGGATCGGAGTGGATTTGTTATTGGCGGCGTGGCTCCGATCGGGCACCGGCAGAAGCCGGTCACATTGATCGACGAAGATTTGTTTCGCTACAAGACATTGTGGGCGGCGGCGGGACATCCGAAAACGGTATTTCAGCTGACGCCAGACGAGCTGAGGGAAATGACGGACGGTCAAGTGGTATGTGTCCGCTAGCGGAACGATAGGTCAGCACGGACTTGAGACTAATCTCATCAGTTACGGGGGCAATGATGTGAATATTAGGTCACTTTAACTAGGGAAGATGAAGCTTACATCATCAAAAATTTGTACCCGCTCTATTTGTACGACCTCTCCGAGCATTACGGGCTCGTTCCCGGCCATACACCGAATGGGCATGGCATTTATGAGAGCAGTGACGAATATCGAACGCTGCAGGATCAGTATGAGGTTCAAAGCATATGGTGGGAGAAGCCGAACTGCTTATATCCGTTCCTTATAAGGGTTGACGGCATTCCTGCCGGATTTGCTTTGATTGCGACTCCGCCGTATTGCAGTAAAGGAATCGATTATTTTGTGAATGAGTTTTTTCTGCTTCGGCCTTTTAGAGGAAAGGGGATCGCGGAGAAGGCGGCTGCACAAATATTCACGCAATTCAAGGGCTCCTGGGAGCTGTTTACCAATCCTGCGGGGGCTAACGGGAGAGGGCAAGCTTTTTGGCGCAAAGCCTTATCCAGCTATACGAATGGAAAATACGAGGAAACCCGTGGATCGACATTCAACGGAGACATGGTAATCTTTCGATTTCGTAACTAAGCTAAAAAAGAAAAAACGTTCCATGCTCAATCCTAACCTGGGCTGAAAACATGGAACGTTGACGTTCAAGGCTCAGGATACTCCGGCTTTCGCCTGCTGCTGTAATCTGCGCTCTTCCGCTAACCGGCGGGTGCGGGATAATCCTAGGGAGGCGGCTGCAGTGGCCGCGGCAACGGTGACGCCTGCTGCGCCGATCCAGGTTATCGAGGTGAGCGAAGCGTGTTCCACCACAACGCCCCCGATACCCGCTCCAGCCGCCATGGCAAGCTGAAGCACGGAGCTGTTCAGGCTAAGCATAATGCCGGAAGCTTCCGGTGCAAGCGTGAGCAGGTGATATTGCTGCGTCGGGCCGGAGGACCAGGCGGAGAACGACCACAGCATAAGAACCGGGAAGACAATGGCCGGGAACGGGGCAACCAGCGACAGAAGAATCAGGGAGATGGCATGAAAAAGCATGCCTCCGATGAGCGTCCGCGGGACCCCCCATTTGTCCGTGCTGTAGCCTCCGAATTTCGAGCCGATCAGGCTGGCGATGCCGAAAGCGAATAGGCCTGCGCTGACGCCTTCGCCGCTCATCGCGGATACGTTAAGAAGAAAAGGCGAGATGTACGTATAAGCGATCGAATATCCGGCGATCCAGAAGAAAGTGATCGACAGGGCGACGGCGATTCGCGGTTCTTTGAGCAAAGCGATTTGTTTGCGAAGCGGTACGGGTGCTTCTCCTTCAGTATGCGGGATCGTGTAATATATGACGAGGATCGCCAGCAGTCCGAGCAGTCCAATGCCGCCGAAGATCAGCTTCCAATCGTAAAACGAAGCGATAACTCTCCCTATCGGCACTCCGATAATCAGTGCGGTGCTGAAGCCCATCACCAGAGTAGCAATGGCGCTGCCTTGTTTGTCGGCAGGAGCCAGCTTGGATGCGACGGTTAGCGCCGTGACGACGAATACTCCGGTGCTCAGAGCCAGAATAATTCTCGAGCCGATAAGGGCCTCGAACCCCGGTAAAGCGACAGCCATTCCGTTGCCGATGACAAAAAGGCCGAGAGAATAAAGAAGCAGCTTGCGCCGCTCTATCCGCGCTGTCACGGCCATCAGGATAGGAGTGCCGAAAGCGTAGGCAAGCGAAAAGACGGTAATAAGCTGGCCGGCGGCGGATACGGAGACTCCGATATCCTTAGCGACTTGATCGAGAATACCTGCAATGATGAACTCCGACGTTCCAACCAAAAAACTGACGATGGCCAGCATGTAAATTTTCCAAGCGTTTGACATAAGATGGTAAAGCTCCTCTCTCCACTGTATATATTATTTTTATATTTCTAAAAATATAGAAATATGTTGCAAAAAAAAATTACTGCAGCAAATAAGGCGCATATTTCAGCGCAATATCCCGATTCACACTATAGTAAATATAAGTGCCGTCTTTCCGCGTATTCAGCAGGCCGCAATCCGTCAGCTGCTTCAAATGATGCGAGAGCGTCGAGCCCGCAATCGATTCGAGCTTGCTTCCGATATCGGAGCAGCACAAATTTTTCTCCTCGGTAAGCAGCATAGCGATTTTCAGCCGGGTAGGTTCTCCAAGTGCTTTGTATACTTTGACGGCCTGTCGTACGTCTTCGTTGTCTAGAACCATGATTATCTCACCCTCGGCAAAGTTTGTTATTTCTAAAAGTATCGAAATAAACTTACCACACCTTTTTTCGAATGTAAATAGGGCTCTAATGAAAATCCCTCGCGATGGAGCAAAAAAAAAGGAGGCTTCCATGACGGGAACCTCCTCATGATCTTGTACTAATTGGAAGAAACGGGCTGGGAAGCAAGCTCCCTGATTCGTTTCCATTCGTTCAAATGCAGCTCCAGCTGTTGAATTGCCGTATCGACATCCTGGGCAAAACGGCCCGGATCGTTCAAGCCGCCGGCTAATTGCTCCTGTGTCAGTTCGCTGAAAGCCGGCAGCGAGGCGAGCAGCCGTTGAAGTTTGCTTTCAACGGAAGAGGCGGCCGATGCCGCGGCAGGCGCGTCGAGCAATGTTGCAGGAGCTGGTGCTGCAGCAGGCGTGTCGAGCAGCGTCGCAGCGGCAGCCGCCGGCTCCATTGCCGGAGAGGCAGACTGCGGCTGAAGCGGGCTGCCCGTGACCGAAGGGGCGGATGAAGCCGCTCCGGTAGGTTCAGGCGCCTGTGCCGGTGCTGGTGGAGCGCTTGCTTCCGCCTTGTCACTTTTGGCCGCCGCTTTCGGCTGGGCGGACTTGGCCCGCTCCGCCTTGTTTTGCTCGAACACGGACCATGTCTCCAGCAGCTCGTTGCCTGATTTGTAGAGCAGCTTGTCCTTGGTCGATGCGGAGATGGTTTTGTCCTTGAACAGCTTGGCGATTTTCTTCACGTCGCTGACGGGCATTTCGTCTCTGGCCATGATCAAAGCAAGCGGATCCCGGTGCTCCAGCGGCAAATCCTTCAGAGGAAGCAGCTGGTCTTCCGTCAGCTTGTCTTTTCTAATTTCGGTGCCGCCTACAATCAGTTTTTTCACCGCGTTACCGAACTTCAGCAGTTCGATTTTGTTCTTGATGTAGGACTCCGGCTTGCCGAGGCGGCTGGACAAATATTTGGTCGAGCTGCTGAACTTCGGATCGTTCAACAGCTTATTGAACGCTTCCGCTTCTTCAATCGGCGAGAAGCCCTCCCGCGTCAAATTTTCCGCGATTTGCTCCAAATAAATTTCCGTTTCGTCCGTTACGTTGGAGACGATGCACGGGATCGTTGCGCGGTTCAGCATTTTGCAGGCTTTGTATCTGCGGTTTCCGTAAATGATCATATACCGGCCGCCGGCGGTCGTTCTCACCTTGATCGGCGACAGCAACCCGAGTTCCTCGATGCTTTGCATCAATTCCTGCAAGGCTTCGTCATCAAACTGGTATCTCGGCTGGTCTTTATCTTCATCAATTAAATCGATAGCAATTTCAATAATGTCCATCATGCATTCTCCCATCCTTTATGTAAATTTCGTCCAAGACCTGCAGGGACTTTCCGGCAACAGGAGCAGCTCCTATCCGCAATATCCCCAGCTTGCTCGCAAAATAGTTCGTGAGAAATTTTAAGCGATAAGGCCGATTATCGTCGAAAGGCCTCGCTAACCCATTATATAATACCGGACAAGCTGTGGAAATGTTTGCATCGTACTTTTGCAGCGAAAAGGGCTTGCGGAGTCGCGTCCCGCCCACCATATTCATGCATGATTCGGACGGTCATGTATCATTCTAAACGAAGGGACACGGATCCCGTCCCATGATCGTTAGACGGATGGAGGTGAGCATGATGCCCAAAGGAATGAAAAGCAACGAAGGAAACAAGTATAACACGAATCCAAATTACGCAGACCAGGTGTTAAAGAATCACGAGAAGCAGCCGGCACAAAATAATCCTCGAGAGAGCGACGATACGCTTCGGCATAAATAATACAAATGTAGGCAATGAAGCAGTCAACCAGGTGTTGGCTGCTTTATTGTTTTGCCGACAGACGGGCATAGCGGTACCGGTTCGCGATGTAGATTCACAGAACGTTTGTTGGAAAATGATGGTCGGCGGAATTATACTTTGGGGAGGGCTGCACAAAAAGTAAGAGCAGCTTATAGTGGGGCAAAATTCATAGGGGAAGCGGGGAGTAACAAGGATGGAGCTGGTTTATGCAACCTCCAACGATGCCAAGTTTCAAATTGCTTTGTCTGCGCTTGCAGGCACCGGCGTTCAGCTGACCCGCAGCGGTATCGATTTGCCCGAGATCCAAAGCTTGGACGTCGAACAGATCGCTGTATTCTCGAGCAAATGGGCTAGCCGTGAACTAGACTGTCCTGTGATTGTAACCGATGTCGGATTTTATATCGAGGGACTGAGAGGCTTCCCCGGTCCTTTCATGAAATATACTAACCACTGGTTTGCAGCTGAGGACATTGTAAAGCTGATGGGGGCTACAGAAAACCGAAACGCTTGCGTAAAAGAATGTCTTGCGCTGTGCCAGCCTAACCATCCCCCGTTGGTGTTTCATAAGGAAATCAAGGGTGTCATAGTCCATGAGCTTGCTGAAAGCCTCGACGGCGGCTCCGTCATGGATCGGTTATTTAAACCGGAGCATTACAGCACCGTTCTGGCCGATCTATGCAAAACGGATGCAGTTCCGTTTTGGAGCAGGCACAGCGCATTCCATCTGTTAAAAGATTACCTTCATGCCCATGGTTGCTTGGCATCCCGCTAACAGCCTATCTTCAACCATCGGAAGGAGAATCGTCCAATGAACATACGAGAAGCGGCAGATAAAAAGGCGCTGATTATTGGAGCCGGAATCGGAGGCTTATGTGCAGGATTGGCGCTGCAAAACATAGGTTGGCACGTTGCCATCTTCGAAAAGGAGCCCGGTCTCGCCGAAAGCGGAGCCGGGATCGTGCTGGCGGCGAACGCGATGAAGGTGCTTGAGAAGCTGGGCGCAGCCGATAAAGTTCGGGAGCGGGGAAAGGCTGTAGGCAAAGCCGAGATCCGCAGATGGGACGGTGCGATGCTCACGGAGCTGCCGGTGCGGGAGCAGGCCGAGCGGTACGGGACGCCGAGCTACTTGATTCACCGTGCGCTTCTCCAAGAGCTGCTATATGAGCTGGTGAAGTCCCGCGGTGCAGACTTGCAGTTCGACAGGAAGCTGGAACGGTGGGAGCAGCACGGTGACAAGGTGACGGCTGCTTTCGCCGATGGATCTAGCCATTCCGGGAAGGTGCTGATCGGTGCGGACGGGCTCCGTTCCACGGTGAGGGAACGGCTCTTCGGTACCGAACCGCTTCGTTATTCCGGCTTCACAGCTCTAAGAGGCATAGCGGACTACAGGGACGAGCGGTACCCGATGGTGGACGGGGGCGGCTTCGAGGCTTGGGGACCGGGAAAACGATTCGGGTTTTCCCACCTGGGGCAAGGACGCGTATTTTGGTTTGCCGCTGTGAACGCTCCTGCAGGCATAGCGGCTCCTCCGGGAGAGCGCAAGCGCCAAGCGCTGGAGGCGTTTCGCGGATGGTATGAGCCGATCGGGGACGTCATCGCCGCGACGAAGGAAGACGTTATCCTGGCTCACGACATCTATGACCGGAAGCCGCTCACGACTTGGCATCAAGGCCTCGCTGCGCTGCTCGGGGACGCGGCGCACCCGATGCTGCCGAATCTCGGCCAAGGCGGCGCTCAGGCGATGGAGGATGCGTGGACGCTGGCGCAGTGCTTGGAGCAAGCCGGTGACGGTGATGTCTCCGACGGACTGCTTGCCTACGAGCGGCTGCGGATTCCGCGTACGACGAGAGTCATCAGGCAGTCGCGGCAGATGGGGCGAATGGTCCAGCTTGAGAACCCGCTGCTGATCGCCATGCGTAACGGGATGCTGCGCACGCTTCCCGCGGACGTACAATTAAGACGGCTGCATTGGCTAATTGGGTTCGAGGTGTAGGCTTGCTGCTTGCCGCAGCCTTCGTGCTGGCGGCCGCAGAGCTGCCATAGCCGGCAAACGGGATAGCTTTCCCGCAGCAGCCTGTATAGGCTATACTGGATGCATATAGACGGATGGGGTGACTTCTTTAAGTGGATACGATTACACATACCTTGTTCGGCCTCACGCTGTATGGAGCCGTCGACAAGACGAAGATGACGCGCCGTGAAAAGCAAGCGCTGCTGTTCACCACCGTCGCCGGATCGCAAATACCGGATATCGACGTCATCTCCTCCTGGTGGGATACGGCCGGACGTTACCAGATGTGGCACCGGGGGGTTACGCATTCCGTGTTTCTTGTTCCCGTCTGGGCGGTGATTATAGCCGGACTGAGCCGATTCATCGGGCGAATCCGCTTCTGGCGATTGTTTCTAATCGCATGCATAGCCGTGTTTATTCACGATACAAGCGATTTATTCAATGCATGGGGTACAGGCTATTTCGAGCCGTTCTCGCCTATGCGGATTACCTTCGGAACGGTTCCTATCGTGGATCTGGTGTTTTGGGCGATCATGCTGATCGGATGGCTTATCGTCCGATTCGGCAAGGACCGGATCCAGGTTCCTTCCCACCGCATATACCGGGTCGTTTGGCTGCTGATGGCGCTGCATGTAGGCCTGCAGTCCGCCCAAGGCCACAGTCTCTATAAGCAGGCGGCCGCGGAATATGAGCAGGTAGCTTTGTCCGCCGATTTCGTCCCAGGCATGTTCACGGTCGTAGGGAAGAAGGGCGACACCGTCGATCTGAAAAAAGGCACGATGTGGAGCGGCGTCACGCTCCAGACACAGCTGCAATCGGCCGAGAGCGCGAATCTCGACCAGCTGTTCGCGGACAATCCGAAAGCCCGGACGCTGAAGGAATGGTCGCCGTTTGTCGTAGTCGTTGACGACGAGAAGCGGCTTGGGCTGTATGATCCGCGATTTTACCGGAACGGCCAGTCATTTTTGTTCGAATTTATAGAGAAATAAACGCAAGATGGGAGCGCTTCGGCATGATGCCGGCAGCGGCTCCTTTTTTTCAAGCAAGATCAGGAGAACACCTCGTATAATTGGGATAACATCCGGCCGATAGCTTCATTGAGGTCAAACGGATGATGGAGGAGTATGCTCCCCCAAAGTACCGCTCCCAATGTGGTAATGCTGAAATAAACAACGGCTGCGTTCTTATTGGACTTGCAAGCCCGCAGCCTGATGCCTCCGACTATGCACGACAGAATGAAGAAAAGCACCAAAAGCGTCATGTCATCGTCTCCTTTCCTTGAAATTGACCTTTTTTCCTCATCCGAGCAAACACGATGAGTATTGCCGGGATCAGGATAGCGTAAAGGGTATAGTATTCGAACAAATACTTTTTCGTCCATTCGACATTTTCGATAATGTTGGTGAAAAGCAAAGCGTAGGCAGAGATAATCCAAATCAGCGGATAAGCGACGAAAGCGCGCTGTTTAATTTCGAATAGCTGACATATAGCCAATACCGCGCAATAGAACAGCAAGCTTAATTTCATGCATACGATAAGAAGGATGTTGATAGAAAGAAGCGATTCCAAATGCTCGATAAAGTTCGTAAACTCCATTTCCCGGAAAATGATGAATACCGGATAGACGAGATGAGAAGCGCGGTCTACGCCCAATATGCCGATTGTAAAATAGATGCCTAAAGTCAGGTTCATACCTCCAAATGCAATCCCTGACAGAAATGAAAATTTTAACCGTCTCTCGGCAAAGGGGAATATCATCATGAAGCATACAACCTCCATAAAAGGGAAAGCGAGCACATACCGGGTATTCAGGAAGGTCTCCAGAGGGTGAAAAACTCCGGGAACCATAAAATTCCCCCAATCCCACTCTTTTAGCATCACCGCCATAGGGATCCAGAAAAGCAAAAATAACAAAACACTCAAAAGCTCGCATGTCATAGCGATCGATTCGATTCCTTTCACCACAGCATAGGCGCAAACGATCAGGATCATGATATGAAACACCGGGACAGGCGTCCGCGGCATCAGATTAATATGCATGAAATCGCTCATGTTGCGGGTAACCCAGGATGCAATCTGGATAAATAACAGTATGTACAGCAAGGATACCAGGCCGCCGGCCCATTTCCCCAATACTTGAACGGCTATTTGGACAATGCTTAATCCGGGAAATTTGCTCGACAAGTAGAGCCAGAATCCAGCCAATACTACACCGTACAGAGTAGCCCATACGAATACAAGCCATCCGTATTGCTTGGCATCCGCTATGAGTCCCCCGGGCAATAAGATATACGAAGTTCCAATCACAAATATCATGGAGAGATTAAATAGTTGCCAAGCGCTCAATTTAGCGTGTTCCATCGGACAGACTCCTCTATTCCAGAAGATATGGTGTGCTCATGTTACCGGTCGTTTTCATTGTAGAGTGGACATGAAAGGTGACTTCGGTTTGGCGCCAATTTGCTTCTCTTCCCCCGTTATCCTGGATGCCAAGCAGGTCCCAGCCTTTATCTTTACCGAGCTGTTCCAGTTGTTTGGCTCTGCCTTCCAAGAAACGGTTAAACGCTTCTTCCATTTCATGGGAATTATGCAGAGTCAGCTTGCTTTGCTGCTGATTGTTTATAATCCGCAAGTCGGCACGGATGTTTATGGTGAGTTGGGATTTGTCCGCGTTCCAGGTGCGCTTTACATCGATGCGCTGCGCTTCGACATCGACAAAGCTTCCGTTGACGGTGATCGTATCCGTAAGCCGGTGGTAATTTTTATTCAAGATATAAAATAAAACTTTTGATTTCTCGTCGATCCGACCAACCATACGGGAATGAATAAACACGGCTCCTTCATGGAAGCTCATTCCGCCTTGGGTTGCATTGATTTTTTCCACTTCATTGGACGTCGAGGACGGTTTCGTTCCGTTGTAATGAATAATGGGGATGATGGTCGGCGTATGATGATTCATTTCCTTGTCCAGGTCCTTAAACCGGATGGGATAGACACTATTTTTAAAATTGCGCTCATAATGATTCGTTAACGAACGGATAAACCGTCCCGGAACTCTATCCAAAGTGGTGAAGCTGTTCATTATGATGTTCAGCGGGCTGTCCGATACATATACCGTGATATTCGCCCGGCGTTCGGGATTGAGCTCGATATAGTTGAGGAGGTCCATTATCCCTTGCCGTGCGTAACGCTCGGAAATGATGTAGCTTTGCAAATGGGCTGTAAAAAATATACGAGGCATAGACATGCCTGTTTTCACGGTGAACCTTCCATGGCTAAAATCTTTGAAGTTATAGGTGTATACGGCGGCTTTCGCCGAGGAGCCTGTCCGGGTGGACAGGCCCGTCGGGTTCATGACCTGGTAATACGCCAAGAGTTCGCCTGTTTTCGGATCTTTGTCGACTCCGGCCAAGCTTACGATCGCAAGGGAGTTGATGTCTTTCATATCCCAGCAGCCGGTACATAAGACCAGCAGCATTAGACTAAGGAGTACAGCTTTCATGTTGTTGCACCTTCTTATTTGTTATGAAGTCGCCTGTTCGAATATCGTTTCATCATATAACGAGGTACCCGAACCAAAGTATCCTGCCATCGGCTAAGATTCAACGGAGCGACTGGAGTAAGATATTTCACCCCGAACGAACGAAGGGAAGCAAGATGAACCAAGACAAGAAACACGCCGCACATTAAACCGAACAATCCCATTAATCCGGATAAAATCATAAAACCATACTGGACAATTCTCTGGGCTATGCCGAAGCCGTAAATTGGGGAGACAAAGTTGGAAATGGCCGTAAGGGAAACGACAATAACCATAGCGGCGGATACGAGACCCGCTTCAACGGCTGCCTCGCCCAATACAAGCGCTCCTACGATCGAGATGGACTGCCCTGCAATACGCGGCATACGAAGTCCCGCCTCCCGCAATATCTCGAAGGTAACGATCATAATGCCGGCTTCAATGAAAGCGGGAAAAGGCACCTCCTCGCGCTGGGCAGCCAAGCTGATCAACAGTGAATTAGGGAGCAGCTCCGGATGGTAGCTTACAACGGAAATATACAGCGACGGGACAAAGATGGATAAGATAAAGGCTAAGAGACGCAGCCATCGCGACAAGGTGGCGATATCCGCCCGCTGGTAATAATCCTCCGGTGAATTGAAAAATTGAAAAAAAGTAACGGGCCCGAGCAATGCAATCGGGGTGCCGTCCGTCAAAACGACAACCTGCCCCTCTAAAAGCTGGGCTACAACGGAATCCGGCCGCTCGGTTGCAATCAGCTGGGGAAATGGCGAAACCGCAGTATCCTGAATCCATTCTTCAATATAAGAGCTCTCCAGAATGCTGTCCGCATGGATGGCATTAAGACGCTTCCGGAACTCATCCACTACTTGAGGCGGAGCTATGTTAGCGACATAGGTCAGATACACCTTCGTTTTGGTCTCCGTTCCGATAATCAGCTCCTCAAATATCAAACGCTCGCTCTTTAATCTTTTGCGGATAAGAGCGACATTCCGCGAAACGTCCTCGACAAAGCCTTCCCGCGGACCGCGGATGGAAGCTTCTGTCGTTGGTTCGGACACGCTGCGATGCTCCCCGTTGGTCAACTCATAGCTGAGAATCGGCGTATCAAACGAAGAAAGGAGCAGGCAATGCCCTTCAAGCAGAAGGCGAACGCCGTCTGAAGCATCATCGAGCTCGCTTAACGGAGCATGAGGGATCATGGTCTTAAGCAAGCTCATAGGGTCTTCGGGTGATTCCTTATACTGGCTTAGCTGTACAATCGGCGTGATGATGAACTCATTGATTTGCTCCGCTGACACGACAGAGGCCAGATAAATGCAATATACACTCCGGGCCGGATTCAGCGGGAATTCCCGGCACACAAAGTCCGGCGATAGTCCGAGCCGTTCCCCGATTTCATCAATGACAGGTATGCCAGTGCCGTTGAAAGCCATAGCCGCCACCCCCTCTCCATCGAAAAGTTAATTCATATTATTTTCCATTCCGGAAATAGTATGTATTCGGCAGCGTTTTTTAAGGAAAATAAAAAAGACCGCTTGACAATTCTCTGCAAATGTATTATCTTAAATTTAAGATATTTAATATTAAGAAATGAGCAAGCATAAAAAAAGGATGTGAACGAAATGGGAAGCTCCAAGGAAGAGTCGTTGAATTTGTATATCGCCCTTTCCAGAGCGAGCCAATGGGTGAATGCGCATGCCGATAGAGACATTCGAAGACACGGCTTGAACCGGACCGAATTCGGCGTCCTAGAGCTGTTATACCACAAAGGTTCGCAGCCTATTCAACAAATCGGCGGCAAAGTGCTCATGAGCAGCGGCAACATCACTTACGTGGTCGATAAGCTAGAGCAGAAGCAGCTGGTTTGCCGTAAAGCATCGACGGAGGATAGAAGGCTCGTTTTTGCGGAGATTACGGATCATGGCAAGAAATTTATCGAGGACGTATTTCCGAAGCACGCTGAGGTGATTGAGCAAGCCGTCGGCGGTCTTACTCCCGAGGAGAAGAAAGCGGCGAGCGACCTGCTCAAGAAGCTGGGCAAATTCGCACAGGAAACCTTCAAGTAGCACTGGTGTGAGGAGGTCTCCTTTTGTCCAATATCTTAAATTTAAGATTCTCAAATTTCGATTATATTGCAAAGGGGTATTCGTATGAACGATCTGTCGACGCTTGTCAAAGCACGCCGCTCCGCTAATAAATTTATTCCCGGGGTGGAGATACTGGATAAGGAATTGGAGGAAATGTTCCAGCTCGTCAAATTCGCTCCTTCCGCCTTCAACCTGCAGCATACGCACTATGTAGTCGTCAAGGATCCGGCCGTTAAGCAAGCGATGTATGAGGCTTCGGGCAAGCAGTACAAGGTACAGAGCGCTTCCGCCGTCATCATCGTCCTGGGCCATAAGGATGCCTACAAGGATGTGGGCAAAATAAACGAAGGACTGATGAATCTGGGCATTATCAGCAAGCAGGAATTCGATGCGACCGTCGATTCGGTGCTTGGCTTCTATGAAGGACGCGGCGAAGCGTTCATGCAGGACGAAGCGATAAGAAACGCCAGCTTGTCGGCGATGCTGTTCATGCTGATTGCGAAGGAGAAGGGCTGGGATACATGCCCGATGATCGGATTCGATCCCGACGCTGTTCGCTCGGCGCTCCATGTGCCGGACCGTTACGTTCCCGCAATGATGATTGCCATAGGCAAAGAAGATACCGGCAGTCAACGGCCGCGCGGCTATCGCAAGCCGACCGGCGAGTTTGTAAGCTACAATTCGTTTTGATAATAACCTTTTACCATAAAACCAATTAAAAATAAGGGAGATGGATTAACATGTTACAACAAACAGCAGGCATTCACCATATTACAGCTTTTGTAAGAAACGCGCAGGAAACCGTTGATTTCTACAGCGGCATCCTTGGACTCCGGTTAGTGAAAAAAACGATCAACTTCGACGCTCCGGAAGTGTACCATCTGTATTTCGGTAACGAGATCGGCGGCCCGGGAACAATTATTACGTTCTTCCCGTTCGCAGGCTCGCGCAAAGGCCGCATTGGCGGCGGTCAGGTCGGCATTACCACTTACGTCGTACCTGTAGGCACACTGGATTTCTGGGAAGCGCGGTTGACCCAATTCGGCGTTTCGGTCATGAAAGCATCCCGTTTCGGGGAAGAGTATCTGCAATTTGCCGATAAAGACGGCTTGCGTCTGGAAATTGTCGAGCGTGAGGAAGGTCCGCAAAGCCAATGGACGTTCGGCGGCGTTCCTGCTGACAAAGCGATCAAAGGCTTCGGCGGCGCGGTTCTCTACAGCACGGCGCCGGAAAGCACGATGAAATTGCTGGTGCAGGTCATGGGGCTGCAAAAAGTAGGTCAAGAAGGCGCGTACGCGCGCTTCAGAGCAACGGGCGATCTCGGCAACCTGATCGACGTCCGGGTTGATCCGATGCCTTACGGTGCAGGCGGAGCGGGTACGGTGCACCATATCGCATGGCGCGCCAAAGACGATGCGGATCACGCGGAATGGAGACGCCATGTGGAGCAGAACGGCTTGCATCCGACGCCGATCGTCGACCGTCAATATTTCAACGCCATCTACTTCCGCGAGGAAGGCGGCATACTGTTCGAGATCGCAACGGATCCTCCAGGATTTGCGCGTGACGAAGAAGCGGAGCATTTGGGAGAGAAATTGATGCTTCCGGCTTGGTACGAAGAGAACCGTCAGGCCATCGAGCGCAACCTGGAGCCGATTGAAGTCAGAGTGTTGGAGGGGGACCAAGCATGAAACATATATTCCAGCAAGGTACGGATGTGAATGCGCCGGTATTGGTGCTCTTTCACGGAACCGGAGGCACGGAGCGCGATCTCCTGCCTCTGGCAAGGCAAATATCGCCATCATCGTCGCTGCTAAGCGTAAGGGGCAATGTACTGGAAAACGGGATGCCGCGGTTTTTCCGCCGCTTGGCGGAAGGAGTATTCGACGAGGAAGACTTGATCTTCCGCACGAAGGAGCTGAGCGACTTCCTTGATCAGGCGGCGGTAGAGTATGGCTTCGACCGCGGCAATCTGGTCGCTGTCGGCTATTCCAACGGCGCCAATATCGCCGGCAGTCTGTTGTTCCATTACAAGGATTCGCTGAAGGGTGCGATTCTCCATCATCCGATGGTGCCGCGGCGCGGGATCGGGCTGCCGGATTTGACCGGCGTCCCGTGCTTCATCGGCGCAGGGATGAACGATCCGATCTGCTCGCCGGAGGAGACCGAAGAGCTGAAGGCGCTGCTGGCCGGCGCCGGAGCCGACGTGACCGTGCACTGGGAGCGGTTCGGCCATCAATTAACCCGAAGCGAAGTCGAAGCGGCGGCCGATTGGTTCCGCGATACGTTCCAATAATAACCCCCGAAGCGGGCGGAAAGGAGGCGGACCGGTGATATCGATCGATCCGGCTGTAAACAGCGAGAGGGATAATTACAAGCTGCTGATAGGGAGCATTATCCCTAGACCTATCGCACTGGTAACAACCTTGTCGGCAAGCGGAGTATTGAATGCGGCGCCTTTCAGCTATTTTAATATCGTAGCCGCTAATCCTCCCATGGTGTCCATTTCGGTGCAGAGGAAGCAAGGTGTGCCGAAGGATACCGCCAGGAATGCAGCAGCAACGGGAAGCTTCGTCGTCCACATCGCCGACGAATCGTATATTGAAAAGCTCAATCAAACGGCAGCCGGCTTGGCGCCCGATGTGAGCGAGGTCGAGTTTGCCGGGCTTACTGCGGTGCCGAGCGAGCAAGTGAGTGTACCGGGGCTCGCCGAAGCCCGAATCCGGATGGAATGCGTGCTGGAGCACGCCCTGCCGATCGGTGGAGCGGAAGGCTCCCCGGCAGCCGACCTGCTGATCGGGCGAGTGGTCCGCTTCCATTTCGACGAGTCGTTGTATGACGGCGGACATATCGACCCGCAGGCGCTTCAGCCGGTCAGCCGGCTCGCCGGAAGCAATTATTCACGGCTCGGCGATATATTCGCTATGGCTCGGCCGGATTAATACAGGCTGACGTCGGATACAGTTGATCCGGCGTCAGCTTTTTTTTTGAAAAATCATATTGACAGAAGCTGCAAAATGGAATAATCTTTGATTGACTCAGTTAGTCAATGAACAACGACAACCAATCTTGGCAAATGACATGATTTCCTTCAACTAAGAAATCTAGCACAAGCTTTATACAATCGAATGGCTATATTTTTTTACTTTAAAATTGACTGATTAAGTCAATCAAAAAAATGGAGGCGATGGATCATGGTAATATCCAAAGAAGAAAGAAACGTGCGCAAAGAGGGAAAGGCCATTATTATGGGAGGCAGTATGGCGGGCTTGCTGACGGCCCGGGTGCTGTCGGACCTGTTTGAAGACGTTGTGATCGTAGACAGGGACGAATTTCCCGATGAGCCGGTGAACCGGGCGGGTACGCCTCACGCGAATCATCCGCACCGGCTGCTGCAGCGCGGGAAGGTCATATTCGAGGAGCTGTTTCCCGGCTATACCGACGAGTTGCATCGCAACGGCGCATTTGCACGTGAAGGCAAAACGGTGCACTTCACGAACCAATACGGCACTCTCGAAATGCCCGAAACGGAGAAAGATATGGGCTTCAGCCGTGCCTTATTCGAGTGGGTCATCAGGCAGCGTATCTCGGCGCTTGCTAACGTAAGATTCCTTCCGCGGCACGAAGTGTCGGGGCTGCAATCCTCTGCAGACGGTACGTCCGTTACCGGCGTTTATGTACGGGAGCGCGGAAAGACAGGGGAGGCGGAAGCGCTGGTTGCAGATTTGGTCGTCGATGCGAGCGGGCGTTCCTCCAAAGTCGTGCCTTGGCTTCAATCATTAGGCTACGAGGTGCCGGAGGCGGAGCGGCTGAAGGTATCTCTCGGCTACAGTACCCGTCACTACAAGCTTTCTGCTCAACATGCGGACCGCTGGAGTGTCATTCTCGTAGACGCTGTCCCTGCGAAGAAGATCGGAACAGGAGCGCTCGGGACTATCGAGAACCAGATCGCGGAAGTATCGCTCTATTGCGCCGGCGGTGAAGCTTACCCGACTACGGATGCTGACCGGTACGAGGAGGAGGCCGCCCGGCTGTTAAGTCCGGTGCTTGCCGATGTGCTGAAGGAGCTCGAGCCTGTCGGCAATCCGAGAGGATATCGCGTACCGGAATGCTTCCGTCAGCATTTCGAGCAGATGAGCAGCTGGCCGTCCGGTTTGTTCGTGCTCGGGGACGCGTTTTGCAACTTCGATCCGATCTACGGACAGGGAATGACGATCGCCGCTATCGAAGCGCAGCTGCTGGGCAAGTGCTTGCAGGAGCAGCGCTGTAAGCCGAAGCGGAACTTTGAGCTGGACGTATTTGCGCAAATACAAAAAGCGATAGAACCCGCATGGTGGATGAGTCTCGTTGCGGATTTGCGCTGGTCCGGCGTAGAGTACAGCGGTCCTGCATCGAAGAAAGGGATTGCTTTTGCGCAGCAATATTTTGATCTGTATTTGGGCAATGCGGTCGGATCGGGCAACGGGCAGCTGCTGGAGAAATATTACGATGTAACGGGGATGATGATTTCGCTGCGGGAGATTATGAATCCCGAGACGATCGTCCAGGTGCTTGCCCTTGATGAAACGGGCGAGGCACAGCGGCTCTCCGCAGAGTTTTTCGGCGAAGAAGGGAAGGCGATGGAGAAGGAGCTAGAGCGATTGATACCGCTGCTTGCGATGTGATCGGGACAGCTGCTCTTGCCGGGAAAGTTTCTCGTTTCATTGATGGATCCGACAAATTCATGTATTGTGATATCAAGAAATGTGGAAGCTAGACTATGCTATAGCGGGGGAATGAAGACCATTGGCGCCTTTAAACGAACAACAACTGCATCAAATCCGCGACGAGCGCAAGGAGCAGATTATGGCCGCGGCGCTCAAGGTTTTCGCACGGCGGGGAATTATAGGAACGAAGATGAGCATGATCGCCGCGGAAGCGGGTATCAGCCACGGCTTGCTGTACCATTATTTTCAATCGAAAGACGAACTGTTCACCACCCTCGTTCGGTACGCCGTAACCGAAGCGTTCACGGAAATGAACGGTTTGGCCCAATTGCCGGGATCGCCTATTCAGAAAATAAGGGCGTTAACCGAAGCGATGCTGAATGAAGAAGGCCAGCCTTACTTCATGCTGATGCATCAGGCGCGGACGTCGGACGGCGTACCTGACGAAGCCAAGGTGCTTATAGAGCAATTTTCGATGAGCAGGTCGGTTGAAGCTTTGCTCCCGGTATTCGTGGAAGGGCAGCAGGCGGGAGAAATTGCCGCAGGAGATCCCGAGGAGCTCATCAGCACTTATTTATCGGTTGTATCCGGACTGATGGTGGTTCTAACTACTCAGGCAGATGTTGGCTACAGGATGCCCGGGGTAGATGTGCTGCTGCGGCTTGTGGCGGCACGTTGACGGATGCTTAGGCAGCGGTCTGCAGGAGGTTACGATTTCTTGCGGAACGCGCCGGGCGTCATTCCTTCTTCACGTTTGAACACTTTAATAAAATAGCTCGTATGCTCGTACCCGACCTTGCGGGCGACTTCGCCGATATCCAGCTCCTGATGACGCATCAGGAGCTCTTTGGCTTTGCGCAGCCGAATTTTGGTGACGTATTCGAAAGGGCGCGTTCCCAGCGTCAGCTGAAACAACGTGCATGTATGCTGCGGTGTGACGGAAAGCCGGGAGGCCAAGTCCTCCAAGGTAATAGGGCTATGGTAGCGGTCCTCGATATACCGGAGGGCAGGAGCCAGCTGCTCGAAAAATTGCTGCCGGGAGCGGATGTCAATCTGAGCGCCATAGCGGTACAGGTCGAGGATAAGCTGGTAAGTCAGCGACGAGCATTCCAGGCTCTTCATCGGATCGGTTGCTTCGGCGACGGACATGAGACGATAGATGTGCTGCAGGATCGGGTCCGGATTGGCGAACGTCAAGATGCGGCTGCCGATAAAGCCGAGAGAGCGCAGCATCTCCCCCGCATAGCTCCCGTTAAAGGAAAGCCAATTTACCTCCCACGGCTCCATGGTTGCGCAGTAGGCATGAGGCTCATCGGGAAATAGCAGCATCCCTTGCCCTTGTCCGATATATTGCTTCGTTCCGTTCAATTCGAGCACCCCTTGGCCCCGTGTACATTGGATCCACTGGTAGTTAGGGTACCCCTCGGGCCGTTCGATGGGGTACTGATTTCGCCATTTGCCGATACAATCCAGATAGACCGGAAGCTTCTGCTCGAAGTCGGTAATCGTCATGTAGATGTTGCCGTGTCGAATCATGTTAAGTTTTCTCCTTTTCCGTTAATAATTTGAATATAGTTATATAAATTGAAAATCATTCTATTGATGGCCTTTAAAATGCTCGCCTATAATATTCATATAGTATAATATTCCAATTTCAGATTACAGGGTGACCGCCCGGAAATCAAGGAGATTCCGATGAAAATCACGTTTTTGGGAACCGCCGCAGCGGAGGGCATTCCGTTTCCGTTCTGCGATTGCGCCACCTGTCAGCAGGCAAGAAGAGAGAAGGGACGGAACATCCGGAGAAGGCAATCGCTGCTGATCAACGACGATTTGCTGATCGATATCGGTCCGGATTTGTACGCCGCTTGTGCGGACCTAGGTATTTCGTTGACAGGGCTGCGGCATTTGCTTGTTACGCACAGCCACAAGGACCATTTTTACGAGCTGAACCTGCAGCTGCGCCACAGGATGTTCCGCTTGTCGACCGATTTGCCGCCGTTGACGGTGGTGGCGGGCGCATCGGTGCTCAGCATGTGGGATCTGACCGGTGGCAAAGACCAGGCCGCCGAGCTCAATCGGATTCCCTTTGCAGCAGGACGGCAGCTGGAGCTTGCCCCATACCATGTCCGTTCGATTGAGGCTTCCCACATTCCCTCGATAGGAGACGCGATGAATTACATCATTGATGACGGCAAGGTCAAGCTGCTTTATGCCTCCGATACCGGCATGTACGGTGAGCAGGCTTGGCGGCAGCTGGCCGGGGTGAAGCTGGATGCAGTGGTGATGGAGGCGACGCTCGGGACTCGCCAGCAGGCCAAGACGCATTTGAGCTTCAGGGACTTTGGCTTGATGCTAGAACGGATGCGGGAGCTGGATATCATTACGGAAGAGACGAAGGTCATTGCCACTCACTTTTCTCATCAGTGCGTTGATCCGCATGAGGAAATCGAGGCTTATTTCCAGGGCACCGGGGTCGTCTGCGCTTACGACGGCTTGAGCCTGGAGCTGTAGAGGACGGATAACCTCCACAGCAGCGCAGGAAGGGAGGGGATAAAGGTTGCGAAGAACCAAGCTGCTGGCAACCGCATCCGCAGCGCTTCTGCTCACCGTCTGGCTGACATCGGGCTGCGGCAGCGTTCCGGCTACCACACCCGGCGGTACAGCATCAACACCTTCTGATCATGCGGAGGGACAGGATGCTTCCGGCCGGCTGGAGCCGATGATGACGCCGAAACGGTATGAAGGGCTGCTTACCGTGAGGTATTTGAACCTTAAGCACGAGAAGCCTGAAGGAGACTGTATCGTCATCCAGTCGCCGGACGGCAAAACAATGATTATCGACGCCGGCATCCCGGAGGTCGGCCCGCAGGTTGTAGACGCATTAACGAAGCTGGGGATTCAGAAGATTGACATTGCAGTCAATACCCATCCTCACACCGATCACATCGGAGGATTTGATAGCGTTTTCAAAAAGGTTCCCGTCGATCGGTTCTACATGGTTGACGCGAAGGCGTCGATATGGGCTTCCTATCGGAATGCAATGTCGCAAGTGCAGCTCAAGAACATCAAAACGGAATTTTTGCAAGAGGGTGATACCTTTGTGCTTGGTCCGCAGGTGCATGTTCAAATATTGAATCCGCGTAAGGGCGAGCTGCCGGGAGCAATCAAGACCTTTGAGCTGGATGAAGTGAACAACGCGTCCATGGTGCTCAAGCTGACTTACAAGGACACGAGCTTTCTGTTCACCGGAGACATCCACAGGGAGCGGGAGATGGAGCTGATCGAACGGTACGGCGATAAGCTGAAGGCGGATTTCATGGATGCCCCGCACCACGGCATTTCCACTTCCTCGTCGCAGTCCTGGCTGAGCGCGGTGTCGCCCCGTATAGCCGTCATCAGCTACGACCACTTTAACACCTTCAAACAGCTGCTGAATTATCAAAAAAACAACATCCAAACGTATGTAACGGGCTTTCATGGTCAAGTGCTGCTCACATCCGACGGAAAGAAGCTGAATGTCTTTACCGAAAAGGACTACCCGGATTTCAAGAAATGATCACGTTAGCATGGCCTTACCCCATTTTTTGAGCGAGGAGTTCATATCATGTATCCTATTCGAAAAGGAATGACCGTAAGTCTCTCGATCTTATTGACCGCAGCCCTTGCAGCAGGATGTTCATCAAGCCAAAGCACAGGGACAGAACCGACTGCAGAGACCAAGCCGCCGCAGCAGCAGGAAAAGTTCGAGCCCGTCACGCTGAAAATGTACCAGGCGCAAGCCTACTGGACGGAAGCCGATTTCAAGAAGCTGTTCCAGGAGCCGGTACAGAAGAAATACCCTCATATTACTTTGGAGTTTGTGCCGAATACATCTATTGAAAAGGCGCTCGCCGCCGGGGAAGATATTGATCTCATTTCCGTATGGAACGGGCTTATGCCTCAGTATGACGATATGGGCTTGTTCGAGGACATTACCCCTCTGGCCAAGAAAATGAATATGGATTTGGGACGATTCGATCAAGGTGCGCTCGACAGTGTCAAGGCGGCTACCAAGAGCGGGCTTCTGTACGGGCTCCCCAACTGGGTGCAAATTTACGTCACCTACTATAACAAGGACATCTTTGACCGGTTCGGCGTTCCTTATCCGAAGGACGGAATGACATGGGACGAAATCATTGAGCTGGCGAAAAAGGTGACGCGAGAAGACGGAGGAACCCAGTACCTTGGGCTCGATCCGGATTATTTGACCCGCATGCTGACACCTCTATCCTTGGGTATCGTAGACGGCCGGACCGATACGACCGATGTGAATAGCGAGCCGTATAAGCTCGTGTACGAAACCGGCAAGAAAATTTACGATATCCGGGGCAATACGCCGAAGGAAGGCATTATGAAAGGGAGCGTCACGGACCGGTTTGCGAAAGACAAAAACGTCGCGATGTTGACGACAATTAACTTGTTCGATAAATTGACGGCGGACCCGTCGCTCAATTGGGATGTCGCCCAGTATCCGAGCTACTCGAGCCGGCCGAATCTGTATGGAGCCTACGATATTAACGTGACGGCCATCAGCAAATCGAGCAAGCACAAGGATGACGCCATGCGCGCGATGGAGGTTATTTTCTCCGACGAAGTACAGCTAATGAGCTCGAGGGCCGGCAAGCTGCCTCTGATGAAGGACCCTAAGTTCAACGCCGAATTCCTGAAAGGAAACGAGGCTTTCAAGGACAAGAAGATCCAGAGTATTTTCAAAAGCAAACCGGCTCCCGCCTCGCCGCCATATTCCAATTTTTATACGAAATCGAGAGGCATTGTCGTAGACAAGTTCAAAGAATACGTCGAGGGCAAGAAAGACGTGAACACCGCCTTGCGCGAAGCGGAAGAGGCGATAACGCAATACATCAAGTCGGAGAAGCCTTGATTTACTAAGGCGGACTCATGCTATGAAAATAGACTATCATACGCATCACGAGCGCTGCGGACACGCAAAAGGCTCTCTAAGAGATATGATCGAGGCTGCCGTCGCTCTCGGTCTGGATCAGATCGGACTGGCGGACCACAGTCCGTTCTTCCACCGGGAAGAGGACCGGCCCGTACCGGATATGACGATGGCGAAGTCCGAATTTCCGCGCTATGTTGCGGAGATGGCCCAGCTTCGCGAGGAATATAAGGGACGCATCGACGTCCGTCTCGGGGTGGAGTCCGATTATATTCCGGGCTGGGCGGAGGCTTACGGGCGGATCTACGCGGATTATCCGCTCGATTATATCATCGGCTCCGTCCATTATGTAGACGGAATCCATGTGTTCAGCCGCAGAAGGTGGCAGCAGGGGAATACCGATCCGGAGGAGACGTATGCAGGATACCTCCGTCTCCTGCACGAGGCGGTCCGCAGCAGGCAATACGATATTATGGGTCATATCGACGCTGTCAAAGGAGTGTGCCCTCACCCGGTACGTGTCCTGTGGGAGGAGACTGTCGGCATCATTGCAGAGTCGGATGCAGCCGTCGAGATCAATACATCAGGGCTGCGCAAGCCTTGCCAAGCCTGGTTTCCGTCCTTGGAGCTGATCGAGCTGCTTATATGGCGGAACGTGCCTCTTACGTTCGGCTCGGACGCTCATGATCCGGAGCAGCTGGCGTACGACTGGGAGCATGTAGTTACGGCTTTGCGCGAGCTCGGGGTAAGGGAGCTTGCTGCGTTCCGGAGGCGCCGGCGAACGATGGTTCCTTTGCCTTCGAGGATGATATAGATCTGAGTAAAAGGCTGCCTGATGGCGCGGTTGTATTGTAGGGAATAGCGGATTCTCTGTCCGATAGACTGATATGCGTTACCAAGTCTATAGGCAGCCTGATATAAACCCGGCCGCTTAAGTGGAGTTCACGCCCCGTTTCGGCTATGATAGATACGAGACTGCTTGTTCGTCGGAGATACGTACACCGTCTCACCAGAGCTTTAGGCGAACGAATTCCATACACTAACGGAGGTCACTTAAGTGAGCAAACGCTATCGGATTACAAGAGAATTTCAACAAATTGAAGATTCCGCAAAACATATATCTTTGGAAGAATGCAAACAGTATTTCGCGTCCGAACCGGAATTTACCTACACATCCGTATTTACGGTGACGGGCTCCACCACCATGTCGATTGAGGGAGATTTCTTCATGTGGAGCTATGGCGATGCGAAGATTCCATTCCGTCATTATGAGGGAGACCTATACGTATCCGGCAGCAATGAAGCCGTAATCCCCAAGATGGTAGAGGTCGCGAGCGCTCTGGTCGCCGATATAGTAGAAGGATAACGTCTGCCTGCAGGCACCATCTGACAAAAAATCGTCTTCTGCCGCAAGGCAAAAGACGATTTTTTTTTGCTGCAGCCCCTAAGTGCTGCCTATTAGAAGGCACAAGCTCACTCTTATCTCAGGAAATACCACCAGTAAGCCATTTCCAAAGTTTCTCCCATCCCGCTTGGCACATACCCGTAATACATAGCGTCCGCCTCGCCGGAGGTTCCGAGTCCAGAGACTCCCAGTGCCACTACTGCTGTTACTGCCAATGCCATCGCTGCAAAACGAAATTTTTTCATTGTGTTCTCCACCTTTTCTTAGAAAATGTATTCCTTTGCTACCTCCATATCTTACCAATCCGGTTATCCTATGTTGTAGAGGAGGGCGCTCCTTCTTTTCCGTGAATTTTCGTCAGGAATAGTCGGGAAGAGAAAGGGAAATGCCAGGAATGCAATAAGGACTATTGAATGCTCAGCTGTTTTGACATACAATAAAGTAAATATTTGGTATGTGTTACTGGCGTAAACGTGGATCACCACGAGGGAGCACATGTTCATATCGCCGTACGCCTGGGCAAAGTATTTGGTTTGCGATCTCATGATCGTAATCAAATGCTTTTTTATTTTCCATTCATGAAGGGACAGGTGATATTGAAATGAAGATGGCTTACATTTTGTTCGACAAGATGACGGCGCTCGATTTGGTCGGTTTTTATGAAGCGGTAACTTGGCTCGGCATTTTAAAGGCACAAGAAAATGTGTCCTGGCATTTCTGTTCCAACAAAGAGCAAATCACGGATGATCGCGGGTTGACGATACAAATCAAGCATGTGTGCCCGGATTTATCCGACTATGATCTGATCTTTATACCTGGGGGCATGTCCACAAGGCAGCTCAGATTCGATACCGAATTCATTTCATGGATTCAGACGGCACGAGATGCGGAATACAAAGTGTTTGTATGCACGGGAGCTTTAATTTTGGGGGCGGCAGGCTTTTTGACCGGGAAACGAGCGACAACGAATCCATCCGCATACGACCTGCTGGAGCCCTACTGCTCTGAAGTGGTTCAGGAGCGCTTCGTACGGGATGGCAATGTGTTTACAGGCGGAGGCGTATCGGCTTCCATCGATCTCGGTCTCTATTTCGTAGAATCGCTTACCAATGAGAATGTAGTTCGTCAAGTTCAAGAAGCGATGCATTATCCCTACTATTCTCCGTTCACAAACAAACAAGGCAGCTGATGTGCCAATGTACTGGATATACAAGGACTAATTACGATTCGAGCAAAAACGGGGCGCACTCCAGCAGGGGGCGTCTTTTCTTGTACTATGCACCTGTTGTACCCCATTCGATTTCCAGTAAAAGTGAATATTAGACACATAAGAAGTAAACATTTTTCATAGCTAATTCCTAATGTTTACCAATATAATGAAGTCGGAACGGGAGCTTAGAGGCAAAAATGAGAAAAAAATCGCGACGGCATACTATCGGCCCATTAATGCAGCTATTTTATGAAAGCGCTCTAATTAAAAGTTGTTGCCCTTATAGCATCCGATTAGCTGCGATATCCGGACCTGATTCGGGAGGAGGCTCTTCACAGCGAAATGAAAAACGGCGATAAAGCCGGGGCTAAAGACAGATTCATACATTTTGTTCCCTCGGCTTTTTCATAAATCTATTACGAAAGAGAGATGGTATTAGTGTTAAAAAAGCATCGAACGGTGGTGGCAGCGATGA
This sequence comes from Paenibacillus sp. NPDC056579, assembly GCF_042793215.1. Lineage (NCBI taxonomy): Bacteria > Bacillati > Bacillota > Bacilli > Caryophanales > Paenibacillaceae > Paenibacillus > Paenibacillus sp. NPDC056579. Next base: position 72,416 of record NZ_JBHTVD010000007.1, read on the forward strand.
TTGTGGCCTTTCAATTCTCGCAATTAAACGGACTTAGCTCCTATGCTTTGGCTGAGATGGGAGCAGTAACCGACTCGGGTGGCGCAGCATCCTCTGCAACTATCGGATCTCAGAACATTGCCGCAGCTGCTGCTGTCCAGCACCCGTATTTCCCGCCAAGCGCGACCGAGCTGCAAACGGCTATAGCCAACGCCGATAAGCTGCTTGCCCAGTATACGGACGAGCAGTGGCTTAGGCTGGTGCCGCAGCAATCCCCGCGCACCGTCTTGAACGATCCCTTCGACGGCAGCGACGGATGGGTATGGAGCCCGGCGAATCCGGACCAGATCCAGACGAAGAAAGGGCTGGTCTTTCCGAACAACAGCCAATACCCCTATCAGTATGAATCCGTGAAGGTAATGAGCGGGAAAACCGTCAGCGTTCCTTATGTGTTGTACAACGGCAAAAAGTATCTGATTCAGGCGCGCATCGACTACGAGAAAACCCAATTCATGTCCGACAATTTACCGGTGTTGGCAAACGCTTACTTGGCAACCGGGGACGAGAAATATGCCCGGAGAGCGGCGATAGCATTGGATGCGTGGGCGACGGCCGTTCCGGATTTTTACATGACCAAAAAGAATGGGGCTTCGTTCATCAGCGCGGACGATGTAGACGACTATTACAATACGGATATTCAAAGGGTCAGCGACCATAACGGTATTGCTCACGAAATGCATACCGGGGAAATCTACGCCTTTGACCGAATATTTAATAGCGCTGCATTGCAAGAGCTGTCTCAGAGCAAAGGCTACGATGTCCGGGAGCATATTACGAACGACTTCTTCCTCAATGTAGTCAATTGGCTGACGACTTATCAGTCTATGAAAGTTCATACTTCCACCAATCTGTCGGGCGCTGTTGAAGCAATCTCCAGAGTAGCCACGGTGCTTCACCGTCCGGAGCTGCTCGAGTGGCTGGGCAAATATATGGATATTACGGTAGGAGACAACTTCAAGCGGGACGGTATGTTTCCTGAATCGTTCTCTTATCATGCGGGCTATGCCAATTCCAACTATACGATTTCCCAGCTGATCAAAACGTATTTCCAAATTCATTCGCCGGAAACGGAAGCAGAGCAGAAGCTGAAGGAGAAGATCGACAGGCAGTCGGCTTTCCTCGCCAGTGCCAAGGAAGCGCAGAAGAAGGTAGCGTTCCCTGACGGGGATCTGCCTCCGTTCGACGATACGACCAAGGGCGGAGCTTCGAAACGTAACAGTACAACGTCCCAGCTGCTGCCGGCTTACGGCCATTTGATGCTAGGGGATGGTGACGGTCGTTTGCAGACGCAGTACAATCTCCATTTCAACGATTATGCGAACCATGTTCATCCGAATGTGCTCTCCTCCACGTTATTCGGCTTCGGGAAGGAGCTGCTCGGAGGCATCCGCTATTCCCGGAATGCGGCGCGCGATTTCACAAGTGAAACGCTTGCGACCAACAACGTGGTGGTGAATAAGAAAAATCAATTCCGCAGCACCAAGCAAGGCGCCGGAAACCCGGGCCACCTGTTTACGAACGGCAACCTTTCTCTTTACGAGCCAGGGATAGACGGCATTGCAGCATCGGAAGTATACAGCAATTGGGCATACCCGGGCACCACACAAAGATACCAGCGTTTGAACGTCATGAACACCATTGACGCCGAGCATCCATACGTGATCGACTTGTTCAAAGTAACCGGCGGCAGCACTCATGAATATTTCCTGCACGGCTCGACCCAGTTCGACGAAACGGCCGAAGCGAGCTTCCCGCTGCAAAAAATCGATAAGCCGTATCCGCTGCTGCCGGATAACGTAACATGGACGGACCCGGTCAAAGAAGGGGATTCCCGGAATTGGTACGGCATGTTCAGAGATATGAGCACGGGACAGTCTCCGGGCAATTGGGATGTGACTTTCCGTGACGCGGAGGATGGCGGACTTGGAACGCGTATCTTCATGGTAGACGACGGAAGCAACCAAGTGTATTTGGGCAAAAGCCCGCATTCGTTCCGCGACAAAGTATATGACAACATTTATGAATTTTGGCGTCCGTCGCTGATTGTGAAGCGAGAGGCTCCCGGTGAAAGTAACCTGGACAGCTTGTTTATCAGTGTCATGGAGCCGTTGAACGGTGATTCGGCGATTGCCAGCGTCAGCAGAGTTCCTCTGCAGCAGGCAAATCCGGAGCATGTGGCGCTTTCCGTCAAGTTCAAGAACGGCCGGGAAGATGTCGTGCTGGTGAATATGAACAACGAGGCGATTACCGGAAGTACGGCGGCGGATCAGCCTTTTGCTACCGCTGACGGGAAATACTCGCTGAACGGAAGAATCGGCGTTCATTATGATCGTCACGGCTTCACGAAGCCTTATTTGATTAACGGAAGCGGCTTCCAATCCGGCGGCGAATCGCTGACCATCGGCACATCTTCCTATACCGGAACGATTACGGGGGCGGTTCGTCGCGCCGATGGATCGGATGTGGACGCGCTCATTACCGACGCGAACTTGCCGGAAGGCAGCGCGTTGAAAGGAAAGTGGATGTCGCTGCAATTCGGCGCCTATAAAGTAATCCCCGACAGCAACGGCGCGTATCCGAACGGGGTCAGCGAACAGAACGGCTTCCGCGAAATGTTCCAAATCGAACGTGTCGAGAAGCGCAATGGACTCACCTACATCATTACTTCGGAGGACCATACCCTCTCCATCGGCGATAACACATCGGAGGCATTGCGGCCGCAGCGCACCTTTGAAGGAAAGCCGGCCATGCGGATCGATTTCAGCGCGACTACAAGTGCAGTGCCGCCTGTCTTCGTATCTCCCAAGCTGGAAGGGATTCAAGTAGACGGCAAAGCGGTTTCGGGATTTGACCCAGCCGTATACAGCTATAAAGCCTCCCTGCCGGAAGGGACGGCAACCATTCCTGTCGTCACTGCCACCGGCTCGAACTTGATTGAGGTTACCCAAGCACAGGAGCCTTTCGGTACAGCGTACATTACCGTGAAGGATCCTCAGGATCCGACACTGGAGAACCGGTACAGCGTTCGGTTCACCCCGATACCTGTCTATGGCGACATTCCGAATGGATTGGTTCCATTCCAGATCACGGGTGTTACGGCAAGCCCGGGCTACAATTCCGGCTTTCCGCCGCCGAACGCGATTGATGGCAATCTGGCTACTCGCTACGCCGCCAAAGGAGAGCATTGGATCCAATTCGATCTTGGAGAAAGCAAATGGGTCGACAGCTTCATTGGCGCTTTCTTGAACGGGGACAAAAACAAGTATTTCTTTGATCTGGAGCTGTCCGAGAACGGTACCGACTGGAAGAAGGTATACGCCGGAAGCAGCAACGGCAAAACCGCCGGTCTGGAGCTGTTCTCATTCGAAAAGACGAAAGCGCGTTACGTTAAATTCAACGGGCATGGCAATACAGCGGATACGTGGAACAACATAAATGAAGTATATATTGGCGGCTACGCTGCTGCCACGAAGCTGGACCTCTCGGTTTCGAATGCAGTCTACAGCTATAGCGACTCCGTTCAGCTGCGCACGATCCTGACGAGTGTGTATGGCCTTCCGCTGCCGGGGCAGACGATCCAATTCTCCTTGAACGATACCAGCATCGGCGAAGCCGTAACGGGTCCTTCAGGAGAAGCGGTACTGAATTATCGTGTGAACGCAGGCGTACCATCCGGGAATTCCGCGGAGTATGGCTTGAAGGCGCAATATGCAGGATCCTCCGACCAAATATGGCAGCCGAGCGCAGCCCAAAGTAAGCTGACCGTTCAGAAGGAGGAAGCGAGTCTCGTATTTGTCGGCTCCCTGAATTCGGATCGATCGAATGTCACGATTTCTGCACTTGTTAAACAGCAGGATGACGGGGAGCCCGGGGCGCTGAATGATCTGCCGGTAACCTTTGATCTGAAACGAATTTTGGCGGACGGAACCTATGAGCCTGTACGTTCTGCGACGGTTTCGACAAGCGTATACGGTCAAGCAGATCTTCCGGCGGCATTGCCAGCCGGTTTGTACGAAGTGAAAGCATCGCTAGGGTCCAACCCGTACTATAAGGACATTGCGGGAGCGGCAACGGCGATAATGACAGTGAATGCGGCGACTTACGGTTCGCTTCAAGTAAATGGTCATACGGATGTTCCCGATCCATCGGGTATTTTCGGAGACAGAACGAAGCAAATCCATATGGAAGGCAGCTGGGAACGCAGAGGAGACAATGTAAGCGGGACCTTGCGGATTCATGCCGAGCCGCAGGGGCTGCGCCTGACGATGAACGGTGCGGATTGGCTGGCAACAACGGCATCCGGCGGCTATGTTCAAGGCAAGGCAGTGGATGACAAGGGGGCAGCGTACACCGTACGCCTGATGCTGGAAACTTCCCGTGTGAAACGAGGTCACTCCTCCGATATCACCATCGTTATCTGGAGAGGGAACTCAGCAGCAGGAACGCCCGCTGCCGAGATCTATTCGGCAGACTTCAAGGGCAGCATAAATATTCGGTAATCTTTGATGTATCTCATGGCCGATTGCTCAGCTGCCTCTGTGCTAGCGGATGCGATCGGCCTTACCTTATATTAAGGGGGCATATTCAATGAAAACATGGTTAAGAAAAAAGATCGCGATCGTTCCATTCTTCTTGTCCGTCACTTTACTGGCGGCCTGCTCAGGAGGAGGAGGAACGCCACTTCAGGAGGGGACGGCAAACAAAGAAGCTGAAAAGAAAGAGCCCATTGAGCTTGTATTCGCTTCACATATCGGATTAGGCCAGGAACGATTCGACAAGGAAATCGGCAATCCGATTCGTGAGAAATTTCCTCATATTACCCCGAAATATATTGAAAGAGGGCAAGGAACGAACTTGCCCGATCTGGTCGCAGCGGGAACCGTCGTGGACATTACGTGGTATTCCACGACTTCTTTTTCCAATACCATCCAAGCTCTTGGCCTCGACTACGATATGACCGAGCTGGCCAAAAAGTATAACTACGATATGAACCGGTTTTATCCGCAGCTATTGGATACGCTCAAATACTTCACCGACGGGAAGGGCATCTACGGCATACCGAAGGAAATGAGCCAGTCCGTCATGTATTATAACAAAGATATATTCGATAAATTCGGCGTTCCGTATCCGAAGGACGGCATGACCTGGGACGACGCCTACGATCTGGCCAAGCTCATGACGCGGTCTATGGACGGCGTCGATTATCGGGGGCTTAGCTCCGCGCATACCATGATCGGTTTGAATCAAATGTCCCTTTCGCCGTTTGATCCCAAACAAGACAAGGCTAACGTCAATACCGACGGCTGGAAAACGATCATGTCCACGATGGAGAGAATCTATAAAATTCCCGGAAATAACAGACCAACGAATACGAGATCCGCTACGCCGGAGATTGAACAGTTCGAGAAACAGAAAAATGTCGCTATGACTACACTCGGCTGGGGACGCCAAATCAATTTTCCGCCGGATTTGAATTGGGATATCGTCAGTCTGCCTACCTTTAAAGAAAAACCGAAAACGGGCGTACAAGCTTTTCCAATTTATTGGAGCGTCACCTCCAACAGCAAATATAAGGATCAGGCCTTCGAGGTGATCATGTACCTAATGAGCGATGAAAGAATGATGGAAGCGTCGAAACGGGGAGAAGAGGTTCCGGTCAACAAGCCTGAGATAAAAAAAGCTTTCGGTACCGATGCTCCGGCCTTGAAAGGGAAAAACCTGCAGGCTTTGTTCGTCAACAACGTTGCGCCGATGGAGCCTATGAGAGCACCGGGATTAAACAGCGGTCTTCGTCAAGATGCTCTTAACCTTGTGAACGAGAGCTTCACGGACATGCTGCTTAATAATGTGGACGTGAATACCGCGCTGCGCACGGCCGAAGAAAAAATCAATCAAAAGTTCGAAGAAGCTAAAAAGAAATAATGATGTTAATGAAACTGAAACTGGGTTTAAGCTGAACATATAGAATCAAAACGAGGCTGTCGATTGAGGATCGGCGGCTTTGTTTTGTATTGGCAAGCTTCCATTTCCATTATTATGAAGTTTGCGAATGTCCGAATGGTCCCGATTTGCGATTTGGCTTCCTATGGTTTTACCGATACGTTCAAAGAAATTATCGAGAGCGGGTTTCCGGGAGCGGGGAGCTACATGGGGCATAAGCGAAATATCGGCCTGTAGTATGGAATTGTATTGGAGCTGTGTCTGTATATTGGGGCCTTCATATAGTATCTAGCAGCTTATGGAATAAAGGGATTTTGCTGCATGTTGACGAAAATAATAGGATCCTGCCGATCATTATGATCGGGAAAAATTAACTATTTTTATTTTAGATCATGTCGATTTCATCAATAGCTGTTCGTTGTCTATACAGAGGCCCAATCAGACGAACGAGTCTCACAATCCATTTTCAGGAGGGATCATGATGCGATTCATGATGATAGTCAAAGCTACGACAGATTCCGAGGCGGGCGTTATGCCCAGCCAAGAGCTGCTAGAAGCAATGATGCGATATAACGAGGAGCTGGCAAAAGCAGGCGTTCTGCTCGCTGCCGACGGGCTGCATGCAAGCTCGAACGCCATTCGGATATCGTATCCGGAGCCTGGCGGCAAACCGAAAATTACCGACGGCCCATTCACAGAGGCGAAAGAGATTATTGCAGGGTATACGCTCATCGAGGTCAAATCCCGTGAAGAAGCGATCGAATGGGCGATGCGGATGCCGGATCCTCACGGCAACGGTCAGGGACAAATCGAGCTTCGGCAAGTGATCGACGCCCATGAGTTGACCCAAAATCCGGAGACATTGACCGTTCTTCTGAATCAGCAGGAGAGGCTTAAACAGTCGTGATCCCTTCCGTAGCCCAGCGTATCGATGCCATCTGGCGTATCGAATCGGCCAAGCTGATCGCCGGTCTGGCGCGGATGGTCCGTGACGTCGGTCTGGCGGAGGACCTGGCCCAGGATGCGCTCGTTATCGCATTGGAGAAGTGGCCGGAATCGGGCATCCCGGACAATCCCGGAGCGTGGCTGATGACGACGGCGAAACGCCGCGCCATCGATCTGCTTCGCAGGAACAAGCTGCGCGACAAGAAGTATGAGGAGTTTGGCCGCGGCAGCGCACTGTACACCGAGGATGATCTGGAATCGGCGATGGACGGAACGATTCAAGACGATCTGCTTCGGCTCATCTTCACGACCTGCCATCCCATTCTTTCCCGGGAGGCGCGAGTGGCGCTGACATTGCGTCTGCTCGGAGGGCTTACGACCGATGAAATCGCGCATGCTTTTCTGGTATCTGAAGCAACCGTCGCCCAGCGGATCGTCCGGGCGAAGCGGACGCTTAGCTCAGCGCAGATTGCTTTTGAGGCTCCGGAAGGCGAACAGTTCAGGGAGCGGCTGTCAGAAGTGCTCGAGGTCATTTATCTTATGTTCAATGAGGGATATGCGGCGACTTCCGGCGCTAACTGGATACGACCTTTGCTATGCCAGGAAGCGCTCCGGCTTGGACGCATCCTGGCGGAAACAGCGCCGGACGAGCCGGAAATTCACGGCTTGGTTGCGCTGATGGAGATTCAATCGTCACGTTTCAGGACAAGGGTTAACGCTACAGGCGAACCGATTCTTTTGATGGATCAAAATCGCGCGCTATGGGATCAGCTCCTGATACGCCGGGGACTGGCTGCACTGGAGCGTGCGAAGAGTCTCGGACGTCCGCTCGGCCCCTATGCTCTTCAGGCGGCAATTACCGCCTGCCATGCTCAAGCCCGCAGCGCTTCGGAGACCGATTGGGCGCGAATCGCCGCTTTATATGAGGCCTTATCGCGAGTGATGCCGTCGCCTATCGTTGAGTTAAATCGCGCAGTAGCTATCTCGATGGCGTTCGGCCCTGCGTTCGGACTTCAGCTCGTAGACCAGCTGACAGCCGAGCCAACGCTTAAGGATTACCACCTGTTGCCAAGTGTGCGCGGCGATCTGCTGCTCAAATTGAATCGACTCGACGAAGCTCGCGAGGAGTTTGAACGCGCAGCGTCTCTGACGCGAAACGAGCGGGAAAGGGAGCTTTTGCTGAAGCGCGCTGAGGAATGCAGGCTAAGGGAATAGATTGAAAACGTCAATGAACTTCGGTTCGTTGGCGTTTTTTTGTTTTTAGATGATCGGCCTGTCGATTGTTCCGCATCCCATTCGTCGTTTAAGTAGAGAGAGGCAGTGGAGCGCGTGCCTGCTCTTATAAAAAACAAGGGAGGGAGCAACGATGCGTTTTATGCTGCTTGTGAAAGCCAGCAAGCACTCCGAAGCGGGAGTGAAGCCCGGACGGGAGCTGATCGATGCGATGGAGGTTTACCTAGAGTCGATGTCGCGAGCCGGGGTGCTGCTTGCCGCCGACACGCTGCTGCCGAGCTCAAGCGGGGTACGAATTTCGTATCCGAAGCCTGGCGGCGGAGGCAAGTTGAAGGTGACGATCGGACCTTTTGAGGTGGAGCAAGGACTTGTGACAGCCTTCACTTTGATAGAAGTGAAGACGATGGAGGAAGCGATGGAGTGGGCGATGCGGATGCCGGATCCGCACGGCTACGGGGAAGGCGAAATTGAGCTTCGCCCGCTTGTTGAGGCTAGGGATGGAGAGGTTGCAGCCGAACCGATTACACGTTTGATGGAAACCGAAAACCAAGATCAGACCGCGAGGCTAAATAATTTTAAAAATATTTTTGGAGACTTGTCTATTTTGTCATAGCCCATTCGTTGTGTTAATAAGAGGCCGGAATGAGAGGATATTACGAATCAAGTAACCGCTCGATGTTCCAGGCAAAAAAACAAATTTTGAGAGGATGTTGAACATGGGAGCACAGCTGAACCCTTATCTAATGTCGGAGGATGCAAGAACGCAGGCGGATTTTTACATAAAGGCACTGGGAGGAGAAGTCGTCTCTGTGATGACATTCGGTCAACTGCCTGGCACGCCTGAGGCGATCAAAGATAAAGTGATGCACATGATGCTGGTTGTAGCCGGTGCAAACACCCTGTTTCTGAGCGATTCTTCCGAGCCGGTATCCGGCAGCAGAAGCATTGCGCTTGCACTTACTTACGATAACGAGTCGGAAGCAAGGACAGCCTATACGAATCTCGGAGAGGGCGGAGCCTTCAAGTACCCGTTCGATCTCCAGCCATGGGGAGCTTATTACGGCGAAGTCGTAGACCAATTCGGCGTTACTTGGCAAGTCGTTACAAGAGTCTAGAGTCTAGCAACAACAGAGACGATGATTATCCGATACTATTCAACTAAAAAACGAAGAGGAGCATGAAACATGAATCAGAATCAGGATGTTATGGATTTTATAGCAGCGGTAAAAGAGCCTTGGCAGGCGGAGCAGTGCGTTCAGCTTCGCGAAATCGTACATCAGTCGATACCGGAAGTACAGGAGCGCCTTCAGTATAAGAAGCCGCACTTTTTGAGAAACGGCAAATACGCCGCCGTCATTTCAACGTCGAAAGATGCTGTCAGCTTTACAATATTTAATGCCGCCGAGCTTGAGCTTCCGGAAGGGATGTTCGACGGTCCCCCGGAACGAAAGACGATCAAGCTGCGCCAAGGACAGGCGGTCGATGCGGGTTTACTGTCTTCTTTGGTAAGTCAGGCAGCTGCGGCTCTTTAGGGCGACGTTTTATAACCCTCTGCATTTTAGTGCAGAGGGTTATTTGTGTTTGTAAGCATATTAATTGCTCAGATGGGTGTGAGAAAGAGGAGAAATTAGACCAAAATGCCTGCAAAGTACACCGACATTTACGACATGGTGCTCACTTGCCAATTTCACTCACAACAATGTTAATGTTATTGTATAAGTAGAATGTACCTATTACTTCTCTGATAGTTTGAATGACTTCTTTATTATTGTCATCATAAATCTCAATGTCTATGTTGGAACCGCCAACTCCTGAACCCCCACCTGTAACTTCTCCTCTGCCATTAATCGTATTTTCAATCGCATCCTCGATAGCTTAGTCTTTCTATCATTACATTATGTAATCCTGCCAGTTAGTTGAGCAAGTACGGTGAAGGACCGACGTAGAGTGGTTTTTTTTGATGACTCCTCTTGATATTTCAACTCAAGATGCTCCCACAGAACGTCTTGACAAAAATTCAACCTGTAAGTCACAATGGAAGAAAGTGATGATGTCTAGAGGAGTAGATGTTCCGATGTTAGCTAAGCAGCAAATGATCAAGCAGACATTAGAGTCTATGATGGAGAACGGACAGCTGCGCATAGGCGAGCGATTGCCGTCAGAATTGCAGATGGCGAAGGAGTTCGGCGTCAGCCGCGAAACGTTTCGTTCGGCCGTCCGCATGCTGGAGAAAGAGGGGAAATTGCTGGTCAAGCACGGCGTAGGGACCTTCGTCATTCAGCCGCTTCCGCAAATTCCAAGCTCGCTTGAGAAGCTGGCGAGTATTGGCACCATCATCCGAACAGCCCAATTGGACGAGGGAGAGAGCCGCGTATCGCTCATGACGGAGGGCTGCTCTCCGGAGGCCGCCCAGGCACTGGGCATCCGGCCGGGCGAGCCTGTTGTAATATTGGAGCGCGTGCGCACGGCGTCCGGCGAGCCGGTGGCCTTCTCGATCAATGTAATTCCGCGCAGCATAGCGGGTGATGCGTTTGATAAGGGCGAGTTTCAGGGCTCGCTGCTCGACTTTTTCGAGAGGCGCCTGGACCGCAAAATCGTCACGGCGGATTCGGAAATTTGCGTGCCGCTTCATATCGATCGGAACTGCCAGCGCCTGCTGCTTCACCCTCAAACCACGGTGCTGCTGCTGAAGCAGGCGCATTATGATAATGCCAACAAACCCGTGCTGTATTCGCTTGATTATTTGCGCAACGATGTGTTCACCTTCCGCATACGGCGCAGTATGTAGCCTTATATCATCCTATAGTACCGTTCCTGACAACCCCGGTCTGCCGAGCAGATCGGGGTTGCTCCATTTACAATAACTTTAACTCTATTTGATGATCCTCTAATAATCGTCGGTTAATATAATGAACAAGAGGTCTATACCTCTTAGCATATTGAAAGGAGTATTATATGAGTTGGAATCTTAGACTCTTTTCGTACAAGGCATGGATAGAATGGCTGATCCTGCTGGTCTTCGCCTTTTTCTTCATGGGTCCGCTAGTCAACCTGCTCATCCTCGCTTTCTCCGGCAAATGGCAATTTCCCGCCGTGCTGCCGCAGGAATGGTCGCTATCCTGGTGGGATTACGTGCTGTCGCAAAATGAGGTCATCGAATCGATCTCGCTCTCGTTCGGCATTGCCGCCGTTGTGACTCTTCTATCCGTCATAGTCTGCCTGCCGGCAGCTTATGCGTTTGCCCGAATCCAGTTTCGTCTGAGCAAGCTGTTTTTGTTCTCATTTTTATTAACGCATGCTTTTCCGAAAATGGGTTTGTATGTATCCATCGCGGTGCTCTTTTTCAAGCTGAACCTGATGAATACGTTCCTCGGCGTCGTGCTCATTCATATGGTGAACACGCTGATGTACATGACGTGGGTGCCGGCGGCCGCCTTCAAGAGCGTCCACCATTCCCAGGAGGAATCGGCAAGGGATGCGGGTGCCGGGCCGTTCCGGGTGTTCTGGTACATCACGCTGCCGATGGCGCTTCCCGGCATTGTCGTAGCCTCAATCTTCACGTTCCTGTCCTCCCTGGACGAGGCGCAAGGGACCTTTATGGTAGGCATTCCGGATTTCCGTACGATGCCTCTCATCATGTATACCATCGTACAAAACTACCCGACGACGGCTGGCGGCGTCTTCTCGATTATTTTGACCCTGCCGACGATCCTGCTGCTGCTGGCCGCCCGCCGCTTCATCAATGCAGATGTGCTGTCGAGCGGTTTTACCATCAAATAGGGGGCTTCCTAAGCCATGACGAACCAACAACCTCAACCTCAATTGTCGATCCAAAATGTTCAGAAGGTGTTCAAAACCGGAGACGGTGTAAAAGGCGTAAATCTGGAGGTCAAAAAGGGGGAGCTAGTTACGCTGTTGGGTCCCTCCGGCTGCGGCAAGACCACGGTGCTCCGCTCGATAGGCGGCTTCCTTGAGCCCGACAGCGGCGATATTCTCATCGAAGGCCGAAGCGTGCTCAACGTGCCTCCGGAAAAAAGACCGACGGCGATGGTCTTCCAAAGCTACAACCTCTGGCCGCACATGACTGTGTTCGATAACCTTGCTTTCGGCCTGAAAATTCGAAAACGCAAGAAAGAGGAAATCCGTGCCGCGGTCGAAAAGGCTCTGCAGCTCGTCCGCCTTCCCGGTACGGAGAACAAGATGCCGGGACAGCTGTCCGGCGGACAGCAGCAGCGGGTCGCCGTTGCCCGCGCGCTCCTTCTTGAGCCGGCCGTGCTGCTGCTTGACGAGCCGTTCTCGGCGCTTGACGCGAAGCTGCGGCTGGAGATGCGCGAGGAGCTGCGGGAAATCCAGGCGAGCACGGGGCTCACGATGGTATTCGTAACGCACGATCAGGAGGAGGCACTGTCCATCTCTGACCGCATCGTCGTCATGAATGCCGGTCGCATCGAGCAAATTGACACGCCGCAGCGGATTTACGACCATCCCGAGACGCTGTTCGTTGCCCAGTTCATCGGCAGGATGAATTTCCTGAAGGGTCAGGGGACCGGCGCCTCTGTGGATATCCAAGGCAGACGCTTCCCGATAGCACGTGCGTTGAACGGGGACGTCACTGCAGCGGTTCGTCCGGAGGATGTGTTCATTGTCGAGAATACCGGATCTGCAGAAGCTGCCGGTCAAGGCGGTTCGGATGTGTTCCCTGCAACCGTCCGCCAAGTAATGATCCTCGGCCATTATGCCGAAGTGACGGCGGATACCGCAGCCGGGCCGATCAAGCTGTTCGTGCCTCGCGAGCGGGCGGCATCGCTGTATCACGGGCAATTGATTCCTATAGGTTTTACGCGGGTAACCGCTTATGCAGGATAAAAAAATCAACCATTACCTAAGGAGGCACAAAAACATGAAACGATGGATGAAAAGATGGCTGAAAGGCAAGTCTCTGGTACTCGCCACTACGGCAATGGCTGTCGCCCTGAGCGGCTGCGGCAAAGTGGATCAACCGGCATCGGGCGCTAGCGCTTCGGGCTCCACGCCGGCGAACAATGCCAAGCCGGTCGAGCTGAACTTTTATTTCTCCGGCTCGGCGAACGTGAAGGAAATGTGGGAGACGCTCGCGCCGCAATTCGAGAAGGCGAATCCGGGCATTAAGGTGAAGCTTGTTCATTTGCCGGACGGCCAAGCGGAAGGCGCAGCGATCGATAAGGTGCTGGGCGCGAAGAAAGCCGGGCAGAAGAGCATCGACATCGACGTGTTCGAGACGGGCCTCAGCAACTTGACCAAAGGGGAAAAGGACGGCGTATGGCAGAAGCTGGACCAAACTCTTATCCCTAACGTGAGCAAGGTGGATGCCGCCTACATGAACGACGTGCATCAGCTTGCCGTACCGTATCGCGCTTCCTCCGTCGTACTGGCGTACAACAGCAAGAACGTGCCGACGCCTCCGAAGACGGCGGACGAGCTGTATGATTGGATCCGCAAGCATCCGGGCAAATTCGCTTACAACGATCCGGCTACAGGCGGCTCCGGCTCCTCGTTCGTGCAGACAGCTATTTATAACTTCCTGCCCCCCGAGGCGATTCATAACGAAGACCCTGCCATCATGAAGCAGTGGGATAAAGGCTTTGCCCTGCTCAAGGAGCTCGGACCTTACATGTACCAAAAAGGGGTATATCCTAAGAAAAACCAAGGCACTCTCGACATCCTCGCCAGCGGCGAAGTCGATATCATTCCTGCATGGTCGGACATGGGGCTTGAGCAGCTCAGCAAAAAAATGCTGCCTGATACTATCAAGCTGACTCAGATTCAGCCTGCTTTCACGGGCGGTCCTTCCTACATTGCGATTCCTGCGATGTCCGAGAAAAAGGAAGCGGCGCAAAAGTTCATCAACTACGCTCTGACTCCTGAAGCTCAAACGGTTGTCGTGAATAAAATGTATGGTTATCCTGGTATCAAATGGTCCGAGATGCCGGAGGATCTGCAGAAGAAATTCGAAAGCGTAGCGAAGGGCTACCGTACGTTTACGATCGGTTCGTTGGGTGACGAGATCAACAAGCGCTGGCAGCGGGAAGTAGCCGGAGGCAACTAATACGGATATGAAAAATAAACCGCAAAATATTCTGGGAATAGCGATGGTTATTCCCTCTTTTCTCATTTTGCTGCTCGTAGTCGTCATCCCGATCGTGCTGGCGGTGCTGGAGAGCTTCCGGGACGATCATACCGGAGCGTTCACGTTAAGCCACTATACATTTTTGTTTACCGACAAATTCATGCTGCGCAACATCGGCTTTACGCTTAATTTGACGGTGGTCTCCATGCTCGTCGTTATTTTTGTCAGCTATATGCTTGCGATGTATTTGAGATTCAATCAAGGCAAAGTAGCCGATTGGATTCGGCGGCTTTATTTTATCCCTATGTTCATTCCGTCTGTCATCGGTACTTACGGCATCATCTCCATGTACAGCAACCACGGGTGGCTGGCGAGGTTTGTCATGCTGGCGGGCGGGGACTATTTCCCCCAAATTATATACAGCTACAGCGGCATTTTTCTGGCCAACTTATGGTTTAATATCCCGTTCACGACGATGATGCTCAGCTCTGCGCTGGCCTGTATACCAAATTCGGTCGTGGAGAGCGCCAAGGATGCAGGCGCCGGACGGCTGCAAATTCTTGTCCGGTTTATTGTCCCGCTGTCGTACAAAACGATGCTGGTTGCGATGACCTTCGTCTTTATGGGTATCATCGGCAGCTTCACGGCGCCGTTCCTTATCGGCCCGAATGCGCCGCAGGTGCTCGGCGTTGCGATGGAGCAGATGTTCGGCGTCTACAAGGAAATCGGCCGGACCAGCGCTACGGCGGTGTTTATGTTCCTGCTCTGCTCGTTTATGGGGTACTTTTATATTCGCAGTATGATTCAAGAGGAGCGACAATAGATGAAACGACAGGTTATGCGCTTTGAGCCCGGGGCTCCAGCGATTATCGATGCCGGGCAGGAGGTAAAGCTTCATTTCGATATGGATGAAGCGGGGATCGCAGAGTTTATGCTGACGGCGGCTTGCGATGGAGACTGGCTGGTCGAAGGCCGGGAATCCGTGATGCTGCAAGTGCTGCTGAACGGCGAATACAATCAGGATATGATTTTGTTCTATGGCGACCGGTGGCTCGAATATCCGCGGCTGCTCGGTTATTTGGAGGCAGGCTCTTACGAGGTGGAGCTGCGGTTTCACGGGCTGTCGTCGCCCGGAACTCGGCAAGCCAAAGTGAAGGAGGCAGCTGTCCATTGGGTGGAACGGGACTCCGAGCTCGGGCTGGTTTACCGGTATGCTCCGCTGCTGTACGGCAGAGAGTTGGGACATCCGGTGGAAAGCCGTTATACGGATACGCCGCTGCTTGTGTTTTACACGTTGGAGCGGAACGAGGCCGGGACGGTTCTGGAATATCAGGTGCTTTACAGCCATGAAGATGAAGGAACGCCGGCTCCTATGCTGATGGCCAAGTGGGGGAGGCTCACCGACATCGAGTGGACGCTGCGGGTTGTACTTGGACGGGACGGCGAATGGATCGGAGCGACGTATCAGGGTCTGCATCATGTGACGACCGAGTTCAAGGGGCTAACTATGCTGGGAGGCCACCCTGTGCTGCAATCGGCCAGTGCGCACGGCATGGTAACGGATGTTCCGACTTCGGGCTATAGACTGCTATTGACACCGGTATACCGTTGGAATCCGGCTGCCGAGCCGCGCGAGCGCGCGATGGACGCGTTCCCGTTTACGTACCGGATGATGGCCTGGGAGTATCAGCGGCACCGGTACTTGTCGCAGCTGCCTGCCGTCGGAACGGGCGCGGAGCCGTGGCAGGTTATGGATGTGCGGGATTACTTGTACGTTCAGACGTCCAAGTGGGCTCATGAGCCGGCGCTGCAGAAGGCTACAAGCATAGATGTGCGCGTGAAGCTCAAAGGAAGCGACGCAATCTATTCAAGCTCGTTCGGAGACTGGCAGCTAGCAGGGTTCCGGGCTGTATATAATGGGCCTTACGAATGGTTCTCGACAACGGTGAAGCTGCCTTCGGGCACGGTCATTAGCGATATAGAAGAGATTGCGGCGGTGTGGCTGGAGGGCGGCGACCGGATCGTTACGGTTCGCGGGCTGAAGGCTTTTATGCTGAATGACGATTATTTGCCGGGCGTGGCGATAGAGACGTCAAAAGAGCTTACTATGTCGGCGGATGAGCCGATCGGACGGCTGTGGAGCGAAGCATGAGAGCCTTGGTGGAAGTTCAAGGACGTCTGACACCCGTTGCTTCTAAAAGCCAAATCGTTTATACCTTTGTGGCGGAGCCTGGATTTGACGGATTATCGATCCGATTCAGCTATTCACCGAAGCTGCTGGAAGACCGAAGCCGCGCGCTGGAGCTCATTCAACAGGCGGCGCCTCGGTATATGGAAGATCCGCAGCTCGGCCACTATTTGCAGCGCTGGGAGCAGGCGCTTCCGCTGCAAAATTTGCTTACGCTGTCGCTGGACGATCCCAGCGGCTTTCGCGGCGCGGCGCACCGGCACTCGCCGGAACAGGAGCACCGCATCGGCGTGGCGGAGTCAACGCCCGGATTTTTGCCGGGGCCGGTATCCGCAGGCTTATGGCGGATTACGATAAGCGTGCATGCGGTTGTCACCGATGTGTGCGAGTACGAGCTTCAAGTGTCGGGGTGGACGAGGGAGGATGGACATGGACATTCGTAGATCAGGAGCTGTCACGTCCGAGCGTTGGCTTGCTTGCGAGCTCCATACGCATACGCTCCACAGCGACGGCCGCCAGACACTGCACAAGCTCGCTATGAGCGCAGCCGCGCTGGAGCTGGACTGGATCGCGCTGACCGACCATAACACGACGTCCGGCCTGCCGGGCAAGGAAGAGATCGAGCAGGCGACAGGGATCTCCATCCTGAACGGGCTGGAGTGGACGACTTTTTACGGTCATATGCTTGTGCTCGGCTTTGAGGAGCAAGGCTATGCAGATTGGCGGATGCTGGGACCTGGGGATTTGGCTCTGGGATTACGCGAGGTAAAATCACTCGGAGCCTTGGCGGGTCTTGCCCATCCCTACAGAGTAGGAAGTCCGATGTGCACGGGCTGTTATTGGGAGTACGAAATTTCCGATTGGAGCGAAATCGATTTTATCGAGGTTTGGTCCGGGACGTTTCCGGCCGTGCGAACGAGCAATCAGCGGGCGTTCGCGCTGTGGACGGACGTGCTGAACCGGGGCTATCGCGTTGCGGCGACCTGCGGACGCGATTGGCACGACTCGGATCCCGGCGCTGTGGAGCCGGAGCCGGTGGCGGTCACTTATGCCGGGAACGACAACCCGGCTAATGCCATCGCGCAAGGCGCGGTCGCCGTAACGATGGGACCGCTGCTCACCATGACGGCAGCCGCTGCGGAAGGCACCGTTGCAGGTATTGGCGGCGTGCTGCCGCTGACGGAACAAAGCCGATCGATCGAGGTATCCATTCGATTGGATTACGAGTGCCGCGCGTCCAAGTGGACGCTGCCGGAGCAGACGCTGGAGGTTCGGCTGGTCGGCAACACGGGAGTCTTCCGAACGGTTGCGATGCCTTTTGGAGCGAGTCATGCCATGGTCTCCATCGATACGGATGGTTTAACATGGATGCGTGCCGAGCTGCACGGCGTCATGAACGAGTGCTATACGATGATAGCTTTTACTAACGCGATCTACTGTGAACTGGGATGATTTCCGGCGGAGAGCGGGATAGCACCATAATACCAAAAGAGCAGCCACCGCAGATTCTCTGCGGCAACTGCTCTTTTTCCCTTACCCGCCGACGAGCGTCGAGCCCGTCTCCAGGAAGGTCTTCATGCCGGAAAGGACGATCGGCACACCGTTTTCGAGAATTTTGGCGGTTTGTTCCGCCTGTTCGATTTCGTCATGCACGACGGTAACCAGAGAGACGCTCGGGAACTCGGCATGCGGCTCAATCTCCCACGTTAGACGGGACGGAGAATCGCTCTCCGTGTTGGGAAAGGAGACGAACCTCCAGCTCATGGCCAGCTTCCAAGGCGAATCGAGCTCGAGGAGGATGCCTTCCGCTTTTTTTACACCTTCATTGTCCCACAGCTCAAAAGGAGAGCCGATTTCCCAAGTCGAGCGGATCGAGCAGTTGAACCAAAACTTGGAGGTTTTGGCCGGATCGGTTAATGCTTGCCACACTTGCTCGGGTGTCGCTTTAATGGCGATACGGTTGACATGACGCGGTTTTATTTCCATATGCGTTTCACGCTCCAATTCGTTTTTGAGTGAGGTTAATCCGATAGCCCACGGTTCGGCGTACTTGCTTACCCATCGGTCATAGATTTGACGAATGGGCACCGCATTCAAATAATGCAGCTTTTCCCGGCCGACCTTCCGGGTCGTTATAAGTCCGGCATCCTCTAGCTGGTTGAGATGCTTCATAACGCCGAATCTTGACATCTCCAAAGGGGCGCACAGCTCGTTCAGCGTTCGTCCGTCCGATGCGTGTAGCAAATCGAGCAAGGTGCGGCGGCTCGGATCGGCGAGAGCTTTAAATATTTCATTTTCCACTTGAACACCTCCTTGCCACAAAATATTTTGCTGGCGCTTGACATGTTACTTAATGGTAACGTATTATAAGTGTGACGATATAGTCACTTATTATCACAAACAGGTTTGTTTGTCAGCCGGCGGCACGCAGACCCGTTAATCCATAATGAAGGGTGAGGATTTACTATGAAAATCACGATGATAGCGGGAAGTAACCGTGAAGAAGCTACAAGTACTTATCTCTTGCAATACATTGGACGTCAGTTGGAAGCCCGCCACCAATGCTCCGTTACATTGATTCAGCTGCGGGAGCTGCCGCTGCCGTTTTTTTCTCCGAATGTCTATGAGTCTGATGCTAATGCCCGATACTTAGTGCAGCAGGTTGCAGAAGCCGACGGCTTGATTCTGGCTAGTCCGGAATACCATGGCTCCGTATCAGGAATGTTGAAAAACGCTTTGGACTACATGAATGGAAGCCACGTATCCGGCAAGCCGGTGCTATCCGTCAGCTCTGCAGGCGGTCCGGTAGGGGTAAGCTCGCTATCGAATCTGCAAACGATTGTACGCAATTTGCACGGTGTAAATTGTCCGGAATGGATATCCATCGGATACGGATCGCATAGCTTTGACTCCAATGGTCAACCAACCGACGGTGGGGTGAGGGAGAGGGTCGAGCAAGCGGTCGGTGCATTTGTGGAGCTAACCCGATTGCTTACAGCCGGAGCAGCGGCGGCAGCATATGGACGGAATGCGTAGTACTATTTTTTTTCTCCAAAATGTGACCTTTAAGTAACGTATTTAGGGACATCGAGCTAGCGTCATGGAACGCATGGAATCCAAGCTAATAATCAATCACAAAGGAGATGTTGTGACAATGAATACAAGGGAACAGAACCATACCGAAGCGGTAACCGCATTTATCGAAGATGCTTCGAATCGGAGCGAGCTGGAACGTACGGATCAATTTTTTGCCCAACAAATGATGGAAGCTTTTTCCGACCGCCAATATGGTATCGATGAGATTTTTGCCGAAGGCGAGAAAGCAACGGCAAGAATAATTATTACGGGCACGCATACGGGGATGTTCGCAGGCCAGGCGCCGACCGGCAAATCCGTCAGCATCACCCAGTTCCGCGAATTCCGGTTCGCCGAAGGCGAAATAGTCGAGCATCGCGGCTGGTTCGATACGGGGACGCTGCTGCCCCAGCTTCAAGCTAAATGACGTGCAAGTCATTACCATACCGATAACGAACAAAGGAGCTGTGCGGAGATGAAGACAATGGAGCAGGCAAATATGGAGACGGTGACGGTGTTTATAGAAGCATTTTGGAACCGGCATGAGATGGAATGCACCGAGCATTTCTTGTCAGCGGATTATCAGGAGCGTTCTTACCAGTCCAAGGAAGGCTTGAAGCAATTTGCGGCAAAAATAGGCGAGGCGTTCCCGGATAAGCGCTACACGCTGGAAGACGTCCTAGCTCAAGGCGACAAGGTGCTTGTAAAGATGAACGTCAAAGGCACGCATCAAGGGATGTTTTTTGGCAAAGCGCCAACGGGGAATACGATCGATGTGACGCTGTACCGTCAGTACCGCGTTGTCGACGGGAAGATTACGGAGCACCGCGGCTGGATCGATATGGTGACGATGTGGAGCCAAATTGAGAGAACGTAAAAGAGAGCTATATTTCCATTGATTATATCCGAGTTAAATAGTATGATTTATTTAGTTGACCGGACCGCCGGAGACTTCCCTTGCATGCTTATTATGCGGGGGAGGTCTCTTTTTTTATGGACAAAAACGTTGAGTTTACGCTGTTTTTCGGAGCGATATCAAATTTTCAATACGAGAGCAGTATTGGTGAGCGTTGGTAGCGTTTAGGAGTTGTTGCTAGTTGCTGCGGACCGTGAATCCGTTATTTCACCCAAAATGGCTCTATTTGCTGAGTGATCGGACAACAGATCCTTTATTTTGCCTAAAACCGCAGTTTTTCCTGGTGAAATTGGCAAATAACGGATCCTCTGTCCGATCGCACTCCCAAAACAGCGTCATTTCAGGAAATAACGGATTTCCTGTCCGATGGGTGCCAATCTATGCAGCCTGAAGAATGCCTCAGGACACCCTGCTGCTGCTTCAATTCCAATGGAATCTCAACATGCTCGCTGCCGGGACACCGGCAGCTTGTTTGCATTGCCCTTTTTGCACGTGTGCTTGTCTCTGAGCTGTGCAGCAAGCTGTACGGCTCTATGCCGTCATGCCGAGTCTGTCAGCTTACGGAACCGTATCCGATCCACAAGCAAATAAACGATAGGGATGCATTCAGTGACAATAAGAAAAGTCATCTCGCCGTGATTCAACGCCTCGGACAGCTCCGGAGCAGTCCGTGCCATGAGCAAGCATAACGTAATCATGGCGGCTGTCATGGAGAAGGAGAATGGTTTATGGTCCTGCAGTCCGAAGGAGTGGGTGAGCGCAATAACGGACACGAACACGAACAAGCTGATTTTGATGAACAAGCTGGACAACCATACGGAAATGAGGATGGGATCCAAATTTTCCAGAAACGACCCGATCCGTACATAGCTGATTAACTCCAGCTCCGGAAAAAATAAATTCGCAGACAAATGAGGTCCGAATATTAACAGCGTTGGAATCATATGCGTCAAAATAATGAATATCGAAGTGGCTGCGGCCCATCCTATCGATCTCATCGTTTTACCGGGCTTGGCAAAGTAAGGGAGCAGGAACAAGATGAAATTCATCTGTCCGTAAAGGGCCGTCACGAGATAAGTGCCGCTCCATATTCCTTTCAGTTTAAAATGATTCGTCAGCGCAATCAGCATATCCGGATTCATTCCTTCACCGACGAACAGAGGGACGATTAGCACGCCGAAGATGCTTAAGAAAAAGATGCCTTGAGCTGCCCGGAAAATAGTGGTTATGCCGGAACGTACGGCGTAAGCCACACAGATGCCGAAGACGGAGGCGACGGCCCAAGCCGGCGTGTTGGATAAATAAACGTCGCTGATGAAATCCTGAAGCTCTCTCATTACGAACGCTGCCGAGAACAAGAAAGAGAAAATCATCAGAGCCACGAGCGGGTAATGGAGCCATTTTCCGATAATGGTATGGCCGTAATGACCGAAAAATCGAGTGGGCCGCCTGATCGCCAGTCTATAGGAAATATAGGTAAGGAAAACGCCTCCTGCAGCGCCTGCAATCAGAGACAACCACGCCGCATAGCCCCCTTTCTCGATCAACGTACCCATCAAAAATCCGATCATGGTCGTAAACAGGTATTGAGTAAACAGCATGTAGATTTGCAGCTGGGTTACGCGTCCCGACTGGTTAATCATTTATTCGCACCTTCCCCCGTGATTAGGGTTTCAATGGGGCCAAAGACATATTGAATAACTCGCACCAACGCAAAATCTTCTTTGAAAAAATACAATACTTCCTCCCCGAGAAAGAGAATCAACGCGGTTCCTAACGCCAAAAGAAAAGTCCGGCGCTTTCGCTGCTTTCTTCTCAGATAAAACCACTCGAATCCGATAATGAAGACAAACACGACCCCGATCAGAATCACGCTCCAACCTCCGTTCTCGTGTTGTTCCGTATCCGCAGAGGATTTTTCTCCGTGCCTAAATGCTTAATAACAATTCGGGACTGAATGTTAAACTTGACCCTCTTGGCATAGATAGTACGCCATTGCGATTCAATCTCGGACCATTTGTGCGGGTAGTTCCAGTCGATATGATTGCCGAACTGAAATACATCCGCCCCTGCTCCTTGCGACTTCGTAATGGCTTTGGACATGCGGTCTTCGACAAGTCTAGCAAGGTCGTTCTCCAGAATAGCCCGCTGCTTCCCATCCTTGAAGTTAATATCGGACTCCGAGGAGATAAGATCGGCATCCGCCTTAGTGTAAATGTTCATTGTGATTTGATCGCCGGAAACTACCGGCTTGATCGTAGTGTGGTTATTTTTGACGATAAAGCTTACTTCCTTGCCGTCTTTGGTAGACGGAACGGTGATCTCCGAATCCTTGATCGTCTCCTGAATCCATAAAGCACCGCGCATTTCGTTCGTATTCAGCTCGGCTACCATTTTCCCTTGTTTGAATATGGCTGCTCCATCAGTGCCCATCCATTTCATAATGCTTTGTTTTTCGGTAGGTATCGTTTTCGTTTCAAAATGAAGCATTGGTATTAACATATCTCCCCCTACAAAGCTGGCCATAAGAGAATCCTTTACCGTCGTCTGGACGGTGAGATGCTGCTTGCTGTAAGCAACCAGGATATCGAAGGGAAATCGCTCGAAAACAATCGGTACCGCGGCTATCGCCTGAGCCTTTTCCGGCGCTACGAACACGGCTGCATTAATGTGAAACCGCGGTTCCCGCGCGACAAATTCGAGAATAGGCTGGATTCCTTCCTTGGCCAGAGCGCTCCCGATGATGATGACCGTTGTCTGGCCGAATGTTATTTTGCGGGACAAATCCGATTGAATAAAACGATAAGCCTCACCGATATCGCGTCCCTTTTTGGACACGTAAGTAAAAGGGTTTTGTCCTTGTCCGCCGGAGCCTCCGGCTTGTCCGGGAATGAGACGGTTAGGTAAGGGGAACGCGAGCGTTACTTCCATTCCGGATTCGGCTTTGTCGATCATGATCATTTTTACAAAGGCACGGTCATTCAGCTCAATGGAATTCCAGCAGCCGCTAAGCACTAATAACAAGAGCAGACCGATGGACAAACGAAGGAAATGTATGGAACATGTAGTCTTAATCCTCGCTCTCCTCCTCTGAATACGACCATTTACGCCCCGTTTTGCGCTGCCTCATCTCGTTCTTTGTGCTGGATGGCTTCGGCCGTTTATTCATGAGCCACCAAGGCGCTCGAACCAAAGTATCCTTCAAATCGCTCGGCACAAAAGGAGTGATGGGGGACAAATAGGCTACCCCGAACGATCGCAAATTAATGAGATGAATGTAAAGGAACAGCAAGCTGCAGGCGATGCCGAACAGGCCGAACAGACCCGCCAAAATCATGATCGGAAAGCGCAGAAGCCGGAAGGACAAGCCTAGGTCGTAGTGCGGGCTAATGAAAGAGGCAATGCCGGTCAACGAGACGATAATGACCATCGCCGCCGACACAATTCCCGCCTCCACTGCCGCCGTGCCGATGATGAGTGCCCCGATGATCGATACCGCTTGGCCGATGGACTTCGGAATGCGGATTGCTGCTTCCCGCAGCGCCTCAAAAGAGATTTCCATGATGAAGGCCTCGATGAGCGCGGGAAAAGGAACAATCTCCCTGGAGGACATAACCGTTAACAGCAGCTTCGAAGGAATAATCTCCGGATGAAAGGTTGTTATGGCAACATAGGTCGACGGCAGCAGCAAAGATACGAATAGAAACACATAGCGAATCCATCGGATCCATGTGGAAGCGACAAACCGCTGGTAATAATCCTCGGAGGATTGCAGCAGCATCATGAGCGTGACGGGGGCAATGAGCGCTATCGGCGACCCGTCGACGATAATCGCCACACGTCCTTCGAGCAGTGCAGCAGCCATAATATCAGGCCGTTCCGTATATTGCAGCTGCGGGAAAGGGGAGAAGGGGGTATCGTCCAAATATTCCTCAACGACGCTGCTGCCCAATACACCGTCAATCTCGATCTTCGATAACCGGTATTTCACTTCTTCAAGAAGCTCGGGCTTGCACAGCCCGTCAATGTAGGCAATGACGACTCGGGTCTTGGACAAAGCTCCGACCCGCATGTTCTCCGTTTTGAATTTCGAAGTCTTCAACCGCCTGCGGATTAACGTTAAATTAGTACTTAAGTCTTCGATAAAGGCTTCGCGCGGTCCCCGGATCCCGGGCTCGTTAGGGGGTTCATCTATGGCCCGTTTTTCATGCTTTGCCAAAGGGAACTCAATAATCGTGTGCTCGCCGTCAACAAGAAGAATCACTTTGCTGTCCAAGACCGATGCGATTCCATCCGACAGCGTAGACAACCAGCGAAAATCCGAAATGGACAGCTGTTTCCGGTCAAATAGCTGCATGCGAAATTCATCGGCATCCGCCGCATCCATGCGGAAAAGAACCTTCAGCACGTCTTCTTGCAGGACTTTCAAATCGACCATGCCGCGCAAATACACAATGGCGCAAGGGATCATCGGTCCGGCGACAAAGGTGTGATAAGCCACATCGGAATTGTCGGTCAGCTGCATACGTATCCAGGCCAAACGCTCCTCCAAGGGGCGGTCGACGTCCTCGAACGGTTCTTGATGCTCATCGTTGCCGGTTTTGTTGTTTGCTGGGGGCTGGGGCTGGTCGTTCCGGTTGAGGAATGGGAATTTCGGCATGGGTAACCTCATGTTAGTGTATGATATTATACACTTTTTCCCATGTTGGAATGTTTTAAACGGGAAGCATGTCATTAGTTATTAAGGTGGGTTCGTACCGGGGGAAAGACTGGCCCTGCAAGCCGGACTGTCAGATTAGTGGAGATAAAAGGATAGAAATGAGCGCTCCATAACTGTAAGAAGTAAAAGGAGCGCCAATAAATCAATTCCCGGCAGACCAGTGCGCGGGGCGAGTAAGCGATCGTGGCAGCTTCGTATGGGCATCGCCCTTCGCTGCGTTAATCTGGAATTGCGTTAGAAAAATACAATCGGTAAGATCAGCACCCCTCAGATCGGCATCCCGGAGGTCGGCTCCGATAAGGTCGGCTGCCTTGAGATCGGCGCCTCTTAAGTCGGCGGCGATAAGGTAGGCTCCTCTTAAGTTGGCGCCTCTAAGATCGGCACCCTTCAGCTTGGCGCCGATGAGGTCGGCTCCCCGGCCGTAGGTCTTCTTGCGGCCTGAGGATCCCTTGTGAGATCGAAGCGCCTCGCCGCGCGCAAGCTCGCTGGCTTTAAGGAGCAGAACGTTGACCTCCGCCCGGTGGGCGTGAACGTCCAATTCCAGGATAGAGCCGGGATCGAGACAGGCAAGGCGTTCCGTCTCTTCGAACGCCTGCCGGAGCTCATCGCGGATCGGGGCAGCGGCTTGCAGCGTCAGCGCCTCGGTCAAATACGAGAGGAGCTCATGAAGCTGACGCATGATCGGGAACACCTCGAACATGGCTTTTGCCGTTTCGGGCGCTTGGCGCCAGTCCTGTCCGCCAAAGGTACCCTGGGAAACGTGCTGGCCAGCGCCGAAGCACTCATAAACCGTGCAGCCCCGATAGCCCTGCTGCCTGAGGCTCGAGTGAATGCCGCAGCGGAAATCCGGCTGCAGGTTCGAACAGGGCTGCCCGGAGTCTTTATCCTGCGCGAAGTCGACCGACGCAGCGTAAGGGAGCGCGACACAGCACAAGCCGAAGCAGCGATCACACTCCGAGTGCAGATTAAGGCCGCTGCCGCCGGGGGATGATTCCGTAAACTTGAGAGGGTCGGACATAACAATTCTCCTTTTTTGCTTTATGTGTTTGCCTATTAACCTTGTTCTATTGTAAGCCATAGCGGTGGCGGGATCACCGGCTTTTTCTATTAAAACGATTTATTGCCTCATTCTACTTATCGTAATACGGGAGACGCGTCCCGTCAAAGAGAAAGAGTGCCAACCCCGGATGGAGTTCGCACTCTTTTTACGATATAGCCGTGATGAGCTTACTTCTCGGATTCGATCCGGGCAAGCTCTTTACGTACGATGGGCGCGACTTTCGTACCCAGCAGCTCGATGGCGCGCAGTACTTCGCGGTGCGGCATCGTGCCTACATTGACATGCAGGAAGAACCGGGTGACTCCCAGGTTTTTGCGCAGTAAAAGGATTTTCTCCGCAACGTACTCAGGATCGCCGACATACAGCGCACCCCGAAGGCTGCGGGCAGCATCAAACGTGGCGCGGCTGTAATTCTGCCCCCATCCCCGCTCACGCCCGATGACGTTCATTTGGGCCTGCGTAGGCGCGAAGAATAAATCGGCTGCTTGCTCCGTCGTCTCTCCGACGAATCCATGAGAATGGGTTGCTATCTGCAGCTTGGCAGGGTCGTGTCCGGCCTGAACAGCAGCCTTTTTATACAGCTCGACCAGCGGAGCGAAGCTCTCGGGCATGCCTCCGATAATGGCAAAGGCTACCGGAAGACCTAGCATCCCTGCGCGGACGGCGGATTCCGGGCTTCCTCCAGTTGCAATCCAGACCGGCAGCGGATTTTGCACGGAACGAGGATAGACGCCCAGATCACGGATAGCGGGGCGATGACCGCCGCGCCAGGTTACCTTCTCCGATTCTCTGATGGCCAGCAGAAGCTCCAGCTTTTCTTCGAACAACTCATTGTAATCGTCCAGGCTGTATCCGAACAGCGGGAACGACTCGATGAACGATCCCCGCCCTGCCATAATTTCGGCGCGGCCGTTGGAAATGCCGTCCAGGGTGGAGAAGGCCTGATATACCCGTACCGGGTCGTCCGAGGACAGCACGGTAACGGCGCTCGTGAGCCTGATCCGCTTGGTCATTGCGGCGGCAGCCGCCAATACAACAGCGGGTGAGCTTGCCGCGTAGTCGGCCCGATGATGCTCGCCGACCCCATAGACGTCCAGCCCGACCTGATCGGCCAGTACGATCTCCTCGACCGCGTTGCGCAGCCGTTCGGCATGACTTATAGTCTTCCCGGTTACCGGGTCCGGTGTAGCTTCCAAAAACGTGCTTATTCCTATTTCCATGAAATTTGCTTGATCGGACATAGGTTTGTCGCCTCCTTCTTGATTTATAATTTACTCATTTTTTTATAGTATATCAAATTTAGTAAGTTATTGAAAGGTTTTGTTCTTACTTGGTAAATCGGTTAACCCTAACAAAGGAAATGAGTGTAAGGTGTTGAAATAATGGTCGGGGGTAAAAATTGGAATTCGATCCGGAGGTTCAAATGAAGCTTTTACTTATGCAGCCCAAGCTTGAGAAAACCATTGTTCAACTGGAGAATGAGCTAAGAGACCATCCGTCGGTTGACGGCGTGATCTTTCCGGAAGGCTATTTGAATGAAAATGTGCAGCAAGCATGCAGCTTGGCGAAGAAGTACAGCAAGATACTCATTGGAGGCTATAGAAGGCTGAATGAGAGTCCGAAGGACAGAGCCATTCTTATTAACCGTTCCGGCGATATCGTGTTGGATCGGATCAAATACAGCCAGACAGCCTTTATATCGATTGAGGGTCTGAAGATAGGTCACATTTTATGCGATGAGCTGGTCAGGCAAGGAGTGGCTGGTCAAGATACCTGCGGCATCGACCTCATTGTCCATCCCATCGGAGTAGGAATGTTCAGCGAGGAACAGTTCGACGAATGGATTCATGAAGCCCGCAAGATCGCTGTTGCTTACAACACTATGATTATCGGTACGAGTCACGCCGACGGCTCTTTCAGAGGCAGCGACGTATCCATACCTATTGCTTACTGCTTTGATGCCAACGGAGAGGCAGTCTTCGTTTCCAAGAACGATGTGCGAACCCGGGTGTTGGATGTTCTAACAAAAACCGTTACTTTTTCATGACTCATGAAAGTGGGATCCAACATTAATTCTTCCCATAACCTACGTGTCATAGTATTTGCCGTCAGACAAGAGCTTGTTTTGTTTCAAAACTCTTTCAAAAGGACTGAAAAACACCGTGTGAAAACACAAAGACAGCCGCTCATCTCGAGGAATGAGCGGCTGTCATGTTTTTTACAAGATTAGTATTACGCTTTCTACATTTCAAGCAAGCTGAGCCGTTGGCCGGACAACGAGTTCATTTACATCGACTTCGGCCGGCTGCTCCATGGCATACATTATAGCGCGGGCTATGGCGGACGCCGGGATAGCATCACGCCGATACTCTTTCATCAGCAGCCTCGCCTCGTCGTCCGTTATGCTCTCAGCGAGCTCGGATTCCGTGACACCCGGTGAAACGAGTGTCACGCGGATGTCGCGTCCGACTTCCTGCCGCAAGCCTTCGGTAATCGCCCGAACGGCGTATTTGGTAGCGCAGTATACCGCCGCAGTCGGAGAAACCGCATAAGCACCAATGGAAGCCACGTTGATAAAGTGGCCGAAGCCTTGCTTTTGCATGACGGGAAGCCCGGCAGCAATGCCGTGGAGAACGCCGCGGATATTGACGTCGATCATGCGGTTCCATTCATCGATCTTCAAGGCCTCCAAGAGCGAGAGCGGCATCACGCCGGCATTGTTCAATATGACATCGACGCGTCCGAACCGGCTCAGTGCCAATTCGATAATCGACTGCACCTGGTCCATTTCGGTCACGTCCAGCCGTTGATGCACTGCAGAGCCTCCTTCTGCATGTATGGCGGATGCCAGTGCTTCCAGTCTCTCCAATCGCCTGGCGCCAATAACGACATGGGCGCCATGGCTGGCGAGTAAGCGTGCTGTCGCTTCTCCTATCCCGCTGCTTGCCCCTGTAATGACAACAACTTTACCTTTTATAGCCGACATTATGCATCTCTCCTTTTATCATTCCTATTAGACTTCCGTATACTTAATTGTTATTTCCGCTGCTCTTCCCGATAGAGCACCATACCCGCGTGGTAAAGTACCGATTCCCGAAAATCGCCGTCGGCGGTAAACCCTGTATCGTCAACATATTCGATATGATCGCCTACAATGGTATAGCTCCCTTGATAGGCGCTCTTGCGGCTGCCGCGGGCTTCGTCATATCTACCATTAGGCAGCAGCTCGTGCCGGATATATCCATCCTTTGTCACCCACATGCCGACGTAGGGATGCGGATTGGTGTTGCCGTTGTTCATTATCATCTTCTCCTTCCGATTGGGAATCCTGGCTGACCTGCTTCTTACAAACTCATTATGGCTCCAATTGAAAGAAGGGCGGTAGCCGGATGATACGCTGCAATTGCCTAATCCTCCAAAAGATTATAGAGTTAGGATCATGAGCTGGATGAACGGGGGGAGAAATGATGGATGAATGGTCCGTTAAACGATCACAAGAATTGGTGCGCATAATCGAGCATTTCACAAAACATGACGGTACGCATGAGACGCAGATTCCCGCCTTGCGTTTTATTCGCACGTCCCGGTTATCCGAACCGGTCTATTCCGTCTATGAGCCGTCCTTGTGTATCGTGGCACAGGGCTCGAAGGTTGTCATATTGGGACAAGAGAGCTACCGGTATGATCCGAGCAGCTATTTAACAGCGTCCGTGCATTTGCCCATAACAGGACAAGTCATAGAGGCTGCACAGGCTGCTCCGTATTTGAGCCTACAATTACAATTTGATATGAACCAGATCCTCGATGTTATTCAAGCCTCCGAACCTGTATTAGCATCCCAACGCGACCCCGGACGAGGCCTGGTGGTAAGCCGGATGAGCGATACGCTGCTCGATGCCGTGCTGCGGCTTGTCAAGCTGCTGGAGGCGCCCCAGGATATTCCTGTGCTTGCGCCGTATGCCATCCGCGAGATCATTTACCGGGTTCTCCAAAATGAATCAAACGCTGCGCTTAAGCAGTTTGCTTTAATCGGCAGCCATGCTCAGAGGATAGCAAAGGTAGTTGAGCGGATGAACCGCGACTTCGCTTTCCCCTTACGGGTGGATGAATTGGCAGCGGAGGCTCGTATGAGTACCTCGTCCTTTTATGATTATTTCAAGGAAGTAACCGGGATGAGCCCGATACAATACCAAAAACAGATCAGACTGCAGGAGGCACGCCGGCTGCTCCTTACCGATACGATAGAAGCTGGCGAGGCGGCCTTTCGGGTGGGCTACGAGAGTCCCTCGCATTTCAGCCGTGAATATGCCCGTATGTTTGGTTTGCCCCCGATTAGAGACATCCAGCGCTTACGTGAAACGCTTACCTTAAAAGGATAATATTTACAAGCGAACAAATGTACGGTATGATAAGTGGAGAATTATTCATAATATTCCAATTTGGTGGGCTTTATTTGGGTGAAATTAGTGGAGGTGTGGTAGCTTCATGTCCGAAACAGTCAAAGCAAGATTTGAAAATTCCCTGACAGTCCTGCTCGTTTCCGATTTGGAACAATCCAAGAAATATTACGAGGAAGCTTTGGGGTGTGAGGTGAATGAGCACTGGGCCATTCGAGATCATTTCGGTTTAGGCTTCAAATTAATTCAGGCTCAAAGTATGGATGATGTCAGGCCAAATAAGGGAACTTGGAATACATACGCATATGTGAGAAACCATGACGAGTTGGATGCTTTATTCGTTGAACTAAAAACCAACGGTGCGATTATCGACTCCGAACCTAAGGTTACCGAGTACGATTGGGGGTCTTGGAAGGATTTTTCCATTCGAGACTTAGATGGCTATGTGACTGGCTTCGGTTCTGGAAATAAAACCGGATAACAAAGAGAGAGCGGAATAAAGAATCAAAGGCACCCGATCGTTGTGACCGGATGCCCTGACTATTAAGAATACTTATCATTTCGACTGACCTCACCACAAATCAGCTGTTCAACTGCGCTTCAATACTACGCGAGAGCAAGTCCATTTCGTCGCTCGGCTCGAATCTTTCCACAACTTGTCCTTCTTTATTTATCAGGAATTTGGTGAAATTCCATTTGATCGAGTTCCCTGAGAGCCACTCCGGATTTTTCTCGGTGATCATCATTTTTAGCAGCTTGGCATTGATGTTGGTTTCATCGAAGCCTTTGAATGGGGCTGCTTGTTTTAAGTAATCGAATAAAGGGTGTGCATGAAGGCCGTTGACTTCGATCTTCGAGAAGATCGGAAATTTTACGCCATAATTGATTTGACAGAAGGCTTCCGCTTCCTGATTGGTGCCGGGCTCCTGTTCGCCGAATTGATTGCACGGAAACCCGATAAACTCTACGCCGGATGAGCTGTATTGATCGTAAAGTCGCTGCAGGTCGGCAAATTGCGGAGTATATGTACATTTGCTTGCTGTGTTGATGATCACAACGGGCTTTCCTTCGAATTCATATAATGGAATCCGGTTTCCATTCGATTTGCGCACTGTAAAATCATAAATAGTTGTCATGATGCCACCTCTTTTTATTTGCATTGAAAATAGTATAGACGGTTTGGTCTCAACCGTAAATGGAATACCGCCAAACTATTCCAGCAGCTAGAATCGGGGGTGGAAGCATGAGGAAAATGCTGCTAACCTCGGCCGGATTTACAACACCGCATATAACAGAAGCCTTCCTTCGCCTGTTGGATCAAAGCCCGCTGAAATCGGCTGCCGTAATAATTACCACTGCTGCTGTCCAGTTAAGGTCCCAGGCACGGCCGAATGTCAAAGCTAAACAAGCTTTGGAGAAAGATTTTTTGGACATTGAATTCGAGGATGCTGAACGGTTACGAGAGTATGACGTGATATGCTTGGGCGGCGGAAATCCTTTTTACCTGCTGCATCATCTTAGAGTAAGCGGATCGGACAGAATCATTGAAGAGCTCGGCAGCCAAGGCAAGGTACTTATGGGAATCAGCGCGGGTACGCTTGCTTTAGGACCGGATATTCACATTGTCGCTCACTTTACCCCTTATATGAATCAGGTTGGTTTAACCGATCTCACTGCGCTTCACTTGAATAATGAGATTGTCTTCCCTCATTACGGCAGAGAAGATAAGTTCCCGCATGAGAAGAGCATCGAAGAGAGAATACAAGAGTTTGAAGCCAAGCAACAGTGTGAAGTCCGGCGAATCACCGATGTTGAGGCTATCTGTATCCATGGCGGGGTTACCTGCTTTATACCAAAGGACTGATGAGTCCAGCACGATTGCTAGAAAACAAGGTTCATATTCCTGAGAGAATGAGGTTGATGAAGAGATGGTGGAACAAATCATTGAAATTATCGATAAACGGGAACCAAAACAAAAGCTGCTGGTGAAAAATAGTAATATTTCAGAATCGGAATTTATCGACTGCAGAGCTGAACGTGTTACATTCCATGATATTTCCCTTCCTTATGTAAAAGTTACTTATGCCGATCTTAAGCACTGTTACTTTAACGATATGAACATGGTTAACGGGAAAATAAGCGACGCCAATTTAACGAATCTGGAAATTGACGGGGCTAATATTAGCGGAATCGCGATTCGTAATGCAGGGGCGGAACAGCCGGTTACTCTCCAAAATTTAAATATTCCTAACAGCGCCATTGTAGATTGTAATCTATCCAATGTAGATCTTATAAATTGCAATATTAAGGGACTAAAAATTAATGGCATCTCGATAGAAGAGCTCTTATTGAAAGCCGGGACTAACGAATAGGAAAAGCTATGGTACGGAAGGAGCATGCTCTGCAGGCGGCTCCTTTTTGATTCGCGGCCAGTAAGATAGAGAGGTGAGCGGTCTTGAGAAGCGAGCAAGAGATGTTTGATTTAATTATAGGGACGGCTCAAGAGGATGAACGAATACGGGCTGTCTATATGAACGGCTCCAGAACCAATCCCCATGCCCCAAAGGATATGTTCCAGGATTATGATATTGTGTATGTCGTGACGGAAACGGCCTCTTTTATTAAAGATGAAGCGTGGATCCATCGATTTGGGGAGTTGCTAATGCTTCAGGAGCCGGATAAAAATGATTGGCTTACAGGTAAGACCATGAATTTTGACCGGTCTTACGGGTATTTGATGCTTTTTACCGACGGAAATCGGATCGACCTGCATATTGAAACGAAGGAATGTATGCTAGATGGCTATACCAAGGATAAGCTTACCGTTCCATTATTGGATAAGGACGGCTATCTGCCGGTTATATCCGATCCGACCGATATCGATTACCACGTCCGAAAGCCGGAGGAAGGGCAGTTTTTGAGCTGCTGCAACAATTTTTGGTGGTGCCAGCAAAACGTTGCAAAAGGAATTTGGCGGGACGAATTGCCTTATGCCAAGCAAATGTTTGAAGGCGTAATCAGGAAAAACCTTGATGAAATGGTTTCATGGCGGATTGGGACCCGACATGATTTTCAGGTTTCCTCAGGAAAGATGGGGAAATATTTCAAAGCGTATCTTCCTCAAGGTTATTGGGAGATGTATGAACAAACCTATAGCGATGCCGGTTATGAACATCTGTGGGATGCAATATTCGTGTCCTGTACCTTGTTTCGGACCTTGGCGCAAGAGGTGGCCGAATGTTTGGGCTACACTTATCCGATGGATGACGATACGAACATGACGGGGTATCTAAAGCAGGTAAGGAGCTTGCCACGGGATGCGAAGGGGATTTATGAGTAAAATATAAAGGATTTCGACATTCCTCGCGAGCAGCCTATGCTACAATTGAAATATTTACCGTCGAAAAGTCGCTCCAGATTGTGATGGATGGAAGAATGGGCAGTGAGCATACTCATTTTTCGAGAGGAGCCGTTGAGAATGAAATTGAACTTTTTGCTGCAAGTGGTAGTAAATGAGTCGAAGATCCGCGGACATCGCGGATTTTTGTGTTTATGGGTTAACTAAAGAGCCCTCCTTCCTCAATATTATGGAGTAAAGTATCAATATACATGATTTCCACCTTCCATTTTATAACAGATTATCGCATGATGGCTGTAGAGGCAATAATTATGGGGGGAATCCTATGGAGAATTCTAAGAGTATCATTCAGGACAGCTGGAATGAGTGGTCCGACACATGGTATGTAAAATACAGAACGGATGAGGCGATTTCCAAAATTAGAAACCGGCCGGAATCGGTTTTTCATCCAGTGACATATGAGTTGATTAGAAAGGCGCTTCCGGATTTGCAGGGAAAACGCATTTGCGTTCCATCCAGCGGCGACAACCATGCTGTCTTTGCGTTTCATTTGATGGGCGCCCAAGTAACCTCGGTTGACATATCGGAGAGACAAATGGAGAACGCCTCTGCAATTGCCCGCAAACAAAGATGGGAAATTGAATTTGTATGCGACGACACGATGAAACTGAGCAAAGTGAAAAGCAGCGACTATGATTTCGTATATACATCGAATGGCGTCCATGTATGGATAAATGATTTGGAAGCGATGTATACCCAAATCCACAGGATTTTGAAGAGCAGCGGCTCGTATATTATGTTTGACATTCATCCCTTTATGCGTCCTTTCGGGATGAGAACTGCGGGAAATTTGAAGGTGATCAAGCCATATGACGCTACAGGGCCTTTCGGAGATATCCCTACTTACAAATGGCGTATGCAGGACATATTGAACGCTGCCCTCTCATCCGGGTTAACCATCCGGCATATGGAAGAAATGTATGCAGAGAACGGTTCGT
Source organism: Paenibacillus sp. NPDC056579 (assembly GCF_042793215.1). Classification (NCBI taxonomy): domain Bacteria; kingdom Bacillati; phylum Bacillota; class Bacilli; order Caryophanales; family Paenibacillaceae; genus Paenibacillus; species Paenibacillus sp. NPDC056579. Next base: position 107,391 of record NZ_JBHTVD010000007.1, read on the forward strand.
TTTGGGTGGATGAATCAAGCGATGTCGCTGATACCAGGTCCAAGGAGGAGCTGGATGCGTTGTGCGATTGGAACATCAATCCCTTGGCTGCCATTCCGCAATGGCTCTCGTTCCATGCCGTGAAAAAGTAAGGAATACGGGAGCGAGCGCCTGCTGCTAACCCAGAGCAAAGCTGTCCGTCGGAAGGAACAACTTGAAGGAAGCCGCCGATAGTTCACCTCTCAACCATACCCTTGCGGCCCTCTTCTGAATGCGGAAGGGGCACGTTGTAATAGCTGGAGAATTGTCTGGAAAAATAATGGATAGACGTATAGCCTAACTCCTCAGCAATAGCAGTCTCGGATAAGGTGCTGCTTAATAGAAGAGAGTAGGCTTTTTGCATTTTTAGCAAGGGAAAGGTAGGATTCCTTTCAATCTGATCGATAATGTGGCGGATCCGGAGGTCAACCGGGTGCGGATGCTGTTTTAACTGATGAAACTGCAATATCCAGGCGAAGAGAAGGCTGCGCTCTATATGCTTGCGATAAGCCGATTCCCGGTTATGGGAGCGGACGATTTGACCGAATAGCTCGATCAGATCCGGGCATGAAACAGATCGGTTACCGTGAACAGCGAATCGAGCTAGGGACACGCCTGAATTTTTACATAATATCCCACGGAAAATGAAGGGGTAACGGAAATTGCGTCGTCTATATACTTAGCAATCTTATTGAAGGAGTATAAAAATGAACTCATTGACGCGCTTTTCCATGAAAAACATAGCGGCCGTTCTCATCCTGATCCTGCTGTTATTCGGCGGGGGAACCTATGCGGCTACCATTCTGAAGGCGGAATTGTTCCCTGAAATTTCCATTCCATACGTCGCAATCCAGACTCAGTACCAAGCTCCTCCCAAAGATATTTTGGAGCAAATCACCAAGCCGTTGGAAAAAGCGGTCGCGGGTCTCGGCGGGATCAAGAGCTTGCAATCGAATTCCAGCGATAATTTCTCGTCGATTGAAATTCAGCTGGAGCACGGGCAGGACACGGATAAAGCCAAAACCGACGTCGAGGCGCTGATCGCCAACGTCAAGCTTCCGCAAGGTGCCGAAAGACCGAAGGTAATGACATTCGGCATGGCAGCCATTCCGGAATATACGCTCGCGGTATACGGAAAAGACAACATGAACCAGCAGCAGCTCGACAGACTGTACAAGGATGTCTTCGAGCCCGGCTTCAGGACGATCAAGGGTGTGGACCACATCGATTCCATCGGGAACCAGGAGTCGGTACTGACGCTCAAGATCGACGGCAACGCGATCAACAGCTATCAGCTTATGCCGGCGGAGGTGGCCCAAGCCATTCAATCGGCTTTGCGTACGAGTCCTGTCGGTGCTGTCGATATGGACGGCAGCAACCAAATGGTTCGCGTGAAGAGTGACATTAACAGCATTTATACCCTGGAGAATATCAAGATCAATACGGCAGGCGGACAAACGCTGCTGCTCAATCAGGTAGCCAAGGTCGAAGCGATTACGGAGTCCAAATTCCTTTCCCGGCTGAACGGGCAGCCGGCTATCGGCGTCATATTGTACAAAACGAGCGGGACGAATTCGGTGGAATTCGCCGATAAAGCGGATGCCTTAATAGCCCAGTGGGAGAAGGCATATCCGAACGTCGCGTTCAAATCGATCGAAAAGAACGCCGATGTCGTAAAAGAATCGATCAGCGGAATGGTTAAGGAAGGAGCGCTTGGGGCGATTTTGGCCTCCATCATGATTCTCGTGTTTCTCAGAAACGTGCGCATGACCATAATCGTGCTCGTCTCCATTCCGTTGTCCATTCTCGTTACGCTGCTGATTATGGCTCCCTTGGACATTACCCTCAACATTATGACCTTGGGCGGAATGGCGATTGCCGTGGGCCGCGTCGTCGACGACAGCATCGTCGTTATCGAGAATATATACAGCGAGCTGGTCAAAACCCAGGAGCGTGGGGAATCGGTGATTCTGAAGGCTACCTCTCAGGTGGCCTCCGCAATTACGTCCTCGACGCTGACGACCGTCGGTGTATTTGCTCCGATTGCCTTCGTCGGGGGCGAGCTCGGCGATTTGTTCCGGCCCTTCGCCATCACGCTGTCGGCGGCGCTGCTGTCGTCGCTCATCGTCGCCGTAACCGTCATCCCGATGCTGGCCAAACTGCTGGTGCTGCGCTCGGGCAAAATCAAGCATCACGACGAGCACCAGGTCGGCCGTGTATCTGCAAGCTACATGAAGGCGCTGCAATGGTCGCTGAACAACCGGAAGAAGAGCATGCTGCTTGCTTTTTTGACCTTTGTTCTGGCGATTGCCGGCACCGTTCCTTTCCTCGCCTTCGAATTCATGCCGAGCAGCAACTCGGATAAGCAAATCTCGCTATCGGCCACCTTACCTCGGGATACTTCTTTCGAGACGACGGATCAAACCGTTAAGGCTATCGAAGCGATGATGCGGGAAACAAAGAACGGTGCAGGAGCTCCGGCGTTCGACTACATCCAGTCGCTGATCGGGGTGGGAGGAGGCAGCGAGCGGGTTGCTTACCGGTTCCGTTTTAACGCTTCCGCAACCGATGGGACGGACGCCAAGGCGCTCGTTAATGATATGAAGGCGAAGTTTACCGAAATGCTGCCGAAAGGGACCGAGGTAAGAGGCAGCGTAGTCAGCCTCGGCGGAGGCGGTGGAGGAAGCGGCGTAGACTTCTCCTACATGCTGAGAGGCGACGACGTGGACTCGCTCATCAAGGCGGCCGAAGCGGTGAAAGCGAAGATGAAGGAAATACCCGAATTGCTCGATGTGGAAGACAGCCTGAGCGAGACGAAGAAGGAAGTGGAGATTGCGGTCGACCAGAACAAGGCACGGATGTACGGCTTGTCCTCCGGCCAAATTATCGAGTCGATGTACGCCTGGCTGGCCGAGCAAAAAATCGGCGATTTGAAGTTCGATAACGTGACGTTCTCAACTAAGATCATGCTCGATACCAGCTTCAAAAATTCCGTCGACAAGATCGGAAGCTTCTTGATCCATACGCCGACGGGCAGCGTCATTAAGCTGAATGAAGTAGCGAAGGTGCGTCAGGTGGAAGGCCCGGCCTCGATTCCGCGAGATAATCAGGAGCAATTCGTACGGATTACGGCCAAAATTGATTCCAAGGATAAGGGCGGCGTCAGCGCCAAAGTGGCGCAGCTGCTGGAAACGATAGAGCTGCCGGACGGGGTTCATACGGAAGTGAAGGGCGCCGCGGAAGATATTGACAAGGAATTCCGCAACATGTTCTTTGCCATGGCTGTCTCGGTCTTTATTGTGTATTTGATTATGGTGCTTGCCTTTGGCAATGCGAGCGCGCCGTTCGCGATCTTGTTCTCGCTGCCGCTTGCCGCTATCGGAGGGCTGCTGGGGCTGCTTGTGACCGGCGAGTCGCTCAACCTGACCTCGTTGATCGGATTCCTGATGCTGATCGGCGTCGTAGTGACCAACGCGATCGTTCTAATCGACCGGGTGCAGCAGCTCCGGGAGGCGGGCCATTCGGTCAGGGACGCCTTGCTGGAGGCAGGCCAGACACGGCTTCGTCCGATCATCATGACGGCGGGGGCGACGGTCATCGCGCTGATGCCGCTTGCTCTCGGACTGTCAAAAGGAACGATCATCTCCAAAGGGCTGGCGGTCGTTGTTATCGGCGGCTTGACCACCTCAACGCTGCTTACGCTGCTGGTCGTTCCGATCGTGTATGAGATGATCGAGAATATGAAGCTGAGAACCGGACGTATGCTTTCGCGTAAAGCAAAGGACGTCACAACATCCTCATAAACGATATAGAACCTCTTGCCGGTAACGGAAGGGGTTCTATTTTTGTTGTCTGCTTCCTATTAGGGAAGTTAATATTCTCCATACTCAAGGGAGATATCCTCCATACTCTTTCACGATGACAAAAGTTAATATGAGGACATGGAGCGGCAGTGGCAGCTAACCTAACTTGTAATCGTCTACATTTTTAATCCATTGGCTATGCAAGCCGGATAACGGAGGAACGTATGATTAACAAAAGAAAGCATGTATTGGTGTCCGCATTAATTCTTAGTACTTTGATGGCAGGGTGCAGCTCGAAGCAAGCATCCGCACCGGCTGATGCCGAGCAAACTCCCAAACCGTTTACGGAGCCGGTTACCTTGACGATGTTTCAGCAGTTTACCGAACCGGAAATTATTATAAACAAGCATATTTTAGAAGCGGTTAAAAAGAAATTTCCGAACGTGACGCTGGAAATTATCAAGAGCGGGAAGGGGACTACCGTCGAGGATTTGCTGGCTTCCGGCCAATTCCCGGACATGATTTACTCCAGTAACCCTTCGATCAGCAATTCTTATGTCAAGCTGGGTCTTGTAGAAGACTTAACGAGTTATGTTAAAAAGTACAACGTAGACCTGAGCAAATACAACAGCTCCTTGATCGACGCGATTAAACTGCAAGCTCCAAACGGTGAATTGTATGCGCTTCCGCATTATGACAACAGCATGAATGTCACTTACTACAACAAAGATATTTTCGATAAATTCGGTGTTCCTTATCCTAAGGACGGCATGGTGTGGGAGGAGTATCTTGAATTGCACCGCAAGCTGACCCGTGTAGCGGACGGGGTTCAGTACCAGGGGATGGATCCGCAGACGTTCCGTCACGGACATCCGGGCTACAGCTTCATTGCTCCGGGAACGACTGACGTACCCGATCTGCTGAATGATAAATGGATAGCGCATTTCAAGCTGGCCGCAGCTTTCTACAAGGTGCCGGGAGCGGAGTGGAAAGAGGGAAAGAAAAGCTGGAACGACCAGTTTTTCAAAGACCGGACGACAGCCATGTTCGCTTACCGCGATTATATAAGCTACTTCGAGGACTTGGAGAAGAACGGAACTCCGATGAACTGGGATATGGCATCGTTTCCGAGCCATAAAGACAGTCCGGGCATCGGAAGCGGAACGGATTCCCACAATTTCTCCATCTCCACTACGAGCAAGCATAAGGAGGAGGCTTTTCAGGTTATCGCCTATTTGCTGTCCAAAGAAGCGCAGATGGAGATGGTCAAGGACGGCAAGCTATCTCCGTTGACGGACCAGGACTTGAAGGATAACTTCGGGAAAAACCTAGCCATCCTGAAGGGCAAAAACATTCAGGCGATATTCAAAACAAAGCCTTCGCAGCCTGAGACATTAAATCCACTTACAACGCATGTAACGACTCAAGTAAACAAGGCTTTCAAGGAGTTCGAGAAGGGCAACGACGACGTCGTCACCTTGCTGCGGCAGGCGAATGAAGAGGCAACGAAGGCGATCGAAGCCGAGAAAAAGAAGTAAGGATGCAGCTAATGCAGCCTTAACTATGTCAAAGAAGACCCATGTCCGCCCGGGTTTTATTTTCTGTCCATTGGTCAATTTTACTTTCTGTCTTTTTGGTGATAAGATTTTGTGTATGCCATTATCTAGTTAATGAAACGACAGCGGAGGTTCGCGCATGACTAATATTGCCAAAAATTTGACCGATCTGATAGGAAATACCCCTCTGCTGGAGCTTGCCAAATATAATGAGCTCCATAGCCTCGAGGCGACTTTGATTGCCAAGCTCGAGTATTTCAACCCTGCCGGCTCCGTGAAGGACCGGATCGGATATGCAATGATTAAAGATGCGGAAGACCGCGGCCTCATCACCAAGGGCGCCACTATCATCGAGCCGACCAGCGGCAATACCGGGATCGGGCTCGCCTTCTCCGCCGTAGCGCTAGGCTACAAGCTGATCATCACGCTGCCGGAATCGTACAGCATCGAGCGCAGGAAGATTTTGCAGGCGCTTGGAGCGGAGCTGGTGCTCACACCGGCGACGGAAGGGATGTCCGGCGCGATGCGCAAGGCGGAGGAGCTCGCCGCAGAAATTCCGAACTCCTTTATCCCGCAGCAATTCGACAATCCGTCCAACCCGCAAATCCATCGCGTGACGACCGCCGAAGAAATATGGCGCGATACGGACGGGAGCGTGGATATTTTCGTCAGCGGCGTCGGAACCGGCGGGACGATTACCGGCGTCGGAGAAATCTTGAAGCAGCGCAAGCCGTCCGTACAAATCATAGCGGTCGAGCCGTCTGATTCTCCGGTGCTGTCCGGAGGCAAACGGGGGCCTCACCAGATTCAGGGGCTTGGCGCCGGCTTCGTGCCAAGCGTGCTCAATTCATCCGTGATCGATGAGATCGTAACGGTGAAGGATGCAGACGCATTCCATACAACCCGGGAGCTGGCGAAGACGGAAGGTCTGCTCGTAGGCATTTCCTCGGGTGCCGCGACTTTTGCTGCAATGCAGATCGCCCGCCGCCCCGAGAATAAAGGCAAACGAATCGTTATCATCATGCCGGACAATGGTGAACGGTATTTGTCGACACCGCTGTTCGACTAATCCTGTTTGATGTCAGATATCTTGTTTTTTCTGCATTTTGACCCCGTAAGGGGTCTTTTTGTCGTTGCAGCAGCGGGCAAACATAAAGATCGTACCGGCGGCAGGAAATAACAGGAAAGAGTGAAAAATTCATTGACAACACGTCACGCTTCAAGTACTATTATCGTTGTTAATGAGAATCATTATCAAAAGAGATTTCATTTCATCGGGAGGTCAATAGACATAATGTATCCAAACAAATCCATAACCGTGAAATCAGCGGCGCTGCTCGCCGTTATTTTAATGCTGTCCGTCTTTTTGGCAGCTTGCGGAGGCGGCCAACAAGCACCTCAGCAAAGCTCCACCGGCACGGATTCGAAGACGAATGCAGGCGCACCGGCAGCCGATGCACCTCGCAAAATCAAGCACGCGATGGGCGAAACCGACGTTCCTGCGAAGCCTCAGAAGGTTATCATTTTGACGAACGAAGGTACAGAAGCCGTGCTCGCGCTTGGCATTAAGCCAGTCGGCGCTGTAGAATCGTTCACAGGCAAGCCTTGGTTCGAACACATCAAAGCCGAAATGCAAGGCGTTACCTCGGTTGGTACAGAATCGCAGCCGAACCTCGAATTGATCGCTTCGCTGAAGCCGGATCTGATCATCGGCAACAAGATGCGTCACGAGAAAATTTACGACCAATTGAAGGCTATTGCTCCAACGGTATTTGCAGAGACATTGCGCGGCGAATGGAAGAACAATTTCCAGCTGTATGCCGACGCGTTGAACAAGAAAAAAGAAGGCGAGCAAGTCATTGCCGCATTCGACAAGCGCATTGAAGATTTCAAGAGCAAAGCGGGCGACAAGCTGAAGGAGAAAGTAGCGGTAGTTCGTTTTATGGGCGGCAAAACAAGATTTTACTACGGCGACATGTTTAGCGGCGTCATCTTCAAGCAGATCGGCTTCCCGCGCTCCGATCCGAAGAGCGACGAGAAGGCGTTCGAAGACATTACGAAAGAGCGTTTGCCTGAGCTCGACGCTGCAGATCGGGTATTCTACTTCACTTATGAGACCGGGGACGGCAAAGGAACTCAGCAAGAGCAAGAATGGATGAACGATCCGTTGTGGAAAAACCTCAAGGTTGTTAAAAACAACAAGCTGGTCAAAGTTAACGACACAACATGGAATACGGCAGGGGGCGTAAAAGCAGCCAACCTGATGCTCGATGACTTGTACAAAATTTATGACGTAAAGCCTTAATATTCGTAGGTTTTATCGCCAAAGGTGATAAAAAGCCGGCGGTTCCTGACTAGGAGCCGTCGGCTTTTTCCATGCTGCTTTCGTTTCGGTGAAGCACTCTGTACTTGCTTGGAGAGAGGGAAGTAGACTGCCTGAATATTTTGGAGAAATAAAAACGGTCCAACCCGATATCTTTGGCGATCTGCTCAATGGAGCGATCCGTATCGATAAGCAGTCTCTTCGCATTCTCGATCCGTACTTTGCTAATATATTGAATGGGCGACATCTTGAACATGGTCCGGAAGTAGCGGATAAAATAGTTCGGGTTGTAATGAAAGACGCCGGCCAGCTTTTCTAGTGTAAGCGGTTCCGCAATATGGTCTTCAATGTATTGAAGAATCTGATTCGACGGGGATGGAGACGAGCTCAGAAGACCGACGGAACCGGCAGGCGCATGCTCCAAATAGTAGGTGAGAATCTCCATCAGGTAAATCCTTGTTTTTAACGGAGCCGTCAAATCGGTTCTCGAAAGGTAGGCATCCATCAGCTTTTTGAACAGCCCCGATATATATTCCGTATCCTGTACCGAGATGCAATAAGGGAAGTGGATCAGCTGGGACAGGTGAAGATTGTTTATTTTCGCGGAGAAATGAAACCAATGCTTAAGGAACCGGTTAGGACTAATATTGGAATAGGTGAGAAGGGTATCGGCCGGCAGCAGCATCAGCTGTCCCGGAACGGGGTAAAATTCTTCATCGTTCACCCTCACCCAGCCTTCGCCGTCCACAATGTAATAAAACCGGAAATAATCGTCTTTGCGCAGCGGTCTGCCCCATTGTCTATGCACCCTGTGAGCATAATTGGCTGTGATCAGCTTTACTTGCAAGGAATCCAGATAGCTTCGTATGACTTCCATTTGGCTAAGATCCATGTGACGAATCGCTCCTTCCCGATAGTAGTAGTATAGCATAATTTGCCGAAAAAACGCGTAAAACATGGGCTGCGCTTCCGTCTGTGTACCATTTTGGCACGTTGTAAATAATAAATTTGATATAAAATGTAAGCGAATCCATAAATAGAGTGTCGTAAGCTCTCATTATAAAGTTTATTATGATATAATATAAAACGAACTGAGATTGCTAGTTAGCGGGGTTAAGGTATGCTTAAGAAATTCAGCGACCAAGAGATGATCGTCTTGTATTCCAAATGCATCAATGAACAATTGGGCAACGATTTCCGGGATATGATAGAGCATGAACTGCAGCAGAGGAAGCTTATCCCCACTGCTAATCAGGAGTTGATTTCTTTGACCTTCGGTAAATCCAATCTGGACTTTTATCAGCTGGTGAAATATTCCCTCGATAGCTGTTTTGTGCTTCAAGACCATAAAGTCATTTATATTAATCAGGCCGGCTTCGATTTGCTCGGTTTTAAATATCCGGAGCAAGTGATCGGCGAAAGCTTTTACCGCTTATTACATCCAGACTACCACGAGCTTTTGGCTGCACAGCTTGAAATGGTGCTGAAGGGCGAAGTGTCGGGGCTGACGGAGCAGCGAATGGTAAAGAGCGACGGCGAACTGATCGACGTCGAAATATTGGCGGCGCCTTATGTGTCGGAGAACCAGAAGCTTACACAGATCATCGTGAGAAACATTACGGAGCGGAAGCTGACTGAGCGCAGGCTGCACAACCTGGAGAAGCTGTCCGCGATCGGCCAAATGGCGGCAGGTATCGCTCATGAAGTAAGAAATCCGTTGACCGCCGTCAAGGGCTTCGTCCAGCTGCTCGAGAAAGAGATCCATCACACCTATCTTCCGATCATTGTCGAAGAGCTCGATAACGCTATCAAAACGTTGAACAATTTGCTGCAAGTATCCAAGCCTGATCTTAATGACGAACCGGATGTGACCATCAATCTGTGCTCGGAGCTGGAGTCGGTCATTTTCCTGTTCCAGGAGAAGCTGTATAAGGTTGCGGTAAACAAGCATTTCAAAGATACCGATATGGAAATCAAAGGCAAGAGGAATTTAATGTTGAAGGCGTTTTTCAATTTGTTCAAGAACGCCATTGAAGCGATAGACGGCAAAGGCGAGATTACGATCGAGCACTTTTACAAGAACGATATGATTCATATTAAAATAAGAGATACGGGCAAGGGCATTCCGGCATCCAAAATCAGATTGCTGGGAACCCCTTTTTTTACAACGAAGGACGATGGGATCGGGATGGGCTTGACTCAAGTATTCACAACGATCCATGAGCACGGCGGCCACATCCATGTGGAGAGCGAGGAGGGCAAAGGGACCGAGTTCCATATTCAGCTTCCACGGTAATCCGTTAGTGCAGGTCTGATCGCTTTAAAGCACATATACAAGACAGAACATATACAAGACAGAACATAGATCAAGGCTTGCTCGGACAGGTGATTCCGCTGCAGGCCTTTTCCATCTGGCTTGACGATTAAGCGCTTTACCTAAACTTAATACTCAGTTAACAGGAATCGATTGTAACGTTTTTTGGCCACAGATATAATGTAAAGTTGTAGGAAACAGGATCGGGCTCTCCAAATATAATATAGGTAATGTAAGCGCTTTATCACAAAATGCCACAATCGTCAGGAAAGTGAGGCGGTACGATCATGCTGCGACTTCGACGTGCCTATTCCAAGCCGTATTCATTGAAATACAGGCTTATCGCCATTTTAATCCTCAGCTCTTTAACCCCGCTCATCCTCATCGGGAGCATTTCTTATTTCTCCATGTACGCCATCCTGCAAAATAAAGCCGCGGGCGGAATTAAAAGCAACCTGCATCAGGTGCGCTTATCGCTGGAGGACATGCTGGGCCAGTTAAACCATACCTCACAGCAGCTTGCCTTTGACGGGAGAGTGGGGAAAAGCCTGGAAACCTACCTGTCGGCCGATTTGTACGAAAAGAAACGATTGAACGACGAAATCCGCAGCCAGCTGGGCTTGATTCATTTTACGAATCCGACGCTGGGGCTTATGTTTTACTATTTTGCTAACGACAACCAGAGGCTGTTCGAAAATTTCAACGTCCGCGAGGATAGCGACATAAGGAGGCTGCCGGTGCTGATCGATTTCGGCAAAATCGTCTATTTCGGACCGCACCGTTCGTTAAATCCGATTGACGGTAACCAGGTGCTCTCTACGCTGCGCAAGGTCGAGCTGCCCGACCGGGACGATGTGTATGTATACATAGAAACGAACTTCAAATTGGCGGAGAGCGTGCTGAAGGATTCCGATCAATTCGGCGGCAACCTTGTCCACCTCATTGTCGATCCGAAAGGGAAGGTGGTCTACAGCGAAAATACGGCGGATTTCCCAATAGGCAGCATGCGGAGTGCAGCTATGGACGAAGGAGAGTCCGGTCCGTATCGCCTGTTCGAGGAGCGGAGCAACCAAACGTGGAAGGTCGTGGCGGCGGTGCCCAAGTCGGTGTATAACCAGGAGATCAACCGTTGGATCGGACAATTCGCGCTATTTGCCGTTCTGACGCTTGCGGCCAGCTGCCTGCTCGCCGTCTTGATCTGGAGATCGGTATACCGGCCGCTTAACGCGCTAAATGCGGATATTCGCAATGTGAAGCACAATCACGATGATTTTACGACAAGACAGTCGAACATTACGGAATTTGCCGTCATTTACCGGGAGTTCGCCGACATGAGGAGGCGCATCTTCGAGCTGATCCATGAGGTGGAGCAGAAGGAGAAGAGCAAAGCTCTGCTCGAGGTGGAGAAGCTGATGACGCAGATCAATCCGCATTTTATCCACAATACGCTGGATACGGTTCGCTGGCTCGCCCGCGCCAACGGGCAGAAGGATATCGACCGCCTCGTCTCGATGCTGAACAAGGTGCTGTATTACAACTTGGGCAAAGGCGGCCCGGCCCGCATCTCCGATGAAATCGAGGCGCTCAAGCAGTATGTCGAGCTGCAGGGAGTCCGGTACCATGTTCAGTTCGAGGTGAAAATCCATGCCGACGCCAAGGCGCTGGAGCTGCCGGTCCCGAGGTTTATATTGCAGCCGCTCGTCGAGAATGCGCTGTACCACGGCTTGGAGGAGCAAGGGGTGATCGAGGTCGCCGTGATTGAAGACGGGACCACCCATGTCATTATTGAGGTGAAGGACAACGGAGAAGGCATGACGCAGGAGGAGATCGATAGGCTGCTAAGCGGCTATACGGCCCCGGATAGGGCCAAATCCGGCATGGGGATCGGTCTGCAGTACGTGTATCGGATGCTCAAATTCCAATTCGGCTCGGAAGCGAGCCTACATATATACAGCACGGTCGGAGCAGGGACGACCATTGTCCTTCGTCTGCCGATCGGTGAACCGGTGCCCGCTGTGCCCGCGATGTTAAAGTCCATCAGTTAAGGAGGGGTCATGATGAAAAAAGTGCTGATAGTTGACGACGATCATTTGGTACGCAGAGGCTTTATTTCGATGATGCCATGGAGAGAGTATCATTTGGAGGTGGTTGGGGAAGCGGGGAACGGAAGAAAGGCGCTGGAGTTTCTTGACAGCCATCCGGTCGATTTATTAATAACCGACCTCGCCATGCCTCTGATGACGGGGATTGAATTGATGCGCACCGTCAAAGAGCGGTATCGGCACATTTCCATGGTGGTGCTGACGTTTCATCAGGATTTCGAATGGATTCAGGAGGCTCTCCGCTTAGGCGCCATCGATTACATTACGAAGGTGGAGCTTGAGCACGAGCAGATGGACGAGGTATTAAGACGCATCGTCAGCAAGATGAAGGAACACGAGGCTCCGTTGGAGCGCCCGTCAGCGGAACGCTTCGAGGAGACCCGCGGCAGCATGGAGGAAACGGGGAGCTACTCGCCCGAGGTTCAGGCGTGCATCGCCAAAGCGGTTCACATTATCCATCAGGAGCTGGAGGAAGAGCTGCACTTGCCGGAGGTGGCGAGGAGGGTGAATATGAGCCGCAGCTACTTCAGCCGGTGCTTTCGCGATATTGTCGGCAGAACGTTCAATGAATATATCCGCGAGCTGAGAGTGAACCGCGCCAAGGAGCTGCTCAGCCGGACGGAGAAAACGATCCAATGGATCGCTACGCAATCCGGATATCCGAACGAGAAATATTTTGGCAAGGTGTTCCGCGAAATGACGGGGATGCTGCCGAGCGAGTTCCGGAAAATCGAAGGCAGTGTCACAAATCGTCTTCAATAAAGTATATTTTCGTCTTCAAATGTTGTCTAGACATCTTAACTTAAGACGATTTGAGCCCAATCGCAAGACGCTTCCTGACCCGCACGCCGCTGCATTACTTTAAGATGAAATCGTAGAGAATCGCATCTTCACGCAAATGCTTAGCAGGACCATGGTTTATACCGCAATCTCTAGGGAGGGGAAGTATGAAACAGAAACAAGCATGGCTGATGTTGGCGGCGTTTACGGTATTGTTGTCGGCATGTTCGGGCAATAACGAAGGGGCGTCGGGCAAGCAGGGAGACGGGCAGGGCACGGTGGCAACGGGAGTGAAAGCGGATCCGTTCCGGATCTCGAGTCCGATCGAGGTTACTACGTTCAAGAGTGTCAGCGCAGGTGCGAAGCTGCCGGCGGGCGATACGGTGGAAAGCAACCAGTATATGAAGTATATCGCCGATAAGACGAATATTAATTTCAAAATTTTATGGTACGCCTCCGGTCCCGATTACGATCAGAAAATGAAGCTGGCCGTAGCGAGCAACGATCTTCCGGATATGATGATTGTTAATGAGCAGATGTTTCTTTCGCTGGCTGAAGCGAATCAGATCGAGGATTTGAGCAAGGTATATGAGCAGTATGCTTCTCCGCTTACGAAGGAGCTGTACGCTTCGACCGGCAACAAGGCGCTGGAGAAAGCGACTTACAAAGGGAAGCTGATGGGCATCCCGAATATTAGCGTGCAGGCGGACGCAGCCAGCATGGCTTGGATCCGCAAGGATTGGATGGATAAGCTCGGATTGCAGCCTCCCAAAACGGTCGACGACGTGATCTCGATAGCCAAAGCTTTCGTGGAACGGGATCCGGACGGCAACGGCAAAGCGGATACGATCGGACTCGCGGGTTCCGAAGGCTCGCTGTCCGTACCGTTCAAGGCGCAGCGGATTGATTTCAAAGGCTTCTTCCAGGCGTTCAACGCATACCCGTCCAACTGGATCAAGGACAGCTCCGGCAAAGTGGTCTATGCCTCTACGCTGCCGGAAACGAAGCAGGCGCTCGGTAAGCTGAGAGAGATGTATGCCTCCGGTCTGATCGATAAGGAGTTTGCTCTGCGCAAAGATCCGAATCAGGTCGTCATCGGCGGCAAGGCCGGAATTTTCTTCGGTCCGTGGTGGTCTGGAGGTCTGATTGCCGACGCGATCAAGAACGACCCTAAGGTCGATTTCGTGCCGTATCTGATTCCGGATGCCAAAGGAACGGTCAATACCCTCATGCTCCCGGTAAGCAACCTGTACATTGTGGTGAAAAAAGGAATGAAGCATCCGGAAGCCGCCATGGTGTACGCGAATACGTTCATAGCCGCCCAAAGGAAGGCCGATCCGGATGCCCTGAAGCTGGATTTCACGGTTAGTGCAGAGTACTGGCCGATCGGTAATGCTACCTACGATTATGCGGATGCGGTGGAACGCAAGTCCGATACGTTGAAGAAAGCTTTGAACGGACAGACGAAGCCGGAGGAGCTAAGCCCGGAAATGAAGGAATTGTATGACAAGGCGATGCGCGATAAGGCGAATCCGAAGGCCGATCTGAAGGACTGGTCCGGCTATTACGGGTATACGGCCCCTGCCGATTTGCTGAAATCGAACATGAATAAAATATACAGCGAGTACACGGCCGTAACGAAGACGATGGAGCGCAAATGGGCGAACCTGCAAAAGCTGGAGAAGGAAACCTTTTTCAAAATTGTGATGGGAGAGCAGCCTCTCGAAGCCTTCGATACGTTCGTTACCGACTGGAAGGCGCAGGGCGGAGACGAAATTACGAAAGAGGTTGCCGACGAAATCGCGAAGGTGAAAAAGTAGCCGAGGTGTCCCAGCATGAATATAAAATCGTACTACAAGCATTATCATCTGATGCTGCTGCCGGGCATCGTGTTCCTGATCATCTTCCATATCGTCCCGATGTTCGGCGTCATCATCGCTTTTCAAAATTTCAAGATCGGCTTGGGCATATGGAACTCTCCATGGATCGGGCTGGAAAACTTCACGTATATGTTCGAAATCAAGGACAGCGGGCTGATATTCTACAATACCGTGTTCATTGCCTTATGCAAAATTATTGCCCATCTGGTCATACCGCTTATATTCGCTATTTTGCTCAATGAAGTCCGGTTTCTCGTGTTTAAGCGGTGGGTGCAGACGATTGTCTATTTGCCGCACTTCTTATCGTGGGTTATTCTGGCCGGCGTGGTCATCGACATGATGTCGCTGGACGGCATCTTCAATCAGGCGCTAAAAGCGATGGGCTATGAGCCGATCCTGTTTCTGGCCAGCAACAAGTGGTTTCCCGCTATTATCGTCGGCAGCGATATTTGGAAGGAATTCGGCTTTGCCGCCATCATCTACTTGGCCGCCTTGGCGGGCATTAATCCGTCCTTGTACGAGGCGGCCGAAATGGACGGGGCGAACCGGCTGCAGCAGCTGTACTACATCACCCTGCCGAGCCTGGTCCCGACCGTTGTCCTGCTGGCTACGCTCAGCATCGGCAACATCTTGAACGCGGGCTTCGACCAAATCTTCAATTTGTATAACCCGCTCGTTTACGAATCCGGGGATATTATCGATACGTACGTGTACCGGGTCGGGCTCGTCCAGGCGCAGTACGGCTTCGCAACGGCCGTCAGCCTGATGAAGTCGGTCATCGGCTTCGTTCTGATCATCATCTCCTACCGCATCGCTTACCGGTACGCCAATTACCGCATTTTCTAACCAAGGCAGGTGATTCGATTGGTACGGAATAAAACCGTCTCGGCCCGTGTGGCCGAGGCATCGCTTTTGCTGGTGATGGTGCTGATCTCCATCATTTCGCTTGCTCCCGTGCTGCATACGTTCTCCGTATCGTTCAGCGACAATGCGGCGGCGTCCGGGGGCTTCGTCAAGTTTTGGCCCGTCGGCTTCAACGTGGAATCGTACCGCAGAATTATGGAGGAGCCGCATTTTCTGAACTCGTTTTTCGTTTCGGTCAAAAGAGTGCTGCTCGGAGGAGCGATCAACTTCGTCCTGACGGTGCTGATGGCATACCCGTTATCCCGCAGCCCGAAGGAATTTCCGATGCGCAATGTCTATATGTGGTTCATGCTGTTCACCATGCTGTTCAGCGGCGGCATTATCCCGCTTTATTTGACCGTGAAATCGCTGGGGCTTTTCAATACGATCTGGGCGCTGGTGCTGCCCGGGGCGGTCCCGGTGTTCAATGTCATCTTGCTGATGAACTTCTTCCGCAATATGCCGAAGGAGCTGAGCGAAGCGGGCTATATGGACGGTGCAGGGCCGTGGTATATGATGCTTAAAGTATTCGTCCCGCTCTCGCTTCCGTCGCTCGCTACCGTCACGCTGTTCAGTATCGTCGGTCATTGGAACGCGTTCTTCGACGGGATGATCTTTATGCGCAGCGCCGAGAATTATCCGCTGCAGACGTACATCCAGCAGCTGGTCGTCAACCTGAATATTGTGGAGCTCGATTCGACGCAGGCCGAGCTGCTGATGAAGGTGTCGGATAAGACGTTGAACGCAGCCAAAATCGTCGTTTCGATGGTGCCGATTCTCATCGTGTATCCATTTTTGCAGAAATATTTCATTCATGGCATTATGCTCGGCTCGGTAAAAGAATAGCGGGATGTCTTGTTCGGAACTACAGGCAGGAGATATAGAGAGCTATTCCGATAAAAGCTTTGAAGCGGATCTGCGAGGAGGAGGAATCTGGATGGAATACAATATGATGACGTTCAATCTGCGCTATCATACGCCGAACGACGGAGATAACGCATGGCCGCACCGTATCGATAAGGCGGCAATGATCATTAGAGAGCACGATCCGGTCCTGATCGGGACGCAGGAAGGCTATTACGCCATGCTCACCGAGCTGCATGGAAAGCTGCAGGACTACGAATGGATCGGCATGGGGAGATTCGGAGGGCAGGAGAACGAGCACTGCGCTATTTTTTATAAGCGGGATAGGCTGGACGTAGTGGAGCAGGGAAACTTCTGGCTGTCGGAAACACCGGACGAAGCGGCTACGAAGAGCTGGGACAGCATGTTCCCGAGAATGTGTACTTGGGCGACATTCACCGATAAGGCCGACGGAAGCACGTTCACTGTGTTCAATACCCACCTGGATCATCACAGCCAGGAAGCAAGAGACCGAGGAGTTCAGGTCATTTGGGAGCGTGTGCAGCAGCATAGGACGAAGCACGTATCGCCGGTTATCATCATGGGAGACATGAACAGCGTGCCCGAGGATATGCCGATCCGATACTTACGCGGGACAGCGGGAGCAGGAGAGGGACCGGACGGCTGGCTGACGGACGCGTATGCCATGCTGGAGGGGCCGGTAGGAAGGACGGCCCACAGCTTCCAAGGAGGTTCGGACGGCAAGCCGATCGATTATATTTTCGTATCGCCGAATGTGGAACTGCTGGCAGTGGAAGTGGACCGAAGGCAGATCGACGGAGGCTTTCCTTCGGATCATTACCCTGTCGTCGCGTCGGTGCGGATCAATGGATAGGCATCGCGGGCACTAACCGCCGGACGGCAGGATATTACATTAGCCAAGATGGTCGGTCGTCTTAGGCAGTCTGCCGGTCAATAAGTTGCACAGCTCCGCCAAACTAGGCTCCAATCAAGTTTACACAGCGTCAATGCATATCGTATGATAGACAATAAAATGACGCGTAAGCTTTTGAAAGGAGCAAGGAATGAAGCCGACCATCTACGATGTGGCCCAGGCTGCCGGAGTATCCATAGCCACCGTGTCCAAGGTGATTAACGGAACGGGCCGCATCAGCGACAAAACGAGAAAGCATGTGACGGACGTTATGCAGCAGCTCAAATACCAGCCGAGCATGGTTGCCTCTGCGTTAACGGGCAAAAGAACGTTCACCGTCGGGCTGACGCTGCCGGATTTGGCGAATCCCTTCTTCGCCGAAGTTGCCCGTGCAGTAGAGGACCGGGGGCATGAATACGGATTTAACGTCATCATTTGCAGCACGGATAACGATCCGGAGCGGGAGATCAAATATTTCACGCTGCTGACGCAAAAGAGGGTGGACGGCGTGATCGTGGCTACCCGGACGGAGAAAGACCTGTTCATGAAAAAGCTGCTTCAGCAGCATATTCCTATCGCGATTATTGCCGGGGAAATGCCGGCGCTGGCCGTCGATACGGTCATGGTGGACGACTATTTGGGCGGCCATCAAGCGGGAAGCCATTTGATCGGGCTCGGGCACCGGCGTATCGCCGTTCTGGCGGAGGACACCGGCACGTCGAGCAACCGCGAACGGATACGCGGCTGCCATCAGGCGATTCGTTCGGCAGGGATACAGCCGGACGATGCAATGGTAACGGTCGGAGGCTTTACCGTAGACGAGGGCAAAGCGGCGGCTGGCCGGCTCCTGGACATGGAGGAGCCTCCAACCGCAATCTTCGCATGCAACGATCTGCTTGCCATCGGAGCGATTCAAGCGGCGCGGGAGCGGGGCATGCAGCTGCCGCAGCAGCTGTCCGTCGTCGGCTTCGACAACACGATCCTGGCGACGATCATTGATCCTCCGCTGACGACGATCGGGCAGCCGATCCAGGAGATCGGCCGTCAGGCGATGGATCTGCTCGTCCAGGAAATCAAGGGCGAGAAGACGGCAAGGCAGCGGATCGTGCTGATGCCGGAGCTGGTAGTGCGGGGATCGACGGCCCCGCTGCTTTAAATTTTAGAGGGACGCAGCCGGACGGCTGCCGCTCCATTTTTGCATGGTATGGGATAGGTACAGGTAAGGAGTTCATTCAGGACGCGTTCTTCCATTTATTGGAGGGATGCGTTTTTTTGCATACATAGAATTCATAAGATCGGGGCTCCCCGCAAAGTATCCGATTGACTTCGAAGTCAAGACTCCACTTTGTGGGGATATTTTGCTCATTGTTAATACTTTTGCCGCGTTGACGTATTTACTATCGTGAGACTCACATAACCAATTGCGCAATTTGTTTACAATTGTTTGTTTTACTAAACGGGAAGGGAGGGGAAGCGAGGTGGAGGCTGCCCATACGAACAGTGGAATCTTTCAAAACGAGCAAAGCGAAGTCCACAACGGGGTTTTAACGACAGAGAGGTTCGCTCAAATGTTCGATACTTACTACAAGCGGGTGTATAAGTACATTTGTTACCGGATCAACAATCACTATGCGGCGGAGGATCTGTGCAGTCAAGTGTTCGAAGCCGTAATATCCAAATACGATAGCTTTTCACCGGAAAAATCGAACTTCGAGGTATGGTTATTTGCTATAGCAAGAAACAGCGTGGCGGATTACTTTCGCATGCAGAAACGCAGAGCCGATTTTTCGCTGAATTCCATATTGAACCGGGTATTCCCCAAGCCAAGTCCGGAAGATATAGTCATTCGCGACGACAACCATCGGGCTTTATTTAAGGCACTTGCGAAGCTAAACGACAAGGAGCGCCATATCATTGCCATGAAATATGCGGCGGGCTTGAAAAACTCGGAGATCGCAGAGCTGATGGGCGTCAGTGGCTCCAATATTGGCGTCGTTCTCTACAGAAGCTTAAAAAAGCTGCACAAAGAATTAGATTTGGAGGAGGTCGACTATGAGTCGTAAGCGTGATATAAAACAGTTCCCAGAATTGACCGAGTGGCTTGCCCGGACCGAGATTGATGACGCCGGCTCCCAAGATCGCACATTCAATCGCTTGAAATTTAAAATGGAAACGGGAACCATCCAACCTCATCAAACAACAAAGGACGGGATCAGTATGAAAAAGACCAAGTGGAAATCAATCGCTGTAAGTGCAATGGCTGTCGTTTGTCTAGGGGGCGCTTTCGCCACCACATCGTCTGCGCAGGAGATGCTTGCATCCATCATGGCGCGCTTTCAAGTCGGAAATATGGAAATCACTCAATACAAAGAGCTTCCTGAAATTGAACCGAAGAGCACTGATGCCAAGCAGCAAACGGGGGAAGCGAGATCCGTACAAAGAGAAGCACCGCCCAAGCTGACACTGAAAGAAGCTCGTACTGCTACTGGAATGAACTTTCCGGCTCCAACGTGGTTATCCGAATCCTATAAACTCGTAAACGTTGTGGTTCAAAGCAGCAAGATGGTTGAGGTACAGTACGAGAAAGAGGGAGATTTCATTTCGCTGTTGATTTCTGCCGGCGGTAACAACGGGATCAGCACCGAAGGCGAAGTTAAGACCGAAACCATTGGCGGGAAAACGGTCTATTTTGCCAATGGCATCGTGATCTGGGAGCAGGACGGGTTCACTTACGAATTGTATCAGATGAGCGAGCAAAGCTTCGATGCTGCCGCGATCGGAAGCATAATCGGCTCCATGTCAACAACGGCAAAGTAAAAAAGCTTTGCATTCGCTTTGACCCGAAAGAGGTACTTGTACAAAGTGCCGATCTTTCGGGTTTTTGCTGTCTCGATAGTTTATTGCGTTTCGTGTTTGTTCAAATGCAGCGGCTTCCCTATTTGACCGGTCTCGCGGATGGCTACGGTCACTTTCACCGTAATTTTTTCGTCTCGGCAATTTCTTTTGAATTTACTGACAACTCTCCTATTGACCTTTTGAGCAACTCTCGCTATAATTTAGAACCAATATCATATTCAGGCAATGACCAAAGACATGATTTTCTTCAAGGGCTGTCAGAGAGAGGAGGTTAGGTGCGAGCTCCTTCAGCGACCGGAAGTGAATTACCCCTTTGCAGCCGTGATGTCGAACAAGTGCAGCTTCAATGGCTGCGCGTCAAGTAGACAACGCCGATTCATCCTCGTTACAGGATGCCTTGAGGAGCTTTCACTTTGCTAGGACTGCCGCAGATTTCTGCGCATTTGCCTGCAGGTGTAGTTCGAAGTAGGGTGGAACCACGAGCTGAACGCACTCGTCCCTTGGGATGAGATGCGTTTTTTTGTTGTCCTGAATAAAAACCAATTCACGAATGGAGGCTTGAGCCATGGGTATGAAAGTCACTTTGCCAAATGGAGCAGTTAAGGAGTGTGAAAGGGGAACCACCGTCGGGCAAGTGGCGCAGTCCATAAGCCCAAGCTTGAATAAACAAGCCGTCGCAGGCCGGTGGAACGGTAAGCTGGTTGACCTGAACTATCCGATCTTGGAAGACGGAGCATTGGAAATTGTGGTGCAGGACAGCCCGGAAGGGCTGGAGGTATACCGGCACAGCACGGCACATCTGATGGCGCAGGCCATCAAGCGGATTTACGGGCAGCAGGCCGTGAAGCTCGGCATCGGCCCGGTCATTGCAGACGGCTTTTACTACGATATCGACATCGAGAAGCCGCTGTCTACGGACGATCTGGCCGCAATCGAGAAGGAGATGGAACGCATCGCGCAGGAGAACCTGCCGATTGTCCGCCGGGAAGTGAGCCGCGAGGAGGCGATTCGGCACTTCGGGCAGCAGGAGGATTCGCTGAAGCTCGAGCTGATACGGGATTTACCGGACGAAGCGGTGATCTCGATCTACGATCAAGGGGAGTTCAGCGACCTATGCCGGGGACCTCATCTTCCTTCCACAGGTCGGATTAAGGCGTTCAAGCTGCTTAACGTAGCGGGTGCCTATTGGCGCGGCGATTCCAATAACAAAGTGCTGCAGCGCATTTACGGTACGGCGTTTCCTGCCAAAGCCCAGCTTGAGGAGCATCTGCATCTGCTGGAGGAAGCGAAGAAGCGCGATCACCGGAAATTGGGCAAGGAGCTCGAGCTGTTCATGTTCTCCGAGGAAGCGCCGGGGATGCCGTTCTATCTGCCCAAAGGAATGGCTATCCGTAACCAGCTCGAGCAGTATTCGCGCGAGCTGCAGCTGAAGCAGGGGTACGACGAGGTTCGTACGCCGCTAATGATGAATCGGCGGATGTGGGAGCAGTCCGGACATTGGGACCATTACCACGAGAATATGTATTTTACGGAAGTGGACGAAACGAGCTTCGCGCTGAAGCCGATGAACTGCCCGGGGCATATGATCATTTACAAAAACAGTCTGCATTCGTACCGCGAGCTGCCGATCCGCATTTCCGAATTCGGCCAGGTGCATCGCCATGAGTTTTCGGGCGCGTTAAACGGCATGATGCGGGTGCGTACATTTTGCCAGGACGATGCGCATATCTTCGTACGGCCCGATCAGATCGAAGAGGAGATCGGACGTGTCATTCATCTGATCGATCAGATGTACCAAGTGTTCGGCTTCGACTATACGATCGAGCTGTCCACGCGCCCGGAGGATTCGATGGGCTCCGAGGAGCTGTGGCGTGAGGCGGAATCGTCACTGCAGCACGTATTGGACGGACGGGGCATCCAATACCGGATCAATGAAGGCGACGGTGCGTTTTACGGACCGAAAATCGACTTTCATATTTTGGATGCGCTGGGGCGCAGCTGGCAGTGCGGCACGATTCAGCTGGACTTCCAAATGCCTGAGAAATTCGAGCTCAGCTACATTGGCGAAGACAATCAAAAGCATAGACCGGTCGTTATTCACCGGGCGATCTACGGGTCCATTGACCGCTTTATCGGCATCTTAACGGAGCATTTCAGCGGTGCGTTCCCGTTATGGCTGGCGCCGGTTCAAGCCAAGCTGCTTCCCGTATCGGAGCATTATATCGACTATGCCTTGCAAGTAAAGAAGCAGCTTGAGGATGCGGGCTTGCGCGTAGAGGTCGATATCCGCAACGAGAAGCTCGGCTACAAAATCCGCGAGGCGCAGCTGAAGAAAGTGCCTTACATGCTGGTGCTGGGCGAAAAGGAGAAGCAGGCAGGCGTTGCGGCTGTACGCCAACGCGGCGTTGGAGACATTGGCTCGGTGAGGATTTCGGACCTGATCGACCGGATGGCCGTTGAAATCGAGCAGAAGCAGCAGCATTGATAAGGCGGGCGCTACAGTCGTAGTGAGGAGTTTAATGTCGAATTAGTTAAAGGTGCGCGGGAGTACGCTTAATTGCAATGCTCAGATGGGAGCTCCGGTTAGGAATGCCCGTTGTCCAGCGGAACTCTTTAAGCGAACGCTTTGTTCTAGGGCATCGTGGAATACCCGCCAGGGTATCCTTGCAGCCTTTACAGTTGATAGATAATAAAAGCTTAGCCGGCGGATCATCGCCGGCTTTTTACATGCTAAGAAGGAAAAAATTCCGAGGCTTTCGGATGACGACGTTCCTCCCAGAAACAATCCTATAGGAGTTGAACTTGTTCGGATTCAAACTCACTTCCGATGATCCGTTTCTTTTACAGGGAATCTTAGCACCGTTTTCAGCTTCGATGGTTCCGTCTTACGGGGATCGGACAAATAGATTTCCCGATGAATTTTGCTTGAACGAACAAATCCTTGTTCCGTGCAAAACGCTTCCATTCGTGCAAAGCTTTCCGGCTCATCGTCAAAGCTTCCCATATGCATCATTTGACAACTCAACCCGTCTTCGACCTGTTCAAACCGAATGGTCTCAAGGAACGGATTCGTTTTTTTCTTTTTCGTCTGTTCCAAAAATCGCTCGAAATACTCCCCCGTCACAAAATCGGGTTGGCGTATCATTATCGTGTACTTAAAATTACTTTTATCTGTCGCGGGCTTGGACCGGTCAAGCAAGTCCCATTCGCCCTCAAGCGGAAATACCGTGTATTCATAGTATCCAGCCGGTACATCTTCACTTTTGTAAGACATTCTCACCGCATAACTCATACTGTATAATGCTTCTGTTGCTTTGGCGAAATCTTCGCCGTTAGGGTCCCCGGAACCACTGACCATAAAAAATGGCATCTTCGGCACTTCCACAATTTCCGGCGACGGTTTTGGCAAATAGAGCTGCTTATAATCTTTTTTATAATCTACCTTTTTGCCCAAAGCCAGCATCTCCTTTTATAAACATAGCAAAATAAACGTTTCCTCTGTGGAACATCATGATGTCATTTTAATTATAGAACAAATGTTCGCAGTAATCAATATCACATTTTTTCATTGACAAGCAATGAGGCTTGGTATAATTTAGGAGTAAGGGTAAGCGCTTAACCTAATTAATGCCCGGACTCCGTAATCAACGCATTTTTATCTTGATAAAGCAATATATTGGAAGTGGTGAAGCGCTTAAATCACATTGACGTGGAGGAGCGATTATGAAAACGGTCTCATTGACGATGGCCCAGGCGTTGCTTCGTTTTCTGAATAACCAGTATATCGAAGTAGATGGGAAGGAGCACAAATGCTTCAAGGGCGTTATGGGCATATTCGGCCACGGCAACGTGACGGGGCTTGGTCAGGCGCTGGAGCAGTACAAGGACGAAATCCTGTTCATTCAAGGGAAAAATGAGCAAGGGATGGCCCATGCCGCCATTGCTTACGCTAAGCAAAAAAACCGGCTGGAGATGTTCGCCTGCACCTCCTCGATCGGGCCTGGTGCGCTTAATATGGTGACCGCTGCCGGCGTGGCTACGGTTAACCGCATTCCGCTGCTGCTGCTGCCCGGAGATATTTTTGCAAGCCGCCAGCCCGATCCGGTGCTGCAGCAGGTGGAATATCCGCTGGATTACACGGTGACGGCGAACGATGCATTCAAGCCGGTGAGCAAATATTGGGACCGTATCTACCGGCCCGAGCAGCTTATGACGTCGGCGATCAACGCCATGCGCGTGTTGACCGATCCGGCGGAAACCGGCGCCGTCACGCTCTGCTTGCCCCAGGATGTGCAGTGCGAGGCGTATGAGTATCCGGAGGCGTTTCTGGCCAAACGGGTGCACCGCATCGACCGGAGGCCGGCGGCACCATCGGCGGTGGAACGGGCCGTGGAGCTGATCCGCAGCAAGAAGCGTCCGCTGCTTATTTGCGGAGGCGGAGTGCACTACTCGCTCGCAACGGAGGAAGTGCGGCAGTTCGCCGAAGCGTTCCGCATCCCGGTGACCGAGACCCAAGCGGGGAAAAGCGCGATCTCCTGGCAGCACCCGCTCAGCTTCGGAGGCGTCGGGGTGACGGGTACGCTCGGTGCAAACCGGCTGGCGGCCCAGGCGGATCTCATCATCGGCGTCGGTACGAGGATGTCCGATTTCTCGACGGCCTCCAAGACGGCTTTTGCCCGAGAGGACGTAGATTTTCTGAACATCAACGTCTGCGCCTTGGACAGCTTCAAGCTGGACGGAACCTATGTAACGGCAGATGCCCGAGAGGCGTTGAAAGCGATTGCTGCCGAGCTGAAGGACCGTTCCTACATATCGTCTTACAGCATTGAGGAGCTGGAAGGGCTTAAGCGGCAGTGGGACAACGAAGTCGACCGCTTGTACGGTGCGGAGCGAGCGGACGGATTGGCGCAAACCCGGGTGCTGGGCGAGGTCAACCGTTTTATAGCTGAGGAAGACATTATCGTGTGCGCAGCGGGCAGCCTCCCGGGAGACTTGCACCGTGTCTGGAGGACGACGCAGCCCAAAACCTATCACATGGAGTACGGATTTTCCTGTATGGGCTATGAGGTAGCCGGGGCTTTCGGCATCAAGCTTGCCGAACCGGACCGTGAGGTGTATGCGCTGGTTGGCGACGGCAGCTATCTGATGCTTCATTCCGAGCTCGTGACCAGCTTGCAGGAAGGCTGCAAAATAACGATTGTGTTGTTCGACAATCATGGGTTCCAATGCATTCATAATCTGCAGAGAGGCCACGGGAGCGGCAGCTTCGGCAATGAATTCCGGAGGCGGTCGGATGAGGATACGCAGCTTACAGGCCAGTACTTGCCGATCGATTTTGCGGCACATGCCCGGAGCCTTGGGGCCATATCGTATTCCGCTACCACCGTCGATGAGCTAAGAGATGCACTGGAAAAAGCAAAGCAGGAGCAAGTTACGACTCTCATCGATGTGAAGGTGCTCCCAGGCACGAACACGGACGGTTACGAATCATGGTGGCACGTAGGCGTAGCCGAAGTATCGGAAATGGAAAGAGTCGCGGAGTCGTATCAAGCGCTGCAAGCCAAGCTGGGAACGGCGAGGAAATGGTGAGCTCGGACGGACATCGTCAACATGTCCTATTTTTATAATCGGGAGAGGAGTCGGGTCCATGAAGGTGAAGTACGGCATCTCGGCCATCAATTGGGTGAATGAAGATATTATGGAGCTTGGCGATCATTATACCGCCGAGCAGGTGCTCGGGGATATGTCACGGTTAGGTTTCGAAGGAACGGAGTTTTGCCGCAAGTTTCCGCGTGATACGGACGCGCTTAAACAACTGCTTGCCGATAACGGCATGGTGCTGACCTCGCAATGGAAATCGGTGCATTTCAGCCGGATCGAGCTGAGGGAGCAGGAGCTGAAGTCGTTCCGCGAGCATGCGGACTTTTTAAAGGCGATGGGCTGCAGCTATGTAGTGACGTGCGAAACGGGCAACGCCTTCGAGGATTTGGAGAGCAACTCAGTCCGCATCGAACCGCTGTCGGAAGAGCAGTGGAACCATATGGCGGAGGGATTGAATGAAGCGGGCCGCTACTGCAAGGACAACGGCATGCAGCTTGTCTACCATTATCATGGGGAGACGGTAGTTGAGAACGGGGAGCAGATCGCAAGATTAATGGAAATGACCGATCCGGAGCTTGTGCATATGCTCTACGATACGGGACACGCCTATTTTGGAGGCAGCGATCCGCTGACCATTTTGCGAACGTATTATGACCGCATCCGGTATATCCATTTGAAGGATATTCGCCAGGAAGTATTGGATTGGAAACGGCGGGAAGGCATCCGGTTCCGTGATGCGGTGCGCAAAGGCATTTTTACTGTGCCGGGCGACGGCTGCATCGATTTCAAGCCGATATTTGCAGAGCTTGCCGAGCGCGGATACGAAGGCTGGATGATCATTGAAGCGGAGCAGGACCCATCGATTGCCGATCCGGTGGAGTATGCGGAGAAAGCGAAGGCCTATTTGCAGCAGATCGTTGGCTGAGCAGGCAAATCATCATGCCGAAACGGTGCGGGCGGGTAGAAAACAAGGTTTGTATGGGAATGGTGGCGGGGGTGTTGTTTATCTGTATCTGAGGCCCCATGCTGATGGACGGACGATGCACGGACTTATAGGATTAGGGATCTTTTATTGAAACGATGATTGATAGGGATAGAGCGCTTCAGAAGAGAGAGTTCGAATTTGTTGGAAACCAACGGTTATAAACTTGGATTGAATTTCTTTTATTACAAACCAATGGTTATAAAAAGGGTTCGTAGTCACAAACACTCCGTCGGATGGGAATGAAAAGTTTGTTGCGGATCAAGCTTTGGGTTAGAGATGCACATAATTAGTAGCGAAAACCATTGGTTAGAAAGGCGGCGCATTAAGCCGGAGCCATGGTATAAAAGAACGAAGCTTGCATTTCGAGCCGACGGAGTAGGATTAAGGAGTCTTTTTACAGTCAGGTAAAGCGCTTAATCCACTTATCAATGACTAATTATACAGTTCCACCACTTAACAATAGCGAGGTAACCATGGGTATGGAAAAATTAACGATCGGCATTATCGGCGCCGGAAGAATCGGGCGGCTTCACGCGGAGCATTTGACCCGTAACGGGCGCGCGGACGTCCGCATAATATCCGATGTCCGGGTAACGGACGAAATGAGAAGCTGGGCCGAGGGGCTGGGCATTCCAAGCATCACGGACAATTACAAAGACATTATGAGCGACGCGGACATTCAAGCCGTATTTATATGCTCCTCCACGAATACTCATGTTCCGTTCATTGTAGAAGCTGCCAGAGCGGGCAAGCATATTTTTTGCGAGAAGCCGATCAGCCTCGATTACCGCCAAACCATGGCTGCGCTTGAAGAAGTGAAGGAAGCGGGAGTCGTGCTGCAGACCGGGTTCAACCGCAGGTTCGATCATAATTTCAAGCGAGTGCGGGAGCTTGTCGAAGCAGGCCGTATCGGTCAGCCGCATATTATCAAAATTACGTCCCGCGACCCGACCCCGCCTCCGAATGAGTACATTCAGGTGTCCGGAGGGCTGTTCATGGACATGGCGATTCACGACTTCGATATGGCCCGTTATTTGTCCGGCAGCGAAGTGACCGAGGTGTACGCTCAAGGAGCTGTGCTGGTGGATCCGGTTATCGGCCAGTTAGGCGATATTGATACGGCGGTCATCAGCCTGAAATTTGCGAACGGAGCTCTCGGCGTTATTGATAATAGCCGAAAGGCTGTGTACGGGTACGATCAGCGTGTAGAAGTGTTCGGCTCCGAAGGCAGCATCAGCGTTCAGAACGACCATCCGAGCACGGCGGAGATCAGTACTTCAGCCGGAGTGGTTCGTGACAATCCGAAATATTTTTTTCTTGAGCGCTATCATGACTCTTATATTGAGGAAACGCGTTGGTTTATCGATTGTATCTTAAACGGGCAGCCGGTTCCCGTCGACGGCAATGACGCGCTGCAAGCGGAAAAAATCGCTTTTGCCGCAAAGCAGTCGCTGCTCGAAGGCAGACCAGTCAAAGTAAGCGAGATTGCTGTGGCGAATTAAAAAGCCGGATTACCAAAGGAGGAAGCGCAGGATGTCAGCAAGTGAATGGATTGTTAACAGCGCCGCTGTTCCCGATATCGACGGCAGAGTGCTCTCGATTACCCCGAAATCTGCGGGCTGGCAGTATGTCGGGTTCGAAGTGTTCCGGCTGTCCGCAGGACAGCAGCTGCGCCAGGAGACGGGCGGCGAGGAAGTATGCCTTGTCCTGCTAGGAGGCAAGGCTGATGTGGCGACTTCGCAGCACAGCTGGGATCAAGTCGGCCAGCGAATGAGCGTATTCGAGCGCATTCCGCCGTATGCGGTTTATGTGCCCTCGGGCGATCATTATGAGGTAACAGCCGTAACCGATCTGGAGCTGGCCGTTTGCCGGGCGCCGGGAAAAGGAACGCATGAAGCGCGGTTGATCACACCTCCGCAGATCGAGGTGGAAATTCGCGGTAAAGGGAATGCCGAGAGGCTCATTCACCAAATTCTTCCCGAGCAGGAGCCTGCGGACAGCTTGCTGGTCGTCGAGGTGCTTACCCCGAACGGCCATTGGTCGAGCTACCCTCCGCACAAGCACGACGAGAATCGCTTGCCGGAGGAGTCCTACTTGGAGGAGACCTATTATCACAAAATCGAGCCGGAGCACGGCTTCGCCATCCAAAGGGTGTATACCGACGACAGGTCGACGGATGAAACCATGATTGTGAAAAACGGGGACGCCGTCCTGGTGCCGAGAGGATACCATCCTGTTAGCGCGCCTCCCGGTTACGATCTGTACTATTTGAATGTGATGGCAGGCCCCATCCGTACATGGAAATTCAAAAACGATCCCGATCATGAATGGATCATGAAAAGCTGGCGAGTGTGAATCAGGGTCATTAGAGTCAAGGAAAGATGAGTTAGGGGGCAGACGGAGTGGTAAGAGAACAAGATACCGAGGGAGGCACGAATATGAGCTTGATTACGTTTCATGAAAACCGTCCGATCGATTTTATCGGCTTGGGCCGCTTGTGCATCGATTTGAACGCCAATGAAATTCACCGCCCGATGGAGGAGACGCGGACGTTCACCAAATATGTCGGCGGCTCGCCGGCCAACATTACGATTGCGGTGGCGGTTTTGGGCAAAAAGGCAGGATTTATCGGCAGAGTGTCCGACGATCAGCACGGCCGTTTTATCCGGCATTATTTGGAGCAGAGCGGTATCGATACGTCCCATGTCATCACGGACCGTTCGGGCACCGTAACCGGGCTTGCTTTTACGGAGATCAAATCCCCTACGGATTGCAGCATTTTGATGTATCGCGATAATGTGGCCGACCTGAAGCTGGAGCCGAACGATATTGACGAAGACTATATCCGCGGCGCCAAGTCGATCATGATCTCCGGAACGGCGCTGGCTGCAAGCCCATCCCGAGAGGCAGCGTTCAAAGCGGTAGAGCTGGCGCGCAAGCACGGAGTGGTTGTATTTTTCGATATCGATTACCGGCCTTATACATGGACCTCGCGGGAAGAAACGGGGATTTACTGCAGTCTGATTGCGGAAAAAAGCGATGTAATACTAGGCGGCAGAGAGGAGTTCGATCTGCTCGAGGCGCCTTACGGCCCGCTGCAAAAAGACGATGTCGCTACAGCTAACCGCTGGTTCGCGCATCATGCCAAAATCGTGCTGGTTAAGCACGGCGGGGACGGCTCTATCGCCTTCACAAAGGATGGCGGGAGCTTCACAGGCACGACGTTTCCTGCCAATGTCGTCAAAACGTTCGGCGCGGGCGATTCGTTCGCAGGAGCATTTATCTACGGCTTGATGAACGGCTGGGACATTGCCCGCAGCCAGCAGTTCGGAGCCGCCTCGGCGTCCATCGTCGTGTCGAGCCACAGCTGCTCCGATGCGATGCCTACGGCGGAGCAAATTCAAGCGGTCATTGACCAGCATGGGAGCAGGTAAGGCATCCAAGGAAAGACGAGCTTGTCCGGCAGAACCGGCGCCGTTGCGTAGAAGGGAGAAACGTTCATGCTAGTTACATTAAAACTGCTGGCCGATGAAGCGGCGAAACGGGATTATGCGGTTCCGGCGTTCAATATTTTCGGCTATGAAGATATTATTCCGGTCATCCGTGCGGCGGAGCAGAAGAACGCGCCGGTTATTTTGGCGGCGAACATTCCGGCAATACAGCATATGCCGCTTCCTTATCTGGCTCCGCTCATGCTGCAGGCAGCGCGAACCGCTTCGGTTCCCGTCTGCGTGCATTTGGATCACGGCAAAGACCGGCAAGCATGCGTCGACGCTATTGCGAACGGCTTTAGCTCGGTCATGTACGACGGATCCCAGCTG
Organism: Paenibacillus sp. NPDC056579; assembly: GCF_042793215.1. Taxonomy (NCBI): domain Bacteria; kingdom Bacillati; phylum Bacillota; class Bacilli; order Caryophanales; family Paenibacillaceae; genus Paenibacillus; species Paenibacillus sp. NPDC056579. Next base: position 138,110 of record NZ_JBHTVD010000007.1, read on the forward strand.
ACACTGGAGGAAAACATACGGAGGACGAAGGACATCGCGGATTATGCCCATCGGCACGGCGTATCCATAGAGGCGGAAATCGGCTCCGTAGGGTACAGCGACCCTTCCATTAAGATGAAGCATCAGCTGTCCGATCCGGACGAAGTGGAGCAGTTCGTAAGAGAAACGGGCGTGGATGCGGTCGCGGTTTCGGTAGGCACGGTGCACCGGATGGAGACGCAGGAAGCCAGCATCGATTTTAATCTGCTGGAGCGTATACAGGACAAGGTTAACGTACCGCTGGTCATTCATGGCTCGAGCGGCGTGCCTGATGATCAGCTGAGAAAGCTCGCTTCGTATCGGGTAGCAAAGATCAACATCGGTACGGCGCTGCGAATGGCGTTCGGGAAGACGCTTCGCGAGGAAATGGAGCAAAAGCCCGGCGCGTTTGACCGGATCAGCTTGTTTGGGCGGCCAATGGCTGCAGTTGAGGAGACGGCGCTGCACAAATTTACGATTCTAGGCTTCTAGAAAAGGAGAGATAAGATGACACACTCAGCATCAACGGCAGCTGTTCCTGCATTGCAGAACTTTATCGGCGGAAAATGGATCGAATCGTCCTCCTCCCTTTATGAAACCGTACCGAATCCGGCGACGGGGGAAGCTCTGGCGACGGTTCCGCTCTCGACTAGGGACGATGTAGATCGTGCCGTCGAGGCAGCAGCTATTGCTTTTATGGAATGGAAACATGTCGCCGTTCCGAGGCGTGCACGCATATTGTTCAAATACCAGCAGCTGCTGGTAGAAAACTGGAAGTCTCTTGCGGAGCTGGTGACAAAAGAGAACGGCAAGAGCTTCAGCGAAGCGTACGGGGAAGTGCAAAGAGGCATCGAATGCGTCGAATTTGCAACTGGAGCACCGTCGCTGATGATGGGCAGCACGCTGCCGGATATTGCAACAGGTCTTGAATCCAACATGCATCGGTACCCGATTGGCGTCGTCGGCGGCATTACGCCGTTCAACTTCCCGATGATGGTGCCGTGCTGGATGTTCCCGCTCGCCATCGCATGCGGCAACACGTTCGTGCTGAAGCCGTCGGAGCGGACGCCGCTGCTGGCTAACCGGCTGGCGGAGCTGCTGACGGAAGCCGGCCTGCCGGACGGCGTGTTCAATATCGTGCACGGGGCTCACGATGTAGTCAACGGTCTGCTGGAGCATCCGGGCGTGAACGCGATTTCGTTCGTCGGCTCCCAGCCGGTGGCCGAGTATGTGTACAAAACGGCGGCGGCTCACGGCAAAAGGGTGCAGGCGCTCGCAGGCGCCAAAAACCATTCCATCGTCATGCCGGACGCCAATCTCGATCTCGCGGTGAAAGAGATCATCAATGCTTCCTTCGGATCGGCGGGCGAGCGCTGCATGGCCACCTCCGTCGTCGTCGCGGTGGGCAGCGTTGCGGACGAGCTGGTGGACCGGCTTGTTGAAGCCGCCAAGGCCATAACGATCGGCGACGGGTCACAGGACGGCGTCTTCCTCGGGCCGGTCATCCGCGATTCGCACAAGGCCCGTACGCTGCAGTACATTGACGCCGGAGCGAACGAAGGCGCGCAGCTGCGGCTGGACGGACGCGAGGCGCCGGAGGCCGGCGGCAGCGGGTATTTCGTCGGCCCGACCATTTTCGACCATGTGAAGCAGGGGATGAAAATATGGACCGACGAAATATTCGCCCCCGTGCTGTCCGTCGTCCGCGTGCAGTCGCTCGACGAGGCGATTGAGCTCGCGAACGCCTCGGAGTTCGCCAACGGCGGCTGCCTGTACACCGACAGCGCCAAGGCGATCCGCCATTACCGCGAGCATATCGATGCGGGGATGCTCGGTATTAATGTCGGCGTACCGGCGCCGATGGCCTTTTTCCCGTTTTCGGGCTACAAGAAATCGTTCTATGGGGATTTGCACGCCAACGGTAAGGACGGCGTGGAGTTTTATACGCGCAAGAAGATGGTAGTTGCGCGGTATTGATGTGTGGGGAAGCGGGGGGAGCCGCTTCCTTTTGTTTTTTGCGCTGGCGGGGCGGGAGCCGCCGCCGCGGAGGGGGATGCTGTAACACGGAAAACCCGTGTTACAGCATGGTACAAGCCACGCAGGCGATCGCGAAAGCCCGTAACGCGGAAAAACCGCGTTACACCACGCGCCGCCGCGAAAAGTCGCGCTGTAACACGGAAAACCCGTGTTACAGCATGGTGCAAGCCCCGCGCAGGCGATCGCGAGAGTCCGTAACGCGGAAAAACCGCATTACACCGCGCGCCGCCGCGAAAAATCGCGTTGTAACACGGAAAACCCGTGTTACAGCATGGTGCAAGCCCCGCGCAGGCGATCGCGAGAGCCCGTAACGCGGAAAAACCGCGTTACACCGCGCGCCGCCGCGAAAAATCGCGCAGTAACACGGAAAACCCGCGTTACAGCACACCTACTCATCGCTTAGCCAGCTCGTCAAAAAGCGTCGCCATGTCCAAACCGCCTTGCATGCCGTCCACCTGGTCCTCGACACACCACCACGCGGACAAAACACCGTGGCAGTACCCCCATGCCAGCACTCGTTCCTTGTTCAAGCCAAGCTCTCGAACAAGCAGATCGACTCTGCGGGCGGTCAGCTCTGCTTGGGCTTGTTTGTCGTCCGGCAAATGATTCATCAAAAACGGAATGACTCCGTACTCGGCTTCTCCGATCAATCCTTTTGGATCTATCGCCAGCCAACGCTCCCCTTCGCCCAGCAAGATGTTGTCGTGATGGAGGTCGCCGTGAAGAAGCTGAGGGTGCTTAATCGAGCCATTTAGCTTCGCAAACGTCTGCTCTGCCTTGTTCACCATGTCTTCGGGCAGCGGTCCCGTTCCGCCTTGGAAGTGGTTTCTCAGCTTCTGGAAGCCTTTCGCCCAATCGACGGTTGATGGAAACAGCGAACCGCCCGGCGCAGGTGTGCGAATTTGCCGCATCACTCCTGCCGCGATCAACGTCGCTTCCTCGTCATCCGGGACCGACTTCAGCGTGTCGCCAGGCTTGACTCGCTCCAGCAGCATAATCCCGCGATCTGCGTCGGCATCCAACAGTCGGACAATGCCCCTGCCGTTGTACAGCCGGAGCGCCTCCATTTCCATTCGCATGGAATCGCACGGGACACCCAGCTTCAATACAGCCTCCGAGCCGTCCGGATAGACGACGGGAGCTACGAAATGATAGGACAGCGGAAACGGCGTCTCCAGCACGCGGAAGGACCATCTTTCCTCGCAATAACGGAGCAGCGTCTCGAATTCGTCGAGCCACGCCTGCCCCTTGTCTTGATGGACGCCCAATGTAGTCTGGATTAAATCATCGGGTAGAACGAACATCGGCTTCCCCCTTTTCTCCAAATGGGATATGAATCCAATTGTACCGGAAGGGAGTACCGCTGTCCAAACCAGGACATCTCTCTTCAATTTCCCGAAGCTTCCGCATAATGAGCCATCAGATCCTTGTCACTGATAAAACTACGAATGTGTAAAGCAAACAAATTCCGTACCCACCACCACCACTCCCCGCTCACAATAAAAGAAATAAAGGCATGTGCCTCTATCTTCTTCAACTCCACATCACTTCCGGTTCTGCTCGATAAACTTATCCATTTCCTCATTATATTGACGCATAGCCGTGTTGACGTCGAGATTGTCTTTCATGATGGTCTTCATCAAGTTCGTAACCTGGTCGAACGCTTTGCTGGCAAATTCCGTTGGCGGGAATGCGGGAGCCGGCTTTGTTTTGAAAATCGCCTGAATGTTTTTACCCTGCAGAAAATCCAGGTCCTTGCCGAACTCGTCCTGAAATTTCTTGTCCTTCAGCACGGAGCCCTTGCCCCTATGCGCCATGTCCAGCTGTACATCGTCCGAGACGATCGTGGTCATGACCTTGAACGCGGCATCCTTAACTTTCGACGAAGGAGACATCAGCATGAGATGAATGTCCGCCTGCGTACCGATTCCCGGCTTCTCCGGGAACACGGGATACGACGCGAAATCCCAGTTATTCCATGTGTCTTTGATATCGGCCAAAGGCCCAAGGTTGTTCAGTCCGGCGAGCATGGCGATATTACGGTCTTTTACGAACGCGTTGACGCCTGGGCTGAAGGGCTGAACTTTGTTGTTGCCCGGGATGCTGTAAATATTTTTGACCATCTCCAGAACGGTTTTCCACTGATCGGTGTTGACGATGGATTTATAGGTTTTGGGGTCGATCAAAGGCAGCGACAGCTGGGAAGAGGGGCGGTACACCGAATCCGGCTCGAATCCTCGGTACTGAACGCCGTTGTCCATCCGCGTCAATTGCTTGGCCAGCTCGGTCGCCTCGTACCAGGTCATACCGTCTTTCGGATAAGGCACAGCGAATTTATCGAAAATATCCTTGTTATAGTAGAGAGCATTAAACTGAAGATAATAGGGGATCCCGACGAGGTAATCGGTCTGATTGTTCGCTTTGATCGTATTTAACAGCTCCTGCTGAAAACGCCCCAGATCATAATTGTTCTCTTTGATGATCTGCGTCAAATCTTCTTGAATGCCCAGCAGCTTCGTACCTTGGAGCGTCAAAGAGTTCGTGACGTTAATATCCGGGAGCGCGTCGGCGACCAGCAGCTTTTCGAACGAGTTGTTTTTGTCGTCCAGCTTGATAATTTCCACTGTGATATAGGGGTACTTCTTTTTGACGGGATCGATGATGTAGCGTTGGATTTCGGTATCGGTCATGTAGCTCGGCCGAATGCCGAACTTCACCGTGACGGGATCCGTGTTTTCCTTCTTCACAGGCGCAGGCGCTTTGTCTGAAATTCCTGTCGCAGCTTCATTACTGCCGCAGGCTGCAAGCAATCCGCTCAGCATCACAAGACTTACCAACGCACTGCTTGTTCGTTTCCATTTCATCATTAAGATGACCTCCCAAGGTATTATGCAAACGCTATCAATGGATAAATTATAGAAATATTTTCAAAAAAATGATATTCTATTTTTTAATCATTCCTTATTCAAAATTGTCATTTGGCTCATTTCATATATTAAGATATTGTTAAGTATCAAGGGCAGTGGTAGATGCAAATTTGTTGTACTCTTGATGGAGGTGTTCGCAAGCATGTCGGGTTCCGGGGATACCCAATCGATGGCAGGCGCGGTCAAGGAACAGGTCGTTTATCAAAATCCTTTGCTGTTCTTGAAGGTGTGGGAGCTGCAGCGCAATAATGTCCACATCGGCAGATGGCACTATCATAAAGAAGTGGAATTTCTGGCCATCAGGGAGGGCCGGAAGACATTGTACACGAAGGACGAGACGATCGCTTTGAAAACGGGGGACGTCTATATGGTAGGCTCCTCGCAGCTCCACAGGTCGGACAGGACGGCGGATCCATTATGCTACGTCGTGCTGCAGGTGAATTTGACGCAATATTTGGACCAGACTACGCTGCCGTTTTTGCATGGATTTTCGGAGCTTACAACGCCGCTGGACGAACTGAACTATTTGTTTACGACCATCCCGGAGGCCAGCTCGGCGGCTTACGCGTACATTATGCAAATTTACGATGAGATGCAGGCCAAGCGCAAAGGCTACGAAATGGCCATCTCCATAGCGGTTAAGCAATTGATGCTGCTGCTTGTGCGATATGATAAGCGAGGCTTGCTGCAAGGGTCGGACGATATCGAGATTATCCGGTTGAAGCCGGTGCTTCATTATGTCGACACCCACATCGCGGAAAAAATTACGGTGGACGACGTGTGCGGTCTGCTTAATTTAAGCTACCATTACTTCGTAAAATATTTTAAAAAGATTATGGGCGTCACGTTCTTGGATTATGTGAACTTCAAACGGATCAAGATCGCGGAGTGCATGCTGCTCACCCAGGATTTGAGCATCGTGGAGGTCGGGTGCAGCGTCGGGATTCCGAATGTCGCGCAATTTTATAAAATGTTCAAGCGTTACAATCATTGTTCACCGAAGGAGTTCCGATTACGGCTTCGCGAAAAATCCGGCAGTGAGGAAGATACCATCGCTTGAGTCGGATAAGGCGCAGCCGGCCGCTGCATAACGTGAACAGGAAAAGGGCGGATAACGGAGGGAAAGGGCCAGTACGCAGCGGCGTTGGAAGCCCGGACATCCCTATAGGCTTATTACGGATGTGTTAGGACCGCATTAGTGGTATAATGTTCTATCAGTATTTACTAGCCATCATAGATGAGAAAGGAAGCGGAGCGATGCGCAAAAGTTTTGTCATAGAAGCTGTCATGATAGCGGTTTACGGTGAGTTGCTCGTTCCGAACGAGCCGGTAGAGTATTTCATACCTTACTCCACCATTCGCGAGCTGTACGAGCTTAAAGACAGTAAGGAGCCTATTATGCCCGATTCGAGCGATGATGCGCATGTAAGAACGATCATCGTTCAACTGATCGAGCTGCTGGAAGAACCGCTGAACCGCAAAAAAATCGAGAAGGCGCTGGGAGTGCCATGGGCCAAAAGCCCTCCCATGCCGCTTAATGATGCAGTCACGCTGACGATGGTCAATTCTTACGATAACGAAGAATACGGCGAAGCGTTCGATCCAATAGAAACGGAGCTGATTTTGACCGCCATTCGGGAGAAAACTCCGATTCTTACGGATCAGATCGAGTTTATTGAAAAAGTGATCGAAGCGGCGATTCCGGTTCAAGTATACGATCTGGACGATTTTGATTTCGCGGTGGAAGAAGGGTTCGTCTAAAGCTGTGAGAAGCGCATCGGTTATGCGGAATGGATCGCTGCTTCAGCATATTCCACAGTTACCCGGTCCCACATATGAAATAAGAACAGACGGCTGAAGGAACTGGTTCCTTTGGCCGTTTTGATTTTCCGGCAAAATAGGTACATGTGCTCTTATGAATGTAGTTCGGAGAGAGCTTGCATCGAAGCGGCTTTAGGTTTACAATGAAAAACAAAGGAATGAATATTCATTCCGCAATGAATGGGGGTGAAATGATGAATGTGACGGCCAATAAGCGGGATAACATACTGAAGGCCGCTCTTATTTTGTTTGCCGAGCGGGGGTACGACGGGACTACCGTTCCTATGATCGCCGATACGGCGGAGGTAGGCGCAGGCACCATTTACCGGTATTTTGCCAACAAGGAGACCTTGGTGAACGTTTTGTTCCAGGAATGCGTCAAACGATTTGCCGAGACGGTGAGGCAGGGCTATCCCGACTCCGGTTCGATTCGCGAGCAATTCGGGCATGTATTCCGCGGCATGGTGCGGTTTGCCAAGGAGCATATTCACGAGCTTTATTTCATCGACACGCACAGTAATGCCCGTTATTTGGACGGAGAGAGCCGCGAGACATTCCGGCATTTGATGGATTTTCTCCACTCTTACGCAGCTACGGGGAAAGAACAGGGGATCATTAAGGATTTGCCCTCCGATGCATTGATTGCCATAGTATTTGGTGCTTTTACGAAAATTTATACGTTGATCCGCGCCGGTAAGCTGCAGGAAACGCCGGAGCTGTTGGCTGAAATTGAAGAAAGCTGCTGGGATGCGGTAAGAAAAGTATAAGGTTCAAAGAAATCTAAGAAAGCATCAAACGATGCAGAAACAGAGCAAGATCATAAAGTACAAACGGTGTAAAAGGGCATGTCTCAGCATACCCTTGCATTGCACACTAAACGGAATGAATATTCATTCCGAATTATTTTTTTTAAAATCAATAATAATTACAAAATGCATATGTGATGAAGTCGAACCGGAAATCATATGATGAACAAATTTGGGAAAGGGTGAATGAAATGACTCAACCTCATGTTATTCCGCAACCGAAAACATTCGGCCCGCTGGGCAACCTGCCGCAGCTGAATTTGGAGCAGCCGGTGCAGTCCATGGTCAAGCTTGCCGGGGAGTTTGGGCCTATATTCAGAATGGACCTGCCGGGAAGAAGCGAAATTTTCATTTCCAGCTACGAGCTGGTGAATGATGCTTGCGACGAATCCCGTTTTGATAAAAGAGTATGGGCGCCGCTGCGGAAAGTGCGAGCATTTACAGGAGACGGACTGTTCACTAGCGGGACGGAGGAGCCGAATTGGAAGAAGGCTCACCAAATATTGCTGCCGAGCTTCAGCCAGCGGGCGATGCAGGGCTATCACGAGATGATGGTCGATATCGCTTTGCAGCTCGTACAAAAATGGGCGCGGCTGAATCCGGACGAGAGCGTGGATGTGCCGGAGGACATGACGCGTCTTACGCTGGACACGATCGGGCTGTGCGGGTTTAATTACCGCTTCAACAGCTTTTACCGGGAACAGTCGCATCCTTTTATAACAAGTATGGTACGTGCATTGAACGAGGCGATGAACCAGCTTCAGCGGCTGGGCATTCAAGACAAGCTGATGGTCAAAACCAAGCGGCAATACAAGCAGGATATCGAATCGATGTTCAAGCTGGTAGACCAAATCATCGCCGAGCGAAAAGCGCACGGGCAGCAGGACGGAGACGATCTGCTGGCCCATATGCTGAGCGGCAAAGATCCGGAAACCGGGGAAGCGCTGGATGACGAGAATATCCGGTATCAGATCATTACGTTCTTGATTGCCGGACACGAGACGACGAGCGGTATGCTTTCTTTTGCGCTGTACTATTTGTTGAAAAATCCGGATAAGCTGGCGAAAGCTTACGAAGAAGCGGATCGTGTCCTGACAGGACCGATACCTACTTATTCGCAGGTTCGCGAGCTGAAGTACACGAGAATGATTTTGAGCGAAGCGCTGCGTCTGTGGCCGACGGCGCCTGCATTTTCGCTGTATGCAAAGGAAGCTACGGTGCTGGCGGGCAAATATCCGCTTGCCAAAGGGGACAGCGTCAACGTGCTGATTCCGAAGCTGCACCGGGATACGACTGTTTGGGGAGAGGATGTGGAGTCATTCCGCCCGGAACGGTTCGAGGATCCGAGCCAAATTCCTTATCACGCGTACAAACCTTTCGGAAACGGCCAGCGTGCGTGCATCGGTCAGCAATTTGCCATGCAGGAAGCGACGCTGGTGCTAGGGATGGTGCTGAAGCATTTTGAGATCATCGATCATACGAATTATGAGTTGAAAGTAAAAGAGACGTTGACGCTGAAGCCGGATGGCTTCACGATGCGCGTTCGTCCTCGCGGCAAGCAGGGGATGTTCGCTTATGCGGCGGCAGGGATGGGGACATCTGCGCGGGAAGAGCATCAGCATCAGGTGAAGAAAGAGGCAACCCCTTCGGTTGAGGCCCATAATACGCCGCTGCTCGTGCTGTACGGATCTAATATGGGTACAGCCGAAGGCATTGCGAGAGAGCTGGCGGAGACTGGCCGCCGCCAAGGGTTCCAAAGCGTGGTTGCGCCGCTCAATGAGCGAGCAGGGAAGCTGCCGAAGGAAGGCGCCGTCTTCATCGTCTCGGCATCGTATAACGGCAAGCCGCCCAGCAATGCGCGCGAGTTCGTCCGTTGGCTTGAGGACGTGGCGCCGGGCGAATTGCAGGGTGTCCGCTATGCGGTATTCGGCTGCGGCGACCATAACTGGGAGAGCACGTACCAGCACGTGCCGCGGTACATTGACGAGCAGCTGGCGGCCAAGGGCGCAACAAGGCTCGCAGTTCGCGGCGAAGCGGATGCGAGCGGAGATTTCGAGCGGCAGGTCGACGATTGGACCGCGCAGGTTTGGCCTGATGCGATGAGCGCGCTCGGATTGCAAAGCGGCATGGCGCCGCGTCAAGAGCGCAGCACGCTCAGCGTTCAGTTTGTCAGCGGGCTGGCCGGCACGCCTATTGCGACATCGTACGATGCGCAGCTCGCTGCGGTGAAAGAGAACCGCGAGCTGCAAAGCGAAGGCAGCGAGCGCAGCACGAGACACATCGAAATCGCGCTTCCGGAGGGCGTCGCCTATCGTGAAGGCGATCATCTCGGCGTGATTCCGGAGAATGCGCCGGAGATGGTGGAGCGCGTTCTTCGCCGCTACGGTCTGCAGGCCGGCGACCAATTGATTCTCCGCGCAAGCGGACACAGCGCGGCGCATCTTCCGCTCGATCGGCCGATCGGCGTGTATGATTTGCTGAGCCACTGCGTCGAGCTGCAGGAGGCGGCGACCCGGGCGCAGCTGCGTGAGCTCGCGGCGTTCACGGTATGTCCGCCGCACCAAAAAGAGCTGGAGGCGCTCCTGCAGGAGGACGCCTACCAAGCGGGCGTGCTGAGCAAACGGCTGACTATGCTCGAGCTGCTGGAGCAGTATCCGGCATGCGAGCTGCCGTTCGAACGGTTCATCGAGCTGCTTCCGCCGCTGAAGCCTCGTTATTATTCGATCTCGAGCTCTCCGCGGATGCAGCGGGAGCAGGCGAGCATTACGGTCAGCGTCGTCAACGGACCGGCCAGAAGCGGACGCGGAGTATACCGCGGCGTGGCGACGAATTACCTGGCGACGCGAAAGCCAGGTGATTCGATCATGATGTTCGTGAGAACGCCGGAATCCGGCTTCGAGCTGCCTGACGATCCGGAGACGCCGATCGTCATGGTCGGACCGGGAACGGGCGTCGCTCCGTTCCGCGGCTTTATTCAGGCGCGGAAGGCGCTGCAGCAGGAAGGAAAGGCGCTCGGCGAAGCGCACCTGTACTTCGGCTGCCGCAATCCGCACCGCGATTATTTGTACCGGGAGGAGCTGGAGCAGGCTCAGCGCGACGGTCTTGTCACGCTCCACACGGCATTCTCCCGGGTGGACGGAGAACCCAAGTCCTATGTGCAGGACTTGATGAAAGAGCGCGCCGCGGAGCTGATCGGGCTCCTGGATCGCGGCGGCAAGCTGTACGTCTGCGGCGACGGCAGCGCCATGGCGCCGGATGTTGAGGCGACGGTGCGCGCCGCCTACCGCGAAGTGCATGGAGCGACCGAAGAGCAGGCGCTCCAATGGTTCGAGCGGCTGCAGAGCGGCGGCTTCTACGCCAAGGATGTGTGGGCGGGCGCTTGATTCACCAGCGGCAGCGCTGTCTGTACAGGATAGCAAACTCTGAGCGAGCAGGATCGGACCCTGGTTCCGCTATTTGGAGCAAAAAGCCGGAAACGGTGGGGCGATCGGACCACAGATCCGTTATTCCAGCAAAATGCGAGCCATTTGCGGGGAAAAACGGGCGATAACGAATCTCATGTCCGATCGGTGTGTGTTTTGGCCGGAATTTCGCCGAATAGCGGATTTCCTGTCCGATCACTGCAGCTGGGTCGAATGACGGTTCGCCCAATCAAATCATCAGCCCCCGCCCCGCCATGGTGGCATCATATTAGCGGAGAGCGGTAAGTTGCAGCACTACTACATCTAACACACCAAGAACCGAAGCAATGTGCTATCGGTTCTTGGTTTTTTTTTTGTAGGAAAGCTCTGCTTTAACTGCGTATCTCAGCCGAATCCCCCCCACATGAGCTATGAACAATCAGGATCGGACCCTGGTTCCGCTATTTGGGGCAACTAGCCGGAAATGATGGGGCGATCGGACCACAGATCCGTTATTCCAGAAAAGGCGAGCTATTTGCGGGGAAAAACGGGCTATAACGGACCTCATGTCCGATCGGTGTGTGTCTTGGCCGGAATTTCGGCAAATAACGGATTTCCTGTCCGATCACTGCAGCCGGGTAGAAATGATGGCTCGCCTATTTCAAAGCAGAAGCTTCCCCCGTGGCTTTTTAGTACAATTCGGGTCTGGCGCCCACTATATGGTACAATCGATAGAAGAGGCTGCCGCCTCATACCATGGCGAGGAAAGGCTGGTGTGTTGCTGTGAATGAACGGATCAACAAACTATACACCTTAATGGATACGGAAGCTTTGGATGTCATCTTCATTACGCTGCCGAAGCTGGTATATTACTTCACCGGATTTTACTCCGATCCGCACGAGCGGTTCATGGCGCTGGTTTGCCCGAAAGGGGAGGAGCCTTTCTTGGTGGTGCCGCTTCTCGATCAGGAGAAGGCTGCTCGAGTATCATCCGTCGGTACCATTGTGGCGCATTCCGATACGGAAAATCCGTATGAGCTGGTGAAGCGTCATTTGCCGGGACTGACGGCCCGTATCGGCATTCAGGCGGAGCATATGAACGTGAAGCGGTACCGCGCTTTGATGGAGGTAACCGGTGCTCAGCAAGCGATCCATTTGGACGATCAAATCTCGCAATTTCGGGTCATTAAGAGCAGCGAAGAGATCGCTGTGATCCGCAGGGCGATTCATTGCATTGAGGAGGCGGTGAAGGAAACGGTCTCCCTCGTGAAGCCCGGAGTAACGGAGGTCGAGCTGGTGGCGGAGCTGGAGTACCGGATGAAGCGCCTTGGGGCTGAGGGACCTTCGTTCGATACGATGGTGCTGACGGGAGAAAAAACCGGGCTGCCGCACGGCATCCCCGGGACCGATCGTGTCCGCGAGGGCGACTTTTTGCTGATTGATGCGGGAGTGTTTATCGACGGCTATGCATCCGACTTGACCCGGACGTTCGCGGTGGGAGACATTAGTGATCAACGTAAGGAAATCTATGCTGCCGTACTGGCAGCGAACGAAGCGATGATCCGGGCCGTGCGCCCTGGCGTCACTTTCGGCAGCCTGGACCATGCAGCCCGCAGCGTCATAGCGGATCGGGGCTATGGAGAAGCTTTTATTACCCGTGCAGGGCACGGTTTTGGACTGGAAATTCACGAGTATCCTTCGATTCACGGATTGAATGAGGATTTGCTTCGTGAAGGCATGGTGTTTACGGCGGAGCCGGGCATTTATATTTCGGGGCTGGGCGGCGTGCGCATCGAAGACAACGTTGTAGTGACAAAGGACGGAGCGGAGGTCCTGACCTCGTATCCTAAGCAATTAACGGTGATTGGCGTATAGCGGCCGGTCCTTTCATAGCGAATGTATTTTGAATCCGGAAATGAGGTGTTCCATTCATGACAACTTATATCGCCTTGCTGCGCGGCATTAACGTCAGCGGGCAAAAGCTCATCAAGATGGACAGTCTGAAAGCTATGTTCGAAGCGATGTCGTTCCGCCGTGTACGAACCTATATTCAGAGCGGTAACGTCATCTTCGAGAGTGATGATAACGCAGCTGAACGCCTCGTAAAAGCCATCGAAGAGGAAATCGCCCGCGTGTACGGGTTTGACGTCGCCGTTATTTTGCGGACGGAGGAGGAGCTGGAGGAAGTCATTAAGCGGAATCATTTTGCATCTGAGCAGCTGGCGGAGGGAGAAAAGGTCTATGTTTCTTTATTGTCGCGGGAGCCGTCTCCAGAGGCCATCGGGCAGCTGCAAGCCTATTCGAACGACATTGACGAGTATCGGATTATAGGCAGGGAAGTGTACATTTTGTGCCGCAAAAGCTATGGAAAATCGCAGTTCTCCAACAATTTTCTTGAGAAAAAGCTGCGCGTGTCCGCTACGACGCGGAATTGGGAATCGGTAAATAAGATAGTGGAAATAGCCAGAAGCTAAAGCGGCGATGATGGTCTGGCGCATAAGCAGGGTTGGTCGGTCGAGACTCACTGAATTTATCCGCACTAATGATGTAGCATTCGAGCTATAAAGATTGGAACCCGGTTATCCCGGGCACAAGCTCTATACAAAAAGCAAGGGCTATCGCGCTATAACGCGACAGCCCTTAACCTTTTTCGGGATTATTGCTGGCCGTTCCAAGAGAAGCCGATCGCATTCAGGAACGCGCGGGCTAACGTCATATGCCCGGTCATGTTCGGATGCACCCGGTCCCACGCCAGCGTAGCCGGATAAATGTGCTTCAATACCGGCTCGAACGCTTTTTGCGTATCGATGAATACAGCGCCGTATTGCTGCGCGATTTTTTGCACGACAGCACCGTATTGATCCATCGCAGCTCTCATGCCGTCGTTCTCATTTGGCTCAATGTAATAAGGCGTCATCAGGATGAGGCCCTTCAACGAAGGCTTTGTGCGCTCTACAAGCTCGCGAAGCGTTTGCTCGTATTCTTCTATGTATACGTGCTTTTCCACGATTTGAGGCAGATCGTACTGCCGCCATACGTCGTTGATGCCGATCATGATCGACAGCCAGTCCGGCTTCTGATCGATGACGTCGGTTTGCCAGCGATCCTTCAGGTTGCGAACCGTGTTGCCGCTGATGCCCATGTTGACTACTCTTATGCCCAGCTCTGGATAAACCGATTGCAGGAATGAATCGACCAAGGCGACGTATCCGCTTCCAAGCGCGTCGTTGCGTCCTTCTCCCTCCGGCTTTTTCCGTCCGCAGTCGGTGATGGAATCCCCGATCATAACGAGCTTGTCTTTATTCTGTAACAGCACTGTATTTCATCCTTTCTATAATGAGGTGATCCTTTACATATTCTCCTTCCGTTGTTGCAGTTCCTTCCATGTATGGAGGCTGCCCGTAAATCCGCATTGGATTAAACAGGGAAAAACATGCAACACTAGCTAATAAAAACGAAGAGAGGACAGGTGAGTCTATTGTCAGCGAAACCGTACCGAATCGTCATCCATACCGTCATGATTGCATCTTTGATTGCATTGTCCGGCTGCGGCCTTTTTCCTTCACGCAGCAATACGGCCGCGCCTGCACCGACACCGGCGCCCGCGCAAACTCCGGCTGCTCAGACTCCGGCACCAAAGGATCCGATCCGCGAACTGGTTGAGAGCATGTCTATCGATGAGAAAATCGGACAGATGCTGCTGATCGGCATCGACGGGACTACTTTTAACGATACCCTCCGGAGGAATATTACGGAGAGGCATATCGGCGGATTTATTTTTTACAGCAACAATATTGAATCCTCCCACCAGGCATGGAGTCTGATTTCCGCCATGCGGAAAGCGAATACCGGGGCCAAGCTCCCGCTGCTGCTTAGCGCAGATCAGGAGGGCGGCAGAGTGTCGCGGATGCCTAAGGAGCTTCCTGCTTTTCCTGCAAGCCGGGACGTTGGAAAAACGAATGATAAAGCTCTCGCATTCCAGGTTGGCAGTACGCTTGGGGAGACGATGAAGGCGTACGGGTTAAACGTCGATTTTGCGCCGGTGCTGGACGTGAACAGCAATCCGTCGAATCCGGTGATCGGAGACCGTTCGTTCGGGAGCACCGCGGCAACGGTAAGCAGCATGGGAATTGAAGAGATGAAGGGCATTCAATCGCAAGGGGTAATCCCGGTTGTGAAGCATTTCCCCGGCCATGGCGATACGTCGGTCGATTCCCATACGGAGCTTCCGGTAGTCAATCACGACCTGGATCGGTTGCGAAAGGTGGAATTCGTACCTTTTGCCGAAGCCATTCGTCAAGGAGCCGACGCGGTGATGGTGGCTCATCTGCTCGTGACCAAGCTGGATCCGGACGTTCCGGCATCGATGTCGCGCCCCATTATCCAGAATTACTTAAGAGGGGAGCTCGGGTTTCAAGGAGTAGTCATTACGGATGACATGACGATGGGGGCGATTACGAAGTCGATGCCGATCGAAAGGGCAGCCGTAAAATCGGTTCAGGCCGGGGCGGACATTATTTTGGTCGGCCATGAGGATGCCAAGCAGCAGGCGGTGCTGCAAGCGTTGAAGCAAGCGGTTCAGGACGGTACCATATCCGGCAAAGCGCTCGATGACAGCGTCTACCGCATCGCCAAGCTGAAGCGCAAGACGGAGCTATCGTCCAATCCGGTTCCCGAGCCGGACACGTCGAAGCTAAGCGCAGACATCAAGTCGGCCGTCAAGCCGATAACGAAGTCATGATGAAGCAAAAAAAGAGACCCATCGGCAACGGGCCGGCGGGTCTAAGGTTTATATATTAAAAAGGGGGTCGAGATTTATTATAGCCCAAGTACATTAAGGGAAGATGATAGTAATATTTCAGTTTCATTACAAATTGCGAGCACAGAAGTTGCGGCTAAGTAATAGTTAATCTTGACTGACGTAAATACCAGTCTTCTAGTCTGCTGGAAGGATGGAGGAGCGGGATGCTGTTCTGGCCGTTTGGTCGCGATTAGAGCTGCTTGGGGACTAGGCTAGAGGAGTACTGCCGCATCTTCTCGCGCTGCCCGCAGCCCATATTCCGCTGCTTGATCGGTTCATCCCGTTCTCCGCCGTGATGCCGGCACTTCAATGAGTCATTTGTGCTTCAGATCTAGAGTTGCATTGCAGACAAAAGTGTGTTATAGTTATGTTAATCATAAATTAAAGCCTGAAATTCACATATTGTAAAGGGTTAGCATTTGTGTGATGGAACCTTTTTCAATGTGTGAATTTTTTCTTTTTATAGAATAAAGGGCATGTTAATTTAAAATTTGGAGGTAATAAGATGCAAACAGGTACAGTAAAATGGTTTAATGCAGAGAAAGGCTTCGGCTTTATCGAAGTGGAAGGCGGCAACGACGTATTCGTACATTTCAGTGCGATTACAGGCGACGGTTTCAAAACGTTGGATGAAGGCCAACGCGTTGAATTTACAGTGACGCAAGGCAACCGCGGACCGCAAGCGGAAAATGTAGTTAAATTGTAATCCCGATTAAGCTGATCCAGATCAAACTGCCCTTAACATGTGTTGAGGGCAGTTTTTCTTTAGTACGGAGGGAGGGTTGTCCATGTATTTTCGGAAAAAATCACTTGAAGATATTCCTCATGAAAATACCGCGATTTGGTCATGTATGGAAGAAAGTTGTATGTGCTGGATGCGCGACAATTTTGCATTCGATTACGTACCTACTTGCTGGAAATGTCAATCTCCCATGGTAAGCAGTATGAAGATGCTGCCGCTGTTAGTTAACACGAATAACGACGTAAAGACGCTTAAGAAAGGTGTCCAGATTTCGTAATCAGCGACAAATTACTGCTAAATATCCAAAATGAATAAGGACAGCCTCTTATGGCTGTCCTTATTGTTGTCCTCTATGTAATCTAGACCGAAAGGGTAACTTGATAGCCCGGCTGATTTTTCGGATGGCTTTGGTTCAAGAAGACGGAACGATCGTTTTTCAGCATAATGACTTCGAAGAACGGAGTGAAGCGCTCTTCGCTGATGCCGAAGCCTTGAAGGAATTTGGCGAACAGCTCTTGCTCTTCTCTTTCCGGCTCGCCGTCTGCCAAGGAGGAGTCCACGAGATTGATCAGGATACAAATTTTTTGCGCGTCCGTCAGGACAGGGGCTGCTTCGCTCAAAAATTTATCGACGGAGTTGGAACGAACGTATTTGACAGCTCTGTCGAGCAAGGCGCGGTTATTGGCGCCAACGCCGATCACGCCGTTCTTTTCTTCACCGCCCAGTACGGACAACAATTGTCCTACTTCCTCCGCGTCCATTTCTCCGTCCGATTGCATCATGTAGAGCAGCGAGGTGGCAAATGCAAAATGCGGCGTAATCCCTTCCGTGCTTTTGTCGCCTTTAAACATATCAAACAATCCCATATTTCTCTGCCTCCCGAACCATAGTTTAGTATCACTCGGAATCGAAAATGTCCAAGCTATTCATGTACTACGGACGATATATAAAATGGTTGCCGCAAGGAGGCAAATTTTTACGAAAAAAGGACAGCCCTCTTGGCTGCCCTCGTCCGCTCCGAAGATTATTTGATCAAGCCCATCCAGGTGGTGATCGTCTTCCGCTGTCCGTCTAGCGGCCCCCGCAGCTTTTGGTTGTCGAGCAAATGCTTCAGAATGTACGGAATAATCGCTCCGTTCGTTACGCTGAGCTTAGTCATATAGGCAATTTGCGGCTCCAGATGACGGGGCTGATCGCGCATGGCAAGCAGCAGCATTTGCTCGTACAAAGATTGGATGACAGGAGCAAACGCCTTCGACAAGTCAGGAATGGCGGCTGCAATCTGTTGGGCCGTTTCTGGACGGTCTACCCAAACGGCATTAAATTTGAATCCCGTATCGGTCTTCACAATATATTGCTTGGCAAGCAAGAAAGCGTACTCCTCCATGCAGGCTTGCTCGTCGCCAAGCTCCCCGTTCCAGAAAGCATAGCAAGCTTGCGCATCCTTAAACCGTAGCCTTTGCCAGCCATCGCGGTCGCTCCAATAGGTGTTCAATTGCCACAAATACAAGCTCCCGCCGCCGCTTCTTGTCATAGGACCATTGATCTGGTAAGGCGAAATATCGTAGCCCGGATCCGTGTGCGTCTCGCTCTTGAGCTCGGCATACGCAATGTAACGCCCTCCGTCTTTTCGTAAGGGAACAACGGAACCGTAATCCGCTCCGAGCCGTCCGACTCGCGCAGCCTGTTCTCCAAAATTCAGCGGAAGCAGCGTCCACAGCAAAAAGTTGAAGTCCCGGTCCGGATAGTAAAGTGAGGATTGCTCGATCTCCGTTCGGACATCCATGATCGCCTCAAAATGCTGCTCGGCCAGCCGGGATGCGGCTTCCATGAAGAGCTCATGTCTGCGCTGCAAATAATCACGAGTATAGTTCTAAATAATGAAATCGGTTCTATATTTTTGTGCTCCGGCCTCCTTCAGAAAGCCGTACTCTGCGAGGTGTTTCACTTCATCTTCGATAAAATGGGCGGGAGTACCCAGCTCGACAGCCAGTTCGCCTATGCTTAGCGGTTTGCGATACAAGGCGTAGGCGATGTTTTGGGATAAGCTTCGGAGCAAGAAGCTCCCTGTTTCCCCCAACTCTCCAGGTTGGCCGCTATGTCCGGTCCCTGCCAGCTCGATGGGGTTAAAGCTCAATTGACCGCTTGGCTGCATGCGATTCATTCCTCTCTTGAGTTCGTTTTTGGCATCGTGAAGATGCCATTTTACCGTTCCGACAGGAATCCGGAGGGCATCGGCGATCGCCTGCTGCTTCATTCCGTCGTAGTAGTACATGACCATGATCCGCCGCTGCTTTTCGGATAAATAAGCAAGCTCACGGCGCAGCATCCGGTATGCTTCGCTGTTCACTAGCTGATCCAGAGGCTCTAGCCTGTTATCGGACAGCAGGTCGGTCATTCCGTTCAACTCGACGGTTG
This sequence comes from Paenibacillus sp. NPDC056579, assembly GCF_042793215.1. Lineage (NCBI taxonomy): Bacteria > Bacillati > Bacillota > Bacilli > Caryophanales > Paenibacillaceae > Paenibacillus > Paenibacillus sp. NPDC056579. The sequence continues at coordinate 157,081 of NZ_JBHTVD010000007.1, forward strand.
CCCCGGCTCCGGACTGCTTCCTGACCCAATGGACCCATGTATACTTGGCGACGGTCCACACGTACGCTTCCAAATGGCGTATATCCTCATGTCTATGAGACGAGAACGATTGCAGCAGCCGGAGCATGATCTCCTGGGCTAAATCCTCCGCTTCCGTTCGGTTTCGTACCCGGTTCTAGTGCGAAGCCGAATATGGGCTTGGCGAATTGCAAAAGTGATTCCGTCGTATCGATTGTAGAATGAGCGCTCATTCCGAACCTCCTTGTGACCGGTCATCTAGTAAGTGTCAACATAGGGAAAAAGGTTGGATCATTTCAATAAAAAATTTTATGGTTATCTTAATATTGGATACATGTCTGGTAATTCCTGTATTTTACTCAGGAGGGGTATAAAGATGAAACCATAAACGCTCTTGACCGTATTAAGAAGTAGAACTGGATATCGTGCATGTTTGGAGGAGCCTGTCACCACGGCCTTGCTATGTCTTCATAGCGGAGCGGTTGTGGTTTATAGGCTCTTTTTTGCATGTTTTTACAAAAAATAAGCATCCTTTCTAAATGAATGAAACAAAGGTGAGGGGGAGATTTCATGCTCGTATTTCAATTAGCCATCATACTTCTTGCGTCCAAAATCGCCGGAGACATCAGCGTCAAGCTCGGGCAGCCGTCCGTGCTCGGCAAACTGCTGATCGGGATCGTGCTCGGTCCGTCGGTGCTCGGTATTGTTACGAATACGGAGGTGCTTGGCGAAATCAGTCAAATCGGGGTCATTTTGCTTATGTTCATCGCGGGTCTCGAGACCGATACTGAGGAATTCAAACGAACGGGGAAAGCTTCGAGTTATGTCGGTATTCTTGGAATCATCGTGCCGTTCACGCTCGGATTCCTGGCCGGCAATGTCATGGGGCTTCCGTCGATTCAATCGATTTTCCTCGGACTGCTGCTGTCCGCTACCAGCGTCAGCATATCCGTGCAGGCACTGAAGGAGATGGGGAAGCTGAAGTCCAGGGAAGGGACTACGATATTGGGAGCGGCCGTCATAGACGACATTCTCGTTATAATCGCGTTGGCGTTTGTCATGTCTTTCGCCGGGGGCGATGTGCATCTGGGTACGGTGCTTGTGAAAAAGGCCGCGTTCTTCGCAGTCGCTATTCTGCTCGCATGGAAGGTCGTCCCTTGGGTGCTGAAAAAATTCGCAAAGCTGCGCGTATCGGAGACGGTCATCTCCGCCGCGCTCATCATTTGCTTCGTTTACGCTTATATCGCGGAATATACCGGAGTAGCGGCTATCATAGGGGCTTACATCGCGGGCGTGGCAATCAGTCTGACGCCATTTAAGCAGGAAGTGTTTGAAAAAGTCGAGACGATCGGCTACTCGATCTTCGTGCCCGTCTTTTTCACCTCCATCGGGGTCACCGCCGAATTCAACGGGATTGGGCAAAACCTCGGATTGATCGCCGCATTAAGCGTGCTGGCTATTGCAAGCAAGCTTATTGGCTCGGCGATTGGCGCCAAGCTGGCAGGTTTTCCGTGGAGAAGCTCGCTCGGCATCGGCGCCGCCATGGTATCGCGGGGAGAGGTCGCCCTGATCATCGCGGCTATGGGATTGGAGTCGAAGCTGTTAAGCAGCGATATGTTTGCGGTTATCGTCGTCGTTGTTCTTATTACGACCATTGTGACGCCGCCGATGATGAAGCTGTTTTTCAAAGAAAAGGAGAAGGAAACAGGACGGCCGGAGCGGGAAGAAGCGAGTACAATTACAGCCGAGAAGGCGGGAATGTAGAAAAGATGCAAGGCAGCCTCGCGCGAGGCTGCCTTGTTTCGTTGAGAAGCCCGGTTCCCGCGAAATGCAGGGGGTTTCTGCTTAGGACGCCTGTTTTCCAAAGGCAGCTCCGTCTTTTAAGAAACCCGGGTTGCCCAAAATGGGGAAGGCTGGGCATCTCCCGGAAGGAGCGTAAGCAACCGCCTTTGGTTTTCAGTAAAAGTGCCGCTAGAAAAGATACATTAAAAAATTCTGGAAACAATAGCAGTTGGATGGAGGTACCCCACCGGCAAGACCCGCAGAATTATCAAGGTGGGGGGGTGCCTCGGAGGAGTTACGTCGCCTCTTTGAAGTCTCTGAAAAAAACTTATTCTATTCAGATTCTCACGATTCAAAGGCTGAGAGCTTTCGTAGTAAAGCCTACTATGGATGCAGTATGCCCATGGGGATCATGGATTGGTTGGTTCGGACCGTGGATCCGTTATTTCATCAAAAAGTGCTCTTTTTGCATGGCGATCGGACCGTAGATCCGTTATATCACCAAAAGCTGCTGCTTTTATTGGTAAAATCAGCAAATAACGGACCCTAAGTCCGATCACACTCCGAAAGAAGCAGTTTTCCAGGGAATAACGGATTTCCTGTCCGATCGTAGGCCTCCAAGTCCGATGGGCAGCTTTCCATAGGCGCATCGCTTAGGTATCCGGGAGTAGTATCTACCTTACGGCATACGGCCAATGATCGACTAAGCACTCACAATGTGTTCCAAGTACCCCATTCCCTCGACAGATAAAGGCAGCCTCACGCAAGGCTGCCCCTTTACGAATCGGAGCCGGTTTTGTCCGGCGTTATCGTATCGCGATATTTGCCCGGCGTAATGCCTTCGAGCTTTTTGAATGCGCGGATAAACACGACGTCGTTCGTATAGCCGACCTGCTGGGCGATGTGGGCGTTCGTCAGCTCCCTGCTTTCCATCAGGCGCTTCGCTTTATCGATTCGCTTGCGCGTCATGTAATCGAGCAGATTTTGCCCCTGATGCTTTTTGAAGAAGGTGGAAATATATTGCGGCGACATGCCGAAACGGTCGGCGATTAACGCAAGGCCAAGGTTCGGATCATGCAGATCCCGCTCGACCATGCTCACGATGTCGTGGAACAGCTGCGAGCTGTGATCGGATCGCTCGACCTTGAACGAGCGCGTAAGCGTCTCGAACAGCTCCTTCGTCTTCCGGTGCATGCCTTCCACTGTCGGATGGCTGAATATTTCCTTGATCGGATCGAAATCCGCTCCCAACACTTCATCCTGATTGGTGTTCGTGGAGTTGATGACCTTTAGCAGCGTGCTCGTCACATTGAAAAACAAGCATTTGCCCAAATCCGGCGTCATGTGGGTGGAATCGAAATTCATCGCATAGATCGTATCGAGCAGCTTTCCTACACTGTCGCTGTCGCCGCTGCGCACGAAATTGATGAGCTGGCTTTCGATATCCAGCGGGTAGTAGTAATGCTGCTTGGCATCGGCGATATCCTGGAAATGAATGACGGCATTTTTTCCTTTGATGATCCTGTATTCAAGCGCGGCCAATGCCTCGGGATAAGAGTCGCGGATGGCTCCCGCCCCTTGATGAAGGGCCCCTGCGGCCACGGTAATGTCGATGCGGAAACGGTGCGTAATGACGCTGTTGAGCGAATCGGCGATGTCCCGTACATCGGCGTCCGCACGATGAACTCGTTCCTTATCCAGATTGATAAGGAACGCCAGACGATCACGGTCCAGTTCGACGGCAAAGCCTTGATGGTGCCTTTGCGCCAATTCGACGCCGATATTCGATACTATAAAGCGGACCAGCGCCCACTGCTGCTCGGATTCCTGATCGGAAAACCGGCTGATGTCCTCGATTTGGACCAGCAGGACGGCAAAACGATCGCTTACGAACGTGAGCTCCATAAACTTCAACGTCTCCTCGCTGTCCGCCGAGACGTTCACATCCATATAGCCCCGCACGAGACGGGACAAGTAATTGGCCCGGATGACCGGCGTCTGCTGGGCCAGCAGGCTGCGCAAGTTTTTCTCTTCATGAATCGAGCCTTCGATGGTTTCGCGAATAAATTCATATTCGTTGGACGCGGGACGGCCGATCATGTCTTTGCCGCGCATAATGGCGTTCACCGTTTTTTGCAGAGGCTTGTAATTGCGGTAGGCCATGGCAAAGACGGCGGGCAAACCGGCAATCAGGCACAGCAGGAGCAGGCCGATCGACCAGTTCTGGATTTGATGCACCTGCTTCATGAACACGTCGCTTGGTGTCACGGACACGTATTTCCAGCCAGCCTTTTGCGAGGAGGTGAACGACACCAGTTGATTGACACCGCCGATTTGATAATCGAACGGTCCGGTATTCTGCTCGATCCGCTGCATAAGGTCGCCGGGGAGCGGGGTGTCGCTCGTGCTCATAATCGTTCTTCCTGTATGGTCGACGATATAGATAGAGCTTTGGCTCGCAGCCTCGAGCTGCGCAAATTGCTGCTTAATATGGCTCACATCGATCAGAACGATAAAATTGCCGAGAATATCGGTTTGCGAACGGAGCGGAAGCGATTGGGCATAGATGACCACATCGTCCGGGATGTATTCGGTGCCGGCGGCGGAAGAGGGATTGCTCTCCAGTGCAGTGACGGGCATGTACGCCATCTTGTGCGGTGCGGATAGCAGCTCTTTCATCCATTTGTCATAGGTCATATTTTGAAACTGATACGTATTGTCGTAAAACGTCCTGGAATCGGTCAAAAAATCCGCATTGACGATCGTATCGCTGCTGGCGAAATAGACGTAATAGTCAAAAATGAAGCTGCTGACCATGCTGCGGTACCGGTTCATGTTATCCTTCATAAATTCGACCAGACGATATTTGTCGACGCTGTCTGCATCGGCCGGTATTTTCAGCAAGTAATCGAGCTTCGGGTTGAGCACGACCTGCCGCATCAAATTGTCCACTTCCGCGAGCTTAGTATCGAGGGACAGCTTCAGCTGCTCAAGCATCGCCGTGTTGGAGCGATTCGCGCTTTTCTCCAGGCTCTGCTCGACCTTGGCATACAGAAACAGCCCCATAGAAAGCGGTATCAAAAGAATGAACAGGTTGGAGACGATCATGGTCGTCAGCGCGCTTTTGCGGCTGCCGACCCGAAGCCAGCGCAGCGGTAATTTCACATTCGTCACGCCCATTTCTCTTTGACTTGTCTGCATATTATAACCCGAACCTGCAACAGACGTAAAACGGGTAGGCAAAAAAGGTGCTGACGTCCTAGACGGAATGCCGTCTAGGGACCGCTATTCCTTGATCGCGCCGATCATGACGCCTTTGACGAAATACTTTTGCAGAAACGGATACAGGCAAATGATCGGCAGCGTCGAAACGATGATCGTAGCATATTTGATCGTTTCCCCGATGGCGTATTTGTCGTCGCTGGCGGCTCCCGTCATCATCGAATCGGTATTGTTCGCGATCAGGATTTCCCGGAGGACGAGCTGCAGCGGGTAAGCCTCGCGATTGCGCAAATAGACGAGGGCGCTGAAATACGAATTCCAATGCCCTACGGCATACCAGAGGATCATGACGGCGATGACCGGCATCGACAGCGGAATGATGATGCGGAACAAGATCGTCCAGTCGTTCGCGCCGTCCATACGCGCCGATTCCTCCAGGCTGACAGGAACGCCCTGGAACGCGGTTCGCATGATAATCATATTGAACGTATTGATGGCTCCCGGAATAATGAGCGCCCACATCGAGTTCATCATGCCGAGGTCGTTGACAAGCAGGTAGGTCGGAATCAAGCCGCCGTGGAATACCATCGTGACGACGATGAAAAACATGAGGATGTTCTTGAAAAACAAGCCCGTCCGGGACAGCACGTAAGCGCCGATCGCCGTCATGACAAGGTTGATCGATGTGCCGAGTGTGACATAAAGCAGCGTGTTCTGATAGCCTTTGGCAATCATCGGATTATCGAATACAGCCTTGTAAGCGCCGAAATCCAGGCCCACCGGAGCAAGCAGCAGCCCGCGATGCTGCAGAAACGACGTGGCGTTGCTGAGCGAGGCGAACAGGACGTACAAAAACGGATACAGCGTCACGACGCAAAGGCCGATCATCAGGACGGTGTTGACATAGCCGAACGATCTTTCACCGGCAGTTAGTTTCATAATCGTGCCCTCCTACCACAGTTTGTTCTCGCTGAGCCGCTTGCTGATGCTGTTGGCCGAGACGATCAGGATGAAGCTGACGACGGAGTTGAACAGGCCGACCGCAGCCGTGAAGCTGTAGCTCGCCTCCAGAACCCCTTTGCGGTACACATAGGTCGAAATGACGTCCGCCGTTTCGTAGGTGAGCGGATTGTACAAGAGCAGCACTTTCTCGCTGCCGACCGTCAGCATATTGCCCATGTTCAGGATGAACAGAATGACGATCGTCGGCATAATACCCGGAATCGTAATGTGCAGCGTCTGCTTCCAGCGGCTCGCGCCGTCCATGCGTGCGGCTTCGAACAGCGTCGGGTCGATGGTGGCGATGGCCGCCAAGTAGATGATCGAGCCCCAGCCGATCCCCTGCCAAATGCCCGAGGAGACGAACAGGAAGCGGAACCAGCCTGCTTCTTTCAGAAAATCAATCGCTTCGATGCCGAACGATTCGAGAATTTGATTGATGAGACCGGTGCGGCCGAGGAAGTCGACCATCATGCCGGCAACGACGACGATGGAAATAAAATGCGGCAAATACGAAATCGTCTGCACGACCCGCTTGAACATGCTGTTGCGGATCTCGTTGAGCAGGAGCGCCAAGATGATTGCCGCCGGAAAGCCGAATATCAGCTCGTACAGATTGATCAGCACGGTGTTTTTGAGGAGCCGCCAGAAATAGATGCCGTTAAAAAAGCTCTCGAAATGCTTGAAGCCGATCCAGGGGCTGCCCCAGATGCCTTTGGCAGGCGAAAAGTCTTTGAATGCGATCTGCAAGCCGTACATCGGCCCGTAATGAAAAATGATGTAATAAGCGATAACGGGAAGAGCCATCAAGTAAATCGCCCAATGCCGTCTCACATCGGTGCGAATCGTCCGCCAGAGGGTAGGGTCTTGATACGTTTTTCGGTTGTTCTCGGTCAACACTTCGATACTGCCGGAGCTTTGCGCCATCGTGTATCCCTGCCTTTCTTCTGCGTATCGATATACGAAAGCTGGGAGATGAACCGAATCATCTCCCAGTTCTTTCATCATTAATTAGCGCTTGTTGTAGCGTTCGAGCGCGGCCTGTTGGATTTTGATCGCATCTTCGATGCCCATGGTTTGAATTTTTTTGACGTATTTGTCAAAGTTGTCAAGCGGCTCGGCGCCCATGATGAACTTCAGGAGCATCTCGTCGCGGTACGTTTCAATGTCCGTCATAATCGAAGCATACTTGCTCGACTCGTCCTTCGTCGGCGTCACCAGCGGCATTTTGCGTTCGGCCGTCGGCTTGGACCAGATCTCGAGCGCGTCTTTTTGCGTCGGCAGGGCGAGGTACTGCATTTGGAAGTTGTCGCTCATGACGAACGGCGCGCTCCAGGTCGAGCGGTTATGCTTGGCGAACGACTGCTGAAGGCTGACGCCGCTCGGCGGGTTGAGCACCTCCGGCAGGAAGACGGCCTGGCCGTTCTCCATTTTGTAGCTGACGCCTTCTTTACCGTAGTTGAACAGCAGATCGCCTTTTTCGCCGTAGGCATAATCCAGCCATTTGACCGTTTCGATCGGATTCTTGTTGCTTGTCGTGATGGCGGCGCCGACGCCGTTTGCTGCGAAATCCTTTTGTCCCCAGATCGATTTATCGCCTGCCTTCAATACCGGATAAGGCGCAGCCACGAGCTTGAAGCTCGGATCCTTGTCCTTCATCAGGTTGGCGTATTTGCCGATGCCGCCGCCGTTATAGAAGACCGATGCGCCCATCAGGTTGGTCGTCATTTTATTGTCGTACAGCTTGTCGTTAGGCGCAGCGAAATCTTTGTCGAGCAGCCCTTCCTTGTACCATTTGTTCATCGTAACGAGGAATTCCTTGTACTCCGGCTGGATCGGGCCGTACTTCACCTTGCCCCCGTCCTGGTAGTAGCTGTAGTTGATGCCCCATGCGCCAAGAAACGGTGCGTCGACGCCGATCATAGCTTTGTCGATGTAGAACGGGATTTCGTCCGCCTTGCCGTTGCCGTTCGGGTCCTTCTCCTTGAATGCTTTCAGTACGGCGTACCATTCGTCGATGGTCGTCGGGGTTTTCATGCCGACTTTGTCCAGCCAATCTTGACGGATGCCCGGACCGAAAAACACCCGGACCTTCTCACCCCCGCGAAGGAAGGGGAAGGAATAAATGCTGCCCTCGTCGGTCATAATCTGCTTCTTCCAGTCCGGATGGTCGTTCAGAAGCTTTTTCAAATTCGGGGCATATTTGTCGATCAGATCGTTCAGCTTGATGATTTTGTTATCCTGGATCGCTTTCTCCGGGCCGCCCGGGTAGCCGGTCCAGCCGTATTCGATGACGTCCGGTAGCTGTGTGGAGGCGAGCATCAGGTTGAACTGTTCTTTTTGCTGCTGGGCGTCGAGGGGAGGATGCTGGAATTCGACCTTAACTCCCGTTATTTTCTCCAGCTCCTTGTACATTTCCATTTCGGCGTACGTCTTCATTTGTGAAGCGGCTGCGGAATGGTTAGCTACCCAATAGGTGAGATTCGTCAGCTTCTGCGGCTGCGACTCGCTGCCTGCCTGCGGAGCGGCAGGTGCATTGCTTCCGCTGCAGGCGGCTAGAGAAACGGAGAGTGCGGATACGAGCATGACCGTGCTTGCTTGTTTCATTTTATTATTCATGTAAGCGCCTCCTTTTTCATATGCAATTCGTGTTCCCGTTTCCTGATTGAATCCGGTAACTATAGTTCACAGTGTAGCTTGCTCCGGCGTAAAAAGGAACTTCCACCTTTTCCGGTGGTCTGTATTTTCGTAAGATTGGGGGGCAGGTAGAAAAGAAATCAGTGTATATGAAAAATCGTCAGTGTACAGAATGCGGCTGAATCCTTATAGTGGTTGGCATCGGCGGGTAAAGCCGTAGAGGCTAGACCCGTTATTCAAATTTAAAAGGAGTGAATTTATTTGCGTAAACAAGCGGCGGTTATCGCGGCATGTGCTGTGTTATTCGGCACGCTCCCAGCAGTAACGGATGTTCCATTTTATGTAAACGCTGTCAACGCAGCGGAGGAGGAGCAGGCGAATCTGATTCCGAACGGCGGCTTCGAGTCGACAACAACGACGACGCGCAATAAATGGACGGGCAATATCGAGCCGACCGGCGGATGGGCCGAATGGTTTGCAAGCGGCAGCGGCAAGTTAACGGTGGACACGGCTGTGGCGCGCGCGGGGGGCAAATCGGTTCGCATCGATCACGACGCGTCGAGCCGAACGGCGCTGAATATTACGGTCCCGGTTACAGCGGGGCAGCGGTACAAGCTCGGCATTTGGATCAAAACCGACAACGCGGTGACGGCAGGCGGCGTATTTGCCCGCACGCAATATTTGGACAGCACCGGCAAAAAAGTCGGGGACGGACCGGCAACGGTTAAACTGTCGGGAACGAACGATTGGACGCTGCGCGAAGTGTTCATGACCGTTCCGGCCGGGGTAAGCAAGCTGAAGATCGAACCGTTCTTTGAAACGGGAACAGGGAGAGTGTGGTTTGACGAGGTGTCGCTGGAGAAATGGGACGGCTTGACTGGGCTTGCGTTCGAACAAAACGCTATCTCTATTGGAAAGGATCAGTCTGTTACGCTGAAGCCGGTCTACACGCCTGCAGACGCGCTGGATAAAACCGTCGTGTGGACCTCCTCCAATCCGGAGGTGGCGGCCGTAGACGGGGGAATCGTAACGGGAAAAGCATATGGCACCGCCGTTATCAAAGCGACGACGAAGGACGGCAGGCTGACGGCCGAATGCCAGGTGAGCGTCGAATCGCCGGAGACGATGAAATACTACGACGAGCTGCGTCGCACCTGGTACAGCAAGCTGGTCGGCGGAGACCGGCCGGATACGTCGGATGCCGATATCGCCGCCTATTTGACGGCGCTTGCCGGCAAGGTGACGAATGCGGAGCGTACGGGCCGCTGGGATACGATGGACAAATCGCCGGGACGCACGTATTTGTGGAGCGACTTGATCAGCACGACGAACTCGGCGGAAATTTCTACGGCATACGGCGCGCTGCGGACGATGGCGCAGGCCTACTCCATCCAGGGCTCCTCGCTGTACCATAATGAATCGCTGCGTAACGACATCATCGGCGGGCTGGATTGGATGTACGACAACCGGTATAACGAGAGAAAAACCGAATACGGCAACTGGTGGGATTGGGAGATCGGAACGCCGCAAATTTTGAACGACATCCTCGTGCTGATGTACGACGAGCTGACGCCGGAGCAGATTGCCAAATACATCAAGCCGATCGACCGTTTCGTGCCGACGCCGAAGACGCGGACGATTAACGGCGTCCAGGAGACGGGGGCGAATCTGCTCGATAAAGCGTTCGTCGTCAGCCTGCGCGGGGTAATCGGTAAGCTGAGCGCCAAGATTGTGCAGGGACGCGATGCGATGGGACCGGAGTTTATTTACACGACCAAAGGGGATGGCGTATACGAAGACGGCTCGCTCGTCCAGCATTCGAACATCGCCTATACCGGCGGCTACGGGTCGGTATGGCTGAACCGGGCTGCGGATATGCTGCTGCTGTTAAACGGCTCTCCATGGCCTGTGACCGATCCGAATGTGAACAACGTATTCGATTGGGTGCCCGATTCGTTCGAGCCGGTCATCTATAAGGGACAAATGATGGACATGGTGAATGGAAGAGGCATATCCCGTCAGACGGCGGGCAGCGCGAGAGGCGTCATTATGACGATTCTGCGTCTTGCGGAAAGCGCACCTGCCGATAAGAAGCTGGCCATTAAGCAAATGGTCAAGGAATGGATTCGCACCGACACGACGACCTCTAATTATATTGACGGGCTTGCGATCTATGAGATGAATCTGGTCAAAAAGCTGCTGGCCGACGACTCGATTGCGCCTCGCGGGGAGCTGGTCAAGCATCAGGTGTTCGCCGGCATGGACCGTGTCGTGCATCTGCGGCCGGGCTTCGGTCTTGCTATCAGCATGTTCTCCGACCGGATTAGCGCCTTCGAGTACGGCAACGGCGAAAATTCGAAGGGCTGGTATACGGGGATCGGCATGACCTCCCTGTACAACGACGATCTCAATCAATACCGTAACGATTATTGGCCGACCGTCGATTCGTACCGTCTGGCGGGAACGACGACCGATGGTATTTACAAGACTCCGAAAGACTGGGCGTCTTATTTGAACTCGCGGACCTGGGTAGGCGGCTCTTCCATCGACGGGCTTTACGGCGCCGCCGGGATGGAGTTCGCCCTCGACAAAAGCACGGGCAGCACGCTGCAGGGCAAAAAGTCGTGGTTCTCGTTCGACGACGAGATCGTGGCTCTCGGTTCGGGCATCTCAAGTTCGGATAACAAGAACGTGGAGACGATCGTCGAAAACCGGAAGCTGAACGACAGCGGTAATAACGCGCTGACAGTCAACGGCACCACAAAGCCGAATACGCTTGGCTGGTCGGAAACGATGGAGAACGTGACATGGGCGCACTTGGAGGGCAATGTGCCGAACAACGGTATCGGCTATTATTTCCCGCAGCCTTCAGCTTTGCTGGGCCTTCGCGAAGCGAGAACCGGCGCCTGGAAGGACATTAATACCGGAGGCAGCGCCACTCCGGTCACTAGGAATTATATGAGCCTTGCGTTCGAGCACGGGACGAATCCTGCGGATGGTTCGTATTCTTACGTTCTGCTGCCGGGTAAGGATGCGCAAGCGACTGCACAGTATAGCGCGAATCCGACTATTGACGTCTTGAGCAATACGCCGGACGCACATGCCGTTAAGGAAACGAAGCTGGGTATTACCGCAGCTAATTTCTGGAAAGCCGGCACTGTTGATTTCGTGACCGCCTCGAGCCCTGCTTCCGTCATGGTGAAGGAAGCGAACGGGGAGCTGACGCTGGCCGTCTCGGACCCGACACAGAAGCAAGGCGACATCACGATAGAGCTGGATAAACAGGAATTTACCTCTATCGTCGGCCAAGACAGCACCATCGAGGTTATCCAGATGTCCCCTACGATCAAGGTGGTCGTCCATACCGCCGGATCGATCGGAAAAACGCACGCCGTCACCTTCAAGGATACGGTCGCTCCGGTGACATCCGACGATGCCAAAGCAGGCTGGCAGCAAGCTGCGCAAACGGTGAAGCTGACCGCGACCGACCATGGAAGCGGCGTTGCCCGTACGCTGTACCGTGTGGACAACGGAGCACTGGCGGAAGGTCAGACGGTTGAGCTCAGTGCAGACGGAGTGCACAAGATCGACTATTACAGTGAAGATCGGGCCGGCAACCGCGAAGCGGTGAAGACGGCCGAGGTGAAGATCGATACGGCCGGTCCGGTTATTACACCTACCGTATCGCTTGCCGTGTACCAGACGGATACGGCGTCAATCCGTTTCCAAGTGTCCGATCCGCTTAGCGGCGTTACGAATGCCGTTTACAAGCTGGACGGCAAAGCTGTGAACCATCCGATTGCCATAGAACCCCTCGCCCTTGCTCTGGGAGACCATACGATCCAGGTGTCGGCGACCGATGGGGTGGGGAATATGACGGAGCGGAGCTTTACCCTTACGGTGACGATAGACGTCGATCACTTGGATGACATGATCCAGTTGGGCAGCGATAAAGGATGGATTACGAACCATGGCATCGTCAACAGCCTGCTGTCCAAAGTCGATGAAATCCGCAAGGAGTCAGCGACCGACACGAAGCTGAACGGCTTGAAGGCGCTGGAAAACGAAGTGAATGCGCAGTCCGGCAAGAAGATCGACGCCGGCTTTGCCAAACTGCTTCTTGAGCAAATCAATTATTTGAGAAGCCGTTAATCCGTGTGGGCGTAAGCCCAAATCTGTTGCCGGGATTTGCGGAATCAATTTCCATGTGGTATGATTTTATGTAGCTATTTATTCTTGATTCGGTAAAGGGGGTGTCAATATGTTGCAAGTCGCTGAACGTAGTCAAATGACTCAATATTGGGTGCATATTACTACGATTGTATTCCGTTCTGCGGTGAACGGGAGAAGTGTGTCCTTTTACGGCGACTGCAACATTTTGACCCACTGACTTCGGACCGCGAACGGCTTGCTTCATGCTATGGCATGATAGCCGGTTTCGTGTCCGAATGGATATCGGCTGACGTAAGAAAAGCCACGGGTAAAAGGTTGCCTTTTGCCTGTGGCTTTTTTCGTGCGCCTATAGCCTTATAAACCCTAAAATTTACCGAATGTGAGCGTGATATAGATGTTACTATGTGCTGTGGATAAAATTGGGAAAACCTGGGGCGGAACGCCCGTATTTCAAGATCTGTCGCTGGAAATTCACGAAGGGGACCGCGTCGGCATGGTTGGACCTAACGGCTGCGGCAAGACGACGCTGCTGAAGCTGCTGGCGGGTGCTGAGCCTGCGGACGCGGGAGCGATTCATTATAAAAAGGGAAGCCGTGTGGAAATACTCGCGCAAATTCCCGACTATGGCCCGACGGCTACGGTGATGGAAGTGCTGCAGGAAGCGTTCGCCGACCTGCTTGGCATACAGGAGCGGCTGGCCGAGCTGGAGGCGAAAATGGCGCAGCCTGACGAGATGGAGAAGGCGCTCAAGAGCTACGGCGAGCTGCAGGACCTCTTTATGGAAAAGGGCGGCTACGAGATGGAGTCGAATTTGTCCCGGGTCGCTAACGGGCTCGGCATTGCCCATCTGCTGCAGCAGCCGTTCAGCAGCTTGAGCGGCGGAGAACGGACGAAGGTGTGCCTGGGGCGCATCTTGCTGCTCCGGCCGGACCTGCTGCTGCTGGACGAACCGACCAACCATTTGGATCTGCATGCGGTGGAGTGGCTCGAAGCTTATTTATCAGGCTACCGGGGCAGCGTCATGATTGTCTCGCACGACCGTTATTTCCTGGACCGCGTGGTGAATAAAATATTCGATATCGAAGGCGGCTCGGTTGACATCTATCATGGCAACTATACCTACTTCGTCGCTGAGAAGGAGCGTCTTCTTCTGCTGGAATTCGCTGCGTTCAAGGAGCAGCAGAAGAAGATCAAGAAGATGGAGGAAGCGATCAAGCGGCTTCGGATCTGGGCGGCGCAGGCCGACAATCCGGCCATGTTCAAGCGAGCCGCAGCGATGCAAAAGGCGCTGGACCGGATGGAGAAGCTCGATAAGCCGGTTCTGGAACGGAAAAAGATGGGGCTCTCGTTCGAAGTGAACGAGCGCAGCGCCAAGGACGTCGTAGTGATGGAAAACGTAGGGGTCACCTTCGACGCGCCGAATGGCGGTAATGATGGCGATACCGGAGTGCAAGCTCCTGGAGGCAGCCAAAGAACGCTGTATTCCGGTGTAGAGATGCTTGTACGCTACAAGGAAGCGGTCGCCGTCGTCGGGGGGAACGGAAGCGGGAAATCGACGCTGCTGCGGCTTATTACCGGGGAAATGAAACCGACCGAAGGCAAGGTGAAGATCGGCAGCAACGTGAAGATCGGATATTTGGCTCAGCTGGATTGGTTTCAGGATGAGGAGATGACGATAGTGGAGGCTTTCCGCGACGCCGTAATGGTAGAGGAAGGCGAGGCACGCCACCTGCTCGCCCGGTTTCTGTTCTACGGAGCCTCCGTATTTCGGAAGGTGAAAAGCTTGAGCGGTGGAGAGCGGATGCGGCTCCGGCTTGCGCAGCTGATGCATCAGGAGCTGAACGTGCTGGTGCTCGACGAACCGACCAACCACCTGGATATCGATGCGCGGGAAGCGCTGGAGGATACGCTGGCTTCGTTTGCGGGAACGATCATTTGCGTTTCGCATGACCGATATTTGCTGAACAAGCTGTTTCCCGTAACCTATTGGCTGGAAAAGGGGGCGTTGATGCGGTATGAAGGCAATTACGATGAGGCGCTGAGGAATCGCGAGGAGCGCGCAGCCTCCGGCTTGCGTGATGCCGGAAGCGAGAAGCCGGCTTCAACGGCAGCAAAGCATAACGGGAAGGGCAGAGCGGGAGACTCCGATCAGGGGAACCGCGGCGATGCAAAGGCCACTGAAAGATCGAATGAAAAAGCGAATGAAAAAGCGAATGAAAAAGCGAATGCAAAATCGGGCAAGCGCAGGAAATAACTGACCTGTCGAGCGGCGAAAATCCATGTCCGGTGCAACCAACCTGAAGATGCCCCGCCTTGGTGTATGCGGAGGGCGAAGGTTTTGCAGGACAGAATGGTAAGTAACAAACGGCCAAGAGCATCTGGGGCCGATATGCATATAAAGCGGTCTGGATCCGGTAACTGCGGCAGCATCCGGACCGCTTCTTTTTTTCATATGCGCTATGTCTGGACATTTGCGAACAAGCAAGATACGCTAGATGGGTAAGGGAAGGCTTCAAAGGGGGATTCATATATGAAGAAATCGAATGGACTTTTTCGCAAAAATGTGTTCCGCAAGCATCTCGCGCTGTTTCTTATAACGATTTTGGTTCCTACCTGCTTATTTCTGGGCGTTTATATGTACGGCTATTCAAGCAATGTTAAGGAGTCGATAGAAAGCGCTTCCAGTAATAATTTGGACCGTGTTTCGCGCAATGTGGAGCTTTTCTTCGAAAATACGGACCAGATCGCGCTGCAAGTCTCATTAAATCCGTCCATCGCCGGAATGCTGAACCGCCCGTTCGAGCAGTCCGCTTATGACTTGTTCGTCATTAAGGAGCTGCTGAGAGGCTGGACCTCCTACAGCTCGCTGTTTCAGTCCTTGTACATTCACGTTCTGCAAAACAATAAGGTCCTTACTACGAATGAAGGATTGTACAAAGTTTCTGATTTTTACGATGCCGCATTTATGGATGAAATGAAACGGTTCGGCCTGGATCATTACGATTTATGGACCGGGATCCGAAAGCTGCAGGAGAGCACGGGGCCGAATGAGGTCGATCTGGATGTGCTTACATTCGTCAGAGTCGTCCCCGTAACGGAGCAGACGCCGCTAGGCGTGTTGTACATCAATTTCCGCAAGGATGCGTTCTTGCAGACGATTGAGCATTTATCGCCTAACAGCCAAGGCAATATGGTTGTGCTCGATCCGCAAAACCGGCTTGCATCGGAGAAGGTTGAAGGTCTCGACGCCGAGCGGATCGCGAGCGAGCTTCAGCCCGGACAGGCGCGAACGGATGTCATCGGGCGCGGAGCGGACAAATATTTCATAACGGCGAGCAAAAGCTCCGCCAACGGCTGGACTCTGCTCCATCTCACCCCGTACGAGGTGTACAGCGGCCAAATGCGGCAGCTTCTGCTGAAGGTGTCCCTCATCTTCGCCGGCGTGCTCTCGCTCGGCATCGGGATGGCTTATTTGTTCGCATCCATCCTGTACGGCCCGTGGAAGCGGGTGGAGGAACGGCTGCAGGGCTACGTGCTGAAGACGTTCGATGCCTCCAAAGGCGATGTGTATGCGGTCGTGGATCACGCCATCCACAATCTGATCGATACGATCCGGCACAACGAGCCGGTGCTTCGGGACCATCTTGTGCGAGACTTGTTCCATCATGCGCATCCGGAGGGCGATCGGACGGTGCTCGACCGGTTTGCGGAATGGGGGGTTCCTTTCGAGCATCCCCATTTCATTGTCGTCGTGATTTCCGGCGAGCTGCGAACCGCAGATAGGGACAACGAATCCCGGTACAACCTGGTCTTGTACAGCTTGGCCGAGGAGCTGCTGAACTCCCGCTTCAAGTCGGCGGGGACCGTTCTCGGGAAGGTCCAGTATGCATTTTTGCTGAATACGGCTTCTAGCGAGCTTCAAGAGGCGACGATCCAGGAGCTGGAAGCTTGCTGCCAGGAAATCGTCGCGAAGGCGCGGGAGCATCTCGATGTGTCGATGCACTTTTGCATCGGAGGCGTCCGGCCGCTTCACCGCGTGCACGAGGCTTACGAGCAGGCTAGACGCGTCATGGCTTACAAAGCGTTCCTGTCGCATTCCGGCATCTTTTACGCGAACGAATCGAACGAGCCTCAGCAATTCGAATATCCGGCCTCATATCAGAAGCTGCTGCTGAATTCGCTGATGACGGGAAACCGGGAGCAGGCGGAGGAGCTGATATCCGATTTGTTCCACCGGTATATCCATAACAGCCGATACCCTCTGCCGAAGCTGCAGCAGATGATCGTCATGCTGATGAGCCACATCATGAGCTCGCTGGCCCAGGAGGGCTACGACATCGGTCCGCTGATCGACGAAGCGGGGCTGCTGAACCTGCAGACGAGCGGCAACAGTGTGGAATTGCAAACCTTCATCAGCAACCAGCTGAAATCGGTGATGGATTACTTGGAATCGGTGCGTGAGCAGCGCCAAATCAGTCCTTATATCCGCAAGGCGTTGACCTTTATTGAAGAGAAATATACGGATAATATATCGATTTCCGACATTGCGGCGTCCATCGGCATCAGCAGCGGGCACTTGAGCCGCCTGTTCAAAGCCGAGGTCGGGAAGCCTCCGCTGGAATATTTAACCGAATACCGGCTGGAGCAGGGCAAGCAGCTTCTAGTCGATTCCACGCAATCGCTGCATCAGATCAGCGAGGCGATCGGCTACAACGATGTTCATACGTTCATCCGTTTTTTCAAAAAATACGAAGGAACGACGCCCGGGGAATACCGGAAGCAGTGGATGTAGCCTTTTTGACGCGCCATGTTGAGTTTATGATATACCGGCAGTTTCGCGCTTTTCTCTCCATCCGAATCAAAGACTGGACATTTACGGCAGCCTCCTGCCCCGTTGTATGATGGAACCGTAAACAAACCACCATTTGACGAAAAGGAGGAACGTCGCTATGCATGAAGCCGCCGTTATGCGCGAAACCAAACGGAACCGGACGCGTCTTGGCCTTCGCCACAGCTGGAACGAGCTCCGCAAGCACAAATATTATTTCGTGCTGCTTTTGCCGGGGCTTCTTTATTTTCTGTTGTTCCATTACTGGCCGATGGCCGGAGTTGCAATCGCTTTCAAGGACTTCCGGCTGCTGGACGGAATTACGGGCAGCCCGTGGGCGGGGCTGAAATGGTTTCGCATTTTGTTCGATTCACCGGACTTTTGGACTGCGCTCAGGAATACAGTCCTTATCAGCTTTTACAAATTGCTGTTCAATTTTCCGGCGCCGATTGTGCTCGCACTGCTGCTTAATGAAGTGTATCAGGCAACGTTTAAAAGGGTAGTCCAGACGATTGTTTATTTTCCGCACTTTTTGTCTTGGGTCATTCTGGGAGGCATTCTGGTGTCCCTGTTCTCGAACAATACGGGCGTGACCGGAATACTAGGATGGACGACATCTCCGCTTATGGACCCGGAGAAGTTTCGCGGCATGCTGGTGCTGACGGAAATGTGGAAGGAGGTCGGCTGGGGAACGATCATTTATTTGGCGGCGATAACCGGCATTAATCCGGAGCTCTATGAAGCGGCCAAAATAGACGGGGCCAACCGGCTTCAGCTTGTGAGGCACATTACGATTCCATCGATTGCCAACACGATCGTCATCATGCTCATTTTGCGAACCGGTCAAATTTTGCATGTCGGCTTCGACCAAATCTTCGTGCTGTATAACCCGCTTGTTTTTGATGTGGCGGATGTGCTTGATACTTACGTCTACCGGGTCGGCATTACGATGGGACGTTACTCGTTTGCGACCGCAGCCGGATTGTTCCAATCGGTAGTGGGCTTGATCCTGCTGCTGATGACCAACGCGGCTGCCAGAAAAATGGGAGAACGAGGAATATGGTGAGGTGCTTATGAAAAAAAGCTTTGCATCCAGATTGTTCGATGCGGGAAACGCAGCGTTTCTCATTCTGCTGAGTGTCATATCCCTGTATCCGTTATGGAGAGAAATCTCGTTATCGTTAAGTTCTCGGGACGAGGCGATGCGGGGCGGACTGTTTCTATGGCCGAGAGAGTTCACTTGGACGGCGTACACCCATATTTTGGATTCGGGCTATATATGGGTCGCATACGGCAATACCATCTTCATTACGATTGCAGGCACGCTGCTGCATTTGCTAGTGACTTCCAGCGCTGCCTATGCCTTGGCCAAACGGACGCTGCCGATGAAAAATATGTTTCTGCTGCTTATCGTGTTTACGATGATTTTTAGCGGCGGATTAATCCCGACCTATATGGTCGTCAAGCAATTGGGCTTACTAAATTCGCTATGGGCGGTTATTGCGCTGAATTTGTCTTCAGGCTTCAACATGATCATTATGCTGAACTTTATCCGGGCGATTCCCGAGGAAATCGAAGAGTCGGCCATGATGGACGGGGCGAACCCGATCCGGATTTATGTATCGTTCATTCTGCCTCTGTGCAAGCCGGTGCTGGCCACCTTAGCCTTATGGGTCGCCGTCTCGCTGTGGAACAATTTCTTTCAATCGATGATTTATTTGAACGACCAGTCTCTCACGACGCTGCCGCTTCTCTTAAGACAAATCGTTGCCGGACAGGAGATCGCTCAACAATTGGGCCAGCTCGACGATACGACGACGGAGTCGGTTATCGCCGCCACCATTATGGTGTCCATTTTGCCTATTGTAGCCGTGTATCCGTTCCTGCAGCGGTATTTTACGAAGGGCGTCATGCTGGGTTCGGTAAAATCGTAGCTCGTACCATTTCAAACGGCAATTTTTAGGGGAGGTCTTTCGATGAAAAAAATGAAAGCTTTGCTTGTCTTCGCCAGTATTCCGGCTCTCACACTGGCTTTGGCTGCCTGCAGCGGCAATGAACCTGCGGGGGGGAAAACGGATTCCGCCGCAACCAAAGGCGAAAAGCCGGTTACGTTTCAATTTCTCCGCAACGGCGGCTTCCCGGAATATCCCGCCGATGGCGGCGAAGCCAAGCAGGAAATTATTAAAGCGCTGGAGAAGTCAGGCGTTAAAGGCGTCGATTATAAGGTGACCATAGCGACGGGAGACGAATATACGACCAAGCTGAACCTGCTTGCATCCTCAGGCGAGCTGCCGGATTATTTCGATATTGATGCGAAGACGCTGTCCCGGTTCATCGAGCAGGGGCTCGTGAAGCCGATCGACGAGTATTTGAAGAAAACGCCGAATCTGGTTCAATCGATTCCGAAGGCTTATTGGGATCAGGTGACCTACAACGGCAAAATTTATGCGGTTCCGAACGGAACGCGGCCGGAGGCCTTCAACACGCCGAGCGTTACCTCCGTCCTGGTCCGGCAGGATTGGCTCGACAATTTGAAGCTGAAGCAGCCGACGACGGTTGACGAGCTGCACGACGTGCTGAAGGCGTTCGTCACCCAGGACCCGGACAAAAACGGCAAAAACGATACGGTCGGCTTCGGCGCAACGAAGACGATTCAGACGAGCCAGGCGCAGCTGACGCAATTCCGCTCCATCTTCGGTGCGTTCGGCATTGCTCCGACCCATTGGATGGAGAGCGGCGGCCAAATCAAGAAAGGGATGGTGCTGCCGGAAACGAAGCAGGCGCTCGCCGTCCTTCAGCAGTGGTACAAGGAAGGGCTGATCGATCCCGACTTCCCGGTCACGGAAAGAAAGCAGCTGGAGGAAAAAGTGGTCGGCTCCAAGATCGGCGTCTGGGAGGACGACGGCTATTTGATCAACCCGCAGGCGAATCCGGTTGCAGGCTCGCTGGCTAAGGCAACCCCATCAGCGAAGCTCGCTCTGATTGCGCCGCCAAAGGGCCCGGGTGGAAAGCAAGGGTTCCCGGAAACGAATGCTGCCGCATCGGCTCCTCTTCGAGCGTTGTCGGCCAAGGCGCAAAATCCGGAGAAGCTGTTCCAATTCCTTGAATGGATGGCTACGGACGGCGAGAACGGCGGCTTCAACTACATTACGTACGGGATTGAAGGCAAAGACTTCACCTACGATAAGGCCAGCAATACGATTACGCAAAAGGTCAGCTATGCCGATCTGTATAAGCGCGGATATTCGAACCCGGTGCGGATGGTGTTCATTATTGACCGGCGCTGGACGACGCCGGATGTCCGTTCGGCGCTCGAACTGGCAGGGAAGCATGTCATCCCTAACCAGCTGTGGAGAACGGTGCAGGCGGAGCTGGATTATCCGGACCTTGAATCCAAGCTGTGGCCGGAATATCTCATCAAGATTATTACCGGCGTCTGGCCTGTTGAGAAGCATGATGAATTCGTGCAAAAATATTATCAGCAGGGCGGACAGCAGATCGAGAAGCAGGCAAACGAGGAATGGAAAAAGCTTAAAAAATAAAACGGCCGATACTCCGGGGAGGCAGGCTCTATGGCTTGCTTCCTCATGTTCAGGAGAGGAAAGGAGCGATTTCGATTGCAGCAGCAGAAGCAGCGCCCTAATATTTTGCTCATTACGGTTGATCAGATGAGGTGGGATTGTCTCAGCGTGATGGACCACCCGATTGCCGAGACCCCGAATCTGGATAGCCTGGCCCGATCTGGCGTGCTATTCCGAAGCGCCTATGCGGCGACTCCGACGTGCATACCGGCGAGGGCGGCTATTTTTACCGGCATGAGCCAGCGTTCGCATGGCCGGGTCGGGTATCAGGATCGAGTACCATGGAATTATGAGCACACGCTGCCTGGCGAGCTTGCAAAGGCGGGGTATCACACGCAGTGTGTCGGGAAGATGCACGTGTACCCGACACGCAGCCTGTGCGGATTTCATAACGTCGTGCTTCATGACGGTTATTTCCATTATTACCGCGACAAGCACAGCACGTTAGCCAATCAGCAGTTCGACGAATGCGACGATTATTTGCGCTGGCTTAGGGAGACGGCAGGGGCGCAGCACGATATTACCGATCTCGGCTTGGATTGCAACGCATCGACGGTTACGCGGCCATGGCATTTGCCGGAGCATATGCATCCGACGAACTGGACGGTAACCCAGTCGATTGATTTCCTGCGGAGGCGGGATCCGGGCAAGCCGTTTTTCCTGTGGACGTCCTTCGTGCGGCCACACTCTCCGCTTGACCCGCCACAGGCCTACTTCGATATGTACAAGGACCTGGAGATGCCCGATCCGCCTGTGGGCGATTGGGTGGAGCGGACGGGAGGAGGCAGCGGATCCAGCGACCCGACGACGATATTCGGCGAAGTTCCGGCACGCAGGCTGAACCGGGCGAGGGCCGCCTATTATGCCCTGATCACCCATATTGACGATCAGATCGGAAGGCTCTTGAACGCGCTTCAGGAATACGGCGTTCTCCGCGACACGCTGATCGTCTTCACATCTGATCACGGCGAAATGATCGGCGACCATCATTTCTATCGCAAAGCGCTCCCTTATGAAGGCAGCGCGAAGATCCCGTTCCTCGTCTACGATCCGAGCGGAAGCCTCGGTTTCCGGAAGGGGGCGGTCGTCGATGAGGTGGTCGAGCTGCGCGACATTATGCCGACGCTGCTCGATGCAGCCGGAGCTCCGGTTCCGGAATCCGTCGACGGGAGCAGCCTGCTGCCGCTGTGCCGTAAGGAGACGGCAGGGCGATGGCGCGAATACATTCATGGGGAGCATGCCTTCGGAGCGCTGTCCAATCATTACGTGACGGACGGGCGCGAGAAATATATTTGGTATTCCCAGTCCGGGGAAGAGCAGCTGTTCGACTTGAGCAGCGACCCGCAGGAGCTCGTCAATTTGGCCGCTCAGCCCGGGCGGGAGGAGAGGATCGCGCTATGGAGAGAGCGATTGATCGGAGAGCTCGACGGACGAGAAGAGGGATACGTCGATCAGGGCCGGCTGATAGCGGGCCGGACGCCGCAGGCTTGTTTAAGTCATATTTTGTAATGGTTGCATGAATGGTGAATATAAGACGGCATAGTTTTAGGACGTCATGTCAGGACTTCAGGACATCAGGACGTCGGGCAGCGAGTAAACTCCCGATATAATTGTTTTCTCCGAACCAAACCCCTTCAGCTCGTGGTAATGTAAAGAAAAGGAAGAACTGAAGGGGGAAGGAAGATGAGCTTTGTCATTCGAACGATGAAGGTACCGGACGACTACGAGGGTGTTGCCCGATTGATGAGTCTGCATTATTCCGAGCCGATGACGGTGGAACGGCTGCAGGAAGAGGATGCGAATATTCCGCTCATAGGCTCGTTGAGCCGTGACGACGACGGGCGGCTTGCAGGGCATGACCGCATCCGCTATGTCGCCCTGGACGGCAAAGGTCAAATTGCCGGCTATGGCATTGCATGGCGGGCGCCATGGTCGCCCGCAGGTACGCTGTTCTGCAATATTATCGTCGACCCGGCCAAAAGACGCTCCGGAATAGGCGGCGCGATCTACGAGACGCTGGAAGCGTATGTGCAGAAGGCTGGTGCAGATTGTGTCGTCTACGATGTGCGCGACAGCGAGCCGGATTCCTTGCGATTCGCCGAGGTAAGGGGCTTTGCGGTGGAGCGGCACCGTTTCGAGTCGTTGATCGAGCTGGAGCGTTATTCTTTTGACGAGGCTGAGTCTGCGGCAGCGGCTGTGACGGCCGTTTCGGTGGAGAACGGGATTCGATTTGCAACGTTGGCGGAGCTTCCGGGGGAGGAAGCGGAGCGTGCTTTGTATGAGCTGTACCGGCAAACCAACCCTGATATTCCCGGAGCGGAAGGGGAGTTCATGTGGTACAGCGAATGGCGCAAATGGGCGGTAGACCGGAAGGACTTCGATCCGTCGCTCGTTCTGCTCGCGTTGGACGGTCTCCGGCCGGTCGGAGCGGTGGAGCTGATCGCAATACCGGCTACGCAAAGCCTGTACAACGAGTACACCTGCGTTGATCGGGATTATCGCTCCCGAGGCGTAGCGACAGCCTTGAAGCGGCGTTCGATTGAGGTCGCTCGGCAGCGGGGTTACCGGTACATCCGCACCCACAACGATTCGTTGAACGCCCCGATGCTGGCGATCAACCGGAAGCTCGGCTACAAGCCGGTTCCGGGATTTTATAAAATGGTTCGCAATGTACGTAAATAAGTCCGTACATGGAGAGAAGCCGGTTTCCCTTTGTCTGTAAAGGGAGCCGGTTTTTTGTGTTGGAGCATGTTATTTTCGCCTGCAAGCAATCGACGATTCTAACGTCCGAAGAGGCCATTTGCTCGTCGGGCTTAGATCGGGTTTGAGTTCAGCCGCTCGAGTATTCTGCGCTTGCGGTACAGCATGGTGCCCGCTTCTGCGACTTGCAGCAAGGCATCGCGGTTCGCGTAGGCACCGAACAAAGCTCCTGCAATCGGGACAAGCTGGAACAGCTTCTTCAAGCCGAAATTATCCCGGTACACGGTGACGACTTCGCGCCAGCCCTGCAGCTGGCTCATCACTTGAACGTCGCTGCTCCGGTTGTCGTATTCGGCCAATTCTTCCAGAATGGCCTTTTTGCCCACGATATCCGATGAGGAGAACTGGAGGCATTTGACAATGAACATCCGTTCCCTCTCGTCCTTCGGATCAAAGCCGTAGCAGACGGCCAGCTCCTGCAGCAGCTTCAACGACAATCCGAGCATCGCCGGAATGTCAACCGCTAGAGTAAACACTCCGCCGAATCCCGTAGTAGCCCCCTGTACGGTAGCTATCGTCGACCGGCTGTCTCGAAGCCCGTCGGCCACGCGGTTCATTACGGCAAGAGAGAGCTCTTTTGCCTCCGGCAGTGTCAAGAACAAGGGCGTATCGGCCGGCAGGACTCCCTCCGGTATTATCCTTTCGCCGCTCCTCCGGGCTTCCTGTTGAAGCTTCTCCAAAATCGTTTTCTCCGAAACGAGGTAGCTCCCTCCGGTCTGGATGAACTTGCCGATCTCATTCAAGGCCGTCCCTATCTTGTCCTGGATCACACGCGGTGTCCATTTATCCAGCAGAGCAAAAGGAAGTCGCCCGAGTTTTTCCCAAAACCACAAATCCTTCTGCTCATGTTCCCATTTTACAATCAGCTGAAGCTCTTGCTGCAGCTGTTCCCGGCTTTCGGTCATGCGGCATCACTCCTTTTGTCCAACTATACGCAGAAGCCGGCGTGCAGGATTCATTGCAGCCCGGAATAGGGACTTTTTTCTATTGTGTGTCGAGAAACGTGAGCTTAGTACTGAGGTGACGTGATGTTAATAGTTGGATGTAGGGTGGATAGCTGGATTGTACGTATAGCTGGGTGGTGAGCTGAGTTGCCGGAGAGTGAGGTGAGAAGCGAGTAGGATTGTGTCCGGTTGGTGAGTTGAGTTGTGGAGCCGGAGGGATTGCAGATTGGATAGCTGGGTGGAGAATCGATATTGGAGAGTCAGGTATGAAGCAAGTTGGATTGTCTGAGGTTGGTGAGTCGAGTTGTAAAGCATAAGCGCATAGCCGAATTGTATAGCCAGAGGATAAATGAGTTGTCGGAGAGTGAGGTGAGAAGCGAGTAGGATTGTGTCCGGTTGGTGAGTTGAGTTGTAGAGCCGGAGGGATTGTGCGGTGGATAGCTGGGTGGAGAC
>NZ_JBHTVD010000007.1:182576-436067 GCF_042793215.1 Paenibacillus sp. NPDC056579
ACGGAGAGTGAGGTGAGAAGCGAGTAGGATTGTGTCCGGTTGGTGAGTTGAGTTGTAGAGCCGGAGGGATTGTGCGGTGGATAGCTGGGTGGAGACTGATATTGGAGGGGCAGGAGGGAGGTAAGTTGGATTGTTCGCGATTTATCGAGGTATAGCAGGAGTGAATTGCTGCGTTGTGTATTCAAGTAGAGAGCTGAGTGATGAGTGCCGGACAGTTTAGTGAAAACGAGCTAGGCATTGTCCACGTTGAGCCTAGTTGAAACACTTTGATATAGAAAATATCCTAACCTCGAGCTGATCTCCATACCGCCCTCACCAATTTCAATGATCTTGCGGACACCAGATCCGTTATACCCTAGAAAAAGTGTTAAAATGCCGATCTATCGGACACAGGATCCGTTATTGCTCTCTCCAGCACCCCAAAATCCCCAAATTTGAGCGAATAAGGGATTCTCTGTCCGAAAGGAAACAAAAAAGGCCCTGATTTGGCGAAATAGCGGAAGCTGTGTCCGATCAGCTAGTGATCAAGCTGCATGCTATTCCTGGAGCCCCGAAAAACGCAAAATGAGAATCAAGGGAGCTGCCGTACAAAATCCTGTGATAGTTTTACTAAACGGAGGAGCATCCGCAAGTGTAGCGGAAAATTAAAAAAAGATTTACAAGCGGTTGACGTTCCGATAACAATGTCCATTTAATCTAAAACTAGTTCACCGTATGCTTCATTTTGTAATCGATTATTTTTTTGTGAGGATGTCGCCTATGAGTTCAGTAAAAGAAGTCGCCCAGAGAGCCGACGTGTCCGTGGCTACCGTATCGAGGGTGTTAAACAACGATCCGACGGTCAAGACATTGAACCGCAACAAGGTGCTGAAGGCTATCGAGGAGCTGAATTACAAGCCCAACATGCTGGCCAAAAGCTTAAGGAAAAAAGCCAGCTTCACAATCGTGCTGGTTATGTCTTCGATGTCCAACCCTTTTTATGCAGGTATTGTGAAAGGGGCGAACGAAGCCGTACGCAACAGCGGCTATAAAGTCATCATCGGGACAACGGATGCCAACGAGCGGGAGTGGGAAACGTACGAAACGATGCTCAGCACGAGCCAAGCGGACGGAATTGTCATTATTTCATCCTGTGCCAATAAGAAGATCGTCAGCCAGCTGAACGACCGGTACCCCGTCGTCATGTGCAACGAGTATTTTGACGGCCTTAACCTTACCTATGTCTCTATAGATAACAAAAAGGCGGGCTACGATGCGGCCAAGGAGCTGCTGAGCCGGGGCTGCAGGCATATCGTTTACGTAGCGGGCTCAAAGGACTCAAGCTCGGTCAAGGACCGGATGGCGGGCTATAAAGAGGCGCTCGGCGAAGCGGGCATCCCGTTTCAGGACAAGCTTGTCCTGCAGCCGAAAAAAGGCTATGGACAAATGAAGGACATGATCAACGAGCTTGTTCAAGCAGGGGTACCCGTCGACGGGATTATCACTCATTCCGACATGCATGCGTCCTATATTTTAAAAGGAATCAAGGACGGCGCGGTTCTGCTCGACGAGAAGGTCGGGATCATCAGCTTCGACGGCACGTACGTCGCGGAAATTACGAATCCTGCTCTGACTTCAATTACCCAACCGGCCTATGAGCTCGGACATTCTGCGGTTCAGCTGCTGCTGCAAAAAATACAGCAGCAGGAAATCAACCAGAGCAAAAGACTCATAGTTGAGCATCGGCTGGTCAAAAGGGAAACCTGAGTTTCCTTTTTATATAAAAAGTAATCGATTACTTTTTTCGGTGAACCATTAAAAGAGAGAAATCGGAGATGGAGTTTATGACACAAAGCTCGTTTTTGGAGGAAGAATCATCGTGTTGCGATGCCCGCTGTTTTGATGATATTTATGCCGAGTTCAACGATCCGAACGGACGTACCTTAATCGTTGCCCACAGGGGCGATTGGCGCCGCTATCCCGAGAACTCGGTCGCCGCTGTTCAATCCTGCATCGAGATGGGGATCGACATGGTTGAGATCGATGTGCGCCAAACGAAGGACGGACATTTGGTGCTGATGCACGACAAAACCGTCGACCGGATGACGAACGGCAGCGGGAAGGTGGCTGAACTCACACTGGCCGAAATACAAACGTTCTATTTGCGCGACGGGAAAGGAGGCGGGGAATCCGGTCTGACGAGCATGAGAGTGGCGAGGCTGGAGGAAGTGATGATTCTGGCCAAAGGGAGCATCATGATCAATTTGGACAAATGCTGGGATGTTCGCGAAGCGGTCTACGAAGTTCTGGTGAAGACGGACACGCTTGCGCACGGTTTATTCAAAAGCAGCGCGCATTACGAAGAGGTGGCGGCCTTTTTACAGTCCAAAACGAACCCTCCCGAGTACATGCATGTGGTGGAGGAAGAGAACTTCCATGAGCTTCCGATGGTATTGAGCCAAGCTCAGCCCAAGGCGATAGAGCTCGTCTTTCCAGCGTTGGGAAGCCCGATGCTGACCGAAGAAAGCTTCGAACCGATGAGAGGGAAGCAGCGAATTTGGTGCAATTCCATCCAGGCGTCATTGTGCGGAGGGCACCCTGATGAGGAGCCGGGCTGGGAGTGGATGACCGGATACGGATTCAATATGATTCAGACGGATTGTCCGGAGCGTTTGAAGAGCTTTTTGGAGCTGCAGCACAGCATGCGAATCGTGAAACAAACCATATAGAAACAAGGAGTGGAGAGCGATGAATACAAGAAAACATACATATTGGAAAACCGCAGGACTGGCCGTTTGTGTAATGGTGACGTTATTAAGCGGCTGTTCATCGAAGACCGATTCTGCAGGCCAAGCGGATGCGGGGGAGAAGCCTGCCGAGCAGAAGCCCGTTACGATTCGCGTCGGCATCAAGAGCCAAGGCTATTTGACGGAAGACGAGTTCAAACGCTATATTACCGAGCCGGTAAAGAAGAAATACCCGTGGATTACGGTCGAAATGTCCATCTACAACGCCAAAGGCTCCAAGCTGTCCGAGCTGGTCGCGGCCGGCAACGTCCCGGATATCGTCATTACCAACAATGTCAACGGAATGCCGGAGTTTCTCGATCTGGACTTGGTGACCCCGCTCGATGAGCTGATTCAAAAGCACCGTCTCGATCTGTCGAGATTGGAGCCCCAGGCCGTTGAGGCCGTAAAGGCGGCGACGCAAAGGCAGGATATTACCGCCTTGCCTTATGCCAGAAATTTCCATGCGCTGTATTACAACAAAGATATTTTCGATAAATTCGCGGTACCCTATCCGAAGGACGGCATGACCTGGGATCAGGTGACGGAGCTGGCCAAGAAGCTGACGCGCGACGACAACGGAACGGCCTACCGCGGCCTCATGCCGAATGTGCCTGAAAGACTGGCGGCGCAGCTGTCCGCCCCGTTCGTCAATCCGGCCACGAATAAAGCGGGAATCGAGACGCCCGAGTGGAAGCGGGTGCTGGATATGACGACCGCGATCCATTCCATTCCGGGGAACAGTCCTATTTTGTTCAATAAAGAGGCCAGCGATCTGTTTTATAAAGAGCGTACGCTCGCGATGCTCGCGGATATCAACCTGTTGGGCGACTTGAGCGCGTTCCAGGACTTCCATTGGGACATGGTGTCTTTCCCGGTATGGCCGGAGCTGCCGGGCACGAGTCCCGGGATCGATGCACATCTCATGGTGCTGTCCAAAACAAGCAGCAACAAGGATGATGCGTTTCGGGTCATCTCCGCCGTGCTGTCCGACGAGGTGCAGATGGATATGTCCCGGCAAGGAAGGTACAGCGTATTGAAGGATTCGAAAATAAAAGATGCCTTCGGCTTGGACTTGACCTGGATGGCTGGAAAAAACCTGAAGGCGGTCAATATGACGCCGGCCAAGCCTTATGCCCAGACCGTGTACGACAAGGAGGGAATTACGGCGGTGCGCAATGCTTTGAAGGCTTCCGTCAAAGACGGGAAGGACACGAATACAGCCTTACGGGAAGCTGCGGAAGCGTTCAACAAAAAAATCGATGAAATCAATGCAGGCAAATAGCTTGTGCCTTTGCCCCCACACAAACGCAAACCCTGCACTAGTTCGGGGCTCCAAAGGGGATTGCAATCTTGAAGGTCGTCCCTGCCTTCGGCTTGCTCGATACGGTAATCATGCCGCCTAGAGCGTGTATGACATGATAGGAATACGTAAGCCCGAGTCCGGTTCCATTCGTTTTGTTGGAAAAATAAATCGATCCGAGCCTGTCGATCTGCTCTTGATTCATGCCGATGCCATTGTCTCTGATGAGGAGGATGGCATTTTTCTCTTCCGCCCTCAGCGTCAGGGTAACTTTGCCGTCCGATATGTCCGTGCAAGCTTCAACGGCATTTTTAATGAAGTTGACCAGCACCTGCTTGATTTCATCGGGATTGGCGGTGAGGCGTACGAGCGTAT
This sequence comes from Paenibacillus sp. NPDC056579, assembly GCF_042793215.1. Lineage (NCBI taxonomy): Bacteria > Bacillati > Bacillota > Bacilli > Caryophanales > Paenibacillaceae > Paenibacillus > Paenibacillus sp. NPDC056579. The sequence goes on from NZ_JBHTVD010000007.1 coordinate 187,020, forward strand.
CGGCCGGCTGTACTTCCAGCTCCACATTATGCATAGTGGCGAACGGGGTCATGACATTGGAGACCAAATACAGCTGCTCCGAAAAATTGATCAGCTCGTGCCGGTTGGCCGGAGGCTTCGTAATGGACAAATATTCGGACAAGATGGCTTCCGTCCGCAGGATTTCATCCATGCAAATATCGATATACTGGCGTACCTTATGGTATTCCTTCGGGCTTTCCCGGATCAGCTTCAGGAACCCTTTGACAGCGGTTAACGGGTTTCGGACCTCATGGGCAAGGGAAGCGGCTACGTGGCTCATGGCTTCCATTTTTTCCATACGGGCGTGCTGAATGAACAGCTCCTTGTCCGATACGGATTTGCTGAATAGAGACATTAGCAGTACAAGGCCAAGGCAGTTCTGAGCTGGAATGATCAATAGATGAAAGGTCAGATGCTGTTTGACATAGTCGAGGAAAAAGATGCAGGTAAAGGTTAAGGGAATAATAGAGATGACGATCCCGGTAAGGACGGTCATCCATTTTTTGCGATGGCTTTTCCGGTACATAGTGCTTAACGGGATGGAGGCCAGGAACGAACACGCAACAATGATCATGGCAACCCAAGTGCCTTCCCCGCCAAGGTAAAAGCGGTATGCTACCAGCTCGGCAAGCAGAAGCAGTCCGATCCGGAACCCTCCGAATACTATTGCGAAAAACAAGATGACATACCGGATGTCAAAAATAATGCCTTCCACCACGCTGGCAGAAAAGGTCATGGAGGTCAACATGCAAATGGAGCTTGTAATGGCGATAAAAATGCGGCTGAAATTTTTCGTTTTTTTCTGATAATAAATATTGAAAATTATGAAAGGAATGATTGAAAAAAATAATTGCAGCATTAAATCTTTCAACAAATTCATCAATTCAACCCCACATTGATCAGGATCTATAGGACACACCTAGTTATTTCGACATCATCCTGCATTCCCCTCTTTAAATTTTGGGTGAAATAATAACCTTTTCTATGCCCGTTTCTCCCATCTTTCGCACTACTCTTTCATTCCGATATCTCGTCGCCATGTGCACCATCCATCCCCCGATACCGCATGATATAATGGAAAAAAATGAATATCCGCCGGATTTTACCATCAATTTGACACTTTTCATGCATCTTACTATATAGGGGAGGGGAAAAAGGATGGATAACCGGGGAACGGACGGCAATCTGATCGTACGCGCACGCAGCGGAGACCGCGACGCATTCGGCGAGCTGGTGCGGCGCCATCGGGCCACAGCGTTCGGATGGGCGAGACGTGTTGCGCGGGATCCTCATTTGGCGGAGGATATCGTCCAGGAGGCGCTGCTGCGCGCATTTATGCATCTGGGCACGCTGGCAGACATGGACCGCTTCCTGCCGTGGCTGCATCGGATTGTACGCAACGAAGCTCTGATGAAGCTGAGAAAAAGCGAGCATTCCGGGCGGGAACGAACCTTTACGTCGTTTGAGAGAGAGACGCGTATGACAGGCGGGATGGACTGGTCGGATCTGGACCGGATTTTGCATTACATGAGCGATGGCCGGGAAGCAACCTGCGAGAAGGGAGATCCGTCGGTCCGGCTTGCGGGCAAAGAGTTTCTCGAGACGATGCGACAGCTGCTCCGGTGCTTGACGGCCAAGGAGCGGGCCGTGTTTGAGGCACACTTCTTCAGGCAGCTGTCGCCCCACGAAATTGCCGGCTTGTTTCGCACGTCGACGGCCAGCGTCTATCAATCGCTAGCCCGAGCCAAGGATAAGGTGAAGGAGGAGCGCTTGCGGGTTCGGCTGACCGATTATGTCCGGGATCACAGGGATAACAGCAGCATGGTTAAAGCGGTGCTTCCGCTGCCGCAAGGGCCGGGATCGGCGAAGTGGAAACGCTGCAAAACGTCGTTTGCCGGTGCGGTATTCGCGGTGCTTCCTCATGTTAATAGGGGGCATTACTCCTTGACCGAAGTAATGGGTCTAACCGGGCAGGCGTTCCGGCTGACGGTGGAAGAGGAGACGATCGATGCGACGGGTCCGTCGATGTACTTCTGGGAATCGAAGTTTCGCGACGGATTGCTGAACCTGGGCCTTGTAAGCGAGCATGCCGGAGATGGCGGAGCTCCGCCGACGCCGTTCATGCTGAACAAAGGAATCGCGCTGATACGAAGCTCCATTGCGAACGGCAAGCCGGCGATAGCCTGGGATTTGTTCGCCCCGGAGTTCGGAGTCGTTTACGGCTACGACGATGAGGAGCTGCTGCTGTATGCGGAGGATGCGCAAGCGCGAAGGTCGATCCCGTATGACCGGTTCGGACGCGGGGAGTCGGGCGGTTTGTTCGTATTGGCCGTGACGGGGGAAGCGGAGACCGGCGAGTGGGAGGCGGTCCGCCATGCATTGAACATGGCGGTGCGTCATGCATACGGCGAATGGACATTCGTCGGCTATGTGTGCGGCTTGGCCGCTTACGACGCATGGCAGTCGGCCATGCTGCTGCGCAGAGCGGATCCGCTTGGCAACGCCTACACGGCCGAAGTAGCCGCCGATGCGAGAGGGCATGCCGCAGGCTTCCTCCGCGGGCTGGAACGGAAGCTCGCGGACGCGGGGCGGGCGGAAGCCGGAGCGGTGGCGGGAGAGGCTGCGGCGCATTATGAGTCGGGCGCAGAGGCGCTTGAGGAGCTGAGTGCGCTATTTCCGTTTCCGGCAGGCGGCTCACCGGACGATCCTGTTCTGCCGGAAGCGGCGATTGCACTGCTCGAGAGGGCGAAGGGCTCGGAGGAAGCCGGCGTGCTCGTTCTGGAGCGGCTGATCCGCTGCCTGGATGGGATAGAAGTTCCTCCTGCTATGGAATTGTGAGGTACATATTAAATGATTCGGAGGCCACGAGATGAATACCAATAATACGGATATGAATACAGGTATGAGTGAGACTGCACAAATGGCAAAAGTCATTGAAGGCTATAAGTACGACGGGAGCCGAAGCAACCTATCGATCATCAACGCTTACAGTGCAAGCTTCAAGTATTGGGGCCGCAGCTATTCACATTCTCCGTGGCTGTACGGGGCCATCGGGCTGCCGTTTCTGTTCCGCGTTGGGGATGAAGTGAACAGTGCTCCGGTGCTGAACGAGCTGCCGTACAGCCGGATGGTTGCGCTGCTGAACAATCTGGGCGTCCGCGTGCAGGGCATCAGCGAGACGGCGGAGGGCGCGAAGCTGCAGCAGCTTCGCGGGCAGGCCTGGGAAGCGGCGAAGCGGGCTATTGCTGCGGGCTATCCTTGCTTCGGCCGCGGCTTCGACTTCAACTACGGCGAAACCAGCGTCGTGCAAGGATACGATGAATCGGCCGCATGCTATATTATCAGCTGCTGGCATGATACCAAATCGGTCCCGGCGCAAATGCTAGGCGAGCGAGACGGCTTGATCGATCTGCATTGGATGATGCCGGACGGCGAGCCGGAGGATGACGTGCGCACGGTCAGGGAAGCGCTGCAGCTTGCCGTCGAGTTCGCCGACGGGCGGCTGACGGGGCCAGGGACCCGGGCAGGGTCGGCCGCTTACGAGCATTGGACTGCCAAGCTGCGGCAAGGAGCGGTGGACGGCTGGTTCTTTGCCTATCACACGCATGAATGGGATACATGCCGTACGAATGGGCTCAAGTTCCTTCAGAAAGCGAAGGAACGGCTCGGTGAAGCGGCGGAGGATGCAATTGATGATGCGATCCTGCGTTTTGGCCGTGTACGCGATCTGTTCCATCAAGTGTATGAGCTGTTTCCATGGGAGCAGCCCAGAGGACTCATAGAAGATACGGAGCGGCGGCTGCAGGCGGCCGGACTGCTGGACGAGGCGAAGCAAGCGGATGCGGCTGCAATCGAGTCTTTCCGGAACGTTGCGAATGTTTTACAGATTGATTGAAACTGAAGGGAGGGGACTACGATTCCAACGGCAGCTTTAACATCATACCGGTTTAGCGGTTTTCATAAATCCCATATCGGAGCGCTCAAGTCGTGCGCCGATTATTTGAGTCTGAACTGTTCGCCGGCCTGGGTGTACGGCATGACCGGAAATGCATTCACGGCCGTTATTGATGATACCATGACCGCTCCCAACATCGGGGAGCCGGAAGAAGATATGTTCCGGCTCGCCCGGCATTTGGGGCTGGATATTCAAGGCTTTCACACATTTGGGGATGCGGCGGAATTTCCGCAGCTTCAGCGCGAAGCCTGGGATGCGGCCCGTACGGCGCTCGACCGCGGGCTGCCGGTGTTCGCCAAGGAGCTCGACCTCGGCAACGAAACGTCGCTAATTTACGCGTATGACGCCGATGGCTATTATACGCACTCGTGGCACGGCGGCAAAGGACACGAAGGCTCGGATGCGGTCATTCCATGGACGGAATTGGGCCGCAACTATTGCCCGTGCTCCTCTTGCCGGGCTCGTGCAAGCAGTGGGGATCGGCCTAGCGATGGCGTGTATACCGGAGACCCTGGCTATGGCGGCTTCGTTTCCTTGCATTGGGCGTCCGCAGCGGAGCCATCTGATGCAAGACGGGCTCTTGGCGCAGCTTTGGACTTTGCCCTCTCTTTTTCACGGAGAGGGGCTTACGGGTGGGGAGGCCGCACGTTCTACTCCGGCCCCGCCGCCTACGGCAAATGGATCGGTTTGCTGCGCAGCAACGCGATCCAGAGCTTTTATATGGGCTATTTCATCGATTTGTTTCATGAAAGCCGTCTTTATGCTTATCGGTTTTTGCTGGAAGCAAGCGAGCATTTCGACGGCAGGCCGGGTGATGAGCTGCGTACTGCCGCCGAGCATTATGGCGTAATCGCGAAGAACTTTCAGTCGCTGAACAAGCTGTTTCCATGGATGCAGCCGCATGCGCCAATCGATGACCCTGACCGCCGCCGGGAAGCGGTGGAGCTATTGACCGGTATCCGGCAGCTCGAGGAAGAGGGGTGGGGGCTGCTGGAGCGGCTATTGACTTGGGTTAGGTAGCCGCACTGTACCGCAACATGCGGCATCAGTACAGAACAGGGATTTGTTCTAGGCGGGTTTTAACCTACCGTGTGATTCGCAGCCGATGGATCGGCCTGCACCTCTTTGACGGTATGCACATTTTTCACCATGTTGATGAAAAATACCAGAGTGCCAAGCACGATCAGAATGCCCCCGACAGGGATTAGCGGGGCGAGGGCGGCGAAGCCGAGAATGTATGCGGCAAGACCGCCCATCATAAGCGGGACGCCGACATTATGCATCCAGAAATGCACCTTGCCCAAGGTACGGGCCGCTGAAGGGAAACGGTCATATACGAGGCCGCCTATAGCCATAGATACCCAACCGATCAGGTTCAAATGGACGTGGACCGGGCTGAGGCCGTAGCTTTCGGTCATGGACATGCCCATCCCCATCACGACTCCGATCAGAAAATAAAACGATGCGATTTGTAACATACGAACTCCCATTTCATTCATCCTTTCTCGTTTCATCTGCAATATGCTTCTTTTGCACTAACCTTACCTTACCATCCGGTATGCGGGGCATGGTACTATCCCACCGTATAATTTGGTTGTATACTTTAGTTGAATTCAAGTTCGGAGAATCATTTTATTTGACAAATATGGGAGGATCTGAAATGAAAGGAGACGTTTTGCGATTCGAGGGGGGAAAAGCGAATACCGTGCAGCATGCTACTCCAAGCATAGACGAGCGCGAGGGGCAATTCCTGGTTGGCCGCGAGCAGGAGAGAGCGCTGTTTGAGAGGTTTTTGGCCGGCGAGCCGATGAGCAAGCACATTTGGAATCTATATGGAACAGGCGGCGTAGGCAAAAGTACATTGCTTGATGCGTTCCGCAGGCAAGCCAGAAGGAGCGACGCGGTGTTTCTACTGGTCGATAGCCGAGAGCTGGGAAGAACGGGTGACGATTTGTGCAGACAACTGCTCCATCAGCTTCCATCTCTTAAAGGAAAGGACAACGAAGATGAGGATCTGCCTGCTGTCTTACAAGGGAGACTGAACCGGCTGGCGCAGGAACGTCGAGTCATTGTGGCGCTGGATACCTTTGAGGATATGGCCGGTATGGAAGGGTGGCTTAGAGAGCGCTTATTGAGAGGGCTGGATTCAAGAATCCTGGTTCTTCTGGCGGGCAGGTACCCGCTTAAGGGGCAGTGGCTCGTATCGCCGGCTTGGAGAGAGAGGACACTTTGGCTTGCCATCGATCATTTGACCCGGACGGACGTCTTGGCCTATGCACGCAAATGCGGTTTAACGGAAGGGTCTCAAGGAGAACGGCTGTGGGAGCGTACGAGAGGACACGGGCTGTCGTTGTCGCTGGCCGTATCGACGGAGCTTCTTGAAGGGAGCGGTCCGCTGTATGACAAGGGATGGTCCTCGGAGCTCGCTTCATCGTGGCTTATTGAAGTGCCGGACGAAGAGCTCGGGCAGCTTGTCGAGGCGGCTTCGATGCTAAGGCAGTTCAATCAGGAGCTGCTCGCCTATGTCGTGGAGCGGGAAATAAGCGCAGATGCGTTCGGTAAGCTCACAGCGCTTTCTTTTGTGCGTAAGATCGACAGAGGGTGGATTCTGCATGACCTGATGCGGGAAAGCACGCGAAGCTATCTAAGGGAGCGACTCCCGGTTCAATACGGTAAGCTGATGGAGAGGTGCGTCCTCTATTATTCGTCTATTGTCAAAGCGGCGCATGGCAAACGGGACGTGTCCTGGGAAGTAGGGGAGCTGTTTCGTTATATTGGCGATGCGATGATTAGGGCGCATATGAACACCTCATGGAACAATGAATTAATTTGGGAGCCGTTGTCTGCATCTAATCTTGGGGAAGGGCAGCAGTACCTGCAGCAGCGCCGTAATGAGGCAAGAACCATTACTCAACGCGGCGTAGATCCTGAGACAGGCCATCTGCTGGAGCTGACGCTTTCCAAGGAGGAGATGCTGTACGCCATCGAGGGGCTGGATCTAGAGGAGCTGCTTGGCTTAGGACAGCCGTCGGTTATGCTGATGAAGTCGCGGGACGGAGCGGTGCTCGGGCTGTCAGCCATCATACCGATTAACCGGGGGACATTGGAGTATTTGGAGCACAATCCGTTCTCCGGCCCTTATATCCGAAGTATGACGGCAGCAGAGCGTAAGGCACTTGGCGTGCCTGAATCGGAGGCGGCCGGCTGGTTTATTAAAAGCATCGATGTCCTGGATTGGACCGATTCCGCACTTCTACTGGAAGCAAGCTCACAAATGTACAGCTACATGTGCTCAGGCAAACTGTTCTTTACTTCTCCGCCTCCGCTTCCGATGTTCTACGATTCACATATCGGTCTCGGCTTCGAAGCGGCTCCGGATGTGTTCCATTGCAGCTACGACGGCAAGACGCCTACGCCTACTTTTGTGCTGGATACGAGAGGGGATAAGCTGGACGCTTTTCTTGCGGCTCTGCTCCGTCGGATCGGTATTGTGCCGAAGTCTGAGGAAGCCGCCGAGGTGAGCCGGGTGAAAGAGGACCCGCTGGTCAAATTCGGGCTAACGGAACGCGAACGGGAAGTCGCCTTATGTGTCATTGAAGGTCATACCAACATCGAAATAGCGTCAAGGTTGTTTATAAGCGAGATTACGGTGAAGAAGCATTTGAGCTCTATTTATACGAAAATGCAGGTGAAGAAACGCAGTCAGCTGATCAAGCTGGTGCTCCAGTAAAAAAGACGGGGCGTGAGGGCCTGTTCGTGGAGAAGAAGGAGTACATAAATGAAGGAAATGACTTATTTTAGTTTAAAAGTAGTATCGATTTTACTTTTTGGTCAAGGATTGTTTCTCCTTGAAGAACTATATCACGGGGTTATGGCCACATATTTCGATACAAGTGAATTAGTTAGAATGACTTATCCATCCATAGTTTACATATTATCTAGCATCATATTATGGTTTTCGGCAAGATCGCTAACCTTTATTTTTAGTATTCCTCGGTTTAATGAACTGGAAGAAATCGGGCTCAACAGTGAAGAGCTTAAAAGTATGGTAATCCACGTTGTAGGAATATTTTATTTAATATTTATTATCCCGGATTTTGTTTTGTTTGTTGCTCAAAGCGTGGTTTATATAGATTTTATGGGTCTGGGCTATATGAGTAAAACGGACTTGGCAATAGTTCTGGCGGAGCTTGCAATCGGATTTACTATGGTGAAGAAAAGCGATCTGGTTTTAAAGGCTATTGCCAAGGTTATTAAACCATTGTGACAACGAGGCCACATGAATAAAATGAGATATCCATTCTGTCCTAAATGCGGGGGCAGGCTGCGTCTTAACGAAAACAACGAGACATCAAAGCCACCGATTTGTACCTCGTGCGGCTTTATTTTTTATAAGAATCCTACGGCAGGCGTTGCAGTACTTGTACTAAGGGACGGTAAAGTTTTGCTAGGTAAGAGGCGGAGAGGGTACAGCTATGAAGGGCTCTGGTGCGTTCCATGCGGCCACGTAGAGTGGGAGGAAGATGTGAACGATGCAGCTACAAGAGAGTTCAAGGAAGAAACAGGCTTAACCGTAGATATTACATCGGTTTATACGGTTACTTCCAACTATGGTGAACGGTTTATTGGCACCGGTTTTCACAAACCCGCAGCACAGAGTGTACTTATCTGGTATTTCGGCAAAATAATCGGTGGCCAGCTGGCTGCGGGAGACGATTTGGAGGAAGTGAAATTTTTTTCTTACAGCGAACTTCCGGTATTGGCATTTCCAACGCACGAATTCGTTTTGAACAAATTAAGAGACGACCATTTCCTCGAATGAAAATTTTCACAATAAAAAACGGTAGTCGGCAAACGCGGCTACCGTTTTGATTTTTTATATGCCGGGGCACAAAATTTATCCTTATCCTAACGAACGACTGTTATGATTCACGACACTCTGAAGGAAAGACTGCAATTCCTCGATAAACAGCTTCGCTGCTTGCCCCATAAACTTGTCCTTGCGATACAAGATACAAATGTCTTGACTGGGTGTCGGGTGAAGCAATTTTACGGAAACAATATTCTCATGGTCTATATAATCCAGCAGCATCTGGGGAAGAATGGAGGCTCCGATTCCTTGATCCACCAAAGACAGAAGCGTCGATAAGGTTGAGGTTACTATCGGATTGTCAATCGCAATTCCTTTGTCATGACAGCACGACTGGATGATCTTAGTAATCTGATGCTCAGAGCCGAACATGACCAGTTTTAGCTGCTGAAGCTGCTCGAACGGAATAGCCTTTAGCTTTGCCAGAGGGTGATCCGACCGGATGGCCAGTGCGAACTCCTCATGGAACATGGGAATAATCGCAATGCTTTCATCAGGCTTGAGAGGTACCGTAGTCACTCCGAGATCTCTGGTGCCGTTAAGGACCTGTTCATAGACATCCGTAGTCTCCGTAACGCTGATCGACAATTTGGGATAGGTCTTATGGAAATCGATAAGTAACGCATTAAACAGCAAATCCCCGTCACCCGGTAAAATGCCGATGTCCAGCCTGCCGCCTTCCATTCTCTTCAGATCCGATATCGCCCTTTTGGCGTAGTCAACGTGCTCAAAGATGTTCTGGCTTTGCTCGAGGAGAATCTTTCCTGCTTCCGTCAGCGTGATCCGCTTTCCAATACGATCGAAAAGAGGGAGTCCAAGCTCGTTCTCCAAAAACTTGATTTGCTGGCTTAGGTTCGACTGGGTGGTACAGAGGTTTTCGGCCGCCCTGGAGAAATGCATCTCCTTACAAATGGCAGCAAAGTATTCAAGCTGTCGAAGTTCCAATGCTCAATTCCCCTTTCGATGATCGATCTTTCTTCGTCATTATAATCGCTAACCCCCACTCCCATCAATTTCTAAAGAGAATCATTACTGAAACCGATCGATTGCATCGGAATTACGTGATTGTTGCGTTGCGGTGTGCAAAGGTAAGATAAGGGTGTGAAAGGGAACAACCACTAATGACTAATGAGGAGGATTCAATCATGGCACAATCGATCATCAATACAGGGAAAGTGTTGCGTCAAATCGTCATCGGCCAGCTGCAAGGGATATCGGAGGCACAGATGGACATCCAGCCGGAGGGCTTCCATAATACGATACGCTGGAATATCGGTCATATGGTTTATTGGTTGGATAAATACGCTACGCTAAGCTTCGGCTCCCCATCCGCGGTTCCGGCTCATTATGAAGCATTGTTCAACTCCGGTACGAAGCCTGCGGATTGGACGGTAACGCCTCCGTCGAAGGAGGAGCTGATAGGGATGTTAGCGGCACAGCTAACCCGTCTGTCCGAGCTGACACCGGAAATGCTTACGCAAAAGCTGCCGTCGCCGTTTGAAATGGGTCCGTTCCAGTTTGTTACAGCCGGAGAATTGTTTAATTTCGCTTTGCTGCATGAAGCAATTCACCTTGGAGTTATATCGAGCCAGCTTAAGCTCGTCTAATAAAGCTAACCTCATAATAAAAGCCAAATCAGGAGGCATTTACTATGACACAATCGATTTCCCGGATCCGTGAAGTATTTGATGCTTTTAAGAGGTCTTTTGAAACAGGGCATACGGCAGATTTCCTTAATAAGGTTACGGAGGACTTTCATTTCTTCGTCCCACTCCCGTTGGAGGGCTGGAATTACGAGCAGCAAGGCAGAGAACGGTTCGAGCAATTGATCCGGTTCGAGCGCTCCGTATTGCAGGTGCGGCTGACTCCGCTTATCGAGCTTGAGAATGATAGCTACGGGATGGTAGTATTTCGTGCGGAAGGAACTCTGAGCGGTTTGCCATACCGCAATGAGTTAACGGTTGTCTTCGAATTCGAAGCGGATAGGATCCGTTCCTTCCGCGAATATGTAGGCATGCCGCTCAAAAACTACGAGACCCCTTAAAGGGAGCTGCTGCCGCTGCATTAGCCTCTATAGTCTCTGGCCGTATTCCCAATAAAGGTATTCTGAAAAAATTGGTGTATCGCTGTCGATTCGGCTGCGGTACACCTTTGCTTTGCTGTTGAAGCCTTCGTAAAGCCTTGGTCTCCAGCTACCGGATCTCCGCGAGGCAGTCGGTTCGTCCGGAAGTAAAAATAATGTAATCTAATTCCAGTTACAGAGCAGTGGTGGTGAGGTACTATAGTACCTATCCCGGTTACAAAAGGACATCAAACAACTAACAGTTTTATATATAAGCAGCTGGAGGAGGCTGATGCAGTTGAAGTCTCACACCACAGACCGGATTAAAATTCCGCCGGGATTTTGGGAAGGATTGCGTCAGCTGGGGATTGCCCCCCACGATGTAGCGCGCAAAGCTCGACTTCCGCTCACCGTAATTACGGAACCGGCAGTGACTACCGCCCAATATTTCGCGATCTGGCAGGCTTATTCCGATCTCATTGGCGATACGGCTGAAGGAGTCATCCAGCTTGTGACTGCCTTTGAAACGGCAAAGTACCCGCCGACCGTCTTAGCGACTTATCACGCTCGTGACTACCGCGACGCATTGAACCGAATGGCGCGGTACAAGCAGCTGTGCCCGCCCGAGAGCTTACTTATCGCCGAAGAGGGTGAGAACTGCACCATCGAGTTGGAATGGCTCGATAGCGAGCAAGCCGGTCCCCCGCTGCTGGTTGGCATCACACTGGCATGTCTGCTGGAGCTGGGACGCCGGGGCACAGGTCAGGCTTTGACGGCGCGGCTCGTTGAATTCACACAATCCATGGGCGATGTGCAGGCCCTCGAAGCTTACTTCGGCTGCCCTGTCCGGATTGGTGCTGTAAGGAACCGGCTGACGCTGAAGCGAGCCGATTTGGACCGACCCTTCGTATCGTACAACGAAGAGCTGCTGGACATTCTGACCCCTGCTCTGGACCGGTCGCTGGATGAACAGCGGCAGCGCAGCCGCTCGATTGCCGATACGGTCAAATGGATCGTGAAACGCAGCCTCACAGGAGGGTGCCCCGACATCCAGGCTGTCGCAAAGGAACTGGGTATGAGCGACCGCACCTTGCAGCGCCGGCTTACTGACGAGAACACGAGCTTCAAGCATCTGTTGACACAAGCTAGACATGAGCAGGCACGAGAGTATTTGGCAGACCCTTCGCTTGATATTAAAGAAGTGGCATTCTTGATTGGCTATGAAGACCAGAATTCGTTCTACCGCGCATTCCGCCTTTGGGAAGGCGCTACCCCGTCCAATTGGCGAACGGAGCATTTAGGCACACGATAGAGAGCCGGTATTTTCGCAGCTGAAGGATTTGGCGTGTTATGCAAGAATTTTGGCACCGTGCGCTAGTTACCAATCCATCCGGACAAAGTAAGATAATCCTATGTTATTGGACAAATCGACTTTGTAAGGAGACACGTACTATGGATATGGGATTATATAATAAAACGGCTCTAGTCACAGGATCAACGAAAGGCATAGGTAAAGCCATTGCTATTGAGCTTGCCAAAGAAGGCGTTCATGTACTAATTAACGGAAGAAATGATGAAGAGGCAGAACGAACCGTAAATGAAATAAAGGAAGCTTTTCCGAATACCTCTCCTCAAAATGCTGCCGCCGATTTAGTGGATATTCAACAAAGAGAAGCGTTGTTTGAAAAATACCCTGAGGTGGATATTTTAGTTAACAGCATGGGAATCTATGAAATGATGCGATATGAGGATGTTGACGATGAGGTGTGGGAAACCTATTTCCGCACTAATGTTCTTGCTGCCAATGGATTATGTAAATTTTATTTGCCTAAAATGGTAAACAATAACTACGGCCGCATTATCTTCATTGCAAGTGAAGAAGCGGTGATGCCTTCAGGGCAGATGCCTCAATATTGTATGACCAAGTCCATGCTGTTATCTTTGTCCAAAAGCTTATCAAAATTAACAGCAGGAACCGAAGTTACAGTCAATACAATCATGCCGGGACCTACCCTCACTGAAAAGGTTTATCAAATCATTGACGGAATGTACCCTAACGAAGATATGACTTTTTCCGAAAAAGAAAAAACATTCATGACTGCCAACCTGCCTCAATCTGAAATTCAGCGATTTATTAAGCCTTTTGAAATCGGCAGACTGGCTGCGTTTGTATGCAGTCCCTATGCATCCGCATTGAAAGGCTCTCCGATCCGCATGGATGGGGGAATGGTACCGACGATTTTTTAACGTTGTAACGGCGGCAGCCCGGGACTTCATCATAACGTCCAGGGCTGCTGATTTCTTTTTACCGGACAATCTCACTCTCTACATCTTCCCGTAAGGCAGCCTGATTACAACCCTTGTGCCTTGCCCCTCCTTATCGTTGCGTTCAAGCTTCATGGAGAATTGATCACCATAAGCTAGCGCGTAGCGCCTGTATACATTCATAATCCCCGTGTGCTGCATGAAGTATGGATCGGAGCTCTCGCCGTCGCTTTCCGTGAGCGTCCTCAGCTTGTGCAGAATTTCATCCGGTATGCCGCGTCCGTTATCCGAAACAATAACTAACCATTGGTTATTATCTACCTGCACAGACAGGCGCAGAACGAAATCGGCATTGCCGCGAGCAGGGCTCCAGCCGTATTTCAAGGAGTTTTCCACAAATGGCTGCAGGCTAAGCTTCATGATCGGAGTATCCAGCAGCTCCGGCTCGATTTCAAATTCAGCCTGCACTTTCTCCCCGTAACGATAGGAATGGATATGCAAAAAGTCACGGATATATTTGATTTCCTCCGCTAGAGGAGCCAATCCGCGGTCTTGGCGCACGTTGTATCTCATCATCCGCGATACGCATCGGAGCATGTCGCTGACCGCCTCGCCATGGTTATGAAGCGAATACGATTCAATCGTCTCCAGCGTATTGAACAGGAAGTGCGGATTGATCTGGGCTTGAAGCTGCAGCAGCTCCTTTTCCTTTTCGCTAAGCCTGGTCCGAATCACTTCCTGCCTCAATATGTCCAGATCATCGAGCATCCGATTATACGTACGGATCAAAAATCCGATCTCATCCTGCACCGAATGATCGATCGGGACGGAAGTGCCGCGCCCAAGCATCTGCATGCCTGATTTCAGCCGGTATAACGGTCTCAGGACGACCCCCATAAAAGGAAAAGCTATCAGCAGCGCAATGATAAAGCTGATCGATGCAACGATAAAGGTAAGCGTCTGAGCCTGACGGATGCCTTGATTCATTTCACCCAGATCCGAGATACCGACCAATGTCCAATTGCCTAACGGAATCGGACTGTACATAACCTGGTAGCGTGTTCCTTCCACATTCATCAGAAACTGATCCGTACCGTCAGGCCGGAGCATTAGCTGCTCACGAAGCCCGTCTATCGTCGAGGAAGGCTGCCCGAAATGGATGAGCTCTCCCGATTCTCTGCTAAACAGCAGCATATGGCCGTTATGTCCCAGCCGTGTGTGGTCCATCAGCTTCTGGAACCATTCTGCGTCGATCTCGATGAGGATCCATCCGCCGATGGTTTGTTGTCTTAGATCAATGACAGGCTTGACGAAAGTGAGGACCTGCTGATTTTGTGCAGGGGAGATGGCATAGTTCATCGGATGGGGGACAAGCAGTCCTTCCTTCTCCATGGTGTACACTTTGCTTAGGACAGGATCTTGTTGAAACGGATATTCGAACTGGATATGCACTTTTTGAGATTCGGAATATACTTTACCCAAGTTATCCAAATAGAGCACGCTGAGAATTTCTTTCTTGGACTGGATGATCAGCTGAAGGAGCGGTCTGAAATTGATCGAATAATTCGCTTGCGCAGGTACATTATCTTTGGAAACCGATAGAAACTTTTGAAATTCGGAATGAATAACAACCGGATTGAGAGTTTCGTTAATCCCAATCAAGTAATTGTTGATTTCGGTAGCCATATACTCTACCAATTGGGAGGAGAGGGTTGCGGTGTAGTCGGTGCTGGAACGAACCAGGACAAACTGGGATATGAAGCTGACCGTCAAGGTAGGGACGAGGGAGATGGCAATCAGCAGCACAAACAGCTTGCTCTTCAGAGATAAGTTGCGGAATTTGCGATCCATCGTCATTACTCCTCGAAGCATTAGGCGCACCATCCTTAAGAACCAAATTATTCGCTCGCCAATCAGCCTGGTCTTGTGATTAACTAAGGTCAGGACCTTTCAAGAGAGTATTCGATTCATTGCAACCGATTTCCTTTCAGGGGAGTGGTAGGGGTGAGAATTTGCATCATTGACGATGAAAGCGCTGTCAGATCGGGGATCATTTTTAAATTGAACAGCTTAAACAAATCAATTGAAGTATTCGATGCAGGCTTCGGGCATGACGCATTGGACAAAGTGCGCAGTATCCGGCCCGAAATTATCATTACGGACATTATGATGCCGGGGCTCGACGGATTGGAGCTGCTCCAGATTGTTAAAGCGGAGCTGCCCGCAGCCCGCGTATACTTGCTGACTGGATACAGCGAATTTGAATACGCGCGGAAAGCCATACATCTTGGCGCGATGGGCTATTTGCTCAAGCCGGCCGATCCGGAGGAGCTGTTGAAGCTGGTGACCGCCGCTCAGCAGGAAGAGATGGCGAGAATACGGTCGGACTTTCTACGAATGAATGAGCTGTTGAAGGAGCGATCGATTCAATTGGAGCTTATTGAGCTGGTTGCACCGGGTGCCTGGTACGATGAGTCGGTTCCGAAGCGTATTGAATTCGTGAGCGATCCCGCCGCTGCGCCGCTTGAACATTCCGTACTTGTCTTCAAGTACAAGCGGAATTTATATGGCGTTGTCGTTCAAACCGGCTGGAACGAGAGCCGCTGCTTTAGCAGGGGAGACCAGTTTGTTTCTTATTTCCTTCGCGATGCGGAGCAGTGGGAGTCGGAGCAATTTTTTGCAGCATCCGAAATAAGAACCCGCAAAGCCGGCGAATGGCAGCTCAAGCAGTCCGCCGAACTACGGCTATCGATCCTGCAAGCGGTCAAGGATCAGCATATTCAGATGCTGGAGCAGCAGGTGAGCAGGTTCCTGCAGCATATCGGCTCCTTCGAGCTGAAACAGCTGCGCAAGGAATGCGCCTATCTCATGGCGGCGCTGGATGAAACGATGACGGCCAAACACGACATCGCTATTGTCGAGGAAGACAAGCTGGTGTACTGGACCTCATGGGTCACGAGCCATACAAGCTGGGCCGAGCTTAATAACCGGCTGGAGAGATTCGTACTTGGGGGGATCAAGGCGCTGGCGGAGCTGGAAGCGCACCAGCCCCCTTCAGATCTTGTAGAGAGGGCTATGCAGCTCGTACACCGCTATAAAGCTGCGGACATCAACCTGGAATCGGTAGCGGCCGCCTTGTCGATTCATTCCGTCACCTTAAGCCGCATATTCAAACAGCAGACGGGAGAGAACTTTGTACGTTACGCAGTCCGTCATAGATTGAAGCTGGCGGAACGTCTCCTTTTACAGAGTGACAAGAAGGTAGGAGATATAGCCGAGGAGGTCGGGTATACGGATTATCGTTATTTTAGCCATCTGTTCAAACAAGTGCATGGGGTAAGTCCAATGGAATTCCGGAAACGCCACAGCCGGTCCGAACATTAAAAAGTTCCTACCTGCTGTTAATTTATTCGCCTGTTTTCCCCGAAAAGCTTTGACTATACTTTGCTTGTAAGCGAAATCCGCATAATTGACAAGGGGGATACGGAATGAGGAAAGCAAGCTCGATCGGTCTATTATCTGTTCTTGCCATCAGCTCCATCGTTTCCGGCTGCAGCGGTGCAAATGACTCCGGGCAGGGGGACGAATCCAAAACAGGCGATAAGAAGCAGGTGACCCTTACCTTCTGGCATCGTTGGCCGGAATCTCAGCCGGTGTTTCAGAAAGCAATACAAGAATTTCAGCAGAAATACCCGCATATTAAAGTGGAGATGCCGCCAATTGCCTCAGCGCAATATTCGGCACAGCTTCAGGCGGCTGTGGCAAGCAACGATTTGCCCGACATCTTTTCCAACCAAAGCGCGGTGCCGACCGATCAATTGTATCAGCTTGGTTTGATTCACGATCTGGAGGATCTGTTTCCGCAGAAGAAAAAGGACGAGTTTTATGAGGGGACCTGGACGGACGGCTTCACAACCATGGATGGCAAAGTTTATGCGATGCCGCATTTTACCCCTCGCCGGTTTGCACACGTCATGTACTACAATCTGGACGTGCTGAAGAACGCCGGCTTGTCCGAGAAGGACGTTCCGAAATCATGGGACGAACTCATTGCCGTAGGCAAGAAGATCAGGGAGAAGAGCAGCGATGTATACCCTCTTATTCTGGGAGTGAAGACCGATTGGCTGATGGGCGGCTTCATAGGGCAGATGGCTTCCGCTATTTATCCCGATGTATTACCTAACGACGGCGCTTATGCCGGCTTTAATTACAAAAAAGGCGAGTATGAGCATAGTTCACCCGGCATTGTACAGACCATGAAATTTATCAAGCAGCTGCAGGACGATAAGCTGCTGCATCCCAACAGCCTGGTTATCGATTACCGCGAAGCATCGACGCTGTTTGCAGGCGGCAAGGCGGCTTTCGTGATTGACGGTACCTTCCTCACCTCCGAGCTGCAGACGAATAACAAATTCAATAACTTTGGTGTCGCTCCGCTTCCGACCAAGGACGGCAAGCCCCAGTACTACGCGTTCCAAGGGGAAACGAAAGCTTCCGTTCACGTGAGCAAGAATACGAAGCATTATGAGGAAGTGAAGCTGTTCCTGCAGTTTTATATGGACCGCATTTATCAAATGGAGCTGGAGATGGGAGTCGAGGGCTCGCCTATAATCGCTCACAATCAGAACACGAAGGTGGACAACGCGCAATTTATGCAGGCGCAAAAAATCCAGGATCAAACTTTCGTGCTGTCGCCGCACCAATATATCCGGAATTTGGCGGCAATCAAGGTCAATACCGAGCTCAACGGCAAGAAGCCTAAAGAAACCATCGGCAAGCTCCTTGAAGGCTATATGGCCGGCCAAATCAAGGATTTGGAGGGAAGCCTGCAAAAGCTGAGCGCAGATTACAACGCCGCTCTTCAGGACTCGATTAAGAAGGTGCAGGGAAGCGGGGGCAAAGTGACCCTAAACGACTACAAGTTCCCTAACTGGACGCCATTCCAGCCTTATTCCAAAAATCGGTACGAAGAGCTAGGGAAATAGAGGTTCATTCCCTTCATCACGCGCAAAGGGGTTGTATGTATTGAGCGCACCGACGTCCTCCATACAAGCTGGGCAGACCGTCACCGCCTCTTCCGCCAAACGAGAGCGGATCCGCTATGGCTGGGCCTACCTGTTCATTCTGCCTCAGCTTTTGTTCTTTATCGTATTCACGATTTATCCGATCATCATGAGCTATGTGTACGCCTTCTTTGACTGGAGCGGGTTCGGCCCGCTCACGAACTTTGTCGGTTGGGATAATGTCAAGAAGCTGCTGAAGGATGATCAGTTTTGGAATGCATTTCGCAACAGTCTGATTTTTATGAGCGCCAAAACCGTTATTTTAATGCCTGCCACGCTGATCATGGCGCTTATTCTGAACCAGGCGGCCTTCAAGGGCAAGGTGTTCTACCGGACTCTATACTTCCTGCCGGTCGTTACGACCACATCCATCGTCGGGATCATTATGAAATTCATCTTCGGCAACGACAAGGCTCTGGTCAACGAGCTATTAATACGCATAGGAATCTTGTCCGAACCCGTCCCATGGCTAGGTCAGGCAGATACGGCGATGATAGTGCTCATTCTTATTGGCTCGTGGAAATTTTTCGGGATGATGATGGTGTACTGGCTTGCAGGACTGCAGTCGCTGCCGGGTGATGTTTATGAAGCAGCGAAGGTAGACGGCGCCAGCTACTGGCAGACGTTCAGAAGCATTACCTTGCCATTGTTAACGCCGGTTGCTGCGGTCATTCTGCTTCTAACCGTCGTCAACAGCATGCATGTATTCGATCTTGTCAAAACGCTAACGAACGGCGGGCCCTTCTTCGCTACGGAAACCGTAGACTTGTACATCTATAACTATGCGTTCAGCACCAGCGGATTTCCGCAAATCGGCTACGCCTCGGCCGCAGGCATCGTTTTCGGGCTCACGATCTTCATTATAACTTTATTGCTCGGGTGGTTGGCTAAGCGGGCTAAAGACGGCAACGACGCCAAGAATGCGAATGCCCATAGCGCCAAAGGAGGGATCGGCAGCGTATGATCAAGCACAATACGATCAACGGTTTTCTTCATCTTCTTCTGCTCGCGTTCGGCGTCGTCTGGGTCTATCCGTTCGTCTGGATGCTGTTCTCATCGCTCAAGACCAATACCGAGTATATTAATGCCGGCTTCAAGCTGCTGCCGGACGTCGCGCAATGGGAGAACTACGCCAGAGCCTGGAAGGTAGGCCACTTCTCCACTTATTTCACCAATTCCGTCATCATCACATGCACGACGGTCGCCATTGTCATTGTGATGTGCGCATTGACCGGGTATGCGCTTGGGCGTGTTGCCTTTCCGGGACGCAAAGTGTTTGTTCTGGCGATCACAGCGACGATGTTCATTCCGAAAGGGTATACGATTATCCCGATTTATCAGATCATCAAAAGCTTGGGGCTGCTGAACACGCTGCCCGGTATTATTTTGGCCGAATCCTCGGGTGCGCACGTCTTGTTTATCCTGCTCTATATGACGTATTTTCACAACTTACCCAAAGAGCTCGAGGAGGCTTCGGAAATGGACGGCTGCGGATTTATCCGCACGTTCGTGCAGGTCATGCTTCCTTTATCCAAGCCGATCATTGCCACAACCGCGATTATGCAGTTCATATGGACATGGAACTCGTTCTTTGTTCCGCTCATTTTTAGCATCAATAAACCCGACCTTCGGACACTGGCTGTCGGGATGTATTCCTTCGTCGGCGAGCATACCGTCGATTGGTCGGGCATGGCTGCGGGGGCTTCCATCTCGCTAATTCCGGTCATTATTGTGTTTATCGTGTTTCAGCGGTTTTTTATCGAGGGCATTTCAGGATCCGTCAAAGGATAATTCCGAAAAAGGAGGCATTATTGCTATGGCTAAACAACCGCATATTATTATCTTTAATCCGGATCAATGGCGCAGCGATGTGATGGGACATATGGGCAATCCGGCAGCTGTTACACCGCATTTGGATCGGATGACGCAAACCGACGGGGTCTCGTTCCGCAATGCGTTCTGCCAAAATACGGTGTGTACGCCGAGCCGATGCTCATTCATGAGCGGCTGGTATCCGCATGTGCGGGGACATCGAACGATGTATCATATGATGCAGCCGGATGAACCGGTGCTGCTCAAGACGTTGAAGGACGCCGGCTATTTCGTCTGGTGGGGCGGCAAAAACGACCTCATCCCTGCCGAAACCGGATTCGACGATTACTGCGACGTAAAATTCAAACCGCCCGTGCAGCCGCGCCGGGAAACGAATTTGCATGCTCACGACGCTTGGCGCGGTGAACCGGACGGGGACAATTACTTTTCCTTCTACGCCGGCAAACTGGAGAAGGGAGCTCATGAGGAAGCCTATTATGACGGAGACTGGGCGAACGTTCTCGGAGCGATCGACATGATCCGCAATGCTCCGGCTGATAAGCCGCTGTGCATCTATTTGCCGCTGCTGTACCCCCATCCGCCGTATGGAGTCGAGGAGCCTTACTTCAGCATGATCGATCGTTCCAAGCTGCCGCCTCGGATTCCGGCTCCTGCCGATTGGGATGGCAAGCCCAGCCTGTTGAAAGGAATCTGCGAGAAGCAGAACTTACAGGGCTGGACGGAGGAACGCTGGGACGAGCTGCGCGCCACGTATTACGGCATGTGCGCCCGGGTCGACAAGCAGTTCGGGATGGTCATGGATGCGCTGCGTGAAGCAGGAATGTACGATGATACGGCAGTGTTCTTTTTCTCTGATCACGGGGATTTCACAGGCGATTACGGTCTCGTGGAAAAAACGCAGAATACGTTCGAGGATTGCTTGTCGAGAGTCCCGTTCGTCGTCAAGCCGCCGAAGGGCGTTCCCGTAAATCCGCGAGTATCCGATGCGATGGTGGAACTGATCGATTTTCCCGCTACGGTGGAGGCACTGCTCGGCATGACTCCTGGGCACAGCCACTTCGGCCGTTCGCTACTTCCGGTCATCGCAGGAGAAACGGATGATCATCGGGATCTGTATTTTGTGAAGGGGGACGTCTGCACGGAGAGGAGCAGTGCATGGAACGGGAGAGCACCTCGGTCGGCAGCGCTTCGGGACTGTACTGGCCCCGCATCCAGTGGCAGCTGCAGGAAGGACCCGAGCATACGAAAGCCGTTATGTGCCGGACGAAGGAGTATAAATATGTGCGGCGGATGTATGAGCAGGATGAGCTGTACGATATGACCCGTGACCCGGGGGAGACCGTGAATCGTATAGATGATCCGGCTCTTGCCGGTAGATTGGCGGAATTAAAAGACAGGCTGCTTACGTTTTATCAGGAAACCTGCGATAGCGTGCCGCATAAGACGAACCGTCGCATGTAAAAGTGGAGAGATCCTTTTGCGAAAGCTGTGATAAGGAAGCTTTTTTAAATAAGGAAAAGACGGTTGGTCAGCTGCGCAAAGAGCTTGATCTTCCAGTAAATTGAAAAAGCAGCTTCAATAAAACAGCGGCAATCCAGGACTTGTGTTCAGGTCCGGAACCGCTGCTTTTTTATTTTTAAGACGGTTCAATGGAAAATAGCTATTGACACGACACTAAATGGTGTCCTATAATCTAAATGACACCGAATAGTGTCCGATTAATCGATTGAATTAATCCAAAACCTGAATAAGGTTCTTTTAAAACAAATCATGAGGAGGTAACAAAATGAGTAGGATGATCGGCGCGGGATCAACCGCGATTGTAGAAACTCGAACCCGAGGGAAACTGATTGCTTACTGGTCAGTCACAATACTGCTCGCAGCTTCTGTAACGATGAGCGGGATCGGGCAGCTGATGCAATTGGGAGGAAACCTCGAGTTGGTGACGAAGCTTGGTTACCCGGTATACATCTTGACCATTCTCGGAATATGGAAAGTGCTCGGGGCCATCGCTCTCGTCATGCCAGGCTTTCCCCGGCTTAAAGAATGGGCTCACGCGGGGATCTTCTTTTTAATGACAGGTGCTGCTATATCTCACGTGTTTGCCAATGATTATGGAGATTCCGGGTTCTCTATTCTTCTTCCGCTCTTCTATGCTGCACTCAATATAGCCTCATGGGCGCTGCGTCCAATGAACCGTAAACTTTAAGGAGGTGGTGAATTAACGGCTGTCCCTTCGTACCGGCAATAGATTATAACTTTAGAAAATCTTATTTTGGAGGGGGCGTTGTGAACGAGAACAACCAACTGCGCGATGTGTTTGACGCGATTGCAGACCCGACCAGGCGCCGGCTGATTCGTCTATTGGCAGAGGCAAAGGAGAAGGAGGTACCGCTCCATGAATTGACGGAACAATTCCGAATGGGCCGGACAGCGGTATCCAAGCATTTGACAATCCTTAAAGAGGCCGGACTTGTCCTTGACCGAAAAGTCGGCAGAGAAACGCGATATAGGCTGAATGCCGCTCCACTCAGAGAAGTTCTGGATTGGGTGGCTTTTTACAGCGGCTTCTGGAATGCGAATATGCTGCGCTTAAACCAACTATTAGAGGAGGAAGAAGAATGAGTTTAACCTTATCCTTGGATTTTCAATATACGACATCGATCGAGAAGCTTTGGTCCGCTTTAACCGATTCAAGCAAGCTTGCCAAGTGGGTGGGCAACATCCACTCCGGCCAGGCGATGGATAATGATTTTAAAGCTGTCGTAGGACACCAATTTCAGTTTCGCACCCAGCCGACCGAATGGTGGGATGGAATTGTTGACGGAGAAGTGCTTATCGTAGAGGAGCCCAACCGGTTGTCCTATACATGGGGCAGCGGCGGGGAGACGCACACGGTCACCTGGACGCTGCAGGATCTAGGAGAAGGGAAGGTTAACCTTCATCTCGAGCAAACCGGAATCTCAAATGCACAAGCGCTCAATGGAGCAAAGTATGGCTGGAGTAAATGGTGCGGCGAGCTAGAAAAGGTTCTGAGTTAATAAAAAGTTTATGATGAAGCAGCAGCGAGACTAAGATGTACTTTCTTCTTAGTCCGCTTCCGCTTCATTTTTTGTGAGTTAGATGCCTTTTTGGGCGATGTATTGAGCTAGATCCACCACCCGGTTAGAAAAGCCCCATTCATTGTCATACCAAGAGAGGACTTTTACCATCGTGCCGTCAATGACGATCGTAGATAGTGCATCGACGATAGAGGAACGGTTATCTCCTTGGTAATCAACCGAAACCAATGGAAGCTCACTGTAACCGAGAATTCCCTTCATTGGACCTTCAGATGCTTCCCATAGCGCACGATTTACTTCTTCGACAGTAACTTCTCTGGATACTTCCACGTTCAAGTCAACGATACACACAACCGGAGTAGGTACACGCAGAGAGTAGCCGTTGAGCTTACCTCTGAGCTCTGGCAGTACGGAGCCGATAGCTTTAGCTGCACCCGTAGAAGTAGGGATCATGGAAACGGCTGCCGCGCGTGCGCGTCTTAAGTCTGAGTGGGGCTGATCCTGAACCTGCTGATCGTTCGTGTAGGCATGGACGGTTGTCATCAGACCGTGTTTAATTCCGAATTGATCTTGGAGCACTTTAGCGAGCGGAGCCAAGGCATTTGTCGTGCAAGACGCATTGGCAATGACATGATGCTGCTCGGGGATATACTTTTCTTCGTTTACACCCATGACAATGGTAATATCTTCGTTCGATGCAGGCGCCGAAATAATAACCTTTTTAGCCCCTCCCCCCGTAATATGCCCTTCTGCCTTTGCTTTATCAGTAAATCTTCCCGTCGATTCAATAACTAATTCAACACCGAGATCTTTCCAGGGGAGCTGCGAAGGTTCTCGTTCTGCCAATACCGTGATTTTGCGGCCATTTACATAAATATGACCATCCACAGCAGTTACCTGTGCCGCCAATTCACCCTGGTTGGAATCAAATTTCAGCAAGTGTGCCAAGGTTTCGGCGTTGGTCAAATCGTTTACGGCTACAACCTCTATTTCCGGATGATTTAATGCTGCTCGAAACACATTACGTCCAATACGGCCAAAACCATTAATACCTACTTTGATTGTCATGAGATTACCTCCACTTTTTTTATTTTATTTCAAGGCAAATGCAGGTGATTTACCGAGAAAACAATAAATTGGGACTTTTAATGTCCAATAGATGCAAAAAATGTCCCACAATGACATGAAGCATGGTTCTGTTTTATAACTTAGATGGATGGTAGTCGGTTTGTGTTAATGGGACCAATATTGTCCCTGTGAGACAATTTTTGTCCCAATTAGTCAAACGAAGTGAATGAATCATTTGCTTTACACAAATGTAACTCAAAAAATCCCTATTGTCTACTCCCATCTGCACTATTTTAAGTTCCTAGACCACTTTCTGGAGAACTTTCATTGGCATCAGAAGCCGAAACTCCATACCTGATCTATAGGTATTCACCCATGATTACTTAAGTGAATATCTTATTGCTGAAGACTTTTCAAAAGGGGGAAATGACGTGGGATACTTTGTTAGCGTAGAACCTGGCGTAAATTTATACGTTGAAGATATAAATCCCAAGGGCAGCAAGACGATTGTGTTTTTGCACGGCTGGCCGCTGAGCAGTAAACAGTTTGAGTACCAGTTTAATGTGCTTCCCGCAATGGGATACCGGGTTATAGGAATTGATTGGAGAGGCTTCGGAAAGTCGGATAAACCGTTCCATGGTTATAATTTCGACCGTTTGGCCGACGATATCCGAGCTGTCATTGGGGCGCTGCAGCTAGACAATGTCACCCTTGCTGGGCATTCCACTGGCGGAGCCATCGCTATTCGCTACATGACCAGGCATAACGGATACGGAGTATCCAAGCTTGTCCTTATTGATGCTGCGGCTCCTACCGGTTTTACTAAAGAAACGGCGGAGCATTTTCTAACCGTGGCGCAGAACGATCGGCCCAAGATGATGAGGGAAGTCATGGATACGTTTTTCTTTCAATACATTTCCGGCCCCTTCGCGGACTGGTTCATGCAAACGGGACTCGAGGCGGCGGGCTGGTCCACCTCAGCGATCATCGTCACGCTAAGAGATGAGAGGCTGGATGCCGATTTGCCCAAAATAGGGGTACCGACCTTAATCGTTCACGGCATTCATGACAAGGTGATCCCCTTTGCACAAGCGCAGGAAATGAACCGGCAAATCCGGAATTCACAGCTGGTTCCGTTCCATTACAGCGGTCATGGATCTTACTGGGAAGAACGTGACAAGTTTAATCATCTGCTAACGCAATTTATTGGCTGATCCTCCTCTTATGTAGGTAAAAGGAACGCGACTGCCCTTCATCATTCGGCGGCCGCGTTTTTTAATGAGAGCTGCCATCAAAAAGAGATTCGCTGTCGGTAAAGTAAAATCAATTGATTGTTTTAGTTATTTTATAGTGATTTTTAACTAAACTTTAGATTGACAGTCAAATCATCTCATTATAATATGGTGATGGAAGGGAAATGAAAGCGATTACTACATAAATATGAGTAAAGTGTTTTAGTTAAATTACTCGGAAATTTTAGTATCATTCACACGGCTTGGAATAATTGAACGCGCGTACTGTTCTGTATTTTCGTGTTATGAAAAGCTAACTGCATGTTGCACACAGCCAGAACCCTGCACCTTGAAGCCCTGCGACCTGTTTTACTAGGAGCATCCATCCATATCCGGACCGGATCAAATTCAAATGCATAAGGGGAGTGTCGATGTCAATGAAAATGAAAGCATGGTCAGCCATTGCAAGTGCAGCGGCAATCGTCTCGTTACTGGCGGGCTGCAGTCAGCAGCAGTCAAGCGGGACCGGAGGTACGGCGGAGGTTAACAATGAGCGTACGGAGCTGTTTTTTTACTCGGGTGGCGGGGATACTACGGAGGCATTCGATGCAAGATTCGGGGACGCGCTCCGCAAAAAGTTTCCGAACTACGATATTAAGTACATCGCGGTTGACCCGAATAACCGGCTGCAGCAGCTGGTAACGGCGGGACAGCGCATTGATTTTTATTACGGCTCCATCGGGGCGTACCCCGAGTTTACCCAAGTCGGGCTTCAATTAGACATTACGGAATTGGCCAAGAAGCACAACGTTGACCTGTCCAGCATTGAACCGACACTGATCGACGCTGCGAAAATGATATCGGACGGAAAGCTGTACGGCTTACCTGTCTTTAACAACATTATGGTGACGTATTATAATAAGGCTTTGTTCCAAAAGTTCGGGGTTGCCCTTCCAAAAGACGGTATGACCTGGGACGAGATGCACGAGCTTGCTCGAAAAATGACCCGTAACGACGCAGGAAAGCAATATCTCGGTCTCGTTGTGTCGCCGACCCACGTGCTCCGATTGAATCAGTTTTCTCAGCCCTATGTGGATGTGAAGGCGGAGACGTCTACGATTAACAGCGATGTTTGGAAGAAAATGTACGAAACCTATTATACGATCCCCGCACAAGATCAAGGCTACAAAGAGCGGATAGTCGCGCTAAATAACAAGCTGCCGTATAAGGACGACTTTCTGAAGGATCAGAATCTGGCGATGTTCGTGTATTTGTCGGATCTGCAATCGATTTTATCCAAAGAAATGTCAACCCTCGACTGGGATATCGTCTCCATGCCGACGTTTAAGGAGCTGCCCGGCATCGGTTCGCAGGCGTATCCGACCCTAATGAGCATCACTAATCAAGCCGTTAACAAAGATGCCGCAATGGAAGTGTTGAAATACTTGGTTTCGGAAGAATACCAAACCTTGGCGGCGAAGAAATCGACCATACCCGTGTTGAAGAGCACGTCGGTACAAAATGCGATTGGGGAAAGCGCGGAGTTCAAGGACAAGAACCTGAAAGCGATATTTTACAACAAGCTGGCGCCTATTTCGCCGAAGAGCAAATACGACGGTATCGCAGAGAAATCGTATACCAAGCCGCAGGTTGATCTTTCCCTGGGCAAAATCGATATCAATACCGCACTGCGGATGGCAGAAGAAGAGGCGAATAAGGCCATCGAACAGGAAAAACGGAAGTAGCTATACTGCTTCTTATATTGAAAAAAACGAGGCTGCCAGCGGCAGTCTCGTTTTTATGTAAGCGACGAATTACCATTCCATCGCTTCCCCTTTATAGTTCAGAAAAGCAGGACGATCCCCCATAAATTCCTTGTGTCTGCCCACCAAGCCCAAAATTTGGCCGGCAGATTCAGCAGGTGTCAAGCTGCCTTTCTCATCAAGAGCCCCTTGCATATAGCTTCGTACATGGCCGGGATGGACCACCATCACTTGACCGCCCAGCTTCTTCAGTTCGTTGTGGATTAACGCCGACTGCATGTTGAGGGCAGCCTTGGACATGCAATAAGCGAACCAGCTTTCCCTCCAGCAGGTGGCGATACTTCCGGCTTCCGATGAGATATTGACGATCAGCTTCGTCTCGCTCTGAAGTATCAAGGGAGTTAAGGCATTCGTTACTCGAAGCGTACCGAGAGTGTTAACATTAAACACTTCCTGGATCTCCTCGATATCCAGCGGCTCCGTCACCTTGGCTCGAATATCCCCCAGGATTGCAGCATTGTTGATCAGCAAATCCAAGCGGTCCGTCAATCCACGAGCCTTCTCAACCGCCGCCGTGACACTGTCACTGCTCGAAATATCCAGAGGAACAAGAGTCAACTGATCGGGATACTTTTCACCTAATTGTTCTAGATTACCCTTGTCAGCTAAGTATTTACCTGCAAAAACGGAATATCCCCGCTCCAGCAGCCCTTCCGCGAAGGCGTAGCCCAAACCGTGATCGGCTCCGGTCACAAATGCGAATCGATTCATCGTATTAGTCCTCTCTATCTGCATCAGTCTTTATGGTTCTGAGTCCCATTGTACCTTCCCTATCAACAGGAGAACAATATTATATAGTCATTTGCTTATGGTATGATGTCTGAAATTCGTTGATATATCAGGCAGGATAATTTAACCAGTAAACGAATATTTAGTTATGATTTATCGAGCTTGTAAGCTTTATGGAGGGGCAGATCGCGGAATTTAAAATACGGCAAACGCGGAAGACAGAAACTGCTTTTATGATCAAGGTGAATTGATAAACGGTCAGATGGTTGAAGGTATGGAGATTCATGTGTCTAGAATTGAGCAAGAATGGAGCGTGGCAAATCGTGCATGGTGAGTTTATATGGGGAATTTTTGTTGCTGATAATACGGGTCGATTTCCAAATTTCTTCCCAATAGCTCTATACACTACTCGTGATGAGGCGTTAGAAGATATTTATACATTGCCAAAAGATACAAATTATCAATTACTTAAACTTCCCCTGAACCGTAATTTCGCTTATTATCACAAAAAAAGTGGGAAATTGGTTGGTATGGATAATGTCTATCATGAGCACTTTCAATTTGAAAGCGATGAGAATGAAAAGTAATTTATCCAAGGATCGCCGATGAATGCACAGTAAAAATGGGTCTAAATGGAGTGATTGGTTTTATGATAGCTACTGCGTGGGATCTAGAAATAAAAATGATTGTACCCTACGATTCCATTATTTTTTATCCAGATGAATATAAAGATGAATATATAGAAGAACCTGCGTTCAAGAAACTGAGAGAATTTTTAAGTATTGAGATAAATGTTTCAGAAATAGTTGAGGATTTGAATAATAATAGATTAAGAAATTCACCGGTTTTCATTTATTATTCTGAAAGATCATTTGATAATTTCATTATTTTGGATACTGAAAGAGATCCCACGGATCAACTGGATCTTATAACTATATGTATAAGGTGTACAGCAAAGTCAGGGGGAGTTGTAAGACGTTACGCGCATGAATTTTATACTAGTCGATGCAACTACAATATTATTTATTATGAGGGTAATAATTTAATTAAAAGCTTATACAAGATAGACTTTAGTTTATATAATCAGTTCAATGAAGCTGAATATAAAGATGTATTAGCAAGGAGATATTTTAAGTTATTTAAGTCCGGTGAACCGTTAGTACATCAATGATCACCATTGGCCAGGCGGCGCATTAACGAATCCGCGGCTGTCGTGTAAGATCGGCAGCCGCTTTGTTGTATGCCGTTCACATCCTTTACACCCGTCACTGCTGCGCTGTCGTAAAGGCGAACGTATGGGAGCGCCTGCCCGCTTCAACCGTAACGACTACTTTGCGACCCGGCAAATAAGGCTGTTCTGGCGTGAAGCTAATGCCGTATTGCGAGCCGGCGGTTGTGCCCGGGGTGGGGAGATGCGGATCGTCCGCATAATCTATTTTCATACCCATGCTGTCATAGCTTCCTTTCCATGTCACAGACACCACCGCGTTGAGAGGCACATTCACCGCCTCGTCAGCAGGGCTTATCGATGCGATCCAGTGGCGGTTTTGATACACCTCCCAGCCCCATAGTGCTCCGAGCACCAGCAGCAGCACGCCGGCGAAGGAGAGCCATCCTCTGCGGCTTAGCTTAAATCCCGGCTCTATCCCACCGCGAAGTGCCTTACCGGCAGATACCATAGTGGTGAGAGCGGCAAGGCCGAGCCAAACATGCAGCGCCATGCCTATGGCCGTGCCAAGCACTGGCCAAGGCATCCAGTGGCGGGTGAATACTCCCCCGTAAAAGAGCCAACTAAACAATGCGGGTACTTGCGCTAAAATCAATAGAGCCAAGCCGACAAAGGACAAGAGGAGCAAAGCTTTTTGCACCCGGACAGAGGCCAAGTTAATGGCAGTGGCTCCGACAATGGATGCCGCTCCGCCGACCATGGATAGGAACCCCCAGCTCCCGATTTCCGATTCCTTCACATCACCGAGTATGTACCAGGGGAACACCGGATAGTACAGGCAGCCTATAAGGAAGCTGCTGATTCCAACAAGGTAAAACATGAAAATCGGCTTGTTAACGAATGATGGCAACACGGCACCCCTTTTCCACATATAGCAATTCATACCATATAGACGCGGTGTGCTGAGGGAAGGTTACGGTCAGTCGCGGGATTATCAGTATCCTATCATTACTGCATGAGTTTCTCCCAGGTCAGCCGGAGTAGCAAGCCGGCGCTGGGGAAGTGATCGGCTGATCCATCGATCGGACCGTAGATCCGTTATTTCATCAAAAAAGAGCCAAAATCAAGGTGTTTCGGACCGTAGTTCCGTTATTGAGTGCAAAATCAGTGAAAAACATGGATTTTATAACCAATAATGGATCCTGTGTCCGATAGCAGCAAAATTAGGGTGTTTTTTCCAAAATAACGTATCCTGTGTCCGATCGCATCGTTATCGGCAGGGCATCACAAGAGCATGATTTTTTCGGAGTACTTCAATGGGAAGCGTTCGGATTAATCGGGCCAAACGGGGCGACTGGAACAACAGCGCGATATGGACGCATGTCATCTCCAGGTCCTTCGGCAACGATCCGATCCCGAATCAACAAAGAAACCGTCTCCTTATGTATTGGCAGAGTGATACCTCCTCCCTTTACCGAAGAACGGTTTCTTTTACATTACAAAGAGGGCATTCCGCAGCCGTATTCGAGGCTTCAGGAATACCCTCTTTTTTATGCAGCCGACCGATTCAGGTCAGGTTCTCTTTCTTGGCAGGCGTGCCGGACATCATGCGAAACTGCAGGGGAGAGAAGCCATACTGGTTTTTGAACAGCCGGCTGAAATAGTGAAGCTGGATCCCTACGGCGGAAGCGATGTCCGTTACCGACAAGGAGGTGGTGGTCAGCAGTTTTTTGGCCTTCTGCATCCTGAGCTCGTGAATGTACTGGACCGGCGACAAGCCGAGCATCGACTTGAACAATTGGCTGAAGTATTGGGGGTTCATGTGAACCAGCGATACAAGCTCCTTCATCGTTATAGGCTCGGACAGATGCTCCTCGATATATTTCACCACAATCTCCATCTTCTCGTGGGACAGCGCCCCCGTCAAATTCACCTTCTCAATCCCCGCATGCCCGATAAAATAATGCAGCAGCTCGAACAGGATCGACTTTACTTTCCAGACGGCGATGAGATCGGGACTTTTAAAATAATCCATCAGGTCCTGGAACAGCTTTTTCACACGGTCCATGTCATCGTCGACTTCTATGAAATAAGGGGTCTGGAGGATGTCCAGCAGGCTCATATCGCCGACGGAGGCCGTGAAGTGGCAAAAATATTTTACATACGTATGATCGCTGATCGTTCCATGCCCTTGAGGAACACCGGCAGGAATCAAAAATAATTGACCGGGTCTGGGGCTGAATTCGTGACCGTTAATGTTGAGCCAGCCTTCTCCATCCAAAATAAAATAAAATTTATGAAGCTCGGGAACAAAGCTCATGTTGCCCCAGCTGCGCGGAACTTTCACAAAACTGGCGGAGGTCACCGTCGTTTGCATATTGGACAAATAGTGCTTCAGAAGCCGGTTTTGATGGATCAGACTCATAAGCCCCTCCAGAAAATGGGAAATTTGCGGGAACTTTGTTTAGTTTATGTAAAGCCATTATACAACAGAATCCTTAGAATGGGATTGCAAGGAGATGGAATTCGAACTAAAAGGGGAGATGGAGCATGATTCGATCGTTCAGGCTGTTAATGATTATGGCGGTTATGGCTGTACTAACGGTTGCAGGATGTACTTCAACAGGAGGCAAGGGGGACACGGAGAAAAGCGCCGGTGAGGACAGCCCCCCTAAACCCGTCACTTTGAAGGTGCTAGGCGTTATTACGTTTTCCGATGAGCAGTGGGACAACATCTTCGTCAAGCCGATCCAAAAGAAGTTCCCTCACGTAACCTTGGAACGATTGAACGAAAAAAAATACCAGGAACGGCTGACCTCAGGATATGTTCCGGATCTTATTGTGACCTCTTACTCTTCCATCCCGAGCTTGATCGATCTGAAGGTAGTCGGCGATATCGGGCCCATGATGCAAAAGGAAAAGTTCGATGAAACGAAATTCGATAAGCCGATTATGGATATGTTCAAAAGCTTCCCTTCTCTCCAATTCGCCGGTTTGCCGATGTACAAAAACCCGAAGGTGCTGTTTTATAACAAGGATGTGTTCGACCGGTTCGGCGTTCCTTACCCTAAGGACGATATGACTTGGGAGCAGGCGGTGGAATTGTCCCGCAAGCTGACGATTTCTAACGACGGAGTGCAGTATATGGGGCTTCAGCCGGGATCGCTGGGACATCTGGCAGGGCAATTATCCTTGCTGCAGGTCGATCCGAAAACGAACAAAGCGGCGGTGAACTCCGACGGGTACCAGCGGCTGTTTCAGTTTTTGAAGCAGATTCAGACCATTCCGGGCATGGATTTGACGAAGGCGAATTCGGATGCTTTTTTCAAAAACCGCTCGCTCGCCATGTACGACTATTGGACGACGGACGGCTTGATTCCGCTGGAGGAAGCGCATAAGGCGGGCAATCCGATGAACTGGGATCTCGTTACTTCGCCCGTATTCGCTGACAAGCCGGGTGTTCATTCGATGCCGGATGTTCACGTCATGGTCATGTCCGACATGAGCGAGCACAAGGATTTGGTGTACCAAATTATGTCCTATGTCGCCTCTTCCGAGGAAGTCCAATCCGAATTCGCCAAAATCGGCAGAGCGCCGGTCTTACGCAGCGATAAAGTGTTTCAGCACTTCGGAGAAAGCTTCGAGAGTGTAAAAGGGAAGCATCTGGAAGCTATTTTCAAGACCGGCTTTGCCCAAAGACCCGCCCCTTCGGCTAACGAAGGATTGGCAAGCAAGCCGGTGAATGATGCTCTGACGCGCGTTCTGTCCGAAAGCGAAGACATCAACACCGCATTGAGGAAGGCTGAGGAGGAAGCCAACAAAGCTATCGAATCAGCCTCCAAATAAAATGGCGCTGCAAAGAATGACTCAGGTTAGGAGTGAATATTCAAGTGGTACAAAAGGAAAACGGCTTAGGAGATCAGCAGCTTATCGGGCAAGAAGCACAAGCCGATTTGTATTGGGTTGCGGTGGAGAGCGACCGGCCTGTACTGACACTCCAGGATATGCCGGAGGATTGGATGGAGCGTTCCGGCCGGAAAGAGTTTGCCGCCACTGCTCGGCCGGGCGAGTGCTACGCGCTGCAACTGGTGCTGTACGCGGCCCGTTGTTCCGTGGACTGCGTACAGGCTGACTTTTCGGACCTGGTGTCCGGACAAGGAACGCGTATTGACGCTTCGGGGGTTGAATGCTACGCGCTGGAAGGAAGAGATGCCTATGGACAGCCGTTCAAGAAGACGGTTGCCGTCGGGCAGGGCGGCGTGCAGTCATTGTGGATCGGCATCACCGTCCCGATTGATGCGTCTGCGGACCGATACACCGGAGAATGGACTTTTACGGCAGGCGGCATAAGCAAGCGGCTTACCGTTAAGCTCACTGTGGCAGGGGAGCCGTTGGACGATGCAGGGGACAGCGAGATGTGGAGACATTCCCGTCTGCGGTGGCTGAACTCGGATGCAGCGATAGACGAGGAGGTTACGGTGCCGTATACTCCGGTAACTTGGGAAGGGCGGACGGCAGGGTGTCTCGGCAGGGAAATGACGCTTGACGAGCAAGGCTTTCCCGAATCGATCGTAAGCCGGTTCAACAGCGCTGTAGACGGGCTCGTAGAAGCCGGGCGCCCGGTTCTCGCGGAGCGGATCCGGCTTGTAGTCGAAAGCGATGACGGGGAGGCCGGTTGGAGCGGCAATGAATTTCGAATCGAACGGCAAACGGACAGCCGTGTCGGATGGGCTGCGCAAAGCGGCAGCGAGTTGTGGGAGATGAGCTGCCGTGGCGAGCTCGATTTCGACGGATTCGCCCGCTTTGAAGTGACCCTGAAGGCGAAAGAGGACGTTCGTGTCCGTGATATTCGCCTTGACATCCCTTTCGCTCCGAAAACGGCCCGCTACGGGATGGGATTGGGGCACAAGGGCGGATTCCTTCCGGAAGCGTTCGATTGGAAATGGGACGCTTCCAAGCATCAGCATGCCATGTGGATCGGCGACGTCAATGCCGGACTTCGCTGCCGCCTCCTCGATCCGGAGGGACGCAGGCCGTTCGTCAATATTTATTATAAGCACCGCCCGCTCACGGTCCCGGACAGCTGGCATAATCAGGGCAAAGGGGGCGTCAGGCTCCTCCGCCAAGACGGCGCCGTACTATTCCGGGCGTATAGCGGAGAACGGACGGTCGGGAAGGGAGAAGAGCTCCGCTTTCACTTCGACCTGATGATCACGCCGCTGAAGCCGATCGATATGTCCGCTCATTGGAGCAACCGGTATTACCATCGGCTGGAGGGCAAGGCGTTAATGAACGCCTGGCAGGAGGAAGCGCTGGCGAGCGGAGCCAATATCATCAACGTTCATCATGGAGCGGATGCTCATCCTTTCATTAATTATCCGTTCCTGGAGACGGAGAGCCTTACCCGCTTCGTTGAGGAAGCGCATGATAAAGAGCTTAAAGTAAAGCTGTATTACACGGTTCGGGAAATGAGCGATCATATGACCGAATTAAAAGCTCTCCGGAGCTTAGGCGACGAAGTGTTCCCGCGTCCGAATCCGGATGTGACCACTTCCTTATGGCAGGGCGACGCCGCTGAATGGGTTCGAAAGCATCTGGGCGACGATGTCATTCCCGCATGGAAGCACGAATTTAAGGTAGGAAAGCATGCCGGAATCATCGATGCGGCTATTCTTACGGACGGTACTTCCCGGCTGGCCAATTACTACGTGGAAGGTCTCAAATGGCTGACGGAGCATGTCGGAATCGACGGTATATACATCGACGATACCGCATACGACCGCTTCACCATGCGCCGCGCCCGCAAAGTGCTGGATCGGGCGAAGCCCGGCTCCCTTATCGATTTCCACACATGGAACCATATGAACGAACGGGCGGGCTTTGTCAACAACGCCAATTTGTATATGGAGCTGTTTCCTTATCTCGACAGCCTGTGGATCGGAGAGGGCTTCAAATACAACGAGGTTAGCCCCGATTACTGGCTCGTGGAAATCAGCGGCATTCCATTCGGCTTAATGGGAGAAATGCTCGGTCAGGGCAATCCGTGGCGCGGTATGGTATTCGGCATGTCGAACCGGCTCGGCTGGATCGGCCAAAGTCCGGAGTATCTCTGGAAGCTGTGGGATCAGCTAGGGATTGCGGAAGCGCAAATGCTCGGCTACTGGCATCCGGACAATCCGGTGCACCCGGATCGGGACGATGTAGCGGCCACGGTATACCGCAAGCCGGAGCAAATGCTAGTCGCGCTGGCGAGCTGGGCGGAGGAGCCCGTCGAATGCTCGCTGCAAATCGATTGGGAGCAGCTCGGCTGGAGCCGCGAGCTGGTATCGTTCGAAGCGCCGGCGATTCAACATATTCAAGAGTCATTGCCGCTTGAATCGCTGCAAGCGATACCGCTGCAGCCGAAGCAAGGATTATTGATCGTATTGCGGTCTAATCGCTCTAATGCAAACCAACAGGAGGAGAAACGTTCATGACGGAAGCTGTAACAAAGAATTCATTCCATAAAGAGGTTGTAAGCGGACTGGTCAGCCGGCTGCTCGGGCCGGCGTACCGGGAGCAGTTCGATTTGGAGGAGATCGGCCAGGA
Source organism: Paenibacillus sp. NPDC056579 (assembly GCF_042793215.1). Classification (NCBI taxonomy): domain Bacteria; kingdom Bacillati; phylum Bacillota; class Bacilli; order Caryophanales; family Paenibacillaceae; genus Paenibacillus; species Paenibacillus sp. NPDC056579. Next base: position 222,759 of record NZ_JBHTVD010000007.1, read on the forward strand.
ACAAGGACGCGATGTGTTTGAAATCGAAAACAGGGGCAAGCGGATTGTTCTTAGAGGCTCTAACGGCATCAGCCTTGCCTCCGCGCTCCACTGGTATTTGAAATACAGCTGCAACGCGCACATATCGTGGTCGGGCGATCAGTTGTCGCTGCCTGACCGGCTGCCGCAGGCGGAAGCGGTTCGGAAAGCGACGCCTTACCGCCACCGCTATATGTACAATTTTTGCACATTTAATTACTCGATGACTTGGTGGGACTGGAAGCGGTGGGAGCGCGAGATCGACTGGATGGCTCTGCACGGGATCAATATGCCTCTTGCCGTAACCGGACAGGAAGCGGTCTGGATGGCGGCCGGGAACAGAATGGGGCTGTCGGATGAGGAAATGCTCAAGCATTTGACAGGACCTGCTTATTTGGCCTGGCATTATATGGGGAACGTAGACGGTATGGCAGGCCCGCTTCCGCAAAGCTGGATCGACGGGCAGAAGGAGCTCCAGCTCCAGATTCTTGAACGCGAGCGGGAATTCGGCATGACGCCGGTGCTCGCCGGGTTCTACGGTCATGTTCCGGCGGCCTTGCGGCAGAAGCGTCCCGAAGCGAACATTATGCAGCTGAAGTCGTGGTTCGGCATGAGGGGCGTCCATTTCCTCGATCCGCGCGATCCGTTGTTTGACGAAGCTGCATCAATATTTTACGAGGAACAGGAAAAGCTCTACGGCACGGATCATTTGTATGCGATGGACCTGTTCCATGAGGGCAGCTCTCCCGACTCTTCGACGGAATATGTGACGGAGTCTGCAAAGGCAGTCTGCCAATCGATGCTGAACCACGATCCGGACGGGGTCTGGGTTATGCAGAGCTGGTCGATGTCCGAGCCGATTGTGACCTCGCTCCCTAGGGAGCATCTCCTGATGCTGGACTTATATGCTGAGAATAACGCCAAGTGGAAGCAGACCCATGCCTTCTACGGCAAGCCGTGGGTATGGTGCATGCTGCATAATTTCGGCGGCCGCAACGGGATGTTCGGCGATTTGGAGATGGTGGCGCAAGGTCCGGCGCAGGCGCTTCACGATCCGGGGAAGGGCGATATGGCAGGGATCGGATTTGCTCCCGAAGCGATTGAGGAAAACCCGGTATTTTACGATTTGTTGAGCGAAATGGTATGGCGGACGGAAGCGCCTGACCTGGATGAGTGGGTGGAGGACTATTTGCTGCGCCGTTATGGAAACGGCAGTGAATCGGCAGTGGAAGCGTGGCAGCTGCTCCGGCGGTCGGTCTACTCCAAAAATTCGAACTATGAAACCGTCGTGTGCGCCAGACCGAAGCTGGAAATCCGGCGGACGTGCAACGGAACGGTAGTCCCTTTTTACGATGTGCGGGTGCTGCTTCGTGCGTGGGAGCGGTTGTTGGCAGGCGGAGATGAATTGGCGGAATCCAAAAATTACCAGTACGACCTGGTAAACGTGGGCCGTCAGGTGCTGTCCGACATCTCGAGGCCGCTGCACTTGAACATGATCAAGTCGTTCCGCGCTGGCGACCGCGAGCAGTTCAACGAGTATTGGAGCGCATTCGAAGCGCTGATGATCGATATGGAGGAGCTGCTCGCGACGAACGTTCATTTTCTTACCGGGCCATGGGTGAACCGGGCGAAGAAGTGGGGAACCAATAAGGAGGAGACGGCGCTGCATGAATTCAACGCCCGTACGATCATCTCCACCTGGTGGCCGGAGGTTACTTTTGACGATTACGCGCACAAGCAGTGGTCCGGTATCATGACAAGCTACTATCTGGAACGGTGGAGACAATTCGCCGCCAAGCTGGAGGCCGCTATCGATAATCCGGATACGTTCAGCCAAAAGGATTTTGACAGCGATATCCGCAAATGGGAGTTCAGCTGGATGAAAGGAACGGAGGATTTCTCCCTGGACCCTTCAGGGGATGCCGCAGCCGTATCGCGCAAAATGTATGAGAAATACGCGCCTATGGTTGACCGTTTCTGGAACCTGTAAAATTAGTTAAATAGTGCAAGCCGATGGTCGCTTTTCGCGAAAATCGGCTTTTTTGCCGTTTCGTATTATAATGATAAGGGTAAATATTTAAGATGACCTTCTTTGCAAGGGCGTGTTGAAAGGGGGGGAATGGGGAATAAAGGAGATAACGGGAGCCCCGCCGACTGTTGAGTCTAGCCCCTAACGGGATGCATCCGAAGCTGGAAACGTTTGTTGTGATTCAGGTAGAGCGGGCTGGCGGAGTATTATTTTTTGGATGATTTCACCCTATATCAGCAAAAATCCGGACTAAAGTCCGAACTATATGAGTAAGAATGGTTAGGGTTGGCCTGAATGCCGCGGTGTCGATCGGTATGGATTCGATTTGACCGGTATTGCAAAGCATTCGGGATAGAGATACAAGGGGGAAGGCTTGATGGAAGACCGTATGGAGCAGAGATATTTGCCGGAGAAACCGATTTTGCCGCTGGCAAGCGGAATGGTTTATATGGGGAAGGATTTGTCGCTGAATCGCAAAGTGATCCTGTACGCCGTGGATAGCCAGGATGACGCGTTCACTAAGGCGTATACGGAAATGCTGGGAGAGGCATCCCAGTTCACCGACCGGAGCTTCATTCATATATTGGACATGGGGTTTAATCATTCGTCGAACCGGCTGGTCGCTGTGTTGAAGCCGTGCAACGGCACGCTGTTATATGAGGTCATAGCAGGCGGAATGCTCTCTTTCCAGGAGAAGCTGACCATCGTCTATAAGCTTGCTTTGGGGATGCAGAAGGCGTTGGAGGAAGGTATCGTCGGATTCTCCATCAGCGCGGACAACATATGGATCGATCCGGAAGGGCATCCGGTCATTATGAATTATTGGGAGCAAGGACAAGCGGCGCAGCGCGGAACAAAGGGGCTCGTCGGCCTGCTGCTGCAGCTGATCGCCGGTAAAAGTACGGGGCCGGTAGTAACAATGGACGATCCGGCCGCGCAGGAAGCGCTGCGGCAAATTCCAGGCGAGCAAAGAGATGTGCTCGTCTCCCTGATCCGTCAAGTAGCGGCAGAAGATGTGCCGCTCAAATTGTTTATCGCACAGCTCGCACGCATTGTGATCGTACGGGGCACGAGGGAGCCTGTACGGGTACAGGAGCCGGAAGCGGTGAGAAGGCCTGTCTCCGCTATGACGAAATCCGCTCCTTCCTTTTCGGAGGAACCCGTGCAGCCGAGGAAGCAGGCGGCGCCTCCGCCTCCGCCAGAGCCGGACGAAGAGGATGAGGAGGAAGAAGACGAGCCGAGACGGTTTACGGTCGGGGGCATGATGAAAAGGCTGCTGCTGATCGGCGGTGCCGTCGTCGTCATCGGGGTATGCTCCGTGCTCATTCTCATGGGGCTGTTCGAGGTGCTAAGGCCGGATAAAGGGTATGTTCCGAGCGCTCCGGCTACGGAGACCAGTCCGCCAGTTGCCGATGCCAAGCCGACACCGAGTGCTACGCCTGTGCCGGATAAGCCGAAGGAAACGCCGAAGCCGGATAACGGAGCGGCCACCGATCAGGGGCCGACTCAGGTTCCGAACCTGATCGGTATGACGCAGGCCGAGGCGGATAAAGCAGCGCGTGCGGCCGGATTGCGATACGACTTTTTTCTGGAACCCAACGAGATGGAGCAAGGCAAAGTGTTCAAGCAGGATCTTCAGCCGAATGCGACGGCCGAGAGAGGCTCGCGTATTACGTTCTGGATAAGCAAAGGGCAGTAAAAGAAGAGCCCGGCTAGCCGTTAAATAGACGGCTGGCCGGGCTTTTTTGCCAATTAGGTAAGTTAAACCACGGTATCGGTAAAGCGAAAAGATAAGCATATCGAAGCTATTCCTTTTGGCGGTTCTCATGCTGAGGCATGCAGCGGCGCAGGGGGATAGATTAATCGCGGATTTCAGCGATAATTTCGATTTCCACCGGCGTGTGGAACGGCAGGTCGCTTGTTCCGATGGCGGAACGGGCATGCTTGCCGTTCTCGCCGAATACCTGCACAAGCAGGTCGGAGGCGCCGTTCATCACGTAAGGCTGGTCGCCGAATCCCGGCGCGCTGTTGACGAAGCCGAGCAGCTTGACGATTTTGACCACGCGGTCCAGATCGCCCAAGTATCCCTTCATGACGGCCAGACAGTTAATAATGACTTGCCGAGCGGCTTCTTGTCCCTGCTCGATCGTAAGGTCGCTGCCTACTTTGCCTTCGTACATAAGCTCTCCGTTAATGCGGCAGTCCTGACCGGACAAATAAATCAGATTGCCGGTACGGTTGCACGGAATATAAGTGAAGCGCGGCTCCGGCGATGGGGGAAGGACGATGCCCAGCTCTTGCAGTCTTTGCTCGATTTTGCTCATGGTTTATTACCTCCGTATACATATAGGATTAAGCAGGGATAAAGTTATAGTAATGGTTAAGGTTAGGATCGAATCTGCCGTGCGGTTTGTGAATGTATATGTTGCGAAAAAGCTTTCGGTCGACTGTTCAGACGGTTAAGACGTTCCAATGGCAGGGCAATGCTTGAGTTTGATAACATCGGCAGGGCAGGCATAGATCGAATGATGTGACTACACACGTCTACGCGAGCGAATCCCAAGCGAACGCTGCGCGCGCTGCGTGGCGATCGATCAATTCCAAGCAAGTTCTTCCCGGCTGGCGGCAACCCGCCGGATCGGAACCATTGCAAGGTGCCAGCCTGGCGCCTTATCCGTGGCTGCAGCAATGATGCGCGCGGATCAGGCTGCCTTCGCGCGCCTGCGTATGGCGTTCACCGGCCAGGGTCGACTTGCCTCCGACCCATACATGCAGCATCCCGGAAGGATATTGCCGAGGGTTCTCGAAGGTGGCGTGATCCCGGATCGTATCCGGATCGAACACGGCAATATCCGCCGCATACCCCGGCACAAGCAGGCCGCGCTTGCCGAGCTTGAACCGCTGCACGGGGAACGAGGTCAGCTTGCGCACGGCCTGTTCCAGCGTGAGCACCTTGTCTTCGCGCACATATTTGGCGAAGACGCGGGGGAAGGTGCCGTACAAGCGCGGGTGCGGCTTGCCGGTTTCGCACGTCAGGCTGTCGGATGCGATCAGCGATCGCTCGTAGCCGACAACCTGCTTCACGTCATCGTCGGACATATGGAAGTAGACGATGGAGATGCGTCCCTGCTCCTCCAGAAGCAGGTCCATCATGCAGTCCGCCGGATGCTGACCGCGCTCCTCGCTGATCTCGGCGAGATGCTTGCCTTCCAAATGGCGGTTCGCTTCATTATGCACGGCGGAAATGTAGACGCTCTGCCAGCCGGTGGAGCAGACGAGGTTGTCCCAATCCTTCTGCTCCTGCCCGAGCTCCTCGCGGATCCGTTTGCGCAAGCCTGCATCCCGGAACCGCTCCAGCACGGCTTCGATGCCGCCTTCCAGCGCCCATGGCGGCAGCACTGTTGTAAGCGTCGTCGACCCGGCGTTGTACGGGTAGACGTCGCACGTCACATCGAGTCCGCGCGAACGGGCTTCCTCGATGAGCTCCATCGCCTCGAGCACTTTGCCCCAGTTGATTTTGCCCGCCGCCTTCAAGTGGCTGATGTGCAGCGAGACGCCGGCTTTCTCGGCGATCCAGATCACTTCCTTAACGGAAGGGATCAGGTTGTTGCCCTCGCCGCGAATATGGGTGGAGAACAGCCCGTTGTACTTGGGCAGCACGGAGCTCAGCTCGGCGATCTCTTCCTTGGAAGTGTAGCTCCCCGGAGCGTACAGCAGACCAATGGAGAAGCCGATCGCTCCGGCTTTGAGCCCTTGATCGAGCAAATGCTTCATCCGGATCAACTCCTGAGACGTCGCAGGACGGTTGGCGAAGCCCATGACCGCGATGCGCAGCGCGCCGTGGGCCACATAAGTGGCGATGTTCTCTGAAGGGCGGGAGCTGGCGAGCGAGTCCATATACTGCTCCACCGTCTCCCACGGCCATTCCCACGAGGTTTTGCCCAGCACCGGCTGGACGTAGCTTTGCAGCAGCTCCGCTTTTTCTTTGACAAAAGGCGCGGGAGCCAGGCCGCAGTTGCCGACCACCTCGGTGGTGACCCCTTGGCGCAGTTTAATCTCGCTCAGCGGATGGTCGAAGATCATCAGATCGGAATGACAATGACCGTCGATAAAGCCGGGGGAAATGACCTGATGATGGACGTCCAGCGTTTCGCGGGCTTCCTGATGAATTTGGCCGACGGCGGCAATGTGCCCGTCCTTGACGCCGACATCGCCGATAAACCACGGATTGCCGGTACCGTCGACGATGCGCCCGTTTTTCAATAGCAGATCGAGCATGACGTAGGAACCCTCCTTGAGGTTAAGTATCAATGCACGTTGATTAGGCATGGTTAAAAAAGATGCCGGAAGCGGTGACTGAGAATGAAAAAATGAGAATGAGATCACAGCCAGAGTCAGAGTCGGAGCTGAAGCAGGATTGAAGCCAGAGTAAGGACGAAGCCAGAGTCAGGACCAAGACGGAAGTCGCAGCCGAAGCCAGAGCCAAGACCGTGATCAAAACCGGTACCGATGCCGAAGCTGACGGCGCAGCCTTCCGGCCCGCTCTTATTCCAGCTTGCCCCGGCCCAGAACCGGTACGGGCTCGAAGGCTTCGCCCCGCAGGAACAGCACCTGATTATGCAGATTGATCGTGCTGCAAATATGATTCGGAATAATATAAAGCCGGTCGCCTACCTTCAAATTGGCGGCTTGCGCTTCAGGGCCGAGGCGCATCATGCCGTGCTCCTCGGACAGCCGCTCCAGCACGGCGTCCTCGAGGCCGACGACATGGCCAAAGCCCTGAAGCAGCAGCGGCTCTGTGTTCGGCTGCACGTCGGTGGCGAACGTCTTGCTGCCGCCGTCGACAACAGCCAAGTCCGCCGCAGGGCGGCTGACAACGGTTACAAGAACGCTGCCTGCGCAATCCTCCAGGCCGCACACGCCGAACTTCGCCTGCATCCGGTCCTGGAACACGTACGTTCCCGGTCGGATTTCGGTGACGCCCTTCACGGTCGCGGCGTATGCTCCCGTTGGGGTGGAGCCGACGCTCACGTCCGCGATGGGAATCCCCAGCGCGCGCATCCGGTCGGCCAGCTCCACCATGATGCGGCCTTCCTCGACGCCTGCCGCCTCTAGATCGAGAGTCGGCTTCTTGTTCATCAGCGCGCCGCGGAACGTATAGATCCCGGTCAGCCGCAAATGCTCCATCGCGTGGATGCGCGATGCGAGGGCCAATGCGTCGTCGTACGGGACCCCCGTACGCCGCAGCCCGGTATCGATTTCGAGCCGCACCTTCAGCGTGTGGCCGTGCTGGCCGGCCAGCTGCGACAAGCGGCTCGCACCTTCGTCGCTGTCGACCGCGAGAATCAGGTCGATCTGCCGGCTTAAAGCGATGGCCCGCTCGATTTTGGATGGAGTCACGAGCGGATAAGCAATGAAAATATTCGAGATGCCGTGCTGCGCCATCACTTCGGCCTCGGATACTTTGGCCACGGTTATGCCCGAGGCTCCGGCTCCTAGCTGCCGCTTGGCGACGTGAGGCATCTTGTGCGTCTTGGCGTGAGGCCGCAGCTGCACCTGATTACGCTGCGCGGTTTCCGCCATCGCTTCGATGTTGCGCTCCATGATGGCTTCATGGATGATAATACAAGGAGTTTCCGGTACGAAAAGCGGTGCTGAACCGTTGTTCATCTACTCTTCATTCCCTTCGGCTTCGGATAATGTTTTGCCTTCTTCCAAATAGTTATAGAGGGTGTATTTCGATATATTCAAATAGGCGCAAATTTTCTCGCCGCCCTTCTTGATCAGGAAAGCGCCTTTGCGGTCCAGCAGCTGAATCATCCGCATCTTGTCCTCCTTGGTCATGACGGCGACCGGCTTGCCTACCTGCTCCTGAGCCTCCTGAATAAGCGCGTCGAGCAGATCGCTCACATTGCTGACGAACGATTCCTTCACTTCCGTCTGAAGTCCCGTGGATGTAAGCGAATGAAGCGTCTTCTCGGCGACCATCAGCTCCGTTATGTCGAAGTTGATGCATAGCGCGCCGATAGTTTTGCCCTCGCTATTTTTCATATAGATCGAAGTAGAGCGGAGAATGCGGCCGTCCTTCGTTTGCGTGACATAGTTGAATTTGTTGCCGTCCACATGATTGCCCCGCAGCAGCTCCAAGCCAAGGTTCGTCCCCGGATCGCCTACCTTTCTGCCTGTAATATGACCGTTCTCGATTGCCCGAATCGTGCTTTCGTAAGAGCCGGTCAAGTCGTGCAGCACGACCTCGCAGTTGTCGCCGAACTGGGCGGCAATGCCTTTCACCAGGCTGTTCAGAAACTCCGATTCGTCCCGGATGTTCTCCATGTTCGAGTGGCCCTCCCTTTCCGCGATAAGTTGGTGTCGTTATGAGAACGATAGTAACATAAACCAACGGATTGTCAAACAAAAAGTTTGTTCGAATAAAAAAAAGTATGTTAGTATATGTGAAGCGTTTACTTTATATGCAGGGGAGCCTAAGAATGAAGCGTTGGTTCGGAAAATCGTTAAAACGAAAGCTGTCCATGCTGCTGCTGTTCGCTATTTTACTGCCGCTTGTGCTGACCGGCGTTGCCTCTTACCAGATCGCCATTTCCTTAACGGAGGAAAAGGCCAAGCAAGCGGGCATGAACACGCTGCGCCAAATTGCTGACAAGCTGGAATTCATCATTCAGGATGCGGAAAATATGTCGTTGTTTTTAATCGGGCAGCGCGATATTCAGGCGTATCTCGATGACGAACAGGAGGATGTGGTCCGCTTTACGCTTAATGTGGGCTTTTTGACGAACCTGGCTTTTTCCAAAAAATATATATCCAACATTACGATCACGCATGATAAAGGAAAGCCGCCGCTTTCCAACACGACGGTATTGAAGTCCGGCTTGCCCGAGGTGCTGAAGGCAAACGAGCAGGCATACCGCAGCAGCACGAGGTGGTGGTCGCCGCTCTACGAGAATCAGACGACGGAGGGGCTGAAGCGGGTCGTTTCGCTTGTCCGGCCTGTCCGCAGCATTAACAATTTCAAGCCGCTCGGGACGGTATCGATCAGCGTCGACGAAGCCGAAATCTCCCGTTATTTGACCGGGGCCGGCTGGGAGAAGACCGGGTTCGTCCTGCTGCTGGATCAGAACAACCGCGTTTTGTCCAGCGGCCGGCAGGAATGGCTGAATCAGACGGTGAGCGATATTTTTCCGGGCTTCGGGGAGCTCGAAGGAGACAGCGGCATGCTGAATTACGGGACCGGCAAAGAGCAGACAACGATTCTGTATCACACGGTTCCGAGTCTGCAATGGAAGCTGGTCGGCTTCATTCCGACGCAAATCTATACGGCGCAAAGCGGCTACGTGCTGATGGTCACGGCGCTTGCGGTAGGTCTCGGGCTGCTGCTCGCGGCAGGCTTGGTGCTTTATTTCGTGCAATGGGTGACGAAGCCGCTGACCCGGCTGACGCAAAACATGAAGGACATTAATCCCGACGAGCCGATTCCTCATTTCGAGGTGAGGAGCACGGACGAGGTCGGTCTGCTGCTGCGCAGCTACAATAAGCTGAGCGACCGGATCCAGCGGCTGAAGGAGCAGGTGCAGAAGAACGAGGCGATGAAAAAGGAAGCCGATATTCAAGCGCTGCAGGCGCAAATCAATCCGCACTTTTTATATAACACGTTATCTTCGATACACTGGATCGCCTTGATGAACAAGGATAAGCAGATTGCGGAAATGGTGGGGGCGCTCAGCGATTTCTTGCGGTTCAGCTTGAACAAGGGGGAGGAATTTTGCCCTGTCCAGCAGGAGGTGGCGCACGCGCAAAATTATGTATACATTCAAGCGATCCGGTTCCCGGGACAATTCGAGGTGGAGTTTTATATCGATCCGGCGATGATGCAGCTCCCGATGCTGAAGCTCCTGCTGCAGCCCTTGATCGAGAACAGCATTATTCACGGCATTCAGAAAAAGCAAGGAAAAGGCAATGTCTATGTCCACGGTGAATTGGCGGGGACGTTAGGGATGAAGTTTATCGTGGAGGATACGGGAATCGGCATCGAGCCGGCCAGACTGCGTGAGATCCGTCGAAGCTTGACCGTGCATGAGGGGGCGTCTCGCGGCAAAGGAACGAAGTTCAGCTACGGCCTGCGCAATGTGCATCAGAGGCTGCAGCTTCATTACGGGCACGAATCCGGTCTTGTTATTGAGAGCGAGCCGGGCAAAGGAACGGCGATATCATTCATCATTCCGTTAACGGAGGAAACGACATGAGAATTTTGATAGTAGACGACGAAGTGATCATCCGCACCGGACTGTGTACGGTTATCGATTGGAAGGAGCTGGGGATGGAGCTGCTTCCACCTGCGGCATCGGCTGAAGAAGCGCTGGCGCGTGTGCCGGAGGAGAAGCCGCATATCATTTTGACGGATATCCGCATGTCCGGCATGGACGGAATCGAGCTCGCGAAGAAGGTGAAGGAGCTGCTGCCGGACACGGAGATCGTCATTTTAACGGGATACGATGATTTTACGTATGCACAGCAGGCGCTGCGGGAAGGCGTGACCGATTATTTGCTCAAGACCAGCCGTCCCGATGAAATAATAAAAGCGGCGATGAAAGCGAAGCAGCGCATATTGGAGAAGTGGGAGGCATTGAAGCAGGAAAACTTCCAGACGGCTGCTTTCCGCAGCCAGCTTCTGGAGCGGCTCGTCACCCAAGGGCTCGATCAGGAGCCTGCCTCGGTCAAAGAACAGCTGTACATCTGGTTTCGCAAGCACGGGGTGCAAGCCGCTGAAGCGGAGCTCTCCCCGATGCAAGTGCTGCTGGTTTCCGCTTCGGGCTGGGGCGATAACCCGCTGGCCCGTCTCCTGTTAGGCGCAGCCGATAATATGCTGTTCGAGCTGCTTCCTGCCGTTACGCTGCTGAAGAAGGACCGGATTGTGCTGGTCGCCCGCTACGTGCCCGGCGTCACGGACAAGGCATCGCTGGAGGCGGCCCTGGGCCGGGTGGAGCAGACGCTAAAATGCACCGCCTATGCCGCTCTCGGCTCCATCGCCGCAGGCTGGGACGAGCTTCCAGTCTCCTTCCGCGAGGCGGAGCACGTATTTTCTTTCCGCGGCTTGGTAGCGGCCAGAGGGCTTTTTGCCATGGAGGACGTAAAGGACCGCCGAGGGGGAAGAACCGTATGCTCCCAGAAGGAGGAGGCGGAGCTCTCGGCTATCCTGTTGAGCAACAATTTGACGGAGCTGCGGCACTGGGTGAATCAAAAGGTTCGCACGCAGATGGAGGACGCTTCGGTCACACCGGCATCGCTGCAGGCTTATTTGCAATCGCTTGTTTTGTCCGCGCATCGATGGCTGGAGCGGGCGGGGTCCGGTACGGGAGCCTCTCAGGAAGGAACGGGTCCGGATAACGAGCGGAGGGAGTTCACGCTGGAGTTGGCAGGCCAGCCCGAGGAAGAGCTGTTCCGGCTGCTGTCTTCCGTCATGTCCGTTTTTCATGAATCGATCGCGGAAACCAAGTTCTCGTATATTCATAAATCGATTGCCTATATTAAAGAAAATCTGGATCAAAATCTAACGCTCCAGCAGGTGGCGAAGTTCGTTCATCTGAACCCGAATCATTTCAGCGAGGTGTTCAAACGGGAAACGGGGCTCAACTATATCGAATTCGTAACGAAGGAACGGATGCGGCAAGCGGCCGAGCTGCTGCAGGGCTCACAGGCCAAAATCAGCGAGGTGGCCAATCGCGTCGGCTACGAGGACATCAAATATTTTAGCCAGCAATTCAAAAAATTCAGCGGGCAAACGCCGTCGGAATTCCGCCAATCGCCAAAAGGCTGAAAAATTTCCCCCCTGCCTCCGAAGTCTCTCCCGTTTTGCGTCCGACCGTTGTCCCCTATACTAAGGCTTGTAAAGAGAAGAGATGAACGAGGAGGGTACTACAAGATGAAAAAAGCGACGACGATAGCGCTCACCGCGGTAATGGCAACGACTTTGCTGTCCGCCTGCGGTACCGGCGCAAGTACCGACAGCAAGGCTGCCGGCGAGGGCGGGGGTAAAGATAACGCTCAACAAAAAGTAAAGCTTTCCATATGGCATAACTATACAGGCGACGACCTTCGCGCCAAAACGATGAGAAGCATCATGGAGCAGTACAAGAAAGACCACCCGAATGTGGAGCTGGATATTCAGGGCATCCCGCCCGATGGTTATCGCGCCCGTTTGAAAACGGTTGCCGCAGCCAATGAAATGCCGGATCTGTTCGTGATGTGGCCTGGCGTTATGACCAAGGAGTTCGTGGGCGGAGATTTGCTTCAGCCGATTAACCAGCTGCTCGACAGCAAACCGGATTGGAAAAACGGCTTCCTGCCGAACTCGTTCGACGATTTCACCATCGACGGCAAAACGTACAGCGCGCCGATGGGCTTGTCCCCGACTTCGATTCTTTATTATAACAAAACGATTTTCGATAAATACGGCGTGAAGCCTCCGAAAACATGGGATGAAATGATGAGTCTCGTGGAAACGTTCAAGAAGGACAAAATGACGCCGATCGCGCTTGGAAACAAGGCCGCTTGGCTGGCGCAATCGAGTATTTTGAGCTCTTTGGCGGACCGTGTGACTGGCACGGAATGGTTCCTGAACGCGGCTAACCAAAAAGGAGCGAAGTTTACCGATCCTGAATTCGTACAAGCGTTGACTTACCTGCAGCAGATAGGCAAGGCGGGAGCGTTCCAGGAGGGCTTCAACAGCATCGACAATACGCAAATGGAGCAAATGTTCGCGCAAGGCAAAGCGGCGATGATGATAGACGGCGGCTGGGCGCTGACGAACCTTGCGGCCAATGCGTCGAAGGAAGTGCTGGACAACATCGGCGTGACGGTGCTGCCTTCCGTGCCTAACGGCAAAGGCGATCCGAATTCGCTGTCCGGCGTAGTCGGAACCGGTCTCGGCATGAGCAAGAAAACAAGCGGCGCGGCTAAGGATGCGGCGTATGAGCTGATCTATGCGCTGTCCGGCCCTGCGGCTCAAAAGGCGACGCTCGAGAGCAACCAGCTCGTCAGCTATAAAGTGGAGCTCGACAAAACGAAAGTGTCTTCCTTATTCGCGCAAGTGTATGAAATGGTCGGCAAAGTGAAAAGAACGCCGGTATATGACGGCGTCCTCAGCTCCGCGGCCAGCGATGTGGTCAACAACGGCCTGCAAGAGCTGCTGATGGGCGGCAAGCCGGAGGATATCGCGAAGAAGATTCAGGACGCGCAAGCCAAATCGCTCGGCGTCAAGTAACCGAACTTAAAGCTTGGAGCGGTTCCAGTCTTTGAACAAGAGACTGGAATTGCTTTTTCAAGAGCCTGAGGGGAACTCAGTTTACGTTTACGAAGTCAGTTTCGCTTCGCGAAACTCAGTTAATGCTTACGAAGTAACTTTGCTAAAGCAAAGTTTTCAGGAGGGGAAGCCATGTCAACAGCGGCACGTATAAGAGGATTCATAACGGTTGGTCTTCTTCCGGCCTTTCTGCTGTACGCCTTTTTTGTGATCATTCCGGTGTTCTGGTCCGCTTACTACGGTTTTTTCGATTGGAAAGGGATCGGCGCCGCCAAATATATCGGCTTCGACAACTATGTGGAAGTCGTGAAGGATCCGCTTTTTTGGAAATCGTTCAAAAATAACATGCTGATCGTAGCCGCCTCCGTCTTCGGACAAGTGCCGATCGCTCTGGTGCTCGCGCTTTTGCTTATGAAGAGCACGCTGTTTCAAAGAATGATCCGCGCTTCGGTGTTCATGCCGATGGTGCTGTCTTCGGTCGTTGTCGGTATTATTTGGGGCTACATTTATCATCCGCAAATCGGGATCCTCAACTTCCTGCTGGAGACGGTAGGCTTGGAATCCTGGAAAAAAGCATGGCTGTCCGATCCGAAAATCTCGATGTACGCGATCATGGTGCCGATTATTTGGAACTATATCGGTCCGTATATGATTATGTTTATCGCGGCGCTGCAAAATATTTCTCCGGAAATCGACGACGCCTCGCAAATCGACGGAGTCGGACCGGTGCGCAAGCTGTTCGTCATTACGCTGCCGATGATTTGGGATACGATTAAGGTAGCGGTTGTGCTGTGTATTTCCGGCAGCCTTAAGGCGTTCGACCTGATCTATGTCATGACCGGCGGCGGACCCGCGCATTCCACGGAGCTGCTCGCTTCGTACATGTATAATAATACGTTCAACGTATTCCGCTACGGCTACGGAAGTGCGGTATCGACCGCAATCATTATTCTCAGCATGGTGCTGATCGTAGGAAGCCAATATTTAATGAAGCGGGACGTTCGCTAATAACGGGAGGGGATTAGGATGGAACAGGTTTATCAAGTGAAGACGGCCGCTCTCCCGCAGGGACAAAAGAAGGTGAAATGGAGCAGAGGCCTTATCAATATGCTGCTCACGCTCTATGCCCTGGTTACGCTATACCCGCTGATTTGGCTGTTCATCAGTGCGTTCAAGTCGAACGAGGAGTTTTACTCGCGGCCTTTTGCTCAGCCTACCGTATGGCATTGGGATAATTTCGTGCGCGCCTGGAAAGTATCCGAGATGGGAATTTCGCTCATCAATTCGAGCATTGTGACGATTGTTTCTTTGGTGCTGACATTGATTTTGGGGGCGCTGGCCGCCTATGTATTGGCTCGGTTCGAGTTTAAGCTGAAGCCGCTGATGATGGGGTTGTTTTTGCTCGGAATGCTCATTCCGATTCATAGCACTTTGGTGCCGCTGTTCATTATTATGAAAAAAATCGGTCTGCTCGACTCCTACGGGGCGCTGATCTTGCCATACACGGCGTTCGAGCTGCCGCTTGCGATATTCGTTGCCGCCGCTTATCTGACTTCGGTTCCCAAAGAAATCGAGGAGGCAGCTTTAATCGATGGCACAGGCTATTGGGGGATTTTCTTCCGGATTATGCTGCCGTTAAGCATTCCTGCTCTATCGACAGTAGCGATTCTAGCCTTTTTGCGGTTTTGGAATGACTTTGCGTTTGCGCTTGTATTTATAAGTAAGCCTGCGTTAAAAACGCTGCCGCTCAGCCTCTCCGTATTCGCCACGGGCTATTCGACGGATTATGCGCTTACGATGGCCGCTCTTTCGATTGCGGTGCTGCCTACGATTGCCGTGTTCCTGCTGTTCCAGGAGCAGATTATGAAAGGAATGACGGCTGGCGCGGTAAAAGGGTAAGCGCTTGCTCCTGAACGAATTATCCGGTGAGAAAAGGAATCGGTCGCCCGTTCTAGAATTATTACCATGATGTTCCTGACATGTGATGTTTAAAGGAGGAAATGAGGATGAAATTGACGAACCGCATCGGCGTTATCGTCGACAGCTTCGGCCTGGGTGTCCGTGAAGGATTGAGAAAGGCCAAAGATGTGGGAGCGGACGGGGTGCAAATTTACGCGGTTAGCGGCGAAATGGATCCGGCTGCGCTGTCGGCCGATGCCCGTAAGGAGCTCAAAGCGTATATCGCCTCGCTCGGTCTCGAAATATCCGCCTTGTGCGGCGATCTGGGCGGACACGGCTTTCAGGATAAGACCGTGAACGCGGCTAAAGTCGAGAAGTCCAAGCGCATTCTGGATCTCGCTATGGATCTCGGCACCAATATCGTGACGACGCATATCGGCATCGTGCCGGAAGATGAGCAGAGCGAAGTGTTCCACAGCATGCAGTCCGCATGTGAGGAGCTCGGTCAGTATGCGAAGAGCATGAACGCTTACTTCGCTATCGAAACCGGACCGGAGCGTGCCGCTCATTTGAAGCATTTCCTCGATACGCTCAGTACGAACGGCGTATCGGTCAACTTCGATCCGGCGAACATGGTCATGGTAACCGGCGATGATCCGGTCGAGGGCGTCCGCCTGCTGAAGGACTACATCGTTCACACGCATGTGAAGGACGGTATCCGCTACCGCGAGGTCGATCCTCGCGAAGTGTACGGCGCGCTTGGCTTCGAGCCGATGGATCACGGGAAAATTGCGCAGATGGTCTCGTCCGGCGAAATTTTCAAGGAGGTTCCGCTCGGCGAAGGGAAAGTGCCGTTCGACGCTTATTTTGCTGCGCTGCAGGAGATCGGCTACACAGGCTATTTGACGATCGAGCGCGAAGTGGGCGATCAGCCCGAGACAGATATCCGCAAGGCGGTCGAGTTCATCCGCCGCTATAAATAGAAGCAACAAAGCCTTCCGTTGTCATTTCGGAAGGCTTTGTTTGCTTATACAGAGCTGCGATATCTAGCAGCTCTAAGGTACTTGAGCATCGCGCCTCTATGAAGGGGGCGCTTCCGCAAGCCAGGCGCGCCGGTTCCGCGCGCTGTAAGCATGAAAAACCGCGTTACAGCGCAGCGTAACGCAAAAGCGACAGCCCTAACGCGGAAAAACCGCGTTACGGAGCTGCTGCAAGCCCCCCAGCGCTGAATCCGCGCGCTGTAAGCATGAAAAACCGCGTTACAGCGCAGCGTAACGCAAAAGCAACAGCCGTAACGCGGAAAAACCGCGTTACAGAGCTGCCGCTACCCTCATCGCGCCGAATCCGCGCCATCTGTTTTCACATTTTCCCATCAATGGTACACTATTCATTAGATCATCCATTTATAGGAGGCGTTTGTTCACATGGGCAAAATTTTGATGACTTATCCGGAAGGCAAATTTAAAGCGCTCACCATGAGCTACGACGACGGAAGAGCGGCGGACCGCCGTCTCGTCGACATTTTTAATACATACGGCATCAAGGGCGCATTCCACCTGAACTCCGGGCTGCTCGGTACGGGCGACCGCATCGCGGAAGGCGAAATCGCCGAGCTGTACAAAGGACATGAGGTTTCGGCCCACACCGTAACCCATCCGACGATAGCGAGATCACCCCGGGAGCAGCTGATTCATGAGGTGCTTGAAGACCGCAAAGCATTGGAGCGCCTTGTAGGTTATACCGTACGGGGTATGTCGTATCCTAACGGATCGTTCAACAGCCAAATCAAAGAGCTGCTGCCTCATCTTGGGCTAGAATATGCGAGAGTGGTGCAAGCTACCGGAGGCTTCGGGCTGCCGGACGATTTGATGGAGTGGAAGCCTACGTGCCATCATAACAAAAACCTGATGGGCTTGGCCGAAGCTTTCGTCGAGCTTCATAAAAAGCAATATTTGTACATGATGTACGTTTGGGGACACAGCTACGAGTTCGATAACGACAACAATTGGGATTTGATCGAGCGGTTCTGCGAATATATCGGCAAACGGGACGATATCTGGTACGCGACCAATATTGAAATCGTCGATTACATCAAAGCGTTCCGCCAGCTCCAATTTTCCGCTTCCAGCGAGTTCGTGTACAACCCGTCGGCCCAATCCGTATGGATCAGCGTCGATGGCAATATCGTCGAAATCGCCGGCGGCAGCCAGGTTGCGCTGGATTAAGACGCAATGGCGTCGCATGGAATATTCGGATACAATATAGGCAATGCTTCACTATTGATCAGATGAATGGAGAGGGAACAATGGAATCCAACCAATATATAACGTATTTCGGATCGTATTCGGACAAGCAATCTCCCGGTGTTCATGTATACCGGTTCGACGAGCAATCCGGGGAGCTGAGCTATATCGATCAGGTGGCCGGTATGCTGAATCCTACGTTCATGACGATCAGCCAAGATAAAGGATTGCTGTATACATATACTCAAGCGGATGAGGGGCAAGATAGCGGCGCCATCCTTACTTTCCGCATCGATGCGGAAACAGGAAAGCTGGCGCTGGCGGGCCAGCAGCCTTCTTTGGACAAATCGGCTACGCATATTAATCTCGACGGCAGCGAGAGCTTCGCGATGACGGTCAGCTACTCCGAAGGTACGATCAATCTGTTTCCCGTTCTGGAGAACGGAGAAGTGGGAGCCTTGGCCGACAAAGTACGGCACGAAGGCGCAAGCGTTGTCGCGAAGCGCCAGGATAGCGCGCATCCGCACTCGATCTATACGGATCCGTCTGATCAATTCGTAATCGTTCCGGATCTGGGCATGGACAAAGTGATGGTATACCGTTTGGATAGGGCAAACGGCAAGTTTGAGCCGCACGACGAAGTTAAGCTGGCTCCAGGGGCTGGACCTCGGCATTTCGCTTTCCAACCTGACCGCAAGCATGCCTATGTGATCAATGAGCTCGACTCCACCATGACGGTGTTTGCCTTCGACGAGCAGGCAGGCAAGCTCGAAGCGGTTCAGACGATATCCACGCTGCCGGAAGACTTCGACGGCACAAGCAGCTGCGCGGAAGTACAGGTATCGCCTGACGGTTCTTACCTGTACGGGTCCAACCGGGGACACGACAGCATCGTGGTGTATGCCATCGATTCCGCGAGCGGCAAGCTGACTCTGGTACAGCATATGTCTACCGGAGGATCGCATCCGAGACATTTCAGCCTGACGCCGAGCGGCCAATATTTGCTCGCGGCCAATAAGGATTCCGATTCCGTTCATGTATTCAAGGTTGATCGCGATAGCGGGAAGCTGGCACCGACCGGACATTCCGTTACGCTTCCTCAACCGACTTGCGTGCGCTTTTATAAGCTATAGCTAACATAGAAAAAACGGCCCTTTCTTCATTTGGAAGGGCCGTTCGCTATGTCCAGAAACCTTTTTCTTCGAAATATTGTAGTACGTAGGTGGGGATATGCCTTGGAAGAGTTTACGTCCGCCTTTGAAATCTGTGAAAATACCACACAATTCTAATCAGATTCACAGGTTTCAACAGCGGCTGGAGAGGCATATCCCACCGGAGTATACAATTATATTTCGAATTTTCAGTGGTTTCTCCAAATAGTACGGCCCTTTCTTAATAGAAGGAGCCGTTTTTTCATGCGTATGGAATGGGCTGTCGCGAAAATTATGTTCAAGGGAACTTCTTATAATCCGGATCGTCGCTTACCGATTCATACTCCCACTCCGCTAACCGGAAGTACGAATAATGCCCGTATTCGTCATAATAATGGAAAGGATTGTCGCTCTGCTTCGGAATAAAGTAGTCCTTCAGGAGCGCTAGGATGCTGCTGAACATGCTCTACACCTCTTCTTTTTATTGTTAAGTATTTGCTGTCGGCTGGAAAATGATGCATGGTGTCGAGGGAGAGACCCAAGCTATTTTCTGGCACCCAAATTTGCGAAGCTGAATAACATGGTGACGATACCCAAAATAATACTGATCCCGCCAATAGGCAGCGGTAAACTCCATCCGGTAAATGGAATGACAACCATCGCGATACCCGTGATCAGTGTAAGCAAGTTTGGCGGCGAGTCCCCTTTCTTCATGCAGAGTGCAGCCGAAGCGGCGATAGCTTGAACAGCCCCAACAATTCCATAAATCCAAATGACGGACGGCGGATCCGTATAACCGCTAAGCCAGGGTGTGAAGAGAAACCATAGGCCAAAGAGTGCATTAAGAACGCTTCTTATTTTCATAGCGAACCTCCCTTGCTCCATCATATGTAAAGGCAGGTGTCCCTGGTTCCACCGATTATGCAGGGTATTGCGAATCAATTATGGAAAGGCCTTAAATCTCATTGCCCCAGGCAGTATTCATGGATATAATAGGGTTTAATATTCAAAACGGAGACGCTTTCACTGCGTCTGAAATCATACTTACCGAATACCTTCGCATAGAATGGGAATTCATCAATTTACGAAAGCTGGGAGAGATCGTGCAGTGGATACGGTTAGTACAAGTGTATGGGAAATAACGCATTGGGAGCTGGTGCTCCGGATGATTTTGGCCGTCGTTCTGGGCGGGCTGATCGGTATCGAACGGGAGTGGAGCAATCATGCGGCGGGGTTTCGGACTCATATTCTCGTTTGTCTCGGATCGACGACGATTATGCTTTTATCCGCCTACGGCTTTTCCCAATTTGTCAATGAGGCCAACGTCAGGATGGACCCCGCCCGATTGGCGGCCCAGGTTATTAGCGGGATCGGTTTCTTGGGAGCGGGAGCGATTTTGCGCAACGGCAACATGATTAAGGGATTGACGACGGCGGCCTCGGTATGGGTAGTCGCAGCCATCGGGCTTAGCGTTGGAGCGGGCTTTTATACGGGAGCGATGGTATGTACGCTGCTTGTGCTGGTCAGCTTGTTTTTGCTTAATAAGTGGGAGAAGCATCTGATGAGAAACCGCCGTTTCCACGAGGTGGACATCCAAATTATTGACAAGCCGGGCTCGCTCGGCAAAATAGCCTCGGTATTCGGGGATCACGACGTACAGATCGCGAATTTGAAAATGATGCCGGATGACGAGCAAGCGGGAGGCAGTCCGGCGGTGCTGCCTTCCATGCATTTGCATTTCAGTCTCAAAATTAAAAAGCAGGAGCATGTCATTTCCGCGTTGGAAAAAATTGCGTCCATGGATATGGTGCTGTCGCTGGAATCGCAGCTCGTATCGGGCCTGAGAACCGGAGGGAGCAAAGAAAGCTCTGTCTCGATGTAATTCTGTCTGCGTAGTCCGGTGCTGTGCCGGACTTTTTTTATTCTCTGTAGGGAAACAAGCGCGATTACGCCGCTCAACTTACGGCTATATTTTCCAATGGAAGAGCCTTGCCTGACAAGCGCGCGAAGAGAGAGGAGCCTTGAAAAATTTCCTCTTGAAACCGCGGGGAAGAGTGTGTACTATAGACAAGTAAAACTTCAAACGACTCGTATAATTTGGGAATATGGCCCATAAGTTTCTACCGGACAACCATTGCAATTGTCTGACTATGAGTGATAGCGCATCTAGGGTTCCGTTTCCTCCTGATTGGGGGAAAGGCTGGTCCGAGCGATGCAGACACTTTTCGTGTTACACCATGAGGGATAAAAGCCCAGAGGGACAGGCTTCACTTGAGAAACAGCTCAAGGAACCTGTCTTTTTTTGTTGCCGAATATTGCCGTGAACAAGCGGGTTCATTCGGATGGAATGGCTTGAACGGTGAGGGCATTGCGGGTTTTTAACCGTGTGAGGGCACGCAGATAAGTTAACAAAGGGGCGGAAAACTAAACATGAAATTACTGGAAGAGCGCATTCGTCAAGAAGGGTTAATTTTATCCGATACGGTGCTGAAGGTCGATTCGTTCCTGAATCATCAGGTGGACACGCAGCTGGCGTTGGAGATTGGCCGGGAGCTTGCGCGGATTTTTGCCGATCAGCCTGTTACGAAGGTACTTACGATTGAAGCAAGCGGCATTCAATTTGCGATGGCGGCAGGTATTGCTCTCGGGGTTCCTTTTGTATATGCAAAGAAAAAGAAAGCGGTCACGCTCACCGAGCAAGTATATGCTGCTCCGGTTCATTCGTTTACGCGTCAAGAGACGTATCAGGTCAGCGTATCTCAGAAATACTTGAATCCGGGAGATAAAGTGCTGATTGTAGATGATTTCCTGGCTACGGGCGCTGCGCTGGTCGGACTCGTCGATATCGTGAAGCAGTCGGGCGCGGAGCTTGTGGGTGTCGGCTGTGTCATTGAGAAAAGCTTTCAGGAAGGGCGCAGCCTGCTGGAGGAGCAGGGAATTCGAGTTCACTCGCTGGCCCGAATTGCCTCCATGGCGCCGGGCGTCGTCAACTTTGTCGAAGAAGAAGCATCCATTCGTAAGATCGAGGAGAGTGTAGTGTAGGATGTTAAGCAAACAAAAGGTAGTAACGCTCGGCTTTCAGCACGTGCTTGCTATGTATGCGGGTGCCGTTATCGTACCGTTGATCGTAGGCGGTGCGCTTAAGCTGAGCCCTGCCCAAATGGCTTATCTGATTGCGGCCGATTTGTTCACTTGCGGTCTGGCGACCATTTTGCAGGTTATGGGCACCAAATATTTCGGCAGCCGATTGCCGGTCATCTTGGGCTGTACGTTTACTGCGGTCGGTCCGATCATTGCGATAGCCTCGACCTCGAATTTGGCTACCGCCTACGGAGCCATTATTATTTCCGGCTTGTTCGTCGTTCTGGCAGCGCCGCTGTACGGCAAAATGCTGAAGTTTTTCCCTACGATCGTCACCGGATCGGTTGTAACGATTATCGGTTTGTCCCTCATTCCCGTTGCCATGAACAATGCGGCCGGCGGACAAGGAAGTCCGGACTTCGGACAAGGTCATAATCTGCTGCTTGCTATCGGCACGCTCGTTGTCATTCTATTAGTAAACCGGTTCGCGACCGGATTTCTGCGTTCGATTTCGGTTCTAGTAGGCTTGGTTGCAGGGACGGTTGCCGGTTACGCGATGGGGATCGTGAACTTCTCCTCGGTAGGACAAGCTTCCTGGTTCAGCGTTGCTCAGCCTTTCTACTTCGGTATTCCGCAGATCAGCATCACGGCAATCATTACTATGATCATCGTGAACATTGTCAGTATGGTGGAGTCCACAGGCGTATATTTTGCCGTAGGCAAAGCTACGGATCAGAAGGTCGAGTCCAAGCAGATCGTCAATGGCTTGCGTTCAGAGGGACTTGCTATCATGCTGGGCGGTATTTTTAACGCATTCCCTTATACGGCTTTTTCGCAAAACGTCGGCTTGATCACGTTAACCCGCGTCAAAACCCGCGACGTTATCTTCGCAGCCGGCGGCATTATGATCATTCTCGGTCTTTTGCCGAAGCTGGCCGCATTGACGACCGTTATTCCTAATGCGGTGCTTGGCGGAGCGATGATCGTCATGTTCGGCTCCGTCGCTGCCTCCGGCATTTCCATCTTGTCCGAGGTCGATCTGCGCAAGGAGAGCAACTTGCTGATCGCAGCAACCAGCATCGCCGTTGGATTAGGCTCCGCCACATTGCCGCAAATGTTCGATCAGCTTCCGGACTTTGCCAAAATGCTGCTGCAAAACGGCATCGTATCCGGGTCGTTGACGGCGATTCTGCTGAACTTGTTCTTATCGAATAAGCGAGAGGCGGCGCACGCACAGGAAAGCCACTAAGCTCTTATAGCAAAAGAACCTCTATCTCCACAAAGGAAATTGTGGTGGGAAGAGGTTCTTTTTTGGTTTATCGAGGAGGTGTCGCCCTCGAATGATTATTTTCCGGGAAATTGGATGACGCGATATTCGTACGCGTCGATGTTCAGCTTGCCGGCCGCGAGGGATGCTTGCGTCAATACATCGGTGCCTTCCTGCGGAAGGGTGACGCTGCCGCCGATGCCGTCCATGTTCACGATAACCCACAGTCGGTAGCCGTCTGCTTCTCTAGGTGCTACGATAGTGCCTGACGTAACGTCCGTTTGAAGCGTTACGCCTGCTTCCGCGGCGTAGTGGCGGATGAGCTTATCCAGCAGGGCGTTTCCTTCGTCGCCGGCCGGTAGTGAGCCTAGCATGACGATCTTGCCTTTTCCGTGCCGCTTCTCGGTTATGAAGGCTTTACCGGGAGCCAAACCGCCTTCGAGCAAGCCGACCGCCGTCGCTTCCTTCGGCTCGAATACGGCGCTCCAGAGACTTAATGGAGCGGTCATGCCGAATGCTCGTCCTACGGTATCGGTGCCTTCCATAGGGTAGGTGTACAGCGTCTCCACTCCGGCAAGTGTCTCCAGCTCAGCTCCCAGCGCAGCATCGGTATGAATCGTATGCTGCTCGGTCCTTCCTCCGCTTAGAGGCCCGACAACCCAAACGCCGCCATTGCTCACGAAGGCTTTGGCACGTTCCAGGTATTCTGCCGAGATATAATGAAGGAACGGGGTGAATAACAGCTTGTACCCGTCGAGCTGCGCTTCCTCCGGTATCAAATCCCGATGAATGCCCGTGGTCAAAATCCGCTCGTAGAACGAAGTGACGAGCCCCCGGTGATTCAGCTTGCGGTGCGGCTCGGTTTTCAAAAACGCCTTGGACCGGTCCGAATACGTCATGGCCACTTCAGCTTGCGCCGGTCTCGACGATACCATGGCCGGTTCGATCGCTTGGCGAGCCTGCTCAACCTCGATCACGCTTTGGTAGCCGATGGTCGGCTTGCCCCAGGCGCTGATCACGGAGCCGTGAGGCTGCTCGCAGCCCGCTCTTTGCTGGCGCCACAGCCAGTAGCAGAACGCCTCCGCGCCCAATGCGTAAGCGGCGACCGCTTCGGAGCGCAGGTAGCCGTTCGGATGAGGCTTCGCATAGCTTTCCAGCGACGCGCTGAACGACGTGCTCGTCTCCATGATCCAGAAATCCTTGCCCTGCTTGAAATTGCGGAACAAATCGCAATTGATCAAGTAAGCCGGCGTATTGTCGAAATTAGCGTACGTATCGAACGAAGCGAAGTCCAAATGCTTGAACAGGCGTTCATTATCGACGTGAAAAGCGATGCTGCTGTTATGGGTAATCGGAGCATCGGAATACTCCCGGATGATGGCCGCTTGCTCGTCCGCAAACTCCGCGATTTTCTCATAGGAAAATAGCTGATACATCGTCCGCAGCGAGGAATTGTGCAGGAACGGCGCCGCACCCGGCTGCGGTACCTGGTCGAAGCGGTGATAATATTCGCTCCAAATGTCGGTGCCCCAGGCATCGTTCAGCTTTTCAACGGTTCCGTAACGCCCCTCGAGCCATTGATGCCACAGCCCTTTGCACGTCTCGCACATGCATTCGGCCACGTGAGCCTTGAATTCATTGTCGAGCTGCCAGCCGATGATACCGGGCAAGCCGCCCAATGCCTCAGCTATATGCTTAGTGATAATCGCAGCCCGCTCACGGAAATAAGGGTTGTTCGTGCAGGCATGCTGCCTTGACCCGTGTCCCATAACGGTTCCGTGCTCGTCGACATACATACGCTCCGGGTGACCGTGTGTGAACCAGATCGGGGGTGTCGGCGTCGGTGTGCACATTACCGTCTGGATGCCGTTATCATGCAGCTTCTCAATGACTTTTACAAAAAAGCTCATATCGATCTGCCCTTCCTCGGGCTCCATTCTTGACCATGCGAATTCTCCGATTCGCGCAACATTGATGCCTGCTTCCTTCATCATCCGAATATCTTGCTCAACGACTTCCTCGCTCCAAAGCTCAGGGTAAAAAGCCGCGCCGTGGTATAACCTTTTTGTCATGTTCATCTCTCCAGCCCGTTTATGTTCTATTTAAAGTTTGTCCACGCTTTAGCGCAGTCATATCCATCATTGATAACATCATATCCAATACGGGAAGGGCAAACAATTGCATATTCTTGTTCCTGCGATCCGGTTGGCTTACACTTTCTTGAACGGTTTGCACTTTCTTGAACATCAAGAGGGACGCCTGCTGCAGCGGCATTAGGGTCCGTTACGACGAGGCTCGCGGTTCAGCCAGGGTAGAGACAAGGACTAGCGTTGATGCTTACAAGTTAAATCAGGACGATGCTTGCAATGGAAATAAAAGGTACAATACATGGTGTTGTAGGACTTTTCCATAACAATCAATTTCTTCGGGAGGCTGGTCCATTGCAGCGAGTAAAACATACCGGTAAGCATCAGGTTATAACAGGTGCGGCAATCAGTATAGCAGTTGTTGCCCTATTAGGTTTTGGCTTGGCTGCTGCATGGAGAGGATGCGTGTACTTGTGCGGTGCGGTAGGCTTGCTGTCCCTGGTCCTGTTCGGGGTAAGAAAGGTGCAGAAGGTTCAGAAGGTGCAGAAGGTTCAGCGGCCTGTGAAAGGCGAGGGCTCCTTGGACTCGTGCACCGTACAAGATGAAAGCCTTCAGCTTCAGCAAATGGAATCGCAGCTTGAGTATTTGAACTTGATGAAATGGCGGTTGGAGCATCAGCTGCACAGCCAGACAACCGTAATTCAAGCTTATTTCCTGCAAAGGCTGTTCCGGGAAGGGTGCACGCAATCCGAGCTCGTCAGACGGTGGCCGGAGCGCAAAGACCTGCTGGAGCAATCGAAGCTTTTCGCCGTGATGGCCTTGCGGGTTGAGCCGATGGAAGGCGACGCTGGCGACAAGGAGCTGCTGGAGTTCGCTGTCTGCAATATGACGGAAGAGCTGATACCGAAAGGCTCCCGGCTCGGTTCCGTGTGGATCGACCGCAAGTTGATGATCTTGGTTGCGAGTTCAAGCGAGGACAGAGATCTCTTCAAAAGAAGTATAACCGCATGGACGATGAGCATTCAGGCTGCCGTTTATACCCGCTTATCCTTGCGGGCGTCGACGGGGGTAAGCAGTCTGTACTCCGATATCGCGGATACCCCAACTGCTTATCGCGAGTGTATGCAGACTTCCCCGTTCCGGGACAATTCCGAGGAGGCTGCACGCGCTTGTTTCTTTGATGAGCAGCCTACCGCGGATTCGGAGCACGGGCAGCCTAACTCGAAGTCGTATAGAAGAAAGGTACTGAACCAAATCATTGCGATCGTGCATGATGAATATAATTCTGCTTTGACTCTTGAGTCTGTGGCCGCGCGGCTGCATTACAACTCCAACTATTTAAGCGGCTTATTCAATAAGGAGATGCGCATTACGTTCAGCGAATACTTGGCCCGGCACCGGCAGAAGATGGCTTGCCAATGGCTTGTTGAAACCGACATGCCCGTAAAAGAGATTGCGTACAAGCTGCAGTACACCAATTCGCAAAATTTTATCCGCTCGTTCCGGAAGCGCCAAGGCATGACGCCGGGGGAGTATCGGCTGATGCACGGGAGAAAGCCGTCGCCCGACAGCGTAGCGTCGGTGACATTGCCGATAAGGGAGCGGGTGATCGATTGATGGTGCTGCGAGTGTGTTCGACTGCAGCACAAATTCTTTGTGGGGAGTGCTAGAGGGATCGCACACTAGAACGCGTAGTGCAGGAGCCAGCCGGGCTATGCCGGGTGCCTGCGGCTGGAGGTAATCAGTAAGACGGATTTTCCGTCTTACAAATTGCAAAAACGCGAAACCCCTGTCTGTAAGAAGGTTTTTCCGTCTTACAGCCGCGTTTTGCAGGGCGCCCGAGGCTGTGGCTTCCTGTAAGGCGGATTTTCCGTCTTACAGAATGCGCAAACGCGAGCCCCCCCGGTTGTAAGACGGTTTTTCCGTCTTACAGCCAGGCTCTGCCGGCTGCCCGCGGCTGGAGTTTCCTGTATGCTTCAATCCTTTAGCGGAACGTGAGCAATGTCATCACCTGTGCCTTGATGCCAATCTATCTGATTTTTCTCGCTGCAAATAATCGCAGCTTCCACCGCAATCGCAATAAAGTTAAATTCGGACTATAGCGTGAAACGGGATCCTCCTTCAAGATAATAAGTAAGCCTGTAAGTATAACGTTAGGCGGCGCGGTCCTCGGGAAAACGTTTGCAGGAACATAAGCGTTCCTGTATAATGTAGCCGAAACTGGGCTGCTTTGACGTTTATATGCAAAGGGCAGCGTGGGAGAAAGGGACTTGCCTCCTTCCCCGCGTTGCGCATAAAGCGGTTCAAGCCTCGTACCATACCGATTACAGGAGGGAATCGCTTGTTGCCGAAATACTTATTGCGCCTGCTGGGCTACAGCTTTATTCTCGCGGCGGTTCCTGTGATTTCTATAGGGCTCATCTCGTATTTTATTGCCTCGGGCGATATCGAGGACAAGGTCAAGGACGGCAATATGCAGGTGTTGACGCAAACCCAAATGGGCGTGGAGCAAGTGCTGAAGACACTGGAGCTGACCTCGCTGCAGTTCGTCAATTCGCCGACCGTCGCTTCCTCCTTGAACGAGGATTTGGATTATAACGATTTTGCCAAGCTGCGCGATTTGTCCAAGGGTCTGTACAACCTACAGACGTTCACCAGCGTCCGCGAGGCTTATCTGATCAACCTGAATAAGGACTGGATGGTCAGCTTCTCCATGTTCAGCAAATTCAGCACGTTTGCAGACCATGACATCATTTCCTCCTACGCGAAGCAGCCCAACAGCTTGTTCTGGGTGACCGGTCAATGGGGGGCGAACGGGGATTCATCCGATGCAGAGGACAGTGCCGGAGAGGCGGCAGGCCATCCCGAGGTCATACGTCTTGTGTACAAAATACCTGTGATCCCGATGACCACGCAGCCCAAAGGGCTGTTGATCGTTGAAATTGAAAACCGGCAAATCAGCAACCTGCTGTCCAAAAATAAAAAGCTCGGCGAAGTGTACGTGCTCGACCGTGAAGGCAGCGATTTTCTCGGGGACAACCATGAGACCGGCGGCAACAAGGCCATTTACGGCTTGGTGACGGATAAGCTTCGGGCATCCGGGGAGGATTCCGGCTTTTTCAATGCGTATGCTGACGGCAAGGAGCTGGGCATATCGTACCGTTCTTCTCCGTATAACGGATGGATTTATGTGTCGGCTGCATCGATAGAGGAAATTACGAAGCAATCGAAGAAGATTGCCTGGGTTACTTTTATAGCATGCTCGGCCATTTTTATCCTCGTGGCGCTCTTTGCCTTATATGCAAGCCGGCGCATGTATTCGCCTATCAAGAGGCTGTTTGAAGTCACCAAAGACATCGAGGTGGAGGGAAAGTCGCACAACGACGAATTCGTCTGGATCGAGGAGCGGTTCCGTACGCTGTTCAGCACCGAGAAGCAGCTGCAGCAGCAGGTGGTCGGGCAGTTTACGCAGCTTAAGGAATTTTTTATGCTGAAGCTGTTTACAGGACAGCTGTCAGACAGCGATTTTGCCTATCGCTCGGAGCAGTTTGGCTTTCCGGCCGGATGGGCGAAATTAGGCGTCATCACGGTTCAGATCGATACGCTGCAGGAGAGCCGTTTTCAGGAGAACGACAAGGAGCTTTTGCTGTTTGCGATCAACAATATGGTGGGAGAGCTTGTATCCCAGCAGGAGCGGTTCAGTCCGGTGCTGCTTGAGCAATCCCAGGTTACGCTCTTGGCATGCCGCTTTGAAGACGAAACGGAATGTAAAGCGTACTTTTTCCGGATGGCGGAAACGATCAAGCGGACGATTCACAGCTATTTGCAGCTGCCAATCAGCATAGGGATCAGCCGCCCGTTCGATCGGCCTGTCGATGCGGTTCGCGCCTACCGCGAATGTCTTGAGGCTTTAAAAAGCAGGATGAGCCTTGGCAATGAGATTATCGTTCACTACGAGGACATCGATGCCGGCAGAAGAGAGCTGGAAATCACGGTCTATACGCAGCTGAAGCTGCTTGAGGATCAGCTCATCCAGGCGCTCAAGCTCGGCGATATGGATCATGTCCATCAGTCGTTCGACAAGTATATTGCCGTTATTGTGGACAAGGGCATTCATGTTAACGAATATCCGGTGCTCATGATGCAGCTGATAGCCAAGGCATTTCAACTCATTCAGGAGCAGGGCGGGATGGTCAAGAAGGTGCTGGGGCCGCGGGCTACGATGGACTATTTCCTGAAGCTGAACACGCTCGAGAACATTGTCCGCTGGTTCAAGGCCGAGTTATTCGAGCCGATCACCCGTTACTTGAACGAGCAAGCCGAGTCGCAATATGTGAATATCGCCGATCGGATGGTCAAGCTGGTTCACGAACGGTTCGATCAGGATATTTCACTGGAAGGATGCGCATCGATCCTCAATTTTCACCCGGTTTATTTGAGCAGGGTGTTCAAGAAGGAAATGGGCATTAACTTCAGCGAATATTTGACGGATTACCGGATGTCCATGGCGAAGACGTGGCTGGAGACGACGAGCTTGAAAATATCCGAGATCGCAGAAAAGCTCAACTACACGAATACGACGGCATTTATCCGTACGTTCCGCAAACTGGTCGGCATGACTCCCGGCCAATACCGCGATGAGTTTCTCAAGCAGTAAGCGCAGGCGGCCAAGAAAGCGGCGGGAAAGGGTCCGCTAGCATACTTGGGGCCGTTGGGATGGATATCAGCCTACAAGACAGGGGGCTTCAGCAGACATGGCAAGCAACGTGACGGGTTTTCGCTGGTCAGCCGGGATCTTGGCGATAGCGGTCGTTTCGGGCTGTACCGGCAGCCCTACCGAAGGCTCCGAACCGGGGACAGCGCCGAAGCCGTCATTCGCCATCACGATCGGGACTTCTCAAGTCGGCGACGTACCGGGGAAAGACAATGAAGTGGTGCGCGCGATAGAGAGCTATACCGGTACCAAGCTGGATATCCAATGGATTCAGAATGCCGCCTACGACGATAAAGTCAACATCATGATCGCATCCAACGATATGCCGATGCTGCTCCGGGTCAAGTATATCCCGACTGCGATCAGCGCGATGAGATCCGGCGTTTTTTGGGAGCTCGGCCCTTACTTGAACCAATACAAGCATTTATCGGCGCAGGATGCTCCGTTCTACGATAACATCAAGGTGGACGGCAAATTATACGGTCTCCCTATTTTCCGCGATATTGCGCGAGGGGCTGTCATCTATCGCACCGACTGGCTTCAGTCTCTCGGTATCAAGCCTCCGACCACACCGGAGGAGTGGTATCAGGCATTCAAAGCGATCGCCGCGGGAGATCCGGATCACAACGGCAAAGCGGATACGTACGGCATGATTTTATCCAACCGGTACAATGACGGCTCGTCGGCCTTGACGACGCGGCTGGCCACCAGCTTCGGCGCTCCGAACAAATGGGGGGTTCATAACGGCAAGTTTATGCCGGAATTCATGACGGAGCCGTTTATGGACATGCTGAAGCTGTTCCGGAGGGCATACAGTGAGAAGCTGATCAATCCGGATTTTGCCATATTGGATGAGAGCGAAGCGGAGAAGGCGTATGATCTGGGGTTAGGGGGCATACGAATCGCGGTAGCCGCCAATGCGAAGAGCATGCAGGACCGCCTTGTCAAACTCAATCCGTTCGGGCAGTACGATGTGATGCCGCTTACGGGACCTGCGGGAATCAGGGTGGCCGGGGAGATCGGTAACAACGGGCTGTATGTCATACCCAAAGCGGCGGTAAAAACCGAAGACCAGCTGAGGAAGGTGCTGGAGTTCGCGGATAAACTGATGGATGAGCCGATGTCCACCCTCCAGCTGAGAGGAATAGAGAACAAGCATTATGTGAAGGCGCAGGACGGGAAAACCGAAATGAAAGATTTCACGGCCTTTCAAAGGGAAGTGAAGCCTTACAGGGACAGCCTGTTTAATAGAGAAGGCTATCAGGTCGCGCCATTGAAGGACACGCCGTTAGGGGAGAAAGCGACCCGGATTACCAATGATAGCTTGTCCGCCGCCGTCCCGAACCCTGCATTGAATCTGGATTCCGCCGTCTATACGGAGAAGGGCAAGGAGCTCGAAACGTTGATCATGGATGCGCAGACGCTGTATATTATGGGGAAAATCGACGATGCGGGCTGGGAGGCCGAGGTTCAGAAATGGCGAAAGGCCGGGGGAGACGAAATGATCAGGCAGTACGAGCAGGCCTATGCTCTCATGAATCCCAAATGAGGAAAGATAGAACAATAAGGGATGGAGCTTGGCAGATGCGGATGGACCGTTTTATCCCTTTACAGCTATAATGGTCCTGTTACGATAAACGAACATTAGACGATGAAGTAACCAGAGGAGATGAGTGGAAAGATGTCAATCGGTATTTTAGCTCACAATGTAGGTACGCTCCCTTATGCAGAATTGGCTGCCAGGGTAGCCTCCTATCGGTTTAACTATGTTCAGCTTGCATTATCCAAAGCGATATCGGACGTTGACTGCAGTCTGGGCAAGCTGAGTCCGGGACTTGCGAACAGCATTGCCGAAGCGTTCGACAGAAACGGCGTGGGCATTCCTGTACTGGGCTGCTACGTTAGCTTGATCGAGCTTGATGACGAGAAATTCAGGCACAATGTAGACCGGTTCAAGGAGCATCTCCGGATGGCCCGTCACTTCGGTACGGCGATTGTAGCTACGGAGACCGGTGTGCCGGATACGGATCAGCACGACCGCTATTCTAAGCGTCTGAAATCGGCAGTGGAGGAATTGGTCGAGGAAGCGGAGAAGTGGGGCGTATTGATTGGGCTGGAAGCGGCGAACCGCCACTTGATAAGCACTGCTCCACAGCTGGCCGAGCTGATTGAAGAGTTTCCATCGTCGAATATCGGGGTGGTTCTGGATCCGTGCAATTTGATGACCCAGAACAATTACGAGCGTCAGCACGAAGTGATGCAGGAGGCTTTCCGTCTACTCGGAAACCGCGTCGTCAGCATTCACGCCAAAGACATTCAGGTAGATGCGAGAGGAAAGCTCGAAACCGTGTCCTCCGGCAGAGGCATGCTGGATTACCGCATGTTCATGGAGCTGGTGAAGCAGTACAAACCTATGGTACATATGACATTGGAAGGCGTAGATATCGAGCATATGAAGTTCTCCCGCGACTTTGTTCTGCAGCGCCGATTGGATATATAAGCAAGCTTCAATGAGAGTATACGCAGACTCGATCCGGTATGGATCGGGTCTTTTTTGTGCGGAAACAGGGCCAGGCACAGGCTTGCTCTTCTTTTTTGGCATGGCTCAGCATAAGCTGTAAAGTACATGCCGGGTATCACGTACGACAAGACAAGCGCAAAACTCTGAGGAGGTCTCTATGAGGGTGCTAAGAAGAAGATGGAGAAGCAGCCCTACCGGAGTCAGGAAGATCAAACGCAATATAGCGCTGCTGCTCATTATTGTCATTCTGTTCACGATCCAGTCGTTCATATACATCGAGAAAAATGTGTGGCCGCCATTGACCAATCTGGCCAAAGTCCGGATCAAGCAAATTGCTACGCAGGCGATCAATACGGCC
The DNA here is from genome assembly GCF_042793215.1 of Paenibacillus sp. NPDC056579. Classification (NCBI taxonomy): domain Bacteria; kingdom Bacillati; phylum Bacillota; class Bacilli; order Caryophanales; family Paenibacillaceae; genus Paenibacillus; species Paenibacillus sp. NPDC056579. Next base: position 255,441 of record NZ_JBHTVD010000007.1, read on the forward strand.
ATTTCCGACCGGATCGCGCGCGGCACCACCTTCGACCAGCTCATTGATTGGCGGACGGACAAGAACGGCAAGACGACCGGGTTTATGCTGAACTACTCGGAGCATATGAGAATTACCGCCGATACGATCTCCACCGTACAAAATCAGCTGTCCGACCTGCAGGACATTCCGGAGCATATTCCGCTCGGGCAGGCGATGCACAGCTCCTTGCTCGCTTCCTTCGGCCCCATGATCCCGGTGAGGCTTGTACCGGCCGGAAATGTGAAGGTGGAGCTGAATACCAGATATCAGAACGCAGGCATCAATATGATTCTTGTAGAGGTCTACATTCATATTATCGCGGAAGTCAGCGTCATCATTCCTTTCGACTCCGAGCCCGAGGTGGTGGAGACGGAGGTGCCGATATCGTACGCGCTCGTTGTCGGCGATGTGCCTACCTACTACTTTGATGGAAAAGGGAATCCGACGGGCAATACGACGCCACCGCCGAATTTATCGATCCCATCGCTTAACAGCTCAGCCCCCGCCTCCGGTAATGGAGCGGTTCAGGGCGGCACAAGCGGCAAGACGAATCAGGAGCCTGCCGTCAAAAAATAGCAGCGTCAATTCAGGACTGCCGGGAAACCGAGCAGTCTTTTTTCTCGTCCGGTGCCTCTGAACCATGTCGAACAGCTCGCGGAGCATGGAACGAATCGCTTCGGCATTCCTTGCCTGCAGCACCAGCTGCTCGTCGCAACCCGGCATTACGAAATAGTCGCGGCATGGCTGCCTCCAAAGCAAATTCATAGCAGCTCCTGCGGGTCGTCAGGGTGGGGATAATAGCAATGCGCAAGAATGTTATAAAAATTGAGCAAGGTTACTCCAAATGCCAAACAGTAGATGGCTTATACTTTAGGATATGGCGCGTTGTACATCCAAGCTTGCCGGGAGATGTGAAAGGCGATGAACCAAAACCAGCTGACAAGAATTTGCTCAAATGCATCAGATTTCATAAGGATCGCCGCTTCAATTAATGGATTCCTTCGCTGCGCGAGAAGAGGGCCGCATCATATGAATGTGCAGCCATGGAGGTTGTGACCTCGGAAATCAACCAGAAGCTTCCTGAGTAAAGTGCTCGATTATAACGGTGAGAAACGCTCGACTTCCGCAAGCGCCTCGGTTCGACCGGATCATCCAACGGATAGGCTCACTGGGATACATAATGGCAGGGAGCTCCTCGCGCCGAACTGCAAGCGGCACGCAGCTCAAGCCGTGTGATGCTCCCGGTATTGGCCGGGCGTCATCTGCTCGAATTTCTTGAAGATGCGGATTAAGTAAGCCGGCTGGTAGCGCAGCATGTCCGCGATCTCATGGATCTTCAAATCGGTCGTAACGAGCAGCTCTTTACACCGCTCCAGCCGAAGCCGGATCAAATAATCCGTATAAGTGGCTCCCGTAGCTTGCTTGAACGCTCTGCTCAGTTTGGACATTCCGATCCCGTAAGCATCGGCAATGGCTTCGAACGTCAGATCGTCCATATAGTGCTGCTCCAGGTGCTGGATGACCTGCTGCACGATATTCGCCACCTGCAGCTCCTGGGACGAATGAACCGCGGTCAGGAACGGGGCGAACACGCAGCTTTTGAACCACTCAAGGACCTCGGACGGTTCCGTCATCTGCATGATGTCCTCATATAGATTGGCTCCCTCATAGAGCTCCATCATATTCACTCCTGATTTCAAGACGGCTTCGTGAACGGAGCCCAGCAGCTTCATCGAAGCCTGCTGAATAAGGAGCGGCGAGCCCGATTGAGCCTGGACCGTATTCATGAACAACTGCAGACTGTTGAAGGCTTCTTCTTCATTTCCGGTTCGCAGGGCGAAGATGATGCTCTTTTCGATCTCAAACGGATAGGTGATGGAGCTTCCGCCTGCCGGGTTCAGCTCATGGACGAGCAGGATTTGATGGCTTACATTTAAATCTCTGTATTTCAACGCATTCTTCGTTTCCTCCAGGTAATCCGGGGCCTCTACCAAGGTATCCGCCGTTTTACCGATGACCACGGTCACCTGCATCTTCAAGACGGAGGAGAGCATAGCGGAAGCCGTCTCCGCCAGTTCCAAGAGCTGCTTATGCGCATCCTCGTCCGTAACATCCCATGGAAGGGCAATCATAGCTCCGACGGTGACGTCGTGATAATTTTGGACATAGACCCTGTCGAATTTGGCTGAGCACAGCTCCTGAATAATGTTCAGGTGGGCGGTGGAGATCATAGGTTCGTCTTCATTGGAGACACTTTCCTTGCCGATCATGCTGCTTAATTGAAATACGATAAAAGAGAAGCGGCGATTTTCCACATCCCAATCAAGCACCTTCAATTTGTGCAGCAGCTCTTCCTCGTTCAAATAAAAGAGATGCCCCATCAGAAACTGCATGAGCAAGCTGTCCCGAAGCGAAGGGATCGATTCCTTTACTTTGGTCTCCAGCGATTGCTGCTGCTTGAGCAGCATGGTCCATTGCCGCTCGATATAGACGGCCTCATCGCTTGCATCCATTTCCGAATCTTTGTGGAACAGCCCTATAAGCCGTCGAAGCGGCTTGTACATGCTTTTCGAGGCGAACCAAGAGAGGGGCAGCGCCGTCATCAGACCGGCCAAGCTAATTCCCGCAATCATCGTAAAAATGAAATCGACGGGCTTCATGATCGAGGATACCGGTGTAGCGGACAAATACGTCCATTGGTTGCCTAAGCGCGACATGGTTCCATAGGAGACGGAATAGCTGCGATCGTTCAGCTTGTACGTTTGGCTAACTTGCTTCTGTCTCGATGTAACCGCTTCCTTAATGAGGGTCGGAGAAAGCTGACCGCTGCGAATCATAGACGAGCTGGCGACTACGGAGCCTGTCGGGTCCAATAAGACGGCAAATCCATCCTCGGCAGCCATGTTGTACAGAAATTGATTCAAAAATTTGTTGTTGATATAAACGATGACAGCCCCATAGGCATGTACATCGTAAATGCTTTGCTTTAGCTTGACAATCATCGCCTGTCTGGGGGGAGAAGCCGTTGTGCTGCGAACCGCGTCGTTCCAGAAAATGTCTTTGTCTTCAGACAGCAGTTTCTCGAACGGCTCCCGGTCTTGTGGCGACTGGACTTGACGGAAGCCTGCTTCACTGCTCAGCAGCGTGCCGGAGCTGCGGACGTATAAGGCGACTTCCTGTATGAGCGGATTGGAGTTTTGCATTAGAGACAGGGAACGGTCGATTTCTTTCGTTTTTTCGAAATTTTGAACGAAGTCCGTGCTTTCGAGGGAATAATTCAGTGCCGGCTCCAACGTTAGCCGACCTAGAAACAGCTCCAGCTGGGATAAATAATCATCGAAACGCTGCGTCGTTTGGTTCAGCTGCTTTTTATGGGAAGAATTCATTTCTTCGACCATTCGATTGGTCAATATGGCGTATAAGAGAGTTCCCATTAAAAGAATCGGTACGCAAGCAGCCAATAAGACGGTTATCAGGTATTTGCGGTATAAAGAGCCTTTTTTGGGTGTGAATCGCATGGCGTGACCTCCCGGGTATTTCTGTTGTCTGTGCCAATCGAGGTGTGCGGAAATAAGAGCTCGAGGGATTCAATAGATAGTAATTATACGTAAAAGTAAGATTTATGTAAATATATAGTTAGAATTAATTTCATAAATTGTTAATTTCATGTTAGTTGGAAACGGATTCATTAACAGGCTGGAAAGCGCGCTGTGGCACGGAATTCAGCGTTCTGCAAGAAGTTATTATTGCCGGAAATGGCATCGGCCGCTATCGTTGGACTCAACTCGAAATGGTTAGGAGGTTGCTTATGGCATCACCGTCCGTACAGAATGCACAGGCCGCTCTGAATAAAAAAACGCTGCGGCGAAGCACTCTTCTTGCAGACTTGATCAGGGACAAATATTTGTATTTGCTTGCGCTGCCCGGTTTGCTTTATTTACTGATTTTCAAGTATATTCCGATCGGCGGCCTCGTTATTGCTTTTCAAAACTACTCGCCCTATATGGGGATGTGGAATAGCGAATGGGTCGGGCTCGAGCATTTTCAGAGGCTGTTTGCGGAAGAAGAGTTTTGGATGCTGTTTCGCAACACGATGGCGATCAGCTTGTTGAATTTACTGTTCTTCTTCCCGTTTCCCATTCTGTTATCCCTATTGCTCAATGAACTGCGAAGCATGCTGTTCAAAAGAATCGTGCAGACCATTATCTATTTGCCGCACTTTCTGTCCTGGGTTATTATTATCGGCTTAACCTTTTTGATGATGTCTCAATCCGAAGGCTTGATTAATAAGATCATTCAATCGGCAGGGGGAGAAGCGGTTCCGTTTTTGACCAATCCGGACTATTTCTGGATTCTGCTCACGCTTCAGTCTATGTGGAAGGAAGCAGGCTGGGGGACGATCATTTTTCTAGCGGCTATGGCTGCCGTCGATCCTCAGCTGTATGAAGCCGCCCGAGTGGATGGGGCAGGGAGATTGCGCCAGGCATGGCATATTACATTGCCCGCGATCCGCAACGTCATTGCCATTCTGCTCATCCTGAGGCTCGGTCATGTCATGGATGTCGGCTTCGAGCAGATTTACCTGATGATGAACGGCGCCGTCGCCGACGTAGCCGATGTGTTCGACACCTATGTGTACCGCAAGGGAATCCAGCAGGGAGAATTCAGCTACAGCACTGCCGTCGGACTGTTCAAATCGATTGTCGGCTTCATTCTTGTATTATTGGCTAACAAAGCGGCCAAACGGCTTGGGGAAGAAGGAGTCTTCTGATTGCGTCTGAAAGAAAAGTCATGCCTTGAATACGAAGAGGGGGGTACTATGCAGCAGACTTGGAAAGACCGCGTGTTTAACAGCTTGAACATTACATTCCTGCTTGTCCTCAGCCTGGTTTGTCTGTTCCCGTTTTACTACATTACGGTCGTATCGTTTACCGACCCGACGGAGTATTACCAAAAGCCGTTCATTTTGTTCCCCGAGAAATGGTCGCTTGGAGCTTACAAATATCTCATGTCGACCGGCTCGTTTGTCAAATCGATCGAAATCAGTACCGTGCTGGCCACGCTCGGAACAATTCTTAGCCTGATCGTCAGCTCGGGGCTGGCCTACGCCGTCTCGCGCCGGCGGCTCCGGTTTCGCCGGACGCTGATGCTGCTCATCTTTTTAACGACGATTTTGCAAGCGGGAATGATTCCGTCCTATATGGTCGTCAAAGGTCTCGGTATGCTAAACAGCGTATGGGCGATGATCATTCCGGCGTTAACCGGCGGGTGGTACATCCTCCTGATGAAAGGGTTCTTCGACAGTATACCGGACAGCCTCGAGGAAGCGGCCCGAATCGACGGCTGCAATGAACTGGGCGTGTTCTTCCGCATTATAATTCCACTGTCACTGCCTGCGCTTGTCGCCTTCGGCCTTTTCTTCGCCGTCGGGTACTGGAACACATTCTTCAACGCAGTGATCTATATCAACGACCATACGAAGTGGCCACTTCAGGTGCTGCTCCAGCAAATGCTTATCGACCCGATGACAGCCGTCGGAGGGGCTTCCACTCAGATCGTTTCCGAAGTAAGGATGCCGTCGGAAACCTTGAAGATGGCGGCCGTCATCATAGCGACCGTTCCGATTATGATTGTGTACCCTTTTCTTCAGAAGCACTTTGCCAAGGGGGCTATGGTGGGCTCTATAAAAGGATAATACCAATAATTTATTTTACGGGAGGAGCACTAAAATGATCAAACAGGGAAAACGGGTTACAGTTACACTTGCGGCCTTCGGGCTTATGACTTCCGCTTTGCTTAGCGGCTGCGGGGCATCCAATCCCGGCAGTTCGGCCAACTCCGGAAGCAGTGCCGGCGGTAAAACGACGGATATCAGTATTATGGTCATCAATTACGGCAAACAATTCGCCGACGAGAATAACGTCATGTGGAAGGAAATCGAGAAGAGGACCAATACCAAATTGCATGTCACTTGGGTTTCGCCGAACAATATTTTGGAGAAAACGAACGTGACGCTGGCATCCGGGGATATTCCCGATCTGATGTTTCTGGAATCTCTTGAAACTCCTCAGTTCCGCAGCATGATCTCGCAAGGGGCTTTCTGGGATTTGACCCCATTCCTTAAAGATTATCCGAATTTTAAAAATGTGCCGGATTATGCTTGGGAGAACAGCAAAATCAACGGCAAGGCGTACGTCGTTCCGCGGCCTTACCCGGTTGTAGGCGGCGGCCTGTTCCCGCTCATCCGCAAAGACTGGCTGGATAAATTGAATTTGAAAATGCCGGAAACCCTGGACGATTTCAAGAAGACGCTCCATGCCTTCGTCAACAACGATCCCGACGGCAACGGACAGAAGGATACGACCGGTTACTCGGCGATGACCAGCTCCTTAGGCTTCATCTACAATGTTTATAACAACACGAACGGGGAATGGAAGGAAAAAGACGGGAAGCTCGTGCCGATCATTACCGAGCCGGAGTCGAAGGAAGCGCTGCTGTACATCAAGAGCTTGTATGATGAAAATCTCATCAGCAAGGATTTCCCGGTGCTGAAGCTGTCCAATATCGGGGATGCCGTCAACAGCGGCAAAGCGGGCTCCGCCGGTTATGCGATGAACAACGGATGGACGTTTACAGCCGAGCTGCGCAAGACGAATCCGCAGGCCGCCATGGTGCCCGTTCCTTTCTTGAAGGGGCCTCAGGGCAACAAGTTCACCATTTCCACTGACGGTTACTATGGAGCTTTCGCCATACCGAAGAAGGTGCCTGAGGATAAGGTAAAGAAAATTCTCGCGTTCATGGATTACGGCTACAGCAAGGAAGGCAATGATTTGGCCAACTACGGGATCAAGGACGTTCATTATACGGAAAAAGACGGGATGAAGGTGACGACGGATAAGTTTGAGACGGACTTGATCGACGGCAACTTCAAAGGGGTATACATCTTGAACAGCAACGATCTGGTGACGCTTGTGCCCGGCATTACCCCCGAGTTTTATGATATCAACAAGAAAGTATACGCGGAGAGGGAGCAGGCTGCGCCGAAAAACCCGTCTGTCGGTGTGTACTCCGAAACCCGAACCAAATTGTGGACCGATCTTAAGAAAAAGGTCGACGATATGAGAGTGAAGATCATTATGGGGCAGGAGAAAATCGAAGTATATGACGCTTTTATCGAGAAGCTGAAGCAGGACGCGGAGCTGCAGAAGATGATCAAGGAAATGAACGAATCTTATGCTCAGAAGACCAAGAAATAAGATTTTGGACGCGCTCCACAACAAAAGGAGGCCGCCCGGATAGGTGGTCTCAATAAGACGCAAGCTTGGCAGCGGTATGCCAGGCTTGTTGTTGTATGTGCTGCAAATGAGAGTCATCTTTTGGGGGTGAGTCCCGGGCGGAGCTGGCGAACTCCTGCCGCTGTTACCCGAGAGCAAGAGCGGTTGTTACCCCGCACAGAGGGCTTGGTCAGGCTGAATAGCCGGGCGCCCGTTTACAAATAATAGCATCGATGATCTAATACGAAGGGAGTCTAAGTCGATGCGCGTTACAAAGGCAGGCAAGCGAGGATTGCTGCTGACACTTTTGCTGACGCTGGCGGTCACGGCAGGCTGTACGGCTGACAAAAGAACCGTCAAAGTCGGCATCGAGAGCAATTTCCGGCCGTTTACGTATACGGAAGGAGGAGAAAATAAAGGCTTCGAGGTCGAATTATGGAAGGTGCTCGCCAAAAAAGCGAACCTCGAATACGAATTGGTGCCGATGGACTCCGGAGAGATAACCCGGGCGCTGAGTAAGGGAGATATCGATCTCGCCGTGGCAGGAATGACGGTGAACAAAGCGCGCAAGGACAACTTTGCCTTTTCCGATCCTTACTTTCAGACGGGACTGGTCATTCTCACTGCCGCAGATAACAATCAAATTAAAGGAAAAGACGATTTGGCGCAAAAAGTGATCGCAACCAAGAACGGAACGACGGCATATACCTACGCCGGCAATATACAAGGAGCGAAGGAAATCCGTGGCTACCCCGATATTACGGAAGCCTACGATGCATTGGTGAACAAGAACGTGGACGCCGTCATTTTTGATGAACGGAACGTTCATGATTACTTGCAAAACTCCGGCAAAGGCAAGGCGAAGATGGTCGGCGAAGTATTGAACAAGGAAAGCTACGCTGTCGTTGCGAAAAAGAAAAACAACTACATGGGCAGAATCAACGGCGCCATCGAAACCGTCTCCAAGGACGGAACCTACGAAGCCTTGTATAAGCAGTGGTTCGGAGGACAGCCGAAGAAGCTGCCGGGAGAATAAATGTTCATATAAAAAAGCCGGGATTCCGAAGAATCTGCCGGCTTTTTTTCTTACCCGCGAAACGCCTCATTTCTTCTTCCGCATGCGTTCCTCGCGCTCCCACTTTTTCAAATGGGGAAAAGGATCGAAGGACCAATCGGTCAGACCGTTATCACGATACAATCCGTAGTGAAGATGCGGAGGAAATTTCCCTGAAGTCCCCGGTTTACCGTACCCTGAGCTGCCGACGTAACCGATGACCTGGCCTGGGGTCACAATATCCCCTTCTTTGACTTCCTTATTGAATCCGGATAGATGAGCGTAATAATGATATACGTTGTTCAGGTCACGGATTCCGACTCTCCAGCCGCCGTAAGGATTCCATCCCATGACTTCAATCATGCCGTATGCCGCGCTTCGTACAGGGACGCCGTACCCTGCGAACAGATCGGTGCCTTCGTGAATACGGTAGCCGCCCCATCCCCGGCTAGCGCCCCATGTGCTGCGATATGAATAATCGGCTTTGAGCGGCATGACGAAGGTATGCTCGTGAAGATCAAGCGTATCGAACTTGGCATAAATTTGCGCGAATTGCTGGATGCGTTCAACGCTTCTCGTGTTTTGGTAATACTCCCAGAGCCCGATCCTCAAGTCTTCCTCAGCGGTACCAAACTTCAACAGCAGCGTCGCCATCGAATTCAGCACATCCAGATCGTTGGTCCGTTCGGCTTTGCCGTCGCCCGAGCCGTCTCTGCCGACGCCGTCAAACAGTGCGATGCTGTTTTCATTCGTATCCTCGTTGTCCGGATTCATCATTCCGCACCATTGCAGCTCTGAGAAATAGATGCCGACAAGTCCGTTGCTTACCGGTCTTTTGCGTGCCAGATTAATCGTCCGTTCGTATTGATCAATTGCCGCCAAGTAGTTCCATGGAATGCCTGTTACTGCGCCAACCTTCTCGAACACATCTTTGCGTTCGGCAAAGACGGCTTTCATATTGGTGCCCGGTGCTCCCGGCTTTGGAGCAGCGGCATGTGCTGCTTTTGCAGGGAAAGCCGCTCCGATAAGCAGGCCCCCGCATATCGATAATGCAAGAATTGGGCGCTTCCATCTCGCTGCCATAAACTTTTGACCTCCACCATGTACTTTCAGAGCAGATTTTGATACGTATAGGATGTGAACCGCGGCCTGTTTTTATCCAGAGAAAGGGTAGCGGCGGTTTCAAGAGAATCATTTTTCAGGTATATAAAATTTTGGTATAATGTTGGAATTTAATAGCTCGGCAGCTGCCTGGCAGGGAGGAATTCAAAATGGGCTTTCAGCATAGGGAAGAGCATGTGGACGAAGGAATGATCGTGCTTCAGGCTAACATTGACGATATGAACCCGGAGCTTTGTTCTTATGTAAGCGATCTGCTGTTCGACGCGGGTGCGAACGATGTGTATTGGATACCGATCATTATGAAAAAAGGCCGCCCCGGCGTCATGCTGAACGTATTGGTTGACGAGAAGCTGCTGGAGGCGATGGAAGCCGTAATTTTCCGCGAAACGACTACGATAGGGCTTCGCTATATGCGCGCATCGGTTCATAGGCTAGGAAGAGAGTTCGAGGCGGTATCCACCCCTTGGGGAGAGATTCATGTAAAAGTCGGCTACCACCGCGGCGCGATGGTGCAATTTGCTCCAGAATTCAAGGAGTGCGAGCAAGCGGCCAAGCAGCACGGCGTGCCGTTGAAGCAAGTGTACGATGAAGTGAAGCGGCGGTTTTTTAACAATGACAAGCAGCAGCCGCTGGATTAAGGCAAAAGCAAAAGGACACCGGTCAGGTGTCCTTTTGAATTAGTTGCACGAAGTGCTGGCATTGTGCCCATGAGAGTGCGATTCGTGCTCATGGTGGCTATGCTTATGGATATGGCGCCGATCATCGTGCTCATGTTCATGTTCGTGGTCATGATCATGCGAATGACTGTGATCATGGGAATGGCCGTGATCGTGAGAATGACTGTGATCGTGAGAATGACTGTGATCGTGAGAATGGCTATGATCGTGCGAATGGCCGTGATCATGGGAATGGCTATGATCGTGCGAATGGCCGTGATCGTGCGAATGGCCGTGATCGTGCGAATGGCCGTGATCATGGGAATGGCCATGTTCATGCGAATGATCGTGATCGTGCGAATGATGATGCTCATGCTCATGCGCATGGTGATGATGGTGGTGCACAGGGGTGTGAACCGCCTCGGGATGAATTTGATATTTATGAATAAATGGATCGGCTTGGCCGATCACGACACGCAGCACGTTCGGCTGATTCGGCAAATCACGGGTTCCGGCACCGTAACCAATAGATTCAACGATCATCGGAGGGTAGCTTTTGGCGAACTCGTCAACCAGTCCGGAAATAATACCGGCCCCTGTAGGCGTCGTCATTTCCATCGAATAGGAAGTAGGCGCAATAGGCAAACCGCGCATCATTTCGAGCGTAGCCGGAGCCGGTACTGGATAAATGCCGTGATCGCAGCGGACCGTTCCCGAACCGAGAGGTACCGGGGAAGCGTAAATTTTTTCCACATCCAGGGAGTCCATAGCCAGAGCGACGCCGATGACATCCACGATGGAATCGATGGCTCCTACTTCATGGAAATGAACCTTTTCCACTGGAATGTCGTGAATTTTCGCTTCAGCAACGCCGATTTTTTCGAAAATAGCCAGGCTCAGCTTCACGACCCGTTCGTTGAATCCTGCACGGTGAATGAGCTGTACGATTTCCGAGTAATGGCGGTGGTGAGAAGGCGGAGTATCAGGGTCCAGCACGACGTCCATTTTCAAGGCGGAAATTCCCTTTTTGTTGACCCGTTTCCAGTCGAGAGAGAACGGTTCAATTGTTATTTTGCTTAACTCTTCTTCGATATAATTACGGTCCGCACCCGCATCCACCAAGGCAGCCAGGGTCATATCGCCGCTAATGCCGGAGAAACAATCCAAATAAGCTATTTTCATCGTTAATCCCTCTTTATCGTAGTTTTGTAAATCAATGCGGCGTTATAGCCTGCGCCAAAGCCGTTGTCGATGTTAACCACCGATACGCCGGATGAGCAGGAATTCAGCATCGCGAGCAGCGCCGCGAGACCTTGAAAGCTTGCGCCGTAGCCTACGCTGGTCGGTACCGCGATAACAGGCTTGGAGACCAGTCCGCCGACTACGCTCGTCAGCGCGCCTTCCATGCCGGCTGCTACAACAATGGAAGTAGCTCCACGGATGACTTCCAGCCTGCGGAACAGGCGGTGAATGCCGGCAACGCCTACATCGTAAATCCGCTCTACGCGGCAGCCCATGATTTCCGCTGTGAGCGCCGCTTCCTCGGCAACAGGTAGATCCGAAGTGCCTGCACAGACGACAGCTATGTAACCCGAGCCTTCCGGCTTGCGCGCCGCATCGTTCTGGTACCAGGTCAGCACGCGCGCTTCCTCGTGATAAGTGACTCCTTCAATCCTGCTCTGCACGTGATCTGCTTTATCTTTGCTGATACGAGTCGCCAGCACACGGTCGGAGTGCTGCATAAGCCTTTCGAATATGGCGGCGATTTGCTCCGCGGTCTTGTGCTCACCGTAAATTACTTCCGGGAAGCCGGTGCGCCGCGCCCGGTCGGTGTCCAGCTGGGCGAATCCGAGATCTTCGACTCCATCGGACTTGATCTGCGTCCCTTTGACGATTTCGTCAAGCTGCTCCTTTGCTTCCGCAACATCCAAATCTCCTGAGCGAACGAGCTTTAATATCGATTCCAAATTTATCATGAAAAACACATTCCTCCGGACACAAAAGGTATTGGGTTATAACGAAAATAATATCGCTTTTAGTTTATCATAAATGAAATGGAAAGTGGATTGTTCGAGCGTTCGTTGATATAATAGCTTCAAGAGTAAGGACTAAGGACAATGAACTAGAAAGCAGGGACAGGATATGTCTACTCGTCAAATAGAGCGCAAACCCGATTGGCTGAAAATAAAATTAACGACCGGAGATAACTTCAAGGAATTAAAAAATATGATGCGCGGCAAGACGCTGCATACGGTATGCGAGGAAGCCAAATGCCCGAATATTCATGAATGCTGGGCTAACCGTACCGCTACCTTTATGATTTTAGGCGATATCTGCACCCGGGCATGCCGCTTTTGCGCCGTGAAGACAGGGCTGCCAACCGAGCTGGATCTTCAGGAGCCGGAGCGCGTAGCGGAAGCGGCCGAGCAGATGGGACTTAAGCATGTCGTCGTGACATCCGTTGCGAGAGACGACTTGGCAGACGGAGGAGCCTCGATTTTTGCTGCGACGATTTTGGCTATCCGCAAACGGCTTCCTATGTGCAGTGTCGAGGTGCTCATCCCCGACTTTTTAGGCAGCGAAGAATCCCTTCGTACCGTGCTGGAGGCCAAGCCGGACATTTTGAATCATAATATTGAAACGGTAGAGCGTCTTTCCGATAAAGTGCGTGCAAAAGCGAAATACGAGCGTTCGATGGAGCTTTTGAAGCGTTCTAAACACATTGCGCCCAAAATTCCTACCAAATCAAGCATTATGCTTGGCGTTGGGGAGGAATGGAACGAAATTTTGCAGGCGATGGACGATTTAAGAGCGGTGGACTGTGATATTATGACGATAGGCCAATATTTGCAGCCTTCCTTGAATCATTTGCCGGTATCGAAATATTATACGCCCGAGCAATTTGCCGAGCTCAAAACCGAAGGAATGAAACGCGGCTTCAGCCACGTCGAATCCGGTCCGCTGGTACGCAGCTCGTATCATGCGCATGAGCAGGTTAAATCCGCCAAGCAAGCATAAAGGCGGCCAGTTATTGAATGAGTTTCACCTCGTGAAACTCAGCCAAATGCTTTCGTAGCCAGTTTCACTTCGTGAAACTTTTTAGGAGGGACCCAAACTAGTGATCCACATAGCCAATAAAACGTACGAAGTGGTGGTAGACCACAAGAACGGCTGGAAACCCGAGGCGTTCCGCGACCGATATAGCGAAGTGCTCGAAAGGTATGATTTTATCGTCGGCGATTGGGGCTATAATCAGCTGCGCTTGCGGGGCTTTTTCAAGGACAACCACCCGAAAGCAACGAAAGACTCCTCCATTGCAACGCTTCAGGACTATTTGAACGAATACTGCAATTTTGGCTGCGCTTATTTTATTATTGAGAAAGTGCCGTCCAAGCATGCGAACCTCCCGCAAGAGACGGGAAGCGCTATGGATGTCGAGGAGGCACAAGCGCAATCCGAGACAGCGGCGGATTCAGAGCCGGTAGCCAGGCTGCATGCGGAGCCGGAGCGCCAACGTGAGCCGCAGCAGCCTCAACAAAGCCAGCAGCAAAATACGAATCAGCACAACAGCAATCAACAGCAGCACAACCCGAATCACCAGCATAGAAAGAATCACCAAAACGGCTCCGGGCACAAAAACCGGAATCATCATCATAAACATGCGCAGCGCCAGTCCCAATCCAAGGAGCAGCAGGCGCCGGTAAAAGAGCAGCAAGTGAAGCAAACTTAACGAATGAACCAAGCCAGCCCTGATGGGCTGGCTTTTTTGACCACATTGGGAAGTTTAAAATCGAGAAAGTGTATCGGAGATCCTTCCAATTGGCGATCTTCGTGCATGAAAAAAAGAAGCCTCGTATGAATCAAGGCTTCTTCTCCGGAATCGGCTCATAGCCGATAAAGGCTTCACGGACCCGGCTCCAAAACGGGAAGGGGCGGAAGCGGGCGAATTTCACTTTTTTGCCTGCCGCGACCATGCTGCGAATGGATATAATATCGTTCCGCTGCATAATGACGTGATCCAGCGACAAAATGATATTCTGATTGCTTCGCGGATAAATATCGCAATGATGATGCTTCGGAAGCAAAATCGGCGATCCGAGCGTTCGGAACACCCGGTTGTTGATCGAGGCGATCTCCGCAATCTGGATGGAATCGAGCGTCGGATGTACGATGGCGCCGCCGAGACTTTTGTTATAGGCGGTGCTGCCGGCCGGCGTCGAAATGCAAATTCCGTCGCCGCGGAACGTCTCGAACGGCTCGTCATTGATATGCAGCTCCGCCATCAGCGTTACATCCACGCCTTTGAGTGTAAACTCGTTCAGAGCCAGCTGCGTTTCGATACCTTGATTCGTCGTGATTTGAATCTCGACGAGTGGATATTTTACGACGCGCAGGTCGTTTTGACGAGAGCTTTCTACCATCAGGTCGGCGAGCAGCTCGACTTCATCCGGCTTCCAGTCAGCAAAAAATCCAAGTCTCCCGGTGTGGATACCGACGAAAGCGATCGTCTCCAGCTGTTCTTTGTATTGATGGAACGCATGCAGCATCGTACCGTCGCCGCCGATAGACAAGACCACATCGGGATGCTTCTCATCGTGGACAAGGCCGTGCTGTCCGACGAGCCGGTGGAATGTTTGCATGAGTTGGAAGGACACTTCGTCTCCGCGGTGAACAACATTATACTTCAATCGGGTATCCTCCTAAGAGTTTTGCGAAGCAAAACTTACTTCGTAAGCATAAGCCTTGAGTTTTGTAATGCAAAGTTTGCTTCGCTCGCGAATTACTCGCTCGTACGTGTACAATATTCGTCAATCTGATGAGTCAGGCTTTCCGGCACATTCCGGAATTCCACAGCGATCCGGTACGAATCGTTGCTGAAATGGGTGACGCGGACAATCTCTCCGTTCACGACAAATTTGTTAGGATGATCCGGCAGGACGAAGCTCAGCTCCAAAAATAACGGATAAAAAATACGTGTATTCGTTACAAACGAGAGCCCGCCGGCGGAAATATCCTGAATTTGTCCGGAAAAAGCAATTCCTTGATGCGTGGACGCCTTGCGCACGCCGATAATCCGGCAGGTGAGCGGAGTCCTGACCGGCAGGTGGATACGCTGGAACCTGCGGTTTTGAAACGTGCTCAGCTCCTGCGGAGCCGTGAGAGTTAGCGTGCAGACATTGCGCTTGGATTCTATTTCGAGCAGGTCTACAAAAGCGTAATATAGAATTCCCCGCTCGCGGAATGAAAATTCGATAAAGCATACGTGGTGCAGCTTTTCCAAAGGGTTCATCTGAAACTCCATGGTAGCGACCAGCTGCTGTTCATCCACTTTTTGCAGAACGAAGCTGTCCTCGTAGCAGAACGGCATTCCTTCTTTAGTCTCACCGACAATAATAAGGTTGGCGCTCATTCGAGGCACAATCATTTCGTAACCTAAAGCTTGGTTCCAATTCATAGGATCACCATAGAGTAATAGTAGTAAACATATAACTCCATAATAATCAATATTTCCAGATAACACAATGGCAGAGCCTATGCGAAATGCAAAACGCTCCCTACTAAAGACCTAAATGGCCTTTGATAGAGAGCGAGAAGGGCTGTTCTTTGGTGTTGAAAAATGTCGAAACTTACAAGGTCGTTACGAGCGGCAGCTCGAACGATGTAGCAAAATTAGAGCTGATCGGATGCACGCGGACAGAGAAATGTGCCCGATGACGAAGATGCGAAGGAACAAGGGCACGGTACTGGACGACCCGGTCTTCAAGCTCCTTTACCGCCTCCATCGTAACGACGACCTGATGCCAGCCGTCGCTCCGCTCCTCGTAGTAAATAAGCTCCACCGCCGTATCTTTGTACCAAATGGGACCAAACCGGATCGTAGCTCTCACTTCCTTGAGCGGCTGTCTGGTATCCGTCAAGCCGGATGCGGCACCCGTCTTAGCGGCTGAAGCGGCGCTGCCCCCGTCATTGACCTCCAGAATACGGACATAATGCCAGTTGGACAGTACAAACTGCTTGAAATCCGCAACCTTCGTCACTGTATCGTAATTATTGGCAATAAACGAGAGCGTGCGTCTCAAGGTTGGGATGTAAGTGAGATTCGTATAGTCCATTACCATGCGGTCCGTATTATAGGCGGGTGTCAACGATTGGATGGAACGCTTCATGCGGGAGACCCATTGCACCGGCAGCTGGCCCTGATTGTAATACAAAGGGATGATTTCCTGCTCCAGCTTCCGGTAAATGGACTCCGTATTTTCCCGATGCTGCGTGCTGCTGTCGGCATTGTTGTTTCCATCGATACTCCAGCCGTTACTGCCGTCGAAGCCTTCCTCCCACCAGCCATCGAGGACGCTGAAGTTGATGGCGCCGTTCATTGCGGCTTTTTGGCCGCTCGTTCCGCTCGCCTCGTAAGGCCTCTGAGGATTGTTAAGCCACACGTCGACTCCTTGCACGAGATGCCTCGCCAGATGGATGTCGTAGTTTTCCAGCAGCACGATTTTGCCTTTAAAACGGTCCATTTGCGATACCCGGTAAATTTCCCGGATTACTTCCTGTCCCGGATGGTCGGCAGGGTGGGCTTTGCCCGCAAACAAAAATTGTACAGGCCGGTCAGGGTTATTAACAATGCGGTCCAGCCGGTTCAAATCGTTAAAAATCAGATTGGCGCGCTTATAGGTCGCGAATCTTCTGGCGAATCCGATAGTCAGCGCGCGGGCTGACAAAAAGCCGCGCACTTCCTCGACCTTCTCGGCGGGCAGATCGTTGCGTCTTCTTTGCTCTCGAAGATTCGCTCTCGCATAGCGAAGCAGCCGTTCCTTCAGCTGCATGTGAACCTCCCACAAAGATTCCGGCGGTATAATATCGATCGCGCGCCACAGGTCGCTGTTGGTCTGATTGCTGACCCAGGTTCCGGGCAAAAAGCGGTCGAACAGCTCCTTCAGCTCGGGAGCGAGCCATGATTTCATATGAACGCCGTTCGTAATATGGCTGATCGGAACTTCCTTTTCGTCAATGCTGCCGTGGAAGGAGCGGAACATATTGCGTGAAACCCGGCCGTGCAGCTTGCTAACCCCATTGCGCAGCGCAGCCGTATTCAGCGCGAGATGCGTCATGTTGAACAGCGGCTTGGCGTTGTCCAGACCGAGCTTCATCCACGCTTGCTTATGCTCCTTCCATTTGGAGAACATCGAGCTGAAGTAATACTCCACCATGGAAGGGGGAAACGCGTCATGACCGGCAGGGACGGGAGTATGGGTAGTAAAGACGGAGCTCGCCCGGATCACTTCCACCGCTACGTGAAACGGTACTCCGCTCTCCAGCTGCTCGCGAATGCGTTCTATCCCCTGGAAGGCGGCATGCCCTTCATTGATATGATAAACGGCTGTAGGCAGCTCAAGCGCACGCAGAGCGCGGACGCCTCCGACTCCGAGCAAAATTTCCTGAGCGATCCGAATATCCTGATTGCCTCCGTACAGCTGAGCCGTAAGCTCCCGGTCCCAGGAGCTGTTGGCTTCATGGTCAGCGTCGAGCAAGTAGAGCTTGTTGCGTCCTATGAGAACCTGCCATAGATTCAGCTTGACGGTGCGGTCGGCCATCGGGACGTCAACGATTAGCGGGTCTCCTTGGTCCGTGACGACCTGTAAAATAGGGAGCCTTGAGAAATCGTAGCTCATCGCCTCCGCATGCTGCCAGCCTTCTGCATTGATTTTCTGATTGAAATAGCCTTTCTTGTACAGCAGCCCGATCCCTACGAGCGGAATGCCCAAATCGCTTGCCGATTTGCAATGGTCACCGGCAAGAATCCCGAGTCCGCCCGAATACATCGGCAGCGATTCATGAAAGCCGAATTCTGCGGAGAAGTAGGCGATTGTATGCTGGAGATGGTCCGGATACGTCTTCTGGAACCAGGTGGCTTCGTTATTGTAGGCGTCCCAATGCTTCATTACGCGTTGATAATGCTGAATGAAGTCTTCGTCCCGGCTCATGGATTCCCATACCGCAGGGTCGGTTTCCAACAGAAGGCGTACGGGATTGTGCAGAATTTGATCCCAACGCTCCCTGTCGATCCGGGCGAACAGATCCAGCGCGTCGTCGTTCCAGCTAAACCATAAATTATAAGCCAATTCCGGCAATCGTTCTATTTCCAGCGGCAGCTTCAGGAACGCATAAGGAAATTTCGTATTCATGCCATCACCAACCTTCGCTTCGTACGTCGTTTGACGGTCTTATTATCTTGTTATACAAACCGCTTCATACATTGTTTAACCACGAAATGCAGGAGGAATAACAAGATCAGTACAACAATAACGGAACTGAAAGCTGTAATTCCCCAAGGCAGCGAATAACGCCATAACGTTGTCAGCGGTGATTCCACATCAATGGCAGGGATAAAAGCGGCTACGGTGCCGCGATACGGCTGCAGTGGCTCCCATAACACAAATACGGCGGCAAAGGCCATAAGCCCATGAAGTAAGCGTGCCGTGATAAACGGAATATAACGCAAATTGGTACGGTGGAGCAGACTGACTACCTGTGCGTGGACCGACAAGCCGGCCCAGGAAAGAACAAACGCGGCTATCGCCACTTTATATACAAGCGGAATTTGCGAGCCGGCTCCTCCGGCAGCCTTGGCCCCCAAAGTCACCTCGAAGAATCCGTTCGCTACCGCCTGGGTCAGCGATACGGGGACGTCAAACAGCTGAAGCACCGCATTAATCCCTATGTAGAAAATGTTCATGATATGCGCGGATGTGAGCACTTCCATGACGGCGGAGAAGAAGACAACCAGTCCCCCTACGACAAAAATAAGCTGCAGTGACGATGCTACGGCCATGCGAAGCATTTCTCCCAAAGCTCTCCCGTCCTTCATCCGCGCCTCATGCATGGCATCGAAGGCACGTACCCATATCGAAGCCGCCGGACCGGCTGAAGTCGCATCAGCTGCCAATGCCGGGGTAGCAGGCTGTTTGCGTCCGTGATACCGCATCATCAAGCCAAGCAGCATCGCCGAACCGTAATGGGCTGCCGCCAAAATTCCGGCCAGGCTCGCATCATGGAAAAAACCGACGGACACCGCTCCGATCAGAAAGATCGGGTCGGAGGATGTAGTGAACGAAACGAGCCGTTCTCCTTCTTCGCGATTGACGAGCTTTTGATCCCAGAGCTGGGCCGTCAGCTTGGCTCCAACCGGATAGCCGGAGGCAAAGCCCATCGCTACGACAAACCCTCCAATGCCCGGAATCCGGAACACAGGACGCATCATCGGGTCCAGCAGCGTTCCGAAGAAATGGACGATCCCCACTCCAAGCATTAGCTCCGATATAACAAAAAAAGGAAAAAGCGCAGGGAACAAAACGTCCCACCAGATTCCTACGCCTCGGATGGAAGCGCGGAACACTTCGGCTGGGAAGACAAGCATCAAGGACATAAGGCCCAATATCAACAAGGCGATAAAGTAAAAGGGAGACAATTTCTTGAACGTCATGGCAATATCCTCCTAATAGGGAATCCATCGGATCCTCAAGAACACCATCATTTACTTATATGTACAAGGGGTAGGAGACATGCCTGTATCCGCATTGGACAAACTGTCAGAAAAATATGATAGTTTATCGTAAAATTGCTGAATGTTTTGAATAATTATGGTACAATAGTACCAAACCAATATGAGAATAGGGGTTGATCCGGATGACGGCTGTGATTGCTGGAATTCTCGTATGTGCGTTTGTGTATGTCATTAGGGAAACCTTGATGACTTCCGGTGAAGAGGATCTGGAAAGCTAGTACAGTGAGTGCGGTTTCTTCTAAGGTTTGGATGCTAATCGCGAAATCGATTGGCATCTTTTTTGTTGATTCTAAGATTGTCTTCACTTTTGGGGATTTTTTATTGTTGAGCGCACAATTCCATAGAACAGGCGAGGAAACGTAAATGTCCGATAAACATGAATCTGAGCAGCTCACGCCGTTTGAGGCGTTGGGAGGGGCGGAGACGATCCGCCGGATCGTGGATGCATTTTATCCATTGGTACAGGCGAATCCGGTTATCGGCCCGTTATTCCCAGAAGATATTGATCCGGTCAGGGAAAAGCAGTATTTATTTCTGACCCAGTTTTTTGGAGGACCTCCGCTGTATTCGAGTCTGTACGGCCATCCGATGATGAGGGCCCGGCATTTGCCGTTCGAGATTACTCCGGAGCGGGCTGAGGCTTGGCTAGGCTGTATGAGGCAGGCTTTGGACAAGGTAGGGCTGGAGCCGGAGCTGAAAGCGTTCGTGCTTGAGAGACTGAAAGGCCCTGCTTACCATTTTATTAACAAGAATGCCTAACTAAAAGGATGTGAATTTGTGGTCGAGCCTTTATTTCAAGTAAAGGTGGAGTGCGCTTGCTGCGAATCCGCTTTTCAAACATCCAGAGTGAGGCCAAGCTTCAAGAAGGCGACACATACGGATACCGATTTTTGCATTCATTATAAAGAGACGAACCCGGATTATTACGTAGTCAGAATCTGTCCTTATTGCGGCTACGCAAGTACGGAGAACACGTCGAATGTCTTCACGCCCGCCCAAAAAGAAGCGTTCTATAATAAGGTGGCGGTGAACTGGCAGTTTAAAGATTACGGCGGAGAACGCAGCTGGGACGATGCGATGTACGCGTACAAGCTTGCGCTCTTGTGCGCCCAGATCAAGAATGAAAAAGGGCGTGTCGTCGCCGGACTTCTGCATCATATTGCCTGGCTGTACAGGTACAAGCAGGACACGGAGCAGGAAAGACGGTTTTTACAGTTTGCCCTGGATGCGTACACTAACGTATTCGAAACCGAAGGCGCCGATCTGAATAATGCCCGGCTCATGTATTTAATGGGGGAATTGCACCGCAGGCTGAACCAGTACAAGGAAGCGGTCAAATGGTTCGGAAGAGTTATCAATGACAAGAGCATTATGGATTCGGCGATGATCCGCGCTTGCCGCGAGCAATGGGCGGCGACAAGGGAGCAGATGATTTCGGAAAAAATCGATATGCCTGAGGAAATGATTCAAGAAGGATAAATGCGTGACCAAACAAATAACGCATAGTGCACAGTCCGTCCGGAATGCTGCATTATGCGTTATTTGCCGTAAAAGGGATATCGTCGGAGTAAATGGTAAACCGGTTCTTCCCTTCGCGTTTCGATACATAGAGCGCTTCGTCGGCCTCGGAAATAACCCTAAGCAGCTCGTCCTGATAGCCGAAGGCAACCGAGATGCCAATGGATATCGTGATAACCGCCGAATCCGATCTTACCTGGCTGTGATGCCTTGCTATCGTATCGCAGAGCTGCAGGGCATACTGCTTCAGGCGGTCCGTATCGACGGTGTGGCTCATGATGATGAATTCCTCGCCGCCGTAGCGGGCTGCATAGTCCGACTCGTGGATCGTGGTCCGGAGCAGCTGTCCGACCTCGCATAGCAGCAAATCTCCTTGCAAATGGCCGTACGTATCGTTGTAATGCTTGAAATTGTCAATGTCGATCATCATGATGGACAACGGCCGCTGCCGAATCGTATTCTGGGCGATCGACATGAAGCTTCTTAAATTCGGCAGTCCGGTGAGGCCGTCCTGATTCGCCTGAAGCTCGAATCGCCGCTGCAGTATCCAGGAACGATTGTCGTCGTTATACATAACGATAAGAACCAGCACGGCCAGAATAGACAGAACGAGCGTAATCAAGTGGGATGCAATCGCCAGCAAAGAAAAATCCAGCTTCATGTACGTTTGGATGATAAAACGGATGGCAGCCAGCATGACGCATACCTTGATCCCGTCGATAAAAGGTATCATGGCATAGCCGCTCTCATTCTCCTTGCGATGGAAAAGCGAGCTGACGATTGCAGGCAAAATCAATTCCTGCGCTATCCGGACGAACCCGTGGACTTCGCCTATCTGTATAATGTAGAAGGACGGCAACAAGGTCGAAAGCAGGGATACGATCGGACCGAACCTCAAACCGGCCATAACGATCGGAGCGAATCGAAGATCCGTCACCAATCCATCGGTCGGGAACGGTTGAAGCATAATAATGATGCAAGCCAAGCCGGTCAACAGAGAGGCGCTGAGAGTTTCATACCGTTCCATAAACAGCCGGTTTTTGAGCTTCAATGCAATATAGCTTAAGGCAATCAAGGTGCAGGCGTGCGTAAAGGAAATATAATACATTTGCGTTGTTCCACTCCTGATCCGAGCCGGCGTTTGCTTATTTTTAACCTTAGGTCAGCGGCGGTTTCTTATAGGCTGGCTGGCGAGCAAGTAATCGCGGTCAGCGTCTACAATCGTGATTTTGTTGTGACAGCACGGAAATACAAGCAGCTTCTTGGCGCCTTGCTGGATTCCCGGAATATCTTTCTTTTTCAAAGGGAGTAGGACGTTAGACTCACTGCAAAAAGGACATTCATGAACGTATACATCTTGCTGGATCAGCTCGTAAGGCCAACTGTTCTCAAAAGGGATCATCGGTCAGGACTCCTGCTTGGTGCCGTCGGATTCCTTCTGTTCGCTGCTGGAAGCGCTTTTAGCAAGCTCGGCAAGCTTTTGCATTAAAATATGCTGAGGCATGTGCATGAGATGCTCCAGCGGAACGTTCAGTTGTTTAGCGAGCTTTTGTGCCGTTTCGGGCGAGATCTGTAATGGTTTCATGTTGACTTCCACTCCTGTCAATAGATCTATAGTCACCATTTAAACATACCCGTGATAACAATTCAACCAAAATTTGGTGGGTTGCTTATTTTGGCTTGGGCATGATTTATGGTTTAATAGTATTGTAACTAATTTTTAGGAAAGGTGCGATGTTTGCATGAAAACACCTTTGCAGCAAACATGGAATCTGGAACGATTTTTTCCGGGCGGCAGCACATCTACGGCGTTTCAGGCTTTTTTGGATACGCTGGAGAAGCAGGTAGCGCAGCTCACTGCATTGCTGAATGAACTGAAAGCGCCGCAGGCTCCCGATGCCGCCGTGTTGAAGCCGGCACTGGATTTGCTTCAGTCGATAGCTATGAAAATAAGAGAAGCGGACTCATTCGTAGGATGCCTGGCAGCCGAAAATCAGGCGGACAAGAAAGCAATCATTTTGGCCGGCAAAATTAAAACGGTATCGGCCTCCTATGCGTCGGCTCTGACCGTATTTGATCAGATGCTGACGGAGATTCCGGATGAGGTGTGGAAGCAGCTCGCAGCCAGTCCCGGGCTTGCCGAAATCGCATTTCCTTTGACGGAACGGCGCGAGCAGGCGGCCGAGAAGCTGCCGCCGGAGCAGGAGGCGCTCGTCAACGACCTCGCGATCGACGGCTATCACGGGTGGGGTGAAGCTTACAACACCACCGTAAGCAAGTTCAAGGTATTGTGGGAAGAGGACGGGAAGACGAGCGAGCTATCGGCAGGGCAGGCGGCCAACCGGATGCACAGTCCCGACCGCTCCGTACGCCAAAGGCTGTTCAAGCTGTGGGAGGAGCAATGGGGCGAGCATGCGGATTATTGCTCCGACGCTTTGAATCATTTGGCCGGCTTCCGCTTGAAGCTGTATGAACGGCGCGGATGGGATACGATACATAAGGAACCGCTCTCCATTAACCGGATGTCCAAAGAAACGCTGGACGCGATGTGGGGAGTCATTGAACGGGGCAAAGACGTCTTCGTTCAATATTTGAACCGCAAAGCGAAGCTGCTCGGTATTGATAAGCTGAGCTGGTACGACGTCGATGCGCCTGTAGGGCAAGGCAGCAAGCATTTCAGCTACGACGAGGGCGCGCAGCTGATCGTCGAGCAGTTCCGCCGCTTCAGCCCGAAAATGGCCGATTTCTCCGTCATGGCCTTCGAAAACGGCTGGATTGAAGCGGAGGATCGTCCGGGCAAAAGACCCGGAGGCTTTTGCACGTCGTTCCCGATCGCGAAAGAGACGCGCATCTTCATGACCTACGCCGGCACAGCCTCCAATGTGGCTACGCTGGCGCACGAGCTCGGTCACGGCTACCATCAGCACGTGATGAACGATCTGCCGGCGCTGGCGCAGGATTACGCGATGAACGTCGCGGAGACGGCCTCCACGTTCGCCGAGATGGTCGTTGCCGACGCAGCGGTCAAAGGGGCGGCTACGGAAGAGGAACGGCTAACGCTGCTGGAGGACAAAATCCAGCGTTCGGTCGCTTTCTACATGAACATTCACGCGCGCTTCCTGTTCGAAACGCGGTTCTACGAAGAGCGGGTCAAAGGCATCGTGAGCGTCGAGCGGTTAAACGAGCTGATGGTGGAAGCACAGAAGGAAGGCTACCGCGATGCGCTGGCGGAATATCATCCGCATTTCTGGGCGTCGAAGCTGCACTTCTATATTACGGAGGTGCCGTTCTACAACTTCCCGTACACGTTCGGCTACATGTTCAGCGCCGGCATTTATGCCGAGGCGCTGCGGCAAGGCGCCGCGTTCGAGGATAAATATATCGCCATGCTGCGAGACACGGGCAGCATGACCGTAGAGGAGCTCGCCCAGAAGCATTTGGGCGTCGACCTGCGCAAGCCGGACTTCTGGCAGCAGGCTATGGATTTGTCCGTTGAGGACGTCAAAGCTTTCATGAGCTTGACGGAGTAAACCAAAGGAGGCTGCAGGCGCAGCCTCCTTCCATGTCCTGGGGCTGATCATTAGCCCCGGGCTTTTCCAACTAAGCCGGGGGCTGATTCCAAGCCCCCGATCTTCCTAGCCCAAAGAAATGGGCGCGGCTTTGTATTTAGAAAACAAGCGTCAGCGGGTAAGGGAATGTACCGGAGAGTTTACGCGTCCCCTTTGAAATCGTGTTCCCACAGCTTTAGTCTAATTAAAGGAACACGATTTCAACAGGGACCGGAGGTATATCCCTTCCTGCGAAGTCCATGTTTTCATCCGTTGCAGCCGCGCCCATTTCCCCCTACAATTTAAACAGCTGCATCATCTGCTGAAGCTTCGTAGCGAGTTTGGTCATCTCTTCGGACTGCGCAACAATCGCCTGCACCGCGGTGATCTGCTCGTTCATCGAAGCGGATACTTCCTGAGTGCCTGCAGCCGACTGCTGGGTGATGGCGGAAATGCTCTCCATCGTCGCCGAGATGCGCTGCGCGCTGTCGAGCATATACTCGCTTTCCCGGGCGAAGGAAGTGATCTGCTCGGAAATGAATTTGACGCTCGTGACGATTTCGGCGAATACCGATTCCGTCTCATGGATCAATTGCGTTTGCTTATGTACGATTTGCTCATTCTCGGTAATGTGGGTCAGCGCTTCGCGGATCCCTTCCTCGATATTGCGGACGAGGAGAAACACTTCCTTGGTAGAAGTGGTGGATTCTTCAGCCAGCTTGCGCACCTCCTGGGCAACGACGGCAAAGCCTTTGCCGTGCTCTCCCGCCCGGGCTGCTTCAATCGAGGCGTTCAGCGAGAGAAGATTCGTCTGCTCAGCAATGTCGGATATCGACCGCGTGATCTGGGAAATGCCGTTCGCCTGCTGAGCCAGCCGATCGATCGTTTGCGAGACGTTGGCGGTCGACTCGACGTTGCGCTTCATGCCGTCGCCTTGCGTTTCGACGGCTTGCAGTCCTTTTTCCACCAGTGCGATCATTTGGCCGGAACGGGAGTCCATCTCCTTGGTCGACGCGGTATAGGCGGTCACTTTTTGCTCGATATCCTTGGTGGCGATGGAGATGGCCGCGAGCTCTTCGGATATTTGGTTTGCTCCGGCCGCAAGCTCGTTCGACGATATGGCGACTTGGTCCAATACACTTTTCAAGCCTTCGTTTTTATAGTAAATATCTCGGCTGGAGTCGAATACATGTTTCGACATATTGCCGGAATCCTGCAAAATTTCGCGAAGCTTGTCCGTCATTTTGTTGAAAGCATTGCCGAGCTCACCCAGAGCGTCGTTCGATTGGACGATGACCTTTTGCGAAAAGTCTCCCTTGGAGATGTTCAGGGCCGCTCGGGAAATGTCGCTGATAGGCTCTGTAAGCGCTCTCTCAAACCAGCTTACAAAAGGAAAGCTGAGTCCGATCATCACGACCAGAAACACGGATCCCAATACAACATGGATGGAGTTCTGGAGAATCAAAAGGAGAAGTGCAATGGAATAAACAGCTACTAGCGTGTAGCAGCCAAACTGCAATTTTCTTTTAAACGACAAGCCCTGGACCCAATTCATCAGCAAATCCCCTTTACATGATTGTTAATTTCTTACTATGGAAAATTATATCATCCAATAGTACCATGGTCTATAGTATTTATCCTGATCTCCCATTGCTTGGCAGTTCATATCGGGTCATAAGTACTAGCTGGACGGAGGCGCGGAATGCACGTGATCCTTAAGTCGTGCTTCGAAATAAAATTAACATGACAGGAGAGATAGACGATGTTACCCATCGAAGGAATTCACCACGTCAGTATTTGCGTACGCGATTTGGAGCGATCCAAGCTTTTTTATGAGAACGTCATTGGGCTGAAGGAGATTGAGCGTCCGCCGTTCGATTTCGCGGGAGCGTGGTATGCCGTAGGGAATACGGGACAGCAGCTTCATCTGATTGTCCATGAAGGGGAGACGCTGCGGCAGGGAGAAATCCATACTCGGGACGGTCATTTTGCCGTGCGTGTATCGAGCTACAAGGCTGCAAGAAAATGGTTGGATGAGCAGGGAGTACCATATGAGGCAAGACCTCATGCGAAAGCGGGCTTCCCGCAAATTTACGTGCTCGACCCGGACAGAAACGTCATTGAATTTAACGCGGAGGTTCTTGACGAAGCGTAAATAAAATACGAGACACCCCGTACGGGATGGGATTATAATGGGCAGCTTCCTTGAGGAAGTTGTCTATTTTTGTAGGAAAATGGTGAAAAATAGGAAGTTTCCTGCAAAATGTAATTTATTGTTGAAATACGGATTGTATTTACATATAATGGGGCTACAGCACTAGAAATGCATAATATTACCTATAAAAGAACTAGACAGGAGGATGTTGATGATTTTGGAAAATGTGCCTTTGGCCAGGCAGCTGGACTTTGTATTTCGCGAAATTAAGGATGAGCTGGCTCAACTGACCTCAGGGACGGTTTTCGTGCAAATCCGCAATAATGTGATTGGAAAGTTCGGGGTCAGAGCGTTCCCAGTCGAAAGCAGAGGGGGCGAAATACAACTGATGGGCCCGGGGTTATCCGAGCTGCATGTCCAGTCTTTCCGGCAAACCGCTGTAGAATCGTTAAAGCTGAAGCGGTGGACGCATGGAGAAATTTTGTTTGAATTTGCTATGAGGAAGAACACTTTGTGCACAAGCGTGGCGTTTGAATCGAACTACAACATGGCAAGCATTGTTGCCGATACCGACAAAAAGAGAAAGATTTAATGCAGCTCACAAGACTTACAATGTAAGCCGGTTCTTTATATTGTTGTGTCCTTATATTTTCATTTCTATTTTAAACTAATATTGGAGAATCGGTTCCCTGCTGACCTATTGGTTGGCGGGGCTTTTTGTATAGATGAAAAAGGAGCGGCTCTCGAAAGAACCGCCCCTCGGTTAAGTATAGAAGTGAATCATTATCTTGTAAACTTGCCTGCCAATTGTTGCTCAGCGATTTGAACCAGACGACGAGTGATGTGGCCCCCGATTGCACCTGTATCACGAGTTGCCATGAAGCCATAGTAACCGTCTTGCGGGATTTGAATGCCCAGCTCTTGTGCTACCTCATATTTCAGCTGATCCAAAGCTTGGTTAGCTTGAGGTACAACCAGTTGGTTACTGCTGCGGGATTGTCCTTGTGCCATTGTAGTCACCTCCGTTCATAAGGTAGTATGTACCAAAAATGAAATTATACGCATGAAGAAAACTGGAAATTATAACCATGGATTTCGATCCGGAAACGGGTTCTATACAAGCCTCATGTCATTTCCTATAATGAAAAGACCAAATACGTTATATCGGTTGTTAGAGGGGAGAGTCGCTTTATGTTCGAACTAATCTGCAAAGGATGGTCCTGGGATTCGGACCTGCAAATTATACACGCCGACGTCAGACTGGAGCTCGATGGTGAGGTGGTGATCGATGAGCCTTTATGCATAGATGTAGGGCTTCCTGCCATGCTGTACAGCATTAGGCACGATGTGGAGCCCCATCGTTGGGCGGACGCCAAGGAATGGCAGCGAATGCCTTTCTTTTGCTGCGGATGCGGCGATCCCGAATGCAGAGGGTATTCATTCCGCGTCAGGCACGATGAACCCGGTATGCTCCAATTAACCGAGCTGGAAGAAAGGGAGCAGGGAGAGGCGAGGGAGCTTGGCACCTACCAGGTGCCGGTGGCTGTATACCGAGAGCAAGTCCATGCTGTCGCGCAGCAGTATGTTGAATTCATTGAAGGCCTGGACTACCGGCCTTATTTCTCGGACACGGTCAAGGTAGTGAAAGAGCTGCTTGCAAAAGGGTGAAGCGACCGCGGGTCTGCTTATAAAAAAAGCAGAATATCAAAGGAAAAGAGCAGCATCGTGTATGGTTCCTCCTGCGAATTCGTGTTATTTTGGCAAAAGCGTAAAGCTTGAGCAGCGCTTACGAAGAAAGTTTTCTAACGAAAACTCAGTAACGCTTACGAAGCAAGTTTTGCTAACGCAAAACTCTTAGGAGGAATCAACATGTCAACGGCCGTATCACAGCCTGTCTTATTGGGACAAATCGATATTCAGGCGGCAGGACTGCGCAATAAAGTACTCGTAGGAGATCTGAACGGCGACGGACGGATGGAGCTGCTGCTGGTCCAGCCTGACGGTGGCATCGACGACCGCTATGTGCCGCATCAAGTTCAATGTCTGACAGCGATGGACCTGCTCGGCAACGTTCTGTGGCAAGTAGGGGAGCCGAGCGAAAACCCGGGCGGGCCGGGATCCGACTACCCCGCGCAAATATGCGATATCGATGGCGACGGCAGGATGGAAGTGCTGTGCGTAATGGAGAAGCGATTCTACATCTTGGACGGTTCGACCGGTTCTGTGAAGGCGAATTACGAGCTGCCTGATCCGCTAGCCCATGACTGCATCATTATAGCCAATCTAAGTGGAAATGCAATTCCGCAGGACATTATATTGAAGGACCGCTACAAGCGGATGTGGGCGCTGGACAAGGATTTCAATCTGCTGTGGAAGCATGAAGGCAACTTGGGTCACTTCCCGTGGGTGTATGATTTCGACGGGGATGGCCGTGACGAAGTGATGGCCGGCTACGATTTCCTTGACGCGGACGGCCGTATCGTATGGTCGTGCCGAGACCTGGACGATCACGCCGACTGTATTTGGGTCGGAGACGTCAACGGGGACGGCGTTCCGGAGCTGGTGATCGGCGGCAGCGTAACCGTGATGTACGACCGGCACGGCAATGAGCTGTGGCGCTATGAGGATTCCATCGAATCCCAGCATGTCGCGCTGGGTAAATTCCGCGGCGATATGCCGGGTCTGCAAATCGCCGGACTGGACCGTATCGTCCGAGGCAACGAGAACGGTAAGGACGGGATGTTCCTGCTTGATGCCCAAGGCAAGGAAGTATGGAAAGAGAACCGGACGAGCAAAGGCTGGCTCACCATCATCGAGACGATGAGCGGCTGGGACGAGTCGCCTCTCGACTACATATTGGCCTATCGCCGAGGGGGAGGCATTAACCCTACCTTGTATGACGGCGAGATGAATGCAGTCGTCGAGTTTCCGGTAGACGGCTATGTCGTGCATGCGGACTTACTTGGTGAGGGGCACGAGCAGGTGATTATTTATAACAGCGAGTACGCGTACATTTACTCCTCGCGTCCCGCGGATTTAACGAAGAAGCCGGCTGGAAAGGCGCTGCCGCAAACGAAAAGACTGTACAGCTCGACTTTGTATCCGGGCGGACAAATTTAATATGCCGATAGCCTCCTGAGAAGCTTTTATAAGCTTGCCGGGAGGCTTTTTTTGATATTACAAATCGCGTTTCCCAGTGAAGAAAAGGTCTTGCGTGACTTCGAAGCCGAAAGCTGTGCTCGTTAGGCAGGCTTATAAAGGCCGCTGCTGCTATTGGGGTGTTTTCCCGGCGTGAGAGGATTGCAGGCTTCTTCGGAAGGCAGCCGGAGGACAGCCGTAAAAGGAAGCGAACTGGCGGGTGAAGTAGAACGGGTTGTTGAATCCGACCTCTGCGGCGATTTCCGCGATGGACAAGGAGGTGTACTCCAGCCTTTTTTTGGCATGTCTTAACCGGACTTTAATGAGCATATCCATGACCGATTCACCGGTTTGCAGCTTGAACAAATGGGCGAACCGGGAAGGTGATAAATTAACTTGGGCGGCCAACGATGCGACGGTGAACGGCTGATGGTACCGGTTGGAGATCAGGTTGAGAGCCTCCTGGATCCGGGGGTCGATGTTCTGGATTTCTGCCGCATGGCTGCTGGCGATAAGGAGCAGCACCTCTTCCAAGGCATTGGACGCAAGCCGCTCCGAGAACGGACCGGATTCAAGATTGTACTGGAGCAGCTGGGCAAACGCCGAGCTTACCCGCGAGTTCATCGCAGCACTATCGATCCGCAGCCACTTGATGCCTTGTACGCCATCGGGAAGCAGCAGCAGCGGGGCCCAATCCTCGCGCGGGACGAAATGGCACCAGTAGAACCTCCATATGTGCCGCTCGCTGGTAGCATAGTAGTGCGGGGTTCCGGGAGTAATGATGGTCACTTCCCCCTCCGAGCATTCCAGCGCTTCTTTGCCATTGTGGAACAAACCTTTGCCCGAGACGGTGTACGTTAAATAGAAGTCCTGGGTTCCCTTGGAGCGCTTGACCATATAGCCATGGGATCTTGTGTAAAAATCGGAGAGCAAAATTCCGGGAATCGTGGTCGAATTCTCTACAGCAGTATCGTGCAAAAAGCTAGCCATTTCCGTCATTTCCCACCTTTTTCCTGTAGTTTATAATGAATCCAAAAACAAAGCAAATGATTCAAAATAAAACGGTCGTCTTGAATCCGTTTACCTTGGTGAAGGAATGATGCAAATCCGATGCAGTATGTTGATTTTGTTGTTATTGGTTGTATTTAATTGCATTTTGTATTGACTAATTCGAAAATCCCCCTACAATGAACATTAGGTAACAAGTTCTCATAACGAAAATTATCGGGCTGGGAGAGATGATGATGAAGGCTTCACAGAGCAATACAATCAATCGGGTCATAGTGATCGGCTGGGACGGCGCAGGCAGCTTCGTGCAGCATACTCCGACGCCTCATTTGGACGAATGGATGGCCAAAGGGGCTTCTACCATGTCCGCACAGACCGTGTCGCCGACGATCAGCGCTGAGTGCTGGGGCGCTTTGCTGCACGGGGTAGGGCCGGAGAAGCACGGATTGGACAACGAGAGGGCGGCAAGACATACGTATCCCGGCGATTCGCCGTATCCGTCCTTTTTTCGCGTGGCGCATGAAGCGCATCCGGATCGGAAGCTGGCTGCATTTACATGCTGGAAGCCGATCATGGACGGCATTGTCGAAGACGGGATAGGCGTGCATAAAGTATCCATGCCGGATGCGGAGCTCGCGGTAGCTTGCGCAGAATATATCCGGAGCAACCCGGACTTGTATGTGCTGTTCGTCCAATTCGATTATCCGGATGCGGCCGGGCATAAGTATGGCTACGGGACTGCGGATTACTTGCAGGCCATTACCGAGACCGACCGCTGGAGCGGGATCATTCTCCAGGCAGTGAAGGATGCCGGCTGGGCGGACGATAGCCTGATCATCCTGACGACGGACCATGGCGGAGGAGGAGACAATCCCAAAGGGCACGGCAGCGACCATCCGCTCGATAAGACGGTATTCTGGATGTGCTCCGGCCCTGGCATCGCCGTTGGCTCCGACGTACCCGAGGCGCTGGGTTTGATCGATACGGCCGCGGTAGTATGCCGCGCTCTGGGGTTGAAGCAGCCGGAACGGTGGGATGCAAAGGTGCCGGAGGGGCTATTTTCTTAAGTAGGCCAGTGAGTGTATTCTTGTGGGATTGCGGGTTGGAGAGCGGAAGAAGCCTCCTTCCGGAGATCCCTTTTTCATTATTGGAGCCTCATGTCAGCGGAACGATCTTTCCAGCTTGCGGAAATGGGAAGGGGGAATGCCGAATTTGTGCCGGAACACGCGGTGGAAATACGTATAGCTCCCAAAGCCGCAGCTCTCCGCTATAAGCTCCATTGATATATTCGTGTGCCGCATTCGCTCTACGGCAATGGAAAGGCGAAATTCCAATGCGTACTCTATGATCGTCTTCCCGTAGCACTCCTTGAAAAAATGTGACGCACGCGAAATGCTCAGCTGTACATGCTTCGCCACATCCTCCACCTTGAATGGCTGGTGAGCATGCTCCTCAATGAACTGCTTCATGCGGATGGCGGTCATGGATCGGCTGTAAGAAGCCGTCGTATCGGTAACAGCCCTGTCCAGCGACAAGCATAACACCCGCAGCAAATAATCCGTTAATTCCCTGTTTTCTTCATTTAACCGGCGCGATTCCTTAATAATCTGTCTCCATGGATGCAAGATCGATTCTCCGAGCTTGATGCGGGATAGACTCGGCTTCTCGTACCGGCTCCACCATTCGTCCATCCAGGCTCCTTGGCAAAATAAATAATAGTCTCCGCTGCCGGTCACTCCTTCTATCCTCATTTCATACGAGCTGCCCGGCCTCAGCATGATCAAATCGCCGGGTTCGATGACAAGGTCCTTTCCTTCCATAGTTACGATACAGCTTCCATGAGTTTGCAACCGAAGCAGATAGCTTCCTAATCCTACCTTCTTGTTTCCTCTTCGCAGCTTCTGAAGATGGTATGAATAGCCGCATAGGAGTATGCTTTTTTCCATCGAATCACCCGTTATCAGGAATAGCAGAATAGTTTATGTTTTAATTATATTGCTCATTCATTTCTTAGGCAATCTGCGTTAGGATTATTACGTCACCGGATGACATTTTACAAGTGGCAAACTTGCCTGTTCAGTGAGAAAAGGGTACAAGTCCTTGATTTGCAAGCAATTGGAGGGGTGAAAATGAGTATTCATAAAGGATTTCAAAGCGGTATCGGAGTCGTTCTGTCGGCTTTACTGCTGCTGACCGGATGCGGAGGCAAGGAGACCTCCTCAGCACCCAATAACGAAAATGTGTATAATAATGAGCCGGTTACTTTAACTTTTTATAACCATAATGCTGGAATTTTAAGTCAAGCCGATCTGGATGCGCTAGTCGCTAAACCGGTCAAAGCGAAATATCCGAACATTGAAGTTCAGTATGTTTCCGGAACATCCCTGGACAAGCTCATCACCGCAAATCAGCTTCCGGATGTTATTTTGACAAGCAATTACTACTTGCATGACCTGCTTCAGCAAAATTTGGGGATCGATCTGAACGACCGGATCAAGCGGCAGAACATCGACATGAATGCCTTGGAGCCGGAGGCGGTCAACCTGCTTAAGAAATTTGGGAAGAACGGTGAAATTTACGGCATCCCGTACGCAATGAACTATGGAGTTATGGCTTATAACAAAGATATTTTCGATAAATTCGCCGTACCGTATCCGAAGGATAAAATGACTTGGAACGAAGTGATGGAGCTGGCGCGCAAAGTGACGCGAATGGATCAGGGAACCCAGTATATCGGATTGGATATAGGAGATCCTCAGGTGCTGAGCAGAGCCTACTCCTTGCCCGTGGTCGACGATAAACAGGAAAAAGCCGCACTGACCGGCGATCCATATAAAAAGGTGTTCGGGTTGTACGACCAGCTGTATACGATTCCGGGAATTGTCGACGGCAATAAGAAATACACGTACGGGATCGATTACTTCCTGAAGGATCAAAAGCTGGCGATGTACCCGTATTGGATTGCGAACTTGACGACACGTCTGCCGCAATTGAAAGAAGCGGGCAAAGATTTTAACTGGGATGTCGTTTCTTTCCCTTCTTTTGACGATAAGCGGGGGCTTGGCCGGGAGATCGATTTCCACATGGCGATGATCACACCGACGAGCTCTAACAAAGATGCGGCCTTCGCAGCTATCCAAACGCTGATCAACGAGGAAGTCCAGAAATCGATGAACAAGGGAATTAGGCTGACGATTCTAAAGGACCAGAACTTGAAAAAGCAATTTGCAAGCGAAACGAAGCTGTATGAAGGGAAAAATCTAGCGGGTATTTTCGCGGTGAAACCGGCTCCGCTGCCGGAGGCGACCCGGTATGATACGAAAATGTATTCGTTCTTGAAGGAAGCGGCCAAAGCAATGGTAACCGAGAACAAGGATATCAACACCGTGCTGCGGGAAGCGGAAGAAAAGGGGAACATGCATATTCTTGAAATAAGCAAGCAATAATTCGCAGTCGTCCGCTAGGCTCTTCTATTATGAGTCCGGAATTGCTGGGGAGACATGCCTGACATCGACCGGAACGTACGGCTGAAATGACTCGTTGACGAGAAGTGGAGCCTGCTGCCGATTTCCTCGATGCTCAGGCTTGTTTTTTGCAGCAGCTGCCGGGCTTCGTTGATTCTTTTACGCTGCCAATAAGCGGAAGGCGACAAACCGTATACATGCTTGAAGCAGGAATGCAAATAGGTGCGGTGAACATTCAGCTGCCGCGACAGTTCGGATATGGAGGGAGCCTTCTCAGGCTGCTGCTCCATAAGATAGGCGGCTTCCCTCGCCAGCTTGATCTGGGACGGCTTGACGCTGGCAGATAGAAGCCAATCGTTGCCGGCACTAAGAATATGAGAGGCGATCATGCTGATGAACTGCACGATGGTCGAATGAATCTGCAGCAAAATAACCGACTGCCTTATGGACCCGGACACATCGTGAGTCCGTTCATTCGGCTGAATCGACATCATGGACAGCGGCTCGCCAAAACGGGTCAAAAACTGCTTCACCCAGTCCTCCATAGCAAAATCATCGGAAGAACGAAGCAGCGTATGGCGGGACAGCTGAAAAACAAGATTGATCTCATCGGCCTCCACATGAAAATGAAAGTCGAAGTAGCTGCTGTCGATGGAAGTGCTCGTCGAGTGATAGGAATCGGATGGAATAATAACGGCTTCGCCAGGCTGCAGCAGCACCATCTGACCGTCCACCCACTGCTCAATTTCCCCTTGAACGCAGTAAATAAACTCGAAGTAAGGATGGCGGTGATTCGGATAGGACCATCCTGCAGGCCGGAGCGCGTATTCCATCCCCGGCACTTGAATGGCGCTGTACAGCTTGGGTAAGGTGAATCGATGCTCCATAGAAGTGGCTCCTTATCAATTAAGGGATTTGCATGAAACGATCATGATAGGGCTCTTTGACTTAAACATTACTCTACAAGGATGCAAATTGTAAAGACGATTAGCCATGGTGAACGTATGCGCCCGATGGTAAGCTGAACTCAAGATATGCTTGGGAGCTTGAGGCTGGGACGAACAACGGCTGATGGCGCCGGCATCTTAGTGAAGCATTCCAAACCGTTCGGGGAGGCAAGAGCATGAGCATTCAAATGGGCAAGGTTTCATTGGAGATGGGCAGCCGCTATTTAACCGAGCTGCAGGATTCGAACGCTATTTTGCATGATACGGCGGCATTGCGCAAACGGCTGGAGGATGACGGTTATTTGTTGATCCGCGGGTTTCACGACCGGAAGAAGGTGCTGGAGGCGCGAACGGGCCTACTGCGAAAGCTCGACAAGCAGGCGCGGCTCGACCATAGCTATCCTTTGGAGGAAGGGGTCATCGCGGAAGGCGCGAAAGGAACCATGTTCGGCGGTCCGGCCCAGCCGGATGACGAAGATATGAGGCCGTTTTACGAGCTTGTAACAGGGCAAGCAGTGATGGAATTTTTCGATCGACTGCTCGGCGGAGAGAGCATGACCTATGACTATAAATGGCCGCGTGCGGTAGGGCAGGGAGGAAATACGGGCGCGCATTACGATATCGTCTATATGGGGCGGGGGACGAAGCAGGTGTACACGATGTGGACGCCGCTCGGCGATATACCGATTGAGCAGGGAACGTTGACGGTATGTCTCGGATCGCATCGCTTCGAGCAAATGAAGCAGACGTACGGTCAAGTGGATGTAGACCGCGATCAGCACGAGAACGGTTGGTTCTCGACGGATCCGATCGAGATGGTGGACCGATTCGGCGGCCAATGGGCCACAACCTCGTTCTCTGCAGGAGACGTGATGATCTTCGGCATGTATTTGCTGCATGGCTCGACGGACAACATGACGAACCGGTTCCGGCTTAGCGCCGATACAAGGTATCAGCTGAAGAGCGAGCCGATCGATGAGCGCTGGGTGGGCAAGCAGCCGAAGGGCCATTACGCCTGGGGCAAGGGGCAAATGAAAACGATGGAGGAAGCAAGACGGGAGTGGAATCTGTAAGCTGAAATGAAAAAAAGGGATCGTTCTCTCGACTCGAGCAATTCGTGCTGAGTGAACAATCCCTTTTTATATTTGTGATCCCTTACTTGTACACGACTTCCAGCGTGACTTCGAGCTCCAGCGATTCGCCTGGTTCAATACCGCGCAATCCGGTAACTTCGGCAGGAAGATCGATGTTCGGCGCGTTGGTCACCCAAGTGTAAGGCTCGAGGCAGATGAAATCATGAGCTTCGCCTTTGGTGAAAATAACCCACTGCTTGAACAAATCGGATCCGCTATAACGGATTTCCACCGTATCTTTGGACAGAACGGCAATACACGGATGATCCCCGATTTGGAACACGGTATCCATGTTGTGTCCTTTCAGCACATCGCCTTCAAGGAGCGCGTCATACGTTCCAAGCGGAACGAGGTCCCCCGTCGGAACGTTCAGCTCGTCAAGCTCCCAGATCGAGCTGACAGGGAGCTGCAGCTTCCAGCTTTCCGGCTCGCCGTCCAATAGAAACCAGGTGTGCAGCCCGTAGCCGAACGGAGCGGCAGTCGTTCCATTGTTCGCGACCTTCAGCTTGTGGCTCAAGCGGCTGCCTTCCAGGACATACGTGAGCTCAAGCTCCAGCGCATGCGGGTATTGCCGCTGTACATTCGCATCATGGGCCAGACGGATCGAGGAGGTGATGAACAGCTTGCCGTCCCGTTCGCCGGAAGCGACGACTGTCCAGGACTGGCTTCTTAGCATGCCGTGAATGTGATTGCCGGTCGCATGGTTAATGTCGAACTGGTACGACCTTCCGTCGAATTGGAAGCGTCCTTCCCGAATCCGGTTCGGCGGCATCAGGATCGGCGTGCCGTACTGAACCGGCTGTTCCGCCAAATCCGATGGAGCTGCAGGAACTCGCAGCATTTCGCGCTGGAGCGTTTTGTCCCAAATGCTATAAACGTTGTTGCCGATCGCAGGACAGATGGAGACGATCAGTTTGTCATTCTCCAATGTATAAGCGGGAGTGCCTTGCCAGTCGATTTGCTTGATCATAAGAAAAAGTCTCCTTTGCCGGATAAAAGTGCATAGAGTGGTTGCTACTGCATTTCATTGTATCAAAAGCGGACGCCCGCTGTCATGATGTCAAAACAAAACACCTGGACATATGCCAGGTGAACTTTTGAGAAACCAAGGAAACTGAATTTTTGTTTGTCTATTCCGGTGGTATCCCTTCCAGCCGCTATGTGCCGAAATCGAAATTAGGGTAGACATACTGGGCTTTGGACGGTTCGGCTGCGGCGATTTTCTCTACCTTCAGCATCATGATGTCCATGTCATTGAACCTTGTTTTCTGGATCGTTCCGGTTACGGTAACCCAAGAGTCATCGACGAAGTTTTTGGCACGGTCGTACTCGACGAGAACACCGAACGGAGCGGCGTCGGCCGAGCAGCATTGAATCGAGAAGCGTCCGACAACGAACTGATTGTCTTTCATCTCTTCCTGGCGGTAGACGAATCCGGTCAGCTCCATTTTTTTGCCGACAAAACGATCCATATACAAATCCACCGTAGTCAGCGTTTCCATGTACAGCTCTTCTTTCACTTTGATGAGATCGGACTTGTAAATTTGTTTGGCGTATTTGGCGTATTGCTCCGTAAATTTATCCGATGGAAAGAGCTCCTCTGAAGAACCGGCGGCTGCTGTCGATCCAGCATTGGCGCTTTGTGCCGGTGGGGTGCTAGACGGCGATGCTGGCGCCGCGGCGGCTCCCGAATCTTTCTTGACACTGCTTGAGCTGCTCAGGTTCATACCTTTTTTGGCGGCGAGACTGCTTCCCATCGACAGATCGGGCAGGAGAAAGCCGAGCAGCAGCGGAATGATGAACATGCCGTACAGCACCGTATTTTTCATAATGGACCGGGACGGCGTATGGTCGTGATCGCAATCGCAGGCGTCGGCGCTGCCCCAGAAGGAGCGAAATGCCTGGTACACCTGATACACGGCTATCGCATAGAAACCGACGGCGGACCATTTGACGTAGTCGACCATGCGCGGGGCTATGTAATATAAAATGTTTTCCGTCTTGACCAAAGAGACGATATACATGGCGAAGCCGAACAGGATCGCGGCTTTGATGAAATGATGAAGACTGATAATTCGCGGACTCAAGCTTCCACGCTCCTTTCGATCAGGTGAAGAAGATTCGCTCGAACACAAGTGAGCAAACCAATACGACAACGACAATTAATGCGGATAACGCTATGACGAAGCGGGCTTTAAAGGCGGACAGCATCATCAGCAGGCTTTTGATATCGAGCATCGGCCCGAAGACGAGAAACGTCAGCAGCGAGCCTGTCGAGAACGTCGTATTGAAGGAGGAGGCCACGAACGCGTCCGAGGTGGAGCAGAGCGACAGGACAAAAGCAAAAGCCATCATGAACAGATGGGATTGAACGTCTCCCTGCCCGATGGAAACGAGGCTTTCTCTCGAAACGACCGTCTGTATTGCCGCGGTCAGCATGGCTCCGAACATCAAATATTTGCCCATTTCGAAAAACTCATCGGACGCGTGTCCGAGAATGCCGAACAGCTTGCCTGTAACCCCGGTATGTCCAGCATGGGTATGGCTGCCGTGATCATGGTGGTGATGCTCATGTGTATTGTGATGTTCATGAGCATGATGGTGCGCGTGATAATGATCGTGATCGTGATGATGGCTGTTCTCATGTGCATGATGGTTATGTATCGCTGCCGAAGCAGTAGTGCCGCGAAGCGGATTCGACCGGACAAATTTGTAAACAATCAGGCCGATCGCCAAGGCCACGATGAATGCCAGTCCCATGCGGGAGTAAGCAATCTCGGGGCGGCTTCGGAACGCCATGAAGGTGGAGGCATAGACGACCGGGTTAATGATAGGGCCGACCAAGATGAATACGATGGCGACATATACGGGCATGCCTTTTTTCATCAAACGGCGAATGACAGGAATCATCCCGCACTCGCACAGCGGAAAAATAATCCCAACAACGCAAGCGAACAGAATGCCCAGCACCGGATTTTTCGGGACAAGCCGGCGGATCGTTTGCTCGGAGACGAACATTTGCAGCAGGGCCGAAACGAGTACGCCAAGCAGTACGAAGGGGAACGCCTCCAGAATGATGCTCAGGAACAACGTTTTGAAGTTCTGCATGTCGTTGCTCTGGAGAAAGCTCCAATCGATCGGATGCTTTTGGGTAAAAATAAGAATCAGCATGATAAGGCAGGCTAAAGTGAGCACATTCGTACTCCAACGCATGATCATTGGCCGCATTGGACATTTCTCCCTTTCTAATTCGTAAATATTATTATTATATAATATGCGGGACGTACGGTATATAGGACAGGCAAATAACAAAATATGAAGGGGATCGGGATAAAAAATTGCCCGTTGGGGAAGGATTGACATGGTGTGGATGTTATGTATATGATAACAAGAAGCAATCAGAACCTAATGATAGAAATAAGCAATGACAGGAGCAAGTAGGCGGCAATGAGCCTTTCAGAGAGCCGGTGGGTGCTGTGAACCGGTAGGCAGTGGCGTTGAATGGGTCCTGGAGCTGACGGCTGAACGAAATGATGCGGACAGGCTTCTTACCTGGTATTGGTGCATCATAATCAAAGGCTGGTCCGGATACTCTCCGTTACAAGAGCTTAAGGCTTATAAGTGCTGGGCGTTGTTGTCCCTGCGAATGTAAGCAAAATAGGGTGGCACCACGGTCCTTCGTCCCTTGCGGCGGAGGGCCTTTTTGTGTTGAGGAGTATTATTGTATGGGACGTGTGGGACAGACTGATGTGAAGGTGAGATGGCTGCCGCTGCGCTGTGCATTCCACAAGCGGGTGAAGCGGGATATCGTTCCTTACAAAATCGGAACACCACCCATAAAACAACATCATAAAGAAAATCAAGGAGGAACATCAAATGAAAAGAGTATTATCCGGCATGCAGCCGAGCGGACAATTGACATTGGGCAACTACATCGGAGCGCTGAAAAACTACGTGGCTTTGCAGCATACGCACGACTGCTACTTCATGGCGGTCGATTTGCACGCCATCACCGTGCCGCAGGAGCCGGCCGCGCTGCGCGAGCAGAGCGAGGCGGTAGCCGCGCTGTATATCGCGGCGGGGATCGACCCGTCCAAGGCAACGGTATTCCTGCAATCCCATGTGCGCCAGCATGCGGAGCTCGGATGGTTGTTGACGACGTTGACTTATATGGGCGAGCTGGAGCGGATGACGCAGTTCAAGGACAAAGCGGCGGGCAAGGAATCCGTAGGCGCCGGATTGTTCACGTACCCGTCTCTGATGGCCGCCGATATTTTGCTATATAATGCGGACCTCGTACCGGTAGGCGACGATCAGAAGCAGCATCTAGAGCTGACACGCGATTTGGCGCAGCGGTTCAACCAAAGATATGGCGATACATTCACGATTCCGGAGCCGTACATTCCGCAAGTCGGAGCGCGCATCATGTCGCTCGACGACGCCTCGAAGAAAATGAGCAAAAGCAGCGCCAACCAAGGCAGCTTCATCGCCATGCTGGATGCGCCGGACGTCATCCGCAAAAAAATAAGCCGAGCCGTAACCGACTCGGGCCGTGAAGTGAAATTTGACCCTCAGAACAAGCCGGAGGTCAGCAATTTGATCAGCATTTACGCGCAATGCTCGAATAAGTCCATAGCGGACATCGAAGCCCAGTATGAAGGACAAGGATACGGTCCGTTCAAAAAAGAATTGGCCGAGCAGGTCGTTGCCTTGCTGGAGCCGATTCAGCAGCGCTATCAGGACATCCGCAAGTCCGGCGAGCTCCATGATATATTGCGTCAAGGCGCTGAAAGGGCATCCGCGGAAGCCGAGAACATATTGCGGATCACGAAAGAGAGAATGGGCTTTCTCGTTCTTTAATTGCCCTCTCCATTGCGCCGTCTGAGTCGGGCTTTGACCACAAAGCCGAATCCGATAAAGCCGATGGACAATACGGAGAACAGCAATGCGAGCCATCCGTTTCCGATGCTGAGAGAGAAGCTGATGCCGGCCAGCAGCAGCGTTCCGACAATAGCGAATAAGAGTGCTAGTCCTTTGTTCATGCGGGTAGTACCGCCTTTCTGATGAGTATTTGAAAATCGAAAAGATTTTTTCAAATTGTGCGTATACTTTTTGACGTGCGTCACATAATAAGTTTGCAAGCTTGCAAATACATCAAAGATATCATTCAGATTGAAAGGAGTGCTGATCATCATGGCACAAGGACAATCCCGAAGCAGTAACCAATTAGTCGTACCTCAAGCAAACCAAGCTTTGGATCAATTAAAGTATGAGGTAGCTCAAGAGTTGGGTATTCAAATCCCACAAGACGGGTACTACGGTTACATGGCATCCCGTGACACGGGTGCAATCGGTGGTCACATCACTCGTCGTCTGGTTCAAATCGCCGAGCAATCGCTGGCTGGCCAAACTCGTTAATCGACACTGGCTTCGAATCAACGTATCATCATAGAAGCTCAGGGAGCAATCCCTGGGCTTTTTTGTATTATATAAGATACGACTCCCTCAGGCAAAAGAAAAGGGCTGTTTTGCAACAGCCCAAGATTTTAACGGTGCATGTGCGAAAGTGGCCTCTCCTGCCATTTTTCATCGAATGTCGAGCAGCATCGGTACCCGAGCTACGTATTGACCCGCAATTTTTTGCCGAGACGCGTCTCGCTGACCCATCCTACATAAGAATCGAGGGGGTTCAACTCCTTATCCAGCATCATGACGGCTACGAACGGATACTGCTTCCGGTGGCGGTACCGGACATCGGCCCATCGTACCTCATATCCCCACTCATGAAAGTGAAGATCCGCGCAGGCGAAAGAGGTAAAGTACAGGAAAGCGGCTATATCTTTGTTGTTTTTGGAAGCTTCCACGGCCGGATGAGCATCGCAAGACACTTCATCGACCCACTTGATCCGGTTGTTCCTGTATTCTCCAAGGGCAAAATGGCCGTTAGGCATCTTCTTCACCACTTGCCATACATACAAATGAAAGGTCGGTATCAAATAATAGCGTTCGCCCTGCTTATAGCGGGGATCTTTCTGGAACAGATTGGACTCCAGATAATGATGATACCACGATCTCCAGACGTAATACACTGCCAATATCATGTACAAAATGGGAAAGAGAACCTCCGGACGAACCAGATGAACCGACCACATGAAGATAGCAATGAGGTGGGATATAAAAATGACGGGATCGAATATATGAATAATGTTCCACGAGACCCACTTTTCCGAAAATGGCCGGAACGCCTGCGTACCGTACGTATTGAACAAATCGGTGAACACATGGAATGCTACAGCGATAAATACCCACATGGTCACGTGCCAGAATGGCAGGTTGTCGAAGGCCATCATTAGGCCTAAGGTGATTAATGCCGTCCATATGATGAGGGCGGGCAGCGAATGCGATCGGCCGCGATGGTTTTTAATGTAGGTAGCGTTGTCTTTCAGCCGCAGCAATGTATCTGCATCGGGCGCTTGCGATCCGAGTACGGTCCCGATTAAAACGGCGGTGGAAACGCTGGGATCCGCTGCAACTACGGGATCGATGTAAGCCAATCCGGCTAGTCCGAAGCCGATTACAAGGTGTGTTCCGCTGTCCATGTTGTGGTCTCCTCCTAAGAGCTTTCCGAAGGAAAGCTTGCATCGTAAGCGTGTGCCGAGCTTTCCTTCGGAAAGCTTGCATCGTAAGCATGTGCCGAGCTTTCCGGAGGAAAGCTTGCATCGTAAGCATAAACCTGGCTTTCCGCAGGAAAGCAAATGCGCCAGCTCCGGCTTCCTTTCTTGAGAAATGAAGGCGGAAGGGCATATTATTAGTGTATCATTTTCTACCTTAAAATAAAGCTAAAGGGGTTAAAAAATGTCTATAGCATTTGTCGAATATCAAATCTTACCCAATTACAGGCCAGATTATTCAAAGTGGATGGACGGTGTGAGGGCTAATTACCCGGAGCTCGAATGGCTGGAGGGGACGGACCAGCCCGGTTTGTTCGTCGAGCTGTGGCACGTGTCGTACGAAGAGTATGAATCGCTGAAAAAAGCCAGACAGCTGACGGTAAACGACGAGAATGAGCAAGCCCTACCGGCAAGCAGCAAATACAGCATGACGGACTGGGAGCAGCTTGGCCAATGGGTCAAAGGAGGAGCGGCCAAAATCCATATTTGGCATTTCGGAAAAGTAAAATAGTCCATAATTTGAAGCAAGTATATCCATGGTATCTTCCTTCCAATCAAGGTAATCTTAACATTAGCCTTATACTAGATACGGCAAGGACTCGTAAAAAGTAGGCATCAATGCGGAAAGCCGTGGGGGGAAAACGGATGGAGAGGCACAATATTTTTTGGAACCATGTTAAGAGGAATCGCTGGCCTTACTTGATTGGATTTGCATTATTGTCCATATCCAGCTTGCTTCAGCTGTTAATACCGCTGCTGCTTGGTGATTTTACGGACAAATTGCAGGATTCGGCATTAACGTACCAGGAAACGATCAAGTTCGCGCTGTGGATGACGGCGGTAGGGCTTGGGATAGCATTTTTCCGTTCGACGAGCCGGATTTATTTGTTCCGACTGTCAAGAATGCTCGAAATGCGTGTAAGAGGGAATTTGTTCAAGCATTGGGAGAGGCTATCCGCGCAATATTTCAACAACCAGCGGATCGGCGATTTAATGTCCCACGCGATTAGTGACGT
This sequence comes from Paenibacillus sp. NPDC056579, assembly GCF_042793215.1. Lineage (NCBI taxonomy): Bacteria > Bacillati > Bacillota > Bacilli > Caryophanales > Paenibacillaceae > Paenibacillus > Paenibacillus sp. NPDC056579. The sequence goes on from NZ_JBHTVD010000007.1 coordinate 299,734, forward strand.
TGGCGTCGTCCGCGAGGTGACGATGCAAGGATATTTCAATATTATGGAATCGCTCATGCTGATCGTCATTTCGGTTATCGCGATGGTGACATCGGTAAATCCGTGGCTGACGCTGATAACCATGCTCCCGCTGCCGCTGTTAAGCCTCTTGGCTTATCGCTTCAACAGCCGGATTCAGCAGCAATCCGTCGATATGCAAAAGGCCATTTCCGATTTGACCAGCAGAGTGCAGGAATTCACCGCGGGGATTCGTGTCGTGAAAGCGTTTGTACAGGAAAAGGCGGAGCGCGAGCTGTTCACCAAGGATAATCAGCATGCGGTTGACATGAACCGCAGGTTCGTCCGCTCGAACTCGCTGTTCGGCGCATTGAGCTCCGGTATCGTCGGATTCAGTTTTCTCGTATCCGTCGTGCTCGGGGGCATTATGGTGCTTAAAAACATTATTACGCTAGGAGAATTCGTAGCGTTCAATACGTATTTATCCTTGCTGATGGGACCGATTGAAAACTTGGGCAAGGTCGTCAATTTGATGCAGCGCGGCCGAGCGTCGGAGCTTCGCTTGATGGAAATTTTCAACACGCAGCCTGATATCGTCGACGACGAGATGGCCAAGCAGCACATCGATAACATCGACGGGGATATCGAAATTCGCAATCTGACCTTCTCTTACCCGGAGGCAAGCAGACCGACGCTGAAAAACATTTCGCTCAAAGTGAAAAAAGGAAGCAGCCTCGCCATCGTCGGCCGTGTCGGCAGCGGGAAGAGCACGCTCGTGCATCTGCTTGTCCGCCTTTATAATCCGCCGGCGGGAACGGTATTCATCGACGGCAACGACATCCATGAAATTCCGCTGCAGACGCTGCGCGGGCAGATTGGCATCGTGCCGCAGGATCAGTTCCTGTTCTCGTCGACCATTCGCGACAACATCGGCTTCGACCCGAAGCCGTATACCGATGAACAGGTTGTCGAAGCGTCCAAGGTAGCCCAAGTGTACGATAACATTGTAGAGTTTCCCGAACAATTCGATACGGCGCTCGGCGAACGCGGCATTTCGTTATCCGGCGGACAGCGCCAGCGTGTGAGCATTGCCCGGGCAATTATTAAGAAGCCTTCCATTCTCATCTTCGATGATAGCTTGTCGGCCGTAGATACGATAACCGAGGATTTGATTCTCGAAGGGCTGAAATCGGTTATGAACAAAAGAACGACCATTATTATCGGACACCGGATCTCTTCGGTTCAGTCCGCCGATCAAATCGTCGTTATGGATGAAGGCGAAATCGTAGAGCAAGGATCGCATGAGAAGCTTCTTCGGCAAAACGGTATTTATGCGGATATGTACCATAAGCAGCTGTTGGATCAAGAGGCCGAAAGACAGGAAGGCCAAGAGCTTGATTTGACTCAGGGCGGGCTTATTCGGAAGGGAGCAGGCGCATGAATATTCATACGGAGAAAGAGATCAAGAATTTTAAAGACAGCCAGCTGATCTCGCGGCTTATGTCTTACGCCAAGCCTTATTGGAAGATGATCCTTCTGTGTATCGCCCTTTCGTTTTTGATCGTGGTGGCGGACTTGGCAAGACCCTACTTAATGAAAATCGCAATCGACGGCCATATCAACGGGATGCACAAGCCCATGCTCGCTGTCAGCAGCGATCAAGCCGGGAAGCTGAAGCCTTACGGCGGTTCAGCTGCCTCCTGGAATGGCCGGGACTTTGTCCGCTTGGAGCCCGATGAGACGGAGAACGGAACGATTCCTGCAGGGACCGAAAAGAAGCAGATCGTGAACGTCGACGGCCGTGAGTACATGATCAACGGCTGGCTGCCTGCGCAGCAATCCGAATTGAAGGTTGCGGAGCAGGGCGGAGCGGTGAAGCTGACGACGGCGGAGAACAGCGTATATGATGCCGTTGTATTGGATGAACCGGCTTTGGATGCATTTAAGAAGCAGGATTACAGCGGGTTTACTACGCTTGGAATTTTGTTCCTGCTCACAGTTGTGACAGGTGCGATACTCAACTATTTGCAAAGCAATCTGCTGCAATATACGGGCCAGACGATCATTTTCAATATTCGGCAGCAGCTGTTCAGCCATTTGAACCGGATGTCGATGTCGTACTTTGACCGTAATCCGGTCGGACGATTGGTCGTTAGGGTAACCCAGGACACCGAATCGTTGAACCAATTATATTCGCAGGTTGTCGTCAACCTGGTGAAGGACGTAATTTTCCTGATCGGAACGATCGTTATCATGATGCAAATGAGCATGAAGCTCGCGCTGCTGTCGTTTGCGGTCATCCCGTTTCTTGCGGTGCTTACGTTCTGGTACCGGTCTGTCATCAGAGAGGCGCAGCGTAAATCGAGAATCATTTTGTCGCGGTTGAACTCCTTTTTGGCGGAAAACTTGTCCGGCATCCGGATTACGCAATTGTTTATTCGGGAGCAAAGACAATGGGAGCAGTTCGATCACCACAATACGGAATTTTACCGTGCGGGGATGCGGGGTACCGTTATTAACTCGATCTTCCAGCCGGCTATCGGCTTTTTCGGCAACCTGGCGATTGCACTCCTGCTCTGGTATGGCGGGGCCAGCGTTATCGAAGGCAGCATCACGTTCGGTATCGTATATGCTTTTACGCATTACGTAAGACAGTTTTTCCAGCCGCTGATGAGCTTGGCGGAGAAATACAATCAGATTCAGACCGCGATGGTCGGAGCGGAGCGTATATTCGAAATGCTGGACGAGAAGCCGTCCATCGTCGATTCGGAGGTTACCAAGAGCCTGCCGAAGCCGATCCGCGGCGAAATTACGTTCGACCATGTATGGTTCGCTTACAATAAAGAAGATTGGGTGCTGAAGGATGTCAGCTTCACCATTCAGCCTGGACAGACGATAGCCTTCGTAGGAGCGACGGGTGCCGGCAAAAGCTCGATCATCCAGCTGATCAACCGCTTTTATGATATTCAAAAAGGCAGCATTCGCCTCGACGGCGTCGATATCCGCGATATCCCGCTCGACGAGCTGCGGCGCAGCATCAGTATCGTGCAGCAGGACGTCTTCCTGTTCACCGGCGATATTGCATCCAACATTCGCTTGAATAACACCGAAATCACGGATGAGGAAGTGTTCGATGCGGCCAAAATGGTGCATATCGACGAGTTCGTCCGCGACCTGCCGCAAGGCTATAACACGCTGCTCGGCGAGCGGGGCATCAACCTGTCGCTCGGTCAGCGGCAGCTGCTTTCCTTCGCGCGGGCGATCGCGTTCCGCCCGGAAATTCTTATTCTCGACGAGGCGACGTCGAACATCGACACCGAGACCGAGATTGTCGTTCAGGACGCGCTGCACAACATTTCGGCGGGCCGAACGACGCTTATCGTAGCCCACCGGCTGTCGACGATTCAGCATGCCGACCAGATCATCGTCATGCACAAGGGCAAAGTGCGCGAAATCGGCAACCATTACCAGCTGCTGGCGCAGCGGGGCTACTACTACCGCTTGTATGAGCTGCAGTATAAGGAGCAGAAGCCGATGCCTGCGGCGAAGTAAAAGAGTGTTTTCCAACGGCTTCACTGGCAACATTAGGTTCTGACCCTATCAACGTAAACCCGGATCCTCCAATGGATCCGGGTTTTTTTGTCATCCGTAGCAACTAGTTTTCTCCATGGAAGCAGTTCCCTCGCCGGGCCCAAGACTTGGGTAAAAAAATGTTGTCAACAATGTTCATGACGAAACAGGATTTTGATTTCATTGAACCTGAAAGCGCTTTTGCATTACGATTAGATCATGAAATAGTTAAAGGGGGTTATCCTAATGGATACTATCGCAGCACAAAAACAAGCGTCCTCCGGCGGAGTCCGGGTCAAAGTGCAAAGCTTCGGGCGTTTTTTAAGCGGCATGGTCATGCCCAATATCGGTGCTTTTATCGCGTGGGGGCTGATTACCGCCTTATTTATTCCGACAGGCTGGTTTCCCAATGAGTATTTGGCTAAGCTAGTCGGCCCCATGATTACGTACCTGCTGCCAGTATTGATCGGGTACACGGGCGGATCGATGATTCACGGAACGCGCGGCGGTGTCATCGGCGCGGTAGCGACGATGGGGGTTATCGTCGGCACGGATATCCCGATGTTTATGGGAGCGATGATAGTCGGTCCTTTCGCTGCCTGGGTGTTGAAGCGTTTTGACAAGTCGATTGAAGGCAAAGTGAAATCCGGCTTCGAGATGCTCGTCAACAACTTCTCATCCGGTATTATCGGCGGTATTTTGGCGGTTCTTGCCTACACCGTAGTCGGCCCAGCCGTCCAAATCGTGAGCAAAGCGCTCGCAGCCGGAGTTCAGTTCCTGGTGAATGCAGGGCTTCTGCCGCTGGCCAACGTGCTGATCGAGCCGGGCAAGATTTTGTTCCTGAACAATGCCATTAACCATGGCGTTCTGAGTCCTATCGCTTTGGAGCAGGCCTCCAATACAGGACGTTCCATCCTGTTCATGCTGGAGTCCAATCCAGGTCCGGGGCTTGGAATATTGATGGCCTACTGGCTGGTCGGACGCGGTTCGGCAAAGCTGTCGGCTCCCGGTGCCGCCATTATTCACTTCTTCGGCGGTATTCATGAAATTTATTTCCCTTATATATTGATGAACCCTCGCTTACTCTTGGCGGTTATCGCGGGCGGAGTAACCGGTACCTTTACGTTCTCCTTGTTCGGAGCCGGTTTGGTCGCTCCACCGTCGCCGGGAAGTATTTTCGCCTACATCGCTATGGCGCCTAAGGGCGGTCTGCTCTCCATTTTCACTGGGGTCATCACTGCGACTATCGTTTCGTTCCTCGTTGCCGCACTGCTGCTCAAAACGACCAAGCAATCGGGTGAAGAGGATGAGCTTGAACAAGCAACGGCGAAAATGAAACAAATGAAGCAAGCGCCAAGCGCAGCGGGAGCAGCGGCTGCTGCTAATGCACCGGCTGCAGCTGAAGCGGTAGTGAAGCCGGCTTCCGCAGTCAACAAAATCGTATTCTCATGCGATGCCGGTATGGGCTCCAGTGCGATGGGAGCTTCGATATTAAGAAAGAAAATGAAAGAGGCCGAGGTCGACGTCACCGTGGTAAACACCGCAATCAGCGAAATACCGAAGGACGCCGATATCGTAATCACTCACAAATCGTTGACGGATCGGGCGCGCAATCAAGCGCCGCAAGCCGAGCATATTTCCATTGATAATTTCATGAAAAGCCCGGAATACGACGATCTCGTCAAACGATTGCGGGGTTAAGAATCATGGCTAACGCTGGCTTACGGCCGGCGTTATCTCCATTATGTTATCGAGGAGCATGCATATGACCCTCTCTCATAGGCACCGTCAAATCCTTGAGCTGCTGCTGAGCCGTAATGTCGATGTGACAGCCGGGGAAATTGCCGCAGAAATCAACGTGAGCACGCGAACCGTTCACAGGGAGCTGACGGAGCTGGAGGCGATAATATCGTCTTCCGGCTTATCGCTGCAAAAAAAGTCCGGCAAAGGCATCCAGCTTCAAGGCGATTTGCAGGACATAGAGGCTTTCAAAAGAAAGCTGCATGATGCGGCAGCGATCGAACATTCGTCGCAGGACCGCAAGCTGTTCATTTTGTGCACTTTGCTTGACGAGGATGAGCCGGTGAAGCTGTTCGCTTTAGCCCACTCTCTCCGTGTGACCATCCCGACGATTACTAACGATTTGGATGAGCTGGAGAGCTGGATCCAAAAGTCCAACCTTACTCTTATCCGAAGAAGAGGGTACGGCGTCGGCTTGAACGGCACGGAGATGAACAAACGGAAGCTGATCGCACGGCTGGCGAGAAACTATCTGGATGAATCCGACCTGTATGGAAAATCGGCACGCTCTCCATCGCCGCTTGTCATGAAGCTGCTACAGCTCATCGGCAAATCGTATTTTGCGGACGTCGAAGCGGCGCTTTGGGATGCGGAGGACGAAGGCTTAAATAAGCTGTCGGAAAGTGAATATACCCGTCTCTTGATCGACATCTCTATTTTGATAGCAAGAATGAAGCAGGGAAAGGTTATTGAGGCAAATGTAGAAACCGAAACCATACGTCGAAGTGATTTGCTCACTCATACGATAGAACAATTGTCCAAGATCGTTCCCATGGAATGGCCGGAGGCTGAAATACGCTATCTGGCGGAGCTGCTTCAACCGGAGGAGCCTCACCCGAACCAGCTGCTTCCTTTTGATGAATTAAGCTATATGGAAATTGTCTGGAAGCTGATCCGTCGAATGGAAGAGCGCAGCGGTGTATCGTACAGTGAGGACCGCTCCCTAAGGGACGGCCTGCTAAGCCACCTTGAATCCGCACTGAAACGGCTTCAAGCCGGAGCAACGATCCGCAACCCGCTGCTAACGCAAATCAAGAGAGACTACGAAGAGCTGTTTGAAGCCATACGTTTGTCGGTTAACGAGACAATAACGGAGCCGGCGGTTCCCGACGAAGAGATCGGCTTTCTGGTCATGCATTTCGGCGCTTCATTGGAAAGGCAAAAGCAGCTGCGCCGCAACGTCAGAGCGATCATCGTCTGCACCAGCGGAATAGGTACCTCGAAGATGCTTGCGGTTCGGCTCACAAAGGAGCTCCCGCAAATTGAAATTCTCGGTCACGTCTCCTGGTTTGAGGCGGTCCATATTCCGGAGGCTGAATACGATTTGATCATCTCGACGGTAGATTTGCCTTTGGATGACGACCAATATATCAAGCTCAGCCCGCTGCTAACGAAGGATGAAGCCGAACGGCTCCGGTTATTTATCCAAAACGTCACCTTGCAAAAGGACAACGGCAGGGACCAGGGAGCCGTAGTACGGAACCTCAAGCATTCAACCGAAAGCCTTCACCGGATCCGGCTGTACGTCAATGAAATCGTCCGGATTGTGGACGGCTTCTCGGTGTATCCTCTGGATCAATCGTTTCATAGCTTGCGCGAGACGCTTCAAGTCATGTGCGAATACGCGCGGCAATCGGGTTATATCGAGGATGTGGAATCAATCGTCGAGCTGCTGCTGGAACGGGAGCGGTTAAGCAGCCAAGTCATTCCCGATACGGAGCTGGCGCTGTTTCATATCCGAAGCGGGCGGGTGTTGGAGCCTACCCTGACGCTGTTTCAGTTGAAGGAGGATTTACTGCTGGATCAGCCCGTATCGCCTGGCGTCAGGCATGTGCTGCTCATGCTGGGTTCGCAAGAGCTTCCCAAGGAAAGCTTGGAGGTGCTGAGCGAAATCAGCTCCTACCTGCTGCTTCCGGAAATGATTGAGCTTCTGAGAACAGGGGAGCAGAGCGAGATCAAGCAATTTTTATCGCGAGAGCTTACGGCTTTTTTAGAAAATAAAAAATAATTCGGATAGGGAGAGAACCTGCTATGAGTATTTTATCTGTGAACAAAATCAAAATGAACGCTCAGCCTAAAGATAAATTGGAAGCTATCCGCATGGCGGGACAACTGCTGGTCGATGCGGGTCACGCGTCCCCGGCTTATATCGAGAAAATGATCGAGCGTGAACAAACACTGTCTACTTATATGGGAAATGGGCTGGCGATCCCTCACGGAACACAGGATTCCAAGTCGCTGATTGTCTCCACAGGGCTGTCTATCGTACAAATTCCGCAAGGCGTAGACTTCGGGGACGGCGAAAGAGCCAACCTGGTGATCGGCATCGCTGCCGCGGGCAATGAGCATCTGGATATTTTGACCAATGTGGCCATGATTTGCTCCGAGGACGAGAATATCGAACGCATTATGGCGGCGAAGACGCCGGAGGATATGCTGAACATCTTCGAAAGCGGTATGGAGCTATGAAGGCGGTACATTTCGGTGCCGGCAATATAGGCAGAGGCTTCATCGGGCTGATATTATCTCAAGCGGGCTACCAAGTCTGTTTCTCCGATGTGAACGACAGCTTGGTGGAGCTGCTCCAGGAGAGAAAGGCGTATACGGTCCGCCTGGCGAATGAGAGCCAGGATACCTTCTTGGTGGAGGGCGTGACGGCTATTAACGGCAAGCATCTGGACGGCGTTGCCGAAGCCGTATCCCAAGCCGATCTGATCACAACCGCCGTCGGAGTGAACATTCTTAAGCATATTGCTCCCGGTATTGCAAAAGGCCTGGAGAAGCGGGCGGAGAGGGAAGCGGCGCCGCTGCACATAATCGCTTGTGAGAATGCGATTGGCGGCAGTACCCAGCTCAAAGAGCACGTATACAGCCATTTGAGCCCGGAGGTCAGGGAGAAGGTGAGCCGGACCGTCGCATTCCCTGATGCAGCGGTTGACCGCATCGTACCGATTCAGCACAACGAGGATCCTCTGGAAGTGAAGGTGGAGCCATTCTACGAATGGGTCGTCGATGAATCGCAGATGATCCCTGGCTTTCATCGCATCGAGGGCGTTCATTATGTGAACCGGCTGCAGCCGTATATTGAGCGCAAGCTTTTTACCGTTAACACAGGACACTGCGTTGCCGCTTATTTGGGATATATCGAAGGATTTGCTACGATACAAGAAGCTATGGCGGATTCCTCGATTGCGGAGCGGGTACGGCGTGTCATGGAGGAAACGGGAGCGGTTCTGGTTCGCCAGTATGGATTCCAGCTTGAGGAGCATGCGCAATACATTAGCAAAATTATCAGCCGTTTCGTGAATCCTTATTTGACGGATGAAGTCACGCGAGTGGGAAGATCACCGATTCGCAAGCTGTCGCGTAACGACCGCCTTGTCCGTCCGGCTCTGCAAGCATATGAGCTGGGGATGATGCCGAACTATTTGACCATGGGCATCGCGGCGGCACTATTATTCCAGGACGAAGCGGATCCGGAAGCGGTAGAGCTGCAATCCGAGCTTGCCAAGCTTGGCGCCGCTCAAACGATCGCCAAATATACGTCAATTGGCGAGGGTCACCCGCTACATGCTGCCATTATGAAGCATTACGAGCAATTTCTGCAATCTCATTCCTGATAAGAAAGAAAGGGGAGTTCTTCTATGGCGAAACTGAGTTCCATACGTCTATCCGGTATTACCGCATCCCCCGGTATTGCCATTGCCAAAGCATTCCGACTGAATAACGCACATTACGAGCCGTCACCTGACAAGGTGGCTGACGTTTCTATAGAGATTGAGCGCTTCCGTCAAGCGGTAGAGGAAGCAAGACTGGAGCTGGAGCAGATCAGAGCGATGACGGAGGAGCGGCTCGGAGCGGCTAAAGCGGAGATTTTCGAAGCGCATCTGATGCTCCTGGACGATCCGGATTTGATCGATCCCATTATCGAGAACATTGAGAATGAAAGCATTAACGCCGAATTTGCCCTCTATGACATAGCGAGGAGCTTCATCGAGATGCTGAGCTCGATGGATAACGAGCTGCTGCGGGAGCGGGCTGCCGACGTGCAGGACGTCTCCGGACGAATTATGAGCCGTCTTCGCGGCGTATCCTATGCTGCGGTAACGGCGATCAATGAGCCCTGTGTCCTCATAGCCGAAGATTTGACCCCTTCGGATACGGCGCAGCTCAATCTCGATTATGTGCTGGGCTTTGTAACAGAGATCGGCAGCCGTACATCGCACTCGGCCATTATGGCGAGATCTCTCGAAGTGCCTGCCATTGTCGGAGCGGGCAAGGACGCTTCCGGAATCGAGACCGGCACGATGGTCATTATGGATGCCGTCGAGGGTACCGTTATCATTGATCCGACCGATGCAGAGCTCACAATGTATCAAGCTCGTAAACAAGCGTACGATGAAAAGAGAAGAGAGCTGCGGAAGCTTCTGGATCAGCCGACGATCTCGCAGGACGGCCATCGCGTTGAACTGGCGGCGAATATCGGCAGCGTGGAAGATTTGCAGAAGGTCATCGAGAACGGCGCGGAAGGCATCGGCTTGTTCCGGACCGAATTTCTTTATATGGGACGCAATGCGCTTCCTAACGAAGAAGAGCAGTTCCAGGTTTACAAGCATGTACTGGAGCGGATGAACAACAAGCCGGTTGTCATCCGTACGCTCGACATCGGCGGCGATAAGGAGCTTCCGTATATGAAGCTGCCGGTCGAAAGCAATCCTTTCCTTGGGCTGCGTGCCGTTCGGCTGACGCTCAGCAGGCAGGATTTGTTCCGTACGCAGCTTAGAGCCTTGCTCAGAGCGAGCGTGTACGGCCAGCTGAAGATCATGTTCCCGATGATCGCCGTAGCGGAGGAGCTTCGTGAGGCTAAGCGCCTGCTTCAGGAAGAACAAGAGAAGCTGGTTCAGGAAGGCATTCCCGTATCCGGCTCCATAGAGGTAGGGATTATGATTGAGATCCCGGCCGCGGCGCTTGCCGCCGATTTCTTGGCCAAGGAAGTCGATTTCTTCAGCATCGGGACGAACGACCTGATTCAATATACGATGGCGGCGGATCGGATGAACGAAAATGTTTCCTACCTGTATCAACCGTGTCATCCTTCCGTCCTGCGGCTTATCCATATGGTCATCCAGGCTGCGAGGAAGGAAGGCAAATGGGTTGGTATGTGCGGTGAAATGGCAGGTGACGAAAACGCCATTCCGATTTTGCTCGGTATGGGCCTCCATGAATTTAGCATGAGCGCGAGCTCCATTTTGCCGGCAAGAGCATTGATCCGCAAAACCTCGCAGGCCGAATGGGCCGGATATATAGAGCAAGTTCTCTCGATAGGCAATCAAGCGAGCATTCAACAATTCGTGAAACAAAAGAACAAGGAGTGACCTGATATGATATCTCAAACGTATACGATACTCAATCCTTCGGGCTTTCATGCGCGTCCGACCAAAGCGTTCGTACAGGCGGCCAGCGCATTTCCGTGCAAGGTGAGTGTGATCAAGGGCGGGAGAAAAGTGAACGGCAAAAGCTCCTTAAGCATGCTGACGCTCGGTATCCAGCACAACGATGAAGTGACTTTGGAAGTGGACGGCGAGCAGGAGGAGCAGGCGCAAAATACGCTGAGCGAGCTGCTGACCAAAATTTACGAGGAATAGATTGAGCTTGCAGTCTTGGGGAGCTGCAGTCCCGAATCATTGAGTTCAAGCATAATCACTCGTATGGGAGTATGCAAAGATACTGACCCTCTTTATGTATAGACCAGCTATTCCGTCTCTTCGGACATTTACGGAGCTTTTTAAGCGAAAAAATGCCAAATAAAGGATCCATTGTCCGATTGTACTTAAGCAGAGCCGGTATTTTGGTAAATAACGGATCTCCTGTCCGCCAAGGCGCGGGTCCGATTGTAAAAGGCGCAATCCGCAAAGGAGAGCACAGGTTTGAGTAAGCCCGTCCCAAAGTGTCAGCATAAAAGCCTCCAAAACCACTATTGCAGTTGCAGTGGGGATTGGAGGCTTTTGCATATTGTGGAAGCATACAAAGTGGAGGTTGAAGCATCATTGAGGCAGCATTAGTTTGAAATGATTATCATTGCGCCGCGTACTTCCCGACATAATGGCTGAGGGCGAGCAGCGGCCAAATATACCGGTAGCTATGATAGTTGCTGTAAAAAATGCCCGGCAAGCCTGCGCCTGTCGGATAGCGGGTCGTCCAGTCGTGCTTGTGGAGCTGAGCGATCAATTGCCGGATGCCTTTATCCACCGAGGGCAAGGGCTTGTCGTGCACTGCGATTAAGGCGTCCAGTGCCCACGCGGTTTGCGAAGGCGTGCTCGCATGGAGCGGCGTATAGCGACTCAATCGGTCGCTGGCGCAGGATTCTCCCCAGCCTCCGTCTGCATTCTGAATGCTGAAGAGCCACGCAATCGCTCTATGGACGGAAGGATGCTCATGCGGAATGCCGACAGCCGTCATGCCGGTTAAGGCAGCCCATGTGCCGTACAAGTAACAAACGCCCCATCGGCCGTACCACGAGCCGTCCTCCTCCTGATTGTCGATCAGCCAATCGACCCCGCGCCTCACAAAAGCGTGGCCTCGGCCAAGTCCCGCCGCCGTGCCCAAAAATTCCAGCGTCCTGCCGGTCAAATCGGCAGTAGAAGGATCGATTGCGGCTGCGCGGGCACCATCGATGGGAAGCAGCGCAAGCAGCTCTTTGTTCGAGCCGCGTTCAAATGCCGGCCAGCCTCCGTCTTTATTTTGCATGGATAATACCCATTGGAGCCCCCGGTTCCATGCATCCCGGTAAGCCGGATCACGCAGCGCGTGCTGACGGATCGATCTTAAAGCAGCCGTGGAGTCGTCCACGTCCGGGTTGATCGTATTGGACTCCGAGAAGCCCCAGCCGCCGGGTACGGGATGAGCGACTCGAAGGCTCCAATCTCCGAGCTTATGCTGCTGTTTGGTGAGCAAAAAAGCGTTCGCTCTGCGAATGGTTGGGCTGTCGGGCGATGTCCCCGCTCTTTGCAGAGCGTCGGATAACAGAGCCGTATCCCAGATAGTGGACGGCGAGTTCTGCAGATGGCTTCGCCCGTCGAAGCTCCACACCATCGTCATGAGTCCCTGTACGGCGGCGGTAATCACCGGATGGCGCTTCTCGTAGCCGAGGGCCAACAAAGCCATGATCATAAGCAATGTGCTGGTAGCATAGCTGTACAGGGTACCGTCCTGCTCGAGACGCTGGAGCATATAGCGCTCGGCTTCCGCTACAGCACGCTCGTGAAGCATCCCCGGGAGTCCGGCCAGCTGCTGAAGGCCGGATTGAATTTCGTCCAGAAGCCTTTGATGGGAAATACGGGATGACGAGTTCGTACCGTCTTCCGTCCTATCGTGAACAAGACCGCTCCCGCTCAAATCGGACAGATCCGGCGTGGTATCCGTCCGGATCGTGAACCGGCGGTCAGCCATAAGAAGCATAGGAACCAGATGTACCCGCCCGAAGCCGGAAAAATCGTAAAAGCTGATGGGAAACGATGGAGGGAGAAGCAGTACTTCCAGCGGAATTATCAGCGAAGATGGCCAAGGATATTGTCCTGTCGCCGCCAGGAACACCTTGGTCAGTACGCCGCGCACCTGCTTGAGTCCGCCTTTGGAACGGATGAACCGCGCTGCTTTTCGCAGCGATTCATCGCTTTTCGTACTGTAGCCGGAATACAGCAGGGCATAGTACGCGTCGACGGTGGTGGATAAGTTGCCCTCCTCCTCGTCGGCATACACCTTCCATGCCCCGTTGTCCTGCTGCTCCGAGGCGATCCGGTCGTGCAGCCGCCGTATTAACGCTTCATAGGGAAGCTCCAATGTCCGGAGCACAATGATCATATAGGCATCGGTCAATATACCGTTCTCAAAGCAAAACCGCCAGCTGCCGTCCCCATGCTGCAGCCCTTCAAGCTCGTTCCGCAGGCGGCGAATTTCTTCATCCGCTTCATGCCACACGCTCATGCTTCATCCCCTGCCTTCATCCGAACAATTTCCGGTTATCTCTACATCATATGAGGAGGGAGGCATGCAGATACCCGCGGGTGCTTCGTATCCGGCATTCGGTCGGTATCAGGATAACGATTTGTCCTGGGCATCCAGCGTCCGAAGCTGCAGACGAATCCATTCATAAACATCGTTTCCGTCGGAGAATACATCCGTCATTGCATAAAACAGATGGATCATGCCCGGATACCGTTTCAACGAAACTTTGACGCTTCCTCCAGAAATGCTCTTGTTTGCTCAGGCATAGTCACAAGTCTCAGCATCCTTTCTTATTTGGTGTTGAACCTATTTACAATCATCCACTCCGTGATGACAAGATTTACCGCAAGACCGACCCATATGTTGATCTCCAGCACCTGCTTCACTATCTCTGCAACGCCCCCGGCCGGCGGACCTCCATGCAATGCCAAATAGAGCAGGATGCAGAACGGAGTCAGCAGGCGCGCGCTTGCCGCAACGAGGGTTAGTGCGTAATTTCTCGCCATCCACACGCCATGCTCGCCGAATCGTCCGAGCCTTGCTTTCCGGTAGCCTTTCCAGCCTGTAAACAGCCACAGCAGCCCTAAGAGCAGGAAAGCCATCTGTCTTACATAGCTAGCTGAAAAAGCTCCAACGACAAGTCCGGTTACGGCGCCGATCGCAACACACCCCAAATATACCCTTCCTGTCCATCGATGAAGGACCGGCCGCCGCTTTCTAAGGCCAGGCAAAAATTGCAGCCAGCCAATGATGACGGCGATAAAGGCGAAGCCAATATGTGTGATTAGGAGCGGATAGTGCAGAGGAATTGCTGGATTCAGCTCCACACGGCTAAGGCTTGGATCAAGAGTAAGATAAGGCAGGATGGCAAAACAAACCGCTCCTAACCCAAGTGCTGCGATGATGACGTAAAGGCCGCGTACTATGCGTTTACCAGCCATCTTGGTACTCCTCCTGTAGCTTTAGTCAGATATCTCAACAACTGCCTGATAAGTGGCCGGATCCGCAATCGATCGGATCATGAAGTCCGCCAAGTCGGCGCGCGATATCCCCTTCGCTTGAGACAGCGGCCTATTTACAGCCGTACGGTAAGCCTGGGTGTGCGGCCCGTTTGTCAATCGCGGAGGACGAATAACGGTCCAGGTGAACCCGGAGGATTCCCGGAGTTCCGTCTCCATGCGCGACATGTCCTGATAAGCGTGTCGATACATCCGCTGAATGACAAGCCGGATGACAAGCCGCTGCAAAAGCGGTGTATCGGCGGGGACCTCAAGCCCTGCCGACGAAAGGCAGACGAGACGTTGCACGCCTGCCGTCCGCATCGCCTCCATGACATTAGCCGTTCCGGCGGAATATACGGTTGTCGGATTCCGGTGCGTGACGCCAAGCGCAGACAGCACTGCATCCTTCCCGCTTATTGCCTCCCTTATGGAAGGCGGATGGAGAACGTCCCCCTGGATAACTTCCAGATTATCATGGCGAAGATCCAACGCCTCAGGTTTACGAACGACCGCCGTGACCTTATGTTCCTTCTCCAAGGCTTGAACGGCGACCTGGCGTCCGGTGCCGCCGGTAGCACCGAATATGACGAGCTTCATGCCGTTATCCCTCCGGCAAGAGCTTCAACAAGCTGTGTCACAATCGCTTGATGGCCTTCCAGGGTAGGATGAACGCCATCGGGACCGAGCGGCGGTTGATCAACATATGCCTTAAATACGGACTGCATATCAACGACAGGATCCGGGAGGCTGCGGATCGTTTCGCTAACGCGCGCGATATCCTTGCTGCGCCAGGCAAGCTGGCCGAACTGAAAGTAAGGATAAGCCGCTGCCTGCTCTTCATTAATCGGCGGGGGAGTCAGCCAGACCCAGCGGGCTTTCGTCCGGGAAGCGGCGATGTGTCTGATCGCACTCAGATTTTTCGCCGTTTCCTCTGGATCGACCTGTGTTTTGGCAGGCTCCGGGCCGATTCTTAACGCGTCATTGCCACCGATCATACACATGATCCAGTCCGGGTTCATGGCGGTCACGCTGCTCATCCTTCGTAGCGTTTGAGTCGATGTGTAGCCTGAAATGCCTTCATTAATAAACCGGATTCCATCCTGAGGCCTTCTCAGTCCGATAAGATGACGAAGCAGCTCAAACCAGGAAAGCAGATCGTCCGTCGTGCTTTCGCCGACTGCAATAATCGTCTGTCCCGCTTGAAACGGAATACGATCCAGCTTATTGGCAAACGCCGCATCGTTCAACATCTCCCGAGCCGTGTCCTGAGCCAACTGTGTCAAGTGACGAATAATCGATCTGTAAGTATCGGCATCCGTGCCGTAAATAGCGGCAAGCGTCCGATCATTCATATTGCGGACAAAGGGAAGCAGCTTCTCCGGATGTTGAGATTGCACCAGCTTTACCAAATGGGGATCTATATTTGTTTTCAAATTGATCAATCTCCTTCCTTTTCAGCTCATCGACATGCTTATGTTCCAGATAACAGTTTCATTGTGTGCCTCCCTGGATGAGTCGTTGTCCGGCAGACACGACACGATACAGCTCATGCTTTTCGCGCTGCCGCCATCGAGCCCCAGAACAGAACCATCGCGATAAGCGGATGAAGCGCTGCAATGATGAATACGGAGGAAAATACCTGAACCGTAAGAAACTGCATGACCACGAGAAGAAACAGCCCGAGGCTCAGTAACCGGTCACGCCCCTTTATCCCTCCGATAAATGTGACAAGGAACATAGCCAAAGGCAGCATGGCGAAAAGCTGCACGAACAATGCGTGGGCCTGCCATTTGGACGGATCACCGAACGTCGCCATTCCCGCAAGAAACACTTGAACCACAATACAGCCGAAAAAAATCCATGCCAATATCCTGTAAGCGAGTCGGCCAATGTACATGCGGATACCCTCCTTTCTTAGCAGATTTGACGTCACGACTCATCATAGCGGATTAATCTCACGAAAGGCTGTGCGAAAAAGTCACAAAACAATCACAAACTATCTCAAATCATTCAAAATGAGCCGAATGCACCAAGCGGTATGTTACAATAATTGCAAATTATTAGAATAAGCGAGGCGAGCTTAATTGAGCTTGAACGGCAAACGAACCGTCCTCATTGTCGATGATGATGCAGAAATCGTAGAGTTAATGCGGGATTATCTCGAAGACGAACAGTTTGAAGCGATAGAAGCGTTCAGCGCTGCGGAGGCGCTGGAAATATTGGATCGCAGACCGGTCGACTGCATGCTGCTGGACGTTATGATGCAGGGGCAAAACGGCCTGGACCTGTGCCGGCATATTCGGAAAACGCGTGATCTCCCGATTTTATTCCTGAGCGCGCGCGGTGAGGATATGGATAAAATTCGCGGTCTCAGCTTGGGCGGTGACGATTATATTGTCAAATCAGTCACTCCGGAAGAGGTGGTTGCACGGGTCAAAGCTGTTTTAAGGCGGTACGACAAAAGCGAAAAAGAGCCGAAATGGGAGTGGAGGTTCGGCAGGCTCATCCTGGATGTGAAAGCGCATGAAGCCGTATTGGACGGACGGCCTTTGTCCTTGACGCCGAAGGAATTCGACACGCTGTGCCTGTTTGCGGAGTACCCTCGCCAAGTATTCACCTATGACCAGCTGCTGCAGCGGTTCTGGGACGGTGTTGGCGACAAGCACGCGGTAACCGTACACATCGGGAGAATTCGGGAAAAAATCGAAGAGGACCCGCGACGCCCGAAAATCATTACGAATGTATGGGGCGTCGGCTATCGGTTCGAAGGGGTACGGGAATGAAGGGCCGGCTTCGCATCCGCCAGTGGATGATCATCGGCATGCTGATCGTTCTGCTGCTGCCGAGACTATTGTTTGAAGTATCGGATTTGCTTGACCGATCCATTTTTGCAAGCCATCTGCATGCACGGCAGCAGTCCGGCCTAACATCGGCAATTCATGCCGTGAGCGAAGCGGATGCGCGGCGATGGGAGGAACCGCAGTGGCAGGACTCGCTCCAAAATATCGCCAAGCTGTCAGACTTCGGTATCATCCTGCTGGATGCCGCCGGGCGTGAGATCATGCACGCCGGCCCGACCGGTGCAGGGGATAATGCGACGAGGCAGCTAAGCATCATTGAGCAGGGCGAGATGCGCGGCCAGGCGCTGTTCTTTGTTCCGGAACGAAGCAGCGGGCTGGCTACTGTTAGCGCCATTCTTGCAACGCTCATTGCCATCTTTTTCATCGGCATGAAAATGGGGCGTGTGGTCATTAAACCGCTTGAAGCCATGGGGGCGGCAGCGAGGCGGATTGCCAGCGGGGATCTGGATTTTTATTTGCCCGAATCCACCGTGCTTGAAGTAGCGGATGTGCGATCGGCCTTTCAAGCGATGGGCAGCAGCTTGCGGGAATCGTTAACCCGCCAGTCCGAGCTGGAGGAGGAGCGGCGATTCTTTATTCAGGCGATCGCGCACGATTTAAGATCGCCGTTGTTTACGCTGCGCGGATTTCTGCTGAGGCTGGAGCGGGGAATGTACGATAACCGGGATAAAGCGGCCCGTTATCTCTCGATATGCAGCCAGAAAGCCGAACAGCTCGAACGGCTTATCTCTGATTTGTTTGCCTACACGAAGCTCGAATCGCTGGAACAAACGCTTCGGCCGGAGCCATTGGAGGCTTCTCCCTTTTTTGCGGGGATCGCTGAAGAATTTCGTCCCATAGCCAACGAGAAGAGCATTGAGCTTAGCTATATCGAGGAAGAGCCGCTGGAACAGGTTGCCTTTACCGGCGATTCCCATTTGTTACGGCGAGCCCTGGGCAATCTGATAGATAATGCCGTAAGGCATACTCCGGTTGGCGGAAGGATTGAGCTTGGCTGGCGCAAGGAAAGCGAACGCCTCGTCTTCACGGTGGAGGACACCGGGCCAGGAATTGCTGAACAAGATCGGATGGTTGTATTCGAACCGTTTTATCGCGGAGACCATTCCAGAAATCCTGCGTATGGCGGCGCCGGGCTCGGGCTTACGATAGCGCGCCGGATTGTTCGAGCGCACAACGGCGAGCTCTTCGTTCAGAACAAGAGCCCGTCCGGCGGCGCCTTGTTCACGGGCTGGATTCCTTTGCGAAATCGTGCGTAAAAGGGACGGGCTGCCGTATCGATCGGCTGTCGGGAGAACGTCAAAAGACCGGCCCGAGAGCCGGTCCTTCCATCCTTTACGCGGTAACCGGGTTCCACCCGTCGATTCCCGCAAGCACGCTAATCGGGGAATACGCTTCAGCCTCGTCGTCGCTTAGTTGAGCCGACCAAGGCACGCGGCCTTCCACTGCTGCGCCCGGACCCGTATTACGGTACTCGCAAAAGACCGTGGTGCGCTCGCTCTCCGGCTTGTTCCAATTGTCCCAGCCCGCTGCGGCGATATGCTCGCCCATCCAGCAAAGGAGAAAGGCGGACTTGGCGTAGTTTCTCCAAGGCCTGCCCAGGTAGACGGACTGCGAGGGAGCATCGCTTGTAAGGCGGCATTGATGGAAGACATAGCCGAAGCGGATCTCTTCCGGCGTCGACGGGGCGGTCAGCCAGCCATGGATGCGCTCGGACGGAAATTCCCCGGGATCTTCTTCCCCGAGACGCCGTTTGGAAAAGATCTCGCACTGGTTGAACACGGCGGTTGCCGACCCGAATATAAAGTCGACATCTCCCTCTATGTAGCAGTGCTCGTAATATTGCCGTACGTTCCTGCGCGGCATTCCCTCCCGCGGTCCGCCGAAGGTGGTTCTTTGCATGGGGGCTGGCGGCAGCGGACCTGTAAACAGGGTGTCTTGATGTCCAAGAAACCGGCAGTGCTTGAACGATACCCGGTCTCCGTCCACGTAAGCGGCCAACGCTTGGCCGACGGCTTCCCCTCGGCCCGCCGTATTGCGGAAGGTGATCCGTTCCGCGCTGAAATCATCCGCGCCAATAAACACGGTATAAGAGTGGAACGTCTCATAGGCTTCGCCGTTAGGGAATGTCTTCCTGGCGTAATCGTCATACGTAATGATCGTAAGCTCCGCGTTCTCTCCGACGAGGCTTACGAGCGGCTTCACGACGTGAAGCTTCTCCTTGTATACCCCGTTACGTATATAAATGACGGTTCTTACATTGGTATCGTCTGCTATCTGGTCGAGCGCTTCCTGAATGGTGCGGTAATCACCGCTGCCGTCGGCGGCTACTATCATAGGTAGGTCTCCTTTTGCATGGTTATAGCATCATTTTATAGCAAAATTCGGTTTTCCAATATGTTTTTCATACTGACAAGAGACTTCGATGGCCCTAGCTTGAGTAGGGAATCTTGAAACTCAGCAAGCTCCTCAACGGTTGCCGTTTGTATTTTAATCAAATAATTGTATTCCCCGCTGATGCGGAACAAGTCGGTGACTTCCTTGGAGCTCCGGCAAAAATCCACCATCTCTTGGCAATGCTCTGTTTTTACTAGAATAAAAGCAGTTGTGCCACGGTTCAAATCCGGCAAATGAAAGACCGCAGTATAACCGGAAATGATCCCTTTCTCCTCTAATTTGATAATCCGCTCTTTAACGGACGGTTGAGACATGGACACTTCTTTGCTGATTTGAGAAATCGTCATTCGTGCATTCTGCTGCAGCAATCTCATAATCTTGTTATCAATGTCGTCGATTAGTTGTTCCACATAAGCCCTCCCTAACAGAACCTTAAAAAACCTAATATGTACGTCCAAAATTCCTTACTTTTAATAATGATTGTACTATAATAACCTCATTGTTTGTATATATTTAACTTGATTTTATTTATATAATAAGCTCATATTTTTTATAAGGGAGCGATGTTTCGTGGTTGTAAAAGGCCTTTCTCATGTAGCAATACAAGCCAAAGATTATCAAGCTACCATAGCGTTTTATACGGAAGCTTTAGGATTTAAGGTTGGGCACCATTGGAGTCTGCCTTCCTTCCGGATTACAGAAGCTGCCATGCTGATTTCACCCGACCGGAGAACTTGTATTGAAATCTTTGATTCTGAAGCGGTCATTCCAGCTCAAGGCAGGAAAGCGTCATCGGAACAAGAGATAGCTCACGGGGCATTATTGCACTTAGCCTTTTATGTAGACAATGTGGAGGAAATGTACCAACATGCAATTGCTAATGGGGCAGAAGCTTATATCGAACCGGGCTGCCTTTCTCTCGGCGAACCGCAGCTCACCGTCAAAAACGCTGTCGTTCACAGTCCCAACGGAGAAGTGATAGAATTTATTGAGGAAGTGGATTTTGATATGACTGCCAATGCCAGGAGGGATTCGAGTGCTGGGACTGCCGAAAGGTGAAGTATTTTTGGTACCTTGGTGCGAGGAATGGGAGAGAGAATTTATATCGGAAAGAGAAAGCATTCTTGCGGCTGCCGGTCAATACATTCTAGACGTGCATCACATCGGAAGTACGGCGGTGAAACACTTGAGTGCGAAGCCGATTATTGATATCGCTATTGAGATTAATGAGTTTCAGGATGGTACAAAATGTGCTGCGCCGTTGGAAAAGCTGGGTTATGCATATAAAGGGACGGATGTGTTACCGGATCGACATTACTTTAACAAGGGGGAGCCGCGAACGCATCAAATTCATATGTACCGACGAGGAAGCAACTATTTGCTGGAGCAGCTGGCTTTCAGAGATTATTTGAGAGGTAACGAGGCGGCGAGAATGCAATACGAGCAACTGAAAAAACAACTATCAGCCGCACATAAAGGCGATAAGCATAATTATGCTGATTCTAAAACGGATTTTGTTAAAACGATCTTAGCTATCACCGAGAAATAATGCTGTACGGTTGATCATTATTAAAAAAGGGAACGCACGGGGGCAACGCCTCGCCAGAAGAGACATGCTGCCCCTGCTTCCTGTAGCTATTGTTGCTCCATTCGTTGCAATGGGGAAACCGGTTTGAGCTTGATGAGCCTAAGATTCTTGCAGCTGCCCTGACTCCCGACGCCAGTTCATGATGACCAATGACAATGCAATTACCGTAAGGATAACCCCAAGCCATCGAAATCCCCCGAAGCTGAACTCCCCTCCCATGACGACACCTATCAGCAATGAAGAGAGAATGGTCCCCAAATATCTGGATGTATTGAATAATCCGGATGCTACGCCGATGATTTCCTTTGGAGAGCTGTTGAACAAAGCCGCTTGCATTCCGACACTGTTCAGCCCGTTGCTGATGCCGAATGCCGCTAACGCCAAGCATACGCTGATAACCGGTGAAGTTGGACTCAAAGTCACGATCCACACGGACCCGAAGGTCATCAATATCGTAGACAAGAGCATAGCTGGTCGAGGTCCGGACTTATCGATCCATCGCCCTGCCAGGGGAGATGCAAGCAGCGAGCACATGCCCAAGCTCAGCATAAGAATCCCTGTATGGAACTCGCTGACATGCCGCACCATTTGCAAGTAGGATGGGAATCCGAAAAAGAGCGAGTAAAAAAGCACGTTTACGAGAATGAATTGGACATTGACCCAAGTCATGGCGGGATATTTGGCAAAGGTACGCAATGGTATGAAGGGTGACTTCGCTTGTAGCTCATATCGTACGAAAACACCAAGTGTAACGAGGCCCGCCAGACCAATGACGACATAAGGTAATGAGATATGTCCAGATGATTTTGCTGACATTAATCCAATGAGCAGGGCAATCAGTCCTGCCGTAAAGAGCAGGATCCCCGGCACATCAATCACAGCAAACCATTGGCGAAAGGACATGTTTCGCGCAGCGGATGCCGGCGATTCGTCCTGAGGGATGGTTCTCCAAGCCAAGAAGAAGCTCGCCAACGCAAACGGAATATTGACGAAAAAGATCGCAGGCCAATCCCACCAATGAATCAAAACCCCTCCAATGAAAGGTCCAATTGCTGCCGCTCCGGATAGGAATACGGACAGCACAGACAGTGCAATGGCTTGTTTCTCGGTAATATAAATTCGCACAATGGCCATTCCGACGGCAACCATCATGCTCGTTCCGATCGATTGCACAACGCGGAAAACGATGAGCCATCCAAAGCTTGGCGATAGCGGAGCTAGCAGGGAGGCAATGAAGGCCACAACCAGCCCGATAAGAAATATGTTTCGGCGACCGAATAAATCGCTGGCCCGACCCATGACGGGTTGAGCGATAGCACTCGCAATGTAGAAAGAAAAAATGATCCAGGATACGGCTGTAAAATCAAGCTGGTACACATTTTGAAATCTTGCAATAGCCACAGAAATCATCGAAGAATTTAATGGATTCAAGAGTATCCCGAGGCCTACGGAAATCATCAGCCATCTGCTGCGAGCATTCATTTGCGGTCATCCCTTCTTTTGTCATGATTTTATCGTACTGGATATCAATTATTTATTCCAACGCATTTCATGCTATAATTTCATTGACTAGAAGGAATGAATGGTGGAGGCATATGGAACTTCTTCAACTGCAATATTTCTTAACGGTAGCCCGATTGGAGCATGTGACCGAAGCAGCACGAAGCTTGCACGTTACTCAGTCGTCATTAAGTAAAACAATTCAACGCTTGGAGGAGGATCTAGGGGTCCCTCTATTCGATAGGGTAGGGAGAAGGCTGCGATTGAATGAATTCGGAAGCCGGTTCCTGCGCCGTGCAGAAAGGGCTTTGTTTGAGTTAGAGCAGGGGAAGCAGGAGCTTAGCGATTTATCCAGCCCTGATCACGGCACATTGGAGCTGGCGGTCAATACGGCAAGCACGCTGCCCCATATCCTTCGGGAATTTCGGAAAAAGCAGCCTTATATCCATTTTCATGTACAAATGCTGACTACGAAGGAAATGATCGCGCATCTTCATAGAGGAGAGGTCGATTACTGCTTGGCCTCACCTCCTATAGAAGGGGATGACATTGAATGTCAAATCGTCTTCGTCGATCCTATCCTTGTAGCCGTTCCCAAGACGCACCGGCTGGCAGACCGAAGCAGCGTATCCTTGGACGAGCTAAGGGATGAATGGTTTGTCGGCGTGAAGAAAGGCTACGGCACTCGCGATTTAGTCGACTCCGTATGCCATTCGGTTGGCTTTGCCCCTAAATATGTGTATGAGGGGGATGAACCTGCAAGGATAACAACTCTAGTGGAAGCCGAAATTGGCATCGCCTTCATCCCGAGCACGGCGAGGCATTCACGGGAGCATATCCGATGTCTGCAAGTAGAGAATGACGAATTGGTTCGGGAGATTGCTTTGCAATGGCACAAGAGCCGGTACATTTCGCGGGCTGCGCTGGAATTTCGTGAGGTCGTTGTAGAATATTTCCGGGCGTTACCCGAACGGGGGGGTTAAGGCTATTATCCGGAGGGCCTTTTTCAAATCATACAGGAGGTATGATCATTATTGATACTGACGATGAGGCTGAACTTAAAACAATCATTAGTAAAGACCCCACAGTAGTGAATCTGTTATTAATACCAACCGTGTATCCGTGGCAGCCAGTTGTAAGTAATTCTTGATTTAAGTTGAGAGGGGGAGGGCACTTGATTAAGCCCTGCTTTATAGAAATATTGAAATTGTTAGATAGCAGATTATCAATTGCAAATATTCATTGGGCTTTGACAGGAAGTACAAGTTTTGCTCTGCAAGGGTTGAAGTGCGAGCCAGCAGATATAGTATCCAAACAGACAAGAACGGGGCGTTTGAAATTCAATCCTTGTTCAAAGAGCACCTAAAGAGAGAGGTTACTTTTTCAACCACTAACAATATACGCTCCTATTTTGGAGAATTGAATATTAATGGAGTATCTGTTGAAGTTATAGGGGATATTCAGAAATTAGTTGATGGGGAATGGGAACTGGCACCTATCCTTAACGAAATAATACGCTATATCAGCGTGGATAATATTGTCCTTCCGGTTCTATCACTAGAATATGAAGCCGAAGCATATCGAAAGCTTGGTAGAGAAGAAAAGGCTAATATTATCAAAGAACATTTGAAGGATCAATGAACTCACGAGCAGGATAGCTCAACGATGAAGGCAGCCAAGTTTGGCTGCCTTTCTCATTAGATAGTATGAATTGGATCACATGTGTTGGTTGTAACCAGATTTTTCGGTGCCGAACTATTTTTTAATCGTAGAGAGCAAGCCTTTTGCGTAAAGTACATCGACTTTATTAGAAGGGATGCTTTTGGCCAGATCGCCTTTTTTTACATTCAGCGCCTCTTCGTCAACGTAGATCACAAAATCGTCGGTAATAGGAAGAATACCGCTCCAATCTTGAAGATTTAACTCTTGTACTACATCATACCAGAGCCGTTTCCCTTCTTTCCACCAGTTGTTTTTCATCTGCCAGTATTGTACGAGGCGCTCAAGTTTCCGTCCCAGTTCCTCGTTTTGAATAGATTCCTGATAATCACTCGGATGCTCCCCTGAGCTCCAAAGGATATCTGGAGTGAGCTTTTGTTCCAACTGCTCTGTTCGAATTCGTTCGAGTCCAGGGTGATATACAGGGTCATAAATGTAACTAGAAGATTGATGAAGGTAAATCGCTACGAAACATAGACGTTCACTCCCCGTCTTTCTATGAATCTCTTGAAATACGTCTTTCGCATCCTCGACTAATCCGGTTTTTACTTCTTCTCTCAGGGCAATAACTTTCTGTTTGCTCATACGAACATATATAATTTTTTGATGGTTGTCATGTATTTGTGATAGTGACCCGTCTTCATCATAAGAAATATGGAACTCGTAATTGTACTGGACTTGATACTGCCTTCCGCGCGGTCCTAAGTTTGACCAATATTCCCGAGAAATATGATTCAGCATCCGATCCTCATATTTGTAATGTTCTTCATAATGCCAAACGGTATCCAGAGTGCTCCCCATTCTTACAATAAATTCGACATAATGGGTTGGAAGACCATTGATGATAGTCATGTGTTGGATAGAGTCGAGGCGGCCATCGCTTCGATATAGTCGGTTTATGATACCTTGTTCATCTTGAGAACGGTATCCGATAATATCGGTAGAAGAATCGAATGCCGCCACCCATACATTTCCGCTTTCATCTAAACCATATTTTGAGGAAGTTTCTTGTTTTCTGACCTTAGCAACCGGCTCTTGATTTCTTTCAAACCAGAATGGAGTTATGTCGTATCTTTTGCCGCTTGTATATTCCCATTTGATTACCTTCCGTTCCGCTTCTGTTTTGTAATATTCAAGGTTTTTTTGTGCATCGATACATAGTGAAAGATAATAATCTCGATCAATCAACGAAATCCCCCATAACTAAAATTATTTTTATGGAAATATATCATATTTTATCGGTATAAATCACTAAATTTATTAAAAAAGGAAAATGAAGTTAACGAGCGGGATAATTTAATAAAGAACCGTTTTTTACCATGAACTGATTCGTCAGATTTGTCATTATGAATAGGAAGGTGCAAAAATAAGGAGGAGAAATGGAACTGGTAAATGTAACGATTCGATCAGAACAACCTGGTGATTACCATGCAATTGCAGCAGTAAATGCGATTGCCTTTTCATACGGTTACGGTATGGGCGAAGTATCCTTGGTTAGTGCCTTAAGAAATCGGATGACTTTCGATCCTGAGCTGTCAATAATAGCAGAACATAATGGAAATATTATTGGTCATGCTCTTTTTACACCGCAAAAAGTCCTTGTTAAAGGCGAAACATTGGATGCAGTCATTCTTGGACCTATTGCAGTACGCCCAAAATTCCAAAAGCTTGGAATTGGATCAATGCTTATTGAAGAAGGCCATAAACGGTCAACTCATAAGGGATATCATTTCTCATTACTTCTCGGTCATTCCACATATTACCCTCGCTTTGGTTACAAAACTAAAATGTTCGGGAGCTCTCATATACAAATTCATGTAACGATATACCCAAATTAGACCGTTCCATTACTGAACGAAGGATTAGGAGATCAGATATTGAAGAGCTAACCTTTATGTGGGAGAAATGGTTTGGTGATAGTAATTTGGCTTTTTCACCAGGCAGCACATTAATAGACTGGATAAGTTATGGAAGAGGGATGCAAACATCCGCTATTTGCGTAGATGGAAATTTATGCGGATACGTTCGATACGATCTCAACAATCCCCGAAAGATTGATAGTTTTCTTGCTAATAGTCCTGAAGCAGTAGTCGCCATCTGCAGTTATATGAAGGCAAAAATGAGACCAGATGATTCCGAGCTGCTTTTACCTTTATCCCCTTATTCGAGCAGCATCAAGGAATTTGTTACACTACCTTATAAGTCAGAAGTAAATGTTGGGAAAGCTAGTATGATTAAAGTATTAAGCTCTAATCCAGTGATCACATCTTATTGTGATGGCGTGGAGGCAGGCACTCTCTTTCCAGGTACTGTAATATGGCCTGTAGAGTTTGATGTGGTTTAAGACATTTCAATAAAAGGGTTATGGGAAGCTCTGGTGCTTTGATACGTCTGCGGAATGGCCGATTCACGCTGCTCGTGAGGTGCGATAAACATTAGGATTCGATAATTGAAATCACTCACTCGCTGCTGAATTTTATGATATTGTAGTGGAAGGTAAGACAAGAGATCTGGGAAAGGCAGGCACATGTCATGAAACTTATGCTTACACTCGTGAATACAGCCGAACAAATTGCAGAGGTTGCTCGTCTAGCGGCGGAAATATGGCGAGAATACTATGTATCCCTTATTACAATGGAGCAGATCGATTACATGATTGGTAAATATCAATCGGTTTCAGCGATTGCGGATCAGATTCATCATCAAGGGTATGAATATTACTTAATCCATCACGAAGGTGCCTCCCCGATTGGATATATATCGGTCAGACAAGAAGAGCAGAAGCTATTTCTAAGCAAGTTTTATATAGGCAAGGAGCACCGGGGGCAAGGCTACGCCAGTCAAGCGTTTGCATTTCTTGAGCATCTTTGCAAGGAACGAAACTTAAGCCATATTTGGCTTACGGTTAATAGACATAACGAACCCAGTATTGCGGTGTATGAGAAAAAAGGCTTCCGGACCGTACGGGAGCAAATTGCGGATATCGGGAATGGATTCGTAATGGATGATTATATTATGGAAAAAGAAATTCCGATTCCATGACATGCGAGGACGGGACCTGTTCCATTAAGGGGAACACAAAAAAAATACGGCGATATTATTTGTAAAAGTATAGTCTTTTAAAATGGAATTTGATTCAGATAATGATACTTCTTTGCCCTATTTGTGATTATTACCAATTAGCGACAATGGAGTGTTTTATCGTGCTTTTAATTACATATCTCAAGCTTGCTCCTAATTTTTGCGATTCCTTTTTTAAGTTCTTCACGATTCTTTCCGCTCTTGATCCAAATAGGAAGCCTGCTTGCCAAACTTTGATTCATATTCGGAAGTACTTCACGTAAAGAAGCAGTGATATATCTATCCATAAAGTCTAAATGCTCTTTATTATATGCCCAAAGCAATTTCCCGCAGCAATTAGTCCTCAACCACAGATTCAAGCCCATAAATGTTCCGTTTCCCCATGTACCAACTGTAGGACTAGTCAGAACTCCACAATGTTTGCATTGCATGATATAACCAAATTTCCCATCTATTCTCCTTAATCCTTTGGCACATTTCATGCAATGAGGGCACTCAATGAGAATATTATGGTTGAATATAAAATCATAAATTCTTTCACCTTGATCTCTAAATCTTGAGTCAGTCATTTCAATAAGTTCTTCCTTTGCAGAGTAAAATGATCCGAGGCTTACAGGTTTCCCCAATAACAGTACACTATAGCTTAATAAATATAAACCTTATTTTTCCATTCCGTGATAAAATAATCTTAAATCCTTGTACTTAGATTAATTAGGGAGTGTGAGAAGCATGAGTATTATATTAAGTAAAGTAGGAGCCGTTTTTATCCCAGTCCGTGATATTAAAGAAGCAAGGGAATGGTATTGCTCCATTCTAGGACTAGAACCTACGTTTGAAATTATTGCAGGCCATCTTTGTTGTATACCTTTGGATAATAATGGACTAAATCTAGTGTTAGACAGCAAAATATACGATGAGGATTCATACTTTAGACATCCTGCCTTCCATTTTAATACGAACGATATACATAAAGCATACCAATTCTTGAAGGACCTTAAAGTTGAACTTGTTACTGATATTGAGCATGGTCATTGGTTCAATTTTAAAGATCCCGATGGGAACATGTTGATGATTTGTAAATGTTAGAGGCGTTCCGAGCAACGAAAAGGATTAATTGACAAGGAGATCGAGATATTTCATTACCCGATTATTCCGCATACAGGTAAAGACCATCCGTTACGCTAATGGGTACTGGTGGAGCTGACATGAGCTCAGCTCCTTTTTGATATGCGTACAACCATATTTAGTTTTTAAACATGTATTTGCCTGGCACAAATAGCAGCATGGAATGATTATCACTTTTACACTAATTTGGAATGTGAGTGAGATATAAATAGATTTAACATATACCGCTTGTCTGATTTGCTTAGGTCTCATTGTGTTTATTATACATCCCATTTTTTTTGATGATACAATCGGTCCGTGTAATGTAAACGATATTTGTGCTGACAGTTTACTGTGCAAGATTTGAAGTTGATGTAGACACTAAGACAGATTTTCAGAGAGTTAATTTAGGAGAAACAGGATGAGCGTTTCCCCCCATAGATTCACACCATACCCCATGCTATAATCCCAGTAATCATTACCTTTTTCTTATTGATGTAAATAACACCGATGAATCGATTCACCTTGACGGACAATTTTCGAAAATATGGAAGCGCTTTATATGAGGAGGAGGAGGAAGCGGAAATGACAATGGCCGATTTGCGTGGGTGTAGTAACTATTTGAAAGAGGGGGTTTATTATGATGAAAAAAGTCTTAAGTAGTTTGGTGATAGGAAGTTTATTGGTAACTTCATCTTATATTGTCACAAGCAGTAAAGCAGAGGCTGCAGTGATTACTTCCATACCAAATACGACAAAAGTTGAAAAACGCTATGACTCCAGCTTTTTATCCGTGACCGGCTATGCTTCTTTGGGAGTAAACGATAGAAGCAGCTATGTGGGAACATCGTATTATCGTACTGTTAGTAATGGAAGAGAGTTTTTACAAGCAGTCCTGGACGCGAGTAATGGTACTGTTAAAGTAATTGAAGTTACGGACAATATTAACTTAGGATGGACTGAGTTGGCTCTAGACTCGACAGAAAGATCAAAGTACAGCTTCGTTACCAATTATCCGAAACCATCGAACGGATTCACGAATCCACTGCTAATCGCTTCCGGCGTATCTAAATTAAACATTTCAAATGTAGATGGGTTAACCATCTTCTCCAAGACAGGCAAGACCATTAAGCATGCGGAAATAAAACTGCAGGGTTCAGCTAACGATATTGTTATTAGAAATCTCAGATTTGATGAAATGTGGCAATGGGACGACTCTGGAAAGCATAAAGAGGTCGGTTGGTCATTTATCAAGGTGAATGGAGCTAACAATGTATGGATTGACCATTGCAAGTTTTCCATAGCGGCAGATGGAATGATTGATATGGAAAACGGTGCATCCAATGTAACGCTTTCTTGGAATGAATTCGGATTAGAAGCAACGGAGAATCCAGATGAGAGCAGTTCCATCTACCAGTCCATCGAATATATGGAGCAGCAATATGCTGCAGGTGCATTGGCCCCGTCAACAAGCGTTTACTATAAAATGCGTAACGAGGGCGCTACCAAAAAACAGATTATGGCATATGCAGCCTATCACTCTAAAGTTCATTTGGTAGGCTCCGGCGATAAGGATTATACGAATTATGTTAGTCCTGCCGGTGTCGAGGTCAAAGACGGGAATCAAAGACTCCGATTGACCATGGCGTACAATCGTTATACGAATGTTGGACAGCGTTTGCCGATGATTCGTCAAGGAACCGGCCATATATTTAATAACTATTTTGATAATTCGTCGCATCAGAGTGTATTGGATAATGTATACGCTATCTCAAAATATGGCGGAGATACATTAGCACGCGGAGTGAATTCAAGAAACGGCGCTTCGATAGCAGCAGATACCAATGTGTATAATGCTTTTAATGAACCACTGATAGGTGCAGAACGTCAGGGTGACGATACAGGAAATATGAGCGCGCCATTTAATGAGCTATTTAAAGATGCGCTTAACCATAGTTTAATTGTAAATTCAAAAGTATCAAATAAAAGCGGATCTTATATAGGAAGCAGCTGGGATAATAATGGTGATAACCTGTTTACCAAAGGAATCACTTGGTATGACAAATCAACAATCGGAAAATGGGCTTGGTCTTCACATATCGTCGGGGTAGAAAATATGAGTAAATCGAACCCGCCAAGCATACCGTTTACTTTCACCTATGATTACGATGAGCAATTGCCTTATGCGTATAAAACCGTCCCGCTAAACAGCGTTGTACCAACAGTAGCAAAATACGCCGGAATATCAAAAAAAGTTAAATTTAGTACTGCTGACTGGTTAAAAACAAACTATATGAATGCACATTCAGCTGTTGAAGTAGAAAATTGACGATCTGATATGAAGAATTCTCCTTGCTAGGGCTGCTTAGGCAGTCCTTTTTCTTATGCTCAACACCGCAGCGGTTCCAAACTTATGCTTCCCTCCTTAAGATTAACCAGGAATACACGGGTATAATAATAAATAAGTGTGTATACATACAGGTAAGCTGTGGAAAAGGAGCGGTGAACAAATGACTACATCAGGGTTAACTTTCGGGATTTACCCTCTAAGTGTTGCCGGTACCCCAACCGGTTTGGCAGTCGGTCCGAAAGATGACTACGACAAGATCGGGAAGGCGCTTCAACTACTTCGAGGAGACTCGAATAGGTTAGTCCCGCGAAACTACCTTGTTTATACGAAGCCTGATTCAGAGCCTGGCCTAATCTCATTTGTTGAACGGCTTCTTCATTCCGGATTGTTAGGTGATCTTGCTATTGGGTGGCTTCAGACGGCAGATATCGTAATGGATGAATGGCTGGCGTTTATCCGCAAAATCGTGAGGGAATACGGCCCCCACATGACTTCTCTTCAAATTACAAACGAACCGAATTTGTCGTTTATGGAAGGTTCGAAGCCTTACACGCGTCAAGCCTTGGTAGAGGGGGTGATCGCAGCCAAAGAGGAAGTCCTGAAATGCGGTCTTCAGATGAAAATCGGGTTCGGGTCCGTGCCTGAAAGTCCCGTGTCGGTTCCCCGTTTCTGGGCAGGACTTGCTGAGATTGGAGGCAGCAGGTTTGTAAACTCTCTCGATTTCGTCGGCCATAACTTCTATGTGGA
Organism: Paenibacillus sp. NPDC056579; assembly: GCF_042793215.1. Lineage (NCBI taxonomy): Bacteria > Bacillati > Bacillota > Bacilli > Caryophanales > Paenibacillaceae > Paenibacillus > Paenibacillus sp. NPDC056579. The sequence continues at coordinate 331,450 of NZ_JBHTVD010000007.1, forward strand.
CGTATTCGAGGAGCCGCTTGTCTTAAGCGACATCCCTGCTTCTGTGGAACGAATACTTCGAGATTTGAGGCAAAACCATCTGGTTGAGGCTGGGATACCCGCCTCAGTTCCAATCCGGGTGACCGAGAACGGATGGCCTACTGGACAGAATCCTTTTACTAATGAGGAAAGAACGTATGATCATCAATCGGCTGTTCTCGACAAGGTGATCCGTACGGTTTATCAGTTACGCGAAGAGCTCCACATTACCCACTATGTGTTTTTCGGTTTGCGAGATGCAGATAGCTCGAAGCCGGATTTGTTTCATCAGTTCGGCATGATGAGGGACGATTATACACCAAAACCGGCATTTTCCGTGTACCAAAGGTTGATACAGGAACTGGGCAATTAAGTCTTCGTTTGACATAAAAAAGGGATTCAACATATTATACATGACTACAGTGTGGAGTCTCTCGTTTCTGATTTTCCCTGATTTTAAGTTTTAATAAACTGAGAAAAATACGGTAACAGATGTCCACTATTATGTTATAATCTCACACGATGGTAGGTTACTGCGTGCGGACGCGCTGAAGCGGCGGGCGTGGCGGCCGTCGCGATTATCTGTCAAGGAGATTACAATTTCATGCCAAATCGTACGGTACTGCTTAAATTATGGGGCGTCTCCCTGCTCTGGGGAGGCAACTACGTGGCGAGCGCATACATGCTGCGCGATTTCTCGCCGATATTTCTTTCCTTTGCCCGCTTGGTTGTCATGTCGCTGTTCCTCCTTTCATTGGCGATCATCAATAAATCGATGCGATGGCCGAAAAAACACGAGTGGGGCTTGCTGCTTATGGCCGGCATCACGGGTACGCTGATTAATCAGCTGTTTTATTTTACCGGCTTGCAGGAGTCTACGGCAGGGAATGCGGCGCTGATTATCGCGCTGGCCCCGATAGCGACAACGCTGCTGTCGCGTATGTTCTTGAAGGAGGTCATCACCGGGCAAAAGCTGACCGGGGCCATCGTGGCTCTAATCGGTGTCGTTTGCATCGTCTTGCTCGGGGGCAAACAGCTGGGCATCTCCCACGGCGACGTGTATTTGCTTGTCGCGATGCTCGGCATGTCGGTCAGCCTGCTGTTCATCCGCAAGCTGACGACGGTAATGACTTCGTACGAGGTGACAATCTACTCTACGGTGATTGGCACGATCCTCATGTCACCGGCCGTCGCGGTAGAAGCGCTGAACGGCGACCTGCACGCCAGCCATAGGGTGTTCACATGGGTGCTGCTCGTTTGCGTCGCCGTCATCGGCCAAGGGCTGGCGGGCTTTTGGTGGAACCAGGGCATCGCGGTCGCCGGGGCATCCATGAGCGCGATGTTCATGAACATTCCGCCGTTCATTGCCATCGTTGTCAGCCATTTTGTGCTGGGCGACCCGATCCTGCCTGCGCAGATCGGCGGCGGGGTACTGATTTTGGCCGGCGTTGCGATCACGAACATGAAGCGGCGGCTGCCGCGAGAGCCGAAAGCGGGATTGGGCGTCAAGGGCGCCTAATGGCCAACGGCAGCCGCGAGCCGGCAATCAGATCACTGCTCTAGAAGGAATGAAATGGATACTCTAATAAAACCAGGACGGCAGCCGCTAAACGGTCGGGTGCCGTTTTTATGTTAAACAGGCATTCGACAGGAAGTGATATTTTTTTCGATTTCAGGTAAAATTAATCCAGGTTTGTTTATTGGGTAAAATAATCAGGCTGGACTAAATAACGAAACGAGGTCAAAGAATGAAGACAGAGCACAAACAATCCCCCATGTTAAAGAAAAGTTTACGGGCACTAGCCGTAATCATTGGGGGATTCATCACAGCCTATGGACTTGAGGCGGTTTTAATTCCGAACAGCGTATCCGACGGCGGGGTAACGGGGTTAAGCATCGTTGGATTCGAGCTTACCGGAGTGCCTCTCGGATTGTTAATTGCGATTCTTAATATTCCGTTTATATTTTTAGGATATAAGCAGATTGGAAAAAGCTTTGCAATTTATTCCGTGATAGGTATAGTTTCGCTAGCAGCTGGTACTTCAGTGTTACATCACATTTCGCCCATCATCAAAGGCGATACGCTGCTGGTGACTGTTGTCGGCGGTATTATTATCGGTTTTGGTATGGGTTTGGCACTTCGAAATGGCGGGGCGCTGGATGGTATCGATATGTTAGCCGTATTGCTTTCCCGAAAATTGCCCTTCGGTACTAGCGATCTGATCTTATTTTTAAATACGTTCGTATTTATTGTCGTTTCGACCGTATTCGGTCTTCAAGGGGCTATTATGTCAGCTATCGCTTATTATATTGCCTCCAAAGTGATACATATCGTAGAAGAAGGTTTAAGCGGCGCCAAAACGTTCAAAATTATTAGCAAGCATCCAGAAGAACTGGTGGAGACGATACGCGACCGCTTAGGCCGCAGTGCTACATATAATCTCGTGCAAGGCGCATATTCACACGAGCAGTTCAAAGAAATTACTTGCGTCATTAACCGGCTGGAAGAAAGCAAAATGAAAGAGATCATTTATGAAATTGACTCGAGTGCTTTTGTTATGGTATATGACGTTGCCGAAGTGAAGGGCGGAAACTTTAAGAAACACGATATCCACTAGCAAGCAAGGTAATAAACGTGAATGTGCAGCAAACCTGCTAAAGACAGAACGGCAGCCGATCCTTAAGATTGGCTGCTTTTTTGTTACTCTAGAAGGGCTAATTGCACACATCAGTAAAACCATGATTTTACTTGCTCGCTTGAACGAAATGCAAAGATTATGGGATAATTTAACAAAGTGGAATAGAGTTGGAATAACCCATTCGGAAAAAGGGAAGACGGACGCCAGAGATGCTTATGAAGATACAATACGTTCGTTGAGCTGACGGTAAGATAGTGAGCGTCCGCTATTCTAGTTAATGCTTTTTATAGTCTCGGATAATTACGTCAATCACATCCTTGCCCCAATTCGAGGCTTCCGAGCCTTGCTCATTCCAAGCGAAGGTGATGAGTGCTTTCCACAATGCCCATCCGCGTGCACGATGGACGGTGGCCTCATCAAAATTCATGCGGGTGAGGAATATGCTGCGGCTGACGTCGTCAAAAAAGTTCCAAGCCATCACAAGGTCGCTCGAAGGGTCTCCTACACCCATAGTTCCGAAATCGATGACGCCGCACAGTTTTCCTTCTTTCACGAGAAGATTGCCTACCGCTACGTCGCCGTGCAGCCATAGCGGGGCTGATTGGTATGTTGTCGCAAGGGAGAGCTCCCATATTTCCGTTAAAAGCTGCTGATCGTATTGAAGCGTCTCGATAACGGATCTTGTATCATTGTCGTAAACGGCAAGGTTTCCTCCGCGATGAAAATTTTGCGTACCCGCGGGAACGCCCCGGCTTGCATCGATTGCTTCCAGCTCTAGCAAAAATCCGGCGAGATCTTCGGCAAATTCGTTTTGATCACGAATATTGGAACGCTTGACGGTATCGCCGTCAATCCATCTGTTGACCGACCATGGAAGGGGATATTCATCCGTAGGCTCACCTTTGGCAATAGGAGCTGGAATCGGCAAGGATAGGAAGGGCTTGAATACAGGCAGCCAGGTCAACTCTTTTTCAACAGCTGAAGCGTAGCGTTCATGACTTGGCAGACGAACAGTCAGCTCGTTACCTAGCCGAAAAGTGCGATTATCATGTCCGCTTTTTTCTACTGGCCTTACCGATAAATCCTTCCACTGGGGAAATTGGCTATTGATTAATCGACGTACTAATTCGGTGGTAATTTCAATCATGTTCTCACCGCTTCCTCTGTATTTGTCCATCCGTTTTTCTGGAACATCCACCTGATGCATCATTACAATAACTATAAGTGTTGGTTCCGGAGGGATTCAAGGGAGAGAATGGGTATAAGTAAGCTGTTGAACTCTAGTGGAAGGAGATTGATCAATTATGCTCTTAGAAGAGGAAGTTCCCCAATTGTTGCGGGTGGGTTTACTTGTTGTAATGCTCCCTGTATTTGGAATGTTAATTAGCTTCTGTGTTAAATACAAAAAGCATGGATACGGGTGGATTCTTAGCCATTTGCTGCTTTTCACGATGTGCGCGTTCTTTTTAACTAGAATACTGGAAACGAGAGCGTTCACTAGCTCTGCATATAATTCTTTGGCATTTGCGTCGATAGGGATAGTCTGGGCTATAAGCATATCCTTTTTGGTTAAGGGCCTTCTCGAAATAAGCAAGAGGAGTAGAAGCTAGAGTAATGTTTGAGGTAAACGCTGGTCGTAGCGCAGATGCGGTAATCTCGCTGGATACAATATTCTCGATTTATTGAATCCATAATCTACATGTGAGAAAATGAAGTTACCAATTCATGAGGTGCTTAATAATGAAAACTATAGGTCTTATTGGTGGAATGAGCTGGGAGTCATCTCTTCTCTATTATCAAATAATTAATCAGCATGTAAAAAAACGACTAGGTGGACATCATTCTGCTAAAAGTCTGATGTATTCGGTAGATTTTCATGAAATTAAGACTCTACAGCATCAGGGAAACTGGGCTGAGGCTACAAAAATTATGATTGAGTCAGCACAAAAGCTTGAAAAGAGCGGAGCAGACTTAATCGTCATCTGCACTAATACCATGCACAAAATGGCACATGAAGTAGAAGAAGCGGTGTCCATTCCATTAATTCATATTGCTGACTCTACGGCAAATGAAATTGTTAAAGACGGCATCCAGAAGGTTGCCTTACTGGGAACTGCCTTTACGATGGAACAAGATTTTTACAAGGGCAGACTCAGTGAAAAGTTTGGACTTGAGGTTATTGTGCCAAATGAAGTAGATCGCTCGGTTGTGCATGACATCATCTATCAAGAACTTTGTCTGGGGATTATAAATGAGGAGTCTAAGCAAATGTACTTAAAGATCATTAATGATCTTATACAGCAAGGAGCGGAAGCCGTTATTCTGGGATGTACGGAAATAACTCTACTCATCTCGCAAGACGATTGCGTCATACCCGTATATGATACTACAAGACTCCATGCGGTAAGTGCTGTTGACTTCGCTCTGAACTAGATGGAATTATAGCGAAGAAGACAACCATCATTTCAATAGTTGTCCCTTCGCTTTTATTAAATGGAAATTTTCGATGGATCAAGGCCTGGAGGGAAGATTTCTTCAAAGCGGTCCTTTTGTTCATACATGTTATACCAAACATCAGCAATGACATCCGGATCTCCAGCCGTTCCGGACTGTATCATGGTTCCTATGGAAAGATGTCCTACAAATATGCCCAAAACGGAGCTCGCTAATAAGCGCAGCTCCGTTATTTTTGCTTAATATGAAAATGACCCTCTGACCGCCTTCGTTAACTTTCTTCGAATCCCCAAGTATAAGAAGATTTTCGCATGGCTTTAATATCCTGCAGAGGAGGCAGACCAAAAAGCCTTCGATATTCCCGGTTGAATTGTGACGGGCTTTCATAGCCTACTGTCAGCGCGGCCGTCGTTGCCCCTATAGGACCACTCATCATCAAACGCCTGGCTTCTTGAAGGCGAAGCTGCTTCTGGTACTGCAAAGGCCCCATTGTTGTGATCGCTTTGAATTTATGATGCAGCCCGGAAGTACTCATGTTGCAGGATTTGGCGAGTTCCTCCACAGTAAAAGAACGTGTGTAATTTTCTTTAATCCACTGGATCGCCATACCGACTCCATCCGATCTTTGATCAAAAAGAACCCTTTGGAAAAACAAGTGTCCATAACCACCTGAAAGTAAGTTAAAAATCATTTCCTTCTTGATCAACTCGGACAGAAATCGAGCTTCTTTTGGCTTATCGACTAGCTTCAGTAACCGGAAAAATAGATCCAGCAGCCCGGCATCCGATTTACCGATGAAGGCTCCTGCACTCAGATCGTTCTCTCTAGGCTCTGTGTTAATTTCCGCCTCCATGGCCACAGAAGCGATTTCTTGCGTCGTAAAATCAATGCGCAACCCCAAATATGGCAATTCTTTCGTAGCTCCGGTCACTTGGGCGGAAGCGGGCATATCGATCAGCGATGCCAAATAATCCCCCTCTGAGTATTGAAAGATATCTTGGCCAAGGTAAAGCTTCTTTGTCCCTTGCAGAATCAGACAAAAGGATGGAGTCAAGACACCGATACTTCGAGGTATATCGCGACTGTGTTTAATAATGGATAGAAACGGAACTATGGTTGGCGTCCGCCCATCTGCCAGAGGAATTCGATCCGTCATGGCAATTAGCTGATCCAGCGCTTTCTTATGAATAGAAACACTCAGTCCATTGTTAATTCGGTTATCAAGGTGTTGCTCTGGCATGGATTCGCCACCTCCCATCCTTCTCTAAAATTATATAAGCAATGAAATAGATTGCAATACAGAACACATGTAATAACTAACGGATTGCAGTATTAGGCAATTTTTAAGCAGGAACGCTCTACTTCCTTCTGCCGATTCCATCCATAATATTTTTCAGGGATATTATCTTTAAACAAGGAAAGGAGCATGTGTATGCATCAGTCAAAATGGATCATATTAACCATTATCATCGCTTGTCAACTTATCGTTGTGCTTGACGCCTCCATTATGGTAACGGCTATACCTGAAATTGGCCGTTCACTTCAAATGTCGACAACCAGCTTGACTTGGGTCCAAAACAGCTATATTTTGGCTTTTGGAGGTTTCTTGCTGCTTGGTGCACGGGCAGGGGATCTCTTGGGGCGCAGAAAAATGCTTGCTGCCGGTATTGGACTATTTTCGTTTACCTCTCTGCTAGCCGGTTTGGCGCCAACAGCCGAGTTTTTGCTTGTTTCCCGTGCATTCCAAGGCTTTGCAGCTGCATTGGCGACACCTGCTGCGCTTGCATTGCTGTCAGCGAGCTTTGTGGAGGCCAAGGAACGTTCTAGAGCGATCGCTATGTACAGTGCGGTTTCAGCTGCAGGCGGCAGCATCGGTCTCATTCTTGGCGGATTCTTCACCGATTTTATTTCTTGGCGCCTCGGTATGTTTATTAATGTGCCTATCGGGATTGTATTGCTGTATTTAGTTCAAAGGTTTATACAGCAATCAGCAACGAGGAACGGACGTTTTGATCTTTGGGGTGCGTTGACCTCCGTAGTCGGCATGACTGCGTTAGTATTCGGCTTTGTTCAAGCCGCGGATTATGGATGGGGGAAACCGGAAACATGGATTCCGCTTGCACTTGGGATGGTTTCGTTAACAGCATTCGTACTGATTGAAGCTCGAGCGGCCGAGCCGATCATCCCACTCCGATTGTTTGCAAGCCGCCAGAGGTCCGGAGCTTATCTTGGAAGGTTCCTCATGGTGTGCGGAAATTTTTCACTCTTTTTCTTTGTCCCTCAATATCTGCAAAATGTCCTCGGCTTCAGCTCATTTGAAGCAGGTTTAGCTTTCCTGCCATTTACAGGCGCCCAGTTTGGGATGATGTTCCTGATGCATAGATTGGTGCACCGTTATGGAAATATGAAAGTCCTGGTGACCGGGATGTTACTCGCAATCATTGGTACACTCTGGTTGAGCCGCCTTGCCTCCGTGCAAGCTCCGTTCTTCCCGCATATGTTCATTCTGCTGGCCATCATGGGTATTGGCGGTGGAATGGTGTTCCAACCGCTCACAGCGTTAGGGCTCTCAGATGTAGATCCTCGAGATACAGGAGCAGCTTCGGGTCTAATTAATGTCGCGCATCAAAGCGGTTCCTCGTTAGGTTTGGCTGTTCTTATAACTGTGTTTAATGTAACTATGCGTTCGGATCCATCTTCAACAATGCAATTCGCCCATGCGGTATCGAACTCCATATTGGGATCCGTCGTATTTATTATATCTGCCCTTGTTGCGACGCTTCTATGCCTACTTCCAACACGCCAGCCTGCTGGAAAACAAGTTATTTCAAACTCTTGACGGACAGAGAGCTGGTGTCATACCTCTTCGGGAAAGGAGAACCCGCCGCTGCGCTTGCTGCTCGGCAGTGATGCCGTTGCGATTGCCAATGCTGTGGATGCAGGCAAACTGGCGGAAACGAAGCGATGGGAGAAGCTCAGCGTCTCGACCGACTTTGAGGCGAAAGAGATGGACCCGAATGTAACACGTAGGTATGACGAATTTAACGATCAATAAGAGAGAGGTACGTTTGAAGGATGGGATAGAATCTTGATACGAAGTTCATGATAAATTAGGGTGAAGCATTACTTAGGATGTTATAGTAACCTACGATAAGGAGATCATGTTATGACTCAAATTGCTATGAATAGCGATGTTCTTACTTTCATTAACGTCTTCACCGTGGCTCCGGAAAATCAGCAGCGTCTAGTTGAACTGTTGACCAGTGCAACGGACGTTTCGGTTAAATATGCGCCGGGATTTATATCCTGCAGTCTTCATAAGAGTATAGATGGAACGAAAGTAACCATGTATGCGCAATGGAGAAGCATGGAGGATTATCAGGCGATGCGAGATGATCCGAAGCCGCTGCCGTATTTTCAAGAGGCACTGAAGATAGCTAGCTTTGAACCGGGTATGTATAAGGTCGTCCAAACCTATGAACAGACTCAGGTTGGGCAGGCTTAAGCTGCAGAACAGCCTATAAACAGAGTCATTGGATCACGAGTGAGGCGAATTATTGGAATACGCCAAAAAAGAAACAGACATCGAGTGGTGTCTGTTTCTTTTATTGGGTTTAACTAAATAGAAGCTGCATCATCGTGGCTTCTTAATAATGATATTATAATTTACTCTCCATTATCAGTCTATACTTTAGAGGATAATTCTTGTATGTTATTTCATACCGGCCGGTAAAAAGTCTAATTGTATTCAATGGATTCGGTTATGAAACGGGATTGGAGGGAAAGGTTTGAGGACGGATATAAGTAATTGGATGCCGCTAACGGTTTCGGAAATACATAAACTATTTTCTGACATTCCAATCCGATGGTGTATTGCCGGGGGCTGGGCTTTAGACTTGCATCTGCGTAAACAAACCAGGGAGCATAGTGATATTGATATTATTATTACTCGTGAAGAACAATTGATAGCTTATCAATATTTAAATCGCGATTGGATGCTGTACAGAGCTGAGGATGGCAAGCTTAGTCTTTGGGAAAATGGAGAGTATTTGAACTCGACCCATGATGTGTGGGTTACTAAGAACGATGAGTCGCCTTGGGCTTATCAACTTATGATCATAGATACCGAAGATGATTATTGGATCTATAAGAGGGATAAATCAATTAGAAAGCCAATGGCTGAAATGATATTGAAAACGGTAGAGGGCATTCCTTATTTGAGACCCGAAATTCAGCTTCTCCATAAAGCAGGAAGTTCGAAAGTAAGGGAGAAAGATTATATTGATTTCCAAACAATGCTGCCGTCGCTTCTGCATCAAGAAAAAGCATGGCTGAAATCATCTTTAAACCGGCAGTTTCCGGAAGGTCATGACTGGGTCGATTTTTTGTAAATAGCCTGGGAGGGCCATCTCAGCAGCGGGATTTCCGTAACGCTCGATATAAATAAAGCAGCCTTGATCCGAATAACGTATTGCCGGACATAGGCTGTTTGTTTTTTAACTCGCTCTCGCTTCCGCGAAAAAAAATTATCGATGAAATGAATACGTGGCATTGGGGGGCTCCGTGTTGACAAGGATCAGCAATTCCCGGTATTTCGAAAGCGCCGACTTTCCGTTCCATATCGCTCAGTATGCATTCCGAGCAGAGGAGATGGTGGAGCCGCACTCCCATGAATTCGTCGAGCTCGTCTATGTAGCGGAAGGGTCGGGCAGGCACGACTACCGCGGTGATTCGTACCGGATCTGCGAGGGTGACGTGTTCGTCATTGAGCCGGACGCCGAGCATTCCTACAAAGGCGGGAAGGATCCAAATCTGACGGTATACAATGTGCTGTTCGCGCCGTCGATTATATCGAATGAGCTGCAGATGTTATCTACGGTGGATTCGTTCGTTGATTTCTTTTATGTGGAGCCGTTTCTGCGGCAGTCGGTCCGTTTTCAGTCGCGCCTGAATGTGGAGCCGCACGATCAGCTGGAAATGAAGCATTTGCTGGATCGTATCCTTTCCGAGTACACATTAAAAAAACCGGGCTATCGGCTTCTCGTCAAAACGCGGTTGATCGAGTTGTTCGTTTTCCTGAGCCGCTGCTACGATAGGTCGCTGCACCGTCCGATGACGGCGCTCGCTCCCGAGCGGGAAGTGATGAAGCGGATGGCTGAATTCATCGAAACGCATCATGCCCGCCCGCTATCGCTCGAACAGGTCAGCAGATTGTGCGGCATGAGCCAGTCGTCGTTCACCGCCAAATTCAAGCAGCATATCGGCAAAACATTCATCGAATACCGCAACGAAGCGCGCATCGCCATGGCGAAAAAGCTGCTGCTTGCCTCAGACGCCGGCACCTTACAGATCGCCGGACAGGTCGGCTTCGACGATCTAAGCTTTTTCAACAAAGTGTTCAAGCAGCTGGTAGGCGTTACGCCTGGGCAATTTCGCAGGGCGGCTAAAGTAGAGGGAGAAGACGGCGGCTAATCGGCTGGCGAAGTCAATTTGTCCTCGCGCCCGGTGCTGCCTCTTTGGGAGAGGTGGCCGCTTGGGATGGCGTATCGTCCTGTTTTTTTGGCAAATTAGCCAAGATGCGCTGCACTTCTGTATTGTACATTGGTTTCAATCGAAAGGAGTGATTCCGATGTACAACACACTTGAACCGAAGAGCTTGCTTCCGCAGGACAAAATCGAGTTTTACCGCAAAAACGGCTTCGTTCAAATCGACAACGTGCTCACGGCTGACGAGCTGGAGGAATTGCGCGATTACATGGACGAAGCGATGAATTCCGCCCAAGGTATGTCCACGCAGACGGATCAACAAGGGGGAGCCTACTACCGTGTGCTGAATCAGCGGGTTAATATTTGGCGAGATCATGCCGGCATGGCCAAATATACGGCACATCCGCGGTTTGCGGAAATGGCCAGGCAATTGGTCGGTGCAAGCGGGATCAGGCTGTTTCATGATCACGCTCTGCTGAAAATGCCCGGAGATTCGAAGCCAACCCCATGGCACCAGGATTTGACGTATTGGCCGATGAACGAAACCGGCGCGTTGTCGGTCTGGATTACGCTCGATGACGTGGATGAGCATAACGGCTGCATGATGTTCGTTCCGGGCTCGCGCAGCATCGGCAAGCTGAATCCGATCAGTCTCGTCGATCCTCAGGACATCTTCGAATTTACGAAAGGGACCGAGCATGAGCATTCGAAGCCGGTCATCGTCCGCATGAAGGCGGGAAGCTGCACGTTCCATGACGGCCTGACGTTCCACTACGCCCATGCGAACGTCACCGACAAGCCGCGCCGGGTGCTCGCCATCATCTACATGACCGACGGCACGACGTACAGCGGCAAGTCGCATACGATTACGAACGGTCTCGGTCTCACCGTAGGTGAGCCGATCCGCGGCGGTTTGTTTCCGCTGCTCGCGCGGGCTTAAGTCGAAGGTTGAACAACGACAGGAGCAGCTGCCGCGGCAGTAGCTCCTTTTTGACATTGTGAAAACACAAACAGGCAGGATACTTTTACCGCTCGAAGCATGGCTGCTTAAAGCCATCGCTTCTTGAGCCAGACGCGGTAGACGACGTAGACGGCTCCCAAAAAAAGCACATATACGCCGACGGACAAAACGAGCTTGCTGGTGCCGGCAAACAGATTGCTCCCGATGAACGCAAACAGGAGCATAGCAGGAATTTTGCCCAATGCGGACGCTACGGCGAATGTAATGACCGAAATGGAAGTAATGGCAGGAAGGACATTGACGACAGCCTGAGGGATAACCGGGATCAGTCGAGCCAATAAAATAGTCAGGAACGGACTTTTTTCAATCGCGGCTTGGAGCTTTTCCAGCTTCTCATACTTGGACAAGTAAGCTTGGCCCTGCTTTTGAAACAAGTAGCGTGCCAGCCAAAAAACAATGACAGACGCGACGGAAGCAGCGGTCCAACTGATCAAAGCGCCCAGCAAAGGACCGTACATAAACCCGAGCAAGCCGATTACTATTTTGTAAGGGATGACCGGTACGATAATAAAACCGAGCGCAGCTGCGAAAATAAGCAAAACAGGCGCATCCCCATACTGCATCCAATGTAAAATTTCATCCTTGTATACATAAACAACGAATATGAGCACGAGATACATGCCGATGGTGTACCATTTCTTCATTTGGCAGGGTGTCTCCTTGGTCGGAGTCTTTTTTCTGGCGTGTTTATCATCCTTAGTGTACTATGTTCTAACAAAAAAAGCTCGTTTCCCGGGCTACCTGGTCAGGGAGGGGCTAGGGAACGAGCCTTGTAGCAATTGCGACTTTTAGGTACCACTAAACAGCCGCAACCGGCTTTGAACCGGCTGCGGCTTTTATTATTTTGCCATACTCCTGATCACTTTCGAAGACCTTCCTTTACATGCTTTAATTGGGCGACAATAATAAAACTGACGATCACGAGCAGAAACCAAGAGCTGAATTTGCTCCATGACACCATGCTCCAGCCTGCTTGTTGATGAGGGTATCGCCATGCCCCGAGCCATGTGCCGATATTTTCGGCGATCCAGATAAAAAAGCCGACAAGCGCGAAGCCAAGAGTGAGCGGCATCTTATACACGCTATCGCCTACTCGGAAATACAGCATCGTACGGAAAAACAATATAAACAGCAGTGCAGTCAATACCCAGCGCAAATCGGGAATAAAGTGGTGAGTCATAAAATTCAAGTAAATCGCCGCACCGAGCGTCGTCGTCCAGACGGAAGATGGCCATCGATCCAGCCGGATGTGGAGCCTGCGCCACGCCTGGCATAAGTAGCTGGCTACACTTGCATACATGAATCCGCTGTACAGCGGTACCCCTCCGATTTTGGTCCATCCCGCCTGCGGATAATCCCAGGAGCCCATATGTACTTTGAACAGTTCAAGCGCGAGACCAATGATATGAAACATGCAAATGACCTTTAGCTCATCGATGGTTTCCAGTCCTGCCCGCAGCATCACGATTTGCACGATAATACAGATGACGAGCATCCAGTCGTAAACCGGAATGCCGGGAAGAGGTGCGATTTTCAACAGCGCCAGCGAAAGAAAGATGCACACGGGAAACACGCAGGACATCGCTTCCTCGTAGCCAAACAGCAGCAGTTGTTTACCCCATTTCAAATTCATTCCAGATCCTCCTCCAAGAATTACGCCGGTAAAATAGATGTATGACACTACGTTCATTGTAATTCGAAAAACAAGAACTAAAAGAGAGATGTAGAAATTCAAAATTTCATATTTTTCAGGGAGCGCTGTTCAAGGTGGCATTTTGCTATATACTAGGGAGAGAATGTGGGATGAAGAGGGGACAGAGGTGGACGTATTGGGCGCAATGGACGATGATCAGCGGAGACAAGACCGCCGGGCGGAATCGGTAGAACGAGCCGCAGACGATGCAGTAAGCCGTTATTTGGAGAAAAAACGACGCGCTGAGCAAGCAGCTAACAAGGCGTTCGAACGGCATATCGAGAAAAAAGAAGAGGCTCTCCAAAGGGCTGATGATGTCGTTCAACGAGTCGTTGAGGCTCGCCGCGGCGCTTATGAGCATATGGAACGGCAGGCGGACCGCATATTTGAACAGCGGGAAGCGGAGGCAATGGCCCGCGAGCAGCGCATGGAGCAGTTAATCGCGCGCGTTCGCGAGGCGGAGCTGCGGCTCAAGGAAGAGATTGAGCAGAGGGCGTCGCTTACGCTGGATACCGTTCAGCTGGCCAAGCGGCTAACATTGGAGCGAATCGAGCGTGAAGCCGAACAAGCGGCGGCGCGTTATATCGAAGCGAAGAAGTCATCGGGCGGCAAGGAGACGACCTGGATCGATGAGGCGATGGACCGGCTCGAACAGAAACGGCAGCAGGCCAAGGCGGAAGCGGATCGTATTGCCGGTGAGATGGCCGCCCGAGTCCGGCAACTGGAGCGATTGACTCAGCTTGATGTTCGCGATCGATCCGCCTTTTTGCAAGGAAGAGCGGGAGGGACGCTCAATGATGCGGACATAGCGCAGTATGAACCGGGGATTATTGAACGGTTTGGCACCTTTTTGAGTGAAATATTGGGAAGCTTGATTCGTGTGCCGTTCGAAATTGTAGAAGCGTTGACTGGAAGCGAAATGATCGGCAGGATCGGTATGGCGGTAGGCGGATCTGTAGAGCGTTCCGGTATAACGACGGCCAAGGCGGTCCAAGGCGCGGTTGACGTCGTTCACGGCATCGTCGCCGACGATAATGAGAAGATGAAGCAAGGCGCGCACAACCTGAAAGAAGCAGGATCACGCGTTATTAGAGGAGCTGCTAATACGATCGAATATACAGCCCGCAGCGTGGGAGATGTTGTCAGCGGCGATTCTTCCCGCATGGGCCGCGGTGTAGAAGGATTGCTTACGGCAGCGGCCGTTATGGCGATTCCGGCGGGATTGGCGCTGGATTTGGGCGGCTTGGATATCGAGCTCGGAGGCGACGATTCCAGTGAGGTAGGGATGCATCACGTGAACCCGCATGAGGTAGGAGGCTATACGAGAGCTGACGGAACGGAGGTCGGTCCGTATCACCGCGGCGGAGATGACGGATATGACAGAACGAACCCTGATGGGAATCCGGATAATAATTTAAGTTGAAGGATTTTGACGTAACTACGTCGTATATTTGTTGTATATTTAAAGAGGCGTTGGTTAATACCAGTTTATGAGAATTCAGTTTCAGTTATAAACCCAATACATACGCCAAATGTGGATTTCTGTATCAGGGATGATAGAGAGAGTAGGAGGGATAGAATGTCTTATACCGTTGATTTTAATCATGTGTCTACGGTTGGTTTGGAGTCTTCACCTGTAGCGGAAGCGCTTGCTGGTTTACGTGCGAATGAGGCCCGTTACTTTATGAACAAATACAAGCATGAATTTACGGTTGTACCCGCTAGTGAAAGCCAGGAGAGCCTTGATTATGTGAACCGCATTTTGAAAGAAGAACGTAGTATTGAGTTTGCGGCCAAGCCTTTGGAAACGTCGCGTTTTCAAGTGGAAAATATCCAGTTTACCTACGTCTTTTATGAGGATGGCCTTGGGCTTAATGTCATGTATACGGTTGATGACCCTAAGAAGCGGGCCGTTGGCTTTAAGCTTTCCGAGGGGATGGAGGTACCCGCGGAGTTAGAAGGGAAGTTTAAGTTCGCCAGGCAGAAGTCTAAATTAGCCGGAACCATCCGGGGTTCGTTTTTTGTAATTAAAGGACAATATTAAAAATTGGCATACGGCTAGAGCCCGCTCCATTTAGGAGAAAGGGCTTTTTTGTTTGCACAAAAATCTCTTGCAGGTGACGTAACGTAACCAGTTATACTGGGTTTAACGTTGATTAAGGCTCAAACGGAAGGAGGAGAGAGGACTTGAAAGACACCAGATACTTCACGACGGGACAATTGGCCAAGCGGACGGGATTAACCATTCGAACCTTGAGATATTACGACCAGATAGGACTGCTGATACCGGACAAGGAGCAGACGGGATCGGTGCGAAGGTACGGCGTGGATGACCTAAGGCGGCTGCAGCAAATTCAGACGTTGAAGTACGTGGGGTTGTCGCTGGAGGAGATCGGCCATCTTATGGCTGCGGAAGCGGGGGCAGGCTGGAAGATTCGGGAATCGCTTCTTGCTCAGCTGGATGTGCTGCGGCAGAAGATGACCCATACGGGAAACGTCGTGCGGGCGATCCGAAGGGCGTTGGAGGATGCCGACGGGCTGAACGATGGAGGATGGAACCGTCTGGCCGATATTATTCAGGCGGTGCAGACGGAGCAGAGGTGGGGGGAACAGTATCGGAATGCGTCTCGGCTGCAATCCCGAATACACCTCTATGACCGGTTCTGTACCAATCCGTACGGATGGCACAGATGGGTATTGGAACGGCTTGGGCAGGAACCTGATGTTTCTGTGCTGGAGCTGGGCTGCGGGGATGGAGCTTTGTGGTTACGAAATGCCGATCGTATTCCGAAAAGCTGGCGCATCACGTTAACGGATCTATCTGACGGGATGCTGGATGAAGCACGAAGCCGTCTCAAAGGCCTGCCCCAGTTTAAGTTCCTGGTCGTGGACGCGCAAGAAATCCCCTTCCATGACGGACAATTCGACAAGGTGATCGCCAACAACATGCTCTACCACGTAGAGAACATCCCGCAGGCTATCGGGGAAATGCACCGTGTCTTAAAAGAAGGCGGCCGCCTCTACACCACGACGATGAGCCTGGAGCATTTGCAGGAGGTGGAGCATCTGGGGGCGTCCTTTGACCCGGAAATGCAGGTGCTGGACCGTGTCATTGAAAGATTTCATCTCGGGAACGCGCCCGAGCTGCTCTCGCCCTTCTTCCGCGAGATTGCCCCGTATTTATACGAGGACAGCCTCAGGATCACCGAGGTCAAACCTCTGATTGACTATATGACCTCTACTCCCATGAATGCGAGGTTACGACTGCAAGGAGATGCTTTTGACCGCTTCCGGGGTTATGTCGAAGCTATTTTGGAACGTGAGGGAGCGCTGCTGGTTACGAAAGAAAACGGAATGTACATAGGGAGGAAGTAAGGATGGAGACGGCTCAAATTAGGATTAGAAATGTTACAGAGGAAACTTTGTCGGATAACTGGTATGTGCTGAAGAAGGTCACCTTTGAGTACCAAAACGATCACGGGGTTTGGGAGAAGCAATCGCGTGAAGTGTACGATCGCGGCAACGGTGCCACCATCCTCCTCTACAATCGGAAGCATCAAACCGTGGTACTGACCCGCCAATTTCGGATGCCAACCTATAAGAATCAGAATCCTACGGGCATGCTGATTGAAACCTGCGCCGGATTGTTGGATCAAGAGACGCCGGAAGCATCCATCCTGCGCGAGACGGAGGAAGAGACAGGCTATAAGCTCACGATGGTGCAAAAGGTCGGAGAAGCTTACATGTCACCGGGGTCTGTGACGGAGCTTGTGCATTTTTATGTAGCGGAGTATGACGCAGCCATGGCAACGGGAGGCGGAGGCGGTCTGGATGAGGAGCAGGAACACATCGAAGTGCTGGAATTGCCGTTCAACCAAGCATTAGAGATGATACGGACCGGCGAAATCCGGGATGGGAAGACGATCCTGCTGCTTCAATACGCTGAGCTGCACGGGCTGCTTGCCCGAGGTCCGGAACCCAAACCGCTGCATATTCTTGTCGCTGGACCCTATCGGTCGGGAACCGGCGATGACCCGGAGAAGATCGAGCAGAACCTTCGTTTCATGAACGAGATCGCCTTACACATCTACGAAGCCGGTCATATGCCGGTTCTCGGGGAATGGTATGCGCTTCCGTTGATCACGACCGCAGGGTCTTCTGAAATGGGCGATGAGACATTCAACCGGATGTTTCACCCGTCATCGGTCCGGCTCCTTAACCATTGTGATGCTGTATTGAGGATAGGAGGGCCGTCGACAGGAGCCGATGAGATGGTAAAAGCCGCAAAGGAAAAAGGAAAGCTAATCTTTGAGAGGCTCGAGGATATTCCCGTGCTGAATGCGTAACATTTCAATCCAGCCGCATTGTTCAAAAACAACGCCTCCAAAACCACTGAATAAGTGGAGATAGAGGCGTTTGTTTTTGATTATAAGCGTCCTCGCTTCGCTTTCGTGCAATGCAGGCTGTACCTTTTGCCGTAACCTCTGGCAACAGAGAGAATCCGTCTAATCATTTTTTTGCTCGGTAGCTTGGTGAACGGACAAGGATCCGGGCGGGTATTCACCTCAAGAATCCAAGGCTTCAACTTGTGATCGACGGCGATATCGATTCCGAGTCCTCTCGAAGGATACACGCGGCCGAATTGAACGGCGGTTCGTTTCGCCATACGCTTCATTTTGTATAAAAGCCTCTTGGCTCCACGCTTTCCTGCAATTCGGCGCATGAGTCCATATGCCGGGTAAATGGTGCCGCCTTGACTTCCGTTCGTCACGGCTTTTCGAGGATGCGCCAGCCTGGCGAGCGTTCCCGTTACAACCCATGGTCCGCGGCGCTTTTTTTGGATCATAACGCGAAAATCGAACGGGCGCCTGCGGTACTTGAGCATACGGATTCCTTTTTGAACGACGTAGCTCCGCTGCCCTCTACGCTTCTTCAAGGCGCGGTACATAGCTTGAAACGTATGGAATGAGTATGTTTTTACCCCGCTGCGGAAAGAATACCCCCCGCCTCGCTTCTCCACGCGGATAACCCCGACGCCTTGTTGTCCTCTGGTAGGCTTTACATAAACCATTTCATACTGATTTAGCATGTCATTCAGCAGACTTTTCCTTAACTTCCGTGTGATCGGAACGTACCTGGCTAGCCTCGGATCCCGCAGCACGATTCTGGAGCTTTTCAGCTTGCTGCGAATATAATGCCGACTGTAAACCATAAATTAGCAGCCCTCTTTTCCGCGATAGCGTTTGTTTTATGCAGTACTAATATACGAGTCGGCGGGTGCACATGTGTTGGGTGATTATCATTAATACGAATCCAATGTTACTATGTAGTTAGAACGCGACCAGAGATGATTCCAAATGTATTACTCTCCATTATTTATTGGTGATTAAGGAGCAATAAATCGAAATCAAAAACACCCCTTCAGCAACAATGGAAGGGGTGAAGTTAGCGGTAGTCAGGGACTTCAGTCCAGGATAGCCGCTTTTTTCTTATATTCACGCAGCATCTGTTGACTGCCCACCGGCCATCTGTTTAGCGCGTCGTGCGGTCATCCACTGAACCAGGCTGTACACTACTAGAAACAGCATCATGCATCCCGCCGAGTAGCGGTACATAACGGCATAGCCAGTGACTGAGGAGATCGCCCCGAGCAGCAGAGCGCCTATCGCTACGCCGAGGTCCGTCGAGTTATAAAACATACTGTTGGCCATACTATGCTGCTCTTGGGCCGTCGAACGCAGCATCCACGCTTGAATCGTCGGCTGAATGGCGCCGAATCCGAGTCCGTATAGGAGTGCGGACGCAATGAGCATCGGAAGGTTCGTCGTGAAAGATAGCACCACCATGCTGGCTACAACGCAAGCGGCTGCGGGCAGAAGAACGGCGGCATGCCCCCTGCTGTCGAACAATCTCCCTGAGATAGGCCGGATGATAATAATGGTGATCGCATTAAACAGGAAAAAGAGGCCGACCTGCTCCAAATGCACCGATTGGCCGAATAGCGCGATAAAGCTCAGCAGACCGCTGTAGGTGACGGACAAGAGGACGTTTAGCAGCGCGGGAAACAGCAGTTGCTTGTTAAAAGGCTGCTTGGCCTTATGGGATGGGCCGGCGCCGCTAACGTCACTCGCGGCGGTTCGTTTGTGAGCCTCCGGCGGGATGGATCGGGAAAACAGAAGGATGGGAAATATAAAAAGAGCCGTAGCCGCGCCGACAACAGCAAGGGTGTTGAATCCATATTGGTTCATGACATTAAGGCCGATCATAGGCCCAATAGACATGGCAAGGCTGGTGGACAGCCCGAAATAACCGATGCCTTCCCCCATTCTATGGACCGGAATAATTTGCGAGACCAGTGTCGGAATAATCGTGCTTGCCATGCCGAAGCCGATCCCGTACCCAACCCTCATGGCAAGCAGCGACCCGATGGAGCCGGCTCCGATATAGCTAGCCGTAATGAAAGCCGCCAATGCCAACCCGATGAATAAGAGCACGTTGCGGTGTACTTTGCGGATCAGACCTGCCGTTAAAAAACGAGTCGCAATCGCAGCTAACGCGAATACGCTCGTTACAAGACTTACGATGAGGTCGTTGGTTTGAAAATGTCCCTTTACATAAGCGGGGAAGGAAGACAGCAGCATTTGCAAATTCAAAAATAACAGAAAAGAACCTAACGTTAAGCAGATGAACGATTTCGTCCATAGCCGGTTGGATTGCTCGATATTGTTCATGCTTCTCTTGGACCTACTCTCTATCCATTAATTTGTGCTTTCAGGCATGCCTCTTATACCTGAAATTTATTTGTTGTTATAACAACTATTTATAAAACAACTATAATGAAAATTCATGAAAATGTCAATGATGGACCGTTGACCGTTTCGGTGCAAATCACAAAAAGACATGCTGCTCAAGCCGGATATTGGGTGAGAGGCACATCTTTTTGCGGATACTATTCTCAAACGATCGTATGTGAAAAAGAACTTCTACTCCCGAATGCCGTACAAGGCGGCCATGGCTTTAACCTCATGCGTCACCTTCAACAGCAGCTCGGAAGGAGCAAGCACCTCGATGTTCGACCCGTAGAAGAGAACAATCTCCACGGCGGAATCCAATGTTTGAAACTGAACGGCAGCTTCCAGCCAGCCGTCGCTCCGGGGCGCACTGCGCAGGATCCGTGCGTATCTCTCCTGGGCGAATCGGGAGCGCAGCGGCTCACGGATCTTCAGCAGGGCGGGAAACAGGGGCAAGCTGGTCTTAAATTCACTCTTCGACTGCTCCCAGTAAGACTCCAGATCGAAGCCCGCGGGGCGCTCGAACGTTTCCTCGAGCATTTGCGCACTCTGAAGCCGCGAGATGCGGTATGTGCGCAAATCGCCATCGACTTGAGCGACGAGGTACCAGACGCTTCGTTTGGCTACGACACCGAGCGGATGCACCAGCCGTTCGACGGTCCCGTCGTCACGCCGGTATTGCACGACCAGCTTCCGTTCGCCCCAAACCGCCTCCTGAACGGCTGACAAGAGCGGGTACGACTCGTCCAGCTGATGCCAGCCGGCTCCATCGATATGAATACGCTGGCGTACGATTTCGGCATTGCTGCGGATGGTCGAGGGGGAGGCCGCGAGCAGCTTTTGATAAGCGGCTTCAAAGTCGGTCCGCAATCCTAAGTCATCCAGCAGATGCGACGGATTCGACAGCAGCAGCGATAGGATCTCCTCGGTTTTCATTCCCGTTAGCTGGGTCCGGTACCCTTCGGACAACACCCAGCCCCCTTTGGCCCCGCGCTCTGCATATACGGGAATCCCGGACATGCTTAACGCTTCCATATCGCGGAAGATGGTTCGCTCCGATACCTCCAATTTGTCGGCAAGCTCCCGCGAAGACATTCTTCCATGGTTTTGCAGCAGCAGCAAAATAGACAGCAGCCGATCCGCTTTCAAATCGGTTTTCCTCCTTTTGGACTCTTTCGGCATTATCGAATATGTGTTCATTTTACCATAATAATATGACAGTAGTTGTCATATATCGAATGATATTCTAATCGTAGAAGATATCAATCAGGAGGAGATGAAGGAATGGAAACCATAGTCAAGCAGCGAAAAGTGATTCTTTATATTGCCATATCGATGGACGGGTTCATTGCCCGGGAAAACGGAGATATCGAGTGGTTGACCGCTATAGAAGGAGAAGGCGACAACGGTTACGGAGACTTTATTCAAGGTATCGATACGGTCATAATGGGCCGTTCGACATATAAGCAGCTGGGGACATTATCCGACGAGTTTCCGTATCCCGAGCAAACATGCTACGTCTTTACAAGCTCCGCAATGAAGGAGGATCCGAATGTTGAATTCGTTCGTGAGGATATCCCGGCTTTTGTCCGGAAGCTGCAGCAGCAGGAAGGAAGCGATATTTGGCTTGTCGGCGGAGCGGGCTTGGCTGAGCATTTCATGAAGGCGGACTTGATCGACGAGTACATCATTTCCACGGTTCCGATTGTGCTTGGACAAGGGATTCCGCTGTTCAAAGGAAATTTGCCTGAAATCCCGTTCGTCCTCAAGGAAGTGCGGAGATACGGACAAATTGCGCAGTGCCATTACGTCAGACCGGCATCCGAATAAAGGGAGGGGCCATGAACGATTATATCGAAATCAAGGGTGCGCGGGAGCATAACCTGAAGAACATCTCTCTACGCATACCGAAATACAAGCTGGTCGTGTTGACCGGAATGTCCGGTTCGGGCAAATCCTCACTTGCGATGCGTACACTGCAGCAGGAGTGTCAAAGGCAATACATGGAATCGATGGGGATGGTAACGGATTACTTGAGCAAGCCTGATGTAGATTCGATTACAGGCTTGTCTCCCTCCATCAGCATCGGTCAGCACAACAACAACCGGAATCCCCGCTCAACCGTAGGGACCGTAACCGAGATTTACACTTACTTGAGAGTCTTGTTTGCGAGATTGGGGGAACGGTCCTGTCCTTCCTGCGGGCATAGAGTGAAGCCGGCTTTTGAACAAGAAAGTCCGGCGGCTGCCTTAGATAAGGAAAGCGAGCAGCTGGAGGAGGGGGAGCGTTCGGAGGGGCAGACCGTAGAGTGCCCGGCGTGCGGACACAGGCTCGAGCAGCTGACGATGGCGCATTTCTCCTTCAACAAATGGCAAGGAGCTTGTCCAACCTGCTCCGGGCTCGGGTTCACCAGCCAGCTGCGGATGGAGGCCATATTCGACATGGAGCTTAGCGTTAGCCAAGGCGGAGTCAAAATGTGGGACGGGGACAGCTTTCTGCTGCCGTATTACACGGAATCGCTGCAGGCCGCCGCGCACCATTACGGCTTCGAATTCGATGCGGAGCTGCCGATTAAGTCGTACAACGAAGCCCAACGCACACTGCTGTTCGACGGCGTGTCAAGCGACGCCTTCCAAGCGTTGTTTCCAGGACGGAAGCCGCCGAAATCCGTAGGTAAAGGGAAGTTCGAAGGCGTCGTGACCACCTTTACCAAGAAATATAACGAGAGCCTGAACGATGAGGAAGCACAAAAAAAGTGGAGCAAATATTTCGCGACGAAACGGTGTACGGATTGCGGCGGCACACGGCTGCGCCAAGAAAGCCGGCAGGTTACGCTCCGTAACGCATCGATCGTCGACATTGCAGAGTACGATCTGGATGAGCTGTGGCATTGGCTGCAGCGGCTGCAATACGGTCTCGGCCCCGAGGCGAAGGCAATCCTGCAGCCCATCCTGAGCGATCTGACGGAGCGTATCCGGCGCTTGCTCGATATCGGCCTCTCGTACTTGACGCTGTCCCGTCCGGCTGTGACGCTGTCGGGCGGCGAAGCGCAGCGGCTTCGAATCGCGGCACTGCTCGGTTCGGGATTGACCGGCGTGCTCTACATTTTGGATGAGCCAACGACCGGCCTTCATCCGCAGGACTCGCTCAAGCTCATTCAAGCGCTGCAGCGGCTGCGGAATTTGGGCAACACGGTGCTGCTGATCGAGCATGATACGGACGTGATGGAGATGGCGGATCATCTTATCGATATGGGGCCGGGAGCAGGCAGGGACGGCGGATATATCGTAGCGGAAGGAACGCCGCAAGAGCTGCGGCATAGGGCTGACTCCGTCACGGCTCCCTATTTAGGAGCGCGCCCGCTGGCTGATCGTCCGAAGAGACGGACGGGAAGCGGCCGGCAGCTTGTGGTTCGGGATGCCTCCGAGCATAACCTGAAGCAGATATCCGTGTCCGTTCCGCTTAACCGGCTTATCGCGATAACCGGCGTATCGGGCTCGGGCAAATCGACCTTCCTGTTCGAGGTAATAGAAAAGGCGATTCAGGACGGATATAAGGCCGATCGTATCCAGGGAACGGAGCAAATCGACAAGCTGATCACAGTGCATCAGGAGCCGGTCGGCAAAATTTCGCGATCTAACATCGCTACCTACACTGATTTGTTCACGGCCATCCGCAGCTTATACGCCGGGCTGCCGGAAGCAAGGAAACGAGGGCTTACGCCGAAGCACTTCTCCTTCAATACGGCCGGCGGAAGATGCGAGAAATGCAAAGGGCTGGGCGTTTTGCATATGGACATGCATTTTTTGCCCGATGTGGATGTGCCTTGTCCCGTGTGCGGAGGCAAACGGTTCCGTAAGGACATTCTTGAGGTGAAATATGGCGGTTACAGTATATCGGACGTTCTGGACCGCACGGCTGAAGAGGGCATCGCTATTTTCGAAGCCCATCGTGACATCAAGAAAAAGCTTGAGCTGCTGGCCGAGGTAGGGCTCGGCTACGTCAAGCTGGGCCAGCCGACCAGCACGCTGTCCGGCGGCGAAGCCCAGAGAATGAAGCTGTCCAGGGAGCTCGGCAGGAGCGGGGCCGGCCATGCGCTGTTTTTGCTGGATGAGCCGACGACAGGCTTGCATCCGGCGGATGTGGAGCGATTGATCCGTTTCCTGAACAAGCTGGTCGATGCGGGCCATTCGGTCATCGTCATCGAGCATAACCTGGATGTGATCTGCGCGGCGGATTGGATCCTCGATTTCGGTCCGGAGGGAGGCAAGGCCGGAGGGCGGATCATTGCACAAGGGACGCCGGAGGAGGTTCAGTATGCGGAAGGGTCTTATACAGCGGCTTTTGTGAAGCAGCGGTTGAGTCCTGCTGGCCGGGAGCAGCAAGTGCAGTGATCCCGGCCCATTCCGACGTTTACAGTCTGTGGAAACTGCTGTAAGCTAAAGAATGGAAAGGCGGGCGATACGTTGCACTCTGTTCGAACATTGCTACGATATGTTGCACCCTATAAATGGCTTTTCGGCGTGTTTCTTCTAACCATCATTCTCGAAATCATCTATTCCATAGCGGCTCCTCTCAGCTTGAAATATTTGGTGGACGAGGCGTTCGCGCCGAAAAATATACAGGCTTTTGTCACAATCCTGATCGTTCTGCTTGCTGGAGGGACGCTCAGTATCGCCGCCGGAACGTATGGAGACTATACGCTTAGCAAGCTGAGCGGCAAGGTGGTTCAGAGGCTGCGGACGGAGCTGTTCCTTCATACTCAGAAGCAATCGATGCCTTTTTACCAGCAATTTCGGATCGGCGATATCATTACCCGGTTTTCCTCGGATATGGCTTCCATAGAAAGAGTGATCAGCGGTTCGCTTCCTCTTTTTCTGAAGGAGGCGCTGAGCGTGGTCCTGGGGCTTGTCATGCTCTGTATATTGGAATGGAAGCTGACCTTGGCGATGGTAGTCGGCTCCGTACTGATGTATGTCGGTCCCCGATTGCTGCAAGGAAGAGCGGAGGAGGCGAACATTCATTACAGGGAGGCGCAGGAGCGGTTCTCCAATCAGATCGACGAGACGGTCAAAGGGCATAGAACGATCAAAGCGCTGCACCAGCAGGAGGCATTTCTTGAGCGTGCCCGCAAACAGGTGGAGCAGTTATTCCGCCTAGGGCTCAATATGCACTGGATTAATTCGCTTCTCGAAAGGCTTCCGCTGACGGGGTTATTACTATTGAACGGGATTATGATCGGCTTCGGAGGCTTTTTGATCTTCCGCGATGAGCTGACCGTAGGAAGCTTTATGGCCTTTTTTACATTATTCCTAAGCGTCGGGCAATCCGCATCGAACTTGTCGTTCATCGTTCCGAATCTCATCGAGTCTGGCGTCAGCTTCCGGCGGATTGGGGAAATCCTCGATTACCGTCCTGACGTTCCGGAGGCTGCAGATTCGTTGGAGCTTCCGTCCATGAGCCGGGATATAACTATGGAGAACGTCACGTTCGGTTACACGGAAGCAGCCGAGCAATTGAAGAATGTCAGCTTGCGCATCCCTGCCGGGAGCTACGCCGCATTCGTCGGACCGAGCGGTTCGGGCAAAAGCACTGCATTGCAGCTGCTCTCGCGCTTCTATGATCCGAGAGAGGGCGCGGTCAAGATGGACGGCTGCGATCTGCGCGCCGTAAGCGAGGCTTCGCTTCGCCGGCGGACGGGAATCGTGTTCCAGGACACGTTCTTGTTCCATGCGACGATCCGGGACAATCTGCTGCTGGATCGGACTGGGGATGCCGTTACGAAAGAGCAAGCCATGACGGATGCGGCCCGGCAGGCTCAAATTCATGATACGATCCTGAGTTGGCCGGATGGCTATGACACGGTCATCTTGAACGAAGGAGCGAGCCTGTCCGGCGGGCAACGCCAGCGGATCGCCATTGCGAGAGCGCTGCTGAGAGATCCGGAGCTGCTCCTGCTGGACGAAGTGACCTCCGCCCTGGATCCTGCCTCCGAGGCGGATATTAACCGGACGATTCAAGAGCTGAGGCGGCGGAAGACGATCATTTCCGTCACGCACCGGCTATCGTCGATTGTCCATGCCGACGTCATCTTTGTATTCCGGGACGGCCGGATCGTCGAATCGGGTACGCATTCAGAGCTTCTGCAGCAAGAGGGCCTGTACTACGAGATGTGGGAGAAGCAGCACGGCTTCGTCCTGTCACCCGATGGCCTGCACGCCACAGTGGACGAGCAGCGGCTCGGGAAGCTGCCGTTTTTCAGCGGCATCGATCCGTCACATTTGCGCGATATGACCTCGTTGTTCACAACCGAAACATTCAAGGACGGGGAGGATGCTGTGCGTGAGGGTGAGCAGGGCGACAAGCTGTACATCATCGTGCGCGGCAGGTTTGAAATATTGAAAACTACGGCAGACGCGAAGGAACAGCGGGTAGCGGTACTACAGGACGGGGATCATTTCGGTGAGATCGCTCTCTTGAGAGGAATTCCCCGGACGGCGACGGTACGGGCTATGGGGCCATCGGTCTTGCTTTCCGTAAGGCGCGATGTGTTCCTCGATCTGACCCGCAAGCATCCGCATATTTATCAGACGGTGGAACGTACGCTTAAGGAACGGCTGTAGAAAAGGTGCTTCAACTTCACGTTTAGCAGCGGAACAAACGACGGGCAGCGCCCGCACAGTATAGAAGCTAGCGCGCAGAGGCGGCATTCACGGGACACCCGAAAGGGTGTTCTTTGTCGTTGCTGCATGAACAGGGAGGTATGATCGGGGGAGAGGAATAATCAATATCTCACATATAACCCTAATATTGACAAATGATCATTTCGGTAATGAATCTCCTTTGGTACTGTAAGCATCAGATACAGGCGGAGGTGCACATCCGACCAAGTATCTGAAGCCCATACACGAAAGGATGATCCATGATATGAGAAAAGCACTCGGTCTATTTTTATCCCTGGGACTCACGGTATCTTTATTCGCAGCCATTCCCGCACAAGCGGCTACTACAGTCAATGAGACCATCATCGTCCCGGCAGGCACTACGTTCGACGGCGGAGGCCAAACCTATGTAGCTAACGCGAGCACATTAGGAGACGGCAGTCAGGCGGAAAATCAAAAGCCGGTATTCCGTCTGGAAGCCGGAGCGACCTTGAAGAATGTCATTCTTGGAGCGCCCGCCGCTGACGGAGTACACTGCTATGGAAGCTGCAACATCACGAATGTCACCTGGCAGGATGTCGGCGAGGATGCGCTGACGCTTAAATCGTCCGGCACGGTGAACATTACGGGCGGCGGTGCGTATAAGGCTTACGATAAAGTGTTCCAGATGAACGCAGCCGGAACGATCAATATTAAAAACTTCAAAGCCAACGATATCGGAAAGCTCGTTCGGCAAAACGGCGGAACGACGTTCAAGGTCGTGATGACCGTAGACAGCTCGGACATTTCGAATGTGAAGGATTCGATCCTTCGCACGGATAGCAGCACCAGCACAGGCAAAATTACGAACACGAGATATTCCGGCGTGCCGACCTTATTCAAGGGCTTCGCGTCGGGCAATACGAGCCAATCCGGCAACACGCAGTACTAGGGGTGCGGGCTGGCAGCTGCGTTGTATGAAGAACAAGGACGGCTGTTGAAATAGGCAACCGCATCCGTCCGGCGGTAAGAGCCCGGCACCGAACTAACGGGTGCCGGGCTCATTGTGTCGGCTTTTTCAGTTCCTGCGCAGGCAAGCTCAGAAGCATACGAATCAGAATTTCGCAAGGGAATTTCGCAGCCTGATTTTGAGCTACGGCTGCTTTTTCATATAAGTGCAGGCTTTGGAGTCTGCATTGCCGAATTTCGTCGTAAGCGTATTTCCTTCGGCTTTCAGCTCGATCGTATCCGAGCCTGCGCTGCCGTAGTCAATGCGGTACGTATCTCCATTCACCTGCTTGTATGTTCCTGTCGTAGTTTGACCACCGGTTCTGGAGTACGAGACGGTGCCGTCCTTGTAGAAGGAGAAAAAGTCATGGCAGCGGCCTTTATCCGCTGCAGCCACTTCCCAGTCTCCGACAAAGGGAGGCTCCTTCGGCTTGGAGGAACACGCGCCGAGGAACAACAAGACGGACATGAGGATGATGAGCGTTCGTTTCATGAACGGCCTCCTATTTGATCAATTTGATAAGGCTTCTGCCGGCGCTGCTGACCGTATTGGCAGCCATTCCGGCCGCCTTGCTCCCTGCGCCGGTGGAGTACATAAATTCGCGGATAAAGGCGGGAGATTTGATCACAAGCACCATGCATCCTATCGAGCCGAAAATGCCCATGTACTCGCCCTTGAACGGATTGGTGCCGGTCGCCAGCTTGATCGCCATCATAATAAGCAGATACTGAACGCTTTGTGTGAAAGCGACGGACAGCAGATGACGCCACCAGCTTGGAAACAGATTGAACTCCTGGTTCAAAATCGACATGATCGCTATCGGCCCCGATACGACCAGAAAGGCCAGCTCGGCAAACCGCAAGCACTGCTGAAAGGCGAACACGGCGAGAAGCGCCAGAAACACCAGCGCCAGAATGACGATAAACAAGCTGCTCGTAGCGCCCATGAACAGCAAATAGATGGCGGCGAATCCGACGACGGCGGCTCCGTCCTGATCTACGCTGGGGACAGCGAGAAACCCCCGGCTGAATTCACCGGACAGCGTCAGGATGGCTTCTACACCCCAAGGAAGACTCATCATGAAAACCGGGATGAGGAAGATTTTGGGCAGCAGCTTTCTCAGCTCGCTCCGGTCCCCGTCCGCCAAGGACAGCACATAAATCCGCAGGCACTGGTAGATCAAGAACACGGTTGCAAGCGACCAGCTAACCCCTTTGATCAGATTGAAAAACGTATTGATCGTAGCGTTCTGCAGCAGATCTCCCGGCTTCAGAATAAAAATTTCAAGCATGTCCTTCATCACGTCGAATGCCTGATTGGCCAGATCGATCAGGATGTTCTGGAATTTGCAGTCGATCTCGGTCCAGCCGCACTCTTTTTTATCGATTTTCTTAGCATTGCTTTTTCCGGAGGGCTCGGCAGGAGGAGCTTGAGGTGAAGGACTCGGCGTCGCTGTCGGCTCGGGAGCTTCCGTTGTCGTGCTTGGCGCAGGAGCTGTTGTAGTCGGACCTGGAGCGGGAGTTGGATCGGCAACGACGTGGCTAGTAGGCGCATTGGCAAACAGCAGAAGAACGACGAGCAGCAGAATCACCGGTCTCGATAGCTTTCCGTAATAGAAGCGAACGGTTTCTTGGTCCGGCAGTTTTTTTTGGCGTAAGGCTGCCCGCATCGATTGGAACTTTTGTACAAAAAGCTGCAGCAGGCTCATGAGAACTCCTCCTTTTCGGCAGGACGTTACAGTTTTTGCTGATGAACGATTTCCACACGATCGATCAAGTAGGCTTGCTTGTCGGCGGACCGGACTAACGCCAGTCTGACGTAGGTTATCGAAGTAGAGACAACGTTGTTGATTGTCAAATGATGCCTGAGCACCAGCATCCCGGTTCCGTGCGTTTCATCCACCCGGTGAAAATAAGGCTCCACATCACTCACCGTACCCGAGATCGTCAGCGTGCTTTTCGGGATTTCGTCCGCAGGGCCGGATGGGAACAGGCTTTTGTAGCCATTCTCCGTCAGCAGCGGCTTCGCTTTAGTGTAACGATCGGTAATTTGGTCAAAAACGAAAAAGGCTTGAGCAAATCCGGCAATTGTCGGAATACCGTCACCGGCCAGGGCTGCCTTGGCCTGATCGCGCTCCTTCTTGAGCTCGGAAAGCTGCGATGTAAGAGACGCATTGCGGGCCTGCTCGTCAGACCATGCTCTTTTGGCAGACAAAGCCCATAACGAGACGCTTGCGAGCAAAAAGAACAGCACGCCGATGGCGATCCATTTTATTTTCTCATCGAACTCCACGGCTGGAATCGCCTCCTTATCGGCTTGCTTTACGGAATTTCTTGCGCACCACGATTTCTCTGATGAAAGGGTCGAGCGTTGTCATCGGCGGACAATCCGGCCATAGCCGTAAAGATGGCTTCTCCAGTAGCCGGATGTGAAGGAATCGATGCTCACTCCCGAGCTGTTGGAATTGATCATTTTGCCGCCGCCTATATACATGCCGACGTGGGTGACCGGGACACCGGCATCGTAGGTGCCGGTAAAGAACACAAGATCCCCGGGCTTCAAATCGCTTGCCTTCACCCGTACGGTGGCACGGTATTGATCCTGGGCGACACGGGGGAGATTAATGCCGGCGGCATGCTTGAAATTCCATTGCATTAAGGAGGAGCAGTCGAAGCCCTCCTTCGGCGAATTGCCCCCGAAGTTATACGGGAGTCCCAGATAGCCCCGCATGCTCTGATAGACCGAGTTAAAATCGAAAATTTGCCCTCCGGCCGCTGTGACGGCGTAAGAGTCCATACCGCCAAGATTGCGCATCACTTTCTCGACGTACGTGTAATCGCCGTAGCAGGCATTCACCTTGCCGCGAAAATCGTCCGGGTCGGGACAGCTCCACGACAAGAGACGGGTCTGCTCCTGGGAAAACTTCAAAGCCAGCTCCTTTGTATAGCTGCCTCCGTTGCGCTTCACATAGTCGATGAACCCGGAACCGTAGTTGTATGATTGCAGGGCCAGCGGGAGATCGCCTCCAGCTTGCTTGAGCACGAGTGCGAAGTTCTCCACACCGGCGCGTATGGAGTACTCGGGATCCGTAATGCAATTCGGCCTCTTGCAGTATTTGCGGTTGGCCGGACTCTCGGAAGCCTGCATCGGATCCAGACCGGCGCCGCCGCTTTCCTGCTGCATGATGGCCAGAATGACCTGCACGTAGTCAGCCACTCCGAACTGCTGTGCATATTGGGTGACGACCGGTTCGTACCGGAGCACCTCCCGGCTCACATTGGCCATGCCGGGAGGATACGCGCCGTCTCCTCCTCCGCCGTCCGACGAGCCCCCGCCGAAGATGAGAATGATTACCATCATGACAAAGACACAAATGCCGAGCACCATATAGGCAATCGGCTTACGGAAATGCCATAGCTTGGATAAAATGAGATACAACGTACCCGGATCCATCAGCCGAACACTTCCTCACGCTTCAAGCCGTACAGCGGCTGCTCCTCCGGATCTTCCCCGTATTTTTGCCGGTACCAGCGGCTGTCCCACAGCCGCAGCTCCTCCTGGGTCAGCTCGACTTGAATGTGCACCTTTTTGGAGCCGACGACATAAATGCCTTTTCCGGCATTCTTATGCTTCTCCGCATCCTCTACGACGAGAAGCCGCTGCTCGGCCTCCGAAAACTTTTCCGATGTTTTGTTCATAATGTCCTGAATCTCCTGAGCGGTCATCGGCAAATACAGCTTGGTGACGGAATTCAAAATAACGGCTTCCCCGTGATTTCGGGAACCGTCAACGGCTGACAGGAAGTCTCCGACCTGCTGGGTAGCGGAGGTGACGCCGCCCTGGAACGAGCGGATCAACTTGTACATCGAGCTGAGAAACTCCATGGCGGTCGGGTTTTTCGGATCGGCGAGAATGTGAGCTTCGTCCACGTAAATCTGTTTCACTTTCGTTCTGTCCATCGTAGCGTCGTCGGTCAAAAATGTCAGGATGTTGTACATCGCCACTTGCCGCAGGTCGGACTCCGACCGTAAATCGTAAATATCGAAATTAATCAGATCATTGGATAAGTCCACATTCGTGTACCCGTTGAACGCTTTGGAATAGGAGCCTTCCACGTAAGGGTACAGCACCTGGTAAAATCCGCTCAGCGTCTCATAGGTCCGGTCCGTTTCGATCAGATGGCCGATCGTCCGGTACAAATCGCTCATGATCGGGAAATCGGTGCTTTTCAGCCGGGAGAAATCGGTACCCCACTCGATCCCTTTGCGGCGGTACGTTTCCACTATGGCTTTCTCCAGCAGGGCCAGCTCGACTTGCTGATTGACCAGCGATTTATACATTAGAGTGAACATGGTCTTTAACCGAGCGATTTTTTGATGAAGCAGCGAGACGGCGACCGGATTCCCGTCTTCATCAAGCATGATGGAGGAATTCATGATTTCAAACGGATTGATGATATCGCCGGAGGTTGGGGAGATCTTGACCCATATGCCCCCTAGCCGCTCGAATTTGCGTCCGAATTCCGCTTTCGGGTCGATGGTCCGGATGATCGTGCCTTGAATCCAACGGCGCATCATATCTCCCCAAATGTAGGTCGACTTCCCTCCGCCGGAAGTTGCGATGACCACCTCGTTGCGGTTGATCAGCTGATCGTGGTCTACGACGACGACCGAATGCGTCTTCAGGTTTTTGCCTTTCACTACCCCTCGATCCGCAAAAATCTCCGCTTCGTCAAAAGGAAACAGGCTCGAGAGCGCTTCGCCGTCAAAATTGCGGTACGTCATTTCTGGCAGGTCGTTAGACCGGATCGGGAGCGCGGATGTAAATGCGTCGAGCATCCGGGTGTTCGGTATGATCGCCTTCAGATTCCGTC
Source organism: Paenibacillus sp. NPDC056579 (assembly GCF_042793215.1). Taxonomy (NCBI): domain Bacteria; kingdom Bacillati; phylum Bacillota; class Bacilli; order Caryophanales; family Paenibacillaceae; genus Paenibacillus; species Paenibacillus sp. NPDC056579. The sequence continues at coordinate 364,076 of NZ_JBHTVD010000007.1, forward strand.
CGCACTTCGCCTTGACCGTGCTCGTTAACCGCTCCAGCTCCTTCAGCGACCGCGCTTGCAGCAGGATGTACATATGCTGATCGAAAATTTTCTGATTCCGTCCCGAGGTCAGATTATCCAGCAGCACTTCCGCATCCTCCAGCTCCTTCTGCAGACGGATCGCGTCCTTCGGCTGGATTTTCGGCTCGTTCATCCGTGCCTTCAGCTCGATGATAGCCCGGTTCAGGGAGGTGATCATCCCTTCCGAGGAGCGGGGAGCGATATGATGCGACAGCGAGATGTTGCCGCTCGTTTCGTGCAGCCCCGACAGCCAGTTGATGAGCACATCGTTCGCATAATGGGCGACCGCCAGCACCCTGACATAGTTGCGCCCGAGGCGGAGATGATCGAGCTCCTCCTGGATGCTGTCCGGTGCGAGCATATCGAGAAAAGCGGAGTTGTCGTCCATCAGCTGCTCGAGATGCGGGCGATCGTCCGTTTGCTTCTTTTTCCTTCTGAATATGGAAATCACCTCCTAAGAGTTTTTGCGTTAGCAAAAACTTGCTGCGTAAGGATAGGCTGAGTTTCGCGATAGCGAAACTTGCTACGTAAGGATAGGCTGAGTTTCGCGTTAGCAAAAACTTGCTGCGTAAGGATAGGCTGCGATAGCGAAACTTGCTGCAAAAGCATAGCTAAAAATCGTTCGCGAGCCGTTCCCGTTCCTCAATCCGTTTGACGGCCGACACCAGGTTGCGGCGTCCGATCAAATATTCCATTTCCGTTTCATCGGTAACCGTATGGAGCTGCGCGTTCTCATAATCATAGAAAATTTGCAGTGCCTTCTTGAGCTCCTCGTTCGTAAGCTCCGCCGCATCCAGCCGATGGCGGAACAGCATATCCTCCAGCCGCTCGATATAGTGATCCCGGCGAACGCGCAAGCGGATCATCGCCTGCTCCAGCGAGCCTTCCTTGCTTGGCTCATACTTCTCGTCGAATACGAGGAACCGGTTGCGCCGGATCATCTCGCGGTTTTGCTGTATGCTCTGAGCGTAATCGATATAGGAGCTGAGAAGTATTTTTTTGTGCAGATTGCCGGTGGCGTTTCGTTTCAGGCGCAGCTCCTCTACGTACCTGCTCATGTTGATCGGCTCGGAAACGCGCAGAATTTGGACCGGGTCATCCAAATTAGTAAGAAATTGCTCATATCCTTCCATCACCTGAATTTGCTCGTTCAGCGACATCAGGCTTAAGTTCACGGCGGATATCGCGATCATTTTGACAAGCCGGTGGTCGGCCGTTTCGATCGTTTCGCTGAACACCCGGCGGATAGGAATGAGGTCCTGAGCGCTGCGTTCGCGGGGGATCGACGGTTTCTTTTTGCTCACCTCGCTTCCCTCCTCCTTACGGATCGCTTTTTTCATGAACAAATATGTGCGCTGGCGGCGGTTGTAAGCCACCTTCCACCGGAAAAACCGGAATGCCCGAATATTCGGCCGTTCCTTGATGGGGCGTATAAAAACCGCGACAGAGGTCAATACGACGGGCAGCAGCCCTACGATAAGCTTCATTTCCAGCATGCCGTCCGCGAGCCAAATGACTGCTATGCAGAAAGCGACGGACGGAGCAAGAATAACGACGTCGATCAGCGTAATGAATTTCCACACATGAAACGTGCTGTCGACTTGGTTAGGAATTTTGTAACGTCGTTCCATTACAGATCATCACCTTTGGTTAGCGGATGTTAAACTTCAGCCACCCGATAATGACGCGCGACAGCAGCAGGACAATAGTAACGCCGCACACATAGAACAGCCCCGATTTGAATTTGGCCTTGGAATGGTCGTCATGGGACATATAGGCGGCCAGCACTAGTCCGATAATGGACAAAACGGCGATGGGAATCGCTAAATTGAGAAATCCGGTTACGACTTGTTTATCCAGAAAATCCGTAATTTTTTTAAAAGGATCGTCTGCAAGCGTCATGGATCTGAATTTCATACCCGGTGTATCCTCCTTACGCACATTGTGCAGTGGCTATCGGTTGCCTCTTAACTTTTCCACTCTAGCTTACGGTCCAAGAAGCGCGCAATCGTACGATATTTCCATATTTTTGTGTCCAATGTACCTTTTTGTGGAACCAATTCCGGAAGGTGGGACCATGTATCCAAAAAAACACCGCTTACGTTCGATATTACGAACGAATGTTGGGTGATACGATAAAGAAATCCATGGGTATTTTTGTAAACCAGATGCCTGTGCGGACTGGAGGTGTTGCATGCAGAAACAGATTCAAAAAAGGCTGATCGGCTCCTTACTGCTCGGCCTGGTGGCGGCAGCCGTCGTCGAATGGTTCGTTATAACTACCCTGACCTGGATATCCAGACCGGCGGAGGAACGGGATTTCGAGCGGATTACCCAATCCATGTGGCAGCCGCTTAAGCTGTTGAAGGAAGCCGGGCTGCACCCCTCTTTTTGGGAAAGCCAGCTCATTCCGCTAGGTATATGGCTCCTTGCCGCCATTGCGGTTTTTGTCAAGTTCGGCCAGACCCGGTCGTTTCAGGAGGCTTCCCAATACGGGGCGTACGGTACGGCCAAGTGGGCGAGTACGGCAGAGGTGTTTAATGACCGGACCTTTGTGAAAAGGACGTGGAACAAACGCTCATCCGGTTCGTCAGACCAGGCTGCGAATTCGTTGGAGCATCCGAATCTCGGCAATCCGGCCGGACTGCTGTTCGGGACGCTGCAGGGCAAGCCGGTGATTTTGCCTGAGGATACGGCGATTCCGAACCGGAACGTGTTTGGTGTCGGGGGACCGGGGTCGGGCAAGACGCAGTCGTATATCTTGACCAATATCATTCACGAACGGAATCGTTCCATTGTCGTGACGGATCCGAAGGGCGAGATTTATGAAAGCACGGCCTCTATTAAAAGAGAGCAGGGCTACGAGGTCCGCCTGATCAATTTCAAGGAGATGGATGTCAGCGACAGATACAACCCGATTGACTACATTGAGCGCGAGGTCGACGCGGAGCAGATTGCCACCGCATTGTTCCTTAACTCCCAGAACGGCGACAAGAAGATGGACTTCTGGGGAAAAGCCGAGATCGCTCTGCTGACGACGCTGCTGCTGTACGTCAAATACGAATGCGATCCGGCGGACGCCAATATGGACATGGTCCGCTACATATTGACCACTTATGGCCGGACGCCGGAGGATATGGATTTGTTTTTCGGCGGACTCGAGACGGATCATCCCGCCAGCATGGCGTATCAGATTGTCCGGATGGCGGAGGACAAGGTACGCTCGAGCATCTTCATCTCCCTTGCCGTCACGATGTCGAAGTGGAATTCGAAGACGGTGCAGTCGTTTACCGCAGCATCCGATTTCCGCCTGGAGCATATCGGTGAGAAGAAGATGATCGTCTACGTCATCCTTCCCGTAGCCGATTCGACCTGGGAGATGCTGACGTCGAACTTCTTCACCCAGCTGTTCCAGCAGCTCTACCGCCTGGCCGACCGGCACTATAACCGGCTTCCTCGAGCCGTCAACATCATGCTGGACGAATTCCCGAACATCGGCAAAATCCCCAATTACGAGGAGCTGCTAGCAACGTGCCGGTCCTACGGAATTTCGTGCAGTACGATTGTCCAGTCGGTAGGACAGCTGATCGATAAGTATTCCAAGGAAAAGGCGGAAGCGATTATCGGCAATCATTCGATCCGCTTCCTGCTTGGTGCGGGCGATCATTTGACCGCCAAAACCTTTTCCGAGCTGCTCGGGGACACCACAATCCGTACGGATTCCCGTTCCGTCTCGAAAAGTCATAAAGCGGGAGGAGGCTCCGACTCTACTTCCCAAAGCTATGCCAAGCGCTCTTTGATGACGCCGGATGAAATTATGCGCATGCCGCGGGAGGAAGGGCTGCTGCTCGTATCCGGAATGAACCCGATCCGGATGCGCAAAGCGTTCCAGTTCGAATTTTTCCAGGGCGTTCTTCACGAAAGGGAAAGCCGGTTCCGCTATCCGGAGTTTTCGGGCAATATCCGACGGCCTTACATTCCTCCGTATGCAAGAATCGCAAGCGACTACGAAGCAGAAAACACAGGGAAGTGAAGGAATGGCCAAACATTTCGATTTTAACGGCGGAACCTTGATCATTACGAAGGATGTAGTGAAATACCGGCTGCCCAAAAAGGTGACGCTCGCAGAATCGCCTGAGCAGCTGGCCGATTTGAAAGAGCTGCCGGGTGATTTTCTGTTCCCGCTTAAAACGGTGGAGTTCGAGGATGATTCCCGCCAGGATTTTATTTTCTATTACAGCATAGAGGACGGCTTCAATCCGTTCGAAAAGACGAGGACGAATAAACTGGATTCGAAGCTGCACATCGTGGATTCGTTGATACGTCTCGGCGAGTATACGGAGGAGCTGTATCGGACGAAGGGAATTACGATTCTGCTGGAGCCTGTCAACATCTATATCGACTCCTTGAACAGGACCAAAGCGTTGTTTGCCGGGATCGATACGATACTGCCCTCATCGGGATTTCACGACGACGATCTTCTGGAGCAGGTGAAGCGGCTTATTCTGATGCTGTTCAGCTCGGTGCCGTATGCCGCTATGAAAAGCAAAGGCATCGGTGCAGCGAGAGAGAAGCCGGCGCCGGGAGCGCAAGAATTTCTGATGACGATACTGCGCTGCAAATCGTTCGATGATTTGCGCCTTGCAGCGGCTCAGCAGAGAGACCGGATGGACCTCGTGGAGAAAGAGATCGCGGCGATGAAGAAGGAGCAAATTCATACCGGGCTTCGCGAATACCGGAAATGGATTTGGATGGGCGCTTCGCTTCTCCTGGTCGTTTTGGCGGGACTCATGCTGGTTGTTTACACGTCGGGATACAACAGCGGAAAAGACGCGGCCCATGCCGCCGTATTGGCCGGAGCGTCCCCCGAGCCCGCCCCTATCGTACAGGAGGACGTCCTGAAGGCGCTTCGGCTCGGTGCGGGAGCCAAATACAAGGATGCCATCCTGCTCTTTCAGAAGATCGATCCGAAGCAGCTGACGGATGAGGACAAATACGCCTATGCCATTGCTTTGTTGAAGCGGGGAGCGGGACTGATGGCGCTCGACGTGTTCCCGGACAAGGAAATCATCGATCTGGTCGTGCAGGATTTCGTCGACAAGAAAAACAACCTGGCGATCAAGCAGATCAAAGTGGACGCTCCGGTCGTCAAGTTCGAAAAGGCCGTTATCGACGGAAATACGAAAGCCATAGTGGAGCTGCACAAAGGGTTAGAGCTGGATAAACGGCGGAGCAGGATTGTAGCGGAAGCGTACATGAAAGAAAACAATCTGGATGAGGCCGGAACGTATGCTTTGAAAAGCGGCGACGACAAGCTGGTGGCGAAGGTCCGATTCGAGAAAGCCGTCGCTGCCAAAGACCCCAAGAAGATCATTGAGCAAAAGGACTTATTTACTCTCAAGCCCGCGGATGAAGCGCAGGTTGCCATAGCCTACGCCGATCTGGGCGATACGGCTAACGGCTGGACGCACGCAGAGAAAAGCGGCGATGTGAAAGCGATGATTTATGTGAAGAAAGCGATTGTAGGCGAGCTGTACGTGAATACGGCTTTGAGCTACCAGCAGCGCGACGCGCAGATTGAGAAGCTGAGAGTCGAAATCGAAGCGCTCGAAGCGAAGCTCCCTAAATAAGAGAATCCATGAGGAGGATGAATGATGGGTAATCATTTTGAAGAAATGGAGAAAAAAAGGCTGGAGCAAAACCGGAAGAAGCAGCAGGATAAGGAAACGGATGCGGTCAGGGCGGTAAACAATGCGAAGGCAAGCCTTGAAATAGACGGCATGAAGGTGAGTGAGGAGACGGAGGCCATCATGCTGAAATATGCGAAGGGTGAGCTGACGGAGCAGCAGGTACTGGAGCTGATCAAACCAAAGCCGGGGAAAACGGACTAATGGCGGGGGAATTCAGAGATCCGTACTTGTATCCGGATATCGATGTGATGCGCAACAAGTTCGGAATCCGGGATCAAGCGAGCCTGCACAAAGCGGAAGTGGATCATGTGATGTTCCGTCTCGTTCAGCTGGAGCAGAAGCCGATCCCCGGCGATATGGATGCCAAGCATCTTCAGGCCATCCATAAGCATATATTCCAGGATGTATACGACTGGGCCGGGGAATATCGCGTCGTGGACATGACGAAGTACTACGATAACTTGGGGATGCGTATGGGATATTGGCACCATCGGGATATCGGAGATGCGCTCGGCAAAGTGACCGGCAGCTTAAGGGAGGAGGGCTTCCTGAAGGAGCTGCCGAACAGCGAGGCGTTTGCGCAGAGAGCGTCACGCTACATGGCGGCGATCAATCAGGTGCATCCTTTCCGCGAAGGGAACGGACGGTCGCAGCGCGAGTTCATCCGCACGCTTGCTCTGAACGCCGGCTACCGGCTCGATTGGGCTAGGGTACCGGAGCGGGAGCTCACTAACGTGCGGGCCAATTCTCTCGTCGATCATGGAGAAAGACTTGCGCCGGTTATGAAGCAGTGCATCGTCAACTCCAGACCGGACCCGCAAATCGCGAGGTCTATTCCGAAGCCAGGGAGGACGATGGAACGATAGTACACGGGCTGCTGAGGAAGCAGTCGGGACTGTCTACGAGAGCAAGATAGTACATGTTTCGCAGCATGGAAATCCATGGTTTCTTCCATTAGTACGGAGTAATCTTAACTATAGTCGTTGCGACGGCTGCTGTTTTCTATGCGATCATCGCACATACTACTAGTAAAGAAGGTTACTCCAGATGGAAGCATGGAAGCGCAATTTGTTCATTTTATGGTTCGGTTCGTTTTTCAGCTCGGCCGGAATCGGCATGATCATTCCCTTCTTGCCCTTATACGTCCAGGAGCTCGGCATTCACGACGTGAAGCAGGCTGCACTCTGGGCGTCGATGATTTTCGGGATCAATCATTTGATGATTGCGCTGGTGTCGCCCTTCTGGGGCAGATTCTCGGATATGTACGGGCAAAAGCTGACGATGATCCGCTCCGGCATCGGTCTGTCGATCATCATCGCGGCGATGGGGCTGGTGCATACGCCGCTCCAGCTGCTGCTGCTAAGGGCTTTGTTCGGGACGATGGGCGGATTCGCCGTGTGTGCGGTCGCCTTGATGGCGATCGAAGCGCCCAAGGAGCAGGTGGGCAAAGCGCTCGGGACGCTCCAGACGGGGCAGGTCGCAGGGCAGCTGCTTGGTCCGCTGCTTGGAGGCATAATGGCCGAATGGCTGGGAATGCGAAATTCGTTCTTTTTTACAGGCTTATTTATTATGATTGCCACAGTGCTGGTCATCGTCGGCGTGAAGGAAACGCGCAAATATCCGAAGTTCCGGTTCGAGCATTTGAAGCGGAAGGAAGCGGACGTTCCGAAGCCGGAGAAGCTTCGTCTGAAGGAGATTGTGCAGGAGAAGCCTGCTCTGTTGACGCTGTTTGTGTCCACATTCTTGATTGCAGCCAGCTTTCAAAGCATTAGCCCCATCATCACGCTCTATGTCAAAAGCATGCATGTCGAGAACCATATAGAGCTGATGGCCGGACTCATCTTTGCTTCGAGCGCCCTCGGAACCGTTATCTCGGCTCCGATTCTCGGCAAGCTGGGCGACAAGCACGGGCATATGAAGGTGCTGCTCATTTCGCTCTTATTGATTTCGATATTGTATATCCCGCAGGCGCTAATTACGGATCCGTGGGTCTTGATGGGAGCGCGGTTCTTGTCCGGCTTGTGTGTCGGCGGATTGATTCCGTCCATCAGCTCGCTCTTGCGCAGCTTGACGCCTACGTCCATTCAAGGCAGCGTCTTCTCTTACAACGCAAGCGCCAATTCGCTCGGCAACGTGTCAGGCTCCTTGTTCGGCGGAGTTGTAGCCAGCAATATGGGCATACCGGTCGTTTTTTATATTATTGCCGGAGTGTTCTTCGTACACTTTCTTATGCTCGGCCTGCAGACGAGAAGGATTCATCATACGAAAAGCATGGAGCAGCAACAGTCAGCGGCAACCCACCCGCATTCGTCATAAAAAAACGTTTCTCGAAAAGCAAAGCGGCCCTAGCGGCCGCTTTCTTTGTTCATCGGGTCGTAAGGCTGCCTGAAGCCCGGTCCTTCTTTTTGCGCAGCTTGCCGAATGGCTTCAAGTAGGAGATCGCCGTCATGAAGACGAGTGCAGCGATGTTGGCAATGGAGCCTCCGATCAGATTGTAGCTCGTCTGTAAAAAGACCGGATTGCTCAACGCTTCGAACCTCGTCCGATCCGCCTCATGAAAGATCTGCGAAAGCCAATCCCCCATATAGACGATACCAAAAGCTATGAATGCCACCGTCAATGCCAGCTTAATCACGATCCAGTAGTATTTGAACAACCCCCACTGCGACCAAACGGACAACGCCAGCCCAGTAAGCAAAGCGACGAGCGCCGTATAACGGATCATGATGTGATCGACCAGATTCATATTGTCCAATGTGTAATACAGCTGCTCCCCGTTATCCGCACGAAGCATGGACAAGCCGAGCATCAGCATGACTACGGCTCCTCCCAGCCAGAACAGCGCCGCCAATACGTGAATCGTCACCAGTGATTGTTTTTGCGGTTGAGTTAGTTTGTAGGCCATGATTTTCCCTCCAAAATGAATTTTATCTTGGTATGTACATGATCCTATCAGCCGAATGTTGCGATCTTGTGGAGAAAGTATCGAGAGGCTGTGGCGTTTCCCGAATATTCCATCAAGTGGTGTATAATGAGGACACACGAAAAGGACAGGAAGGCAGGGCGATACGGCATGGCCGTCAAAATATTGATCGTAGAAGATGAAGACAAGATCGCTTCGTTGATGGAAACGTACCTTCAGTCGGAAGGATATGAGACGGCGGTTGCCAGGGACGGAGCTGCCGCCATCCGGCTGTTTGCCGAAAAGAAACCGGAGCTCGTCGTTCTCGACTGGATGCTGCCGGGAACGAACGGCTTGGATGTGTGCCGTCACCTTCGCAGTATCGGTGCGCCGGGCATTATTATGGTTACGGCCAAAACCGAGGAAACGGACAAAATTATCGGCTTGGAAATGGGCGCAGACGATTATTTGACGAAGCCCTTCAGTTTAAGGGAGCTTTCGGCACGCATCCGGTCGCTCCTGCGGCGGATGAACCGTACGGACAGCCGCGGGCAGGACAGCGTGCTCCGGCGAGGGAATCTGACCATCCATGAGGAAAGCCTGCAAGTGTTCAAAGGAGATAGGGAGCTGCGGTTAACGCCGACCGAATTCAAGCTGCTTCATTTGCTGGCGTCGAAGCCTGGCCGTGTATACAGCCGGATGCAGCTGCTTCAGCACGCGTTCGAAGAGGAGTTCGTGATCGACGAGCGGACGGTGGATTCCCATATCAGTAAGCTGCGCAAAAAAATCGAGGACGATACCGACGCCGCGGCCTATATTCAAACGGTATACGGGTTCGGGTACCGGTTCGGGGCAGATCATGAAAATTAGAACGAAGCTGATGCTTTCGATGAGTATCCTCATCGTATTTATCGTGATGTGTTTGTTCTTCGTAACTCACGTTCAATTTTATATTGTGCGGGATCTTGCTTATTGGGATGAGAAGGAAGTTTTTACCGGACTGAGCCAACAATTCGAGGAATACTATGCAGCGCACGGCGATTCATGGGAAGGCTTGGACAGGGGGATGGGGGTAAGCACGGATAGGGATGCCGGTGCCGCTGCAGCGGCGGGAACCTTCGGAAATGAGCGGTTTTTTCCGGAAATCGCCTTGGTGCATAACGAACAGCTCTTTTACAAGAAAGGGCGGCTTGAACTGAGGGAAATGCGGGATGAGGCTTTTCCCCTGTTTCTTAAAGCGGACGGGAAGCCGATAGGCCATCTGTATGTCATGAGCGACAGACAGCTCAAAACGTACGAATTCAAGACGATGTGGTACGGCATTATACCGAGTATCGCCCGGGTATCGCTATTGCTGACCGGATTGGTCGCCATGATTATCATCTTCCTCTTGTCATGGAGGCTGACTTCGCCGATCCGCAAAATGATTAAAGGAATTGATGCGATCAAAAGGGGAGACTCCGAAGCCGCTGTGTTTCCCGTCCGCAGAAAGGACGAATTCGGCGCCATATCGAGAGCGCTCCGGGATATGCACGAGAGCATTGAAAGCTTGGAGCGCTCGCGGAAGCAGCTTATGTCGGACGTGGCGCATGAATTGAAAACCCCGCTGATGATCATACAGGGGGAGCTGGAATTGGCCCAGGAATTGGACCGGCCCGTGGATCAAGCCCGTATCGCGTCGCTGCTGGATGAAGTGCTTCGGCTCACACGTCTCATTCATGAGGTGCTGGAGCTGTCCAAGCTTGAGGCGGGAAGGATGGAGCTCCGATCTGCAGCCGAAAACTTGGCGGACGTGGCGGAAGGTGTTATCGACAAGGTCCGTTACTTGGCGGAAGATAAGCAAATCGACATCTCCTTGCACAGTCCGGACGAGCCGGTCCTCGCGGAGATAGAGAAGCACCGGATCGTCCAAGCGCTTTATAATATCGTTTCCAATGCGATCCATTATACAGAGCCCGGCGGCAGGGTAAGGATCGGGGTAGAACGACAGTACCGGGCCGACAGCAGGAAAGAATACGCTCTGCTGACTATCGAGGATACGGGAATCGGAATCCCTGCCGGGGACCTTCCGCATATTTTCAACCGGTTTTACCGGGTGGACGATTCTAGAACCCGCCACGGCGGGGGGACAGGACTGGGTCTCGCCATTGCTCAGCAAAACATTATGCTGCATAAGGGTTGGATCGACGTTCACAGCGAAGTAGGCCGGGGGACGACGTTTCTCGTTTATTTGCCGATGGATCGTGTGATGGACTGAGTTTGTGTTAATCCCGCATCAATCTACCCTGTAGAATTTTAAGATATGTCCGTAAATATCGAAGGCTTCCAATCATTCAACTAGTTTATAATAGGATCAGAACCTCAATGGGACGTCCGAGGACATCCCCAATGGTGTATCGGCAGCCTGTGGAACTCATAACGCTCCCGACCATCATTTATTGTATGATATCGAAAAAGATCCTGAGCAGGTGACGCCAATACAGAATCATGCTCTGGAAGAGCATTACGCCTCCAAGCTCCTCCAGTTACTGAAACAGTACCAGGCGCCGGAATGGCAATACGCGAGGATGGGCTACAAGGATGTTTCATTATAACATGAGCTTGAAGAAGAGGACGGCATCCTATTGCAAGGGGTACCGTTCTTCTCTTTTAGGTTACTCCTACTTGAGTGAATAACTAGCGTAAACGTATCGTCACCATTTTCCTCTTAAACTATATGGACAAAGGCTTTATACTGAAAAAGCAAAATAATAGGTATGGATGGGGGAAGCTCCTACATCCTGTTTTTGTTGTATAAGAATACGAAGACAAAAAGAATAAGGCCGTGGCGGTTACGGTAACCGAGGATTCTTGCGATAGCGAGAGTCTTTTTGTCGTTGCGGCTCCCCGCTGCTTCCAACAAATTAATCGAATCGGCAAAGTGCTTAATCGATCCTGCCGTAGGCTCGAATAACGCATGCTGATATAATTTCCCTGTACATGATTGCAGGTGTCCGGCTGCACAAGGCGGCTGATTCAAGAAAATCTATCGGAGGCATATGGGGATGAATAAAAAAATATCGCGGAGGGATTTCATGATCGGACTCGGAGCGCTGGGCGGAACCATTCTTGCGGCTTCGGCAGGAGGCGGGCTGCTTAGTCCGTCGAACCCGAATGGCGAAGCAATGCCTGCAGGAAGCGGGAGCGTTCCGCAGCTTCCTTCAGCCATGAAAAAAAAGCCTAATTTCGTCCTTATTTTGGCGGATGATCTCGGATATTCAGATATCGGCTGCTACGGGGGCCATATCGAAACGCCGAATTTGGATAAGCTGGCCGCAGGAGGAATCCGGCTGACCCAATTTACGAATACGGCCCGTTGTTCGCCTTCCCGAGCCTCGCTTCTGACGGGGCTTCATCCTCATCAGGCAGGAATGGCGCATCTGCAGGGCTACTATGGACCTTACACGCTGAAGCTGAATGACAGCTGCGTGACGATCGCCGAGGTGTTGAGGGAGAACGGCTACGGGACATACATGTCGGGCAAATGGCATTTGGGTCCCGGGCTGCCGCATCAGAGAGGCTTTGACAAAGCATACCATTATCTCGGCGTCGACTATTTCGCCACTGAACGTATTACGCTTAACGGGGTGAAGATCGATCCTTCGTCAATCGGCAAAAACTATTATTCAACGGACGATATGACGGATAAGGCGATCGGTCTTCTGGAGGGGCATATGAGCGCGACGCCGGAAAAGCCTTTTTTCCTGTACATGACTTATACGGCTCCGCATTTCCCGCTTCAGGCTAAGGACAAGGATATAACCAAGTATAAGGGCCGGTTCGACCGGGGATGGGACGCTCTGCAGCAAGAGAAATTCGCCCGGATGAAGGAGATGGGCATTATCGACCCGGATTGGGAGCTGCCCGCAATGGACGATTCAGGAGCCGACGCTTGGGAGAAAGAGATCTCCAAGTCATGGAGGCTTCGGGCGATGGAGGTTTATGCCGCGATGGTCGATAGTATGGATCAAAATATCGGCAGACTTGTCCAAACGCTGGAGAAGTCCGGCGAGCTCGACAATACGTTCCTCGTATTTCTATCCGACAATGGCGGGAACGCGGAATTTCTCCATATTAAAGATACGACGAAGCTGCCCGGCGGGCTGGGCTACACGGAGGGCAACGGTCATTACGGTGCCGGTTGGGCCGGCTTATCCAATACCCCCTTTCGTATGTATAAGCATTATATTCATCAGGGAGGCATCGCGTCTCCTTTGATCGTCCACTGGCCTGCCGGCTTGAACGAGAAAGGAGTACTGAGGAAGATGCCTGCTCAGCTTACCGATATCATGGCAACCGTTCTCGAAGTGAGCGGCTCTAAGTATCCGGAGGAATATAAAGGGCATAAGATTATCCCTGCCGAAGGAACGAGTCTTCTCTCCATTCTCGAGAACGACACGACGAGCAAGCAATATTTATTTTGGGAGCATGAGGGGAATTGCGGCGTCAGGAACAACAACTGGAAGCTGGTTAAATTCGAGGATTACCCATGGGAGCTGTACGATTTGGAGAAGGACGGGACGGAGATGCACGATGTGGCCGGAAGTCAGCCCGAGATCGTGAAGCAGCTTAGCGACGAATATGAGAAATGGACGAAAAGGGCGAACGTCATGAACAAACAGGAGTACCTTAAATACTGGAAGGGAAACAACGACGGGAAAGGGCCGACCGGTCCTATCGATTTACGGAAGATTAAAGGGGTACCGACTGCCTAGTGACAGAATAGACGGCAGACGATGATGAGGCGGACAAGCTTAACTGTTCGCAGGATAAGACAGCAGCAAGCGCAGCCGTCGTACACCAAGCCCGCTCGCATGACAGGTGCGAAGCGGGCTTGGTTCCGTTGCTGAGCCTTGCTCCCAAGCTACCCTTGAACGCTGCCATAATAACGCTTCCGGTATTGGTTGGCCGGAAGGGATTCGTACGCGCTGAACACCCGGCTGAAATGATTCAGCGTCTCGAAGCCGGAAAGCTCTGCAATTTCCTTAAGCGAATAGGATGTATTGACGAGCAGGTCCTTCGCGCGCTGAAGGCGAAGCTGCCGCAAATACTCCGAAGGCGAAACGCCCAATGTTTTGCGGAACAAAAGGCGCAGGTGGCTTTCGCTTATATACGAATATTGGGCCAAATCAGGCAGCGTCAGCTTCCTGTCCAGATTCATCTGCATATAGGTGCACAGCCTGCGGATACGGGGGTCGATCTCCTGGGGCTCGTCAGGCAAATAGCACCGCATCATGTCGAGGAAACGGGCAAACCAGACGTGGAACGAGGCGTTTACGGCTAGCAAAGCGGCCGTCTCGTCGGTATTGACCCTAGCTATGACCAGCTGCGGCTGATTCAGCGCATTAAGCTCTTTAATCACTTGCAGAGATTGCACCAGAAGCTTCGCAGTCAGACTCGAAAGCTCCTTAAAGGCGGACGTATCCGCCACTCTCGTTAGCAGTGGGAGCTTGTACAGCTCCGCAAAGTTTAAGGAACCGATCTTTATATCGCAGCCTATCGTATAGAAGTGAAACGGGACTGAATTCGGATCGCTAGACAGAACGGTTCTAGGGGTTTGAGGCGGAATGACAACGATGTCCCCGGCCTGCACTTCATGAAGAAAGCCGTTCACCTCGATCGTTCTTTTTCCTTCCACGACGACCCATATAATCGTTTTTGCGTAACTCGCCCGAGGAAACTCCGTTTCGGCGTTCACAACATTTTCGATTACCCAGGCCATTCGTATAAATAGGTCCTCGACAAATTTGATTCTGCTTAGTATGGCCACCCGAGCCGTCCTCCTCCTTAATTCATATCAACATAATCGAAAATGCATAATGTATAATCGGTTTCTCAACATACCCGTATGCTACTATTTTATTGTAGCACATTCGCTCATCGGAAGTGTGCAAGCGTTTACGGGAATCGAAAAATGGGAGGTAAGCATCGTTGAAAAAGAGAAAGTACTTGACGGCGTTGATGACGGTTATTCTCGCAATTGCACTCGCCGGGTGCAGCTCTGGAGGGCCGAAGGATGGCGCGGGAAACAAGCAGAACGAGAACGTTCAACCGGCAGAGAAGGCGGATGTCATCGAGAAGCCGGTTACGTTAAAAATCTATTTTCCTTTTACCGACGACGTTTACAACCGATTCGTAAAGGAACCGATCGAGAAAAAGTTTCCTAACGTTACTTTGGAGCGGCTGGTACCGGAAAAAAGCGGTCCCGAGGGGATGGACATTCTACTGTCTGCCGGCAACGCTCCCGACCTGTTCTATGCGGTGCCTGGATGGTACGGGAAACTTCAAATGAGCCATGTGTTCGAGGATCTGACACCGCTTATCCAAAAGTATCATTTCGATATGGGCAGACTCCATCCACAAGTGCTTGAAACGATCAAAAGCTACTCCAAGGACGGCAAAATCGAAGTCATGCCCGAAAGTATGGCCACGCTCGTTCTCGTGTACAACAAAGCGATATTCGACAAATTCGGGGTTCCCTATCCGAAGGATGGCATGACATGGGAGCAGATTATGACGGTTGCGCGCGACGTCAGCAAGACCGATAACGGCACTGCTTTCAGAGGGCTCGATTTTGACCGGCATTTCCCGATTAACAATAGCCAGATGTCGCTGCCGTTCGTCGATTCGAAGACGAATAAAGCGATCACAGCCTCGGACGGATGGCAAAAGTTTTTTTCGACGCTGAAGGCGGTATACGACATCCCCGGCAATAAGCCGGACAAGACGATCGGCAACGGACTTCTGTTTTACAAGGACAAAACGCTTGCCATGTATGTCAGCCATATCAACTATTTGAACAATTTGATGACGATTCCGGATTCGGAGCTGCAATGGGATATGGTGACGATGCCGAGCTTCAGCGATGTGCCGGGTACGGGTACACAGGTGAATACCCCCTACTACGGCATTACGCCTACATCGGCCTATAAGGACGAGGCTTTCAAGGTGATCGCTTACTTGCTGTCGGATGAAATGCAAACGTTTTACAATAAAGAAGGACGTCTGACGGTCCTGGACGATAAAGCGATCCGCGATCAGTACGGGGCCAATCTGAAGCAGCTGTCCGACAAAAACGTGAAGGCGGTAACGACGCTCCAGCCGGCTAAGCCAAGACCTTTTACTCTTTATGACGATTATGTCGTCATTCAGTTGTCTAACGCGCTACAGAAGATGGCTATCGACAACGTTGATTTGAACACCGCTTTGAGAGAAGCCGGAGAATTGGCTGACAAAGAGATAGAAAATCATATCCAAATGATGAAATAGCAAAATAGACAAGGAGTGAGCCAGATGTTCAGACCTAACATTCTACTTATTCAAACCGACCAGCAAACGGCGGAAACGTTAAGCTTGTACGGCAATCCGGTACTGCAAACCCCAGCTTTGGAGCGTCTTGCGGAGAAGGGGGTCGTGTTCGAGCTTGCGTTCTGCAACTATCCGGCATGCTCGCCCTCGCGTTCATCCATGTTTACGGGACGTTACGCATCGACTATCGGCGTGCATGCGAATCATATGCTGATCAATCCGAACGAAACGACGCTGCCTCAGGTGTTGAAGGAGAACGGCTACCAGACAGCGATTATCGGGAAAAATCACGCGTTCATGAACAACGCGGCCCAATCGTACTATCCGGGCTCCGTTCCCGAGAAGGCGAGTCTGCTGCGGCAAGTATTCGATCATGTCCGTCTTGCCGATCACGGCCATATGGTCGACGGGCATCGCAACGATCCCGAATGTATCACGGCTCATGAATGGGCACAGCGCAACTGCTGGAACAGCCCGCTCGGACATGGCGCAAATCCGGCCAGGCCGGAGCATTGCGGTACCTACCTCCTCGGCCAAGCGATGGTTGACTACTTGGAGAAGGGGAGAGATCCCGAGAAGCCGTTCTTCACGTGGCTGTCGTTCCCGGATCCGCATACTCCGTACCAGGTGTCGGAGCCTTACGCCAGTATGATCGACCCGGCCGATGTGCCTTTGCCGCCAAAGGACAATCTGGATGGCAAGCCGGAGAGGCAGAAGGTCATGCACGTGATGGACGCGATGGATCGCGCCGACGACGAATTGATCCGCAAGGTACGGGCCATTCACTACGGCATGATCCGGTTTATCGACGACACGCTCGCGACTATTTTCGCCAAGATGGAATCGCTCGGTTTAATGGAACATACGATGATCATCTTCACCTCCGATCACGGGGATTCCATGGGGGCGCACGGGCTCATCCAGAAGCATAACGGGTTCTATGATTCGTTTACGCATGTTCCGTTTATCGTCTATACCCCGGGTTACAAAGGACCGAAGCGAACCGGCCATATGGTCGAGCTAGTTGACGTCATGCCGACTTTGCTGGATATGGCGGGTGTACCGGTTCCATACGGATGCCAGGGCAGGAGCCTCGCACCCTTCCTTCGCTCGGAGCAGGATTACGTCCCTCGGGAGTATGTGGTCATGGAAAGCGGGGAAGAGGGAGAGCCGCCGAAGCTGTCTGATATTACGGGCCGGCCGGAGCATCCGCTCGACGAGCGGTACTTTGTTTGGTGCGCTTACCGGGATGCCTGGCTGGGCAAAGGGAAAAGCATCCGCACCCGCGACTGGAAGCTGAACGTCTACGCGAACGGAGAAGGGGAGCTGTACGACTTGAAGAACGACCCCCACGAGCTGACGAACCGGTTCGGCGATCCTGCCTATGACGCTATCGTCCGCGAGCTCGAACGAAAGCTGCTCCTGTGGTCGATGGCCAAAGAGGATCGCCTCCCGATGAATACAACCGTAAAATTGAATTACGAGGATAAGAGGAAAGAAAACGCGAATACGTGATGATCCCTGAGCACCGGATGGATTTGTAAACGGTCCGGACTTACGGTCCGCTATTTGGCGAAAAAAGCCCCCAAGCGGGGAGTGATCGGACTTGAGAGCCGTTATTCGTTCATAACGCATTGATTTTCGACGAAAATGAGGGGAATAACGGATCTTATGTCCGCAGGCAGGGGGGACTGCAAGATTTTAGAAAAATAGCGGATGTACGGTCCGCATCGATGTTCGTAGTCAAGTGATCGGACCTACGTTCCGCTATTTGGTGAAAAAGGCCTACAATTCGGAGCGTCTTCCTTCACAAAAAGTAAAGAAATAAGCCCAAGACCACCGAGCTTTTCTACGGCGAATCGCTCCAATACTCCCTATCCCTTGTCCGCCGCTGGTTCTGTCCTACCGGATTGGTTTGTTTCGATATGTAAGGAACAGGCTAAGTAATGGTAGGACAACCATCACCCAACATCAGAGGAGGGACAGACTATGCCGTGGAGAAAAAACGATTACCCCGTTTCCATGAAAAATTTGGAGCCGCGAGTAAGAAACAAAGCAATCGAGATTGCTAACGCCTTATTGGAAGAAGGCTATGAGGAGGGCCGTGCAATTGCGATAGCTACGGCAAAGGCAAAAGAATGGAATGACGATCATCCGCTTCACCATAGCCATGGTGACGAGCACCGGCTGAAGCGAGAGGGGGGCGCCTCCAACCTCCATGTCGTTCCTTGCAAGGACGGATGGGCTGTGAAGGAAGAAGGCGCCGTCCGCGCGCGGCTTACTGCGGAAACAAAGGCAGAGGCGGTAGAGCAAGCGAGAGCCTGGGCATCCGACAGCAACAAGTCGGCGATCATTCACCGCAAAGACGGTACGGTGGAGACAGCGTACAATTACACATAAGGAACAGGCACTCTCTCACGAAAGCGAAGAAACCGGAGGTCTTGATGCATAAGGATATTGGAAAAAACAGGTCAGCACCAGAATAGGGTACTGACCTTGTTTTATGCTTTATGAAGTTATTAAAATTGGTTACAATAAGTTCGATAATCAATTGATGCTCGATAATTTAAGATACGAGCTTCAAGCCGACCGCGGCAACGAGAACCATCGCAATGAACAATATGCGCTTAATATCTTTGGATTCGCGATATATCACCATGCTCAAAATTGCGCCCCCGGAAGCGCCAATTCCTGTCCAGACAGCGTAAGCCGTTCCCATCGGCAGTGATTTCATTGCGAGAGCAAGGAACAGGAAGCTGGCGCCGAATGCGCCGAGCAACAATGCTAACGATTGAAAATTTCGCTCTTGATTCAGTTTGTTAATGGTAGTAACACCGAACATTTCAAAAATACCGGCCAACACAAGATAAACCCATGGCATCAGAATCAGCCTCCTTCCACGGTTTCTTTACTTTTCGTTACAAGCTTCAATCCGACAACACCGGCGAGCAGAAGCAGAATGAGCACGATTTTGACCGCTTTGACCGGCTCATCGAACAGAACAATTTCCGCGAGCACCGTTCCGGCAGTTCCAAGCCCGACGAAAACGGCATATACCGTGCTGACCGGCAGTTGTCGGCTGGTGACAATCATCAGGTAAAAGCTCACGTAAATAGCGATAGCCGTACCGATCCAAGTCCACACATTGTAAGAGTGCTTTAGTCCGATAACCCAGAATACTTCGAAAACAGCCGCAATAACTACTTTAAGCCAGTTGTTGTTCATGACCCCGTTCCTCCTTAGGCTCTTTGTATATTTTGCGAGTCTGCGCCAATAAATATCCTATCATTCAAAACATTATTTCCTTTACTGGCTGCTTTTGCACGCAAGAAAAGAGTTACCTAACTAATATTAGTTAGGAACCATTCTTACACATTTTCTAACGGGTGTCAATCGTTTTAATACAAAAGTTAGTAGGAAAAAGAACCAACTCAAAAAAAGTATCGAGCAAGGCGGATGGCCTTATTCGATACTTTTTTCATTCCGAAGAGGATGATAAAGCGCTGGGGGCTATGAAAAGGCAGGGAGAACCGCAATGATGCGGACTTGCTGCCCCGCTAGCCCCCGTTCGCGGACGGGATGGCGGAAGGAACCGTCGGCGGAGTATCCGGCGCGACCGGCTGCGGCTCAGCGGAGCCGGCCGCCCGAGAGGCGCTGTCGCGCTGCGAGGCCTCGGGAGCGACGGGCCGAGGCTCAGCGGAGCCAGCCGCCTGAGAGGCGCTGTCGCGCTGCGAGGCTGCAGGAACCGGCTGCGGAGCATCGGCAGAAGCTGCAGCGCGAAAAGCGCCATCGCGCGTCGAGGCCTCGGGAGCGACGGGCCGAGGCTCGCTGGAGCCAGCGTCACGAGAGGCGCCATCGCGCTGCGCAGCCACGGGAGCGACGGGGCGAGGCTCGCTGGAGCCAGCGTCGCGAGAAGCGCCATCGCGCTGCGAAGCCGCGGGAGCGACGGGCCTGGGCGCGCTGGAGCCAGCGTCGCGAGAGGCGCCATCGCGCTGCGAAGCCGCGGGAGCGACTGGGCGAGGTGCGCTGGAGCCAGCCGCCTGAGAGGCGCCATCGCGCGGCGAGGCCTCAGTCGCGCCCTGCGGCGGCTCGCCGGAGCTTGCAGCCGCCGTGCCGCCGTCCGCCGAAGAAGCCGACTGCGATCCGGCTCCCTGGATTGCGGACGAAGTGCCCGCCGGCGCACCGCTATCGGTGCTTCCAGCGTCAGCCGGCTTGTCGGCG
This sequence comes from Paenibacillus sp. NPDC056579, assembly GCF_042793215.1. Taxonomy (NCBI): domain Bacteria; kingdom Bacillati; phylum Bacillota; class Bacilli; order Caryophanales; family Paenibacillaceae; genus Paenibacillus; species Paenibacillus sp. NPDC056579. The sequence continues at coordinate 384,296 of NZ_JBHTVD010000007.1, forward strand.
GCTTCCTTGCTGCCCGGCTCCTGCTGTTTGGAGCCGGTATCTGCGCTTTTGCTACGGTCGGTCGAAGCCGCCGTACCATTGGTATTCGTTGCGCTTTCGCTGCTGCTGCAAGCAGCCGATGTCAATAGAAGGGCGAAGCTTAACAGAAGGATAGCTTGACGTTTCATTTGCATAGGGGTGTACTCTCCTTTGCGTCATCAGAGGATCATGAACGACTCCTATCCTAAAGCAAAGATGTGTACAGCATGTCTCCAACTTGTAAACAAAGTGTAACAGCGGCCGGCGATACCAGCGCGTTAAACCCTATCCATCCCTGCATAACAAACGCATCCCCGTCTAACGCCGCGGCGATAAACGGGGATGTCTTATTTCAATTCCAGTATGAGCGGATCCGTTACAACGACCTGAGCGGAAGCCACGGGGCGCGGCTCATAGGCTTTATTGCCGTTGAGCACAATTTTTTTATTGTCGGGACTCCATTCCAGCTGGAACGGCACAATCCCTTTATAAACCTCTTTTTCGTTTAACAAGCTGTTTCCTTGCACCTTGGCGACATAGAGAGAGTCGCGGCCTCTGGAATAAACGATCATCTTTCGGTCGGGCGAAAGCCGGAAGCTCCCGATTTGCTCCGTCACGACGCTCGTTGTGTTATTACGGCGGTCAAACACGATAAGAGCTCCGCTGGAACCGACGAGCATCACTTGATCGTCGTTCATAAAATCAAACGTTCCGAAGTCGCCGGCAATATCATGCTCGTATAAGCTTGCGAAGCCGGTTTCGTCCAGCTTGCCGTAAACGAGGGAATACTGTCTGCCGGACGATCGTACGAGAAGAGCGCTTGATCCGTCGTTCGATATTTTAACCGCCAACACATTCCAATCGGGAGTGGGATATTCCTTCATCTTATTGGCTGCAGTATCATAAACGGCGATAGCCCTTCCCGCTTGCCCCGTCTTTTGCTCGCTATAAGCCGCATAGCGGCTGTTATTCGACCAGGTCAGCATACTGACCCGTATCGCTTCCGTAGATAATTCACCGATTTCCACGGGCTGGGAGCCGGTTAGCCGAAGCAGCTTCATCGTTTCTTTCCTATCGGCCTGAACGCTGGAGACGGCGAACGATCCATCCGGCGATAAGCCTTGAATCTCCGTACTTCCTTCCAGATTGATCCACGTTTCGTAGGAATTATGCTTATAATCGATTCGGTCGAGGCTTCGGCTCCGGCTTGTTTTCCAGATCGTCCCTAGCAATTCATCCTTCGATTGCCAGCCAAGAATATTCCCGTTTTCCGACAGTTTATAAATGGCGCTCAATTCTATCGCTTCGCTCGCCGCCGGAGAGCTGCCGCTATCCCCGGTTTCGGGGATGATGATTGTTTTGGATTTCAGAGATGGCGCGCATCCCGCCAAAACCAGGCTTAGCAACACGATACAGACAAGCATCCGGTTCATCATGCAGGTTCCCCCGTGCTTTCGTGATGAGGCAGTACAATCGTTACCGTTGTCTCCTGATTTACACTCTCGATAGAGATCGTTCCTTGAAACTCGTCAACAATAGCTTTGCATATGCTGAGTCCGAGCCCGCGGCTTCCGGATTCATCTCCATTCCGCGGACCGGCACGATAAAACGGCTCGAACAGCTTGCTCCATTGATCGGGCGGGATCGTATCGCCCTGATTCGTAACGGTGAATCGGATCCCGTCCGCAGCAGGAATGCCTGAGACGGCAATCACCGTATGAGCTGCTCCGTATTTTACCGCATTGTCGATAAGGTTAATGAACAGCTGCTTCAGCTTTTCCGAATTGGCGTAAACCCACAGGTCATGGCCTGCTGAGCATTCAATGGTTTTTTTATACCGCTCGGCTTTAAAAGCCATCCCCTCGCACACCCCGTGCAGCAAGGAACCGGCCTCGACGAGCTGCGGCGCTTCTTCCATGGAGGCTTCCTTGGACAGCTCCAACAGCTTCACCACCATCCCGTGAAGACGGTCGCTCTCTTCAATAATGTGGTTCATCCCTTTGCGGAAAAAGGCTTCGTCGCTCTGCCCGTTCTCCTTAATCAGCTGTGCATAGCCAAGGATGGAGGTCAAAGGCGTTTTCAACTCATGTGTGACATTGTCGTAAAATTGCTTGCGATGAAGGTTCAGCTCATTCAAGCGATCGCGGTCGCGCTCTATGGTACGGATTTGCCGGTTGATTTTTTCAATCATCAGATTGAAGTTATGCGCCAGCTTTCCGATTTCATCCCTGCGGCGAATGCCGATGCGGGTATCCAAATTCCCGTTCGTCACGTCCGTGGACGCTTTGGTAAGCTGAACAATGGGGATCGATATATTTCGCGATAAAATATACGAGAACAGAAAGGCGGCGGCAAAGATGGCGATCGTAACATAGAAAATAAAGTCCAAAATGTGCCTGCTTTGCTCATAAAGCAAAGAGAAATCTTTGACGAACCGCAGTATACCGACCTTTTTGCCGTCGATTTCCACCGGATACGAGTAATAAACTTCGGCGGCACGGTTGGAATACTGGACGGTAAAAGACGTTTGCCCGTTCAAAGCGTTGCGAAGGTCTTCATCGCCTTCACGCGACAACGGGAAGCCTGCGGACGATTGCAGCTTGTCGCCCTGGACGGAATAGGCGCTGACGTGACTGGAGCTTACGTGGCGAAGCTCGTCGACCAGCTCTTTGGCCATTTGCTGAAAATATATTTCATCACTGGCATAGTGATTGATCATAAACATCTGCTTAACGTACACATTGCTGTTCTTTTTCAAGGCGATAAGGTCTTGGGTAATGATGTTCTCATTGCTAGATTCGACGATACGGACGACAAAATGGTTCAACAGCAGCAAGGACACGGAAAAGATGATCAGGAAGCCGACCAGAAATTTCGCTTTGATCGAGCGGATCATGAGCGGGACACCGTCTGCTTCTTGAATTTATAACCGACGCCGAATACGGTTGTAATCAGATCGTTCGCGTCAAGCTTTTTGCGCAGCCGTTGAATATGAATATCGACCGTACGGGTGTCTCCGAAGTAATCATACCCCCACACAAAGTCAAGCAGCTCGGTTCGTGTGAATACTTTGCCTCTGTAATTGTACAGCGTCATCAGGAGATCGAACTCTTTGGGGGTGAGCTCTACGACGGTATCGTTTTTGGTAACCAGCCGCTCCGTTGGCACGATCTTGATGTCCATAAATCGGATTGTCTCATCCCCTGCACTATCCGCCGGACGGTTCGTTTGGGACCATCTCCGGAGAATCGTGCGAATTCTCGCTATGACCTCTCTCATATCGAACGGCTTCGTAATATAATCGTCGGCTCCGAATTCCAGCCCGGAAATTTTATCGGATATATCGGATTTGGCCGTCAGCATAATGATGGGGATGTTGTAGATTTCCGTTACCATTTTGCATATGTCAAGGCCGCTCACATCAGGCAGCATCCAATCCAGCAGCAGCAAATCCGGGCGGAATTGCCCGATCTGCTCAAGCCCCTCCGAGCCTTTGCTGGCCGTTCGGGTTTCAAAGCCTTCCTTGGTCAGCCCGTAGGCGAGCAAATCGGCAATCGCCGTCTCATCTTCGATGATCATGATTTTGGCTTGTTCCATGGGCTCCACTCCAATCTAACTGAATGGTAGCACAATCCGCTATCCGCTTGCCAGCTTGCCGGCCGATCAGACGGTTCCGGCCACTTTTCTCCTGCTCCTGGAAAAAGATACCGCAGCAATCGCAAGGCCGACCGCTACCGTCAAACTAGCAATCCACGGGTTGTACAGAACGGTGGAGGTAGCGTCTACGACGATGCCGCCAAGCCCGGCGCCCACAGCCACTCCCAAATGAAGCACCGAAGTGTTCAGCCCGAGAACCAGATTGGACGATTCAGGAGCCTGTTGAATAAAATACATTTGGATCGCCGGGATGATCAAAGACATGGCGAACATCCAAATGAGCAGCAGCCCCACCCCGGCAACGAGATAGGAGCTGAGCAGAGGCAGCAAGAAGAGCGATACGGCCAGCACCGTCAAGCCGAATGAGATCACTTTGGAAGAGCCCCAAGCGTCCGCAAGCGTTCCGCCTGCGCGAGTGCCCAGCACGCCGGCAATCCCGAGAGCAAACATCGTTAAGCCGGTATAGGAAGCGTTCATATGAAGAATTTGCTGCAGGTACGGCGCCAAATACGTATTCATCATGGAGCTGCTCGATGTAAACAGCAACGATAACCCTAGCCCGCTGACGATAACGGAGCTGCCGAGAACATGGAACTGCTTTCGGAAAGGAACCGGTGCATCACCTGCAATTTGCGGCAGCAGCCGGATCGTCCCGAGCAGCAGAAGGAACGTAATGACGCCAAGCGCGGCAAAAATGGTCTGCCAGCTCCACCATTTGGCTACGGTGACGCCGATAGGCGCGCCCAGTACCAAAGCGGCGCTGAATCCCATGGCGACCATGCCGATCGCCCGGCCCGTTTTCTCCGGCGAGACCAGCTTGGCGACCGAGCTGAAGGCAACGACGGTGTATACGCCGCCGCTCAAGCCGAGCATAATGCGGGACGCCATCAAGGCGGCAAAGCTGGTGCTTGCGTAGGACGCCAAGCTGCCCAGGATGAACATCGCAAGAGCGCCGATCAGAAGATGCTTGCGCCGTACACGGGACGTTAGTGTAACGATAATAGGGGTGCCGATAGCAAAAGAGAGCGAAAAGGCGGTTATGATTTGTCCGGCGAGGGCAATGGAAATATGCAAATCATCCGCGATAACAGGGAGAATGCCGATGACGATAAGCTCCGCGACCCCTGTCACGAAAGCTCCTAAGGTGAGAAGATATACAGCAAGACGGTTCATAGGTATCTGTCCTTTCCTGTCGATAAGATAGGGAGTACTCCGTTGATTGACATTATAAACAGCCGAGTTACATAATGTAAGAAGGCAAAGTATTTGGACATTATCCTGATAAATGGACTTACTAACAAAATGTAAGTGAGGTGGCGAATATGAAGCAACAACGGGATAACGAAACGGATTCGAAATCGAGCATTTGCGAGGTGCTGGAAATTCTCGGAGCGAAGTGGGCGTTTCTGGTGATCGCTGAACTGGCCAAAGGACCGAGGCGATTCAAGCAGCTGCAGCGGGATGTTGTTGTTATCAAGACACAGTCGTTAACGGATACGCTGCGGCATTTGGAGCAAACGGGGGTTGTGCACCGGGAGGTATATCCAACCGTCCCTGTCACCGTGGAATATTCATTGACGGAGAAGGGAATGGATTTTCAGGCGGCCTTGCGGGAAATGGATAAATGGGTCATGAAGTGGGGGAATAAGCAAGCGGGCAGCACCTCTTGATGCTCTTTCGTAGCATAGCCATTAAAAAAAAGGAGCAGCTGCCCCGGCGGTCTGCTCCTTTCTATATGAACTTCAGCTTCCATATAGTTGTCTGCTCTAGGATTGTAATCCAGCAGATCTTCTAATGGCCCCGAAGCTATTCGCTAGGGCCTGTTTGCTGCTGCTTTTTCCGGAAATCCCGCGGCGTTGCGCCGACCAGCTGCTTGAACGTTTGGCCGAAATAGGAAAAGCTGTTGAAGCCGACGTTGGCGGAAATTTCCGATATGGGCAGCTCGGTATGAACAAGCATTCGTTTCGCATGGTGGATTCTCGTTTGCAGCAAAAACTCCGTAATGGTAATTCCGATCGTTTTTTTGAATAAATGGCACAAGTAATACTGGTTTAAATACAGCTCCTGGGATATTTGCTCCAGCGTCAACGGTTCCGCGAAATGATTGGAAATAAATTTGACCGCTTGCTCCACCTTCGGATTGACTCCGCGATGGCTGGCCATCCGGTCTTCATTGACGGAATCGTTCGATAAGAACCGGCTAAGCTCCAGCAGCAGCTCGCTTAAATAGATGCGAATCGCCAGCAGATGATCCAGGGAGCGGCTCGTATATTCCTCATGCAGCCGGTCCAGCAAGTACTGGCAGCGGCTCATTCTTTCTTCGTTCAGCCTCATATGCCGGCGGTTCAGTCCTTGTCGAAAAATATCCAGCAAAATATCTCTGGATTGGCTATCCATCAGCTCGGGGAGAAAATGGAGGACGCTGCGTGTATTCGGCTTTTCGATTTTGGGCGAGCTTTTGTGAGACTCATGGGCGCTGATAAGGATCAAATCGTTTCCTTCCAGCGGATAAATGTGATCCTCGATCAGGAAGCAGCCGCTGCCTTCATGGAAAAAATACACTTCGAACCCTTCATGCGAGTGGAAATCCATATAGAAATTCGTTTCCGTTTCTTTGTATTTCATCGAAAGCGGAAGATCCTTCAGCTGACTGTTTATGAAATCGTCCGTTCGTATGACCGGGTTAGCTTGCATGTCCATTCACCGTCCTCGTTGTAAAAAGCGCTTACATTTAATGTACTCCTCCTTCGAAAAAAACACAATCCTCTTTAGAGTTCTTTTTTTCTAGCGAGAAAACAACAGCAATTTTGTTATATTTTTAAACAATGGAGAGAGAGAAGGAGCCTGTCATTTTCCTTATAATTTAATGGCAATCGAGGATGCAGGGACATGTTATTTCAATTCGATAATGGAATATAGGGAAGACGCGAAAGGAAGGGACAAGGACATCATGTTGAAATCGGCTCTTTGGCAAGGAACAGCGGCAGAGGAAGTGAAGGAGGCTGCAGGCAAGGTTTACCGCAGGATGATCGGCTCCGATACACAAGACTGGGGCATGAATATGAACCAATGGGACTGGACGCCCGGCGTGGGCCTGATCGCCATTCTTCATTATGCCGAAGCTTTGGGGGAGAAGGATGCGATAGGGTATTTGGAGAATTGGATCGAGAGGAACAAGGAAAAGGCGGTGCAGGCCAAAGTCATTAATTCCATGGCTCCCTACGGGATATTTCCTGAACTGTACCGGCTCACGAACCGCGATTATTACCTGGAAACGGCAGGGGACATCGCCGAATGGATGGTTCACGAGGCTCCCCGTACCCGGGAGAGGGCTTTCGAGCATACGGTGACGGAGAAGGCCAGCTTTCCGGAGCAAGTGTGGGCGGATACGATCTTTATGGCCGTCTTGTTTCTGGCAAGACAAGCGTCTTTGACCAAGCGCGCGGATCTCGCGCAGGAAGCGCTTCGCCAGGTTGAGCTTCATTTCCGCCTGCTGCAGGATGGGGAGACGGGCGTCTTGTACCATGGCTGGGACTGCCAGTCGGGCAATCATATGTCCGCAGCCCGATGGACGCGGGCCAACGCCTGGATCGTCATCGGATTCCCGCTCATTGTCAAGGAGCTGAAGCATGTGACGGAAGTACCGTCCGAGCTGCTGAAGCGGTACCGGGCGCTTGTGGACGGCCTTATCCAATACCGTAATGCGCGGGGCTTGTGGCATACGGTTATGGACCGCAGCGAATTTTATGAGGAAACCTCAGGCAGTGCGGGAATCGCAGCCGGAATCCTGTGTGCCGTGCGTTTGGGCTTGCTCGATGAAGGCTATGCGGAGGAAGCGGCCGGAACATGCCGGGCGGCTCTTGCCATGATCGACGCGGACGGCACGGTGCTCGGGGTGTCGGGAGGTACTCCGGTCATGAAGACGATTGATGATTATAACCGGATTCCGTTGATCGCATCGCTGTACGGCCAAGGGCTCACTTTGATGATGCTTGCCGAATGGATTCAAGCGGACCCGCGATAGCGCGTGCTTCATCCGATCCAAGCCGCCATGACTATAAGAACGCGGGCGCGATGCTTTATACTAAGAGCGTCAATGATTTTTTGGGCCATAGGGCGGCCGTTACCATAAAGTACCGCAAATCAAGCTAATGCAAGGGGGCTGAACTACTAATGCAGGAAACGATTGAGGCTGCGATTCGAAAAGAACTGAAGCCGACGCTGCAAGTACGGCAGTTTATAGCAGTCGTATTGGAGCTGTTGAATCAGGGAACGCCGGAGGGAGACAAAGAAGCGCTGCTGCGTCTGAAATTGCTTACAGAGGCATGGAACCAGGACCGGTCCGGACGGATGCCGGAGCAGGAAAGCGCCCCCTCTTCAGCCCCTCTGTCGGCTCATACGGGCTCTTCGATCCGGCAGACGATGATGAGCTGCTTTTTCTCACAAGGCAACTACTTCAAGGCGTTCAGCGAGCTTGCGAGCCGGGGGCTGATCGAGGAGACGTTTTGGCATTCGGCGGCAAGCCTAGCGCAGGATATTTTGAGGCCGGCGGAGCGGGATGCGAACAACCGCTCCTTCTTTTTCGCCATAGGGATGGCGCTTGCGTCCGGGCTGTTTCCGGCGCTGCCGGAGGCCAAGGGCTGGAGCCACTACGCCGAAGGCGTGTGGAATGACTGGTACGGCCCGGGCGATTGCTATGAGCCGGGATATGTAGCGCACAATATTATGCAGGTGATCGAGCTGGGGCTTATTCTCGGCAAAGCGGAGGAGCTCCGGAGCGACAAGGCGCTCGCAGCATATCGCCGCTACCGCGATCACATCAGTCCGTCAGGGCTTGCCATTCAGCCGGGCGACGGCGGCACCCAGGCAGCGTATGTCGATGCGCTTGCCTTGATGGCAAAAGTAACGGGCGACGGTACGTTCCTATGGGCGGCGCAGCAAGCATTTTTGGCCGGTGAATACGGGGGCTACTATAATGCGGTGCGGGGGCGTATTCCGGCGGAAGAAGCCGAGCAATCGCTGGAAGCCAGATTCGCACAGAATCATTTCGAGGGGATCAAGCCGGAACTGCCGGACACCGGAAGCGAGGTTCAGACGATGTACCCCGCTACCTACCGTATACCGGACCGGCTGCTGCTGTCGCCTTCCAAGAAGGAAGGAAAGCCGTACGCCGCATTCTACATCAACGACAGGATGGAAACGCTGCATCATGCCCACGAGGATAACCGGGGAGATTTGTACCATTATGAAGTGAACGGTGTGATGGTGCTGCAGCGCTCCGGATGGCACAAATGGGCAGGACAAAGCAACACGCTCGTCGTAGGCGATGCCCTCTCGGAGTTTCCTTTCAATTATACGCAGGGACTGCTGTCGGGCCATTGGTACAAGGCGTCCTCGAATCTCCGTCTGCTTCGCGACTTTATGGCGTCGGACCGGTACGAGCAGCTGTACCGGACCCCCGAAGGATTCCGGCATACCGGAGTTCCTGTCGAGGGCGACGAGACGATGATGCCGCTGCCGCATTTTTTCCGGGACAAGGAAAGTCCGTATGGCGTATTTCTATGCAATCCGGAAGGGATGGCCGGGAAGAACGAGAGCTTGAGGCTGGAAAGCTTCACCATTTCGCTGAACACGTTCCTGAGAGGCGGTAACCACTCGTTCCCGAAAAGCTTGGAATGGTACAGGGATTACAGGGAGGTCGCCCCGGCAGACGGACCCGTCGAGATGCTGATCCGGAACATTCATTTGGGAGGCCCCGCAGGCAAAAGAATGCTGGTCGATCTACGCGAATTTGCGGAGTACCTGGAGGTGGCGTTCTACGAGGACGGCAAAAAAGGGACCATGCAGGAAAAGCGGATTCTAACGCCGGAAGAGGTGCGGGAACGCGTCAGCCTTACGTTCGATGAGCTGTCCGGTGCCCCGGCTCTCAAGATCGTATGCCATCCGGGCCGCACGGATTTGACCTGGAGAGGCTTCGGCGGCGAGAGCATTCACTTGACGGAGCAATACCAGCGCATCGGCTTTGATTATTTGTACATCAGCGACGCAAGAGATTTCTTGCGCACGCCGGTCCGATTGTTCGTGAACGGCATGACGTGCCGCAGCATGTATGTGGACGGACAGCAAGGAGGCGTGCTGAAGGATGCGAGAGCAGAACAGCGCGGGGAAGACAGCTTCGGCTCCATGGAATACGAAGGCGTGTATACGTTCGATTCTCACTGGAAACGCCAGACCGTACTGACGCAGGAAGGCTATTTGCTTGTTGTCGACCGGTTCCTGCCGGGAGCGGAAGCGGACAGGATGACGGGAGGACCGGTATGGCAGGTGAAGGATCCGTTACAGCAGGGTCTGTTCTGGTTCGATTCTGCAGCCGACAGGCAGCATAATACCAACGTGCTCGTGTATTTCCATCCGCAGCGGGGACATCAATACGGCGCCAAGTTTCAGCCGAAGCTGTGGAACGACCAGGGCTATGCCCTATATGACAGGACGGTGTTCACAGCCGGCAGGGAGGAAGTATTCGTATCCGTCATCCTGCCCCATGACAGCGCTCTGTCCGGCTCCGACGTGAGCGGGAAGAAGCACTTTCATTCGCTCGCCGTCAACCGCGGGGAAGAGAACAAAGGCGTTGCGACCGAAATTAGACCGGATGGAACAGCGGTAGTGGAGCTGCTTCCTACGGAGAAATGGAAGCCGGGCCGAATCCGTATTTCAGTTCAGGCGGACGGCGGCTGGAGCGTAGAACGGTAGCGGTAACTTATAGCGCTCGGTTGCCTCTGTAAGTCTGTTGTGAACATGGCAATCGATGTTCCTGACGTATGTTTGCGTAACGCAATGGGGTGATGTTTACAGCTACAAGAACTCGGACAACGAAATCGCATATCATGAAAAACCTTGCTGCAACGCCTCCTTTGGGAGGCTGGCAGCAAGGTTTTTTGTGCTTTGGAATGGTGTAAGCCAAACTGAAGGTGCGGCGGTAAGGCGTGGAGAAGGCTAGATAGGCAATGCCATGCAGAGGGTAAGCGCGGTGAATACCCGCCGCAAATAAACGGGACAGCTCTGCGAAAGGCAAGCGTGACGGGGTGAAGCCAGCAGAACGGAATGTGGTGCTCCCGCAGTCAGCACAGCTCCCCAGGGAAGTACACAGTGCCAAGACGCCTGCCGGCTTACTCCGTCGCCGCCAATTCAGGCGGAACTCGGCGCGGGCTCAGCTGCTCGAACGCGTAGGCAAGCCGGATCAGCGCCGGCTCGGAGAAGGCTCCGCCGGTGAACATGACGCCGAACGGCTTGCCGTCCCGGAGATAGCCTCCTGGAACCGCTATGGACGGATAGCCGGCTTTGGCGGCAATTTCTTCTCCGCTGTCGTGGGGGAACAGCAGCGCATCCAGGCGATGCTCCTTCATCACACGATCGATTCCTTCGGTGCGGGACAGCCGGATATCTTTCAACCGGTCCATAATATATTGCGGCTCGGTCAGCGTACCCGACTTGCTCTCGGCATAAACGAGAATCTTTTGCCCGTAGGCTAACGCCTTGTCGGCATGCGCCTCATTAAAGGCGATGAGCTCCTTCAGAGAGTGAACGGGCTGATCCGGCGGCAGCTTGCTCAAATAAGCGTTCAAATCGGCTTTGAACTCATGGATAAGCACGCTGGAGTGGAGCTGGGACAGCTCCCCGGCCGACGGGATGTCGGCCGGATCGATGAGCACGGCTCCGGCATCGGCGATTTCCCGGAGCAGCTCCTCAAACAATATTCGCTCCTCTTCGGTGAGCGAATCGTGGAATACCCGGCGCGGGACGCCGATCCGCGCCCCCTGCAAGCCGGCGCGATCCAGCTGCGCCGTGTAGTTGGGCTGCTCCATGCCGATGGAGCAGCCGGTGACGGGATCGCGCGGGTCGTGACCGCGCATCACGCCGAGCAGCAGAGCGGCGTCGGCGACGGTGCGGGCCATGGGACCCGCGGTGTCCTGGCTGTGCGCCAGCGGAATGATGCCGCTGCGGCTGATAAGCCCGACCGTCGGCTTGATGCCGACGATCGATTGGTACACGGCCGGGCACAGTATCGAGCCCGACGTTTCGGTGCCGACGGCAGCCGCCGTGAAGCTGGCGGCGACCGCGGCCGCAGAGCCCGTACTGGACCCGCCGGCATAGAAGCGGCCGGGTCCGTACGGGTTCAGCACTTGGCCTCCCCGGGAGCTGTAGCCGCCGGGCATGCCTTCGGTCATGAAGTTGGCCCACTCGGTCATGTTGGCCTTCCCCAGAATCACCGCCCCGGCTTCCCGGAGCCGGGTGACGAGGAACGCGTCATGCTGGGCGTAATGGTTCGCCAAGGCAATCGAGCCGGCACTCGTGTGCATCCGGTCGGCCGTGTCGATGTTGTCCTTCAGCAGCACGGGGACTCCGTGCAAAGGGCCGATGGCAGCGCCCCTCAGCCTAGCCGCATCGGCTGCTTCGGCCTGATGCAGCGCATCGGGGTTCAGCTCTAGCACGGAGTTGATCCTCGGTCCTTGCCGGTCATGGAGGGCGATTCGCTCCATATAGCGCTGGACAAGCTCGAAGGAGGAGGTCTTGCCGCACTCCATCGCTTGCTGCATGCCGGTTATGGTCGCTTCTTCGATTCGTATCATAGGGACACTCTGCCTCTCTGCTCCGCTGGAGCTTTCTTCTTTCTTTCTATTTTGTTGGAGGAATCCAGCCGATGCAAGATTGTAAATGATTAAAATCAATATATTCCCAATTGTTTTTAGAATTTGTTGAGTATTTTTTTGCTATAATCGAGAAGTACACTGGAAACAGAACCAATTTACTACATAGAGGCGCAAATCAGATCATGAAAAAACCGACCGCAACGATGCTTAGTATGCTTTTTATTTTTTTGGCCATTGTTCTGTTTTTTCTATACCAATGGCTGAATCCAGCCGCCACTTATCCTGCTGCTGTCCAAGGACAGCTGGATGCAAGAGGCTGGGATTTCGCCAAGCAAGGAATCATCCCGCTGAGAGGGGAGTGGGAATTTTATCCGGACAAGCTGCTGCAGCCGGCCGATTTCAAGAACAACCCGGCACTGCAGTCCGAGAAGCGGCTTTTGCAGGTTCCTCATGGATGGAAGGGAGTGGTCGCAACCGATGGCAGGGACGGCTACGGTGTCGGCACTTACCGGCTGCTCATTCAGGTAGATAAAACGGACATCTACGCCCTCCGTTCCAAAAAAGTGCGGATGTCAAGCCATATTTACTTAAACGGCACAGATCTTGGGGGCAATGGCCGGACATCGCTAGACAAAGAAGGTTTTGTAGCCAGCAATTTGCCTTTCTTTGGAGCGGAGAAGGCTGAATCGGGCACGGTTGAGCTCATTATTCAAGTTGCCAGTTTTAATTATATTGCAGGCGGCTTGGTCCAGGCTCCCGAGTTCGGGTCCTATCAGGCTGTGACCGACCGTGCGGACAACTCCAAGCTTGCCGATATGGTGCAAATTTCAGCCATGCTGCTGTTCGCCCTGTTCTACGGCGGCATGTTCAGGCGCTGGCGCCAGGATCCGCATTTGATGTATTTCAGCTTGTTTTGCTTGGCAACGGGATTGTTTTTTACTGTCGACAATGAGATTTTGCTCTCCACCTTGTTCCCGTCGATCTCCTTTGTCATGATTCAAAAAATCGTGTTTGTCTCGGTTTACCTTTCGTTCCTGTGGTTCAATTATTATATTTTTACCTATTTGGGTGAAAAGGAAAATACGCTGTTCGTATGGATCCGACGGCTTACCTATGTCTACTTAATCGTCATCATTCTCCCTAACGATCATCTGGCGTACACGCTGGTATTGAATTTAACGCTGCAAACGGCGGCATTCATCAATATTTTTTTGATGCTGATCCGCAGCCGGAACAAGGGAGTTCCCGGTACGGGATATTTGGCTCTAGGGGTGTTTTTTCTTATTGCCAGTTGGATTTTCGCACAAATCCGCTATGAGCTGGCGCTGGACAACCCGTATTTCATGATCGTTACTCCGCTGCTGCTTGTGTTCTCCCAAGCGTTCTTGATGTCGAACCGAATGCAGCAGGCGTTCTACAAGAACGAGAAATTATCACAGCAGCTGCTCGAATATGACCGGCAAAAAGACGAGTTTTTGGCCAAAACGTCGCATGAGCTCCGGACGCCGCTTCACGGGCTCATTAATCTGTCGCAGTCCATCCTCGATGACCGGGGCAGAGGGCTGCAATCCGAGTATAAGGAAAATGTGAGACTAATGAATCTGATCAGCCGCAGGCTGGCGGGGCTCGTTCACGACATTTTGGATATGTCGCTCATTAAACACGGGCAGCTTCGCATCCATCAAACCGCGGTTGACTTGCGGATGACGGTCCGTTTTGTGCTCGATACGCTATCCATTACACCGATGAACAAGCAGGTTCAGATGGTTAACGAGCTGGCCACCGATCTTCCTCTTGTCCATGCCGATGAGAACCGGCTGAAGCAAATTTTGCACAATTTGATTGAAAACGGCTTGAAATTTACGGACAAAGGCAGTGTCCGCGTAACGGCGGAGCTCAGAGCCAATGAAATTGCGGTTTCCGTCATCGACTCGGGGATAGGCATACCGCCGGAGCGTATCGAGGCGATATTCGAGCCGTTCGAGCATTATTCGGAGACGGGGGCACAGTCGCGGAGCGGTATCGGGCTCGGACTCAGTATTACGAAGCAGCTCGTGGAGCTGCAGGGAGGGACGCTTGAGGTCCATTCGGAGGTCGGAAGCGGTACCCGCTTCACATTTACATTGCCCGTCGCAGAAGGGGCTGCCCGCACGGACTCGGATCTAGATGACGCTGCTGAACCTGTTAACGGGTTGGCGTACACAGTCCAATCGGCCAGCGAGGAAGGTGACGAATTCACCGTACTCATTGTCGATGATGAGCCGTCGAATGTAAAAGTGCTGATCGATGCAGTCACATCCTTGAAGTTCGGCTACACGGCGGTATACAGCGGAAAAGAAGCGATAGAGCTGCTGAACCGGCATTTTCAGCCGGATCTGGTGCTGCTGGATTTGATGATGCCCGGCGTGTCCGGCTTGGACGTGTGCGGGGAAATCCGGCGCAAGCACGGCTTGGCGGAGCTTCCGGTTCTGATGCTTACGGCATCCGGTCAAAAAGGGGACGTCATTGCGGCATTTGCCGCCGGTGCTAACGATATCCTGCAAAAGCCGTTCGAATTGGAGGTGCTCAAGGCGAGAATGCAGTCGCTGCTTTCCATGAAACGATCCTCGGAATACGCTGTACGGCGGGAGATCGATTATTTGCAGGCGCAGATTACGCCGCATTTTCTGTACAACAGCTTGAATGCGCTGGTCGGTCTCAGCTATAAGGATACGGACAGGCTGAGGGAGATGATTCATCATCTGACCACGTATTTAAGAGGAAAGTTTACGCTCACCTTCCAAAGCCAGCTCGTCTCGTTTGATAGAGAAATGGAGCTGGTGAAAGCTTACCTGGCTATCGAACAGCTTCGCTTCGGAAGCAGGCTGCAGGTCAAGTACACTATCGAACCGGATCTTCACTGCATGATGCCTCCGCTCCTTCTCCAGCCGCTCGTGGAAAATGCGGTCCGCCACGGCATAGGGCAGAAGCCTAATGGCGGGACGGTCGAAATCCGTGCTTGCCGGGTTCCCGGCGGTGTGGAATTTACGGTCGAGGACGACGGCATAGGGATGGGAGAGGAGCTGCTCTTCAAGCTTAACGAGGATCAAGGAAGCGGTGTCGGTACCGGCAATGTGAACCGTCGGTTGAAAATGCTCTACAACCAGACATTGCGAATCGACAGCGAGCCGGACCGTGGAACGATCATCACATTTTATTTACCGGAGGAATCGGATGCTTAAGGCCGTATTAATAGATGATGAAGAAATTGCTTTGGACGTACTGGAAATTGTGCTGCAGGAGGTCGGCGGCGTATCCGTAGAAGGCAAGTTTTTCCGGGTGGACGAAGCGTTGGCTTATTTGGAGCATTCTGCCGTCGATTTAATCTTTCTCGATATCGAAATGCCCGGAATGAACGGGCTTGCGGTAGCCGAGCGGTTGTCGCAGCGGTGGCCCGGCATGCAGATTATTTTCGTGACGGCTTATCAGGAGTATGCGGTAGAAGCCTTCGAAGTGAACGCGTTCGGTTACCTGCTGAAGCCGGTGTCCAAGGAGCGGCTGGCCAAAACGTTGGACCGGTACCGTAACCAATACCAAAATAATAATGGGATATCCCGGGCTGGCCAAGCCGTAGGTATCGCCGCTGAAAAGCTTCATACGGAGGAGCCGGAGCGCCGATTATTTTTGAATGCGCTGGGAAGCATGGAGCTATACGACAGCCATCGCAAGCTGGTAACATGGCGGACGAAAAAGGCGAAGGAAATGTTCGCCTACTTGTGGCATTATAATGGAACGCCTGTACAGCGCGACCGGATTCTGGACGATTTGTGGCCGGAGCTGCCCTTCGACCGAGCGCAGGCGCTGCTTCATACAACGCTGTATCATGTGCGCAATACGCTGAAGCAGGCCGGATTTCCCGATATGATCGTATATGGGGATGAGCGCTATTGGATGAAGACGGAATACACCGTGAGCGATACGGAGCACATCACCGGGCTGATTCAATCGCAAGAGACGGATGTAGGGACCGTGGAGCAAATTATTGGAATGTACCGGGGCGATTATTTTGAAGCGGAGCATTATATTTGGGCGGAAGTCCGGCGCAGCGAGCTGCGCTCGTGCTATCTGACGAGTCTCGACCGGCTGCTGGGATACGTGGACAGAGCGAGACGGGAAGAAATTTTGCGTAAGATGATCAAGCTGGAGCCTTATACGGAAGCTTATTATAAGCTGCTTCTGCAGGATTTGAAGTCTGCGGGGAATACGTCTGCTGCTCAGACGCTAAAGGGGCAGATGGTGCAAAAATTTCAAAGTGAGCTCGGGATTGAGCTTGCATTGGACTGATTTTTACATACTTGCTGAAGCCTGGCGGAGCAGTTGCCGTCAGGTTTTTTTATTTTTTTGTAAATGAGGACAAAGTCCTAGTAATTAATGAAGAGTGGATAGTGGTTTTGGGGTATTTTGTACTAATTTGACGAAGATGTTCAGAATTTGTTAAGACCTTTAGATCTAAAATGGCATTAAACAGGGTAAATGGGGGTAGCCGTGGAGAAATTTGGAATATGGTGTCGAATGAGCAAGGTGAATTGGAGCTGTATATTTCAACATGTTTAGGATGGGGGAGAACGATGTATAAGAAGTGGCTAAGGAGCCGTTGGATTGCGGCTGCTTTAACGCTGAGCATGCTGTTTTCAATGCTGCCTCAGCTGGGAGTAAGCTCTGTGCAGGCCGCTGGCGGCGATCTGGAAGTAAGGTTTGGCGCAGGGACGAGGATAGGGAATGAAACGTTCTCTGCGGACAATGCTTTTCTCAATTTTTACAACAACCAGACGCCGGGCTTTGCGCAGACAGAGACGGATAAAGATGCGAACTATGACTGGGCGAGCGGACATGTTCTCCCGAAAAACGATGATGGCTTAACAGTACAATTTCAAATTAAAGTTGCAGACAACCCAGCTCTCCGTGCGCTTGCGCAGAGCAAGGATGCCGAAGTGTTTGTCGGTTGGGATAAACTGGATTACGATGAGGATTGCATTTTAGCATGGTGCAAGACAAGGGTTACTTCGGCATCCATTACCGTAGACGGTCAAGAATTGTCGGGAAGCTCTCACGGAGGAGATACGTTTTACCGAAGCATGACCAAACAGATCAAGGATAATTCGGTGATCAATATCTCCGTGTGGGTGGAAGGAGAAGGTGCAGGCGCATACGGAATTTTTATCAAGTTCCAGGATAAGCATCGGCCTGTACTGGAAAATTATACGTTCAGAGGCAACGGGGCGGAAAGAACAAATGGAATCATTAATCAAGAAGAGCTGTATGCCAAACAAAACGAATACATAAGCCTTGCCTACAATTTCAACGAGCCGGTTAAGCCGACCGCGTTGAGCTCAGCGTTCTACGAGCATTTTCTCAAGCATCCATTGTTTGTAAACCCGGACGGGACCGGATTGCCGGCGGCCGGACAGCAGCAATATATGCAGAATACAAGCTTTGCTCCCGGAGATTTCAGCTTAGGCTATTTCGATGCTCCGCTGAGACAAAGCATTGAATACAAATACATAACGACAAAGTATCATCATAGCGGAAACCTTCCGCTGGAGCCTAAAATAACCGGTACTGCATCTGGGGCGCCAATCGATCAAACGTTGGAGCAAAAGCTTAAAGGAGCGGTGCTCGCGGATGCGGCGGGTAACGTTGCCGTGATCGACAGTAACAAGTTCATTAAGGTTAGCGATTCGAGCAACAATCATTTGAAAGGCAAGACGGTCAACCCCTTCGATTACAACCATGGCGGTTATCGGGTTATCGTGGATGCGGTAGCGCCCAAATATTCGAAGACGGGTAACGGAATTCAGCCGGAGATTTTAACCGGGGTCGTGTTGAGCAAAGACGACCATACGCTCGAGTTCACGGTCCAATTAACCGAAGAAGCGGTGGTTAAGTCAGAATGGAAGAATGAAGAGGAGCAGACGTTTCTGCTGTTCAACAATGGAATGAAGGCCTACTATGACTCCGGATTCAATTCATCCAAGCTAACTTTCAAGACGAATGTTAAAGACGTCGAGAAATGGCTAGAAACTCCGCTTCTTAAAGTCATCTCTTTGTCTCATGATTTGAAGAATCCAGCAGACTCCGACACGAGTGTCATTCAGGATTATGCCGGAAATATGCTGATCCAGCCGGCCAATTTCGAAGGCATTCATGTAGATGGTGATGAATCGAACGTCAATTCCAAAATCGATTGGGCGAAGCTATCGGTTGACTACACGAAACCATGGATCGCTTATCGGTATGAAGCGGGAGGGGCGACCGACGCAACCTACCGGAGAAACGGGAAAGTAACGATCGATGCGAACGATCCGCCTCTGATCATCCCGCCTCTTGATCCGTCGCCTGATCGTGGGGCGGAGCGGCCAAGCAAGGGCATTTACCGTCCTTCCAATATGACGGGAGAAGCATCGCCGGCGGTCGGCCTTGTGTACTACTATTGGAGCCGCAATCCGGAGGATCCGTTCGCTTCTGTGAGCGAGCATAACTTTGCAGCCGTTAAGCGCTATGCTCTTGCCGGGAAGCAGCCTGAAGAAGAACTGTACCCGAAATCAAAATTCGGGGGGATGCAGCTCAAGGTCGTCAATAACAAGACGAACATGATTGCTCCACCGGCCGAAGCGTTGACCGATGAGGGAAGCGGCGTATGGTATTTGCATACGTGGACGGCGGATATGACCTGGGATTCGGCGAGAGAGCTGATGCAGCATAAGAAAAAGGATGAGTACGTTACAAACCATCCTGATGAATACGAGCGTTGGAAAAATGAAGCAACAGGGTCGGAAGCCGACAAAGAATTTTATGCGACCAATAAAGCTTTGGCGGCAGTTGGAGATTACGGCAATTTAGGCGAGTGGACGTTCGATGATTACAAACAAAACGATTCGAATTGGACGTACAACGCAGCCTCCATGAAGCTGGACAACCGCGCGCCGGTTATTACTATAGACGTCAATAATGCGGAGGACAAGAAGACGGGGAATGTCAAGGTTCCGGTAACGATCGTGGACGAACACAGCGGAGTTCAGACTGGCAGCAGCAGCGGTTTAAGCCAATTTGCCTACCAATGGGTGAAGAAGGGCGAGGAGCTGCAAGAGATTGAATGGAAAACGGCGGAGTTTGCCGGCAATGGCGTCACTCTAGCCACTCAAAACGACATTATGGAGGATGGCACCTACGCTTTAGCCATCAAGGCTGCGGACCAAGCAGGAAACGAACGGGTAGTGAAATCGGAGGAAGCGATCGAGGTCGATTCGACCAACCGTGTCGTCGGACAGCTATCTGACGCGAATCCGGAATTTGTTCAAAGCCACGATATTGAGTTCCGCCTGCAAGGTCTTGCCCCGGCAACCGTTACCTTCGCCGCATACGGGAAGAGCGTAACCGAAGCGACCTATAAATCCAAAGGGCTGGTTACGAACGCCGTCTACGGAGGGATATCCGTGACAAGCTCAGCCTACGGCATGCTGGGGTCGTTCGTCACTAACGTAGGATACGCATTCAGCGGCAGCGTCGCCCGTCCGGGGGATGGAGCCTATGCACCTCTTGTATTGCAGCAGATCAATCCGGCCAACGGGGAACTGCTTTACCGCATTCCTGCGGACCGGACGAAGAACGGCGAGCAGTTTGTCCATATCCGCGTGATGGAGTCGGATGGGCGGCAGCATTATTTTACGAAAATGTATAAATTCGATAATTTGCCTCCCGCAGTTACGTTCAGTAAAAGCGGCGTGGAATATCCGCTGGCAAAACAGACGGTAACGATATCAATTGAAGACACAAGTAAAAATGTTCTGCTGAGACAGTACCAATGGGTAAAAGCAGGGATGCCGGAACCGGATGAACAGTCGGCAGGCTGGGTGGATATTCCGGCAAATGGCGAAGTCGGGATTGATAATAACGGGTTGCAACCGGGAGAAACGGCGGACTACCGCTTGTTTGTGAAAGCCGTCGACGGAGCCAATAATAGCGTTGTAGTAAGAACGACAGGCATATTTAAAGTATCCAAGGCTGGTCCGGGAACTCCCGCTGCTGATGCCGAAGCGGCATTGATCTATTTGTACGGGGACGCACAGGACGGATATACGGCGATTATGAAGCTGAATCTCGACAGGGAGGATAAGAACGGATACGAATATTCCCTTTCTGCCGACAATGGCATAAGCTGGGTCAAATGGCACCCATACACAAATTTTACCTCGATGAAAGTTCCGACGAACAAAGCTGCGGAGCTGCATATTCAGGTGAAATATAGAGCGCCTGGCGGTGCCATAGGGAAGCCAGCGGCGTTGGATACGAGCAACGTCAAATTGGGGATCGAGCCGGTTTATGCGTTGGCGGCAGTAAGCTCCAAACCGGCGAATCCACAGACGGGAGTCGATATAGATATTACGGTACCGATTGGAATCAAAATCGTTCCGTCCGATGTAAACCCGTCTCCACCTATTCGAAGCGGAAACAGGTTTAATGTGAAGGAGAATGGTTTTTATTCCTTCGACCTTACAGATGCGTCCGATATATCGAGGAAAGATACGCTGTATGTTTCTATCGGCAATATTGACACGACCGAACCCAATGGAACGGTGACCAATATGCGTCCGGCTACGACGAACGGCAACGTGTCTGTGATGCTGGAGGATCTATCCGAGCCAGTGACGATTACGAACAATAACGGCAAGGCGGTCTATACGTTCGAAAATAACGGATCGTTTGCCTTTGAATTCTCGGATGAAGCAGGCAACAAGGGAACGGCGGAAATTACCGTAAGCAATATCGATAAGGAAGAACCGGATGTTAAAATCGTTCGTTCCTATGCTTACGGGGAGAATTACAGCCAGACGTTCGAAACGATAAAGGATGAGAACGGCAGCATACTGTATTCCTCGGGAGTGACGCTTGAAGTGCAAAAGGCGAACGCACAGGCCAAAGATTTCGTCGTGCTCAGCGGCAAATCGGTTATTACAATGGAGGAAAACGGCGTAGCATCCTTTGTGGTGTCCGACCGGTTAGGCAATACGTCCGTTGTAAGAGAGGAAGTGACCAACATTATTTCCGCTGCGCCGGTTCCTGAGTCCGTCACATATACATTCGTTGATGAAAAAGGGAATCCGCTGCCGGAAGAACGGATCGTCACGATTGACGGAAAGAAATATGCGCGTGGGCAAGTTCAAGTGTCTGTAAGCGGCAAGACGAAGTCGCCGAATAAGGTATTCTCTGGCATGGCGCCAATCATGCAGAACGGAGCTTATACGAATCAAATTAGCGCTCCGGACGGTACGTACTCCTATTCGAGAGTGTACTCGGCCGACGGCTCTACCATGCTCGCGATTTCGGATTTGCTTGGAAATATTAAGAAAGTGCCGGTAACGATTGCGGGCTTGGATAATAAGGCACCGGAGATCGCGTTGAATACGGCTGCAGTAAGTATCGTGCAAAACAAGCCTGATTTTGATTTCGGCAAAGATTTGGGCGGCTACACGGTGTCCGACAATGTATCGAAGCCGGAACAAATCCGGGTGGAGATCAGCGGTCTCGACTTGACGAAGCTCGGGCGCCAGCGCGTGACGTATACGGCGTTCGATCAGGTTGGCAATATGGCCACAGCGTACCAGGATGTTGTCGTTGTAAGTGCTGAAGGCATGCTGATTTTTGCCGACGATGTACTTATTTCGGGCGGCAGCACTGAGTCCGCATTGTTTGACCACAATACGCTCGACTTCCATATTACGAAATACAACCTGATGGATGTGGAGGGCTGGTCCCAGGTGAATGAGTGGGGAACTTATGATGTGCTGTACTACTCGGGTTTGTATCGTGAAGGTCAAATGAAGTACATTGCCGAGAAGCTCACTTACGATGAATTGGTGAACAAGCAATTTGCCATTGAATTCGATAAAGTCGGCTGGTACACCATGATTGTCCGTACTCAGGAACGGGAGCGCGAATACGCCATGTTCTTCATAGGTAATGTCGATTAATCCGCAGTAAAAAACAGGTAAGGGAGCGTCGCTGCTCCCTTACCGCATGAGCAAAGGATAGGAGGTACGAATGTGAAGCTTGTCAGAAAAACGGCGGCCTTATGCCTCGCGTTTCTATTGATATGGACCTCGATGACCGGAATTACGTCGGCCTTGGCGAACGCAGCAAGCGCACCTGAGGTAACGGAGCTGCAAAACGATTTTATCAAGGTGACGGTAGATAATGCCACAGGCCGGTTCGGCATCCGAACCATCGAAGGGCAGCCGATCCGCAAGAAGGACCAGAATGTGAATCTGCTGTTCGGCGGGGACGACCCGGAAACGTCCTTCACGACTTTCCGCATC
The DNA here is from genome assembly GCF_042793215.1 of Paenibacillus sp. NPDC056579. Lineage (NCBI taxonomy): Bacteria > Bacillati > Bacillota > Bacilli > Caryophanales > Paenibacillaceae > Paenibacillus > Paenibacillus sp. NPDC056579. The sequence continues at coordinate 406,971 of NZ_JBHTVD010000007.1, forward strand.
GACGGTACCGATTATATATTCGGCAATCCGTATAAGTTTGCACCGGGTTTTTTCTCGGAAATTACGGAGCCACGAATCGTTAACAATACGAACGGTACAAAACAGATCGAGACCGTCTGGTCCATTAAAGGCGTGTATATTAAACAGATCATTATGCTGTATGCCTCGGCGTCAGACAAGAAGAACGCGGGGAATGTCAACGTCCGCTATGAGGTAAACAATCGAAGCGGCGCTCAGGTCGAGCTGGGCTCGCGGATTTTGCTGGATACGATGGTTGCAGGCAATGACGGACCGCAGTTCCAGATCGGAACAGCGTACAAAGCGCCTCTGACTGTAGAAAGAACGCTGGTTCACGACCCGGAGAATAACCCCGATATTTCCGAGGAAGACCGGGCGTACTATAAAATTCCGCCTTATTGGGTGATGAGAGACAAGCTCGATTTGACCAATCCGCTTGCCACCAATGTCATTGCCTACGGCTTTAACAACTTTGCGGAAAACAACGTCCACATCGTGGACAAAATGATCGTAGGCCATTGGAACGGCTTGGCCAATACGAAATGGGATTACAAGCCTAACGGCAACCTTGACTTTACAAGAGATACGAACGATTACGGCAGCGCGGATTCCGCTGTAGCTTTTTATTGGGAACCGGAGGCTCTTGCGAATGAAGGGTTGCAATCGTTTGAAACGGTGTACGGCTTGGGCGAAATCGTAGAGCCGGACAAGATTTTCTCAATCCGCTATATGGACCCGGTTCAGCAGCTGGCGACGCTGGAGGACGGCAGCGCTTATGTTGACGAGGGAGTATTCGATATTACGGCGGAGATCGAGAACCTGGATATGTTCCATATGGAGCATACCAACATCGAAGTGGAAATGACGCTGGAGAGCGGGCTGAGCTTCGTCAAGCTGGACGAGAAGGGCGGCATCGTACGAACCCCCGACGGGAAAGTAGCGACGGAAGCTTTTCGCAGCAAGAAGCTGGAATTCCGTAAGACGGCGACGCCGGAGGAAGCGGCTCAAGGGATCAAGCCCAAGTACAAGCCCGGCGATTATGTAACGGCTTCCTACAAGGTGCTGGCCAAAGGAAGACCGTGGCCGACGACCAAAGAATACATTTTGACGGCAAAAAGTCCGGAAACCCAAGCGAAGCTGGACGGGGTTGAGGATGAAGGAATCAAGGCTCAGTATGAGTCGAGCAAAGCAAACTTTATTTTGCTGCCGCCCGTTGGGCAAGCTGCAGCTACGTACGCCTACGGGATGTCACCCAAGGAGCTGTACAGCAGCGATGTGAAATATGTGACGGTCAACCTTACGAACATCGACGCTTACAATACGGGGAATCAGAACGGCGACCCGAACTTTGATCTGTATTTACGAAACAAGATGAGCGGCGAACGGTATAAAGTACCGGTCAAAAGCTCGGTCATTTTGCAGCCGACCGACGACGGCTTTTCGGGAGATATGCGGATCACTTACCGTGGCGGCGCGTTGGTCGATTCAACGGGAAAAGTGATTCAAGACGGAATCGGACCGGAGCTGCCTCTTGGCGAATATCAAGTGGAAATTGATTACAAGGGAGATACCGGAGGCGACGAGGACATCGCAGCGCTGTACGATATTACGACGGCACAGACCTTCCTTGTAACGGACAATGAAGAGTCGCGGATCCGCGAAGCGGGCATATTGGCGATTTACAAGCAAATGGTCGATTTGAGTCATGCTCCGATATCGCTGAATGGAAAGCTGCTGGAAGAGATTAACGAAGCGTATCCGAGAGAGCCTTTCAAAGCAGGCACCGATTTGTTCAGTGTCGTAACGGCTTATAAGGATCTTAAGCAGTATGTCGGTATGGCGAGTAAGGCCGTCGATCCGAACTTTGATCTTTCGGAATATTTGGGCGAAGAAGCATTGGCAGAGACGCCTGCTTATAATTACCGGATGTTTGCTTCCGACGGAGAGATGGAAGAGTTTTTCGAGGATGAGGACCGCGAGCAGCTGGTTGTCGTGCGCGGGATGATCAAAGAAGTTGGCACCGGCAATGATATGCAGGTGATCGTCGATACGAAGACCGAGCCGGCGATCATTAACGATTCGGTTGCTTACAAGGGCAAAGATATGGTGTTTGTCCGGGGCAAGCTCGACCTGTTCGGCTCGCAGCAGCGGATGAACGGATATACAATACCGTTTTTTGACACTTTGTTCGTCAAGGGAGACGGAAAGCTGAGTGTGGCGAACAGCGGATTTGTATTCCATCAAGGAGAATGGACGCTGGACTTCTTCAACGGCTTCGATAAGTCGCTTGGTGAAGGCTACGTCATCGAGAACGAAGCGTTCCCGGACAGCGGGGACAATGAGGAGGACGACAGTCTGAACGGCTCGATCAGCTGGGCGGTAGGATCACTCGGCGACAGGCTGAATCCGATGCGTCAGCTTATGATTCCTCATGTTTATTTCAACAAGCACAGCTTGTTTGCACCGCCGAACTTTATTTTTTCCGGATTCGGTTTTTCCTTCAACGATTTTATTTTGCGGGAGGGCGGCATTTCCTTCGGCGGTAAAATCTCCATGAAAGTCGTGGAGGCGGAAGTACGCAACGTTATTTTTAACGATAAGGGATTCGTCGGCGTTGACGCCGGATTGAAATTCGATTTGAACGAGGAGCTGGGACTGTTCGAGCCCAAAGACAAGAAGCCCGAAGGCGAAGCGGAGAAGGAAGACGGACCGAAAAAGCCGAGCGGGGAAATCAACATCGTTCATTATGTTCAACCGGTCGAGGGTGTATCGAACCGATATGGACTGAAATTCGATGCACAGCTGAAAAATATGCTCGAAATCAAGGCGGAGCTTTCCTTGAAAAAGGTGGACGACGGCCGTATTTTGCCTGACGTTATCGCGTTCGGTACGACACTTGGCAAGCCGGGCGTGCTCGTTACCGGGGCTACGTACTTGACCGCCGTTCGCGGGGCCGTACGTGAGCTGGCCGATACCATCGCAGGCGGCACGAAGGACGATCCGTTCCCTCTGGTCATTCAGGCGGGAGTCAGCACGAGATTCGGTATTGCACCGGCGTATCATTTTGGCGACATCGATTTGACGCTGAAGCGTACGGGCATTGCCCTGCAAGGCAAAATGGATTTCTCCACCGTTCCAGAGCCAGAGGATGGTCAGTTAATGGAAATGATCAGCATGGCGCTGCTGGAAGCGCAGTGGGTCACTCCATGGTTCGTCCGTGTAGAAGCGGAAGTGAATATCGGCGGCTGGAATATCATCATGGGGAAAGCCGGCATATTCGTCGGACAAAATCTGGAGAAGAAGCGGACCGACTTCGAGGGATATATCGGCGCGAGACTGCAAATTCCGAACGATGTGCCTGTGGTAGGCGGCATGCCGCTTTCGAGCGTGTTCCTCGGGCTTAACAACGATAAGCTGTGGGGCAGCATCGGGATTTTGTTCATATCCTTGGGAATCACCTACTATTGGGGCGGCGGAGTCGAATTCGGCACCTCGGATGAGAATTTGCCGGATGGATTAGTTCATTTGCTGATCGAGGATCCGGAGCGCGGGCCAAAGCTGCTCGTCATCGGGCAAGGGATGCAGACGGTAGCCACGTCTTGGATCGATTCCGAACAAGCCAGCCATGAAATCGAGTATCACAAAGTCGATGAAGGCATGAGTGTGATGAGCTCGGGCGTTATGAGTGCCGGTATCGGCGGCATCACGTCCAAGAACAGTGGCAGAGTGCACGAAATTCCTATGACCGGCGTTTCCGGCAATGCGATCGTTGAAGTGGAATATACGGAGAATGACGTGCCCGCACTTGCTATGAAGGACGCGTCAGGCATGTCATATCCGATCGTTTTCGACAACACGAATACGAATCCTTCGGCCAATGCGTTTACGCAGTTTTTGCCGGCTTCAAGCAATGAGAAGGATCAAGTTGATGTAAGAAAAGCATATATCATTATCCCGCACGAGCAGACGAAAAAAGGAGGCAACTGGACGCTGACCTCGGCATCGTCGATAGAAACCCGTTTGATGAACATTCCGATGGCACCGCAGCTGAAGGATGTTCGTCTTGAGAAAAGCAGCTCAAACGTTAACGAGTTCCAAGCGTCATGGACCGTAGACAATGCAAAACCGGGGGACAAGATCAATCTGTTTCTTGCCAAAGATGCTGTTACAAACGACACGACGAAGCTTGAAAACGGGCAGGATGTACTGCAACCGGGCGATCCGGGTCTGCTCATTGCCAAAGATGTGGCTGTGGGCGAAGCAACCGGCGGTGCAGCAAGCGGCAGTATAACAATAGATGTAACGAATGTGGAGCTGCTTGGCGGTAAGGAAGACATTCGAGGCTTGCTGCAGCAGGGTGACTATTATTTGCGTGCCGAGCTGAAGTCGGACAATACGTTCGATACGAAGACATCGGCGGAGAAGTTCGAAATCATCGATCCGCTTGCTCCTCAGGAAGTAAGTGATGTCGAGATTGAGCCTGCGGGCAATGGCTTGTTCGCACTCTCCTTCAAGCCGTCGCCGAAGAAGGCGGGGCAGGAGCAGTTCGAGCACAGCTACAAAATTGAAGCTCTGCAGGAACGGGACGGCCGTCTGGATATATACCGGAACTTTGGGGATACGCTGTTGACCGAGAAGGAGCTGGAAAAGAACTGGAATTCGGCTACTGGCAAATATGAGGGCATTCTTGTGGGAGGCTGGACAGCGATGTCGACCTCGAACGAGATTCATACAAACAGCCTGGGAGGCCAAACCGTTGACACTGAGAACGTAAAATATACGGGACTGCAGGTCGGTCAGGAATATGTACTGGGAGTTTCCGCCACAGTCAAAGCAACGAAGGAAGCTGACAAAAACGAAAATTACCATTTTGCAGCCAGAGCGGACAGTGTGAATAAGCTGCTGCCGATACCGGTCAAGCCGAGCTTGTCCGCATCCAAGGAAGGACCATATGCGTCCCATATGGAAGTGCTGACGAACCAGGCGAAGCAGTCGATTGAATTGTTCTCGGATCAGCAGGATATGGAATTGGAAGCATTCAATTCCGATCAATCGCTCGGCAAAGTAAGCTTCGTTAATGAAGACGGAGGCAGTCGCGGGACGTTGGAGCTGGATAAGTTCGATGTCGACGGGCCTTATGCGATTGAGTTGAAAGCCAGAAATAAGAAGACGAAAGATATGTCATTAACCATGCTCTATTTGACCGTCGATAAGATCGCTCCGACATTGTATATCGACGAGCCGTTAACCGGACAGCGTACGAGCAGCGGCAAAGTACAGGTGGCCGGAAAAACGTCCAACGATGCAAGTGTAACGATTCAGGAAGCCGTAATGAAGGACGGACAAAAGCAAGTGGTGAAGGAAACACCGCTTACGGTATCGGACAACGGAAGCTTCCAAGGGCAAGTGGAACTGGTATCCGCTGCAAGTCCTGAATCAGAGCTGACGTTCGTCGCCCGGGACAAGGCAGGTAATGGCAATAAAGCTGTCGTCTCGGTAACGAACGACCAGTTCGAAGTGCCGGTAGCGCTCGTCCTGAAAAAGATGGACTCTTTAGAGCCGGGGGAACAAAAAGCTATTGAGGCGTCGCTCCGCTATCCGGACGGCAAGGACGCGGCAGGAAAGCCGAAATTCAAAGAGCTTCCTCTCAGCGCCGAGGACCGCAACAAATTGAGCTTTACCGTGTATGCGGGAGATACGGTCAAGCTGGATAACGAGCAGGTCTTAGCCACAGCAGAAGGGTCGAACATCATTCAAGCGGAATACCATGTGTCCGATAATGTTACGCTCCAATCAATGATGGTCGTATCCGCAGCGGGTAGAATGGAGAGCATCACCGCCCATACGGAGCAAATCATTGGCAAAAGGGGAATAACCAAGGTCGTCGTAACAGCGGCTGGAGATATGACCGATCAAGAATTGGCTTACAAGGTCTTTTCCCAAAATACAGCTGTCACGATGCCAACGTACAAGCAGAGTTTAATTGATTGGAATGTACTTCCAAATAACGGCGAGGTTGCGGCTGTGTCCGGCGATACGGTAGTTGTCGCCAAAAGAACGGTAGACCGAAGCAAGCAGGCTATGGCTGTCATCTCCAAGCCTTTGACCGCCAACGTATTCAAAGGATCAAGCGGAGGTGGAGGCGGTGGCGGCTTCATCAGCTTGCCGGTAGGATCCGAAGGCGTCACGGTCAACGACAAGTCTCTGATTGTAGATAAAGTCAACAATAAAGTAACGGCGCTTGTTACGGCAAAAGATGTGGAAGCTGCCGGCAGCGGCGACATCACGATTGCATCGCAGGATGGAACAGTTGAAAGCTTCACGTTCCGGGTAGAGCAGGAAGCAATGAAGCAGCTTGTTGCTGCCAACAAAAGCATCATCATAAACGTGCCTCTGGCCAAATTGGTCATTACGCCGGATATGATTGCGGGAATGGACCGTGAGCTGGAAATCATGATCGGCCGCAACAGCGATGACGCGAAGCAAGCATTACGCGATATGGCGGTTGAGGTGGAAGGCACCCTTCTTGCAGAAGGCGAAGGCGTATCGTTGGAAACGAACATACCGGCTGTCAATCAGCATTCGTATCTTCGAGTGACCGTACCGGTATATGCTGACGGCATGACCGCGGTCGTACTGCGAGACCCGAACGGCCAATGGACGACATTGCCATGGAAGCAGGCTTCGGCAGCAGGACAACAAACGTATGCCGATGTGAAATGGACAGGACAGGGCAATCTGATGTTCATCCGCAGCAGCAAATCGTTCGGTGATGTGGAGGACGGCTTCTGGGGCAAAACGAGCATCGATCAAGCTTCAGGCAAATTGTTCGTGCTGGGCCGCAGCGACGGGAAGTTCGAGCCGGACAGCAAGGTGACTAGAGCAGAGTATCCTACAATGCTGCTTCGGGTTGCCGGGATGATGAATAAGAAGGCGGACGCGAATTTTGCCGATGTGGAAATAGCCGATTGGTATTACCGCAGTGTCGCCGTTGCAGCACAGCTCGGCATCGTTAACGGCTTGGGCGACGGCTCCTACGGACCGGATGCCACGCTGTCCCGGGTGGAAGCGATGACGATGATCGGCCGCATGTTGGACGTCCTAGGACTAAGCAATGACATCGGCGATGAAGAAGTGAATCGGATTCTTGAAGCATACAGCGACAATGAATCGATCCCGGATTGGGCTAGAAAGCCGGTGGCACTCAGCATCAAAAACGGCATCATCGAAGGAGAGAACGGAGTCATCCATCCGAACGATGCGTTGACAAGGGCACAGGCAGCTGCGATAGCGGTTAGACTGGACCGGTGGATAATGGAGCATTAATGGTTGCGGACCCGCACGAATCGCGAGGAGGAGTGCGGGTTGTCTGCTGCAAGCTTAACTATTTTATGGGGCGGTATAAAATGAACATAACTGTGAAGCAAAAATCAATCTTCGGGATTGTAATTGCTATAGTATGTGCAGCCATCTTGGCATGGTCCGGAGCTTTTTTTGCAAACGCGGACAGCAGCAGCTGGGATGAGCATGCGGATACGAGCTGGTACGATCCTGTTTTTCCCAGCTACTCGATCCATAATGCCGCTCAATTAGCCGGTGTTGCGAAGCTGGTTAACGAAGGCACCAAGGATTTGTACGGTTTTGAAGGTAAAATTATCGCTATCGAGAACGATCTCGATTTATCCGCATATTCCTGGGTTCCTATCGGAACAGAAACATATCCTTTTAAAGGAACGCTGATCGCCAAGAACGGCGCTACCTTTACCATCTCCGGGATGAAACTGACGGAGAACCGGACTTACTCGGGACTCATCGGGTTTATGAACGGGGGGACCGTCGGCGGATTTATTTTTGACAACGGAACAATAGATATACAGGCGTCGCAGACACAGACCGTATTGCGCAGCGTGTATTCGGTGAAAACGGCCGTATACAGTGTATACGGAGGTACGGCGAGCGCCAAAACGGCTTCAACCCTCAGAGCTGCAGCAAGTGAAGTCTACGTAGGGGCTGCGGTCGGGAAAATGACCAATCACAGCACCGTTTACGGCATTACGAACAACATTCCGATTCAGGTCCGTTCGACGCAATCGCAGACTGCTGTAGGAGGCATTGTGGGAGAGGGCGAAGGAGACTTGTCCAACTCCGTGAACAAAGGGGCTGTAACCGTCAACGGGATTAACGTATACGCGGGCGGCTTGGTGGGACACGCGTCTCTAAACGGGCTGAAGCTCAAGAAATTGACGAATGACGGAGCGATCCTTGTCAAAAGCAGCGGCAACGGCGATGCGTATGCAGCCGGAGTCGTAGGCTTTGCTTCCGGTAACGTGGTTATGGACGAGGAAAGCACGCCGTTCGAAAATAACGGTTCCGTTACGGCGGAGAACGGGAACATCAACTATGCAGGCGGATTGATAGGCAAAGCGGCTGCTCAGGTGAGATTTTCCAGAAACAGCTCCAACAATGGAGCCGTCGCGATCCAAGCTCCTCAAGCAGACGGCTCCTATGCCGGAGGGTTGATCGGTGCCATAGGGGCTGAGCAGGACAATAAGGTGTTCGACATAGTGTTCAAAAGCACGAAGCCTGTCACTAACCACGGCGGGAAGAACGTCTACACCGGCGGGATTGCCGGTTTGATCGACAGCGGCTTTACTTGGATTCAAGGCTTCGACAACCAGGTCGCAATGGAAGCGACAGGCAATAAAGAGGTATATACCGGCGGGTTGATCGGCAAATCGTCCGGTACCGTCACTTTCAATAACGGTACAATACGCAATAGCGGAACCATCAATGTGTCCGGCGGAGATGAGCAGTATCCGGACAATGCGTATACCGGCGGCTTTGTCGGATTCGCAGGCCAGCGATTGCTGCTGGAGCATACGGCAAGCAACGCCTATGAGAACAACGGAGCGATCACCGTGAACGGCGGAATCGGTGTTTATACGGGCGGGATTACCGCCAACACCGCTTACGCTAAGGAAAGCGGGGTCGTAACCAACGTCAACAGCAAGGGCGGTATTACCGTGAGCGGCCAACGCATGCTGTATACCGGGGGATTTATCGGCTTCATACAGAAGGATTCAGCTGATAAATCCGTAGAGAGAGCTGCGTTCGGCAGCACGATTACCGTGACGGCGGAGTCTCCTGATGCGATGCATACCATTCGTACGGGCGGTATCGTTGGTTCCATCGAGAGCCAGAGTGCGAGCTTGAATGAGGTGTCGTTTACCGGGAAGCTGACGGCAACCGGTGGTGGAGACCATACCTATACGGGCGGGATAGCCGGGTATATGAACGGCGGCAAGATAAACCATGCTAAAGCAGGAGACAGCGCAGACAGCTTCGCAGCGATTGGCTCCGACGGAAGCTTGGGCGGTGTAACCGGCTATGTTAGCGGAACGGTTGAAGCGCCGGAGGTCCGTTACATCAGCTTGACTGCCAAGACGCCGAATGGATTCGCAGGCGGCGTTGCCGGCAAGGCGACCGGAACGATAACGGGCGCCAGGATTGGTGCTGGGAATGCCGAAGACAGCCTCAGCATGACTATCGCTTCGACCGGCGACGGATTGACCGCAGGAGGGATCGTCGGACTTAATATGGATGCGCTTGTCATTGCTGACAGCACCGTGACTCGTATCGGCTTGCTCAACGAGACGGAACGAAGCGGCTATAAGCTGGGAGCTGTTATGGGGGAAGCAACGTCATCAGCACAGATCGGCGAAGCAGGACATCCTGTGGAAGTCAAGCAAGTGACGACCCGTGTAAAAGCACAAAACACAATGGCCGGCGGTGCAATTGGCGTTAACCGCTCAACGTCGGTGTATGTCCAAGCCGATCAGCTCGAGCTGGACATTGAGGGCACCAACTCCATCACAGGCGGAATCATCGGGCTGAACGATGTGGAAGCTGTGCATTTCGATGCGGCCATCACAGCGCTTGCTGCTGTGGATCTTAAAGTCAATGCGAGCGGGGACGGCGCACATATTGGAGGTATTTACGGAGAGAATTTGAACAACGCTCCGAAGGTGCTCGCACAGAACGTTACGATTACCTCCTCGGGCGAGGCCAATTGGATTGGCGGTATAGCAGGACGACATACCGGTGCTCTTCGTGACAGCAAAGTGGATACATTGTCCGTGCAATCGAGCGGCGCGAATGCGGAAATCGGCGGCATTGCCGGTCGTTCGGATACGACGGATAGCGAAGCGGCCGGAGCATTGATTGTGAACCCGCATGTTCATAAAGAGGGGCAGCTAATTTCGGCATCCGGAGAGAATGCTAAAATCGGTGGTATTGTGGGCTCCGCAAAGAACACGAGCATCAAGAATCCGGTTTTCGAAGCGGTGTCCCCGGAATACGTCTCAATAGCCGTTGCAGGTACTAATGCGATGGTTGGCGGTATCGCCGGACAGATGGCAAACGGCACGATCGAAGGTGATGCTGTCATGAGCAACGTCGCGAATGTGATCATTTCTACGACGGCAGCAGCAGCAAATGCGACAGTCGGCGGTATTGCCGGATACGAGGATGCAACGAAGCTGCAACGGATCGTGGGCAGCAATGTGAACTTAACTGTAAGCGGACCGACGTCTATCATAGGCGGCATCGCCGGTTATAACCACGGAACCGAAGCAGCCATCATTGTGGACACTTATTTGGAAGCTGCTAATATTAAGGTAAATGCTTCGGCGGCTTCATCCACAGTAGGCGGCTTCGTTGGAGTAAACAAGGCGCGAGCGAGCGATCCTATTCCAAATCCGGCCGCAGGGGTCAGCACGATTCAGACTAGCCGGGTTACCGGAAGCGTACAGGTCTCTTCGCCTTCAACGATTACAGGGGGTATGGCGGGCATAAATGAGAGCCTGATTGCAAACAACAGCATCGTCGATAAAAGCCCCGTCATCTCGATAGGGGACGAAGGAACCGCCGGCGGACTAGCCGGCTTGAACACAGCAACAGGGACACTATACTATACGTATTCGAATGCGAGTCTGACTATTGAAGGTCAAGGAACGTCCGCTGGAGGACTTGTAGGGAAAAATCAGGGGCAAATTATTGCTTCCTATATCGATATTCCGGTAACGAGCCAGGCAAGCGGTATCGAGGATAGCCCCGTCTACTTAGGAGGGCTTGTAGGACGCAACAGCGGCACCATCGAGAAGTCTTATACGAATGCAGCCGTTACAGCGGAAGGAGCCTATACAAGAGTCGGCGGACTGGTAGGGGAGCATGCGGACGGCAACATAATCAATTCTTACGCAGCCAAAGACGTGTCGGCAAGCAATGAGTATTCATATGCCGGAGGTTTTCTAGGCGCAATTAAGAACGGTAAAGTGTCTACCGTCTACTCGGCAGGCCGGGTTACAGGGACGAACGGCGCTTATGCCGGCGGCTTCGCCGGATATTACGGTAATGCGAGCAAAGACTTGCTGTATAAAGCTTTTTATGTCAAGGACGAGGATGCGGGCATCAACAAAGATTTGCCGGATTTTGCAGACGGCCATCACCGTTTCCTGAACGTCCATGTTCGGTTAAGCACTATTCTGGCTTCCACCTTGCAGGACAGAAACATCTATCCGGGCTTGTCGGGGTGGGATTTCACCAACACGTGGAAATACGGCTCGCTGGACGCGGACTATAAATATCCCGAGTTGATCCGGAGTGCTAATACCGGCGGAGACGGCGGGAACGGCGGTAATGATGTGAATGTGAACATCAACTGGTATACACGGGATAAGGACGCGATATTTTTCGAACTGAAAAGCGAAGCGGAGCTGGCTGGGTTGGCAGCGATTGTGAACGGAACGGTGACCGGTGTACCGAAATCGACTTTTGAAGGCCGTATCATCCGGTTATCGAGTGCGATTCATATTCAATCCAAGCAATGGATACCGATCGGCAACAGCGAGGAAAATGCGTTCCAAGGTACTTTTGAAGGGAACGATTACTTGATTGACGGGTTAACCGTCGTATCGAATCAGCCCTATGCAGGATTGTTCGGGGTAATAGGGCAGCAGGGTAAGGTAGAGCGTGTCAAGCTGGAGCCGCTTGCTGTAACGGGCAGCCAATGGACGGGTGCCCTTGCCGGATCCAATCAAGGCACGGTATCGGGCTTGAGCCTTCATCTTGTCAACGGCGCGAAAATAAGTGGACAAACCGTCGGCGGTTTGTTCGGCAAAAATACGGGAACGTTCGCTGGGACTACCGTGATCATGGAAGGCGGCAGCCGCATCGAAGGAACGAACCCGCAGGCTATCGTCGGAGGTGTTGTCGGCGATAATGCGTATTCTATCCTTTCGGGAGCTCTCAGCTTCCAGGTACGTGACGGCAGCATCGGAAGTTCGTCCGATCATGCTGTCATAGGTGGCGTAATCGGTTTGCAATCGGGCGACATTAATGGATTGAACGTTGATTATACCGGCTACCGGATGTCCTCAAATGGAATTGGGACGATCATGGGAGGCTTGGCCGGCCATCAGACATCCGGCACCGTAGACCAAAGCTCCGTTGTATTGGCAACCCATACGATAGAGGCGCTTGGCTCCGGGTCGGTTATCGGCGGTATCATTGGCCAGTCCGATACGGGCAATACAATTAGGAACGTAACGGTCAAGTCGGTCCAGCAAGGCCCGCATTTGACAGGGACGGGCGTGATCGGCGGGATCGTCGGGGTGAAAGCAGGTACAGGCACAAGCACAAGCACAAGCACAAGCACAGGCAGCTTTGATATGGATAATGTCAAAGTAGAGAATATCGTTCTGTCCTCAGTGGACGGATCGCCGGATATTCTGCTTGGCGGTATAGCAGGGAAGCTTACCGATGCGGCAGTCCGGCAATCCTTGTTCAGCGGGACAATTCAAGCCAATGCGGACAAAGTAACTGCCGGTGGAATTGTCGGTCTTGCGCGCCAATCGATCGTGTACAAAGCGGAAGCCGCTCCGGCTATCGGAGCTGCAATCCGAGCGGGCGAAAGCGCGATTGGCGGCATTGCAGGGATTATGGAAGCAGCCGATGTTCATCGGGCGCTCGATTTTGGGCTGGATATTCCATTATACCTGGGTATTTATAACACGAAGGTGAATACCGATACATTTGAGGTGACGGGGGCGGACAACGGCGCCGATATATATGCAGGCGGCATCGCAGGCAAGCTTATTACGGCTTCCATGTACAACGCAGCAAGCACATCCGCCATGCAGCTTCATGGTGCCAAGACTGCTGCCGCGGGCGGACTCGTCGGGTATAGCAGCGGGATTATCGTAGGGTCTACGGCTGCTAACTCCATTCAAGCTGACACCAGTACGTTATATCACATCGGGGGAGTTGCGGGCGTCACGCAAGGCGGAGAGGTTCATTATTCGAATGCCGTCTCCCCAGCAGAGCAAAAGATTGCGGTAGGCAGTGCGGTCACCGTACCGGACGTTACGCCGGGAACACATGTGGGCGGCTTCGTCGGCACGGCGGACGGAACGAAGATAAAGCATTCTTTCGCGGACGTACCGGTCCAAATCATTTGTGATAATCAGGACAATACGATTTATGCGGGCGGCTTCGCCGGGCTGCTGGGTGACTCGGAAGTCGGAGAAGGTCTAATCGAGCAAGCTTACTCCAAAGGCAGTTTGGATGTAAGCGGGATTACGGGATCTTTCGTCGGCGGCTTTGCCGGATCGGTCGATCATTACTCTATCGTCGATGCATATGCTGTCGGGAATATCTCTAACGCAGGCTTCGATACGAGAAGCGGCGGTTTCGCAGGTGCTATCGAGAGAAAGGGCATAGTACGTCATGCTTATGCCGTGCAGGACAAAATCGCGACTATGGGTATCAATCATGCTACCCGATCCTATACGGGCGGCTTTGCCGGCTATAACGACGGCACGATAGATAAAAGCTTTGCGAAGACTTCCGATATGGCGGTTAACGTAAGCGGTGCGAACGTGTATCAAGGTGCTTTGGTAGGCTACAATTTCAGAGACGGCAAGCTAACCGAATCGTCATACATGAATTCGCTGCCGCCGGTTGGGCGCAATATAGGTGGTGCGGTACAAGCGGAGTCAAAAGACACTGATGTGTCAAATACGTTCGGCTTCGGGACATGGAATTTTGCTCAGGATGCTTCCTTCCTTGCGGACACTGTGCAAGCGGAGGTTGTGATTACCAGCAGCAAGCAGCTTATCAGTGTTGTGCTTCTGCACAACGATCTGGACTTTTTTCAACTGTTTCATCGCAGTGCAACGGAAAAGCCGGTTCTGGACAAGCTTGCGCTCGGGAACGATATCGATGTAAGCGGGGTGAACTGGACGCCGTTTGCTGAGTTCGAAGGTCAGTTTGACGGCAAAGGCCATAAGATCATTGGCCTTACACTAGCAGCTGCACAAGCATTGGATAACGATTTTGGCTTTATTACGAAAAATAAGGGAACGGTCACACGCATTGAATTCGAAAACGTGTCCGTCACTGGGGGATCCCATACAGGGATTGTGGCAGGAAGAAGCGTCAATGGTGCTGTAATAAGCGACATTGTCCTTAGTGGAACGGTGAAAGGTGCAGATTACACTGGAGCTGTCACAGGAACAAACGAAGGCGCCATCGCCAAGGTTCAGCTGAAATCGGTGAATGTGGGAGGCGGCAGTAATACCGGTGGCGTTGCAGGTATCAATGCTGGCGGAGCTACCATCAGCGACATCCTCGTTAGCGGAGTAGTGAAAGGTACAGATAACGTTGGAGCTATTGCTGGAACAAACGAAGGAACTATCACCAAGGTACAGCTGCAGGCGGCGAGTGTGGAGGGCGGCAAATATACCGGCGGTGTTACCGGTGTTAATGCTAATGGAGCTGCCATCGGCGACATCGTCTTTAGTGGAGCGGTGAAAGGTACAGAGAATGTCGGGACTATCGCTGGAATAAACAACGGCACTATAAACAAAGCTCAGCTGCAGACGGTGAATGTGGAAGGTGGCAAACATTCCGGCGGTGTGACGGGCATCAATGCTAATGGAGCCAGTATCGGTAACATCGTCTTTAGCGGGGCGGTGAAAGGCACAGAGAACGTTGGAGCTATCTCAGGAATAAACGAAGGCACTATAACCAAAGCTCAGCTGAAGACAGAGAATGTGGAAGGTGGCAGTCATACCGGCGGTGTTACGGGCATCAATGCTAATGGAGCCAGTATCGGTGACATCGTCTTTAGCGGGGCGGTGAAAGGTACAGATAACGTTGGAGCTATTGCAGGAACAAACGAAGGCACCATCGTCAAAACTCAGTTGCAGGCGGTGAATGTAGAAGGCGGCATTCGAATCGGTGGTGTAACAGGAATCAATGCCAACGGAGCTACCATCGGCGATATCGTCTTTAGCGGGACTGTGAAGGGTGCAGAGAACGTTGGAGCTATCGCTGGGACAAACGAAGGCACCATCGTCAAAACTCAGCTGCAGAAAGTGAATGTGGAAGGTGGCAAACTTACTGGTGGTGTAACAGGCATTAATGCTGGCGGAGCTACAGTGAAAGATATGGTCCTTAGCGGAGCAGTGAAAGGTGTAGAGAACGTTGGAGCTATCGCCGGAACAAACGAAGGCACAATCACTCAAGCTCAGCTGCAGTCGGTGAACGTGGAAGGCGGCAGTCATACCGGCGGCGTAGCCGGTGCCAACATGAACGGTGCTGCAATCAACGACATCGTCCTTAGCGGAACGGTGAAAGGAGCAGATTACGCTGGAGCTATCGCAGGAACAAACGAAGGCGCCATCGCCAAGGCTCAGCTGAAGTCCGTGAATGTGGAAGGCGGCAATCGTACAGGCGGAGTAGCCGGGATCAATGCTGCCGGAGCTTCCATCAGCGACATCGTTCTTAGCGGAACGGTGAAAGGTACGGAGAATGTTGGAGCCATCGCAGGAATTAACGACGGCACTATCACCAAAGCTCAACTGCAAACGGTGAACATAGAAGGCGGCAAACATACCGGAGGCGTTGCAGGTTTCAATGCTGGCGGAGCTACCATCGTCGACATCGTCTCTAGCGGAGTGGTGAAAGGTACAGAGAACGTCGGAGCTATCGCGGGAACAAACGAAGGCACCGTCACACATGCCCAGCTGCAATCATTCAACGTGGAAGGCGGAGGCTATACCGGAGGGGTTGCCGGTGCTAATGCCGGCGAGATTTCGGGTGTAACCGTGAAAAAAGCGGCGGTTGCTTTCCGCACCGGCGAGTCGGCCAACCAGCCGGAGACGTACTATGCAGGTGGTATCGCTGGCAATAACAGCGGTAAGATTAATACGGCTTCCTTCGAAGGAACCGTAACGGGCTCAGGCGGATATGCTGGCGGTATCACGGGAGTCAACGCAGGAGCAATCGAACGTTCCATTGCTCATGCAGCGATCCTTGCCGATCATTCCGGCATGAAGGCCGCGGGGGGAATTGCCGGCGACAATAGTGCTGCCGGAACGATTACACAGTCGTTCTCCTATTCGGATGTGAGCGTACATTCCGAGGAAGCGACCGCCGGCGGCATTGCAGGAAGTAACAGCGGCACCATTAGCAACTCGTACAATTCAGGGCGCATTCAAGCTGAAGGCAAGGACAAAGCTTATGCAGGCGGGTTGATAGGCCATGCTATCGGAGGAACGCTGAGCTTTGCCATGAACTATGGGGAAGCCACAGCAAGCATCAACGGAACGATAGTTCCTAATGCCGTGTACTTCGGCGGAATTGCCGGTCAGAAGGAAGAAGCTGCCAAAGTCATGCAAACCGCCTATGACAAGCAGATGCTCAAAACGAACACGGCGTACTACGATGCGGCAGGCAGCAGAGTTCCGGGATACGCGGAAGCGACGGGGCTGCTGACCAAGCAATTGGCTTCCGGCTCGTTGCCGACAGCCCTTGATGCTTCTGTTTGGCAGGCTGTGCCGGGCTTTTATCCTCAGTTGAAGCCGTTCCAAGGCTCCGATGAAACTAAGCTGAGCACTGTGGCGGTAATTCTCGACGATAAGGATACGGTACATCGCATCCGTTCGGGCTTCGAGCTGACTAAGGAAGCATCCGTAGTATGGTCGGCCAATCCAGAGCAGATCTCGATTCTGAACGGAAGCGGCACGTTGAAAACGGCGGGTATGGCCCAGATCACGGCAGCCGTTCAAGGCCAGAGCAGGACGATTACGATCCAAACGCCGGCTCCGAAATATACAGAGTCCGCCTTGACACCGAAATTCGTATCCTTACCATCTGCTTTCCGGGGCGATACTACGGTAACCATGACAACTGGCGAACCGTTGGGCGAGATCTACTATACGCTTGACGGCAGCGTGCCTGACATGTATTCCAAATTGTACACCGGCCCGATCACTCTGGCTCATACGACAACTCTCAAAGCGGTTACCCTCGTTGAAGGCAAAGAAAGCAGCGAGACGTTAACGGGAGTCTGGACGAAAAAAACAGGCGGCGGAGGCGGAGGTGGAGGTGGCGGCTTTGTCGTTACTGAACCAACTCCGGGATCGGGTACGGGTGTAGGAGCAGCTGTAGGAAGCGCAGTTGTAAGTGGGGACGGCAAGACGCCGGTGAAGCTGGCCAAAAACAGTAAATTGTCGCTGACGGCGCCGGAGGGGCAAACGATTTATTATACAACCGACGGCAGCACGCCGACGACGAACAGCCCGATATGGACCGGCGAGCTGATCATTAAAGGCAGCATGACCATCAAGGCGATTACCGATAAAGACAATCGGGTGTTCACTATGATTTGCGAAGTTGAGAATGCGGCATTTGATTGGAAGAAGAATACCGGACAAATCAAGTATATCGAAGGGTACGAGGACGGCAGCTTTAAACCTGATAAAGCTATTTCGAGGTACGATCTCATGTACATTCTCGATCGTTTGCTGAGCAGGGAGGAAGTGAACGTAGGCAACCCGTTTGCAGACGTAAGAAGCGGTATGGAGCCGCTGGTCTCGTTCTTCGCATCGGCCGGAGTTATTGACGGCTATCCTGATGGCACCTTCGGCGGCGAAGGCGAACTGACAAGAGCCGAATTCGTCGTCATGATGTCGCGGGTAATGAAGCTGCAGCCGGCAGCCGCTGCGGGAGAGGCGAGCTTGACGGACGTGCCGGGCCACTGGTCCGCTCCTTATGTCAACGCCTTTACGCAAGCAGGCTATGTAGAAGGCTTCCCGGACGGAACATTCCGTCCTGACAGTGAAATTTCCAGAGCGGAGGCTGTCGTCCTAATCAATCGGGTGATTGGAGCTGACAAGCAAAGCCGTCCGGCAGCATTCGCGGATGTTACTCCTGATCATTGGGCGTTTGAGGATATTATGAGCGTGACCCGTTAATCGCCCCAGACCGCATATAAAGGTTGTGTTCAACATGAAAAGGAAATTATCGCTTTTATTCATTATGCTGCTGCTCTGCTCCGGCATCCTGCTGTATTCGGAGCATGACGCAGATGCGGATGAGCTGACATTGTACAACGCAGAGCAAATTTACGAGCTTTCGCATCCTGCACTTTTTTATATCCGTATTCTGCGCAGTGATGATACCGTTGCGTCTGCCGGAACAGGGGTAACGATAACACCTGAGGGTACGGCGGTTACGGCCTACCATGTGATCAAGGATGCGGGGCGCATCGAAGGAACGTATCCGGATGGGCGTGTCGTCAGTCCGATTGAAGTTATCGGCTTCGACGAGGTCACCGATGCGGCGGTATTGAAGCTGCCTGCTCCGGGAGATCAGCCGTATCCTGCACTTACGATCCGGGAGACGGCCGTCAAATACGGGGAAAAAGTGTTTGCATTAGGTTACCCGATCAAAGATACGCCGATCATCACAGAAGGGATAATCAATGCTCCGAAGGCTGAAGTGAACGGCCGGGATCGCATCCTGACTTCCGCACAAATTGCCAGCGGTATGTCCGGCGGTCCTCTGCTGGATCAGCAGGGACGTCTGAGCGGCATTATCTCCGGCTCGCTGCGGACGATGAACAATATTCATCTTGTAGTGGATATGTCGGATGTACGCAAGCTGCTATCGGAAAATCAACAATAAATATAGTTAATACAAGCTTTGAGATTGAAGCGGTTTTTAATTAGAGGTCCCTTAGGGGGCCTCTTTTTTTTCGTCATTTCGCGATAAACCTATCTTGCATACGAAGCGAAGCGAATCTTACAAAAGCAAAATTTCCATACTTTTGTTTGATCAAGGCATCGCGCTCCCATAATGGTTATCATCCAATTAATTACAATATTTGTTAATTATTGTATAACTACTCTTTTCGAAAGTAAATCCGGTTTATGCAATGAGACAATCGGAAATCGGGTTCGCGGTCCGCAAAATTAGAGGCGGAAGAGACGACCATCCTGCCGTCCAGCCAAGATTATTTTTGAAGTGATTGGCAAATAATAACTATGTGCGAAAAGGAAGGGTGATCGAACACTATATCGTCCGACCGGCCACTTCGTTAGGTCACATGTGGCCTATGGAGCGGTGTTACAACCTGTATGCATCTGAAACGGAGGATCGTCCGGTGAAGGATAAATATGAATTTTTGCTAGACATGAAGCGGCTTGATTTCGAAATTAAAGAATTAAACGAATACTGCCGCCAGTGCTGCGGCTGCTACGAGCTGCTGCAGGACAAATTGGATCATTTGTGCCAATTCGTAACGTGCCAGGAAAATATGAAGCGGTGGTGCCGGTGGGGGAGCCATGCGGAAATTTGCAATCAATCGGAATGTTTGAGGGAAACTTCCGTGAGAGCGCTGTGCGATATGGAGAAATATCAGTCGAACTGCGTATGCAATAATGAGCTGGATGTCAGCCAGTACATATCCGCACTGTCTCACTCTGTCAAACAGGAGCTCGCTTTTTTCGGATTTACACCGGCATCGAAAGTATTGTTCATCGGCTCAGGCGCATTGCCGGTATCCGCGCTGACTATCGCCAAAGAGCTGGGAGCCCAAGTACTGTGCGTAGATATTGACCCGGAAGCGGTCGCTCTCGGTAAGCAAGTAGCCAAAGTATCGGGCCTGGATGCCATTGTCGCCTTCTCCGGCCAGAGCTTGAAGGAAATTCCTTTTGTGAAGGAAGCGACTCATATCGTTATCGCCTCGCTGGTTAAGAACAAGCTTGATGTCATCAACGAGGTGAAGGAAGCGATGAATGACTGCGCCAAAATTATTTTGCGATTCGGCAACGGTCTGAAATCGATCTTCAATTATCCGATGGAGCCGAATGTTCCGGGCGATTGGATGCAGACGATTATCAGTCAGAACCGTTCGATTTATGACACGATGATTTTGGAAAAAGTACAGTCCGTCAGTGTGCCTCTCGAAAACGAAGTAGGCATCGGCATCCGGGATGCGGTAGGATAAGATGCATTTGCGCTAAAAGTAAAAAAGGTCAGGTTCCCGCGCATATTGACGGGCCTGACCTTTTTGTATGTAAGCAGGAGCGCTGCTTACAAGGCTTTTTCCAAAATGACGTAGTCGATTCCTTCCTTTTGAAAACCATCGCCGGTCTCCTGAAGGCCGAATTTGCGGTACAAGCCGACCTTGGATGCCCGGGCATTGCACCAGATCGTGCGGGCTCCCCGCCGTTTGGCTTCATCCAGCGTAAATTGCAGCAGCCGGGTGCCGTACCCTTTGCCCTGCTCGTCCTGCAAAGTCGCAAATTTGCGGAATTGTGCGCGGTCTCCCTCGATAAAAAGCGAGATGACGGAGACGAGCTTGCCATTCGCAGCCAAACCGAAATGAAGCCCGGCAGAGTCGTCCTGCAGCTTCACGAAATCCAGGTCTTTGTCGGGCCACATGACCCGGTGCCGCAGCTCCCACACATCATTCAAGCTTACATGGCATACCTGTACCGCAGCGGCTTCATTTCCGTACAAGAAGCTTTCAACAGGACCGACATTCGGCTCCACCATCGACTCCGAATTATCGAAATACAGGAACGAGGAAGCGGGAATTCTCCACTGAATATCCCGGATCTGAAGCGACCGGCTGAACTCGGCCCAATGCTCCAGCTTCCAGACGTCCAATACGGAGCCTCTGGCTTCGATGCGGCGGCGGTAAAGCTCCTCATCCTTCAGATAGGCAAATACGACCTTGACCTCTACGTTGTGCAAGGACGCCCCGATTCGCCCCAGCTCCGTTTCGATCCAGGCGGGGTCCTCAGTTTCCTTCGTAAAAGGACCGACGACATAAACGTCCGTTCCGAGCTCCAGATTCTCCAGCGCGGCATCCATCGTGATGCGGTAGCCGAGATCTCTGCACAGCTTCTTATACATAGCGGAGTCCCGGTCATTCGGATCAAGTCCCGCCAGTGTCATCATGGCTTCCGCCGCGGGACGCAGCAGTGTATCCATATCGAAAAAAGCGGCCCCCCGCCGGGAAGAGAGCGCTTTGGCTAGCGTCGTCTTCCCGGCTCCGGCAGGGCCCAGGAAAAACACAAGTTTGCGCATAAGTACGTTCCCCCTTGCAAAGCCGGTCGTTCTAATCGCGGCGCAGCTCCTGCCAATAATAGCACAGCGTAGCAATGCCCTTGTCAAAATTCTCGAGATGGAAATGCTCGTTAGGCGCATGCATGTTCTCGCCTGGCAGACCGAAGTCCATCATGACGACTGGAGCCCCAAGTACCCGGGAAAACACTTCGACGATCGGTATGGAGCCGCCGCTGCGAATGTATACGGGATTTTTGCCGAACCCGGCTTCATACGAGCGGGCGGCGGCCCGGATATACGGATGCTCAGGCGATATGTAAAACGGCTTGCCGCGGTGGGTCTGCTGCACCTTGATCGTAACGCCGGCAGGCTTATGCTTCTCGATATGGGCTTCGATCCGCTTCATGATCTGATCCGGGTCCTGGTTGTCCACGAGTCGGCACGATATTTTTGCGCTCGCAGCAGAAGGTACGATAGGCTTCAGCCCTTCTCCCTGATAGCCGCCGTAAATGCCGTTGATCTCGAGCGTCGGTCTGGCCGTAGTCCGCTCCAGGAAGGAGAAGCCCCGCTCACCGGTCAGCTCGGGTACCTTAAGCTCCCGCGCTTGCTTCGCATCGTCGAATTGAAGCTCGCGGAACGCTGCACGCTCGGCTTCGCTCAATTCATTGACGCCGTCGTAGAAGCCGTCGATGGTGATATGGCCGTCGGCATCGCGCATCGAAGCCAGCAGATCAACGAGAGCGATAGCCGGATTGGCGACACCGCCGCCATACAAGCCGGAGTGCAGATCGTTCTTCGCCCCTTGAATGTCGATCTGAAAGCCGCATAAGCCCCTCAGCCCGTAGCAAATCGAAGGAACGCCTTCGTCATGCATCGGTCCGTCGGAGATCACGATGGCATCGGCCTTCAACCGTTCCGCCTGTGCCTGCAAAAATGCCGGCAGGCTTGGACTGGCGATTTCCTCCTCGCCCTCGATGCAAAACTTCACATTGACCGGAAGCTTGCCCACGGTTTGCAAATAGGCTTCTACGGTTTTGACGTGGGTAAACAGCTGGGCTTTGTCGTCGGTAGCCCCACGGCCGTACAGCTTGCCGTCTTGAATGACGGGCTCGAACGGAGGCGTGTTCCACTGCTCCAACGGATCGGCAGGCTGGACGTCATAATGCCCATAAATGAGCGCGGTAGGCTGGCCGGGAGCATGGAGCCAATCCCCGTACACGACGGGATGACCTGCCGTAGGAAGTACCTCTACGTTCTCGAGGCCTGCTTTGCGAAGCGCGTCGGCGAGCCATTCGGCGGCCCGGATCATATCCGGTTTATGCTCCGTGCTGGCGCTGATGCTGGGAATGCGGACAAAATCGATCAGCTCGGCCAAATGCCGTTCACGCTGATTTGTCAAATAGGTTTGAAGCGTTTGATCCATGAACGATCACCTCGTTTAATGAAAATAATGGTTTCTTATCCGATTTACATTCATGATACCATACTTTTATCACGGTACCGAATCAAGGACTTTTCGGAAGCGGACCGGCGTCCGAATGGCTTGAAAACGCTGTTTACGAGGAAGACGCATTTCATGTATGCTGGCTATACATAGAACGTGCTGCTCCGTTTGTCAGTCCCCGTGTATAAGCGCGAAATACAGAGAGGAAGTGCAGCAATTGGATTCCACCCCTAATCAAGAAAAATCATCCCAAGTCTTATCCGACTTATCCGATACGGCGGCCGGGATTGCTCAGAGCATCCGTACCTTAAATACGCTGTCCAAAGGACAAACCCTATTGGAGCTGCCTGCCGTTCCGGCGGGATATGAAGTGCAAATCCTAGCTTCCAGCAGAGAAGACGTCATTCCGAAGGATGCCCAGGTGTTCCCGGTTATCGGAACGGATACGACGGTGGAGCTTGTGCTGGAGGTATTGGAAGCAGCCAGCGGCGAAAAGGCGGCGACGGCTCCGATCACCGTCGTCGTGCCCGCCATCGAGCTTGCAGCCGCTGCGAATAAAACGGCGCTCCGTGAGGCGCTGGCCGAGGCGGAACGGCAGTACGCCGCAGCCGGCCCGCATGCGGCGCGGGATGTCACGACAGGCCCGTCACCGCTGGGGGAGCTTCATGCCGCCATAGAGTCCGCACGGGCGGTGAGCGAGGCGGCGGATGCGACGCAGGAGCAGGCGGACGCGTCGGCGGCAAAGCTGCATCAAGCGGTGACGGGCCTGCTGGTTTCGTTGTCGCGGTCGGCGAGTGACCGCGGAGATGCCGTTCTCGAGTCCGTGCGCTTGGATGCGGACCGGACGGTGCTGCACTTGGACAGCCTGGCGGTGCTGCGCTTGAGCGCGGCCATGAGCGACGGAAGCGCTGCCGATCTGAGCCGGGCGCAGGTACAATATACCGCGAGCAATTCCTCGGTCATCGCGTCCATTCGCCCAACGGCTGAGGGAGCGGAAGTACGTGCCGGAACGAAGCTGCATTCCGCGGGGACGGCCGTCGTGACAGCGATTGTCACTCTGGAAGGCGTGACGAGGACGGCGGAGGTCGCATTCGAGGTGCTTTTTGAGCCTGACCGGCCGTTCCGCCACGAGTATCACCAAACGCTGACGATGAAAATGTTCATGGCCGATCGTCACGGCAATGTATCGGCTACGTTCGAGCAGGCGCTGGATACGATCCGAAAGGTCGACCGCTTGACAAGAGGAATTCCCAAAATTATGTATTTGGTCGGCTGGCAGTTTGACGGCCATGATACCGGCTATCCGGCGCTGGATGTCGTGAATCCGAAGCTGAAGCGCGACGCTGACGCCAGAGCGGAAGACAGTCTGATTTGGCTTATGAAGAAAGCGAAACGCTATCATACGACAGTAAGCCTTCACATCAATCTGCTCGATGCGAGCGATTCGAGCCCGCTTTGGCAGGAATACATAGACAAGGACGTCATAGCGAGGCTGGAGGACGGCTCGCTTCGTACTTACGTTTGGGGTTATCCGATCAGCTATAAGCGGGAGTGGGAGGCCGGCCTGACGACAAGGAGAATCGACAGCCTGTTGGAGCTGCTCCCGATTCACGAGGCGGGAACCATACATGTCGATGCGTTCCATCAGATCATCCCGCAGCAGCAGATCGACCCGATCAGCCCTTATCACGGAGTTTCTACGGAGCAAGAAGTCGAGACCCAGAAGCAAATCATCCGTTATTTCCGGGACAAAGGAATCGATTTTACATCCGAATTCGATAAAAGCTACCGCCAGGATCCGTTGATCGGCCTGCAGCCTTTTGCCTGGCATGTCCGCTTTCAAAGCGATGAGCAGCTGACGGTGCCCGCCCGTTTATATATAGGAGGGGATGGAGGCGATCCTAGGTTCGGCTCTAGTATGCTGGGTGAGAGCTTGATGAAAAAGGACCCGGAGAAGCTGGCCGGCTTCACCCGCGATTTTGCGCTTCACACACTGCCTTGGTATTTCCTGAACCGGCTGGACAGGCTGGCCGATGAGAACGGTGCGATTGTTTTCTCGGACGGAGTCACAAGTGAAATCAAGGAGCAGTACCGGATCATCAAGCAGGGCGAGCGATTGCTTCGCGACGGGGATGATGTTTGTTTTCCGGTATTGTGGAATACGGAAGCGGAGGAATGGATGGCTTACAGCTTGAACGGCTGCACGGATAAGCTTTGGAAGCTTCCGGAGCGTTGGGGTACGGTGGCTGCCGCCTCCCTGTACGAGGTTGGATTAGAGGGCATCACTTCACTAGGTGAGCTGCCGGTGACCGAGGGTACGATCCAGTTGACGCTGCGTCAGGATCAGTGCGTCGTGTTTGTTCCGGCAGGAACGGAGCTTTCCTAAATTAAGACGGGATGCGGGCTCGTTCGGGACACCCGTCATTAGTCCGATTCTATGTGCTTATCGAAAATGAGTGCAAGAATTGTCAAGTTCTCCTTATCTGAGCATGTATTGTGTAGAACGTTTTTTTCCCGTTGCTGTACAATAAAGTGGCATGCAAAAGGTCGGATCCGGCTTACTATAGCGATTCCAAAGGAGCTTCATCATGACAAAGCAACAACATATCGGAGCGGGAGAAGCGGGCGGTTACGAGGAAGCCGTTCGCATCCCGGTTTTTCCCGACAAAACCTTTTACGTTACGGATTTCGGAGCGGTAGGAGATGGCGTGACAAGCAACACCCGGGCGTTTAACGAGGCGTTGGAGGCATGCTCCTCAGCAGGCGGCGGCACGGTCGTTATTCCCAAAGGGCTATGGCTGACCGGCCCGATCCAAATGCGCAGCAAGGTGAGGCTGCATGCCGAACGGGGAGCCTTGGTGACCTTCAGCCGCAATTTTGATGAGTATCCGCTCATCCGGAGCAATTACGAAGGCTTGAAGGCGATGCGGGTGATGCCGCCGATTTATGGAGAAAACTTGACCGATATTGCCATTACAGGTCCCGGTATTTTTGATGGCTCGGGAGAGGCATGGCGGCCTGTGAAGAAGTTCAAAATGAATGACCGCCAGTGGAAGGAAATTGTTTCCTCCGGCGGCTTTGACGATGGCAACGGCATGTGGTGGCCGACGAAAGAAGCGAGCGAGGGAAGAGAGGTCACGGAGGCGCTGCAAGCCGAAGGAGTGACGGATTTATCCCGTTATGAACCGTACAAAGTGTATTTGCGTCCTGTGTTGTTAGGCTTTACAAGCTGCAATGGCGTTCTTTTGGACGGGCCGACGTTTCAAAATTCGGGAAGCTGGTGTCTGCATCCGCGCTTGTGTGAGCATGTGACGATCCGTCATGTCACCGTCCGCAATCCATGGCATTCGGTTAACGGCGACGGGCTGGATCTGGATTCCTGCCGATATGCGAACATTCATGATTGTTCGTTTGACGTTGGAGACGACGCGATTTGTCTGAAATCGGGCAAAAATGAACAGGGCCGTCGCATCGGCGTCCCGACCGAGTACGTAACGATCCGCGACTGCACGGTATATCACGGGCACGGCGGGTTTACCGTAGGCAGCGAGATGTCCGGAGGCGTCCGCCATGTGGAAGTGCGGGACTGCACGTTCATCGGGACGGATAACGGACTTCGGTTCAAAAGCACCCGCGGACGCGGAGGCGTAGTCGAGGACATCCGGGTATCGAACGTGTGGATGAAGGATATCGTCCACAGTGCCATCGTATTCGACATGTACTATGAGATCCGCCAGGAATATGCCGAAATGGTTCCCGTATCGGAAGAGACGCCGATTTTCAGAAACATTCGGATTCAGGATACATACTGCACGGGCGCGAAAAAAGGGATTTTCCTCCGCGGCCTTCCCGAGATGCCGCTCGATCGTCTGACGTTCGAAAGAGTGACGGTCAGCGCCGATGAAGGAATTACCTGCATCGATGCTCAGCAGATTGTGTTTCGTGAGGTGCAGGTTCATGCCAAAAGCCTTCCTGCTTACACGGAGCGCAGCTGCAGCGATATCCGGTTTATCGGTGCCGACGGGGAAGAAGTCCGGGTGCCGCAACATCCCACAGCCTAAAGGAGACTTGAGACATGAAGGTGAGCAAGCAAGAGAAGCCGGTATGGTATGCCGATCTGGGCGACGGGACGTTCCGCAATCCGATCCTGTACGCCGATTATTCGGATCCGGACGTCATCCGCGTTGGAGAAGATTTTTACATGACAGCCTCGAGCTTCAACAGCGTGCCCGGGCTGCCTATCCTGCACTCCAAGGATTTGGTGAATTGGACGCTGATCGGCCATGCGATTCAGGAGCTGCCTGAAGGCTACGAGGGAGTTAGGCACGGCGACGGGGTATGGGCACCTAGCATCCGTCATCATGACGGGAAGTTCTGGATTTATTTCGGCGCCCCGGACGAGGGAATCTTCATGACGACCGCCGTCGATCCTGCGGGTCCTTGGACTCCGCTCCATCTGGTGAAGGAGGTCAAGGGCTGGATCGATACTTGCCCGTTCTGGGACGAGGACGGACAGGCGTATATGGTGAATGCCTTTGCCAAAAGCCGCTGCGGCATCAAAAGCAAGCTGCAAATTTGCCGGATGAGCCCGGACGGCACGTCTTTGCTGGATGAGGGGCAGCTTGTGTTCGACGGAACGGAGCATCATCCGACCATCGAAGGACCCAAATTGTATAAACGCAACGGATACTATTATATATTTGCTCCGGCTGGCGGCGTTCCGGTCGGCTGGCAGACGATTCTACGCTCGAAGCATATTTTCGGGCCGTATGAAGACCGCATTGTGCTGCATCAAGGCGATTCCATTGTCAACGGGCCTCATCAAGGGGGATATATCGAGCTGGAATCGGGCGAATCTTGGTTTCTGCACTTCCAGGACCGCGAAGCCTACGGGCGGATCGTCCATTTGCAGCCGATGGGCTGGGAGAACGACTGGCCGGTAATGGGCATCGATACGAACGGAGACGGCATCGGCGAGCCTGTGCTGACGCATAAAAAGCCGAATGTAGGCCGTGAGTATCCGTTCGCCGTTCCCGCTACGAGCGACGAGTTCGAGGAGAACGCACTCGGGCTGCAATGGCAGTGGCAGACGAATCCGCTGCCGGAATGGCATTCGCTTGATGCTCGCCCGAGCCATCTGCGGTTGTTTGCACAGCCGCTGCCGGAAGGCGTGACCACCTTCTACGATGCGCGGAACGTGCTGTGCCAGAAGTTCCCGGCACCGGAATTTATTGCGACGGCCAAGCTGGAGCTTACGTCTGGACGCGGACAAGAACGGGCCGGCCTGACCGTGTTCGGCCACGATTACCGCTACCTCGCATGGGAATCGTCCGCGGAAGGAGCGCGGCTTGTCTTCGTGAAGGGCTTCGGCAAGAAGGAGACCACTTCGGAGGAGGTAGAAGCCGCCGTAGCGCTGCCTGCATCCGTGCGTGATGTGTATTTGCGGGTGAGCGTCGTACTGGAAGCGGTGTGCAGGTTCCAGTACAGCCTGGACGGTGAAACGTACCAAACGATCGGCGAGCCGTTCGAGGCGGTTCCGGGCCACTGGGTCGGCGCTAAGCTCGGCCTGTTCTGCATCGAGCAAGCGCCGGCAGACGGTGGAGAGCGGGGCTATGCCGATTTCGACTGGTTCCGTATCGAGTAGAGTTTTGGCGGAAGCCGATGCGATACAAGGGGGAGTTGTACCGCCTCGATGATCGGTGGCTCATCGAATTGTTGCGCCTAGCCAATCACCGTTGGTCGCTGAGGCCAATTCAATGGGGTTGCACTGCGAAAATCGTGACGGGTTTGGGGGAATCGCGATTGGTGGAACAGAGTACGACCAGCTATTGAACGCACACTCAGATGGTTGCTGATGGCGATTTCGATACGGGTACAGCGAAAATCACGGCGAGGCTTGCTGTTAGCTGCGAATGGCGATGTGGATAACGAGTGTTTATTGAACCAAGGAGTATCGTCCGGCATGTTTATGCAGATACAGAGTGCCGAATAGGTTGCACGTTGAAAAAGTGATCTGTGCGGATCGCAATCGTACTAGTTTGCTCTGACCGAGCAAATAATTGCGCTCCGGACATAGGATCCGCTATTCGGCGATATCAGGCCGAAACGGCATGCTCGCGGCCACATGTTCCGTTATTTCGCTCAAAAAGCCTCCGAACTCGGCTCATTTTAGAAGAATAACGGATCTCCTGTCCGCAAGGACGCCGAAATGC
>NZ_JBHTVD010000008.1:0-334451 GCF_042793215.1 Paenibacillus sp. NPDC056579
ATAACAGAGCTTGTCTTAAGCTCAAAATTCAATGCTAGCGAGAATTTGCATTCTCTATTTAACACTCACTCGTTGTTCAGTTTTCAAAGGACAATGCTCTGACAAAATCAATTCTTATTATTCCGATTTTCTTTTGTCATTTTGTGCCGCCTTGTTTAGCGGCGACTTTTATAATATAACACATTCGCCTACTCAATTGCAAGTGTTTTTTTTATTTTCTTTTTTGCTGTTCGAAATAAAAAAACCTTCGTGCAAAAGCAGCGAAGATTAATTTATCACAAATGGATCATAAGAGTCAAGCGAAAAGTCATTTTTAATTCAGAAAGGAAGTTCGCTTTCTTATTTTTCAATTACATCTTGTATGTAAAGGCTTCGTTCCATCGTCAAATTAATGATTTGCCCGTTAATATTCACCCAAGGACGGGTTGGGTGAGTCCTGTCGGAAAATACGATCTCGCCAATCCGGTTGTCATTTAACTTCACCAGTACCCCGTTATGGAATTGGGTTACTTTTTGTATAAACGTCTGCACGAGTGCAGGATCCAGCTTGCCAAACGACTCATTAAATAATTGATCAAGAACGAGATAAGGGGAAGAGCCCTTCTTATGGTACCTGTCTGATGTCATGGCGTGGAATATGTCCGTAATGGCAATGATTTTGGAATAAAGGTGAATTTGATCGCCTTTCACTCCGATCGGGTATCCGGATCCGTCTTCGCGTTCGTGATGCTGCAGTGCGGCCAGCTTAACGCCTTCGTTAATAGCGGTCACGTTTTTTAGCAGGTTGTAGCCGATAATCGTATGCTTCTTCATATCCTCGATCTCTTCGGACGTAAGCTTATTGGGTTTGAACAAGATGCTGGAATCGACCTTGGCGTTACCAATGTCATGAAGAAGGCCGGCCAAAGCAATCGGCATCAAATCTTTGCCGGGCAGACCATGCCACTTGGCCAAATTGTATGAAGTCAGACTCACCATGATACTGTTGTGGTAAATATAGTCCTGAAGCTGAAACATCCGGGGAGTGAAGGTAAGGATGCGATAATAATCAATGTGCTGTATGAGAGCTTCCAGCTGGGTCCGAATCTCCAGAATCGGAGGGTTCTGGCCGCTGACAGAGGTATATACTTTCTTAAGCAAGACTAGCATTTTATTGTATTCCGTAATAAAAGGAGGTACGACGCTTACTGCTTCTTCAGCAGCGGCTTCCTTGACCGTCTCTTGCTCGCTGGCTTTCGATTCGATCGAAACCGATGGAATCAG
The DNA here is from genome assembly GCF_042793215.1 of Paenibacillus sp. NPDC056579. Classification (NCBI taxonomy): domain Bacteria; kingdom Bacillati; phylum Bacillota; class Bacilli; order Caryophanales; family Paenibacillaceae; genus Paenibacillus; species Paenibacillus sp. NPDC056579. The sequence continues at coordinate 1,264 of NZ_JBHTVD010000008.1, forward strand.
AAAAGCCTTTAATATCTCAATATCTTTGTCCGTTACGATTTTCCCTTTGTAAAAGAGAATGCTGCCTCGCTTGGTCAGCACGTTTTCTATCATCTTTTCGCCGGGCTTAAGCTGGGATACGGAAACAGTCGCCATGGAACGTCCACCTTACTTTCTATCATGTCAGTCCTATTTTAAACGAAAAGGAATGGGGATGTAAGCCCCATTCCTTAAATCAAAAGAAATTAATATTTGATCGCGCTATTCATTGCTTTCCTCAGAACCGCTCTCTTCGGCGTCAAGCTCCTGACCTTCCAATTCTTCGGCCTCATCGCTTTTCTCCACGCGGGAAACGGTTGCCACCTCATCCTCGTCGCGAATATTGATCAGCTTCACGCCCTGCGTATTGCGGCCCATCATCGAAATACCCGACATGCTTGTGCGAATAATCGTCCCGAGTGCCGTAATGATCATCAGATCCTCATCTTCTCTTACGATCTTCAAACCGACTACATGGCCGTTTTTCGAAGTGACATTGAGCGTCTTGATCCCTTTACCGCCCCTGGACTGCTGTCTGTACTCGGCGACAGGCGTTCTCTTGCCGAAGCCTTTGGACGTTACGATCAGAACGCTGTTGTTCTCATCTACGACGTCCATATCGATAACGGCATCGTCCTCGCCGATCGTGATCCCTTTGACCCCGGTAGCCGAACGTCCCATAGGACGAACTTCTTGCTCTGGGAAGTGGATGGAGATCCCTTCTCTGGTTCCCATAATGATCGTTTGGTTGCCGTCGGTCAGCTTCACACCGATCAAATCGTCGTCTTCACGAAGGGTGATCGCGATAAGACCGCCTTTACGGATGTTGCCGTAATCGTTCAGAGGCGTCTTCTTCACCAGACCGTTCTTCGTTGCGAAGAACAAATACTGTTCGGACTCGAAGCCTTCTACAGGGATAACCGCGTTGATGGTCTCGCCTTGCTCGATCTGAAGCAGGTTAATAATCGGAGTTCCGCGTGCCGTACGGCTAAGATCCGGAATCTCGTAAGCCTTCAGGCGGTACACCTTGCCTTTGTTCGTAAAGAACAAGAGGAAGTGGTGCGTATTCGTCACGAACAGATGTTCTACGAAGTCATTATCCTTCGTATCCATGCCTATGACGCCTTTGCCGCCCCGCTTCTGGCTGCGGTATGTCGTAACCGGCAGTCGTTTGACATAACCGGTATGAGTGATTGTAATGATAACATCTTCTTGAGGAATCAAGTCCTCGTCCTCGATGCTGTCTCCGCCGAACGTAATTTCGGAGCGGCGCTCGTCGCCGAATTTCTCTTTAATTTCTTTGAGCTCATCGCTAATAATAGCCAATACCAGCTTCTCATCAGCCAGAATCGCTTTGTATTCGGCGATTTTCTTCAGCAGCTCGGCATACTCGGCTTCGATCTTCTCGCGTTCCAAACCGGTTAGACGCTGCAGACGCATGTCTAAGATCGCTTGCGCCTGGTCGAAGCTCAAGGAGAATTGGCTCATCAAGCCGTCGCGAGCTTCCTCCGTCGTCTGGGATGCCCGAATTAATGCGATGACTTCATCCAAATGGTCCAAAGCGATGCGCAAGCCTTCCAAGATGTGAGCGCGCGCTTCCGCTTTACGCAGGTCAAACTCGGTACGACGGCGGATGACATCCTTCTGATGCTCCAGGTAATGGTGCAGCATGTCTTTCAGGTTGAGCACCCTAGGCTCGCCGTTAACAAGCGCCAGCATAATGATACCGAAATTCGATTGCAGAGCCGTATGCTTGAACAAATTGTTCAGCACGACATTCGGATTGACGTCACGGCGAAGCTCGATAACGATACGCATCCCGTTACGGTCGGATTCATCCCGCAGATCGGTGATGCCGTCGATTTTTTTCTCACGAACCAGCTCCGCAATTTTCTCGATCAAACGAGCTTTAATGACCTGATAAGGCAGCTCATGAACGATAATGCGGGCTTTATTATTGTTTTCTTCAATGGTCGTCTTCGCTCTCATCGTAACCGAGCCGCGACCGGTGCTGTAGGCTTGCTTAATGCCTTCTCGTCCCAAAATATAGCCGCCGGTTGGGAAGTCCGGGCCTTTGATCGACTGCATTAACTCCAACGGAGTAATGTCAGGGTTCTCAATCAGCTGTTGGACCCCATCTATGACTTCCGTCAAGTTGTGGGGAGGAATGTTCGTTGCCATCCCTACGGCAATACCTGAGCTTCCGTTCACCAGCAAGTTAGGAAAACGAGCTGGCAAGACAGCCGGCTCATGTTCTTCGCCGTCGTAGTTCGGAACGAAATCGATCGTCTCTTTGTTGATATCGCGAAGCATTTCCATCGCGATTTTGGACAAACGAGCCTCGGTATAACGCATAGCCGCGGCAAAGTCGCCGTCGATAGACCCGAAGTTCCCGTGTCCATCCACCAGCATATAACGCAATGAGAAATCCTGCGCCATCCGCACCATGGTTCCATAAACGGAAGCATCGCCGTGAGGATGGTATTTACCGATAACTTCACCGACGATTCTCGCCGATTTCTTGTATGGTTTGTCCGGTGACATTCCTAGCTCGGACATCGCAAACAAAACACGGCGGTGCACCGGCTTAAGGCCGTCTCTGACATCCGGCAAAGCACGGCTTACGATGATGCTCATCGCATAATCGATAAAGGAGGTTCGCATTTCCGAACCGATATCGATATCTTTAATTTGAGAACGTTGTTCTTCGGACATGTTGACCTCCTAAAGGCTAGCAAAGACTGCTTCGCAGGCTGCCGCATAACGGTTCGACCGCCGCTTTGTCCTGCTTGATCATCTGCTTTTCGCTGTAAACTCGAAATCGGTAAGAATTCTATGAATGATTCCGATGATATTTTCAGAAGAACGATATAGGGGTAAGGACCCATAGAAAGGCTGAACCGTCCGATCGGCAGAAAGGACGGTATCAGCCGTTAACAATGCGTAAGGATGATCTGCAACATTAGCTAGAATTAATAATCCAGGTTTTTTACGAATTTGGCATGCTGCTGTATAAAATCTCTCCGCGGCTCGACATTCTCGCCCATGAGAGTATCAAAAATGGCATCCGCTTCGATAGCATCCTGGATACTCACTTGGAGCAGTGTACGGCTTTCAGGATCCATCGTCGTCTCCCACAGCTGTTCCGGGTTCATCTCTCCAAGACCTTTATAACGCTGAATGTTGACCTTGCTGCCTTCCCCGAACTCCTGCATGATAATCTCACGCTGCTTGTCGTTATAGGCATAGCGGATCGTCTTGTTGCGCTCCAGCTTGTAGAGCGGCGGCTGAGCAATATAAATATATCCCGCATCCAGCAGCTTGCGCATGTAGCGGTAGAAGAAGGTCAGCAGAAGCGTCCGGATATGCGCGCCGTCGACGTCCGCATCGGTCATAATGATTACCTTATGGTAACGCGCTTTGGCAATATCGAAATCGTCGCCGATCCCTGTACCGAGCGCCGTAATCATGGCCCGGATCTCGGAGTCGGACAAAATACGGTCGAGCCTTGCTTTCTCGACGTTCAAAATTTTACCGCGCAAAGGCAAAATCGCCTGGAAGTGACGGTCGCGTCCTTGTTTGGCCGAACCGCCCGCTGAGTCACCCTCAACGATGTAAATTTCACTGATCGACGCATCCTTGGAGGAGCAGTCCGCCAGCTTGCCCGGCAGGGCACTGACTTCCAGCGCACTCTTGCGCCGAGTCAGCTCGCGAGCTTTGCGTGCCGCTTCGCGGGCGCGGGCAGCCTGAATGCCTTTCTCGATAATCTTTTTGGCCACCACCGGATTCTCATCGAGAAACTCCATCAGCTTCTCGGAGAACAGCGATTCGACGATACCGCGAACCTCGCTGTTTCCAAGCTTCGTCTTCGTTTGCCCTTCGAACTGCGGCTCCGGAATTTTCACGGAAATGATAGCGACCAAGCCTTCGCGCACATCATCCCCTGAAAGGTTCGAGTTGCTGTCCTTAATGACATTATATTTACGGGCATAATCGTTCAAGATCCGCGTCAATGCGCTCTTGAAGCCCGATTCGTGAGTTCCGCCTTCATGCGTGTTGATGTTGTTCGCGAACGAATGGATGTTCTCCGTATAGCTGTCGTTATACTGCAGCGCAATTTCAACCTGAATGAAGTCTTTGGAGCCTTCCGTGTAGATCGGCTCATGGATAGCTTCGCGGTTGCGGTTCAAATATTCGACAAAGGAAATGATCCCGCCCTCGTACTTGAACGTTTGCGATACGTTGCTCCGTTCGTCTGTCAGGGAAATTTCGATGCCTTTATTCAAAAACGCCAGCTCCCGGATCCGGGACTGCAGCGTATCGAAGTCGTATTCCGTTGTTTCCGTGAAAATCTCTTCGTCCGGCCAGAATGTAATTTCCGTTCCTGTCAGCTCGGTTTCCCCGATCACCTTCAGATCGTACTGCGGAACGCCACGCTGGTACTCCTGCAGATGGACTTGGCCTTTGTACTTGACTTGCACGACCAGCTTCTTGGAGAGAGCGTTCACAACGGACACACCGACCCCGTGCAGACCGCCGGATACCTTATAGCCTTCACCGCCGAATTTACCGCCGGCATGCAATACCGTCAATACGACTTCCAGCGTAGAACGCTTCATCTGCGGATGTTCCCCTACAGGGATACCGCGACCGTTATCCGTAACGGTAATGCTGTTATCCGTATGGACCGTAACATCAATTTTCGTACAATATCCGGCCAAAGCTTCGTCAATACTGTTATCGACAACCTCCCACACCAGGTGATGAAGGCCTCTTCCGCTGGTGGAGCCGATATACATCCCCGGACGTTTCCGTACGGCCTCTAGCCCTTCCAGTACCTGTATCTGACTTTCATCATACGTGTTTTGATTCACAGACATGTTGACACCCACTTTTCCAAGGTAAAATCTAGTTTGTTAACAGATGATGCGCCCGTTTCTTCAAAGTCATGGAGGAAATCGGCGAGTAATACACTTTGGACTGCGTGACCACAAGCGACTTGCTTTCTTCCTCTCCGATTACTTCGACCTTCTTCTCTTTGAGTGCGTAGCTTATGAATTGCTTGGATATTTTTGAAGATTTTTCGATGGATAGGTCAAATATAGCAACGAGCTCGGATGCACGAATAATTTTTTCTCCGCCTAAATGGATGAACATGGCCGGGTCATCTCCTTACAAGGTGAGACTATCTATGTTAAGCTTCCGTTCCGTACATGAATGACAGAAGCGCTGTCGAGCTTGGCTAAATCTATGCTTTCAATCCCGGTCGTTGTTATGAACGTTTGAACCTTGTTCTGGAACGTCTCGATAAGCTGCGTCTGCCGAAACCGGTCCAGCTCTGACAGAACGTCGTCCAGCAGCAGGATCGGATATTCCCCGACTTCCTCGCGGATTAATTCGATTTCTGCCAGCTTCAAAGAGAGTGCGGTCGTCCTCTGCTGCCCCTGCGAACCGAACGTTTGCACTTCCTTATCGTTGATATAAAACAACAAATCGTCCCGATGCGGACCGACGAGCGTCACGCCGCGCCGCAATTCCTGTTCTTTCACCTGTGATAACTTTATCATAAATTGGTCAAATAAAACAGTTTCATCTTCCAAAACCGCCGAATCGAACGAGGTAGAGTAGGCGATACGCACCTGCTCGTTCCCGCCCGTAATGCCCAGATGGATCTTCTCCGCCCAGGCTTGCAGCTTCTTTATAAAGCTTTGACGTTTTTTAATAATTTTAATACCAAAAGTCGCCAATTGTTCGTTCCATACGTCCAGCATGCTTGCTTTGGTGTCCCTCGCGGCGAACAGCTGCTTTAAATAATTGTTTCGCTGGGCCAAAATTTTCTGGTATTGCGACAAGTCGTACAAATAGGCGGGATGGACTTGGCCGATCTCCATATCCAAAAACCGGCGGCGTACCGAAGGGGAGCCCTTAACAATTTCGAGATCTTCCGGAGCGAACATGACCACATTCAGGGAGCCGATGAAATTACTCAGTTTTTTTTGCTCCAGGCCGTTGATCTTCGCCTTTTTCCCTTGCTGGGCGATGGTCAGATCGAGCTGGACCGTGCCGTATTTTTTCTCCACTTCTCCGTGCAGCAGCGCGTGGGGAGCATTCCATTGGATAAGCTCCTTGTCCTGGTGGGTCCTATGCGATTTGGTTAAGGCCATAACAAAGATGGATTCCAACAAATTCGTTTTTCCTTGTGCGTTGGGACCCACGATAATGTTCACCATATGGCCGGTTTCAAAATACACTTCGTCATAGTTGCGGTAATGCTGTAATGACAGCTTTTTCAGTTGCAAACCATTTCCTCCTACAGGCTTATGCCGGGTGCATAGCCGCTACGAAACATCCTAACTGCGTACGACCTGGAATTCACCGCAGCCCTCGACGCGAATGCGGTCGTTGTGGACAAGTTTTTTGCCGCGGCGGTTTTCCGGCTCGCCATTCACATAAATTTCCGCTTCCTGCAAAAAACTTTTGGCTTGTCCACCTGTGGATATACAATCCGCGAGCTTCAGAAACTGCCCCAAAGTAATATACTCCGTGTGGATAGAAATCATCTTCATATGACCTACATGCTCCTTTGCGTAAAACTATTGACGCCGATCAGCTCGTTGTCCGATACGGCAAAATAAGCTGCAGCAGGCTCGACGTTTCTTCCGGACGAATGATGATAGGCTGCATTGCGCCGGTGAAGCACATGCGGATCAAGTCGCTGTCCATCACTTTGAGCGCATCGAGCATATATTTGGAGTTGAACGAAATGCGCAGCAGCTCTCCGGTAAGCGTTGTGACATCCAACTGCTCCGTTACTTTTCCGAGCTCGGAGGAGCTGGACGAAATTTCGATCGTATGATCCTCGCGCATCACCAATTTAACGATATTCGTCTTCTCTTCCCGCGACAGCAAATAAGCACGGTCAATCGCTTCGGCCAGCTGCTGGGCGTTAATAACGAGCTCGGTTTGGAACGATTGCGGGATGAGTTTGGAAGTATCCGGATACGTTCCGTCCAGGATGCGCGTATAGAACAGAATCGAGCTGAGCTTAAACAGCACCTGGTTTTCGGCAAAAATAATGTCGATCAGCGTATTTTGATCCGGCAAAATTTTGGATAACTCGTTCAACGTCTTACCGGAAATGGACACATTGTTCAGCTGGAAGTCGGCATCGACCTCAATGTTCGTTTCTCTGCTGCCCAAGCGGTGTCGGTCACAGGCGGTAAATTTCAGCGTACGATCGGCGATCGTCCACAAAATTCCCGTCAATATAGGAGTCGATTCATTGGTGGAAACGGCGAAAGACGTTTGTTTGATCATCGTCTTCAACAGATCGCTCGGCATTTGAATTTTACGGTTCTCTTCAATGCTTGGAAGCGTAGGATATTCCTCCGGATCCAGTCCGACCAGCTGAATTTCCGAGGAACCGGAACGAATGGTCGTTTGGAAATGATCCTTCACTTCGATTTCAACGACTTGTGCCGGCAGCTTACGAACAATTTCGACAAAAAATTTGGAAGAGAGAACAACGCTACCCGGGCGCTCCAGCTCGATGATATTCAATTCGTTTTTTTCAATGGGAATAAAGCTTTGGATCGATATGTCCGTATCGCTAGCCGTCAAAGTCATGCCCGTAGCGTCGGCGTCTATTTTAATCCCGCTCAAAATAGGGATGGTAGTCTTGTTGGAAATGGCTTTGGATACGTGTTGTATGGATTCGTTCAGATGCTCTTTCAGGATCGTTAACTTCATATTGTCACTCCTAGGATACGAAAATAGGGAGATGCCGAATACATCTATAATACCATGTTTTTATTTAGTAATAGTAGTAGGGGCACTGGATATGTGGATATGTGAGCAAAAGTCTCAAAACGAAAGCCTATCCACATGTGAATAGTTTGTGCATAGGCTTATAGTTATACAGAAACGAAAAGCCACTTAAAAAGACGCGGAATCTCCTTAGAAGCCTCATCCGGCGCAAGCAGCTTTTCTTTACCACATAAAAATGTATATAGTTTTACGAGTACTAGACGGTAATATTCTTTACTTTCTCCATCAGGTTCTGAATGATCTTGTACAGCTCCTGATCGTTCTTGAGCGCTTCCGATATTTTCTCATGCGCATGGATAACGGTCGTATGGTCGCGCCCGCCAAACGCTTCGCCGATTTTGGGCAATGAAAAATCGGTCATTTCCCGAGCCAAATACATCGCGATTTGCCGTGGATAAGCCACCATTTTCGTCCGCTTGCGAGCCTTGAAATCCTCAAGCTTCAACCCGTAAAATTCCCCGACCTTTTGCTGAATATCCTGGATCGTTATCACCTTCGGCCGGCTGCTCGGAATAATATCCTTCAGCGCTTCGGCAGCCAAATGGGATGTAATGTCCTCATTGATCAAGGAAGAGTAAGCGACGACCCGGATTAATGCGCCCTCCAGCTCCCGGATGTTCGTATCGATCTGATGGGCTATGTATACCATGGCCTCATTAGGGATTTCCAGGTTGTCTGCTTTCGCCTTTTTCCGCAAAATCGCAATCCGCGTCTCCAGATCCGGCGGCTGAATGTCCGTCTGCAGTCCCCATTCGAAACGGGAGCGAAGACGTTCCTCTAGCGTAGGGATTTCCTTCGGCGGCCGGTCGCTCGAAATAATGATTTGCTTGCGCTCTTCGTGCAGCGCGTTGAACGTGTGGAAAAATTCTTCCTGCGTTTGTTCTTTTCCGGCAAGAAACTGAATATCATCTATAAGCAGCACGTCAATGTTCCGGTACTTGTTGCGGAAGCTTTCGCCGCGGTTGTCGCGGATGGCGTTGATGAATTCGTTCGTAAATTTTTCGGACGAGATATACAGCACTTTGGCGCTCGGATTGTGCTCCAGCACGTAATGGCCGATCGCATGCATCAAGTGGGTCTTGCCCAGTCCTACTCCACCATATAAAAACAACGGATTATAAGCCTTCGCCGGCGCTTCGGCCACAGCAAGAGAAGCCGCATGAGCAAAACGATTCCCGGATCCGATGACAAACGTGTCGAACGTATACTTGGGATTCATCATGTGACTGAACGTTTCTTCTGGGACGGCCGCTGGGGCTTTCGCTGGAATGTTCGGCGGGGAGGAGGGAGTGCCGGCTGCTTTGTCTTCGTCGGATTCAATAACGAATTTCACTTCCGCCGGTTTTCCAATGTAATCGAAAATCGTATCCTTGATCAGCTTGGTATAACGGTTTTCCAGCCATTCTCTGGCGAAATTGTTCGGTGCGCAGATAACGACTTTGGATTCATTGAAAACAACGGCTCTTGTGGATGTAAACCAAGTTTCATAGCTTGGCTTACTAAGCCTTGTTTGAATAATGGAAAGTACCTGCTGCCATTGCTCGTTTGGATGGCTTTCCACAATGTATTCACTCCTTCAAAAAAATAACCAATGTGGCTTAAGCCATACGGATGTAGAAAAAATGCGGGATGTGTCGCAAAATATCCACATCATTCAGATGATGAGGATTATTGTTATACAGAGGGTCTGAAAATTGTTCACAAAGATATCCACAGGCTGTTGATAAAATAGTTGATAACCGTTCACTATCCACAGGATAAGCATAATCATAATAACAAAATATAACCTGATTTACAATGGATTGTTTCGATTTATCCACATATTCAAGAAGTTGTGTGTAAATATTATCAACAACACAAGATATTGTTTATAAGCTGTTACTATTTCGACAAAACCTGAGGATAGTCGATATTTTTTATTCACAGGGCACTTTTTGGCGATCTATCCACAACTCCGCTGTCAAAACTTTGTAGCTTTTCTCAAGTTGACTTTTGGGCTGTAAGATGGTTTAATGTTATAAGGTATTTTGGGAAGGGAATTTCCTCGAGGAGGTGCAATGATAAATGAGACCGACATACAAACCGAATGTTCGTAAGCATAAGAAAGTTCACGGCTTCCGTAAGAGAATGAGTACGAAAAATGGTCGTAAAGTACTGGCTGCTCGTCGACTAAAAGGAAGAAAAGTATTGAGCGCATAAACGAGAGACCACTGACAGGTGGTCTTTTTTGTTGTGCACGAACGGATGATCCTCTGAATGGCGGGTACAGCTTCCGAGGGGTGCTTCGCTTTCGGGGGATTTTGTATTTTTATGGCTCATTTTTAGTTTAAAACGGCCGGTTTTGGCGTAGGCTAGTATTGTTTTGGCATACGGATCGGGCTGAAAAAGATGGAGAGTTCACTCGTGGAAAAGAAAAATCGGTTGACGAAAAGAGAATATTTCGACAAAGTGTACCGCGGCGGCAAATCGATGGCTAACCACCAGTTTGTACTATATTATTACAGCCGTCCGCAGCAGGAATCTTTTCGACTGGGCATTTCGGTCAGCAAAAAGCTCGGCAATGCCGTAGTCCGCAACCGGATCCGCAGAGTCGTCAAAGAAATTGTTCGGCTGAATGCGAATAAGATTTCCGGCGGACTCGACCTCATTTTGATAGCGCGCAAGCCGGTTGTCGGGTTATCCTATCAGGAAACGGAAAAAAGCATCCTCCATGTGATGAAGAGAGCGTCCGTTTTGGTGCGAAAATAACGGCGACTCCATTTCTTTTTTACCAGGAGATATGATATAGTTTATTATTGGAAAAGATAAAATAGGAGGATATTATTTTGACTCGTCGACTTGCAACCTATTTGCCGCTTACATTCCTGCTCTTACTCCTCGCAGGCTGTGCACCGGCGACGGCTCCCATCGACCCGAATAACGGTGTTTGGGACAAGTATTTTGTCGGCCCATTAGCTCAGGTGCTGGATTGGTTCGCATCCATACTATGGGGACAATACGGATTATCGATTTTGGTCGTAACGGTTATTATCCGATTCATTATATTGCCTCTTACGCTGAAGCAGTACAAGAGCTCGAAGCGTATGCAGGAATTGCAGCCGGAAATGAAAAAAATCAAAGATAAGTATAAGGACGATCCGAAGAAGCAGCAGGAAGAGACCATGAAGCTGTTCCAAAGCAACGGGGTTAACCCGCTGGCAGGATGTTTTCCGTTGATTGTCCAAATGCCAATCTTGATTGCTCTATATAATGCGATTATGCGTAATCACCACATCAATGAACACTCCTTCTTATGGATGCAGCTCGGAACGAAGGACCCGTATTACATTTTACCGCTCCTTGCGGCGTTGACCACATATCTGCAGCAGAAGATGATGAAGACGCAGATGAACCCGCAAATGCAAAGCCTGATGTTTATTTTCCCTGTTATGATTTTCGTTATGGCAATGAACTTTGCTTCAGCCTTGCCGTTATACTGGGTATACAGCAACGTCTTTACGATCGTTCAATCCTATTTTATTTATGGTGGATCTGATAATAAGGTGGGCCAGTCGAAATGAAAAAAATAGTGGTTACGGGTAAATCGATTGAGGAAGCCGTCAAGAATGGACTTCAGCAATGGAATACCACGGAGGATCGGGTAAAAATAGTAGTGTTGGAGCAGCCCTCTAAAGGGCTGTTCGGTCTAATCGGCGCCAAGGATGCGAAAGTGGAATTGGAGCTGATTCCCGATGCTGTTGAAGAAGCCATTCATTTTTTACAAGAAGTATTTCAAACCATGAGCTTGCAGGTTCGTATAGAGAAGAAGTCGACGAAAGAAGGGCTGGAGCTGCATCTGTTCGGCTCGGAGCTCGGAATGCTCATTGGGCGCAGAGGGCAAACGTTGGATGCGCTTCAATACCTGGTCAACATTGTGGCGAACCGTTATTCCACTTCGCATATGCGTATCGTGTTGGATGCCGAGCAATTTCGCGAGCGCCGCAAAAAAACGTTGGAGGATCTCGCCGCCCGGTTGGCGGAGCGGGTGATCCGCACGAAGAAGGAAGTCGTACTGGAGCCAATGTCGCCCCAAGAGCGCAAGGTGATTCATGCCAAGCTGCAGGATCATCCGAAGGTTCGCACCTTCAGCAGAGGCGAGGAGCCGAATCGAAGAGTCGTTATTTTGTCCAGATAAATTGTCGCTGCAATGATGTCATGTTATGACTCATTGCTTTTTTTAAACCATATTTTTTTCTCGGGTGAGGAGATGGAAAGGTAGGACACAGCTATGATTCAGGATACTATTGCGGCTATTTCCACTCCGCTAGGCGAAGGAGGAATTGCCGTCGTTAGGATTAGCGGTGACCAGGCGGTCGCTGCTGCGGATCGCGTCTTTTTCGGCAAGACCCCATTGGCCGAGGTACCGACGCATACGGTTCACTATGGATTCGTGAAAGATCCCTCCACTATGGCGCGTATAGATGAAGTATTGGTTACGGTGATGCGAGCTCCGCGGTCCTTCACAATGGAGGATGTGGTGGAGATCAGCTGTCACGGCGGATTCATTCCGGTGAAAAAAGTGCTCGATCTGCTGCTCGAGCACGATGTACGCTTGGCCGAGCCGGGCGAATTCACGAAACGGGCGTTCCTGAACGGACGGATCGACTTGTCCCAGGCGGAGGCGGTTATCGATTTGATCCGCGCCAAGTCGGATCGGGCGTTTCGCGTGGCGATGAAGCAGTCCGAGGGCACCTTGTCGAAAAGGATCAAAGCGCTGCGCCACGATCTGGTTGAATTGATGGCTCACATCGAGGTGAACATCGATTATCCGGAGCATGACGTTGAGGAAATGACGAATGCTTTCATTAAAGAGAAATGCTCGCTCGCCATGGGACAGATTGATGAGCTGCTGAACACGGCGCGGCAGGGGAAAATTTTGCGCGAAGGCATTGTGACGGCGATTGTCGGTAAGCCGAATGTGGGCAAATCTTCTCTATTAAATACGTTGGCGCAGGAGAACCGGGCCATCGTAACCGATATCCCTGGTACGACCCGGGATGTGATCGAGGAGTACGTGAATGTGAACGGCATTCCGCTCAAGCTGCTGGATACAGCGGGCATCCGGGAAACCTCGGATATTGTCGAGCAGATCGGTGTGGAAAAATCGCGAAGTGCGCTGGCGGATGCCGATTTGATCCTGCTCGTGTTCAACGGGGCGGAAGCGCTGCTGGATGATGAGCTGCGATTGATTGAGCAATTGAAAGAGAAGCAGACGATCGTCATCGTGAATAAACTGGATTTGCCGCAGCAAATCGAAATGGATGTGCTGACGAGTCATTTTTCACCGGAGCGGGTGGTAAAAATGTCGCTGCTCGAGCAGCAGGGCATTACGGACTTGGAAAAAGCTATCGCTAGCATTTTCTTCAGCGGTCAGGTAGAATCAAGTGACCTGACTTATGTGAGCAATGTGCGACACATTTCTTTGCTGAAAAAGGCGATGGGCTCCCTAGAGGAAGCCTACAGCGCTACGGAGGCGTTCGTTCCGATCGATATGGTACAGATCGATATCCGGAATGCGTGGGAGCAGCTTGGCGAAATTATCGGAGATTCGGTCGGGGATTCGTTGATAGATCAAATTTTCTCCCAATTTTGTTTGGGTAAATAATATATTTTCTTGATTCACTTTATGATTCCATTATTATAGGAGGTAATGCGAAATGAGCTACATTGCTGGACAATATGATGTCATTGTCGTCGGCGCCGGCCATGCAGGCAGTGAAGCGGCGCTTGCCGCGGCACGTATGGGCTGTGAAACGCTGATGATCACGATTAATCTGGATATGATCGCCTTCATGCCATGTAACCCATCGATCGGCGGACCTGCCAAAGGCCACGTCGTACGCGAGATCGATGCACTGGGCGGAGAGATGGGGCGCAATATCGACAAAACGTACATTCAAATGAGGATGCTGAACACAGGGAAAGGGCCCGCCGTTCACGCGCTGCGCGCACAAGCGGATAAATTTCTTTATCAGCATATGATGAAGGAAACGATGGAAAAAGAGGAAAAGCTCACTTTGCGTCAGGGGATGGTAGAGGAGCTTATCGTTGAGGACGGCGTCTGCAAAGGGGTCGTTACAAAAACGGGCGCCCGCTATATGGCGGATGCCGTCGTTATTACAACGGGTACGTACTTGCGCGGTAAAATCATCATGGGCGAGCTGATGTATGAGAGCGGACCGAACAACCAGCAGCCTGCGGTGAAGCTGTCGCAATCGTTGAAGGACAACGGGCTCGAGCTCGTTCGTTTCAAGACGGGTACGCCTCCGCGCGTGCACAAGGATACGATTGATTTCAGCAAAACGACGATTCAACCGGGTGACGAGAAGCCGAAGTTTTTCTCCTTCGAGACGACGGAGGAGGTTCCGAATCAACTGCCATGCTGGCTGACATACACATCGGAAGACACGCACAAAATCATTAACGACAACCTGCACCGCGCTCCAATGTTCTCCGGCGCTATTGAAGGAACCGGACCGCGTTATTGTCCTTCTATTGAAGACAAAATCGTCCGCTTCAGCGATAAGCCGAAGCATCAAATTTTCCTCGAGCCGGAAGGCCGCAATACGTCGGAATATTATGTGCAAGGCTTGTCGACCAGTATGCCGGAGGATGTGCAGCTGAGCATTTTGCGTTCGATTCCGGGTCTGGAGAAAGTAGAGATGATGAGAACCGGTTACGCTATCGAGTACGATGCGGTGATTCCGACTCAGCTGAAGCCGTCTCTGGAAACGAAGGTAGTCGAACGTCTGTTTACGGCGGGACAAATTAACGGTACTTCCGGTTACGAAGAAGCGGCAGGTCAAGGCATCATGGCTGGCATTAATGCCGCTCGCAAGGTTCAAGGTAAGGAAGCTGTGATTTTGGATCGTTCGGAAGGCTACATTGGCGTGTTGATCGATGACCTGGTTACGAAAGGTACGAATGAGCCGTATCGTTTGCTTACTTCTCGTGCAGAGTACCGTCTGCTGCTGAGACATGATAATGCGGACCAACGATTGACGCCTATCGGCTACGAAATCGGCTTGATCAAAGAAGACCGTTATCAAAGATTTATGCTTAAGAAGCAGCTGATCGCCGAAGAGCTGGAGCGTCTGAAAACAACGAAGGTCAAACCGGTGGAGGTTCAAGAGCTTTTGGCCTCATTGGGAAGTGCAGAGCTCAACAATTCGGTCGATTTGATCACGCTGCTTCGCCGTCCTGAGGTGTCGTATGCGGACATTGCTTCCATTTCGCCGTCTCCGCTCCATTTAACGGATGAAATGATGGAGCAGGTCGAAATTCAAATCAAATATACCGGCTATATCGAGAAACAGTTGGCCCAAGTAGACCGTCTGCGCAAGATGGAGAAAAAGAAAATTCCTGACGATATCGTATACGAAGATGTACACGGTATTGCAACGGAAGCGAAGCAAAAGCTCGCCAAAATCCGTCCGATCTCCATAGGCCAGGCATCGCGTATTTCCGGTGTCACTCCGGCGGATATTTCCATCCTGCTGGTTTACTTGGAGCAATATAATAAAGTGGTTGCAGCCAGAGGGTAAAGTATGGATTCCATTCAATCGAAATTCCGAGATTTGTTAGCCGAAAAAGGGATTCATTTATCGGACCGTCAGC
Source organism: Paenibacillus sp. NPDC056579 (assembly GCF_042793215.1). Lineage (NCBI taxonomy): Bacteria > Bacillati > Bacillota > Bacilli > Caryophanales > Paenibacillaceae > Paenibacillus > Paenibacillus sp. NPDC056579. The sequence continues at coordinate 16,765 of NZ_JBHTVD010000008.1, forward strand.
TGGATCAGTTCGAAACGTATTACAAGGAACTGGTGGAGTGGAACGAGAAAATGAACCTGACCGGCATCACAGAGAGAGAACAAGTGTATATTAAGCATTTCTACGATTCTCTTTCTGTTGCTTTTTTTGTGAACATGGAAGAAAAGAAAACGGTTGCCGATATCGGATCGGGCGCCGGATTTCCGAGTATACCACTCAAAATTGCTTTCCCGCATCTTCACGTGACGATTGTAGATTCGCTAAACAAACGGATTCAGTTTTTGAATCATTTGTGTACGCAGCTGCAAGTATCGGATGTGAACTGCCTTCACGGCAGAGCGGAGGATGTAGCCCGGAATAAAGCGCATCGCGATCAATACGATTTGGTTACGGCGAGAGCGGTTGCCAGATTGACTGTACTGAACGAGTTCTGTTTGCCTTTTGTAAGAGTACAAGGTCATTTTCTTGCCATGAAGGGCAGCGAGGTCGAAGAGGAGCTTCAAGAAGCGGGATTCAGTTTGAAAGAACTGAAAGGGCAGCTATTGCATACATACCGGATGGAGCTGCCGGAGCAGGAAGCATCGAAGAGACATTTGGTCTTGATTCAGAAGGGATCTCCGACACCTGCGAAGTATCCTCGAAAAGCGGGAACACCGTTAAAAATGCCGCTTATTAAACAGTAAAAAGTTTTATTGTTGCTGATCTTTGTTTCACGTGGAACATGATTATTGATTTATTGTAAAACAACCTCTTGGTCGCTGTTGGTACTTTGTTGAACTGCAGGGTAAGAGGTTTCTTTTTTTGTTCACTATTTTCACATAGTTGTCTAGCAAACTCTTGCAGGAAATTTCATATATTTGGAGAATTATATTAGAGTAAAGACAAAGTTACGGTACATATTTACGGCAAAAGATCGGGTGGTTAATTAATGAAAGAACAGATCTCAAAGTTGTTTGGATTTACGGAGAGAACTTCGGCGGATGAAATCAAAAACATTCCTGTGCGTGATATTGTCCCGAGTCCGTATCAGCCAAGAACGATTTTTGATGATGAACGAATTGATGAGCTGTGTCAAACCATTAAAACTCACGGCGTTATACAGCCGATCGTCGTCCGAATTAGGGACAATATGTATGAGCTTATTGCGGGCGAACGCAGATGGAGAGCGGTTAAGAAGCTGGGCCTGGAAACAATTCCCGCTATTATTCGCGATTTCAACGATTCGCAGGCCGCATCCATTGCTTTGATCGAAAACTTGCAGCGGGAAGGATTGACTGCAATCGAAGAAGCATTGGCATATCAGCAGCTGATCGACCTTCATTCGCTGACCCAGGAAAGTCTTGCTCAACGGCTGGGCAAGAGCCAGTCTACGATTGCCAATAAGATCCGTCTGCTCAACTTGAGTGAACCGGTCAAATTGGCTTTGATGGAGAGGAAGATTACGGAAAGGCACGCTCGGGCGCTGCTGTCTTTGGATCAAGAGGAACTTCAAGTTAAGGTGCTGGAGGATATTTTGACCAAAGAGCTGAATGTCAAACAGACGGAGGCGCGGATCCAGTTTTTGAAGGAGACCGTGAAGCTGAAGAAGGCAAAACGCATTTCTTTCTCCAAAGATGTCCGTCTCGCTCTTAATACGATTCGCCAATCGGTAGATATGGTGACTTCCTCCGGCTTGCAGATCAATACGACGGAACAAGATTTCGAGGATCATTATGAAATCGTCATTAAAATACCGAAGCGATAAGGCGTCCGTTTATCAGATACACTGGATTCGAGGATAAACTTTATGCATTCATCTTTGACATGGATGGTTTATCTCTGTTTTTCGCTGTATATTAAGCTTTCGTGAACTTAAACATTCCTATGTTATTAAAAATATAGTATGATAGAGAAGTAGACTTCATATCGCTTATTAACCAAGCTCCGTAATGGGAGCTTTTCTTTACCGCAAATGGTTTACTTCTAACTTTCGGGAAGTCTTTTCTCTGCTTACATAGCCATTTTTGACTGTTTTCACAGCGAAATGCTTCTTTTTCGTCGTTTACCGTGTGGTTGCTGGAGTCAACTGAGAGAAAAATGCGAAATTCGAGGGTAGAAGGAAGAGTTTTGATGAGATCGCTGTAATTGGCGAGCGGAGCCGCTTTGGGCTGCTGTTCTTCAACTGTGGTGTACTCGTTTTCTTTTTTTTTGAAACGAACCAGGCCTGTTGTCCCCCCGTTACTATGTATGACTCATGAGCGTAGTGGTTTGATTATGCTCGTACATCGTATTTTATTGAGGTGAACTGATTTTGTCTAAGATTATTGCAATAACCAATCAAAAGGGTGGGGTAGGGAAAACGACAACATCCGTTAATTTGGGAGCATCTTTGGCGTCTTTAGGTAAAAAGGTACTTTTGGTAGATATTGATCCCCAGGGGAATACGACAAGCGGTATCGGGGTTAATAAGGCTGACGTTGTTTACTGCATTTATGATGTCATTATCAACGATATTCATCCCAAAGAAGCAATGGTGGACACTGCCATTCCCAATTTGAAAATTATCCCAGCTACAATTCAATTAGCCGGTGCGGAAATCGAGCTCGTTCCTACCATTTCCCGTGAAGTGCGTTTGAAAAAGTCGCTGCACCTGGTTAAGCATTTATTCGACTACATTCTTATCGACTGCCCTCCTTCCCTTGGCATTCTCACCGTTAACTCATTGACCGCCGCGGACTCCGTCATTATTCCGATACAATGTGAATATTACGCGCTCGAAGGGCTGAGTCAGCTGTTGAACACGGTTCGTCTGGTGCAAAAGCATCTTAATACTTCGCTGCAAATCGAAGGCGTTCTATTGACGATGTTCGACGCAAGAACGAATTTGGGAATGCAGGTAATTGAAGAAGTGAAAAAGTATTTCCAGCAAAAAGTCTATCATACGATAATCCCGCGAAATGTTAGATTGAGTGAGGCACCTAGCCATGGTCAATCGATTGTAACTTATGATCCGCGATCTAAGGGAGCCGAAGTCTACATGGAGCTCGCAAAGGAAGTGATCGCACTGTGAGTAAACGTTTAGGAAAAGGACTGGACGCACTGCTGCCAGCATTGAGCATTAATGACGACGACAAAGTAGTGGAAATCCCGTTATCTCAGCTTCGGGCGAATCCGTACCAGCCGAGAAGAACGTTTCACGAAGAGTCGATTAATGAGTTAGCCGCTTCGATTAAAGAGCATGGCGTTATTCAGCCCATTATCGTAAGAAGCGTGCTGAAAGGTTACGAAATAATTGCCGGTGAACGCCGGTTCCGCGCATCTCAAGTATGCGGCAATGCCACCATCCCGGCTGTTGTCAAAAAGTTTACCGATCAGCAAGTCATGGAAATTGCGTTAATCGAGAACGTGCAGAGGGAAGACTTGAACGCAATGGAGGTTGCCGTTGCATATCAAGCGCTAATCGACCAGTTTTCTTTGACGCAAGAGGAGCTGTCCGTGAAGGTCGGGAAGAGCCGATCGCATATTGCCAACTTTTTGCGGTTAATTCAGCTGCCTGAAGAAGTAAAACAGTATGTTTCACGTGGAACATTGTCTATGGGCCATGCGAAAGCCATCGTAGGATTGAAGGATCCGAAGTTAATTAAATCATTGGCGGATCAAGCTATTAAGGATCAATGGAGCGTACGAGAGCTGGAAGAGGAAGTGAAGCGTCTCGAGGAAAGAGCGGACACGAAGAAAGCTACCGCGAAGTCGAAACGCAAAGATCCTTATATTAACCAGCTGGAAGAAAACTTGCGTGAAGCTTACCGAACAACGGTTAAAATTAAACATAACAACAATAATAAAGGAAAAATCGAGCTGTTGTACTTCTCCAAGGATGACCTCGATCGATTGTTGGAGCTGCTTCAAGGCAAAATATCGTAAATGCACGAAACGATGTTGAAAAAAAGGAACGTAGCATACCTTGGTATTGCCGATGGGTTTGGGGCAGACTAGGTATGCTACTTTTTGTGAAGGAAGGTGCAATTATGCAAGTAGCTTACTTGGATCACGCGGCATCGTCATGGCCCAAACCTCCTGAAGTTTTGGAGGCGATGCAGGATTGTATGCTTCACTACGCCGCCAACTCCGGAAGAGGCAGCCATCAGATGGCTGTTAAGGCGAGCCGGACTTTATTTGAGACCAGGAAAAATTTGGCTAAATTGTTCGCTGTGAAAAACCCCAACGATATTTCTTTTGCGCTAAATACGACAATGGCTTTGAATCAAGCAATCAAAGGGTTTGTAAAAGAAGGCGCGCATGTCATATGCACTTCCGTGGAGCATAATTCGGTGCGCCGGCCATTGGAGTTTCTACGGAAAACCAAAGGAATTACGATCACCTATGTCCCGACGAATGAAAGAGGCGAGTTGAATATCGACGATGTCTCCGCCGCGGTAACCGATAAAACGTCCCTGTTGGTGTGCAGTCATAGCTCAAATCTATTAGGCTCGATTCTTCCTGTGGAGCAAATGGGCGAATTGTGTAAGCAAAAGGGGATCACCTTCCTTGTTGATGCCGCCCAAACTGCCGGAACGATCGATATTGATGTCGGGCGGATGGGGATCCACATGCTTGCCTTCCCTGGTCATAAAGGGCTCCTGGGACCGCAAGGAACCGGCGGCTTATATATTGCTCCGGAACTGGATCTGGAGCCTTTGCTCCAAGGGGGGACCGGAAGCCAATCGGAAGCGGTCGATCAACCGACAGTGAGACCGGACCGGTACGAATCGGGAACGCAAAATACGGTAGGAATTGCCGGATTGAACGAAGGAGTCAAGTTTGTTCTCAAGGAAACGCCGGAGAAAATACATAAAAAAGAATGGCTGCAGACCCAGGCGATGATGTCCGGGCTTATGGGAATTGAAGGGATCAAGCTCCTCGGTCCGGATTTGGGGCAAAATAAAACGGGAATCGTCACCTTTACCGTCAATGAAGCGGATTCGTCCGAGGTCGCTTTTATACTGGATCATTCATTTCAGATTGCGGTGCGATCCGGATTTCACTGCTCTCCATTGGCGCATGAAAGTGCAGGTACGATGGAACGAGGGGCGGTCCGGGCAAGTGTTGGGTATTTTACTACCGATGAAGAAGTGGAGCGGTTGGTGAACGCGGTGAAGGAAATCGCCCAACATTTGAAATAACAGGCATGAGTTGAGTATGATTATAAGCATGGAGTAGAGAAAGACTTAGAGATCGTGTGAATTTGCGCAGGGGGACAGGAGTATGGGGGAAATACTGGAGCTGCTGGATATAAGGGTGCTGTTAATCTTTATGGCGGCTGTATTGGTTGTTTTTTTAATTATTGTACTTGTATTATCGAGCAAGCTGAAAAAGCTTCGTAAAACCTATCTTACTATGCTGAATGGAGATTCCGGAATCAATGTAGAGGGTGCACTGCTTGAGATTCAGGCTAAGATGGCCGAAATGCAGCAGCAAACAGAAAAATCCCAGCAAGAAATTACCGGGATCGTACGCCACATGAAGAAAATGAAGTCCAACATCGGTGTTCATCGATATAATGCGTTCGCTCAAAACGGCAGCGACCTCAGCTTCTCGGTAGCTATTCTGGACGAGGAGCTCGACGGTGTCGTATTGACCGGCATTCACAACCGCGAAGAAACGTATGTATATGCCAAGCCGGTTGCGCAAGGAACTTCGCAATACGTTCTTTCACCGGAAGAGAAGGAAGCTATCCATCGAGTCGGGCAAAAGAAGTAGCCGTCATTTGTTTCAGGTTGCTTATAGCCACATGGAATGATTTGGATATGACCTCGGACATGCTCATAACCAGGCTTAAACGAGTATTTTGCAATACAAAATATTCCATAAAACCGCCAACGTTGACAATTCCTGTAATGTGCATGTTTCCAACCGGGGGCAAGTCTTTATTGACACCGGCACCGGGCTTGACCGGTCCATCGCCGATCTGAATGCAGCCGACGCTGGTCAATTGACCGAGACAGGCATCAATAGCGATAATAAACGGATTCGTGAATCGTTCCTGTACCGAGTTCAACGTTTCTTTCAAATTCATGGCGTGAACGGGCTGATCCAGCGTGCCGTAGAGATGAAGGCCTTCCAAATGGTATTTCTTCAACTGGGTTCCGACCAAAGGCCCCAAGGAGTCACCGGTTGAACGGTCTGTGCCTACACATATAATAATGATAGGCTGATGAGACGGAATTTGCGCTAAAATGGAAGAGAGCTTGCCGGACAAGATTTCGATAATGTTGCTTTCGGTATGCTGTACCTTCAACGATTCGGTCATTCCGGCTTCTTGCGGCGCTGCTTGATCTCTATGAAAAGGCAGTTTCATATAATAACCCTCCATTTACTAGGAGCATAAGAACGTTTTTACTAGTATACGGAAAGAGATAGCGAAATATACGTAGCCATGGAAATTAAAGTAGAGGAGGCCGGGAGCATGCTGCTGATGGCATTCGATTCGACTCAACAGGCGTTGCGGGCCGAAATGCTGCTGGAATATGCCGATATCGAGAACGATATGTGCCCGACGCCCAAACAAATTACGGCCGGCTGCGCGTTATCCCTCGAGTTTCCCGAAGAAGATTTTGAGAGGGTAAAGCTCATCGTGAGAGAAGAACGGGTCGAGATCCGGGGCATCTATTCCAAAGTGGGCGATCAATATGTTAACATGGAATTATAAGGTGGTGTAGGCATGGATCAGTGGGTCAATCTGTTCCTTGCTAATGAGAACGCGGGAGCGAGCTTAACAGCATTGGAGAACCTCAAAGAACAAGTCGTGAACTATGTTTCGAATCCTGCAGTATGGACTACTATATTATTTACTATTATTAAAATCGTTTTTATTTTCATCGCCTGCCGCATTGTGATCAAAATTGCCAACAAAGCACTGGAGCATATGCTCGTAGAGCGGGAGAAAAGTCCGTTGAAGTTCGATACGAGGCGAACTAAGACTATTGGCAAGCTGATTGGCAATATCGTGAAATATGTCGTCAATTTCATCATGATTTTGATGATTCTGAATCAATTCGGGATCCGTCTCGAGCCGTTGCTGGCCGGAGCCGGCGTTGTGGGCTTGGCGGTAGGCTTCGGGGCGCAAAGCCTGGTTAAGGACGTTATCACCGGATTTTTCATCATATTCGAGGATCAGTTCGCCGTAGGCGATGTTATCCAGACCGGTACGTTCAAAGGCACGGTGGAAGAAATAGGCTTAAGGGTTACGCGAATTCGCAGCTGGACTGGAGAAGTTCACTACATACCGAACGGCTCGATTACGCAGGTGACCAACTTCTCGGTCAATAATTCGGTTGCCGTAGTCGACGTGACCATCGCTTATGAGGAAGATATCGATAAAGCGATCCAGGTGATGAAAGAGACGGTACAGAGAAACTACGAGCACAACCTGAACATGGTGAAGGAGCCGGAGGTTCTGGGAGTGCAGTCACTGGTCGGAGCGAATGTAACGCTGCGAACCACGGTGGAATGCAAGCCGAATATGCACCCGGTGGTGGCCAGAGAGCTGTACGCCGATCTGAAAAAGGCGTTCGATGCCCACGGAATCGACATTCCGTATCCGCGGGTCGTCAATTATCATAAGAATGAAAAGGGGGAGTGAGCTATGGAAAGAAAGCAATATCAGCTTGGCGATATCGTTCAAATGAAGAAGCCTCACCCCTGCGGCAGCAATGAAATGGAAATTATTCGTCTAGGGATGGATATCCGAATCAAGTGTGTGGGATGCAAGCATAGCGTATTGGTTCCGCGGGCGAAATTCGAAAGCAAGCTGAAAAAAGTGCTGCGGTCGAATCCGGATGCCTCACAGCAGAACGGACCTTATTCCATGGAGTAAAAAAGACAGCATCATAAAGGGAGCGAACGCAAAGATGACGTTCGTTCCTTATTTGTTTACTGGATAAAAAATGAAGAAAATTATCGATCATAAGTATTGCAATTCGATATGTATTTATGATATTATAACACTTGTCCCTTTTAATGCGGAAAGGTACCCAAGAGGCCCAAGGGGGCTGACTCGAAATCAGCTAGGCGGCGCAAGCCGTGCGTGGGTTCGAATCCCACTCTTTCCGCCACCAATTGAACGAACCCGCAGCGTGCGGTAAACTATACATAAACCTCTTGCGTTGAATGCGCAGGAGGTTTTTTCATTTTGCGTAAGCCTACTTATAATAGTAGGAATGGAGAAACAGCAAATAAGGGAATGCAGCACATGAATGCCATTCCCTTTTAAACAAAGCTGTATGAGGTTAGGTTAATACCGGCTTCTCCTTCGTACGGTGAACCGGTCGACCACATAGCCGATGACAGCCCAAGATAAAATCGTCAGCGTATACAGAATCACCGGGTTGACGTTGTTGGTGCCCCAGATCGGGTAAAACCATGCCGGTACGCTCAAGCAATAGAACAAAATATAGATCGGTTCGATTTCATGCCCGAAATAATGAACGAGACTCAGGGCTGCGCCTATGGCGGCGCACAGAGCGGTTATAGGGTATCGCATCGCGGTATGCTCCTTTTGGATGAAATGAGGATTGGTCTCCCTCCGCACGTGGGTACCCAGATAGGCATCGGCGGAGAGAGGGTAATGAATCACGAATAAGGCTAGTACTTACGCTTCCACTTCCGGTTATGATTGGAGGTTTCCGGGAATTTGTCGCCTTTTTTCAAGTTGATGATTTTGGGATTGTTAATTCCCATGTGAAAGGCATTTTCCCCGATCTCCATATATTCGCCGTCGTTGGGAGCGGTGTCTCCAGGACTAAACTGGCTCCATTCGCCCATATCAGGTCACCTCCTGTACGAAAGTGTAATGCTAGTTTTTCCATGCACGGCACAATCCATGAGCCATAATATTTACCATGCGCCGACAGAAACGTGAGGAATATCGACAAGAAATCAGTCATTTCGAAAATAAACTTGTCATTGGTCTTCGATTTTGCTATAGTATTATGGTGCGAGTTTTGATACGACAGTGAAATTCTCGCTCCTTGCTCCCTATTTGAGGGGGCCGTTAGTCCAAAAGGAGGTGAAACCATGCGCAAATATGAAGTAATGTACATCATTCGTCCGGACATTGAACAAGATGTTGTTCAAGCTACGATTGAGAAGTTCCAAGGCATCATCAACAACGGTGGAGAAATTACTAAGCACGATGTAATGGGTAAACGCCGTCTTGCGTATGAGATCAACAAGTTCCGCGATGGCCACTATGTGTTAGTTCATTTCAACGCTAACAACGAGGTTATTTCCGAGCTTGACCGCGTGATGAAGATTTCCGACGAAATCATTCGTTACATGATCGTTAAAGACGTAGCGTAGGACAAGGCATACGTGCCGTAATTGACATGCTGGGAGGGTAATAGGTTGCTAAATCGTGTGATTCTGATTGGAAGGCTGACTCGTGACCCTGAATTGCGTTATACCCCGTCAGGCGTTGCCGTGACGACATTTACGCTGGCTGTGGATCGTCCTTTTACGAACCAGCAGAAAGAGCGTGAAGCGGACTTTATCAATATTGTGACATGGCGTCAGCTTGCTGAGACCTGTGCCAATTATTTGCGTAAAGGCCGTTTGGCTGCTGTAGAAGGCCGGATACAAGTGCGCAACTACGATAATAACGAAGGCCGGCGCGTTTATGTGACGGAAGTTATTGCGGATAATGTTCGTTTCTTGGAATCTGCTAACAGCGGCGGCGGGAACCGTGAAGAAGGAATGAGTGGCGGCGGTTATGGTGGCCCGGGACCGCAAGGTCAAGGTCAACAAGGTCAAAGTCAACAGCGTTACGGCGGAGCGCGCGACAATCAAGATCCGTTCCAGGATGACGGAAGACCGATTGATATTTCCGATGATGATTTGCCATTCTAACGTAGAAAGGACTGAATACGATGGGCTTTCAAAGAAGAGACAACGGCGGCGAAGAGCGCGGTGAGCGTAAATTCGGCGGTCGTGGTGGTAAAAAAGGCGGCAAGCGCCGTAAAGTGTGTTACTTTACTGTAAACAAAATCAAACACATTGACTATAAAGACATCGAAACGCTCAAGAAGTTTATCTCGGAGCGCGGCAAGATTCTTCCTCGCCGTGTAACAGGAACTTCCGCTAAGTACCAACGTATGCTGACGATTGCGATCAAACGCTCCCGTCAAGTAGCGTTGTTGCCTTACACAACTGAGTAGTAGATGGACGGAAGAAGACAGCCGGGATACCGGCTGTCTTTTTTTATTGGGTGGGTGGAGTTATTTTACCGGGTGGAGGGACTAACTGGGAAAGGTGAACCTATCGCGCACATCTGGTAAAATAAAAGGGATCTGCAAAGAGGCGTTGTATATCTTCGGCTCCCATCATAGTGTATTATGAAGAAGGCAGCGCCATGGAAGTTAAGAAGGAGAAAGGGTGGCTTAGGTGAATATCGCGTTTTTTCTACTGCCTAAAGATGACGTCATTTATTTATCCCCTCATTCAACGATGCGTCAGGCATTGGAGCGTATGGAATACCACCGCTACTCGGCGGTGCCGTTAATCGATGACAACGGCAAATACGCCGGTACGATAACCGAGGGCGACCTGTTATGGAAGCTGAAGCATTCGCCTGAGATCGGGTTCGAGAATACTCATAAAGTACAGCTGAAGGACGTTCCGCAGCATATGCATATCAAGCCGGTCCGGATCGATCAGCAGATGCAGGATCTAATTACGCTGGCTACCAATCAGAATTACGTTCCCGTTATCGACGATAATGAGGTATTCATAGGCATCATCCGCCGAAGAGAGATCATCGATTATTGCTTCAAGCTTTGGCAGGCAGAACAAAAGGTTTGAAATTGTGGTATAATTAACTAAGTGTCGGTTATAGAGAAAGGCGGCTTGTCCAATGGATCGGGATATGGATTTGGCAAAGCGGGCCAAGATCATTGAATGGCTGAAAACAGAGCTCGTCGATCAAATGGCACATTTGTTAAAAGGCATATGGGAAGGAAGCCATCATAAAATTATAGACGGTTTAGCAAGCCTTGTTGCCTGCTGCTATATTCTTGGAAGGCGTCTCGGCATCTCCCTGCGCAGTTTAGACGAAGCGGTTTTGGAGAAAATGAAGAAGCATAGGCAAGATGGGCACCAATTGGAAGAATGGTACGGCGATATTTCCGCTTTGGAAGAACATTTGCGTAAGAGGTGAAGGTGTTGGGGAAGAGTTCCGTACGAATGCTAGGCTGGAGTGCAGCGACAATCTTACTGCTGCTTTCGGTTATTACGCCGCTTAGTATTATTACATTCAGTTTATTGATGATTCCGGTCGTCGTTCAGTTCGTAAAGCTGGATACGAAGCGGTTTCTGCTCCATTACGGCGTGAGCCTGGCCATAGTGTACGTGCTGACCTCCTTGTTTTTGGTAGGATGGGCGGGCGTGCTGCTCGTGTCGATGTCGCTGTTCTTTTTGCCTCCAGTCATCCAGATGGGCAATCTGTATAAGAAACGGGCCGCAGCCCGTACGGTACTGACGGCCGGAACGGTGACTTTGCTGGCCGAGATGCTGTTAAGCCTTGTAGTCAGTTATATGTTCGGATTTAATATTATCGATAAAATCAAGCAGTTTATGACGGAGAGCATCAACACGCTGCCGGATCAGCTGAAAGGCATGGTAGCGCTGGACCAGGATGTTCTTGTCCAGCTGATGAGCCAAATGCTGCCGCTGTACATGATAGGGATTTCCTTATTCCTCATCGTCATCACGCATTGGCTGTCGAGAAAAATATTGAACCGTTCCGGAGAATCGATTCCTGCATTCAAGCCGATTCGCGAATGGATGCTGCCGCGGTCGTTCGTATGGTATTATATGATCGCTTTGTTTATGGAATTTTTCGTTAAAGATACGAATTCGATGCTGTTCACCATATTGATTAACTTGCTGCCGCTGCTGACAGCTGCTTTTGCAATACAAGCACTAGCGTTTTTGTTTTTCGTGGTTCATACGAATCGTTGGAATCGGGCGCTGCCTATCGGCGGCATCGTGCTGCTGTTCATTTTCCCTCCGGCCTACTTCATCTTCAGTATGCTAGGCGTGTTTGACGTAGCCTTTCCGATCCGTGAACGAATGACGCGAAAATAATGATGGATTAGGAGCGAGTGGAATGCCAAAGTTCCTGCTAAAGCGATGGCACGGCTTGCATATCGTATGGATATTTGTTTTATTGACGGTCTTGATATTCATTCTTATGGTATATCAATGGCTGATCAGTGTGATCGCCTTGTTTTTGTGCGGCATTTTGGCTTACTTCACCTTGAAGGCGGAGCAGGCGTTCCGCAAAGATTTGAACGATTATGTAGGAACGCTATCCCATCGGATCAAGCGAGCCGGCAATGAAGTCATCCATGAGCTGCCGATCGGGATATTGCTGTATAACGAGGAGAAGATCATTGAATGGCACAACCCGTTCGTCGCCAAGATGGTGTCGAAGGAATCGCTGATAGGCGAATCGCTGGTGGAATTGTTTCCGGCGCTCAAGGCGCGCAAGGAAAAGGATTTGAAGCTCGAGATCGCCATCGGCAAAAGTATGTACCTGGTTCAAATCAAGCCGGACGAGCGGCTGTTGTATTTTACCGACATTACGGCGCACCGTACCTTGACGGCACGGTATGAGGAAGAGCGCATCGCAATGGGGATCGTCATGATGGACAATCTAGAAGAAGCGACGCAGGGGATGGATGATCAGACCCGGAGCATCATGCTCGCGCGGGTGACCGGCGAGATTACGGAGTGGGCGCAAAAGAACAACGTCTACTTGCGGCGCACGGCATCAGACCGGTTCCTCATTCTGATGAACACAAAAGGCCTGAAATCGCTCGAGCAATCCCGGTTTGAAATATTGGACGAGGTTCGCGACCTGACGATCGAGAACAAGCTTCCGCTGACCTTGAGCATCGGGATCGCTGCCGGCATCGACTCGCTGACGGAGCTCGGACAGCTGGTGCAGACGAGCTTGGATATGGCGTTAGGACGCGGCGGCGACCAGGCGGCCGTCAAGGTCGGCGAGCGGCTGTCGTTCTACGGCGGACGCTCTAACGCTATCGAGAAGCGTACAAGAGTCCGGGCGCGGGTGATCTCTCATGCACTCCGCGATTTGATCAAGGAATGCGACAAAGTCATCATCATGGGTCACCGGTACCCGGATATGGATGCAATTGGCGCTGCGATTGGGGTGCTCAAGGCGGTCCATGTGAGCAATAAAGAAGGTTATATTGTGCTGGAAGGAATCAATCCTTCCATTCAAAAGCTGATGGATACAATATATGAAGACGAGAAGCTGAACCGGTGGTTCATTACCCCCGAGCAGGCGATGCAAATTACGAATCAGCGGACGCTCGCTGTCGTGGTGGATACGCACAAGGCTTCCATGGTTGCCGAGCCGAAGCTGCTGCAGCTGACGCAGCGCAAATTCGTCGTCGATCATCACCGCCGCGGAGAAGAATTCATTCAGGACGCGACGCTGGTGTACATGGAGCCTTACGCTTCCTCCACCTGTGAGCTCGTGACGGAGCTGCTGCAATACTTCAACGACCGGTTGACGATGGGCGTGCTGGAAGCGACGGCGCTGCTTGCCGGGATTGTCGTGGACACGAAAAGCTTCAGTCTGCGTACCGGCGCCAGGACGTTCGAGGCGGCCTCTTTCTTAAGACGCAACGGAGCGGACTCGTCGCTGATCCAGAGGCTGTTGAAGGAGGATCTGGACGCATATATTCAGCGTTCCGAGGTCATCAAGAATGCGGTCATCATCCATGACCATATCGCAATAGCCGTCACGGAGCCTAACCGGAAATATTCGCAGTTGCTCATCGCGCAAGTTGCTGATACATTGTTAACTATGACAGGAGTTATGGCATCTTTTGTCATTGGCGAGCGGCCGGACGGTTTGATCGGGATCAGCGCCAGGTCGCTGGGACAAATGAACGTTCAGGTAGTTATGGAACGGATGGGCGGCGGCGGTCATCTGACCAATGCTGCGACTCAGCTGGAGAGCACGGTAGCTGAAGCCGAGCAGAAGCTGAAACAAATACTAGATGAGATTGAAGCAGAGGAGGGGCTTTTCGAATGAAAGTCATTTTGCTGAAGGATATTAAAGGTCAAGGTAAAAAAGGGGAAGTCAAAAACGTTTCCGAGGGCTACGCGAACAATTTCTTGTTCCCGCAGCAGCTGGCTGCACCGGCTAACGAATCGTCGATGAAAGTGCTGGAAACCCAGAAGAAGGCGGAACAGCGGAAGAAGGATCAAGAGAAAGCCGACGCCGTTGAGCTTGGCAAAAAGCTGGAGGCGCTGACGGTTCAGCTGAAAGCGAAGTCCGGAAAAGACGGACGCTTGTTCGGCGCCATTACGAGCAAGCAAGTAGCGGAAGAGCTGGAGAAGCAGCAAAAGATCAAGCTGGACAAGCGGAAAATCATGATGGAGGATTCCATCCGTACGCTGGGAGTTACCGAGGTTGCCGTGAAGCTGCATCCGGAAGTCTCCTCGAAGCTGAAGGTCCATGTAACCGAAGAATAATCCGGGCTGGATGAATATACTTATAGCTGCTGCGCTCCTTGCAATTGTATGATAGACAAGAGAGCGTTGCGGCAACCACCGAGGCTTTCCTATAAGGAAAGCCTTCCTACTGTTCACCGTTGGATACAATAGAGAGCCGGGACGGCCGGGATAGGGCTCGGCCCATGTTTTCACAAACCCATGACAGGGTCATTTCCTAAAGAGGAGGATACGACTTGAACGCTGAAGGTATGTTTATGGATCGGATCCCTCCGCAAAACCTGGAAGCCGAGCAGGCCGTGCTCGGCGCTATTTTGCTTGACAGCGATTCGCTTGTCACCGCGATGGAACGTATTTCGAGCGATGATTTTTATCGCACATCGCACCAGCGTATTTTCGAATCCATGATCGAGCTGGCGGAGGAGAATGAGCCGATTGACCTGATCACGCTGACCGCGCGACTGCAAAACAAGCAGGAGCTGGAGGAAATCGGCGGGATCAAGTATTTGTCGGAGCTGGCGAACGCGGTGCCGACAGCGGCCAATATCGACTACTACGCGCAAATCGTAGAAGAGAAGTCGATGCTGCGTCGGTTGATCCGCGCCGCAACGAACATCGTCACCGACGGCTACGCCGCGGCGGATGATGTGGGCGATCTATTGAGCGATGCGGAGAAGCGCATTCTCGAAATATCGCAGCGCCGCTCGAGCACCGGCTTCGTCGCCATCCGCGACGTGCTGATGGAGGTGTTCGATAAGGTTGAATACCTTTATAACAATAAAGGAGGAACAACCGGAGTCAAATCGGGGTTCCACGATTTGGATAAGATGACGTCCGGCTTTCAGCGCTCGGACTTGATCATTGTAGCCGCCCGTCCTTCCGTAGGTAAGACGGCCTTCGCATTGAACATCGCACAGAACGTTGGGGTGCGCGAGAAGGAGACCGTCGCCATCTTCAGTCTGGAGATGGGCGCCGCGCAGCTGGTGCAGCGTATGATCTGCGCCGAAGCCAACGTCGACGCCGGACGCATGCGGACAGGCTTCCTGGAGGGCGACGATTGGGAGAAGCTGACGATGGCTATCGGAGCTTTGTCCGAAGCGAACATTTATATCGACGACTCGCCTTCGGTAACGGTCGCCGATATTCGCGCCAAGTGCCGGCGGTTGAAGCAGGAGAGGGGACTCGGCATGATTTTGATCGACTACCTGCAGCTGATCCACGGACGGGGCAAAGGAGATAACCGGCAGCAGGAAGTATCCGAGATTTCGCGTACGCTGAAGCAAATCGCCCGTGAGCTCGATGTTCCGGTCATCGCACTGTCGCAGCTGAGCCGGGGCGTAGAGCAGCGTCAAGACAAGCGGCCGATGATGTCCGACTTGCGGGAATCCGGTTCGATCGAGCAGGATGCCGATATCGTCGCGTTTTTGTACCGGGACGATTACTACGACAAGGAATCGGAGAAGAAGAACATCATCGAGATCATTATCGCCAAGCAGCGGAACGGTCCGGTAGGCACGGTCGAGCTTGCTTTTTTGAAAAACTTCAACAAGTTTGTCAGTCTCGACCGGACGCATCAAGATATGGCTGCCGGGTAATTCTAATGTTGCACGGGGAACAAAATCGGCGGCAGCCATGCATCAATGCAGCATTTTGGCGTCGCATTTTCAAATATGAAATATATCCGAACAATGGTACAGAGGCCTGCACTATTGTTCGTTTTTATTGACTTTACCGCGTTGTACTGATAAAATATTCATGGTGCTTTTAGGCCTTTTGGCTAATTATAGGTGAATCTCACCTAATGGGGGTTATGTGCATGTCAACGGTTGTGGTTGTCGGAACCCAATGGGGCGATGAAGGAAAAGGAAAGATTACGGATTTCCTGGCTGAATCCGCTGAAGTGGTGGCACGTTATCAAGGCGGTAACAATGCCGGCCATACGATTTTGATTGATGACAAGAAATATAAGCTGACGATGATTCCTTCGGGTATTTTTTACAAAGATAAAGTATGTGTGATCGGCAACGGGATGGTTATTAATCCGGGCGCGTTGCTGGATGAAATTCAATATATTCATGAGAACGGCTTTACTACGGATAACCTGAAAATCAGCGATCGCGCGCATGTTATCATGCCGTATCATCTGGTGCTGGACGGTCTTGAAGAAGAGCGCAAAGGCGACAACAAAATCGGTACGACCCGCAAAGGGATCGGCCCTTGCTATATGGATAAAGCGGCGAGAAACGGCATTCGTATCGCCGACCTGATGGACGCGAAAGAATTCGAGCGTAAGGTTCGCCATCTGGTTGCCGAGAAGAACGTGCTGATCGAGCAAGTATACGGTTCGCAAGGCTTGGATGCCGACGCTATCATTAATGAATACTTGGGCTATGCAGAGCGTATCCGTCAATATGTGACCGATACTTCCGTTGTGTTGAACGATTTGATCGACGATGGCAAGAAGGTGCTGTTCGAAGGCGCGCAAGGCGTTATGCTGGATATCGACCAAGGTACATATCCGTACGTTACTTCGTCCAACCCTTCGGCTGGCGGCGTATGTATCGGTTCCGGCGTAGGACCGACCAAAATCCGTCAAATCATCGGCGTAGCCAAGTCGTACACTACCCGTGTCGGCGACGGTCCGTTCCCTACCGAGCTTCATAATGAAACCGGGAACTGGATTCGCGAGAAGGGTCACGAGTACGGTACAGTAACCGGCAGACCTCGTCGTGTAGGCTGGTTCGACAGCGTTGTTGTCCGTCATGCGCGTCGCGTAAGCGGCATTACCGGCTTGTCCTTGAACTCTTTGGACGTTCTGGCGGGCCTCGAAACGGTCAAAATTTGTACCGCTTATAAATACCGCGGCGAAGTGATCGAGCATTACCCTGCAAGCCTGAACATGCTGGCAGAGTGCGAAGCGGTGTATGAGGAGCTCCCAGGCTGGAGCGAGGACATCACCGGCGTTCGTAAGCTGGAGGATTTACCGGCTAATGCAAGACGCTACG
The DNA here is from genome assembly GCF_042793215.1 of Paenibacillus sp. NPDC056579. Lineage (NCBI taxonomy): Bacteria > Bacillati > Bacillota > Bacilli > Caryophanales > Paenibacillaceae > Paenibacillus > Paenibacillus sp. NPDC056579. The sequence continues at coordinate 34,275 of NZ_JBHTVD010000008.1, forward strand.
TTGAGCGCGTATCCGAGCTGACAGGCATCCCAATCGCTATTTTCTCGGTTGGCCGCAATCGCGAGCAAACGAACCTGGTAAGACCGATCTATTAATTGTACCGTCTTCAATAACGGTACGAATATCAACCTCCTGAGGCTGTATGTTGAGCTTCGGGAGGTTTTTTTACGTGGAAAACGTCTGAAAGTTCAATTCGCCTCATAGACAATGACTATGGACAGAAAGTAAAATGAACTGTGAAAAAGTTCCGTTCCCATCCATCCGGGCAAGACCGAAAGCGTTCCGTTCAGCGGAATACCCGGCACCCTAGTCTGTATTTACGTATGGAGGCGTCTATGCTTAATTTGGACATAAGTAAGCCTGATGAGCTGGCAAAGGTAGCGCACGCCTTGGCTTCCGAGGTCAGAATCCACATTCTTCATCTGCTGAACACCCGCAACATGAACATTATGGAGATAGCTGAATCGCTGCATATTCCGGTATCGACCGCGGCATCCCATATTCGGATTCTAGAGAAGGCGGGACTGGTCTTGACCGAGCTGCAGCCCGGCATCCGCGGTGTCATGAAGGTGTGCAGCCGAAGCTTTCATGATGTGCATATTAACCTGAATCCGGGAACATTCGTACAGAACGGCATTCACGCTTACGAGATCGATATGCCTGTCGGGCAGTTTGTCGACTGTGAGGTGTATCCAACGTGCGGTATGGCCAATTCCACGCAGATGATCATTCCCGAGGACAGTCCCTCGAGCTTTTTCCATCCGAACCGGGCGACGGCGCAGCTAATATGGTTTCGGAAAGGCTACGTGGAGTACAAGTTTCCGCTGGGCACCGCCTACAAACCGGGCGTGGAATCGGTACAGTTCAGCCTGGAGCTCTGCTCGGAGGCGCCAAGCTACGATAACGACTGGCCGTCCGATATTACGGTATGGGTCAATGACATGGAAATCGGAACATGGACGTGTCCGGGAGACTTCGGGGGGCGGAAGGGTCGGCTGAATCCGGCCTGGTGGTCTGAACATAACACGCAGTTCGGTGTGGTGAAGACGTGGAAAATCGATAAATCCAAATCGTCTATCGACGATGTGCCTATCTCGAATGTCAACGTCACCGATCTCAAGCTGGCGCAGAGCGACTTCGTCACGTTCAAGATCGGGGTCAAATCGAATGCGGTCCATAAGGGCGGCATTAACTTGTTTGGCAAAGAATTCGGGGACTTCGAGCATGATATTAAGATGAAGGTCACCTATCAGGAATCATAGAATCATAGATGGACAACCATCGGGAGACTGCCGGCGCTGCTTGCGTGGGGAGTCTCTTTTTTTGTGTCTGCAAAAGAAGCCATGAGCCGCGGACTGTCCTTTATTACAAAAAAACGGTAATAAATCACGATATAGTGAACGAAAGTATGCGCAGGACAAGCCTGTATCCCCGAAAGCACTACGAATGTTCCCCAAAAAGAAATGACCATCGATAGCATTCTTGGATCTACCGTTACATAAATATTGTAATGAAACAAGGATGTCGTTTCGTTATCGTTCGGAACACTATGATGAAGGGGAGTGTAATCTATGAAGAAAGGGCTTTCATTACTACTATCGCTGGTTCTTGTTCTTGGGCTGCTTGCAGCCTGCACATCCGGCGGGACCAAGGCAGGGGAAGGGGGCGACAAGCCGCCTGCCTCGAACGGCAAGGTAGAGCTGGTGTTCTGGTCTCTATTCAGCGGCGGAGACGGAGATTTCATGCAGCAGATGATCGATTCGTTCAACAAAGACAATCCGAATATTCAGGTGAAGAACGTGATGCTGGAATGGGGGGAATATTACACCAAGCTGATCACCGGGGTTTCGTCCGGCAACGGCCCGGATATTGGCGTTTCCCATACGTCCAAACTTCCGGAGCTGATCAAGCAAGGCGTTGTAACGGAGCTGGATGCGCCGGCCAAACTATCGAATCTGGACTGGAGCTCTTTTAATCAGAACATTATGAATGCGACCATGCTGAACGGCAAGCACTACGCGGTCCCTATCGATACCCACCCCTTCATCTTTTTCTATAACAAAGCGCTGCTGAAGCAGGCGGGCCTGCTCGACGACAAAGGCAAACCGATCATGACCCAGTCGGCGCAAGGTTTCGTGGATTTCGCCGTGAAGCTGAAGTCGAGCCTCCAAAGCAACCAGATGGCCTTCGCCTTCCCGAGCAAAGGTGACGATCCGTATCGGCTCTGGTGGGCGCTATATACACAGCTCGGCGGCAAGGATGTCATAGCCGACGATTTGAAAACCCCTTCGATCGATATGGCCAAGGCGGTTCAAGCGGCCAACTACATTAAAGATTTGTACCACAAGCAGCAGGTCATTCCGCTGAATCTGGAAAACTTCACGAAGTCGTTCCAGGCGGGCAATGCCGGATTCTTCATGTCGGGGGTATGGAACACCGGCACGATGGAGCAGACGAACGGCTTGGATTTCGGCGTCATGCCGATCCCGAAATTTTTTGACAAGCAAGCGACCTGGGGCGATTCCCATACGCTCATCCTTCCGATTCAGAAGAAAGAGGATCAGGCAAAGCAAAAAGCAGCCATCACCTTCATGAACTATATTGCCGACCACGGCCAAATATGGGCCAAAGCGGGACATATCCCGGCGAAGTCCAAAATCGTCGACGATCCGGAATTCAAGAAGCTTCCTTACCGAAGCGATTACGTAGCCGTTGCCGACACCGTCAGCTTCAACAAGCCTTCGGCCTATAACTGGGCGGTCAAAACCGTCGTCATCCGCAACCTGGATACGATCTGGAACAACAGCGTTCCGACGGAAGACGCCTTTAAGAAAATGATTGAGGAAATGAAAACAGTCATCAAGTAAAAACGACTGATGAATCTTACGTCCGGAAGCTCGGAGCGGGCGAAGGATGCCCCTCCGGGCTTTATAAGGATCCAGTGAGAGAGGTGCGCAATGAAAAGCAAGAAACGGATAGGGAACCTGAAGGCGGTTCCGTTCCTTCTGCCTTTTTTTATCGTCTATGTTCTGTTCACGATCTATCCGATGCTGAAGGGCTTGCAAATGAGCCTGTATCATTGGACGCTGATAAAGAAAATGGACTATGTGGGATTGGCCAACTATGCCGCCATGCTCAAGGACCCGCAATTTTGGGAAGCGCTGAAGAACACGACGCTGTTCGTCCTGCTGTCGACTCCGGGGATGATCGTGCTGGCCCTCGTGCTGGCATTGCTTGCAAATATGAAAACGAGGTTCCGTACGTTTTTGCGGGGGAGCTACTTTTTGCCGGGCATCCTGTCGGTCTCCGTCATTTCCTTCCTGGCTATCTTCATGCTCCAGCCGTATACGGGCTTTATCAATTCGCTGCTGCATCTTCTAGGGAGTACGGCGGAACCGTTCTGGCTGGCCGACAAAACTCTCGCATGGGTATCCATTGTAGGCGTGACGCTGTGGTGGACGGTCGGGTTCAATATGGTGCTGTACCTTGCCTCTCTGCAGGATATCCCCGATTATTTGTACGAAGCGGGGAAAATCGACGGCGCCACGGACGGGCAGCTGTTCTGGCACGTGACATTACCTCTGCTGGGGCCAATCACTCGGGTCATCCTGCTGCTGCAAATCATCGCCTCATACAAGGTGTTCTCGCAAATCTGGCTCATTACCAGAGGAGGGCCCGGCACCAAGACGAGGCCGATTATCCAATACATATATGAGACCGGCTTTAAAAATAACGATTTGGGCTACGCAGCCACGATGTCGTACGCATTGTTTGTGATTTTGCTCGTGCTTGCCTTTGTTCAGCTCAAGGTAAAGCCTAAGGAGGAGGTCTAGGTGAAGTCTGTCACGCTGCTGCATCGGATCCAGCTGGTTATCGCCATCATTATCGCAGTATGTTTCCTGATACCGGTGGTCTGGATGCTGTTCGTCTCTATCAAGACCGAAGGCTCGCCGATCAAAACGCTGGTCGACTGGTTTTTGCCGCCGTATACGTTCGACAATTACACCAAGGTGCTAAGCAAAACGTCGATGCTCCGGTGGATGGGCAACAGCCTGTTTATCGCATTGGTCAAGACGGTGCTGACCGTGCTGTTTACTTCTCTGGCCGCCTTCGCCATTTCGAAAATTCAATTTCACTATAAACAGGCGATCTTCCTGTTCTTTGTCGCCGGCCTGATGATTCCCGGAGAAGCGACGATCATTCCGCTCTATGCCGTGGTAAAGGATATGGAGCTGCTGGATAGCTATCTAGGCATTATTTTGCCGGGGATTGCTGCGCCTCTTGGGGTTGTCATTTTAAAAAGCTTCTTCGACGGTGTGCCGAGAGAACTGGTCGAAAGCGCGGAAATCGACGGCTGCGGCTCGTTCAAAACGTACAGCACGATCGTGCTTCCGCTGGCCAAGCCGGCCATCGCGTCCCTTTCCATCTTCACCTTCATCGGATCGTGGAACAATTTCCTGTGGCCGTACTTGTCCATTACTTCCGAGGAGCTGTATACGGTGCCTGTCGGCATCCCTACGCTGCTCGCGAACTATACGGTCGACTACGTGACTCCTATGACTGTGAATGCTATCGCATCGATACCGGTCATTATTGCGTTCATGCTGTTTGAAAAACAAATCGTCAAGGGAATCAGCTTCAGCGGAATTAAAGGATAAGAGGAGGAGAACAGATAATGGTTCATGAAAAGAGTGCAGTGAGGCCGGAATATCCGAGACCGCAGTTCGTTAGAGGCGAATGGTTGAACTTGAACGGGGAGTGGGGCTTCCGTTTTGACGACGGCAACGCAGGCGAGCAGCAGCAGTGGTATGCCGGGTCCGTGATGGACCGGAGCATTATCGTTCCGTTCACCTATGAGAGCAAAGCAAGCGGGATAGGGGAGGAAGCTCATCACAGCCACGTATGGTATCAGAAAAAGGTGAAGCTTCCTGCAAATCAGAAGGGGAAGCGGGTAATCCTTCATTTTCAGGCGGCTGACTACTTGGCTAAAGTATGGGTGAACGGCCGGTTTATCGGTAGTCATGAAGGCGGGTATACGGCCTTTTCGTTTGATATTACGCAAGCCCTTCGCAACGATACAGACGAGCAAAGCATTGTGGTTAAAGCCGAGGACACCATGAGCTGCTACCAGCCAAGGGGCAAGCAGAGGTGGAAGGAAGAAAACTACGGCTGCTGGTATACGCAAACGACCGGTATATGGCAAACGGAGTGGCTGGAGTTCGTCAACGACGCCTGCATTGCCGATGTCAAAATAACGCCGGATATCGATACTCGTTCCGTCCGGTTTCAATACAGCGTTCAAGGCTCGGAAGGGCGCAGCCTTCGCATCGAGACGGCGGTTACGTTTCAAGGGAAGCCGGTGAAGCAGATATCCGCTCTGGTGGACCGCGAATCAGTCAGCTTAAGCGTCGACATAGCGAGCGAAATCCACGAATGGAGAGTGATGCTATGGCAGCCGGGACACCCGAACCTGTACGATGTCGAGTTCGTCCTGTATGAAGGCGGCCGGGAGCTGGACCGGGTCTCCTCGTATTTCGGCATGAGGAAAATCTCGATCGAGAACGGAACGATCTATCTGAACAACCGGCCGCTGTACCAGCGGTTGCTGCTCGATCAGGGATATTGGCCTGACAGCCTGCTGACGCCGCCCTCCGAGGAGGCGATCATCGAGGATATCGACAAAACGCTGGAGATGGGCTTCAACGGCGTGAGGAAGCATCAGAAGATCGAGGACGCGAGATTTCTGTACTGGTGCGACCGCAAAGGGCTGCTCGTCTGGTCCGAGATGGCCGCCACCTACGAGTACTCGGATGAAGCGGTAAGCCGTTTTACGAAGGAATGGACCGATATCGTCCGGCAGCAGTACAACCATCCTTGCATTGTGACATGGGTGCCGTTCAACGAATCGTGGGGAGTTCCCAATATTTATACCGACCGGAAGCAGCAGGCGTTTACGGAGGCGGTCTATCATTTGACGAAGTCGTTGGATACGACGAGACCGGTTGTCGTGAACGACGGCTGGGAGCATACCGTGTCGGACATTCTCACGCTGCATGATTACGAGGAGTTCGGCGAGAGGTTCGCCTCGCGCTACGCCGACAAGGAGCCGCTCGTGAGCAATGAGCGCTCGTTCAGCAATCATAGGCTGGCCTTCGCTCAAGGATACGCCTACCGGGGGCAGCCGATCATCATAAGCGAATATGGAGGCATCGCCTTCAAGAACGAATCCGGCTGGGGCTACGGCAGCATGGTTCAGTCGGAGGAGCAGTTTTTGAAACGGTACCGGGAGATTACGCAAGCGATCAAGAACGTACCGTATGTTTGCGGCTACTGCTATACGCAGACGACAGATGTTCAGCAGGAGATCAACGGATTGCTGACGGAGGACCGCAAGCCGAAAATCGAATTGAGCAAGATTCGAGCTATCAATCTGGAGTAGTTTGGGCTTCCTTGTTTGCATGGAGAGACCTGGCGTATCTTTTGCGCCGGGTCTTTTTTGCGTGGAGCTGCGGTATCCGGGGTAATCCACAGGTGGCGGAGCAGCGATCCGCTGGCTGCATCATGAAAGTTTCACAGGCTAGAACGGTTGGCATCGGCCAAAATCGTCAATACTGGGGAAGGTAGAGGCACGTTGGTGCTTGCTATAAGGATTTCTTAAGTTAGATGGGAGTTGCGGAATTTATGAAAGCAATAGAATGGCTGGTCAAGCTCGTATTGACCGCTTTGATTACGTCGGCGGTCTGTATTGCATCCACCTTTTGGGCTGTGAGCACTTATGCGGATCTGATATTGACGCAATATAATTTAAAATCGGCGGTTAGCGCTGCGCCCGGCTGGTCGCAATTCGTGGCACACCTCGGCAGCACGGCCTCCGGCTTGTTCGGCCAAGGGACGGGCGGGACCGGCGGTCAGCAGGCTGCCGGTACGAATACGGTGCCGGCGGACCGGTCCGTCGCCGGAGCCATCGATTCTTCGGGCGGCCCTGCGGATCCGCTCCGGCCGTCCGAGACGGGAGCTGCCGGCGGCAGCTCTACGGGAACCGACGCTTCCACGAACCAAGGAAGCGGGTCTTCCACCGGCAAAAAGCCGCCGGAGGATGCGGTTGCCGTATTCGGCCACCAAAGCGGACAGGAAAGCGGCTCTGGCATCAGCAAGGACGCGGTGGCCGGAAGCGGGGCAAGCTCGGGAGCCGGGTCGTCGGCAGCGGAGGAAAGCAAGCGGATCGTCGTGTCCGGAGAGGAATTTACCAAGAAGAAGGATCAGCTGTCGGGCGACGAGAAGAACAAAATTTTCAACATGCTCGTAACGCGGGTTCCGCAAGCGGAAATGCAGACGATATCCCGTTTGATGGAGGACGGCATTACGGCGGCGGAGCTCAAGCAGATCGAGCAGCTGCTGCAAACGTATTTGAAGCCGGAGGAATATTCGCAGCTTCTTACCATGATTAAGACGACAGGCTGATGAAATCGGCCGATGAGGGAATGCGGCTGTGATGGCACCAGGTTAACAGATGATCTCTAACGACAAGTTAGGGAGTAGGGAAGCAGCACAAAGCTCAGAGTAGAACAAGAGAAGGAATGGGTGTAGGTGGAGGAGCGGCAGTGTCCGCCTTTGAAGCTCGTGAACTACCGCGACAAGCCTATCATTCAAAGGAACACGACTTCAACAGCGGCCGGAATCCCACACCCCATTCCCTTCCCACGCGTACACGTACGAATTTAGACATGGACCTAGCCGCAGGCTAGGTTTTTTTACTTTAATAGAATTTATAAGATACTGATGTCATGGTCCCTTACCTCTGGCCCCCAAAGCGGGCCAATGTATCCTCGGCTTGGCGAAAGCGTGATGATTCGACAACGACCTGAAGAATATGATGATCATGATGCTCTTCTGCAGAAGACATGCCTAATGCAGCGGAAGCTCCAGGTAGTTCCCCTAGTTCCGTCTGACCGGCGGAGTACAGCTGAATATCGATGGCTCCTTGCTCTCGCAATGCGCTCGCAGCGCGGTCCATATCCTCCCGATTTTTGAAAAATGCCGTTATGTTTTCCATGGATTGACTTCACACCCCTGCCACGAAACCCCGGCAATCGAAACCAGAGCCCGTGAATAATGTTGAAAAATGAAGACGAACTGTGGTAAATTGATTAAGAAGGTCGTCTTACGTGGTTATTGTCTCTAATTCAGGTGTTTTTATGTATTTTTCGTAGAAAACGGCTTAAAGGAGTAGAACATGACAGTTTTCAGAGGAACGGGTTGGATGAAGGAGCTGCTGGACAAGTCCAAGCAGAAGCTTTCGCAAATCCGCACGCAAAAAGTGACTGCCGATACGGAAGTCAGCCTAGCTACCGAAGAACAACAGATGGAAGCTTCTGCACATAAAGCTAAGGATATTCTTTTACATAAATGGACTCTTGCTAAAACTATATCCGCATTGGGCGTTATAGCTGCAGTCGTTTGGGGTGGCCATACCTATGTGCACACCGGCTTGAAGAACGTATATCATGTCTCGGTGAACGGGCAGGAAGTAGGAACCGTCAAGGATACGGCGGAAGTAGAGCAATTGAAGCAAATGAAAGCCAAGGAACTGGCTGCCTCCAGTCAGGAAGTCCGGATGAAGGTCAAGGAGCCCGAGGTCACGTTTCAGGTTGAAAAGGTTTTCATGGAGGAGACGAACGACAAGGACGTCTTGAACCGCGTCGCCAGCGCCATTACCGCTTATCCGGTAGGAACGGAGCTGAGCGTAGACGGCAAATCCATGGGAGTCGTCAAGGATGAGCAAACGGCAGAACAGCTGCTCGAATCGATTAAAGACACCGCGCTGGAGAATAAGAAGGAAGCCAAGGTTCGCGTGTTGTCCGCCTCTGCTGCACCGCCTGCCCAAGTAGTGGAATTGGAAAAGGTAGAGTTCGTGCAAAAGGTAGAGCTGAAGGAAATCGAAATTCAGCCTCAGGACGTAATGGATCCGGCGGAGCTGAAGAAGAAGCTGGAAACGGGCGATGTGCAGCCTACGAAATATACGGTGGAAAAAGGCGACTGCGTCTCCTGCATCGCGAAGAAGCTGGATATTCCGAAGCAGGTCATCTATCAAAACAACCCTTGGATCAGCGACGATATGATCAAGGTCGGTCAGCAGCTGGATTTGACGGTGCTGCAGCCGAAGCTCGCCGTTCGGACGGTCGAGAAGGTAGCGGAGTCTCAAGAGATACAGTATGAGACGGAATACGAGAAGGACGACAGCATGCGGGCGGGAACGTCCCAGACTATTAAGGAAGGCAAGAACGGCATGAAAAAAGTCATGATTCAGGTCACGAAGGTGAACGGTCTCATGACGGATGAAACGGTTCTGAACGAGGAAATCATCGAGGAGCCGGTGAAAGCCGTCGTTCGCAAAGGAACGAAGGTAATCAAGGGCGAAGGGACAGGCAAGTTCGCTTGGCCGGTCGTATCGTCGAGCATCAGCAGTACCTTCGGTACCCGATGGGGAGCATTCCACAAGGGCATCGACTTGACGTCGCCGAACAAAAACATTTTGGCTTCAGATAACGGCAAAGTGGTCTTTGCAGGCGTGAAGAGCGGGTACGGCAACGCGGTCATTATAGACCATATGAACGGCTACAAGACGCTGTACGGGCATTTGAGCAAGATTGACACCTCAACCGGCAAAATCGTCGAGAAGGGCGAAAAAATCGGTCTGATGGGAAGCACCGGGGATTCGACAGGCGTGCATTTGCATTTCGAGGTTCAGCAAAGCGACGCACCGCAAAACCCTCTGAAGTTCCTAAATCGTTAGCACTTATTTCGTGGAAAATCATTCTTCATAGATCTTAATAGAGAGGCATGGAAGAAGCAGGAAAGCTGCTTGTCCATGTCTCTTTTTGCTTCAAGGTGTGGTAAGATAGAAGCATGGGTTTGTCTGGATTTTCTGTTGCTTAAATACAAGACTAGTTTCTTCATAGGCGGTGATCGTAAGGATGGCGAAAATACTCGTTGTCGATGATGAACAACCGATTGCGGATATATTGAAGTTTAATTTGGAGAAGGAAGGCCACGAGGTTATATGCGCCTACGACGGCGGGGCGGCTGTGGAGCTTGCCTTCAACGAGGAGCCGGATCTGATTCTGCTCGATCTGATGCTCCCCGTTAAGGACGGGATGGATGTGTGCCGGGAGGTGCGCGTGCGTCTGAACACGCCGATTATTATGCTCACGGCCAAGGACAACGAAATCGACAAGGTGCTCGGGCTCGAGCTGGGCGCCGACGATTACGTCACGAAGCCGTTCGGTACGAGGGAGCTGCTGGCCCGCGTGAAGGCTCATTTGCGGCGTCAGACGAAGGCGGCTAATCCTGCCCCTTCCGAGCCGGAGAAAAGGCAGGGAATACGAATCCAAGGGCTCTTTATCGACTCCGACATGTATGTGGTCTATAAAGATGAGGTTCCTTTGGATTTGACGCACCGTGAGTTCGAGCTGGTGCAATATTTGGCCAAAAACAGCGGCAAGGTGATGACCCGGGAGCATTTGCTGCAGGCGGTATGGGGCTTCGAATATTACGGCGACGTGCGTACGGTCGATGTGACGATTCGGCGGCTGCGCGAGAAAATCGAGGACGATCCGAGCCGGCCTGAATATATTTTGACACGGAGAGGGCTTGGCTACATGATGCGCAATCCGAAAAGCGGAGGCTTCTGACGCATGAAAGGACTTCGTTTCTTTCAATCGATCCAGGCGAAGGTCATTATCATTTATGTGCTGCTGATTTTAATCGCCATGCAGCTGATCGGAGTCTACTTCGTCCGGACGCTGGAGAGCTACTTCAAGAACGATTTCATCGAATCGCATAACATTCAGGCGGAGCTGCTCACCCAATGGGTGGAAAAGTACTTAAATGAGGAAACGAAGCTGGGGGATACGAAGAAAACGTATGCCGAGATGAATGATGTCGTGAACAAGCTGTTCGCCAACAGCAGCGCCGAAATTCAGGTGATCGACGCCAACGGCTTTGTCCTGACGACTTCGATGGCAAGCCACCAGGCGATTATCGGGCAAAAAAATACGCAGACGGAAGTCAACCGCGCTCTGCAGGGGATTAAAGATAACCAGCGGATGTTCACCGACTTTGACGGCGTCCGCAAAATGATTATTACGAAGCCGGTCGGATCCGGCGTTAAGGTGAACGGCGCGATTTACATTATCGCTTCGATGGAAGAGCTGTACAGCACGATGAACAGGATCAACCAGTTTCTGATTACGGGAACGATGATCGCTCTCGGCTTGACGGCCGGTCTCGGCGTCGTGCTGTCGGCTACGATAACGAGCCCGATCAAGGCGATTACGCGCCAGGCGACGGCGGTTGCCGAAGGGCGTTTTAACGAAAAGGTCGCCGTCTTCGGGAAGGACGAGATCGGACAGCTGGGGCAGACGTTTAATTTTATGATGGAGCGCTTGCGGGATGCTTTGTCATTGAATGAGGAAGAGAAGGAGAAGCTCGCCTCGATCTTATCGAATATGAATGACGGCCTGATCGCAACCGATGATGACGGACGTGTTATTGTAGTCAACCGCCGGGCGAAGCAAATATTGGAGCTGACCGAGGACGACATCGTCGGGCGGACGCTTCCCGAGGTGCTGGGCATCACACGTGAAACGATGAAGGAGCTGCAATCGGGCGACGATCCGATGATGATGCTGCAGTTTTATCATGAAGGGGAAGAGGAGCATCTGTCGGTCAGAGTGACCTTTACAACCGTTTACAGTAAGGAAAAGGGCTCTGCCAGTACGATTGCGATGCTGCAGGACGTGACGGATCAAGAGAAGCTGGAGGAAGCCCGCAGAGAGTTCGTGGCCAACGTGTCGCATGAGCTCCGGACGCCTCTGACCACGATCAAGAGCTATCTGGAGGCGCTGGAAGACGGAGCGCTGGAGGAGCCTCAGCTCGCCGGCAAATTCGTTAACGTGACCCGCAACGAGACGGAGCGGATGATCCGGCTTGTTACCGATTTGCTGCAATTGTCCCGGCTTGATTCGAAGCAGGCTATCATAGGCAGAGAGATCACGGACGTAGCAGAAATGCTGGAGGAAGTCGCGGACCGGTTCGCGTTCCAGCTGGAGCAGCGGGATATCGCGATTGAAGTGAAGGTTGACCCTGAAGTGGCGGAAATTATGCTGGACCGCGACCGAATCGACCAGGTGCTGGACAATCTGGTGTCCAACGCGATCAAGTACACGCCTGACGGAGGTCATATTACGTTGATGGCGCGGCGTCTTGACATGAAGCAGCTGGAGGTTTCGGTGCAGGATACCGGAATCGGCATTCCGAAGAAGGATTTGAGCCGCATCTTCGAACGGTTCTACCGCGTCGACAAAGCTCGATCCCGCAACATGGGCGGGACAGGGCTAGGTTTGTCGATTGCCCGGGAAATAGTGCGGGCTCATGGCGGAACTATAGGATTGGAGTCGGAATTTGGCCAAGGAACGAAGGTAACCTTCACGCTTCCGTATACGATGGAGGAGGCTGCAGGATGATTGAAAAGGTGAAAACCGGTCTGTTGGTGATGCTGGTTGCGGTTAGTTTGATGCAAAGCTATTTCCTGTCCTACAGCTCGCCGAAGTTCGATCCGTTGGAGCAGCAGGATTATGTGAAGACCGATCCAATCGGCACGCAGGCCAAGCTGGAGGATTTGCTGTTCCCCGACCAAGTGGTCCTTCATATGGGCAATCAGGTTCATACGGTGCTGTACCCGAATACGGCTCCTTACAATCAGGTGCTGGATAGCGTGAAGCAGAGAACGTTGTCGGGCTTCCGCAAAACGACGGTCTCCGCCCTGAATATGAATGTGGAAGAGGTTCGCGGCAAGCAGCAGGGTATTGAAGTGGTGTTTCGCGACGGCATTCCCATAAGTGTGCTGCATCGGGTCATGCAGATGAAGGGCGACCTCCCGCTGGACAACGATACGATTACACGCATCTGGATTATTGCCAGAGAGGCCAAGGACGAGGTACGCACTATTCTGTTCACCGATACGGCCAGCACGGTGTATGAGGTGCAGAAGGCGGACATTTCGGCCAAAGATATCGAGCGGCTCATGGCGATAGAAGGAACGGTGCCATATAAAGCGGTCGAAGGCGACTATTACTTGCCTACTAAGCCGGTTTCCTTTCCCGGCTATTCGTTCGGATTTTCGCAATTTACGGTGGATCAATTGAAGCGAAGCTTTTTCGTCGATCCGGCCATTACCCGGAATCTATCCGAGCGCGACGGTACGGAGATTTATACCGATGCCAAAAGAGGACTTCAGCTGAAGAACGACGAGCGCTGGCTCATTTATTCCGACCCGGTGGCGTCAGTGGACGCCAAGATTGATGTGGAGGAAAATCTGCTGTCGGCTGTGCAGTTCGTTAATCAGCATGGCGGCTGGAACGGCCAGTATACGGTGCAGAAGGTGCCCCAGCGGCTGCTGCCCGTTAATCAGGCGTTCATTTTCCGGCAATATTACGGCTCGCTTCCCATCATCAACCAGCGCAACGACAACATCGGCTTCATCAAGATGGTGCTGCAAAAAGGTGTCGTATCGAGCTATGAGCGGTCGATGATTATTCCGGAGCCGCAAAGCGCAACCAGTAAAGAAGTCGCGATGCTCTTCGGTGATGCGCTGGACGCGAAGCTGAATCAGTACGCGAAGAAGAGCGCCGTCATTTCGGTATTTCCCGGCTATCGTCCGACTGTAGGGGTGGGGGAAGACCGGATGCGTCTGGACCCGTCATGGGTTGTGGAGCTTAGGGATGGGACTTACGAATTTTTGGAGTAGAGGGGCTTTCTGAAGGAAAGCCTGTGTAGGAAAACTTTGGAGTTGAAAATTTGCTGATCCGTTTCGAACGGTGGTACATCTCCCTCCGGCCGCTGTTGAAACCCGTGAACTTGCTGATTAGATGTAATGGTATCTTCACGGGTTTCAAAGGCGAACGCTAGCGCTCCTCCGGGAGATACACCACCTGCTTAAGCGCAAATTTTCAGAGAAATTTTACGACAGTAGGCTTTCCTACAGAAAGCCTGGTGGAGGAGTAAGGGGCTGGCTTTCCTAGTTGGGAAAGCGCGCGGATACAGAAAAGATCAGTACATGCTTACGAAGAAGCCCAGAGGAGGTGAAGTCCATGGATTGGAGCCGGGCCAAAACGATATTAATCTTATCCTTTTTTCTGCTGAATCTGGTGCTCGGCTACCAGCTGTGGACGACCCGATCCGACCTGCTCGAGTTCGACGCCAGTACAGCGAGCGCAGCGGAAGAATTACAGAGGCTGATCAAGAGCAAAAACATTCAAATATCGGCGGAGCTGCCGACCGAAGTGCCAAGGCTTAAGGAGATCGTAGTCCAATTCGATGAGAAGTTGACGTCGGATAAGGAGATTACGCTGGAAACGCCTTTTAAATACAGTCCGCTGTTGAGCAAAGGGGCACCGAGAGACGCGGCCGCCCGGGCGGCAATACCGAATATGGATAAATACCAGTACGATCCGGTGCTTAGCGCCAATGGGACGTATATGTTTCATGAGATGTTCGGGTCGTTTCCGATGTTCGAGGTAAGGCTCGAATTAAAGGAGCAGAACGGATTGATCACATCCTACAAGCAAAGCTATGCGGAAGTGAAGTCGGAGAACGAGCAGAAGGAACAGAAGGTCATTTCCTCCTATACGGTGCTTCGCAGTCTAATAGATAATTATCTCCCGTCCGGAACGGTCATCAGCAGCATTAAGCTCGGGTATCACGGGCAAACGTTCGATTCGCAGACGATGTTTCTCGTTCCTTACTGGCGGGTTGTATGCAATGGAGATATTTATTACGTGCACGCGTTGAACGGGGCGGTCGATCCGCCGCAAAGAAACAAGAAGTAGCAGGCAGTAATGCAGGTTTTTGAAGATAGGAGTTTGAGCTATGGGAATTCGTTTTAGCGTATTATCGAGTGGTTCCACGGGGAACGCGATGGTAGTGGCGACGGAGGATGGCAAAGTATTGATCGACGCCGGTCTCAGCGCCAAAAAGATAGATCAGCTTTTGAAGGAAAAAGATATGAGCGCAGCAGATCTCGATGCAATTCTCGTAACCCACGAGCATGCCGACCATATCAAGGGATTAGGCGCAGTCGCGCGGAAGTACGATTTGCCGGTGTATGCCAATGAGAAGACATGGGAAGAGCTGAACCGGCATATCGGAGAGATCGCCGATGACAAGCGGTGCGTCATGGAAACCGGTGAGGTGCGCAATTTCGGATCGCTCCAGGTGGAGTCTTACGGTATTTCCCATGATGCGGCGGAGCCGGTGGGGTACTGCTTTTATCATGAGGATCAGAAGCTCAGTCTCGCAACCGATCTCGGCTATATGAGCTCCAAGGTGAAGGAGAAAATTCAGGACAGCGACGTGCTCGTATTGGAGTCCAATCATGATATCGAGATGCTTCGAATGGGTAAATATCCTTGGAACATCAAACGACGTATTTTGAGCGATCTCGGGCACTTATCGAACGAAGCGGCGGGAAGCGGCCTGGTCGATGTCATGACGCCGAAGACGAAGCGGGTGTACTTGGCTCACTTGAGCCGCGATCATAATCTGATGGATTTGGCCAGGCTGACCGTGAATAATATGGTAGAAGACCGGCTGCAGCCTGACGACCATCGGGCTCGTCTGATGGATACATATTATGATCGCGCTACAGAGTGGGATCGGTTGGAAGAGGACGAGTAGACTCCTCCGATACGGGTTCGGGTGTATAGGCGGCGTCCAGATGGGCCGACATGGCGGCTATGTCTCGGGCGGTAATAATGCCTTTTTCCACCAGCACTTCGATCAGAGCGCTTACTAACAGGGCGTTTTGGTAATGGGCGTTTTTGAGGTCGGCCAGCTTGGCGATGAAATCTACTTGCTCCAAATGGTTGGTAATCCGATTCATAGGCTTCGGCATCCTTTCCGGGAACGGGGTTATACTCTTATTCTAGTCTTTCGGTTATGAAAACATTCCTTTTTCTTTTTAAAAGTTTTGAAGAATGCTAGAGGCGGCTCTGCAAAGAGTGCAGAGGAGGGAGCGGGAAGCGATGAGTCTGTTCGATGATGATTTTTATTCCACGAAGGTGTCCCGGTGGGATGGATGGTCTCCGTCTACCGGAGAGAAGAGCTGGAAAATCCATGGTTTGCAAAAGTACCCCTGGCTGCTGCCGGCACTGGGCGGTGCGGCTGTTATGCTCGTGCTCGTGCTTCTGTTTGGAGGAGGGAACGGTTCCGTTGATTCGGCGGCGGTAGCGGTTTCTTCTACAGGCTCAGGGAGCCTCTCTCCGGGCAGTGGTCCGGACGGTCAGCAGGCTGCCAGTGATTCGGCGGTGCTCGCGGCGGAAAAGATCGGCCCTACGGTCATCAGCATTATTGCTTCGAACAAGGAGACGGACAAAGAAGTAATCCGCGGAGCGGTAGGCTTAGGCTCGGGCGTCATGTTCCAAAAAGTGGGCGATAAAGTGCGTATCGTAACGAACAATCACGTTGTGGAAGGCTTCAGCCAACTGGACGTCGTCACCGCGTCGGGAGAGCGCAAGCAGGCAACGCTGCTGGGACGCGATCAGATGACCGATCTTGCCGTTCTGGAGATTGACGGAAGCGGCGTGAAGCAGGTGGCGGAGTTCGGCAACTCCGACGCGCTGAAGGCCGGAGAAACGGCTATCGCCATAGGCAACCCGTTGGGACTGGGCTATGCGCCGACGATAACCAAGGGCATTATCAGCTGGCCGAAACGGACGATCCCGGTTTCCCTCGGACAGCAGGGCGAGTATGATTGGGAGATGGACGTGATCCAGACGGATGCGGCCATTAACCAGGGCAACAGCGGCGGTGCGCTGGTCAATCTGGAAGGTAAAGTCGTCGGTATCAACACTTTGAAAGTGGCTGATACGGGCGTGGAAGGGCTGGGCTTCGCAATCCCGATCAACGCCGCCAAGCCGATCATTGATACGTTGATTAAAGATAAGAAGATCAAACGGCCTTATTTGGGTGTCGTGACGCAAAATTTGCAATCTTTTAAAGGGACGGAAGTATTAAAGCTGCCTTCCGGTGTGAAAACTGGTATTATAGTTATTGAAGCTACGGGGCCTGCCAAGGATGCAGGACTTAAGACGAACGATGTCATTGTGGAGCTGGACAGCAAGCCGGTGGACAGTACACTGGAGCTGAGGAAGTACATTTATTCGCAGAAAAATATAGGCGACAAAATCAACGTTACTTATTATCGCGCAGGGAAAAAGGCTACCGCCGCCCTGACGATGGGCGAGCTGCCGGATAGGTAACCTATTTTAGAGCGTAGAGCAGAGTGGGGTCTCGATATGTATGTAGTTTGCAAGGAGCATTTGGAGCTGGCGATCGACCAATTCGTCGACGAATACGAGGATGCGCCGGATATCGTCGATTTGGAGGAGACGCGCTTCCCGGCTTGGGAGCCGCCCGCCCATTGCGAGCGCTGCATGGAAAAGGCGCGGTTTTTGGTTGTGTAAGTTGGAAAAGAGGGCTGCGCGCGCAGGTAGGGGCGCGGCCTTCTTTTTTTGTTGGCTTGGATGATGGCTGTAGCGGGATGCTGGGTAGTTAGCCTAATTGGCTCCCACACAGGTTAAGAACCATAGCTAGATAGATAAGATGAAAAGGATGGTAGCATTTCATGCAAATACAGATAGTAGCGGTAGGCAAGTTGAAGGAATCGTATCTGGTGCAGGGGATCGCAGAGTATGTGAAGCGCCTTGGGCCCTATGCCAAGGTGCAGATCAGCGAGGTGCCTGACGAGAAGGCACCAGAGGCCATGAGCGCCGCGGAGGAGGCGCAGGTGCGGCAGCGCGAGGGCGAACGCATCCTCGCGCAAATCAAGGGCGACGCCTACGTGGTGGCGCTTGCCCTTGACGGCAAGCCGCTATCGAGCGAGGAGCTCGCGCGGCATGTAGAGGGCCTCGCCACGTACGGGCGCAGCCACGTGGCGTTCGTGATCGGGGGCTCGCTAGGGCTGGCCCCCGCGGTGCTGGAGCGCGCCGAACTGAAGCTGTCGTTCGGGCGCATGACTTTGCCGCACCAGCTGATGCGGCTGGTGCTGGTGGAGCAGATTTATCGGGCGTTTAAGATTATTAGGAAGGAACCGTATCACAAATAACGGCAAGTTTTTTGAGAAGCGCGCAGCGGGCCTGGGCTTTGGCGGGCATTTGTAGAGGCGCCATGATTGACGACAAAGTCGGCGCCAGTAGGGTTCTGAGAACTATTTAGAGGCCACAGAATGATTTTGCTTGAGACGAGCGCCCCGGAAAAATGTTACAAATTGTATATTAATGGCAATCGTGGTATTGTAAATATAACTAGTATACTTTACCTAAAGGTTGTGATAGAAAATATGAGTATTAGCTTACCATCCCGCTATGAAAGCTTAGATGAGGCTTACCGAGGTCGATTAATACCAAATACTGAACTGTTAACCTTAGTAAATCGTGCAAACAAATCAATGCAAATTAGTGGTGGCATACGGTTTCTACCGCTATATGGAGAAAGTGGTGCCGGAAAAACATCTGCTGCCCGTGAAATAAGTACCCATATCCCGAGTGCATATACCTTTGTCTTGGGTAGAGAAGATATAGAAATAAAAGACTCACTCCTGACAAGGATTAAAAGAGAAAGAGATCATAACGTCGGGAAATTGTTGATTGCTATTATTGATCAATACGAAGAAAACGTCGTAGGCAAGGAAAAGATCCCAACGCAGTTTGTTGAATATTTGAGCCTTTTTGACCGAGGTGAATTAAGTCAAATACCAATTATCTTCATCTGGTTAACAACCAGCGTAGATTTTCAGAAAATGCTGGTTGATGCAACTTCGCGTAATAGAAGAATTTTACTACATGATAGCTTTATTATTACTGGTCCTGATAAGCATGAATGGCCAAAAATTATAGATGAAACATTTAGTTTCCATAATAGTGACAAGTCGCTGGCTGATTTTGAGATTATTGAAGAAGATGTAAAGGGAATTAGCATAGATTACCATACCATTGGGAGTGCTATGGAGGCAGTGGGGGTACGTCTCGCTGATAATCTAATTGATATTCACAATCTATCGGAATACCAAGTAATACTAATGTGGCCAGTTTCGGATGCTCTACGAACCCAGCGCGTTTTGCAATTCTCTAAAGCCCGTGAAGGTTACAAACTTAATTGGGAAGCCTGGCATAGAGAGCTAAATACCGAGGATCGGGCCCAACTACCATTGAAGGAATTGAATCGCACGCGTCTTTATTTTGACGTAAGGATAATACCTATCCGGGCTGCAGACCTTCATAGGCTCTGTAATGACTTAGATAATCCAGAGGGTACTTATGGTGACTCTTATGTTGGAAGGTTTATGAGAACTCATTTTTACCAAGTTGTAGCTGATAAGTGGGATGAATATGAGTATACTCCTCTAAAGGAGAGAGAGTCCAAACGGGCTGAAGAAGCAAGGGTTTGGTATGAAAGTGTTACAACTAAGCCAACCCAGCTTGGGAGAAGGATAGCAAGAGTGTTTAGAACAAGCGGACTTGAGGCTACTTATGAAGAAACCTTAACTTCTGGGTATAGTTCAGTACGGGCTGATATTTTCATAAAGCGCCCAGGTTCTCAAAAGCCGAAGGTAATAATTGAAATAAAGGCTTTTTCAACAGAAGCAACCATGCCGTCTTCAATAAAGGACGCAATAAAAGTTACATTGAGAAGACATGCGCAATTTGCTGGTTTCTTACAAAGACAATAATAAAAGGGCGCCTTCAATGGGTGCCCTTTTATTGACTATAAAGATTTAGAAACAGTACCCAAAAACTTGCCGTTAAAGATAGAGCGGAGAACCGTACCATAAGTGACGGCAAGTTTTTTGTTGAATTCCTTGCGGGCATGGATTTGTATACGTGTGAAAGCATGCTGAGCACACTGAACGAACAAAAAGCCCTAATCAAAAGGGCTTTTTGTTTTGTAAAGATTGATTGAACTTAGAAGGTTACCTTAAACTTATCCTTGAGTGAATCCAAGAAGTGCCGTTGGGTCAACGTGCTCTTCCAAACTATAGTGACCAGAATCACGGCCGATAGGACATCAATGAAGAAACAGAAATGGAAAGTCCTCAAGCTGGATGAGATCTGTACAGAGCTTAATGTATCGAAATTTCAGTTTATCCGGCTATTTAAAACTCATACGGGCATTTCACCTTATCAATACTTCCTTAATTGCAAAATAGAACGTGCCAAGCAGGTAATCGAAACCCATAGAGATGTTTATGCAGCCGTAGCGGCATGCGGTTTTTTTGATTTAACCCACTTGAACAAACACTTTAAAAGCGTATATGGAACAACCGCGCTCGAATATATCTCCCATATCCATTGAAAAAGAGGCTGCTATCCGCCAAAGGATAACAGCCTCTTTCACTCATCGCGCCAAAATCAAACGGTCCGTTTCACTGCTTCAATAAACGCCTTCACATTTGGTGAATTCCGTTTTTTCATCTGGTACGCCAAGTACAGGTCGTTATGAACGGTACAGGACGGGTACATAATCTTGACCTTGCTGCGATATAAATGATCATCCAGCATGAACGTAGGAAGCAAGCTGATTCCCGCGCCATGCTCGATGGCCTTAAGCACGCTGTGCAGATCGGGCACGACGTGGGTAGGATGCGTTTGCGGGCGTTTCTGGAAATGCTCGCGCCAAAAACGGCGGATGATGGGTAAGTCCAAGCCATAGCTGATCCAAGGCTGGGAGCATAACCACGCTTCAAACGACGCCTTGTCGGCAAAAGCCGGCTCAACGTAATCAGGAGGCGCCACCAGCGCAAACTCCTCCTGCATGTACGGGATATATTCGATGCCAGGGGCGACAAGCTTTTGCGACATGACGATGACGTCGACCTTTTCCTCCAGCAGCCAGTCAAGCAGCTTGGAAGCGACACCGAGAGAAGCAATAACTCGCATCTGGTAGCTGCCGATATGTGGAGCGATCTTTTCCCGAAAAAACTCATGTGCAGACCCAATCCGAAGTATGGGCAAAGAAGTGGCCGTGCTGTTCTTGAGGGTCTGAGAGGTTTCTTCCAAAGCCTCGATGAGCGGCACCACCTGTGTATACAGCGCTTTGCCTCGCTCGGTCGGAATCATTTTGCGGGGAGCTCGTGTAAACAAGGGTTCACCCACCTCGGCTTCCAGAGAAGCCAAATGCTGGCTCATGGCCGGCTGGGTCATCATCCTTGTTCTGGCCGCTTCCGATACAGAGCTATGCTTGTAGATGCTAATAAAGCTTCGGTACCACTCAAAGTCTACCATGTTAGCTGCCCTTCCTTAGTTTCTGATACTGTGCTCCCCATATTGTAAACAAAATTCCGATAACCGTCACAAGTGAAGCGACCCAAGGTACGGCTGACAGTCCTCCTGCAAAGCCCGCATCAATGACGATCCCCCCGATATAGGCACCCAGAGCATTGCCCAGATTAAAGGCCGCGATATTCAATGTCGAGGCGAGTGTCGGAGCTTCTTTGGCCGTGTTCAGCATGTGCAGCTGCAGGCCTGGGACGGTACCGAATGCTGCGACTCCTAATACGAATACAGTGATCAAGGTAAGGAGCTTATGCTGATCCGTGAAGCTAAATACCGCAAGGATGATCGCGAGCAAAGCAAGGATTCCAAGCAAGGAGGGGAACAGGCTGCGGTCCGCCAATTTGCCTCCGTAAATGTTCCCGATCGTAATCCCGACCCCGAACAGGACGAGGATGTAGGAAACCGAGCCAGGTGAGAAGCCCGTAATATCGACCAGGATGGGCGAAATGTAAGTAAAAGCTGTAAACACGCCGCCAAATCCGAATACGGTCATCAAGAGAGCGATATGAACCGCAGGGCGTTTGAGTACCCCGAGCTCTTTTTGCAGGCTGGATACTGCACTGGCAACCTTTGGGACGAGGATGACAATCCCGATCAGCGCAATGATCCCAATCAACGTGATCGCCCAGAACGTAGAGCGCCAGCCGTACGCCTGTCCGAGATAGGTTCCAAACGGCACTCCCAATATATTAGCCAGTGTCAGTCCGGTAAACATGATGGCGATAGCGCCTGCACGCTTTTCCTTGGGAACTAGCTCCGCGGCAATGACCGAGCCGACTCCGAAGAACGAACCGTGGGTAAGTGCAGCCAAGATGCGGGCCAGCATCAACACCGTATAATTCGGTGCGATAGCGGCGAGCGCATTTCCCGCGATAAATAGTATCATCAGAAATAGCAGAAGTGCTTTACGCGGCATTTTGTGAGTTGCCACTGTAATGAAGGGAGCACCGATCGCGACCCCCAAGGCATAGCCCGTAATAAGAAAGCCGGCCATGGGGATAGAGACCTTCAGACTGGCTGCCACTTCTGGAAGCAACCCCATAATGATGAATTCCGTCATCCCGATAGCGAATGCACCGAGAGTGAGCGCGTAGATGGCGAGAGTCGAGCCTTTGCGAGAAGACTGTGCCGCCTGTTCAGAATGATTAGCCATTTGTTCCGTTATCATGATAGGGTGTGTCCTCCTTTTGTATAAAGTAAGGAGGCTGATCCATGTGTTCAATCAGTCTCACGTATAGTATTAGCTTAATTTACTCAATACTGCTTCGGTAACAGCGAGCGTAGATTGGGGATTTTGTCCGGTAATGAGGTTGCCGTCGACTTCTACATGGGAGCTCCAGTTGGGTGCCGCTACGAAAATCGCTCCCAGATCGCGGATCTTGCTCTCCAAGAGGAAAGGCAGGGAAGAGCCCAAGCCTGTCGCTGCTTCTTCTCTATCCGTAAAAGCATTCACGCGCTTGCCTGCAACCAGCGGCTGTCCATCGGACAACGTCGCGCCAACGAGACCGGCAGGGCCATGGCAAACAGCGGCGACGATTTTTCCGGCTTCATAAAATTCACGAAGCAATTGCTGAAGTGGTTGGTTATCCGGTAGATCGAACATCGTGCCGTGACCGCCGGGCAGGAAAATCGCCTCGAAAGCTTCTGCCGTTACCTCATCCAGCTTACGGGTGTGCTCCAGATGCTTGGCAGCGTCCAAGATGGCTTGCGGTGTTTGGTCGTCTACACTGCCCGGATCAATCGGACCAGCGCCTCCTTTGGGGCTTGCTACGGTAACTTCATAGCCGTTTTCTTGGAACGCCAGATAAGCCTCCGCGAACTCCGACAGCCAGATTCCCGTCTTTTTGCCTTCCTGCATATCGGTATGATTGGTGACAACCATCAAAATTTGTTTTCCCATTGATATGGCCTCCTATGTTGTTGAACTGTGGTTACAGGTGCTATTGTAAGACCGCATTATCAATAAAACAAATTATGTTTTTTGTACATATCCATAAAAAAAATTATACCAATAATAGCAGTTCTCCCTTTGGCGTAAGCGACGATGATGCATAAAGCAGTATGAGACGGAACGGGGAAGTAAATAATAACAGAGTAGTTGAACGCTTCCAAAAATATAGGTACAATAAAAAAGGGTGAAAGATTTGATGCTTTTGCCTTAATGTAAGGATGATCGTTGTTGGAACCCAAAACAGTCCAATCGGAACTAGCCAGTCATGTCGGAAGGCTGCTTAGAGAGTCGTTCGGGAAAGGACCGCAATCGATCTTCGTAAGTATTCGCCGGCCTTTTGTTGTATTTCACTTTAGGGGTCTATTGTCACCTACGGAAAAAATACTTCTTGAGCAGGATCAGGTTATTCCCATACAGAATACAAGAGACTTGCTAATGAAGTCGCTCATTCCTGAGATTAGAGCATATACGTCCTTAATAGCGGGCATTCACTTTCGGGAATTTTACTACGACTGGGGGCTTCATAATTTATCAGGAGTATTCGTAGGGATTGAATCGGATGAGGACAGCCTGCAAGCAATCAAGCAAGAGGGGTATCCCGGAAAAGAAGAGCTTCACCGGGAAATCAATGATATTAGTCATCTGGTGCAGAAGACCCCGGAAGAAACGTATTCCTGCATGCTTAACGGTCGTATGCTCCTAGTGATCCGAAACGGCATTCTGATCAGCATTGAGAAAGAGTTGATCCGGCATGGATTTGAAGGGAATTTAAAGGTGGCGAAACGAAGTCTGGAAAAGAGCCATTTGCATAACAACAATCATCTCGAACCCATCTTGAAAACGAAAATAGTTGATACATTTGTAGATTGGGACTTTCAGTTTGACAAAAGCGTCATCGTTTTCGTGCTAAATCCTAATCAATAGAAGGTAGTAATGGGCCAGAGATAGCGCTGGACATAAGCCTGGATAAAAGTTGCGAACAGCAGCTTTTCTTTAGGCTTTTTTTATACTCTTCCTATGGATATAGGATTAGGGATTGCCGGCTCATGTGATTGATGGAATGGCTTGAACTAAATACGTCGAAAGGAGTACCGTACATTGTCCGAATCAGATGGAAATAATCAGGTAAGCGAGTCCGACCTGAGACTGGACCGGTTGGCTTCTGTGGGTCAAATCGCAGCGGGAATCGCACACGAGGTCAAAAACCCGCTAACCGCGGTAAAGGGCTTTCTCCAGTTGCTAAAGGAAGAATCGCCGCATAAGTACCTCGACTATGCCTATACCGAGCTGGAGAACGCACTTTCCACATTGCAAAATTTATTGCACGTCTCTAAGCCCGATTTGGAAAACGAGCCTTTCGATTCGATTAATCTCTGTTCCGAATTGGAGTCCTTACTGTATCTTTTTCAAGAAAGATCGTATCAAGTCTCTATTCAAAAACAATTCTTGGATACGGATACAAGAGTGTATGGTAAGAGGAACCAGTTAAAAAAAGCTTTTTTTAACCTAATTAAAAATGCATTTGAAGCTATTTCGGACAGAGGGACCATCACTATTAAGCATTATAAAGCCGATGGCAAATTAATGATTAAGGTTTCGGATACCGGGAGCGGGATACCGGAGGAAAAAATAAGATTGCTGGGCACTCCTTTCTATACGTCCAAAACGGAAGGCACCGGCATGGGATTAACTCAAGTATTTTCAACCATTTACGAACACAGCGGGATCATCCGGGTTAAAAGCAAGGTTGGTGTCGGTACCGAATTTTTGGTACAGTTTCCTGTTCAAAATTTGACGAATAAGCTGGAGGTGGTTCCTTTGAACTTACATTATGTCCATGATCAGAGCTTTTCACAATTTTATACGGCTAATAAAATTGATTTTTTCGAATTGCTTAAGCTGCAGGGAAAAGAGTTATTTGAAATTATCAAATCGACTGAAATCGATTCCGATTTTATCCTTGAATCGGCGAACAAGGTGGTGCTCCTGCTCAACGATCGGGACGAGCATGGCTTAATCGCGCATGCCAAGGAGCACGGGAGGAACTGGGCGAGCCATAATTTGGATTTAATATTAAAGCTTGAATGGCTTCAAATGCTGCGCAAGACCTACTGGGATTTTCTCTTTAATTATTACATAAACGTCGAACAAAGCCAGAAGCAATTTTTCGAGCTGGAGCGGCAGGTTAACTTTAATTTAGACACCTACATGAAACATTTTGCGTCTAGTTATTCCGAATATAAGAATGAGGTTCTCCAATCCCAACGCGAGGTTATAGAGGATCTGTCCCTCCCGGTTATTCCCCTTTCCGACCACATGGCCATACTCCCGATTGTCGGCAAATTAGACACACTCCGCGCCAAAAAAATCCAGGAACATGTATTAGTCCGCATATACCAATTGAAGCTCAAGCAAGTCATTATTGATTTATCCGGTGTCGTCTACATGGATACGGCGATTGTGTCGCATCTGTTTAAAATAGTGAACGGCATTATAATCCAAGGATGCAAAGCCATCATCACCGGTATACGTCCTGAAATTACGAATACTATGGTCGAATTAGGGATTTCGTTTCACGAAAAAGTAGAGACGAGGGGGTCCTTGCAGCAAGCTCTTGAGGAATACTCCAAATAGTACAAGCTTAATCTTGCTTATTATGTTTAAAATTATTAAAATAGGTGTGGGTAACAGATATGACGCTCTTGCCTTATCAACCACGTGTGAGGAACTTGCAGTTGAAGTTGAAGCAATACCAGCAGGAATAAGGATTTAGTTGGCCGTAATGAACCAGAGATAGCGCTGGACATAAGCCTGAATAAACGTTGCGTAGCAACCTTTATTTAGGCTTTTTTTGTTACTAGGTTGTAGGACAAAATCTACGGTGAATTATATTATCTTGATAATTAGGGTAAAACTATAATGGTTTTACCTAGACCGAGGATGAATCTTTTTGAATATGAATGAAAACCATTTCCAGAATGAAATTGCTAGCCACATAGGGAAAATGCTCCGAGATGCATTTGGAAAAGGGCCCCAATCCATTTATGTAAGTATAGACCGTCCGTATATTGTTATTTATTTACAAAAGTTTTTGACTCCTACCGAAAAAATACTTCTGAAGCAGGGGCAAATCCGCGCCATTCAACATACTAGAGATATCGTGATGAGGTCGCTATTACCTGAAATCAAAGCTTATTTACTGCTGCTAACCGGAATGAACATTCTAGAGTTCTATTATGATTGGGAATTACATAATCACTCAGGCATGTTTGTTGGGCGTCAATGCGAGGATCCTCCATTTGGTTCCGGTTCGCAGGAGAAGTATCCAGGAAAAGAGGAGCTGCATCAAGAGATTGGCCGTATGAGTCATCGGGTCCAAAAAAAGCCGGATCATATCAGCTCCCGCATGATCAATAAACGAACGCTTCTGATCGTACGAACCGGTATTCTTATTGATCTCAGCAAAGAATTGATTCGGCTGCGGGATGAGGATCATTTAAAGCAGGCGATCAATCATCTCGAAAAAAGTTATTTGCGGGATAACAAGTATATTGAACAAATTCTGAATGTGAAGATGCTTGACGTGTTCGTGGATTGGGATTTTGAACGGGATCGAAGCGTCATCTTGTTTATTGTAAGATCGAAAGCGTGAAGTCTTGTAAGCAAGGGGAGGGCCGTTTTATAATGAGTATGGAATTATCTTAAATTGGAATGATAACTTTGTATTGCTCTTAGATGCAGGACGCCTTGTCGCAAATCTTCATCAAAACTTCATGAAACCTTCATGGTTACTTCATGATGAAAATGGTGGTTAATGCTATCATTTTTACATAACAAAAATTAAGCCCAATTTAAGGAGGAAAATACATTATGTCTCTTATCGGAACTGAAGTATTACCATTTAAAGCATCTGCTTACCACAACGGTAAATTTATCGACGTTTCTGAAGCTGATTTCAAAGGTAAATGGAGCGTAGTTTGC
The DNA here is from genome assembly GCF_042793215.1 of Paenibacillus sp. NPDC056579. NCBI lineage: Bacteria > Bacillati > Bacillota > Bacilli > Caryophanales > Paenibacillaceae > Paenibacillus > Paenibacillus sp. NPDC056579. The sequence continues at coordinate 61,596 of NZ_JBHTVD010000008.1, forward strand.
TTCTACCCGGCTGACTTTACTTTCGTATGCCCAACGGAGCTTGAAGATCTGCAAAACCAATACGAAACTTTGAAAGGCCTTGGCGTTGAAGTATACTCCGTATCCACGGACACTCACTTCACACATAAAGCATGGCACGACAGCTCCGAGACTATCGGCAAAATTACTTATATCATGATCGGCGATCCTTCCCACACAATCTCCCGCAATTTCGACGTATTGATCGAAGCGGACGGTCTGGCAGATCGCGGTACATTCATCATCGATCCAGACGGCGTAATCCAAGCGGTTGAGATCAATGCAGGCGGCATCGGCCGTGATGCAAGCATCTTGGTTAACAAAGTCAAAGCGGCTCAATATGTAAGAAACAACCCGGGCGAGGTTTGCCCAGCGAAATGGCAGGAAGGTTCCAAAACGTTGAAGCCAAGCCTTGATCTTGTAGGAAAGATCTAAGGAGCTGAAAGCTGATGGCACTGGACGTAGAGATCAAAGGACAATTAAATCAATACCTGCAGCTCATGGAAGGCGACGTCCTGATTAAAGTGAGTGCCGGGTCCGATGCCGTTTCCCAAGAGATGCTGGAGCTGGTTGATGAAATCGCCGGCATGTCTTCCATGATCACCGTCGAGAAAGCTTCGCTGCCTCGTACACCGAGCTTTACCGTGAACCGCAAGGGTGAAGATACTGGGGTTGCTTTTGCCGGCATCCCATTGGGACACGAGTTTACATCCCTGGTGCTCGCGCTTCTGCAGGTTAGCGGAAGACCTCCAAAGGTGGAGCAGCAGGTCATTGACCAGATTCAAAGCATTCGCGGCGAATATCAATTCGAATCGTATATTAGCTTGAGCTGCCACAATTGCCCTGATGTCGTTCAGGCGTTGAACCTGATGAGCATCCTGAACCCGGGCATTACTCATACTATGATTGACGGCGCGGCTTTCAAAGAGGAAGTCGAGAGCAAGAACATCATGGCAGTGCCATCGGTATACCTTAATGGCGAGTTCTTCGGCAGCGGCCGCATGTCGCTCGAAGAGATCCTGGCCAAGCTGGGAACGGGACCGGACGCATCCGAGCTTGCGGACAAAGAGCCGTTCGACGTGCTTGTTGTCGGTGGCGGACCTGCCGGAGCCAGCGCAGCGATCTATGCGGCGCGCAAAGGCATCCGGACCGGGATTGTCGCCGAGCGCTTCGGCGGTCAAGTGATGGACACCATGGGCATCGAGAACTTCATCAGCGTCAAATATACCGAAGGTCCTAAGCTGGTAGCCAGTCTTGAGGAGCACGTTAAGGAATACGGTGTTGACGTAATGAAGCTGCAGCGTGCCACACGGTTGGAGAAGAAGGACTTCATCGAAGTTGAGCTTGAGAGCGGGGCTGTTCTGAAGAGCAAAACCGTTATCATCTCCACGGGTGCTCGTTGGCGCAATGTCGGCGTACCGGGCGAAGTCGAGTTCAAGAACAAAGGGGTAGCTTACTGCCCTCATTGCGACGGTCCTCTGTTTACTGGAAAGCACGTAGCCGTGATCGGCGGAGGCAACTCCGGTATCGAGGCGGCCATCGATCTTGCAGGCATCGTCAAGCACGTGACGGTCCTCGAGTTCATGCCTGAGCTGAAAGCTGACGCTGTTTTGCAGGATCGTCTCTACAGCCTGCCGAATGTGACTGTTCACAAGAACGTTCAAACCAAAGAAATTACCGGTACGGACACAGTGAACGGGATTACTTACATCGATCGTGAGACGCAAGCAGAGCATCATGTCGAGCTGGAAGGCGTGTTTGTTCAGATCGGTCTTGTACCGAATACGGACTGGCTGGCCGAAACGCTGGAACGCACTCGCTTTGGTGAGATCGTGGTAGATCGTCACGGCGCTACAAGCGTTCCTGGAGTGTTTGCCGCAGGCGACTGCACCAATAGTGCTTTCAAACAGATCATCATTTCGATGGGATCCGGCGCTACTGCAGCTTTGGGAGCCTTCGATTATCTCATTAGAAATTAAGTGAATATTAGTATATACAAAAAGAGCCCCTATTTATTATGGGGGCTCTTTTTGTTTGGTGATAAAAACTACCGATGAACGCGCTCGATCATCTTCGGAAGACGCCGAAGGACGGTTTTCTCATCAACGCAGGCTTCTCCGAATAAGAAATTACCTGTCTGCCTGAGGGTGAAGATGGGCAGTCAGCCGCTTGAGCAGAACTACTGCTTCTGCCCGTGTTGCGGGAGCTTGCGGGTTGAATAAGTTGCCCGATTGGCCTTGAATGAGCTTCGCTCTATACGCAGCCTCGATATAGGCTTTTGCCCAAACGGCAATGGAGGCGTCATCCGAGAAAGTTGGCTTTGCAGCTTGTTCAGCCTTCAGTCCTGCGGCTTTGGCGATCATAACCGCTGCTTCCGCGCGAACGATTCGTACATCCGGCTGGAAGGTACGGTCTGAATATCCGTTTACGATACCGGCTCGGACAGCGCTCGCTATTGCTGGGGAAGCCCATCCGGGAATGTCTGACTTATCCGCGAAAGGCAGTTCCCAACCAGCCGGCAAATGCAATACATTGTTAAGCATGACCGCGAATTCCGCCCTGGAAATCGGTTTGTCTGGAAGGAATGTGCCGTCCGGATAGCCATCGATCCAGCCCAGTGCAGCACTTTCCCGGATTTCTGCCTCCGCCCAGTGGCCGGCGATATCCGAGAAGGTTTTTTCCTGCTGCGTCTCCACTGCCAGATGAACAGGCATGACGGCAAACAAAGTAAAGTGATCGGTTTGCCCTATGACGACACTGCCATCGGGCTTGCTCTCAATTTCTACCCATTGCTGGACCGTTTCATCATAATAGAATATCGCTGGCCGTTGATTAGCACCTAATTGGTTACTTGTCCATTGCACTTTAAGTGTAACCGGAATGGCAAACTTACCGGATACATCTTTTGTTATAGCAAAGGCATCGCTCAGCAGCTTCTGATCAGGTCCGAGCAGTTGAAGTGCTTCGCTCGTCGCGTTCCTCATAGTAATATTCATCGGCTCTGTGATAGCACCCACAGGGATCTGCAGCGTAATTCCATCGATTGTAAGGGTGTAGGCTTGGCCAGGAACTATACCATACTGACTCTGACTCGAAGGATTCCTCCGATTCGTTGTTGGAGTCGTATCGACAGGTGTTGTTGGATTCAAAATATTCGTAATCTCGATAAATTCGACTTGTTGATTACCAGCCGAATCGGCCGCAAAGACTGTGTAGGCTCCGTTCTTTGTGACATGAAAGCTTCTTGACCCCAACAGATCCGTCCCGAATGAAGGATCCGCGAAGCTGCTTGCAGTAAGCTGACCAGGCGCCCATTTTAAGGCCGTTAACGTATTACCGGCATCTGCATTGTATACCGACGCCGACACGGTTACATCGACGCTAGGTTGATCTGAATCTTTCGGACTGTAATCCAGAGTAAGGATCGGGAGCTGCGTGACGATGTTGCTGACAGTAATCGTTTCGACCTTCGAATTGCCTGCCGTATCAGCTGCGTAAACGGTGTAGATACCGTTTTGAGCCACATGAAAGCTTCTTGAATCCAACACATCCGTACCGAACGAAGGATCCGCGAAGCTGCTTGCAGTAAGCTGACCAGGCGCCCACTTCAGGGCGGCTAACGTATTGCCGGTCCCTGCATCATAGACCGATGCGTTTACGGAGACATCAACACCGGAATGGACAAGACTTTTCGGACTATAATCCAACGTTAGGGCCGGAAGCTGCGTGACGATGTTGCTGACAGTAATCGTTTCGACCTTCGAATTGCCTGCCGTATCGGCTGCGTAAACGGTGTAGATACCGTTTTGAGTCACATGAAAGCTTCTTGAATCCAACACATCCGTCCCGAACGAAGGATCCGCAAAACTGCTTGCAGTAAGCTGACCAGGCGCCCACTTCAGGGCGGCCAACGTATTGCCGGTCCCTGCATCATAGACCGATGCGGTCACGGAGACATCTACACCGGATTTGACATGACTCTTCGGATTATAGTCCAACGTTAGGGCTGGGAGCTGCGTGACGATGTTGCTGACAGTAATCGTTTCAACCTTCGAATTGCCTGCCGCATCGGCTGCGTAAACGGTGTAGATGCCGTTTTGAGCCGCATGAAAGCTTCTTGACCCCAACAGATCCGTCCCGAACGAAGGATCCGTGAAGCTGCTTGCAGTAAGCTGACCAGGCGCCCACTTCAGGGCGGCCAACGTATTGCCGGTCCCTCCATCATAGACCGATGCGGTCACGGAGACATCAACACCGGAATGGACAAGACCCTTCGGACTATAGTCCAACGTTAGGGCTGGGAGCTGTGTGACGATGTTGCTGATAGTAATCGATTCGACTTTGGAATTCCCTGCTGCATCGGCTGCATAAACAGTGTAAGTCCCGTTATGAATCACATGAAAGCTTCTTGAGTCCAACACATCCGTTCCGAATGCGGGATTGGCGAAATCGCTAACAGTTCTAATGCCATTAGCCCATTTCAAGACGGCCAACGTATTGCCTTTATCCTCCTCATAAACCGATGCGTTTACGGAGACATTTACACCGGAATGGACAAGTCTCTTCGGACTGTAATCAAGTAGAATAGCTGGATTTTGCGTGATGATATTGGAAACGGTAATGATTTGAACCGTTGCGTTTCCTACGTCATCCTTGGCATAGACGGTATAGCTGCCGTTACTCGATGCCAGGAAGGACCCGCCGGAAGCGATTGCCGTGCCTGCACTGGTAAAATAGGAAGCAGCGTGGGTGCCGGCAGCCCATTTAAGGATCGTTCCGTCCGACGTTACGGAAATCGTTACAGGTCCATTCGTTGGCGCTGTTGTCGAAGGTGTCAGGACTATCGACGGGACAACGCCGTTAATCAATATGTTGCTCGTAGAAGGGATTATGCCGGATAAAGTTAGCGGAACGTTAGAGCCAAGTGCTGTAATCGCTGCAGGAGCTGCTGTAGTAATCTCGCTTCCTAAAGCGATACCATCCATGTCCTTGTCGCCGGCTTGTACCGTGTAGCGGAATAACAGCTTAGCCGGCTCACCGGGCGGCTTGCCGATATATTGGGCAGCTTTAACTGTTGTCCCCACATATAGCGGAATCGTCGGCGTTCCTGCAACATCAACAGGCTTATCATAGGTAACGGTAAAATCCAGCTGCTGACCGATACCGTAAAATCCGTTGGCCGGTAATTGAACCGACTTCGGCTGCGGTGTAGGCACGATGATCGTTAAGCGGTAGAGGCCCTGCCATAAGCCGTCGGGTGATTTAACCCTTATGTCAACCGGATTATTTCCAAGCGTAAGAGCGATGTTGCTGCCGGCCGATTCGTTCACCGTGACGGTTGCGCCTGTGGCAGCAGCTGTGGCTGCTACCGTAGCTCTGGCTACAGGCGTACTGAGCGCTGCCGAATAGATGCCGTTGTTTTTATCGAAGCTGCCCATCGAAACCGATGCACCTGGTGCGGTTACCGTCAAACCGTTAAGCGAGACACTGTCTAAGGCGGTATTCGGCATCGGGTAAGTTGTGCCGTCAATGATGCCCCAGCGATGGCCGCTGCCGAACAGCCAGCCTGCGCCGGTATACGTAGCCTTTGTCATCATTTGACTCGTCGTTTTCCCGGTTCCTCCGTTTGAATTGGATTGGCGGCTGCTATCCGTATCCCAGAATGAATTGGAGACGTCTCCTCCGTTGTTGAATCCGATCAAACCGCCTGTGAGGATGTCGCCGGAAACCAAAGCAGCTGAGTACGACTCGCTAACCGAGGATCCCGATTGCAACAGTTCACCGATCAGTCCGCCGACGTTTTCATTGCCGTATACGGCTCCTTGCATTGCTGCACCGCTCACGGTCATATTGTCTCCGCTGCCGACCAAGCCTCCCGCATGCTTGCTGCCGTGTACGGCTCCTTGTACTGCAGTTGCGCTGACGTTGACGTTTTCTGCGGCTCCAATTAATCCGCCAACCTTCTCGTTCCCCGTTATATGGGCGTCGATCAGGGCAATGTTTTTCAACGTTGCTCCGTTCGCATAGCCGAATAATCCGACATGATCTGACATTGGTGCATTAACGGTCATATGTGAAACCGTATGATCATTGCCGTCCAAAACTCCCGCGAAAGGGTTGGAGCTGGTGCCGATCGGCGACCATCCCGTTCCTGAGATGAAAGAGGATAGATCCAAGTCGGCATCCAGCCTGTACACTTGGCTCATACCGTAGCCTTCGGCGGGATCGCCAATTTTGGACAACTGAGTGGCCGTTGTGATGCGGTGCGGATACTGGTTCGTACCGGCATCGCGATAAACCGTTAACTTGTACTCAGCGTACGATCCGTCTGTCGCTGTAACTTTAATTTGAAATTCATTTTTACCCGTGGAAAGCGTAAGGGTCTTCGAGTCGGCGCCCCCGTCAACCGATACGGAGGAGGTCCCTGTTACCGGAGTACCGGCAACGACGATCTGACCGGTTTTGTTGACGACCTGTAAGGAGTAGACACCATAATCGCTGGCAAAAGCACGGTCTAAAGGCAGAGTAGAGTTATCGCCTGCATCTTTAACCGTGAGTGAGGCTAACGCGACATTCAAATAGTCGTTGCGGTGCAGCGGGTAGGTGCTCTCTTCGATGATCCCCCAGGTCGTGGTAAAATCCCATTCCGCATAGGTCGCTTTACGCTTCATCTCGGCAGTGGTCTTGCCTGTCCCGCCGGCAGAGTCGCTCTTCCCGCTTGTCTGAGTATCCCAATAAGATGATAAAATCGCAGTGTTACCATTGAAGCCGATCAGACCGCCGGAGGCCGGACCTGAGGGGACTGTAGCGGTCGAATACGATCGAGAAACGGTGCCGGCAATTCCGTTGCCTGTACTATATCCAACGAGTCCGCCGAAGTTTCCCCCAGGAGATGAACCGAGAAGCATCGTTCCTTCCGCATAGTTATCCGCTAGTGTGTTTTGGCCGCTGTAGCCTACCAAACCACCAGTAGATCTGTTTCCTGTAATGGTCCCTTGTACGGAAGAATTCGAGAGAGTGGATGCCGTCATTTGTCCGGCAATCCCTCCAACATAAGAATGTCCACTGATCATCGCATTGTCCAAACGTAAATTCGAAATCATAGCTCCGTCAGCATACCCGAACAATCCGACGTAATTTTGGTCAGGCCTGTTTATGGTCAGATTTCGGATCGTATGCCCATTGCCGTCGAATTTTCCTTTAAACGGATCGGATAAATAGACGCCTATCGGATCCCATCCTTGGTGATCGCCGTTGTCGAAATCCGCTAGGTCAATATCCTGCATGAGCATATAGTTCCCCGATAGATTGCTGCTCATAGCACTGAGCTCACCCGGGGTGCTGATGGGGATCCATATGTCGGCTGCAGCCGCATCTCGAGCAGGCAATAGTGAGCCCGAAAGCAGCGATACGAGCAGTACCATCACCAGCACCATGGAAACTCGTTTCTTGTTCATTCTTGTCGCTCCTCATCCAAACTAAATGTATTCTGATACTGCTAGTAATAACATGCTGAAAGTACTATAGATTCGCGATTAAGCTCGAAAAACCTCTAAAATTAGGAAAAAAAACCCACGGCATGATAGGATCGGGCGGGTACAAAAAATGTCCCACTTTTCGAAAATACTACTAACAAAAGTAGGAAATAGTATTGTAAAATATAATAGTCTATTAAAGTAGCAAAGCAGGAAAGCAATTAGGCAATTTTTTGTTACTTAGCGAGCAATACACTTTTCCCAAAAAAGAAAGCGAGGATCACTCCATGTCTAACTCTTTGCTGTCCCATCGGCCGCTTGGCAAGACCGGCCTGTTAGTCTCGCCGCTTTGCATTGGCGGTGCTCCACTCGGCGATATGCCTGAAACCTTTAACTATAGCGCTCCGGAAGAAAATGCGCTGGCAACGGTTCGTGCTACGTTTGCAAGCTCGATCAACTTCCTTGATACAGCTGCCGCTTATGGCGATGGTGAGAGCGAGCGTCGTATCGGCAAGGTTATCAAAGAAAACGGCGGACTGCCTGAGGGCTTCGTGCTTGCTACCAAAGCGGACCGCTGCCTGAAGACCGGCGACTTCAGCGGTGAGCAGATCAAGCGCTCCATCGAAGGAAGTCTTGAACGTCTAGGACTAGACCGCCTGCAATATGTGTACATTCATGATCCGGAGCATACAACTTTTGAAAATGTTATGGGTCCGGGTGGTCCGCTGGAGGTTTTGAAAAGCTTCAAGGATCAAGGAGTCATCGAGCACATCGGCATGTCCGGCGGTCCTATCGACATGCTCATTCAGTACGTAGAAACGGGAGAGTTCAGCGCCGTTGAGACCCATAACCGCTATACGCTGCTCAATCGATCCGCTGATCCTTTGCTGGATGTCGCCAATCGTTTGGGCGTTGCAGTAATCAATGCAGCTCCTTATAACAGCGGCATGTTGGCCAAAGGTCCGGATGCATACTCCCGCTACGCTTACAGTGAAGCGCCGCCGTTGATCATCGAGCGTGCAAGAGCGTATGCGGAAATTTGCCAGCAATACAATGTGCCACTGGCTGCAGCGGCACTTCAATTCTCTATGCGTGACCCGCGTGTCACCAGTACGGTTGTCGGCATGACCAAGCCGGAACGAGTCACCCAGACATTAGAGCTTGCGAGCTTCCCGATTCCTTCCGAGCTGTGGACCGCAATTGAAGCCGTTGGATTCGATACGGAGGATCCTGAGGCTAACCGATTTAAATAAACGCATGATAAAAAAGACACCGGCGGTTAACTTCGCCGGTGTTTTTGCTTTTACATAGAAGCTTACTTCGAATCAGCTGTAAAGGTGTAGGTCGCGCCTGCCGACGTCGATAAGAGGATAACTCCGTCCTCGATAGTATGCTCGACAGGAGCTCCATCTTCGCCCACGACGCGAATCGGCTGCTGTCCCCAAGGGTTGACCAGCCTCAGCAGACGGCCCTTGTCGCTCGTCAATTGTACGTGCGTGACCCGGCCGTCCTTCAGCTCGCTGGACAAGACGAAAGCTCCTTTGGCGCGAAGCCGGACGAATTTGGCGTCACGGGCTTGCGGCCAGTTAGGGAACACGCGCAGAGTATCGTCGTTCGTCTGCAGGAACATCGAATGGATCGTCTCGATGGAGCCGGATGTCTCCAGCCCGCCGCCGGACTGGCGGACCGTCAGGTTTTCCCGCCATAAGTGGTTGATGACGGTCTTGAACTTGCCGATCAAATCCTCCGGATCCCAGCCTACTCTGGCGGCGATAGTGAACGTCTTGGGGAAGCCGTTGAGCGACGAGCCCCGTACCCCGGGTTCGAACGGATTAATGTACTCCAGGGTATTCCTCGCCACCTGCAGCAGCTCCGGATCCGATCCGATCGCCAGATTGTCGCTCGGATGCACCACTCCCTCCAGCATGATCGGCTGGTCGCTTTTGTTGATCAGAGCATTGCCCTTGATATGGTTGTGAATTTCTTCGGCCAGCAAGAACACTTCCTTGCCGTCCATTTCGCCTCTAGGATACGGCGTTAGATGGTCGAGTACTTCCTGCCATACAGGAATCAGATCGGCATCGACCTGCAAGTCCCGGCTTCCCTTGATCAAAGCCTGGAATAACGAGCGGATCAAGCCCAAGTCATAAGTAGGATTGATATCGTCGCCGCCTTCGTTCACCCCGGTGTGCAGTACATCGTAATAGCCGTCCTCGCCTTTTTCCAAATAGTCCATCCAGAATTCGGCCAGCTCCTTCAGAAACGGGTAGGTGACGCTGCGGAAGAAATCGACGTCGTACATGTACTGGTAGCGCCACAGGAAGGGCAGCGCGGCAAACGTGCCGTTAGTCTTCTGGTCGGCTGGAAGCTTGCTGTAGTCTTTCGTATCTGCGATGTCCAACGGCTCGGGAGGACGGTTGTAAATACGCATCGGCCGGAACGACCGGCAGAAGGAGACGCCCTTGTAGCCTGCCTTAGCCGTCGCGTTTCGCTGGAAAGGAATTTCCGCCATAATCGGCGGATAGTAAGCATTCGCCAGCTCCGGACGGTTGCCGCTGAATACGCCGTAAAAGGCGGCTTCGTAGTTAAAGTTCAAGTAATAGCCGGAGCCGTATAGTGGGCCCGTAGTATCGTTATTGTTCCACGAGGAGTAGGCGCCCGGCGGAAGGAAGCTTTCCCGTACCGCAGCTCCTAGCGCATAAAGCGCCCCATAATAGTACTTCTCCAGCACCTCGTCATTCAGCTTCACGTAGGACTTCAGCCAAAATTCTTTCCACCAGTCCAAATGCTCCTGATGAAGCTGAGCGACATCTTCTGCAATCAGCTGCTCTACGCGCTGCTTGACGGAGTTCAGGTAGTGCGGAATATCGTGTCTGATTTGCTCATAAGGTCTGCCATCGCCTTGGATGACTGTGTACACCTGTACCGGCTGGCCTGGCGTAAGCTCGAATTCGAAGCGGGCGAAGCTCGAGCCGGGCACAGGGACGGACGGTACCGCGTCCGCACCGACAACTCGCGCAGCCGCAGCGGCCAAGGAGAACCAGGCGTGATCCTCCGGACTTGGGGCGCTCGTTCTTGTAACCCAGATGATGCCGTCTTCGGTGCCGCTTTGGTAAGGGTAGCCGGGATTATCGGGTACGGCCAATTCCACCTGGATCGGGATGGCTCGGGCATTCGGATTTGTCCGGAGCTCGGTCACGAGCAGGTTCTCCGATGCCGCTAGCCATGTCCGCATATGAACGAGCTCGCCTTCGATTCGCATAGTCGATCGGACTTCGGCGTTCAAAATATCCTGCTCCTGCAAATAATCGGGGTCCGGCTGTGCTTCGGTACCGGAGTTCGGCCCTTTGACGGACACGGATCCAAACGTCAGCTTCTGGCTTGACGGGGCCCAGAAGTCGGACTTGGCTATATAGTACGTTTGCGTTCCGTCCCTTCCGTCGGAAGTTATGGACAGATCGCCGTTTGCCAGCAGCTGACCGGAAGTGTAACCGTTGGTTATAACGGTCTCAATCGGCGGCGGAGACGTGTAACGGCCCGTAATCCCTGACAAAATACCGGACAGCTCTTCCCATTCGCTCAGAGCTTGTTTCTTAGAAGTTAGCATTGGTTTTCTCACCTCATCATGGACTGTTTGTTCATTAATTGGGGTTGTTCCGTTCTTCTTTGCTATTCTAACGAGTTTGGCCCTTCCTGTATTTGAACAATTCCTTTGGCTTTGTCGTAAATTTACCAAAAAATAGCAGCCTGAATTTCGGCCTCCGCGCCCATATAGAGTGATTAGGACTATGTCGCTTCAACAGAATAAAAAGGAATTGGTTTCCTTGATGTCGAAACCACTCAGCAGTCCCTTACCGCAACGCCGAATCGACGGCCAGAGGGGAAATCCATGCGAAAAGAAAAGAGTGAAATGATGAAAACAAACCGAATGGAAGCATTCAGCGACGGCGTACTGGCTATCATCATTACCATCATGGTACTGGAGTTTCAAGTGCCTGAAGGTCATGACTGGAGCTCGTTATTAGGTCTTGTCCCCAAGATTATCAGCTACGTCTTCAGTTTTATTTATGTCGGGATCTACTGGAATAACCATCACCATCTGCTCCATACTGTTCATGTGATGAATGGAAAGCTGATGTGGCTGAACATGCTGCTGCTATTCTGGCTCTCGCTCGTACCTTTCACAACGGCTTGGATGGGAGAGAGCAATTTCGCCTCCACGCCGACTGCTCTGTATGGGATTGTACTGCTGCTAGCGGCGATTGCATACCGGCTGCTGCAAAAGGCCATTCTTAAGCAGCATCCTTCCGATTCCGCTATCGTGGCGGCGATGGGCAAGGATATCAAAGGCAAGGCTTCACCGCTGCTCTATTTACTCGCCGTCGTGGCGGCTTACATCAGCCCGTGGGTAGCGTGCTTTTTCTTCGTGCTGATGGCTGTGATCTGGTTCATGCCGGATAAGCGGATCGAAAGCGTCTTGAGAGGGAAAGCGACAGACTAGAACGCCGGTTCCACAGGGTCAAAGGACTAAGAAGAGACGGACGACAAGCCTGCAAAAAAAGGCTCTCCCCCTAGGTGGGTGCTGTTTCCAACCTGTCCTATGCACAATAGGATGGTATTCAATAGTGAGTTCTCACTTTTTGAATCCTGTTGGTATTGGAAAGGAGCCAAGGCATGGCTGTCCCCGCAAAGCAGGCCCGGGTCGCGTTATCTCCGCCCGAGGCCACGTATTACAATGAAATCAAGTATTCCGTAGGCAATGATCCGTTGGTACGAGTAGCACCTTTGCGCACTACGGAGAACGGCAGTTTCATCATTACGCTTCGAGTTCGAGGGCTGCAAAAAGCCCGGGCGCTTGCTACGCTCCTGGTGCTGAACAAAACGTTCGGGAGTACCCGGGTCAAAGTCAAAGTAAAAACCTTTCAAGGCAGTGTAGCAAAGCCTATCCGTGCTGCGCTTAAGCCGCGCGAAATCGCCCGGCTCTACCGTACCGCTTTCCGCACCAATCGGCTGTTCAACTTCGCCGCTACCCGCGCCGTTTTTGGAATTACGTATGTGTACCCTGTGTTTAAGGCCAAAGTCATCCAATTTTACAATGACGATCTGTCCGATTTTTACGGAAATTATAATAACGCAGCCGCCTTTGTATTCCGCGACGTACTCAGAAATACGATTCAAGGCAATACCGTTCAATTCTCTACAGCGCTTGTTAAGAGAGAGCAGGGAGCGGCGGAGAGATGAACAATCAATTTATCGCTTATGTTGGGGATGACAGGGTGCACGACAGCTACATTACCTCAACCCATTGGGAAAACCACAATTTCTCCGTTTCCTTAAGAGGGTACGAGGGGGAGCTGGTTGTGCTGACGTTTTGCGATGTCCAAATGATTCATTCCAACAAGCCCATTGGGATGATGCTGTACGCCGTTAGCGTAATGAAAGAAAGCGAACCGTTCCGCAAATTTATTTTTACGAATTGGGATGAGTTGGACTGCGCTTCGCTCGAGATTGTAGCAAAAAGTATAGAAGTGGAAGTGACCGTGGTATAATTTGGCTAAATGAAACACTATCCCATCGACGGAAAGGTAGCGAGGACATGCAAATTCAGATCAACCAGCAAGGAGACTCGAAAGTAGCCGTAGTTACAAGCTCTGACATCATAATCAACGACGTTCAAGACGCGCTCGATCTGATGGCTTCACTCAAATACGAGGATTGCTACAAAATCCTTCTCCACAAGTCGAATATTACGGAATCGTTTTTCGATTTGAGTACCCGGCTGGCAGGCGAAATATTGCAAAAATATACGAATTACCATGTGAAGCTGGCCATTGTCGGCAATTTTGACATGTATGGAAGCAAAAGCTTGAAGGATTTTATTTATGAAAGCAACCATGGCAAGCAGGTGTTCTTTTTGCCCGACGAATCGACGGCGCTTCAAGCGCTTCATAGTGTGAATTAGGCAGCAGGCTAGGGAGCGCACTCTCAGCCGAGCAGTCAGGGCAAGCAAAAAACCGGGGAAGCAGCGGCTCTCCCGGTTTTTTCCTGTGCAATAAATGGAGCAATGAATTAGGCATGCGGTATCCCTTTGCCACCGATAGGCGTTACCTGGATAGATTCAACCCCGGCTATTAACGGCATGGCGCGCTGAATGGCCGCTTTGGTTTCCTCCAGCTGCAGGGAAGCCTTATGCGCCTCCTCGTGGCTCCATACCTCGGTGACCCAGATGGTATCTGGCTCCGTCTCCGACACATTGACTATGTAGACTTCGCAATCCGGATCGGTCTGTGCGCCAACAGCCGCCTCTAACAGAATGGCGGCCAGAGCGTCCCGCTGGCCGGCTTGAGCCGTAAACTTCACGTACATCCCGTATTTGCTCATTCCTACACCTCTTATCGTTCATTTGGTATACAACACTATTATTTTCTCTTACTAGGTGGACAATATCAACTGACAATCTCTCTGATAGAAGCATGGTAATGATCCGTGTTCAATAACACGTAGTAGCACGGGGTTTGACTCAGTGAGCGGGTAACTATTATAATGTCTTTAAAATAGTTCACTATTGAACAGTTCATAGTTGGACAAAAGACGAGGTGTCAAGGGATGGACTTTTCGAATGAACACAATGTGCTAGCTAGGGACATCATGCAAACGTATTGGAATATTAACAGGGCGTCCGTCAAGCTGTCGCAGCACAATGCCGCTTCCCTGGGAATTACCTTGGCGCAGATGGCCATTTTGAATACACTGATGCTGTCGCCTAATGTGACCTTGAAGGAATTAACGGAGCGGCTGATGTCTCCCAAAAGCACGGTCAGCGTCAATATTGACGGGCTGGTTCAATCGGGTCTGGTCGTTCGGGACATCCCGGAAGAGAACCGGAGAGAGGTTAAGCTGACCTTAACGCCGGAGGGGAAAGACACAGCGAGGAAGTCGATGGAAAACGCCAATTCGTACCGGGCGATGGCGGCGATCCTGGACACTATGAGCGAAGAGGACCGCACGGAGCTACTCCGTATCAATAAGGAGATATTGCGTCAGCTGGAGGCTTCAGTGCAAGCAGCGGCCGCTTCTGATTAAATGAATAAGACGCCATTCCCGCTCAGAGGAAGGCGTCTTTTTTTGTCAACATTGTCAATTAAAAGTCAAAGTTGTCCGGATCGGGTCCGACGCGAAGATTTTGGTTCAACGCATCAATCCGGTCCATATCGTCTTGGCTCAGCTCGAAATCGAACAGAGCCGCATTTTCGATGATCCGGTGCTCTTTAATAGACTTCGGAATCGTCACGACGCCGTGCTGCACATCCCAACGAAGAATGATTTGGGCAACGGATTTGTTATATTTCGCAGCCAAGTCCTTCAATTCCGGGGTATCGAGCAGCTCGCCCTGCATTAACGGAGACCAGGCTTCGAGCTGAATCCCGTGCTCCTTCGTGAATTGGAGCAGCTCCTTTTGGGTTAAGCGCGGGTGGAACTCGACCTGATTGACCATAGGCTTGATAGTGGCGTCGCTCATTACATCCTGAAGATGATGGATTTGGAAATTGCTTACCCCGATAGCTTTGACCCGTCCTTGTGCATACAAAGCTTCCAGAGCTCTCCACGCCTCTTTATATTTGCCCTGTACCGGCCAATGTATGAGATAAAGATCGAGATAGTCGAGACCCAATTTTTGCAGGCTCGTCTCATAAGCGGCCAATGTCGCTTCATACCCCAGATCGGCGTTCCATACCTTCGACGTAATGAAGAGATCCTCCCGCTTGAGTCCGGTCGCAGCCAACGCTTGGCGAATGCCTTCGCCGACGCTTTCTTCATTGGCATAAATAGCCGCGGTATCGATACTGCGGTACCCGTGCTGAATAGCTGTAATGACTGCTTGAACGAGAGTCGGTCCTTCTTCTACTTTGAACACGCCGAGCCCCAGACCCGGCATTTGGATTCCATTATGCAGCGTTACAGTGTCTTGAAGATGAGTAATCATAAGAATATAGCCTCCTATAGGTTGGTATGATGAGTAGTGTTGATACAAATGCAAGCAAATATAAATGCAAATTAGCATTACCTGTTTATGATTCGATTAGAAAATGTTAACCCGCCCGCTGTAGGCAATCGAGCGGATAATGAATTATCCGTTTTGTGCGCTTAGGCTATTAGAATGGGCATCCCGGTTCGCTGCAGCAGGGCTGTGTCCGGAGGCGTCTTTCTTCTCCAAAGCTCTTGCCCAGCCGGTCAACAGCACGGCTCCGAACACCATCAAGGCGCCTACCCACGTCGTATGAATGAGCCCCATCGAATCGGTAACGACCCCGCCTAGATAAGCTCCTATCGCAATGCCGGCGTTAAACGCGGCGATATTGACGGCGGAGGCGACATCCTTGGCCTTCGGCGCGAACCGTTCGGCGAGCATGACCACATACACCTGTAAGCCTGGCACGTTCATAAAGGCGAACAATCCCATGAAAAAGATCGTGATCAGCCCTGCCGTCTTGAACGGTGCGGTGAAGGTCAGCGCCAGCAGCACGACGGCTTGAATCGCGAACATATAGAATAGCGCTGCAGCGGGCTTACGATTGGCGGCCTTGCCTCCGATCACATTGCCGACCGCTATGGCGATTCCGTAGACGAGCAGGATGATGGCTACGGTTTTTTCGCCAAAGCCGGTTATCTCGTGCAGCAGCGGGGATAAATAGGTAAAGACGACGAAGGTACCCCCGTAGCCTAAAGCCGTGATGCTAAAGGCAAGCAGCAGCCGTCCGGTAGTGACCAGCTTTACTTGATCGCTCAGACGGGTCGACACTCCCTTGCTCAAATTGGAAGAGACAAGGAT
This sequence comes from Paenibacillus sp. NPDC056579, assembly GCF_042793215.1. Classification (NCBI taxonomy): domain Bacteria; kingdom Bacillati; phylum Bacillota; class Bacilli; order Caryophanales; family Paenibacillaceae; genus Paenibacillus; species Paenibacillus sp. NPDC056579. The sequence continues at coordinate 77,919 of NZ_JBHTVD010000008.1, forward strand.
CAAATTGGCGATCAGAGCAATAATCCCGACGGCCACGATCCCGATAAAAGCAGCCCGCCAGCCAAGCTGTTGACCCAAGAAGGTCCCGATCGGTACCCCGGTTACCGTCGCAACGGTAAGCCCGGAGAACATAATCGAAATGGCGCTCGCCCTCCGATTCTCGGGCACCAAGTCGGCCGCTATCGTTGAGCCGATCGACATAAATACGCCATGTGCCAATGCCGAGATGACACGGGCTGCCAGCAGCAGGACAATCCCGCTGGAAAGCGCGGCGAGCAGATTGCCTGCGATAAATACCAGCATAATCCACAGCAATAGCGTTTTGCGCGGAATGCCGGAAGTCAATGACGTTAACACAGGGGCTCCGAATGTAACCCCCAGAGCATATAAAGTAACGGTTAGTCCGGAAGTGGTAACGGATATATGGAGGTCTTCAGCAATGAGCGGCAGCAGCCCGACGCTGATAAACTCGGTTGTTCCAATCGCAAAGGCGCTGACGGCCAAAGCCAGCAACGCTAAGGTACTTCGGTTTCTCTCTAGTGACATGGTTTCACTCCTAGCTGCAATATTGTGATATCCGGCCGGTAAGTGCTATTATCAGTTATTAGGATGAAATTGAACAGTACGTACTTTGAAGTACTATAGGCACTGAAAAGTTCCTATACAGTCAGCAGGGGAGGACTAGCGATGGTGAAAGAGGCGGTTTTGAAGAAGAAATACAATATTTCTGTAGAAGCAACATTGGAGGTAATTGGCGGGAAGTGGAAGTGCGTCATCTTGTGCCATTTAACGCATGGGAAGAAACGGACGAGCGATCTGAAGCGGCTTATGCCCGGCATTACGCAAAAAATGCTGACTCAGCAGCTGCGGGAGCTGGAAGATGACGGCATCGTCAATCGCATCGTCTACAATCAGGTGCCTCCGAAAGTGGAATATGAGCTGAGCGAATACGGATGGAGCTTGAAGTCGATTCTCGATTCCTTATGCTCCTGGGGAGAGAGACACATTATTCGGGAATACGGAGACAAGTTTGCCGTATTGGAAGACAACGTGTTGAACAAGAAGGACGATGAGAGCTGACCGCCGATATCGCGACTGCTGGCAGCGCGGAGCAGCCTTGCGGAGGGGGAACACCTGTCCTATAGATGCAAAAATGACCGGAACGGGCGCTCGCCGCGGTTCACGATCATGTAATAGAAGGGGCCAGGGAGCCGTATTTCCGTTTATGTTGAAGAAGTTTCTTTGGCTGCCTTCGACAGCTCCGCTTTTAATGTTTCTTTGACCTCAACAGGCAGCTCCAGCCAATGAATTCCCCACAAAGCGGCTTCCATGGCGTACAGTGCATTTAAAGTCAAGCGGCCGGGGTAGTGTTCCTGCATGGCTATATATGCTTGGACCGAGCCCATTGCATTCAGGTCATCGTAGCTGTGAATGCCGATCTCTTTTAACATGAATTCGCTTTTGGGCCCGATATTTTTTAAATTCAACGTTTTTTTCAATTTCAGTTCTCCTTCATATACAACGATTGGAGCTCTTCGATATGGCTTTTCATAAGCTGCAGCAGCGCATCGGGCTGTTGGACAACCGCATCTTTGCTCAAGGACAGGAAGAACGTGGCTGCCCGCGGCAGGAACGAGGGTCTGATTTGCCTCACAATATGGCCGGAGCCGTCTTCCTCTATCGTCAGCCCTTGTGACAACCATAAGTCAGACCGGCATCTAAGCACACCTCTTGCTGTTAAGGCAACCTCCAATGGAAGGGCTTCCTCGGTCTCATCCTCCCACAAAATGAAATCCTTAACGGTTAACTTATCCAGCCGGTCGCGCTGATATGTCCGCTGGCTCGGCTCCACGTTGCGGAATCGTTCCGCCCGGAGAGTCAGTACCTTGCCGGTATCGCAATCGATGGAGGGGCAGTACCAGATACCGTTCATGGAGTACAGGCCCATCGGCTGGATGTCCCGCTGTTTTGATGCGTTCTCCGATGCATACGTTACGGACAGAGCTTGACGGTCTAATGCGGCGTTCAACAGCTGCCGGAGATAAGGCGTATCGTAATCATGGGGCGGAACCCAGAACAAGAGCTTGGATTGCAGCTCGGAAATCCGCTGCTGCGTATCGCGGGGTAAATAGTTAAAAAATTTGTTCAGCGCGGAGCGGCTCTCCGATTCGAAAGGGAGCTGACGGTAATTTTGCAGCGATTGGCAGGCGAAGAAGAGCGCGATAGCTTCGTTCTCGGTAAATGCAATCGGAGGTAGTGTACGCTCCTTCAATACCTGATAGCCTCCATGGGAACCCATTTCCGAATAAAGGGGAATACCAAGCTCGCCCAGCTCCTGTAAATCGCGGAGCATTGTTCTACGTGAAACGTTGAGCTCTTCGGCCAGCTGCTTCACGGTATATTTTTTTCTGGAGTTCAGGGTCAGAATCAATGCGATCAAACGCTGGGTCTTGTTCATTCTATAGCGCCTCCTTTCCTTTCTAAGTTTATCCTACATGTGTGACAAGGTTTGACACCATTCCATGCTATTCTGTGTATGAGAAGGGCAACCGGCCAGTTATGATCTTCGATGAGGAGAATGAACAGGAGAGATAAGAATGAACAAAACATGCACAGAGATTACGCACTACAAGCTGCAATCGCCCGCGGATACGGAGCTGTACTTGAAAGCCGTTGATGTGCTTAATCGGGTACTGCCGCAAATCAAAGGATTTATTAGCCGTGACGTATATTACTCTTCCGAGGCGGAGACTTGGGTAGAGGTGATTCAATGGGAGGATCTTCCGACTGCCAAGGATGCGGAAAAGACGCTGATGAGCATGCCCGAATGCAAGGAAGGATTCCGGCTGCTGAATATGGAGACCGTATCGCTGCATTACTATGACAAAGTTTCTGAATTCAAGATTAGATAACTGCTGCCACCCTTGTTTCCTGAAGAAAACAGCAAAGAGGGCACCCGTCACAGGGTGCCCTCTTTACCTTATCAGGACTCAATGCCAAGTAAAGAGGCGAGCCGGACAATGTCCAGAATACCGACAATATCGCCGTTCTCGAGATACAGTCCCGACAACAGTGCAGGCTCTGCGGTTCCGCCGGCATCGGGAGGAGGCTGTACGTTTGCTGTGCCGGTCACCTTGATCACCTCGTCGACCATTACTCCTATGCAGCTGTCGGCAAGCTGTAAGATCACGATACGGGCCGAGCGTTCGGCAGGCGCAGGATCGGAGCCAAGCAGAACGGAAAGAAGATATACCGGAAGCACCGCGTTGCGCAAATGAATGACGCCCCGAAAGTAGGGATGCGAAGCGGGAAGGGTCGTAATCGCAGGAACCCGTATCACTTCCTTGATCCAATGAATGGCTAAAGCGTATTTCTCGGCGCCGACACGAACCTCGATGAATTTATGACCGATAGGCTCCTTCATCATAAACTGCGCCCTAAACTTTAAAGGCGGCAACCGATCGGTTCAGCTGCTCGGCCAGCACAGACAGCGACTGGGACGACCCGGCGGTTTCCTGCGATGCGGCAGCCGATTGCTCGCAGGAGGCGGCAATCATCTCCACCGACTCCATAACGCTTGACGACTGGGCGGACTGCTCTTCGATGGCCGCTGCAATTTCCATGATCTTGGACGAAGCTTGCTGAATCATGGAGATGATGTTCTCAAAGGCGGCACCACTTTTATCCGTATTAATAACCGCCTCGTTCGTAGCCCCGACGCTGTCCTTCATATTGCTCTGCATGCCTTTGATAATGGAGGAAATTTCCTTCGTGGCCTTACTGCTGCGCTCCGCCAGCTTGCGGACCTCGTCGGCAACCACGGCGAAGCCTCTTCCTTGATCACCGGCCCTTGCGGCTTCAATGGCGGCGTTAAGAGCGAGTAGGTTGGTTTGCTCGGCAATTTCATCTATCACTTCGATGATTTCCCCGACTTTATCCGAATCCTTCTCCAGCATGCCGATTTGCTGCTTCAATTCGGTAATGCCTTTGATGGAGCCTTTAATCACATTGCCGCCTTCGTGGGCGACCATGGACATATTTTCCGATAAGGTTGCGGCCTCCTCGGCATTTTTGGTGATCGAGTCTATACCGTCATTCAATTCCTTGAACAGCTGATTGATTTGCTGCGCGGAGTAAGCCTGGCTCTGGCTGCCGCTGGCAATTTCCTCGGTGGCGGCCGAAATTTGCTGCGATGCCGCAGCGACATGCTGGGCCGACGTCATAATGTTTTGCACGAACGATTGGTAATTCGACAGCATCAAGTTAAAGGAGCGGGACAGGTCGCCGATCTCATCCTTGCTCGTATCCGGCAGCCGTGAGGTAAGATCTCCTTCGTTGCTGGACAGCTCCTTCAATTTATGTACGACCGTTTGCAACGGCCTCAGCTTGTAAATGAGCAGCCACACCGACGCGAGCATAATCAGCGCTACGACAACGATCAGAACAATTGTAGTCACCAGATAAAAGTGGAAGGCGGCTTGCGCTTGCTCCGCATCTTTTTCGGCTCTGGCGTTCATCTTGTCCTGAAATTGGTAGATGGGGTCCATAATCGTTTTTTTGTTCTTCTCGTAATTATCGTCGAACATGAGCCTGCGTGCTTCGTCCATATTGCCTTTGGCGACGGCGTCCATGGCGGCTTCCTCCGTCTGGACCAGCGTATCGGACAGCTGCTTGGCTTTCTCAATCAAGCTAAGCTCGGCTTCGGGAGTGTTCAGTTCTTTCAGTCGGGTAACGACACGGTCTCTCGTTTTGGTCTCGTTCACTTCGCTCCAATAGTTGTCATAATACGTTTTTTGGCCGAATTGGACATATTTTCGGGCTTCATTCGTTAAATAGTCGGAGGCATTAACCAGATCGAAGCCGATTTGCTTCAGCTCCGCTCTGCGCTCCGACGTTTCCTGAACACCCTCATAGTTGCTGCGAAGCATGAAAGTGCATGCCACTAACAAAACCGAAACGATAATAAACACAGATCCGATGACTTTTAACAAGGTTGCTATTTTCATCTGTACTCGCCTCCGATTGGATGTGTTTCGAGAGCTGGTGTTACAGGACTATGGTACTTAAAGTCACCTCCTGGTGTGAAAAAAAGAACCAACGGCTAAGCCAAGGGTTCTCCTATAAGAACGCTAACCCTAGGGAAATCTGGCAGTATAGCGGGATTACCAGCATGGCTAAGGCTGCGCTGCATTGTGGAGAAATTGTAAAAAAATGTCGAATTTGTTTATGGCAACCTCATTATACATGCGCACCTGCAGGGTGTAAACGGTCAAGTGAAAATATTTCCAAGGATCGTGTCGAAGGAATCTGTAGTAAAGACGTAGTGCTAATGGATTAACCGAAGAAACCAGCTAAAAAAAGTAGTGAATTAGTCCGATAGACAGGAAGGGAAGTGGAAGAAAATGTCGAATTGAATCAATGAAATCGATGAAGCGCAATTTCGGATGGTCGCGACAGAAGGGGCATGGGATCAATGAAATCGTTGGAATGGTTCAAGAAGCGTTTGGCGGTAAAGATTGCTGCCGCAGTGATGGGCGTTATCCTCGTATTGTCGTCGGGGTATTTATTTTTGCAAATAAGCAACGCCAAGAAGGCGGCGGAGGACGTCATTGCAACGTACGGCATTAGGATGGCCGGAAGCTACTCCCAGCAGCTGGATACGGGGAAGCTGGAGACGTTTATGAAAAATCCGCAGGAAAACGACCTGTACTGGTCGATCCGGCAAGAGCTGGATCTGTTTCGAACGCAGATTGGCGCTCTGTATGTGTACTTGGTTCGCATCGACGCGAACGGCCAGCCGCTGATTATGATAGACGGCCAGCCGAAAAACTCGGACTCGGCGTCTCCCATCAATGAAGTGACGGACATTTCTCCCGAGTCGGTGCAGCTCCTGCTGAAGGGGCAGGCCACGAGCTCGGAAATTATCGATAACCCGCAGTACGGCAAGTACATTTCTTCATATGTTCCGTTAAAGCGTGCGGACGGTACGCTATTGGGCGTCCTCGGCATCGATACGGATGCCGCCGTCTTGGACAGCATCTCGGCCAGTGTGATCCGCAGCAATATCCCGTTCTATTTGCTGCTGATCGCGATGACCGCTGCCGGTCTTGCGTTCGTCGCTTGGGTGCTTGTCCGTGCGTTGAGTCCGCTCCGCTGGATCGTATCCGGAGCCCGGCATATCGCGGACGGCGAGCTGGCGCAAGCGAACAAGCTGCTGCAGGACCATCCCGTTAAGTCCAAGGACGAGATCGGCGCCGTCCATGAGGCGATGGTGCAAATGTCTGTCAGCCTGAACGCCATCATAGGCAGGATCGTATCGAACATCGCCCAGACATCCGAGCAGCTCGTGGCGTCATCGGACCGGTTCTCCGTAGAAGCGCGCCATGTGCTGGAGATGAATACCCGGGTCAACGCCGCCGTAAGCCGGGTGGCCGACGGTGCATACACCCAGAGCGTCAGCACGGTGGAGAGCGGCCGTTCCATGGAAGAAATTACGGCGGCCATCCAGCGCATATCCGAAGCGTCCTTGACTGTCTCCGACGCCTCGCAGCAAGCTCTGGAGGATGCCGAGAGCGGAAGACATACGCTGCAGCGAATGAATGAGCAGATTCATACCATCTCCGTGGCAGCCGAGGAAGCGGTCAAGCGCGTTGCCGCTCTGAATGGGTATTCACAGGAGATCGAAGGGGCTCTAGGCGCGATATCGGAGATCGCGAATCAGACGAAGCTGCTGGCACTTAACGCTTCTATCGAAGCTGCCCGGGCAGGGGAGCACGGGGCCGGGTTCGCCGTAGTGGCGGGGGAAGTAAGGAAGCTGGCGGATGATGCAGCCGGTTCGGCGCAAGTCATCTCTACGCTGCTTCATCATATTCAGCAGGAATCGCTGCAAATCAGTCAGGCTATGGAGACAAGCTCCAAAGAAGTGAAGACGGGGACCGTGCTGGCGGACGATGCGGAGCAAGCTCTCGCGAGCGTCGTGGACAAGTTCCGCTTCGTTTCCGAGCAAATCCAGGATATTTCGGCAGCTACGGAGCAGATGTCCGCCGGATCGGAGGAGGTCGCCACCTCGGTCATCGGCATCGCGGATATCGCCAAAGATTCGTCCGAGCAAACGAAGCAAATTTTGGAGCTGACGGACATCCAGCTGAATGCGGTACGGACGATTGCGGCTTCCGCCGAGACGCTTAGCGGCATGACCCACGATATGCGGGAGGCAGTCAAGCAGGTGAAGGTATAATTCGTCTGAACGGTCTAGGTATCCATCGGTGCGATATGTTACAATGTCGTTTGGAGATCAAGACAAGGAGTTGAACCTTAATGAGCGAACAATTAAACGAGCAGGAGCTTGTTCAATACATTGCCGACAAAACGAAGGCGGACGTCAAGCACATCCAATTGGTATTGAAGCACGAGCAAGCCTATCTTAACAATGCCAAATCCGATGATGTCGATATCGACGACATTATCGATTACATTTTGCGCCGTCCGGACGTCAAGCTGAACGAGCTTACCGTAGATTCGATTCTCGAGGCGGAAATGGATTATTTGATCAAAAAAGGCTTCGTAACCTACGAAGATTAAACGGTCGATAGCAAGCTGATATAGAAAATCCCCGGGCTCATGGAGAGACGAGCCCGGGGATTTTTTTGTGAGCCACCAGCAAGTGTTACCGCCATCGGCGGGAGCGCTCTCTGCGCAGCAGGTAGACGAAATACGGTGCGCCGATGATCGCGGTCATAATGCCGACCGGCACTTCCCGCGGGATGATGAGGATGCGCCCTAGGCAGTCGCCGAGCAGCATCAGATCGGCGCCGATCAATGCCGCCAATGGGATGAGCCATTGGTGGCGTCCTCCTACGAGGCTGCGTGCCATATGAGGGGCGATCAGCCCGACGAACCCGATGCCGCCGACGGCCGAGACGGATATGCCAGCGATGGCTACGGCCAGCAGCAGGAGCAGGAACCGCTGCCGGGTGAGGCGCAGCCCGAGCGAGGCACTCGTCTCGTCGCCAAGCTGGAGCACGTTCAGCTTGGAGAAGCTACCCCATGCGACGGGCACGAGCAGGGCAACCCACGGCAGAAGGGCGTACAGCTCCTTCCAGCCCCGGCTCCATAAGCTGCCTGACAGCCACAGCAGCGCCATGTTAATGTTCGTCGGATGTGTGACGATCAAATATTGCGTCCCCGCTTGAAGCACCGCGCCAATGGCCACGCCGACGAGGGCGAGCGATGCGGGGGTTAAGGTCAACCGCCGGCTGAGCAGCGTCAGCAGCGCGAACGCCACGATCGCTCCGGCGAACGCGGCTGCCGGAATCGCGTAGCCGGGCGCCTTCGGGAACAGGAAGATGACCGCCGCGGCGGCGAGACCGGCACCCTTGGTCACGCCGATGACATCGGGGCTGGCCAGCGGATTGCGGATCACGCTCTGCAGGATGACCCCGCCGACCGCCAGGCCGAAGCCGGCCAGAATACCGACGAGCACCCGCGGCAGCCGAACCTCGTGGACGATAAAATACGTCGGACTGTCCGGCGAGACGAGGCTGGCTCCCACTTGGCCGAAGGGAACGGCAACGGTGCCGACGCTTACGGACAGAACGGACAACACAATTAAGGCAAGCAGCGCCAAGCCTAGAGCAAGCGGTTTTCTCATCGCGAGGCACCCCCTTTTCGGCGGGCCAAATAAATGAAGAAGGGACCTCCGATTACCGAGGTGACGATGCCTACAGGCGATTCGAACGGAAACGCGATCAAGCGGCTGAGCAAGTCCGAATAGACGAGCAGGATGCCGCCAAGCAGCGCGGTGAGCAGAGCAAGCACCGTCAATTGGCTGCCGACCAAGGCTCGCGCGATATGAGGCACGATGAGGCAGATGAAGCCTATCGGTCCGCAGATGGCTACCGAGGAGCCGGCCATGACGATGACGAGCAGCATGCCGATCGCTCTGACGACGGTTACCCTTTGGCCCAAGCCTGCTGCGACTTCATCATCGATCAGCAGGAGCCGGAACGAGGGGAGCATGAACCCGAGCAGCAGCAGCCCGCCGGCCAGGAACGGCAGGATCACCCGCACCTCCGGCCAACCGGCCTGATTCACCGAGCCGACGAGCCAAAACATCATGCTGTCGGTCGATTGCTGATTGAGGATAATCATCCCCTCGGTCAATGACGACAGCAGGAAATGAACCGTAATGCCCGCCAACGCCAGCCGGACATATTGTTTATGGCCGGAGCCGGCCAGTGACCAGACCAGCAGGGCGCCCGCCGCCGCTCCGGCGAAAGCGAGCCAAATCGACCCCATGAGCGACAGATCCGACAATACGACCAGGCCGAACACGACGGCTAGGGAAGCCCCCGCATTGATACCGAATATATGGGGGGAGGCGAGCGGGTTTTTGGTCACCAGCTGTGTCAGCAATCCGGCCAATGCCAGAAGAACGCCTACGATGCAAGCCGTCAGCGTGCGCGGGAGGAGCAGCGTCTGGATATATAAATGAGCCTTCTCCTGCCCTTGATAGGTCAAAGCTTCGTACAGCGTTCTCCAGGACACTTGCGCTTGGCCCCATTTGAGGCTGAACAGGATGCCGGCGGCGAGCAGGACGAAGGACAAAGAAAAAAGGAAGAGCAGAAACCATGTCCGGCTCTGCTTTTCCATCGGGATGCTCTTGACCATCCTTATTTATCTCCCAGTTGCTTCAAAATATCTTCTGCGATTTTTTCCGAGCCCAGCATACCGCGGGATAACGACCAATCGCGTCTTTCGACCGTGTACACTTTCTTGTTGGCGACGGCGTCGATTTTTTTCCATAGCGGGTTGTTGGCCCATTCGTCTGCAATCGTCACTTTCTCCGTAGGCATCAGGAAGAGCGCCTGCGGATTCGTTTCGACGAGCTGCTCCAGCGTCAGCTGCGGATACGCGGTTTCATTTTTCAGAGGATCGCTGAACCCAAGCATCTTAACGATTGATCCGGAGTAGGAATGGTCGGAGTGGCCGAAGAAGCCTTTCGGATTCACAACAGCCGGAAGCACGGTCAAATTGGCGGTTTTAATCTTTTTCTTCGCCTCTTCCATCTTCTTGTTGTGCTCATCCAGACGCTTCTTTCCTTCGGCTTCTTTGCCGACGGCTTTGGCGGTAATTATGTAGTTTTTGAGCATTTGGTCATAATCGGCTTGAAAATCGTTCAGCACGAGCAGAGGGGCGATAGCCTTCAGCTGCGGCAGCGCGTTCTTGTGCTTATTGATATCGACGATGATCAAATCGGGCTTCAGCGAGCTGATCAATTCAATGTTGGGCTCGTAGCGGGAGCCGACGGAAGTGTAGCCTTTCAGCTGGCTTTTGACGGAATCCATGAACAGATCCGGGCTGCTGTCGTCCGCGATGCCGGTCGGGGAGATCCCCAGCGTGACGAGCATATCCGTAAAGCTGAAGTCCATCGTGACGATGCGTTCCGGCTTCTTGGCCAAGGTGACTGTGCCCATGGCGTCCTCGACGGTAATCTTTGTATCGGCTTGCGCTGCCGGTGCAGGCTGTGGCGCGGCATTTCCGGACGAGGCTTGAGGAGCAGCCGACTGGCCGCAGGCGGCTAGAGCGATTGTAAAAACAAGCAATAGAGCGGTATGTAGGGTACGGTTAAACCAGCGATGCATGATGATTCCTCCTGATAATAATAATTATTCTCAATTGATTTTAGCCGGAACTCCCCCTGCGTACCATATCTATTTTCATGATCGGACATGTTATATTTTTAGATTTTGGTGAGGCTTTTCAGAAATTCGGTCGGCGAGCAGCCGACTTCCTGCTTGAAAATGCGGCTGAAATGGAAATAATCGGCGAATCCGACCTTTTGAGCGATTTCTTTGGCAGGCAGCCGGGTTTGCATGAACATTTCCTTCGCTTTCTCAATCCGGATTTGGCGCAGGTAATGAGTCATGGTCGAGCCCGTATGCTGCTTGAACAGCACCGTATAATGGCCTTCGCTCATCCCGGCCCGCTGGGCCAGCATAGGGAGGGTCAGCTTCAGCATATAGTGCTCGTTAATATAGGACACGGATTCCTCGATCGACGCAGCCGAAGCTTTCTTGTCTTCCCCCATATGAGTCTCATATATATAAATAAACAGCATCCGCTCCAAAATCAGACGCTTGCGCATTTGCTGAATGGAGACTTCCTCATCCGTTTGCGTTTTGATTTCGTGAATCGTGCGGATCAGCTCGTCCAGCATATACTTCACTTTGATTTCGCTATGGGTACGAAGCGGCCCGTGCAAGGTCCAGACGCTTTCCTCCGGAAAGACGCGGTAGGAGATGACGGCGTACTCGGCAGCCTTGGTCTTGGGAACTTGAATATGAAGAGGCAGGCGGCTCGGATGGCAGGCGAAGCCTTGTGTCACTACGACAGGGGCTTGCTCTTCCGACGAGACGCTAATATGGCCGCGCAGTACCATGATCAAAAGATGCGTTCCCGCTGACGCGGAAATGGTCTGGGAGAGGGAGCTTAATTCCAATTGTCCGAATACCGGAATCATTGCCACAAGCTGTTGAAAATCCATAGAGGGCATCCCTTTCGATTGTCGGATAGGTAGACATGAAATGAAATGTTAAAAGCATACTGCATAAATGCTCGTTACTTGATATTGACACATTTATTATGACCAGCACAAGCAAAAATCGCTAGAGCGGCCGGCCTAACGCAGGGTCGTGCCATGAAAAGGGAAAAAAGCCCGCGGCAGCCTTGTACTCCGGCTGTCTCGGGCTTTTCATTTACCACATTGGAAAGTTTAAGTTCGGTAAAGCGATAAAGCTCATTGAAGATCTTTCCAATTGGCGATAAAAAAACCTCTTAACGCAGTCGCTCATCCCTGAAGTACTCCGATAGGAGTTTTTCTCATTTCGCTGCGGCTGTGCCTCGCACGGCTTCCATTAGCAGCTCATACGAGCGCAAGCGGGCTTGATGGTCGTAAATTTGCGAGGTCACGATCATCTCGTCGGCCCCGGTCAAGTCGAGGAAACGCTGCAGCTTGTCGCGGACGGTCTCTTTATTGCCCGCTATCGAAAAGCTGAGTTGCTTATGAACGATGGCCTTCTCCTGATCGCTCCACAAGCCGTCCATCGAGTCGACGGGAGGACTCAGCTGACCGGTGCGTCCGCGGATAATATTAAGAAATTGCTGCTGCATCGATGTAGCCAGTCTGGTGGCTTCTTCGTCCGTATCGGCTGCAACGACATTGAGCCCTACCATCACATAAGGCTCGGACAGCGCCTCGGACGGGCGGAAGTTAGTGCGGTACAGCTCCAGCGCGGCGAGCAGATAGTCCGGAGCGAAATGGCTCGCAAACGCGAAGGGCAGTCCCAGCTGGCCTGCGAGCTGGGCGCTAAAGCCGCTGGAGCCGAGCAGCCAGATCGGAATGTTCAGGCCCTCGCCCGGAACGGCTCTTACTCCCATCGGACGGTTGCCGAGCGATGGATTGAGATAGGAGCGAAGCTCGCTCAGCTGCTCGGGAAAATCGTGGCCGTCGCTGCCGAGGCCGCGGCGCAGAGCCCGCATAGCCGGCTGATCCGATCCCGGCGCTCTTCCCAAGCCGAGATCGATGCGCCCCGGGTACATCGATTCCAGCGTCCCGAACTGCTCGGCGATCACGAGCGGGGCGTGGTTCGGCAGCATGATGCCGCCGGAGCCTACACGGATTTTCTCCGTGCCGTTGGCGACATACCCAATGACGAGCGATGTGGCGGAGCTGGCCACTCCAGGCATATTGTGATGCTCCGCCAGCCAGTAGCGGTGATAGCCCCATTGCTCGGCATGACGCGCCAGGTCGAGCGTATTGCGGTAGGAAGCCGCAGGCGTGCTGCCGGCAACGACAGGAGCGAGATCGAGAACGGACAGCGTAATATGTTCAATGGATTTTCCTTGATTTGCTGCTGCGTTTGGTTGAACCATCGGATGAGAACCTCCCCGGAAAGTTAAGATGAATGTATCGTAATTGGATACGTATGTTAAACAGGGTAACCAATGTGAACGGCATCATGCGCAAAATCAGCTGAAATAAAAAACAGCCCTAAAGTTTATTATTATATATTACATTCCTAATAACAAGTACCAACCTATTTGTAAGATAGTATCAAAAAGATACTATTGGACCGGAAGCGGGGAAAAGTCCGGAGTAAGCAGTCTGGTAAGAGGTCAGAGTAATGCGACTGCGATAGCTGTATATTTCACAAAAATGCGCGAAAAAGGAACGTCTTATCCGGTCCCGGACAGACGTTCCTTTCTCATTGCAGCTAGATGTGGTGATCGACGATCTCGACGACGCCCTGACCTCCGTCTACGATGACCCGGTCACCGGTTCTTAATCTCGCCGTGGCGTTGCCGCATCCTACGACGGCAGGAATGCCAAGCTCTCTTGCGACGATAGCCGCATGGGACAGCGGGGCGCCGACGTCGGTAATAATCGCAGCCGCTCTAGGAAACAGCGGCGTCCAGCCTACATTCGTCGTAGAAGCGACGAGGATCTCTCCCGGCAGCAGCTGAGCCCCGTCCTCGGGACGGGATAACACGCGTACGCTGCCTTCAATACGCCCCGCGGCTCCGGCGAACCCGTGCAGCGCCGCGGCATCGTCCGCGACGGCAACCGGAAGGGTGGCGTCGTAATAGTCCACCCGCCGATTCGGATCCTCGGCCCAGCGGAACGGATCGAACCGCCCCCGGATGAGAGTAGGCAGGGGAGGGAGCGTCAGGTATTGGTTATACGTCATCCGACGGGCGGGAATATGCTGCACCGCTTCGCGATGATCGGACAATACATCCAGAACCTCTTCGATGTAGAGGAAGAACAGATCGTCGCCCAATGCCGTAAGCTCACCGGCTCTTAGCAGGAACGCGCGCATAACCCGGTAGACGCGAATGAATTCGGAACGGGCCGATTCGCGGAGCTGGGCGTTCGCCGACGCCTTGGCGAGCTGTTTGCGGACCCGTGCGGCCTGCCCGGGGTGACGCTGCTCGAACCGTCTCCAAGCCTCTTCGTACTGGCGCTGCTGCTTCGCAAGAAGCGCATCCACATCCGTAGCCGAGCGATGGTATTCCTCGATCTGCTGGTCCAACCAGCGTGTATCCTCCGCAGGATGGGGGATCGACAGCTCCAGCTCGTGCGGTCCGCGGTGCCCGTGCTGCCGCAAATATTGCTCGCGGCTCAGATCCCCGCGAAGAACCTGCGCGATGCCAGTAACCGGTCCGAGGCTGGCCAAGCCGCTGCTTCCACGCAGATTGGACAGCAGCAGATTGGTATCCTCCGTTCCGACGAGCTTCGTCAGCTTCTTGTTCAGCGCATAGGCGATATCGCCGTACTTCCGCCCGCCCCAGAGCAGCGACCACCAGGCGGTCAAGACGTAAGGACGCAGCTGTTCCTTCCATAAGGCCAAAAGCTCCTGCTTGCTTGAAATGTTACGTATACGCAAGGTCATATCGGCACACCGTTCAGGCGAACTTTCGATATGATGAGGCGTATAGGCCGCGGCTTTCCGCAGCTTTTTCAAGAAGCGCGTCAGCTTGACGATGACCTCCTTCAGGAGCTGAAGCCGGGGGAACGGGTACACAGGGATCGTCATCCCTTCCGGTACCTGGCCGAGCGCCTGACTCACTTTTCTCAGCGTCAGCTTGATAGGGACGCCGACAGCAGGGAAGAGGGACAGCGCAGCGCTTATATTCGTATAAGCTCTTCCGCAAATATTGCCCGACCAAATGTAATAGCCCGGGATGATATTTTGCTCCTCGTCGATGAACCGCAATACGGACCAGGTGAGAGGGGTCATCACATCGGGAATCGCCTCGCCGATATTCGTATTCGTCCACAGGAAATCGCCGTCGAGCGAATCGTTCCATTCATACGTATCTTTGTTTCCGGGCATTAACGTCGTAATGGGACGTGCCTGAAGAATGTACAGCTTGCCTTCCGCCGCTGCCCATTCGATGTCCTGAGGGGCGCCGAGCTCTGCTTCCATCCGGGAGGCGTAAGCGTACAGGGCCGTGGCGTGTTTTTTGCATTCCGCAGGTCCTTCATAGATGCCTTTCGGTCTGGTTAATACAAAGGCATGAGCGTCCGACTCTCCTGATACCAACTGTTCGCCCAGGCCGTGTACGTAGTTTCCTACCATTCTCGTGTGGCTGCCGGTTATCGGATCTGCGGTAAACAGGACGCCGGACAGCTCCGACCGGATCATCCGCTGGACAACGATGGCCATGGCATGCGCTGCATCGATGCCTTGAACCGAGCTGTATACTTTCACTCTTTCGGATTGTGCCGACTCGTGCACTTTATCGATGGCCGCCATAAGCTCCTCATTGCTTCGCACTTGAAGCACGGTCTCGAATTCACCGGCAAAGGAGGCATGGGCGGAGTCTTCGCTCAAGGCTGAGGATCTAACCGCCAACAGGATGTCCCGCTGCCCGGATCTCATGGCATTCACCTTGGACAGTACCTGCTCCCAAGCCGAGTCGAGCAGCTTATCACCGTCGAAAGCGGGCGGCAAAATGACGAAGCCCTCCGGTACCGGATAGCCGGATTGGTACAAGACGGAAAGCATGCCGCCTTTGCCTCCTGCATCCGCTTTTTGCTCCGGACGGATCTCTTGAAAGCTTACAACCGAATGTTCCACATGAAACATCTCCTTCGCGGCGGTTATCGATAAAAGCTTTTCCTCAACATCTCCAGATACAGATCCAGCTCTGCTGTCGCTCGCTCATAGTATTCCTCGGTCAACTCGAGCGACTTGACCCGCTGCTGCTCCTGATTCGAATAGCCCTCGATCGTCCAAAATATGATGCGGACGGCTCTTTCCGTATCGATCCCTTCCTTGAAAACCGTCGTATCGACGTTCTCGAGCAGGGCGGCATAGCTCTTGGCCAAAATTTCTTTATTTCTCGGCTGCAGCTTCGACTTGATCTCTTCGGCATCCTCCAGATTGGCTGACAGCGCAAAATGGAACATTTCCGGGTGTTTATGAATGATCTCCATTTTCAATCGGGCGCACTGGCGTAATCGGGCCAATATATCCCGCTGCTGCAGATCGATTTTCTCGAAAAATTCTTTCACAATGACTTCCATAATGTAGTCGTACAAATACAGGTACAAATCCTTTTTATTGTGGAAATAATGAAACAGCAGCCCTTTGGAAATGCCTGCTTCAGCAACGATTTCATTCGTCGATGCGTTTTTATAGCCTTTCTGTGCAAACTCCTTCATGGCTGCGTTTAATATGCGCTCCTGCTTTTCCGGCTCCAGATTTACAAACTTCTCATGCATTCCGGAACATCTCCTTCGAAAAAATGGTCCATGCCCTTTGACCACTCTGGTCAATGGAGTCATCATAGCACTATTGACCACTCTGGTCAATGAGTATTCGTATGGATGCTGCGCCCAATAATAACAATCCGAACATCAAGCGATCCATTGCAAAACCGCCGCTGCTTTCCTACAGAAGAGCCGGGGGTTTACTTGCTTTTGCCGCACTAACCGGCTGCGGATCCTTTTCCAAGCCTACGGTCGACAAAAGCAGCAACCTGCGGTAGCGACCCATGCAGATTAGGAGCACGCGGCGGCGAGTCCGTACCTGGTTCACTAAGCCATTTCGTTCAAGCTTCCCTGACCGTAGTTGTCAGTAAAGCGATGCTATGCTTATCAAGCAACGAATAACAGGCTTAAGCGAAAGGTGGAGCTGAGCAATGGCTGCCAATGATGTGAAAGATTTGTACTATGAGTTTTATGTCGCGGGAACGCCGGAGCAAGTATGGGAAGCGCTCGTATCTCCCGAAGGAGTGAAGGCGGTGTATGCCGGCTGCGTTATTGAGTCGACGTTCGAGGCGGGGGCTTCCATTCAGTATGTCGGTCCGGGAAACCTGGGCGACCGCACGGTTCATGTGTACGGAACGATTCTGGCTTGCGAGCCAAACAAGACGTTGAGCTTTACCCACTATGTCGGGGAATCCTATTACGAGGGGCAGGAGCGTTACGAGTCCCGGATTACGTACCGGATCGAGCCGGCAGGTGTTTCCACCAAGCTTATGCTGACTCACGATCAATGGCATGAGGAAGATCCTTCATATAAAAACACGGTCTCGGCATGGTGGTTTTTGCTGAGCAGCACCAAGACATGGATTGAGACAGGCAAGCCGCTGACGTGGTAGGCATCCGATAACAAGCAGCTCCAGCCCCGGAAACGGCGGTATGGCGCTGCTTGCTGTGTATTTTGACCCGAATCGGATCATGCTAACAAAGAAAGAGGTTGACAACAAGTTTATATTGTAACTATAATGGTTACAGGTAATGGCGCAAGCCGTTGTTTACTAAGCAGCATGGTGAACTAAAATTTTTTTACCACAATAGAATTTATAAAATTCCGCATCGGATGCAGAATTCTATTTGGCGATAAAAACTACTACTAAACGCGGTCGCTCATCCTAGATGTACTCCGATTGGAGTTTTTTTCACTATAAGATGTAACTAATGTAGTTACAATATAAAATAGGAGGCTATACTATGAAAATTGCAGTTATCGGAGCAGCAGGCAAAGCAGGAAGCTTGATCGTCAAGGAAGCTTTGAGCCGCGGTCACGAAGTGACGGCGTTGGTACGGGACGGCTCCAAAATCAACGAAGCCAACGTTCGCGTAGTGGAAAAGGACGTGTTTCAGCTGACAGCGGAGGATGTAAAAGAGTTTGACGCCGTCGTCAACGCGTTCGGCGCAGCGCCTGGTCAGGAGCACCAACATGTAGAAGCGGGGAAAGTTCTGATTCAAGCTCTGCAAGGCACGCCGAACACCCGCTTGCTCGTTGTAGGCGGCGCAGGCAGCTTGTTCGTGGACGAACAGCAAACAACCCGTTTGATGAATACGCCGGAATTTCCTGCGCTGTACTTCGCAACGGCGTCGAATCAAGGGCAGAACTTGGTCGACTTGCAGGCGTCGGAGGGCATTCGTTGGACCTTCCTCAGCCCTGCGGCATTTTTCAACCCGGAAGGCAAGAAAACAGGCGCTTATCGCAAAGGCAAGGACAATCTGATCGTCAACGCCGCAGGCAACAGCTACATCAGCTACGCCGATTATGCGATTGCCGTATTGGATGAGCTGGAGAATCCGCAGCATATCAATGAACGGTTTACCGTTGTAGGCGAAGCCGAGTAAGATAGCAAAAAGCATCGAAGACTTAGGATCGCAAGATCGGTCTCCGATGCTTTTTTTCCATTTTTACATATAGAATTTATAATCGGGGCTCCCCGCAAAGTATCTGATGGACTTTGAAGCCAAAGGTCCACTTTGTGGGGTTATTTCAGCAAGATTGCCGGTAACAAAAGAGACTATATCTACTTCACTCCGAGCCGCATCCGGTAGCTGAACAGGACATCCAGCGTTCTGCCTTGAAAATAAGCCTCCACAACAGACCTAAATGCTACAATATCTTCGTCCAATGCGGTTGAACCTTGCTTCAGAATCGTTTGTAGTCCACCTTGGCTTATGGCAAGTCCGGCATAACGCTCGGCATCGCACGGCTCCATATTGTGAAAGACGATTTCTTTGGCGAAGCGGAACGCATTACTGTTTTGAATATGCTGCAAATGCTCCTCCTTGTTGCGTTTCACCGCCTGCTTATTCTCCTCAACGAGCTGCTTTAACAGCGCGTCCGACTTTTGAATGAGCTTATTGTATTCATGCTCAATGGTCCAGGTCAATGTCGGAGGCCAATCGCAATCGTAAGCCGCGAACACCCCGCCGTCCCGAAGAACTCGGGCAAACTCCTGCAGGGTGCTGGACGGCTCCATCCAATGAAACGATTGGGAGCAGGTAATGATGTCCACGCTGTCCGATTCCATGTTCAATTGATTGGAATAACCGGGTACAAACCGGATGCCGCTGTCACCGCTGGATTCAGCCGCTTTTTCCAAAGCTTTGCTTCGCATGTCGTCACTCGGTTCCACCCCGATAATTTGGTCTGCATGGCCGTTCCATACGAAGGTCGACAAGCCTGTTCCGCAGCCGACATCCATAACGATCGAGGGTCTTCTACCCAAGTAATTCGTTAAAATACGGATGACTGCTTGCGGTGCCTCCGGGCGGTATTTGTCGTACAAATTTTGGTAGCCTGTAAATCGGTCGATGTTGCTTTTAAGGTTGCCTTCCGGAATCATTCCCATTCCTCCGCTCATGAATAATGGTATGAAGATGATTATATTGTACCAATCTATGTAAATTGGGTCCAATAGTCGGGCTTGTCCATCGTTGACGAATAGTTTAAGGTTTTGTAAAATGGAAACCAAGAAGTATTATTTCGGTTTCCTTGGTTTCTGGAGTGGAGGGTAATTCAGTGGAGGATATGATTCGTACGCGGATTTTGCAGGCTGCGGCCGAGCTGTTTCAAGCAAAAGGATACCGAAGCGTCACTTTAAGCGAGCTGGCAACCAGGCTTGGGATGAGCAAGAAGACGCTCTATTTGTATTTCAGCGGCAAGGAGCAGATTGCCGAGGCGGTGATGGAGCTGACGATGAAGGCGATAGCAGCGGCCATCGCCGAAGTGAGACGGCAGGAGGCGGATGCCGTGACGATGATCGGGCTCGTTTTTGCCGCCATTAAGCAGGAGATTGTGAAGCTGAACCCGCTGTTTCTTGAGGACATCCAAAAGTTCATCCCCGGACTGTGGGAACGGATAGAGGCGTTTCGGGTCAAGCAGCTGTCGTTTCTGGAAGAGCTGATCACTCAAGCACAGCAGGACGGCTTGATCCGCGATCTAAATCCGAGGCTGGCTACCGTCATCATGCTCGAAAGCATCCGCCATTTTGCCCGGCCTGACTTTGCCGCCAAGCACGGGGTGGGGATGGTCGATGTCGGGAACACGTTATTTACGATGTTTATCGAGGGCATTCGAAAATAAGGGAGCGTGGATTCCATGAACGGTTACGTGCTTGATTTCCAGCAGATCGATAAATCCAGTCTGCCGCTGGTAGGCGGCAAGGGAGCCAACCTGGGAGAGATGACCCGGGCGGGCTTTCCGGTTCCTCCGGGGTTTTGCGTGACAACGGAAGCTTATCGGGCCTTTATCGGACAGAGTGCGAGGATGGAGGATTATTTCGCCCGGCTGGCCGCGGTAACGGCCGATCAGCTGGACGAAATCGCCGCATTAGGGCGGGAGATTCGCGACTATTTGGTCACGATCGAGATTCCCGGCGGCATCCGTCAAGCGCTGGTGGACAGCTGGAGACGATCCGGAGAGTCCAAGGCTTATGCCGTTCGTTCCAGCGCTACGGCGGAGGATTTGCCGACGGCGTCGTTTGCCGGCCAGCAGGACACGTATTTGAATGTTCGCGGAGAAGAGCAGCTGCTTCAAGCCGTCCGCCGCTGCTGGGCTTCCCTGTTCACCGACCGGGCGATATCGTACCGGGCCAAGAACGGCTTCGACCACCGGGCCGTGCTGCTGTCGGTCGTCGTGCAGCAAATGGTATTTCCGGAGGTGTCGGGAATCCTATTCACCGCCGATCCGATCAGCGGGCATCGGGGGACCGTCTCCATCGACGCGAGCTTCGGCCTCGGTGAGGCGCTCGTATCCGGCTTGGTCTCGGCGGATTTGTACCAGGTACGCTCCGGGCGCATTATAGAGAAAAAAATCGCACGCAAGAAGCTCGCAATCTACTCCTTGCCCGAGGGCGGGACCGAGACAAGGGACCTGCCCGAGTCGATGCAGGAGCGGCAGGCCTTAAGCGACGAGCTGATTGTGGAGCTCGCCCGTCTTGGCGAAACGATCAAACGGCACTACGGCTCCGATCAGGATATCGAATGGTGCTGGGCCGAAGGCAAGCTCTTTATCGTGCAGAGCCGTCCGATCACCTCGCTGTATCCGCTGCCTGACGTGCCTGTAGCTGAGGGAGAATCCCCGCACATTCTGATCTCCTTCGGCCATCAGCAGATGATGACGGATGCGATCAAGCCGATGGGGCTGTCCGTCCTGCGAACGATGGTTCCGTTCGGCAAACGTTCCGTACGGTCGGAGAGCGACCAGGCTTATGTCGCCGGAGGGAGAATGTTCATCGATATTACGCAGGCGTTCACGCTGAAGCCGGCCCGCCGGGCACTGCCGAAGGTGCTGAGCAATATCGACGAGCGGATAGCGAGCGGCATCGAAGAGTTCATCCGCAAAGATTCGTTCGTCAGGGGCTTGCCGCCTCAGCCCGGGATGAAGATGGAGCTGCTGCGGTTTTTTGTTCCGATTGCGGGCAAAGCGGCGAGCAACCTGTTCTTCGCCGTACCGGAGCGGGCGGCCAAGGAAGCGAACGAGTGGATGGAGACGTTCGTCCACGAGGGAATGGTCCGCTTGTCCGGCGTCACCGGCTCGCAGCGGATCCTCCGGATTCAGGAGCTGGCCGGGATCATTCTCCGCACCTTGTTTGCCCGAATGATCGGCTACCCGTTGTCCGGTATTATTGCTTCCATCTGGATTAAGAAGCTGGCGGCGAAATGGCTCGGCGACACGGAGATCATGCCGGTGCTGAACAAGTCGCTGCATGGCAATGTAACGAGCGAGCTCGGGCTTATGATCGGCGATTTGGCCGATGCGGCGCGAGATAAGCCGCAGGTGGTTGAGCTGATCCGGCATGGAGATCCCGTCCACTTCCGTAGTCAATTGCAGACGGTGGAAGGGGGAGCCGCTTTCCTGCGGGAGTGGGACCGGTTCATGGAGCTGTACGGCATGCGCTGCCCCGGGGAGATCGACATGACCCGAAAGCGGTGGCGCGAGGATGCGAGCACGCTGCTGCCGTCGATCGATAACCATATGCGCACCATGAAGCCGGGCGAGCATAGAGAGCGGTTTGCCGAGGGAGCCCGGGAAGCCGAAGCGGCCGCCCGCGAGCTCGCGAACCGCGTGCGGGCCCTGCCCTTCGGCTGGCTCCGGGCGAAGCTATTGTCCCGGCTGGTGCGGGTATACCGCAGCATGATGGGCTTAAGAGAGCATCCGAAATATATGATGATCCGCTTGTTCGGGTTTATCCGGCAGGCGATGCAGGAAGAAACGCGGCGGCTGGTGGAGGCGGGTGTACTGCAGTCGGAGGAAGACGTCTTCTATTTGACGCTCGACGAGCTGCTGCAGTTGACCGAAGGGCAGCCCATGCCCGGGCTGGCCGAGATGCTGGAGGAGCGGAAGCGGGATTACTCGCGCTTCCAGTCACTGACTCCGCCGCGCGTGATGACCAGCGAAGGCGAAATCATCACCGGCCGGCGCAGGCAGCAGGACGCGCCGGCAGGGGCCTTGCTCGGCACGCCCGTATCCGCCGGCGTGGTGGAAGGGATCGCGCGCGTCGTGCTGCGGCCCGACGAAGCGAAGCTGAACAAGGGCGAGATCATGATCGCCCCGTTCACCGACCCGGGCTGGACGCCGCTGTTTCATTCGGCGGTCGGCCTGGTCATGGAGGTCGGCGGGCTCATGACGCACGGTGCGGTCGTGGCCCGCGAGTACGGGCTGCCGGCAGTGGTCGGCATCGACGATGCGACCAAGCGCATCAAGGACGGGGACCGGATCCGCCTGGACGGGACCCGCGGCTATGTACTCATACTAGAGAAGCCGGAGCCGTCCGAATAGGCTTGGACCCGACTCCTCAAAGATAAAACGGAAGCCGGGGACAGAACGCTTATGTCCCCGGCTTCCGTTATGAAAGAGGTTAAGGCGCTGCTTACCTTGCTCTTGTTGTACCGGTCGTAAGTAAGCGGTCGTGATTCCATTCGATTATCCTTTTCTGTTGCAGCCCGCTTCCCCTAAGCCAAGAAACCTTTTGCAGCTTGCATCGCACCGCTTCAGGACGTATCCTGAAGGTACTATAATCGGATCTATTCTATGATCCGGGACATTCCGGCTTTCGGCAGTCAAAGGAGGGAGCCTATGCAACAAGCCAAGCTGCATTCGTTGTTCCGGCCGGTTCAAGGAAACGGAAGAGTCACTTCCAGCTCGTATGTGGAAATCGAGCCGTCGCCGTTATTGCAGCCCTACGTTTCGTGTTATTGGGCGTCGGAGCCGGTGGCGGACGGGACTCCCGAAGCTTCGGATCCGGACTCGGTGCCGGATCGGGTGATTCCGGATGGTTGTACGGACATTTTATTCGAGCGGGATTTGACGAACGGCCAATATCGTATAAGGTACATCGGTCTGCTGGAGCGCCCTTTTTCTATTGCGTATGATGATGTACGTCCGTCATTCAAGCTTGGAGTCCGGTTGTTCCCGGGAGGCGCATATCCTCTATTGAAATCGCGGATTGCCGAATTCACGAACCGGTCGTGCTTTCTGGACGACGCTGCACCTGATCTGGCAGGCGAGCTGGATGAATTGGGCGAACGGATCGCCGAGGCTCCGACGCTGGATGGGATGGTGCATCTGCTGGAGCAGTCCCTTACCCGTTGGCTGCAGCCGGCCTGTTCATCTCCGCTGCACGACCGGATGAGCGGTTGGCTGCACCGGATCTTTACGTCGGGCGGCACGGCTTCCGTTCAGGAGCTGGCTGCCGAAGCCGTGCTCAGCTCCAGGCAGATGAACCGGGATTTCGATCAATGGATCGGCGTCAGTCCGAAGAAGTTTTCCGAAATCGTCCGGTTTCAATCGCTGGTCCGGCAGATCAGATCCCAGCCGCAGCGGGAATGGGCTTCCTTGGCGGCGCAGTATGGCTACTTCGATCAATCACATATGATTCATGAGTTCAGACGGTTTTACGGCGATTCTCCTGTCGTGGCCGCCCGTGAATTCCATCTGGCGTCCGATTTTTACAATCCTAAACGGTAATCGGCGGGTATACTTAAGACTAACGCTTCTTTACACCCCATCTTCCGAAGGATGAAAGGAGAACTGCCGATGGCAGCCATTGCTAATGCCAGAACGTTATCCGTTTCCATTGAAAGGACACCTGTACAGGTGTACGATTATGTGTTTGAGCTTCAACATTTTCCCGAATGGGCGACTTCGTTTAGCTTGTCCATTCAACCGTCGCATGACGGCTGGTGGGTCGTAACGACGCCAGACGGTCCGATGAATCTCAAGCTCGTGGAAAGAAACGAGTTCGGTGTGCTCGATCATCACGTTTACGTAGGCGACGGGCAGCCGATTATGAATGCGATGCGCGTTGTTGCGAACGGTTCGGGAAGCGAGTTTCTCTTCACCATGTTCCAGCAGCCGGGCATGTCGGACGAGCAGTTCGCGCATGACGCCGGGATGGTAGAGCGGGATTTGCACAGCTTGAAAAAAGTGCTCGAAAGCCGGACCGAGCTTTAGATGGTTTATGCATGTAAGAAAAAGCCGACCGACGCAGCATTCCAGCAGCGTTCGATTGGCTTTTTTGCCATAGTTAAAGCGGGAAGGCCAAGAAAAGTGCAATAGCGCAATAAGTTTCCTACCGGTTTGCAAAAAAGTGCAATTGAATGCAAGAACTATACAGGGTATGAATAAAGTAACGTTGTTCGAAGAAGGAGATGTTACTTGTGACAAGCAATCAGTCTACCCCTGTAACCAAGCCAAACACAGATATTCTGCCTCGGCAGATGGAGCATATAGGGCGCGGTCTCGTCGCCATTAAGGTAGAGAAGGGCGTCTATGTCGGATGGCGCTTGCTCGGCACCGAGCCGGCGGACTTCGCCTTCAACTTGTACCGCGACGGGGAGAAGGTGAATGCCGCGCCGATTCGCACAAGCACCAATTATTTGGACGAGCGGGGAACGCTGGAATCCACCTACACGGTCCGTCCTGTATTCGGGGAGGAGGAGCTGGAGGAGTCGGCCCCGGTTAGCGTGTGGAGCAGCAACTACCACTCGGTTCCGCTGCGCAAGCCGGAAGGCGGAGTTACCCCGGCCGGGGAGGAGTATACGTACAGCGCCAATGACGCGAGCGTGGGAGACGTTGACGGGGACGGCGAATACGAGATCATTCTCAAGTGGGATCCGTCCAACTCGCACGATAACGCCCACTCCGGCTATACGGGCAACGCCTACTTGGATGCGTACAAGCTGGACGGCCGCTTCCTATGGCGGATCGACCTGGGCCGCAACATTCGCGCCGGCGCCCATTACACACAGTTTCTGGTGTACGACTTCGACGGAGACGGCAAGGCGGAGATTGCCTGCAAGACGGCGGACGGCACCGTGGACGGCACAGGCCAAGTGATCGGCGATCCGGATGCCGATTACCGCAACGAGCGGGGCTTCATTCTCGAAGGCCCGGAATTTCTCACCGTCTTCGACGGATTGACGGGCCGGGCGCTGGCGACGACCGACTATGATCCGCCGCGTGGCGATGTGTCCGCTTGGGGTGACTCCAAGGGCAACCGGGTCGACCGGTTTTTGGCCTGCGTCGCATACTTGGACGGGGTTAGGCCGAGCCTGGTCATGTGCCGCGGCTATTATACCAGAAGCGTGCTGGCTGCCTTCAACTGGCGCGACGGCGAGCTGACCAAGGTGTGGACGTTCGACAGCAACAATCCGGGCTATGCCGGCTACGCCGGGCAAGGCAACCACAGCGTGGCCGTGGCGGACGTCGACGGAGACGGCATGGACGAGATCGTCTACGGCTCCTGCGTCATCGACCATGACGGCACCGGGTTGTACGTCACCGGCCTGGGCCATGGCGATGCCATGCATGTCGGCTCTCTCGATCCGAGCAGGCCTGGCCTGGAGGTATACCAGGTCCATGAGAACCCTTCGGACAAGGGCATTGAAGTCCATGACGCCCGAACCGGCGAAATTTTGTGGGGACTGCCGACCAGCACGGATATTGGCAGAGGTCTTGCCGCCGATATCGATCCCCGCTATGACGGAGCGGAGGTGTGGTCATCGGACCACTGGAAGCAAGGCGGCTTCGGATTGTATAACATTCGCGGCGAGAAAATATCGGATGTCACTCCGCAATCGTTCAATTTCGCCATATGGTGGGACGGCGATTTGTTGCGCGAGCTGCTCGATCACGAATATGACCCGGACACCGGCATCGGTGAAGGCCGGATTTATAAATGGGATTATGAGAAGGAAAGGCTCATCACGCTGATGACTCCGGAAGGGACCCGGTCCAACAACGGAACGAAGGGCAATCCGTGCCTGCAGGCCGATTTGTTCGGGGACTGGAGGGAGGAAGTGATCTGGCGTTCAGCGGACAGCACGGAGCTTCGCATCTACTCTACGACGGAGGTGACCGAACACCGCATCCATACGCTGATGCACGATCCGGTGTACCGGTTGAGCGTCGCCTGGCAGAACGTCTGCTACAACCAGCCGCCGCATCCCGGATTTTATTTGGGACACGGCATGGAACAGCCTCCGGCTCCGGCTATCTACGTTACGAAGCATAATGAAGGAACGGAAAAATAAGGAACAACCGGGAGAACGGAGGGCTCCCGGTTGTTTTTTGTTTTAGCGATATGACATGCCGTACCCCCTCTATCGAAGCGGCTTTACAGAGGCAGTCAAGCCCATTGAAAAAATAATTGTCAATAGTCAAACCGCTGTAGTATAGTGGAAACAATAGGTTAAGCGCTTTCCTTCGTGAAGAGCCGCATTCATGCTAACCATGATCTTTTTATGCCGGGAGGTGTCGTTCGCGACGATCAGTCAAGGAAATATCTGCATCGACAGCCATTGTTAAGTGCTGAATCAGTCCAAGGCATCCAGGCTATTGACCCGCATTAACTCAAACCTTCTTCGTACTCTTACTCCATCCTGTACAATCATCCAGTAGAAACTCTGCTGCAACCGGAAAACAAAAGAGATGTTTTGTGAAAGCGCATTCAATTTTAGTGTGACGGTTATTGATGAATTCGTACTTTTAGGATTAGAAAAAAACAATGGCACGCATGGAGGGATAAGATGAATAAGAAATGGGGCGTATGGATGCTGGCGTTATCGCTGCTCCTCGTATCGCTGCCAGCCTGCAGCAGCGGACAATCCGGCCAGACCGCGAACAAGGACAATCAGCCGGCCAAAGCGGAGGAGCCTAAACCGACGGCTGCCCCCGAGCCCGTAACCTTGACGATGACCAACCATAAAAGCGTAGGCTTCACGGAGAAGGATTTCCAGACGTATTTCGCCGAGCCGGTCAAAAAGAAATATCCGCATATTACCTTGGAATACATTAAGCCGGAGAAGGGAACGGAGCTGGAGGATCTTATCGCGGCAGGCAAGACACCGGATCTTATCTTTGCCAGCAACGGTTATTTCGCTTTGTTAAAGTCGCTGGATCTTATGCAGGATTTGAACGAATATGTCAAGAAATACAAGGTGGATTTATCGATTTACGATCAGGCGATTATGGATAAGATCCGGTCGATAGGAGACAAAGGAGAGCTGTATTCGATCCCTTTTTCGCTTAACTACGGGATGCTCGTCTATAACAAGGACATTTTCGACAAGTTCGGCATCCCCTACCCGAAAGACATTATGAGCTTTGAAGACATACTGCCTCTCGCCCGCAAAATCAACCGTACGGAGGATGGAATCCAATACATCGGCTTTGAGCCGAATTACGGCGATACGATAGCCGGCCAATTGGGCGTTCTGGCCATCGACAGCAACGACACGCCGAATTTTGAATCGCCCGAATATAAGCGTGTATTCACCTTTTTGAAGCAGGTGTATGACATTCCGGGGCAAATCGGGCCGAACGGCAAATTTAACTGGGGCCGGAACGGCCTGATCAAAGACCGCAACGTCGCGATGTTTCTGGAATGGACGAACGATGCGGCGGCTCCTCTGGAGGAGGCGTCCAAAGCCGGCTTTACCAACTGGGATATCGCAGCGCTGCCGAATTTCCAGGATAAGCTCGGCAGCGGCAGGACCGTCGACTCCCATATGACCTTCATATCCAAAACGAGCAAGCATAAAGAAGAAGCGTTCCAGGTACTGCTCGAGTCGGTGTCCAGGGAAACGCAAATGCTGGTCAGCGCGAACGCCCGAATCAGCTCCATACCGGATAAAGCGATACAGGCCAATTATGCCAAAAATTTTCCCAGCTACAACGGGAAGAACGTTCAAAACATCTTTTTGACGAAAATGACGCCTTCCCCCAAATCGTCTGTATACGGCTCGAAGGCGTCCAGCATTATTAGGGACGAGCAAAAGAACATGGCTTTGGGCAATAAAGACGTGAACACGGCCTTGAAGGATGCCCAGGAGAGGGCGCTCAAGAACGTGCAGGAGGAGAAGGGCAAGTAGCGGAACGGAAAAAGGAGCGGATGAAGATGGGGACGCTGGCGTTTCCTATGATCGGAGCGCATACCGGATGCGATAATACGCCGTATAATACGGTAGAATCGTTCATGGAGGGCATCAGGCTCGGTGCCGACGTAATAGAAGTCGATTTGCGCGTCGCACGGGACGGCACTGTTGTTTTGCTGCATGACGATTCCCCGTATCTTCACGAATATGATTACGAGGATTTGAACAGCTTGCCCGTCAGATCGAGAATCAGTCCGCTGTATGAGCGGCTTGAAATCGTGCGGCTGGCGGATGTACTGCCCATAGCCAAACAGTACGGAGTGCAGTTGAATCTGGATTTGAAAACGACGGACGCGATAGAGCCGTGTATTCGGCTGGTCCGAGAGCACGAGATGGCCGGGCAGGTGTATATTACCGGAAGCAGCGACGGAATGACAAGCCGTAACGGCGATTTTCGGGTAGTGTTCAATACGGCTACCAAGCTGACGCCAGAGGAGTCGGCAAGCTATAGCTTATTTGCGGAAAAAGTGTGCAGAGAAGGTGTGGAGGGCCGGTATTACGGCTTGAATATGCACCATGCCACGTGCCGCAGGGAGGTGATCGAGCTGGCTCACCGGAACGGTCTTGCGGTATGGGTGTACACCGTCAACGATCCTGATACGATGAAGCAGCTGATCGAATCCGGAGTCGATGCCATGACGACGAAGGAAGTATCCAGGTTGATCGCATTAAAAAACCTTAGCTTGTCTTAGACGATGGTTGTCTGCCCGAGTGGGCTGCCTGCCGATGAAGTGCATGGTTTAAATCCAAAGGCTCTTTGTGCGTTTCTTGCACAAAGGGTCTCTTTTATTGTAAACATGTGGAAATCCTGTTACAAATCAAGAAAAGTCCAAACAAAAAAAAGAAAAGTCCATTCCTCTGCAGCGCAATTCATGTGAAAATGAATCTCAGTGATAATGATTATCACTTGCGATTAGATCATACGATGCAAGCAAGTGATAAGAAAAACAGGGGGAAAAGTAGCATGGAATTGGCCCGGTTGATTAAAGAAAGACGTTCTGTCCATCAATTCGAGGATCGTCCTGTCGATATCGAGCTTGTGCAGGAGCTTCTCGATACGGCGGTATGGGCTCCTAACCATAAAATGACCCAGCCGTGGCGGTTTGTTATCGTCCATGGAGAAGGCCGCAAAAGACTGGCGGACGCTGCCAGCGCCTTTGCTGCGAAGCGGGAGAGCAATCCTGAGAAAAGCCAGGAGCTTGCCGAGAAGTTTTACAACCGGTTCACCTCGGTGCCGATGTTCATTGCCGTAGTAATGAAAGAAAATACGCAGCCTGTCGTATGGGAAGAAGACTACGCCTCGGTCAGCTGCATTGTGCAGAACTTCAGCCTGCTGGCGTGGGAGCAAGGGCTCGGGCTTGTATGGGAGACGTATCCGCTGCTCCATGTGCAGGCGTTCCGGGACGCTTACGGCGTCGGACCCGGCGAAAAAATCGTCGGAAGCCTCCATCTGGGCTATCCGGGCAAGGTGCCGGCGCCTCAGCCGAGAATACCGGCAGCCGAGCTGACTACGATTATTAATCAGGCCAACTAGGTGAAATGACGTGAAATTAAGATATTTGGTTGTCCTGCTTATCGTGCTATCGATCGCCTCTATATTCATAGGGGTCAAAGAGATCAAACCGTGGGAGCTGTTCAAGCTGACCGAAGACCAGCTGCAGGTGCTGTTCATCAGCCGCTTCCCGCGCTTGATCAGCATCATTATTGCCGGCGTCAGCATGGGCGTCGTCGGACTGATCATGCAGCAGCTCAGCCGCAACAAGTTCGTGTCTCCTACGACGGGAGGCACCGACGATTCCGCCCGTTTGGGCATTCTCGTTTCGCTGCTGCTGTTCACCTCCGCGACGCCGATGCAGAAGATGCTTGTCGCTTTCGTGTTCGCTCTGCTCGGCACGTTTGTCTTTATGAAAATTCTCGACAAGGTGAAATATAAAGATGCCATTTTCATCCCGCTCGTCGGGTTGATGTTCGGAGGCATCATTTCATCGTTCTCCACCTTTTTTGCTTACAAGTACGATTTGATTCAAAATCTTTCGTCCTGGCTGCAGGGGAATTTCGCTCTGACGATGAAAGGCCGCTATGAGCTGCTGTACTTGAGCATACCGGTCGTTATTATCGCCTATTTGTATGCCAACAAATTTACGATTGCCGGGATGGGGGAGGAGTTCTCCGTCAACCTCGGGCTGAATTACAAAAAAGTCGTCAACCTCGGTCTCGTCATCGTAGCTCTTGTATCCTCCGTCGTGATGCTGACGGTAGGGACGATTCCTTTTCTCGGGCTGATCATCCCTAATATCGTCACCTTGTACCACGGCGATAATTTGAAGAAAAACCTTCCGCATACCGCCTTGCTGGGGGCTGTATTCGTCATGTTCTGCGATATTTTGGGCCGGGTGATCATCTACCCGTTTGAAATTCCAATCGGCCTAACGGTCGGAGTGCTCGGAAGCGGTATTTTTCTTTACTTACTGTTGAGGAGAAAGGCTTATGACTTATAGAGCAAAAATCGCGTCGTTATCCGTTGTCGCCCTGGCGCTTATCGCCCTCTTCTTATTCATTCAAGTCGGCGACAATTGGAGCTATATTCTGCCTCGCCGAGGCTGGAAAGTGTTGTCTATCGTGCTGACCGGCGCCTGTATCGCCTTTTCCACCGTCATCTTCCAGACGATTTCAAACAACCGGATCCTGACGCCGAACATCATCGGGCTCGATTCGATGTACATGCTGGCGCAGACCGCCGTCGTCTATGCCTTCGGCTCGACTACGAAGCTGCTGGTCGACAACAATATCAACTTCGCCATGACGCTCGTTCTGATGATGCTGTTTGCCGGGCTGCTGTACAAGGTGATGTTCAAGCGCGAAGGGAACAATCTGTATTTTCTGCTGCTGATCGGGATTGTGCTCGGGACGCTGCTCGGAAGCTTGACGACGTTCATGCAGGTGCTGATCGATCCGAACGAGTTCCTCGTCCTGCAGGGCAAAATGTTCGCCAGCTACAACAAGGTGCAAGGCCAGCTGACGACGATATGCTGCGTGGTCATTGTTTTGATCGCGGTCTATTATTCCCGGTTCGCGAAATATATGGATGTGCTGTCGTTAGGCAAGGATCAGGCGATCAATCTCGGCGTCAATTATCATTTTGTCGTCAAACGGCTGCTGATCATCATCGCCGCACTCATTTCCGTAGCGACCGCGCTGGTAGGACCGATTACGTTCCTCGGCCTGCTCGTGGCCAACGTCACCTATCAATTTATGAAAACGTACCGGCACGCCGTACTGATTCCCGCGTCGATTCTCATCAGCATTATTGCATTGGTCGGCGGGCAGATGATCGTCGAGAGAGTATTTACGTTCACCACCACGCTCAGCGTCATCATCAATTTGATCGGCGGCATTTACTTTCTATATCTTCTGTTGAGGGAGAACAAATCATGATTGAAGTCAGGCAACTATCCAAAGCATACGGAGGCAAGCCGGTCGTAGAGAACGTGTCGCTGCAAATCGGCAAGGGGAAAATCACTTCCTTCATCGGACCTAACGGGGCCGGTAAAAGCACGCTGCTGTCCATGATCAGCCGTATTACGGCCAAAGATGCTGGAGAGGTTTACATCGATGGCAAGGAGATCGGGCAGTGCAAAAGCACGGATTTGGCAAAGCAAATCTCGATCCTGAAGCAGTCCAATCATATCAATGTCCGGCTCACGGTCCGGGAGCTCGTCTCGTTCGGACGGTTCCCTTATTCCCAAGGAAAGCTCACTCCGGAGGACTGGAAGCATGTCGATGAAGCGATTGAATATATGGAGCTTGGCGACATGCAGCACAAATATTTGGACCAATTGAGCGGAGGGCAAAATCAGCGGGCGTACATCGCCATGGTCATTGCGCAAAATACCGAATACGTGCTGCTGGATGAGCCGTTGAACAATCTCGATATGCGCCATTCCGTGCAAATTATGAAGGTGCTGCGACGCCTGGTCGACGAGCTCGGCAAGACGGTGATCATCGTCATCCACGATATTAACTTCGCTTCCTGTTACTCCGACTATATCGTCGCGCTGAAGAACGGGAAGGTTGTGAAGGAAGGACCAACCGATCAGATCATCGAATCCTCCGTCCTGCGCGAGGTTTACGATATGGACATCCCGATCGAGACGATCAACGGCAACAAAATTTGCGTTTACTTCAGCTGAGCTAAATGGAGTTCTGGTTTATAGAATTATTTGGTGGTTTGTTTGTGACAAGCTGCCGTTCAAATAATTACTTTTCAAAAAACTAAAGAGGTGGTTAATATGAAAAAAAGTTTACCTATGCTTATGCTGATGATTTGTTTGGCAGTATTCGCTGCAGCTTGCGGCACTACAGGCTCGAGCTCGAATGGTGCGGCTCCTGCAGCAGGAAGCGGCGGCGGACAGACGGCAACACCGGCACCGGCGTCCAATGAAGAGCTGACCTTCAAGCATCAATTGGGTGAGACCAAAGTAAAGAAAAACCCCAAAAAAGTCATCGTATTCGATTTCGGCGCATTGGACACGCTGGATAAGCTGGGCGTGGAAGTAACGGGCGTCGCTCAAAAGAACCTGCCTCCTTACTTGGCAAAATATAAAGATGCGAAGTACCAAAACATCGGAACGCTGCAGGAGCCGGATTACGAGAAAATCAGCTCCATCAAACCGGACTTTATCCTCATTTCCGGAAGACAATCGGCTGCATACCCTGAGCTCAGCAAGTTGGCTCCGACCCTGTACGTTGGCGTAGACAACAAAAACTTCATGGATTCGTTTAAAACCAACATGAAAATGATCGGTCAAATTTTCGGCAAGGAATCCGTTGTCGATACGGAAGTAGCGAAAATAGAGCAATCGATCAAGGACGTAAAAGCGAAGGTTGCGGCATCCAACAAAAACGCTCTGGTTATCTTGGCTAACGACGGCACGATCAGCGCTTACGGACCAGGCTCCCGATTCGGCTTGATCCACGACGTGCTGGGAATCCCTGCGGTTGAGAAAAACCTGGAAGTGTCCACTCACGGACAAAGCATTTCCTTCGAATTTATTGCCGAGAAAAATCCGGAGTACTTGTTCGTAGTAGACCGCGGTGCTGCGGTTGGCGGCGAAGCCAAAACAGGCGCGAAAGCACTGGTAGAAAACGAGCTGGTTAAGAAGACCAAAGCGTATGCGAACAAAAATATCGTTTACCTGGATCAGAACTACTGGTACTTGTCCGGCGGCGGCCTTGTTTCCGTAGCGGAGATGGTTGGCGAAGTGGCAAAGGCTTATAAATAAGACGTGGATTTCGTTCCACGTGAAGCAAAATGTGAAGCCCGTCCCTTAATGGGGGCGGGCTTTTTGCGCAATGTGCGGCTACTGCTCCGCAGCAAACGGGGGATGAGCAGCCGGGCGTTTGAAAAAGCCGATCAAACGGTCGTTGTGCGGAACAACCGAGACGAGCTCCCAGCCGTTGCGCCCCCAAGGTGCCAACGCCGGATCGAGGCCGGCGGCACGCTGCGCCTGACTGGAACGGATATAGTCACCGAGGCCGGTGTCCGTTGCATACTCCCATTGCTGCAAGCTGTCGGCGCTTCGATCCTGGTATCCGCCCGAGACATAGCGGTTCGTGCGTACAGCGGCGTAGGTAATGGCGGTCACAATGGCTTCGCGCTCTGTTTCTTCCAGAGCGAAGAACGCAGGAGCTTGCGGAAGGTGGAAGCGGGCATGGGAGTGGTACAATTGCAGCACAGCGGTACCAAGCGGATCGCTTTCCGGCCGTTCGATCACATACCAGGCACAGCGCTCCCGTTCCTCGGGCGGCCCCCAATTTTCTATGGAATCGGCATAATGGAACCCGGACTTCATTCCGTAGCCTGCTCCACGGATTTGCTCGCATAAGGGGGTCACCAGCTTCTGGACGTAAGCTCCATAAGCCCGGTCGCCGTACTCTGCGAACATTCGCGTCAGCTCCTCTTCATTATCGTGCCATACCTCATCCCATAATTCCGATAATGCTTCATTTAAATGTTTGACCAGCGTTTGGATGGTGAGTTTTTGGTTGTTTTCAAGAGCTTCTTGCAAAGGTTTCATTGGATATACCTCCCATTAATCTAATAATGTTAGAATAATCTAATGGTATTAGAATAATTGCTTATGGTATACTTGTCAAGAGAAGGGAGTAGAGCTATGGCTAGAAGAAGGATTTATCCGCAGAACGATACCGCTAGTACAGGGGGGGAGCCGGGGCACACGCCCTTGGAGCGTGCGCGAATTATCCAGACCGCGCTCCGGCTGTTGAACGAATCCGGGTTCAAAGAGCTGAGCATGCGGAAAATTGCGGATGCCTTGGGTGTGAAGACCGCTTCCTTGTACTACCACGTGAAAGATAAAGATCAGCTGCTTCAGCTGCTTGCCGATACATTGAGCGATCAAATGGCCGAACCTGACCCGGCGCTTCCTTGGCGCGAACAGCTGGTCCAATGGTCGGGCGCTTTTCTAACGGCCCTGCGCGGCTGCAGGGATGCGCCAGACATTTTCCAGGCGACCATCGCCATGGGATATGGCCGATTGACCCAGATCGAACGGTTGTTTCACATTTTGGCAGCAGCCGGTTTCCGGGACGAGCATATTCCTTGGATGGCTTCCATCCTGAAAAATTATGTGATTGGCTTCGCTGCGGACGAAGCCCGCCTAAAGGCTTTGACCGGTCCCGAGGACGGCGGGATGGAGCAGAGGGATGGAAGCTATACAGAAGCCTACCGTTCGCTGCCGGAGGACCGGTTCCCTAATATGATCCGTCTTGCCGTCTACACGACGAGGCCGAACGGAGATGAGGAGTTTCAGTTCGGACTGGAAGCTCTGATGGACGGCTTTGAAGCAAAGGCCGGGAAAGTGTAAGTTATGTTCCTCCAAGACCGCACCGCGTACGGCGTGTTCATCATTCCCAGGACAGAACGGTCCGGACAACAACAAAGCACCCTTGAACCAGCTGCCTATATTGCTTGTGCAGGGTTTCAGGGGTGCTTTCCGTTGGTTCATGTCATATATGAGATGATGATGGGATAGCAGGGTAGGGCAGGTCAAGTCAAGGGCTTAACGGATCGCCTTGCTAAGCTTCTTCTTGGCATAAAACTCGGCCGCTTTATGGCGGTTTCCGCAAAGCTCCATGCTGCACCAGCGTCTTTTGCCGCTCTTGGACGTGTCGATAAAGCGGAGGATGCATTCCTCATGCTCGCATTTGCGGATGCGGTCGATGGAGCCGAGCTCCAATGTATCGGTGAACGAGCGGAGGATGCGATACAGAACGTCGTCCACAACAGTTTTGCCTTCGTAAGCCAGCGCAGCGCCTGTCTCCGTTCGGGTAAGCTTGACTCTGACCGATAGCGCATCGGTTCTTCGGGCTACCGAATCAAATAGCCGATCGGACAATGGCCCATGCTGCCCGAGCTCGTACAGGGCCTCCTCGAACAAATTGCGAAGCGAAACTAGCTCTGTGCTGAGCTGGCTCCATGTTTCTTCGGAAAGGGGGGCATCTCCGGCCGGCACCAGCCCGTTCGCCTCGAGCCAAGGAAGCGCAGTGGCGGGGTGCGATAACAAATCGGCAGGAAGTTTGTTATGCATGCAGACGGTATTCAGCAGATTGATCCAGAGTGTGCCTCCTAATACGAAAATGGCCGGTTCCATTGCTACATCATCCTTCCGTTACATATCAGATTCAGACTATCAGGACACTAGCTGCTCCTCATAGCACATGAATTTCCTTAGTCTGAAGAATGGTCAAGTCCATTGTACCATCTGCGCTGGCTTTTAAGCGATCCAAAAGATTCGGTGTTTGCGTGTAGATAGGAGGATGATGGATCATTCCGTAGTGGATAGGGATTAACGTTCGTGCCCCCAGAACAACAGCGGCGGACACGGCTTGCTCAGGAGTCAGGCAGATCGGCTGTCCGCTCGGCTTCCGTCCGGGAAGCTCGAGTACGGCCCCGTTCACCGGCAAGCAGGCGGCATCGAACGGACCATACGTGCTTGCGATGCTCCACCAGTATCCGTGCCAGAGCGTATCCCCGCAGTGGATAAGCTGGGTATCCTCGCTTCGAACGATCCAGGCGACTTGCGGATCTCCCATCCCGTCGACGGAAGGGACTGCTGTAATCGTGAAGGAACCGATGCAGAACGATTGTCCGACGGCTGCGCCCATAACATGGGTCAGCCTGCTATGGCCGGCTAGCTCAACCGATGCCTCAGGCAGGTACACAGGAATCGCTTCGCCATAAAAAGAAGCGATAGCCTCGGGATCAAAATGATCTCCGTGATGGTGCGTAATCAGAACGGCATCGACTGGTCCGAACTCGTTCAAAGGGTACAGCGGCTCCTGCGGCTGACCGAATTTGGAAGGAAAATGGAATAACGGATCGATGGCCAAGCTGGTTGTTTCCGTCTGTACGCGAATGCCTGCCCACGGCAGCTTCTGAATGATCATGCGAATCACTCCTTTTTTGTATAACCTGTATAATTGATCTTTAAGGGTTATATTGGTATTATATATCAAGAAATATAACCTGTAAAATATTATTTTAGTGGTTATATAAAAAGCGTGTTTTGTCGGGGTATCCGGGTTGAAGGCAGAATCCATTGGGGCATACTGCTAATGACAGTCTGGAATGCTCTTGGAGGGTCGGAAGCTATGAATGTACGTACATCTCGCTGGATTCGCGGCATACTCAGCCTGATCGTCGTCCTGCTTCTTGCGGACGTTATCGCCAGCTTTTATTTTTATCATGTTGCGATCAAGCGGTCGCCGAAAGATTTCCTCGCGGATGATCCTGATCTGGAACAACTAGCGGACAGCAATCGGTCGAACTGGATGAACAGCCAACCGTTGCGCCAATTATCGATCCAATCGCACGACGGGTTGACGCTGTCCGGCTACTATATCGAAGCGGTAGCCCCTACGAACAAAACGGCTATTATCGCCCACGGATACTCGGGTAAAGCAGCCGACATGGATGCCTTCGCGAAGTTTTACCATGACGGCTTAGGCTTCAACGTCCTGCTGCCGGATGCCAGAGGGCATGGAAAAAGCGAGGGGGACTATATCGGCTTCGGCTGGCCCGAGCGCAAAGATTATTTGCAGTGGATTCAGCGGATGATCGAGATCGTGGGGCCGGACGCTGCCATAGCGCTTCATGGAGTGTCCATGGGAGGCGCTACCGTATCGATGACGAGCGGAGAGATGCTGCCGGGCAATGTCAAAGCCATCGTCTCCGACTGCGCGTATACGTCGGCTAAAGACGAGCTGTCTTACCAGCTCATGCGGCTGTACCATTTGCCGGACTTTCCGATTCTGCCTTCGACCAGTTTGCTGACCAAGGTTCGGGCGGGCTATTTTTTCGGGGAAGCCTCGGCAATAGAGCAGGTACGCCGGACCGCGATGCCCATGCTGTTCATTCACGGAAAGGCTGATGCGTTCGTGCCGTTCGATATGGCGTATCGGTTGTACGAAGCGGCCGCGGGAGATAAAGAGCTGTACGTTGTACCCGGCGCCGGCCACGGGATGTCCCGCCGTGTCGATCCGGTAGGCTATGAATCGGCGGTAGCTGCATTTTTGGCGAAGCATATGTAAGCGGGAGAGCACCTCTTCAGCCTGGATATCAGGGGGGAGGTGCTTTTGTCATTTGCCGAGGGTTGTTTGTTTCCGGCAGAGGAGAAGGACTATAATATACGCGAGGATGATTTTTCCGTATAAACACATGCTGTCATTTCAAATAAAAGAAATAAAGCGCGCTAGGGTTAAACACAAGGGGGAGGAGTGACCGGCGCATGATACAAATTTATAACGATCCTAAGGGAGAAGCCTACCGCAGGCTCATCGACTATGCGATAGAGCGTTCCTCGATGTTCGTACTGGCGACACGGGAGCAGATGTACATGAATGAAAATTGCCATCGCGTGCTCCGGCTTTTGGAACCTTATCTGATCAAGCAGGAAAGCTGCGACAGCTTGCGGGGGAAGCACAGCATCGCTTACTCCAACGGAGGGACCGTCTACTTTTACGCCTGTCATAGCGAAGCTGCGCATGTGCTCCGCACCGAAGCCGAGCGATTGCTGGCTTGGAGCCATCCGCACTTGCCGGAGGATTTAGGCTTCCTGGACGCCGATGGTAACGATTGGCTCACTACGGTAGCGCACGAGGATATGGCGGGTATTCATCTCGAAGAGGATGAGGCGAATGCGCTCTCGCGTCAAATCGACGGCTTGTTTTTGCGGGGAGAGTTTAACGCAGGGCTGGACGATTTGCTCGATGATGCTCTAAGGCATAGGGCGGAGCGTCTTCATATTACGGGCTTTGATCTGTACGAGCTGCCTGATAAGGTAAGCCGGATCCACACGCTCATAACATTGTACATATTCGAGCACCATATCCGGAGCCTTCCGGAAAACATGTTCCAGGAGCTCAGGCAGCTGGAGGAGCTGACGGTTTATACGGCCGACTTGCTGCCTTTTCCGAAGGAGATCGGCAGCCTGACTCGCCTGAAACGGTTGACGGTAGGCTGCGGCAGCTATTACCGGTTGGACGAAGGCCAGTCCATTATTCGTAAGGAGGACGTCTCGTTCGATAGGCTGCCGGCGGAAATCGGGCGGTTGACGGAGCTGGAGCATCTGTCCATCAACTACACAAGCCTGAGGAGGCTGCCTTCGGAAGCGGCGAACCTGCGCAATCTCGTCTATGCCGACTTAAGCAACAATTTATTCGATGCGGAGCCCGTAGAGCTCTTAAAGCTGCCGAAGCTGCAGCATGTCGCGATGTATAACAATCCGGTCAGCGGCAGCCAACCATGATCTTCCGTGTTGTATCGTAATAGAGATGGAGGTGCATCGATGACAGCTATTGCCTTTTACCGGGAGCGTTCCCTTCCTTTTCTTGAGCTCAAACTATGTACCGATAAGAGCGCCTCGTACAAGAAGCATTTTCATGAAGAATATTCGCTCGGCGTTATTGAAGAAGGCTCCAGTACCGTCTGGTGCGACGGTCGCCATCTGGATGTGGAGGCGGGCCGGCTGATCTGGATTCCGCCGTATTTGCCTCACGCGTGCAATCCTCAGGAATCGTCCGATTGGCGGTACAAGATGGTCTTTTTTCACTCTGACTGGGTACACGGCGTGATCCGTGATGCTATGCCGGCTCGTCAGCCGTTCCTCCCGGACCATAGTACGAACGGACTCGGCCTAGGTCTGCTGAACCGTCTTGCCGCATGCATGACGAGAAATCTGTCGCCGCTCGAAACCGAATCCTCTGCCATAGCGTTACTCAAGGCTATCTTCCCATCCGCTGCCGTTGAAGGGAAACGCTCCGATGCATCAGTGCTGAAGCCTCATATGATCCGTGTGAAGGACTATCTGCATGAGCATTATTTGGAGCCCATAACATTGGAAGAGCTGGAGCGGGTGTCGGGCGTCAGCAAATACCACCTCATTCATTCCTTTAAGAAAGAGCATAATATCCCTCCTCACGCTTACCAAAACATGCTTCGTATCAACTACGCCAAAAAGCAGTTGAGTCCAGAGCGATCCATCTCTGACGTTGCCTTGGAGGCGGGGTTTTACGATCAAAGCCATTTTACGCGGCTGTTCAAGCATTTTGCCGGTGTCACCCCCCAACATTATAGAAGCTCCTTGTAACGCCTAGTTCCGCAATTTTATACAATACGTCCTCTCGCTCCGTCCGTACAATGGTGATATCGACGGAGGAGGGGACAGATGTGAAATATGGACATATAGGCATGCTGATCGTTGTCTTGCTGTGGGGAAGCTCATTCGTCAGCATAAAGATCGCGGTCGGCTTTATTCCGCCCATTACGATGGCGCTGATCCGGTTTGCAATCGCTTCGGCACTATTATGGCTGTGGCTGAAAAAGAAGGAGCCTTCGTCCCGGCTGGATAAACAGGATGTGCTCCGCATGATGGCGGCCGGATGTTTGGGGGTGACGCTGTATTTTTACTTTGAAAACTCGGGAGTTCAACTATCAACCGCCTCGAATGCGGCGTTAATTGCCTCGGTCATTCCCATCCTGGCTACGCTGCTGGATCAGCTGATTTACAAGACGAGGCTTACGGGACTTCAATGGTCAGGGATGGCGGTAGCGTTCGCCGGCACTTATTTGGCGATTACAGCCAATGGACAAGTACAGTTCGCTTCGGCCCATTTTAAGGGCAACATGCTGATCGTATGCGCCATGGTAACCTGGTCGCTGTATACGCTGTGCAATAAGTCGTTCCGGAGCCAGTATTCCGGGCTGTTCATGACCACTTACCAGAACCTGTTCGGCACTCTGCTGCTTTTGCCGTTATCGTTAACCGAATATAGGCAGTGGGGGCCGATTCCTGCAGCGGTGCTGCTGCATGTATTGTTTTTGGCCGTCTTTTGCTCCGCCTGCTGTTACTTACTATACATTTACGCTTTGCGGCAGCTGGATGTCACGGTAACGACAATGTACTTAAATCTTGTGCCGATTGTCGGCGTAGTGGGAGGCCACCTCTTCTTGCAGGAGTCGGTTTTGCCTCTGCAGCTGGTCGGAGGAGCGGTCGTTATTACCGGTATCGTTATGGTCAATGTGAAGCCGAGACGGATAAAGCTGCAAAAGAACTAAGAGCGCAGCCGCTGCGCAGTCTGTGAAATGCCGATTGTTCCCCGTGGAACTTTTGCATGCCCGGTTTGACCTGTGTTGGGCGGAGAGGGAGCATACTTGTATCCCTATAGGGCCAAATGCCTTGGATACTTACAGCACCCGCCTTGTTTCTCGTAGGCGTGCTCCCTCTTTTTGCTTTGCTTTCAATCAAACATCCCCTGTCAAACAGTAGTCATTCTTGGGATAGTTGAATGAATCACACTACTCTACTCGTCTTGAGTAGCACCCGTTGTGTATGGTTATCCATGCAATACTGGACTTGCAGCTAGCTTGCCTCGCTCCTTCAGTAAAAATACACATATCTTGTAACAAAAAGAATACATGTTATATATATTGACATAATAATAACATTGATATAAAGTATATAAAAATTACAGCGAGTGAAGTTCTTGATAACTGAAGGGAGTGGTCGATGATGATAAACAACAACGAGAGCAAGCTTCTAGTAAGGCGGCTGCCCAAGGTGGATCTTCATGTGCATTTGGACGGGTGTGTAGAGGCGCAGACCGTGCTCGATTTAGCGAGAGAGCAGGGGGTAGAGCTTCCGGCTTATGAGAGGGAAGGGCTGCTCCCTCATCTTCAAGTTACCGATGATTGCGGCAGCTTGAAGGAGTATTTGAGCAAGTTCGACTTTGTTCTTCCGTTTCTGCAGACGGCAAAGGCGTTGGAGCGTGTAGCCTATGAGGCGGTACGGCAGGCCGCAGAGCATCACTGCCTTTATATCGAGGTCCGGTTCGCGCCTCAGCTTCACAGGAGGCGGGGGTTGACGGTAGACGAGACGATTCGGCATGTTATTGCGGGATTGCAGCGGGGGGAGCGGGAATTCGGTGTGAAAGCACGGGCTATTGCAATTTGCATGAGACACCATTCCGTCGCGGACAACTTGGAGGTTGTTGAAGCTGCAGCCCGCTTTAAGGGGAAAGGGCTGGCGGCCGTTGATTTGGCGGGGGATGAAGCGTCCTTTCCGCCGGAGCTGTTCCGGGAGGTGTTCGCCGCCTCGCGAGAGCGGGGACTTCCGGTCACGATCCATGCGGGGGAAGCGGCTGGAGCGGACAATGTGTATGAAGCGGTCGTAAACCTCGGCGCCGTAAGGATCGGGCACGGTGTCCGCATGAGGGAAAACGAGGCCGTTCTCGAGATGATCAGAGAACGCCGCATCCCGCTGGAGATGTGCCCGGTCAGCAATATTCAGACCAAAGCGGTGTCGTGCTGGGATGCTTATCCGATCCGGGAATACTTCGACCATGGAATTGTCGTTACAGTCAATACGGATAATCCCGGTGTATCCGGCACGACGATCACGAAGGAATATGAAGTATTGGCGGATACGTTCGGATTTACGCCTGCGGAAATCGCGGTCCTGATCATGAACGGCGTGGGAGCCGCCTTCCTGGAGGAGGACGAGAAGCGCGCGCTGAGGCAGGAGTTCGGCATGCGGATGAAGGAGCTGGGAGTTCTTTAGATCTAAATCAGAAGAGCCGCCTGCTTTGCGGCTCCTCGGGCTGTTGTCAAGCCTGTTTTTTTGAGTTAACCATGAATGTAGGTGGGAATGTCTCTTGGAGGAGTGTGAGCGTCCGCCTTTGAAATCCGTGAAGATACCGATAAATCTAATCAATTTTTACGGATTTCAACAGCCGCCGGAGAGAGATATCCCACCGG
Source organism: Paenibacillus sp. NPDC056579 (assembly GCF_042793215.1). Lineage (NCBI taxonomy): Bacteria > Bacillati > Bacillota > Bacilli > Caryophanales > Paenibacillaceae > Paenibacillus > Paenibacillus sp. NPDC056579. The sequence goes on from NZ_JBHTVD010000008.1 coordinate 120,512, forward strand.
AGTATAATGGTTAATTGTTATACTTACGGGTTTCCCGACAATCAAAAAGCCGCCAAACCGGCGGCTCTTCTTATTCCCCTTAGGCAGGACTTTTCTCCGTAACGTCCTTGCGCTCTTTGACGATGTCTTTGGGATCCTCGCCGTCATCCTTGTTCTCCGAAACAAGCTCGCGTGCGGACGATTTGAACTCGTGCAGCGTACGGCCAACCGCGCGTCCGAGCTCCGGAAGCTTTGATGGTCCGAACAGGATCAGGACAACGATCAAAATCAACATGAGACCGGGAAAACCGATATTTTGCAGCATGCGCAATCATCTCCTTCATGATAGTGAGAGAGGGCTAAGCGCTCCTCATCTTAGTTCTGGTCATGCTTCTTGGGATATACGGCTACGGCTTCGATCTCGATCAGCCAGTCGGTGTTGACCAATCCGGCGACGCCGACAGTGGACCGCGCTACCTTCACCGGGTTCGCTTCATTATTGAAATATTCCGCATAAGCGGCGTTCCAGCCGGCAAAGTCGAATTTGTTCTCCTTGGCCGGATCGGCCACGAGGTAGGCGCGCAAGTAGATGACGTCCTTCATCGTCAAGCCTTTTTCCTTCAACTGGCTCTCGATGTTTTTCAGAACACCTTGCGCCTGGGTTTTTGTATCGCCGTAACGGTCGTAGACGGTGGCGCCATCTTTATTCAATACCGGCGGCACCGTTCCGCTCGTGTATAGATAGGCCGCTCCGCCCGGAACGGAGACTCCGCTTGAAATTGAGGAAGAAGGGCTTCCGTAAAATTCCGCTTCATTTACCGGCTCGGCAGAATACTTGTTAGGCGTTTCCGTATCGTCGGCATAGGCGTTGATTCCTACTACAGTAGATAATAATCCGATGGCCAGGATGGATTTGATCTTTTTATTCATGGTCACTCAACCGTCCCTTCATCTATTCTTTCATTACGCGCTCGTGAATTTCAGTAACGACTTTCCGCGCCGACTCGATCCCGCCGGCCATCCATGCCGGAATGTAACTGATATGCTCACCCGCCAAGTAAATGCGTCCGTCCGGTTTGCATAGTGTTGGATAAATCGTTTGGCGTTCCTCCGCCGTAAAGCTGCCCCATGCGCCGACATTGTATTTAATATTTTTCCAGTGGACGGAGAAGGACGCTTCGAACTCCTTATGGAATTGCGGGTGAATTTTGGCCCCTTGGCTCAAGGCGTAGCTTTCGCGTTCGGCAACCGACATTTTCCCGAGCTTGTCGGCATTGGCGCCGGTAACGTAGTAGCCTAGCAGGACGCCTTTTTTCGCAAAATATTCCGTCGGAGGATAGTACATTTGGGTAATATCCATATTGGTCAACGAGCTGCCGCCATAAATTTGATCGTCTTCTTCCCAGAAGCGGCGTTTGAATTGGAGACCGATTTTGCCTGCCGAAGCATAGTTGGTCTTGGCGATGGCGTCGGCCATTTCGGCGGAGAAGTCGGCCGGGATGCTCTTGAGAACGGATAAAGGAATGGTACAAATGCAGTAGTCGCCGGTAATTTCTCTCGTTACGCCGGTCTCCAGATTCGTATAAGTGATGCGGACGCCGGATTCGTTTTGACGTATTTCCTTGACCTCGGAATGGAATTGGATTTTGCCCTGCAGGCGCTTCTCGAATGCTTTCGGGATTTGATCCATGCCGCCGACCGGGTGGAACATCATCATTTGCTGATCGTAAGAGTATTCATTGCTGAAGAAGTTGCCGAACCCGGAGCTGATAATCGACTTCATATCGAACGGATCTTTTCTTACGCCGGCATCCAGCTTGCCTCCCGGCTCCTCGGTATATCCTCCCCGCTCGGACCCTTTATAGAACAGATCCGCATTTAAATCGCCTTCGCGCTTCAAATAGGCGACAAGCTTTTCTTTTTCCTCCGGAGTCAGCGGCAGGTCGAGCGCGTTCTGGTTGACCGCCTTGGCTAGCATCTCGGAAACGTAGCCTTTGACATCGGCCTTGGCTTCGCGCTTTCGGACTCTGCGTCCGGACAGCTCGCCGACGTTCTCGTTATAGTAGTAGCCGTGCTCGTTCACGTTGTTGAACGGCTCGATCGCAATGCCGAATTTGCGGCAGTATTCCATGGTGACATGGAACTGAGGAATCCGCATCGGCCCTGCATTCAGGTACAACCCTTGACCTGCATCGAAGCGCGCGACCTGCTTCACGCCGCCAATCTCCGTTACTGTGGTTCCCCGCCGTACCGACCAGATCCGCCCCCCTGAACGAGCTCTTGCCTCCAGAATCGTGCAATCGTATCCGGCCAGCCCCAGCTCATAGGCTGCGGTCAAGCCTGCGATGCCTCCGCCCAGGATCACGATTTTTTTGCCGTTGCGATGAGTGGAAGACAGGTCGCCTTGACCGGGAGGGGTGAACTCGGCTGCTTTTATCGTCTCCGGCGATAGCAGTCCCAATGTCCCCATCATGCTAAACACGGCAGCCGAGCCTCCGATTTTGCCGACAGTCGTCAAGAACTGCCTGCGTGTCATTTCTTTAGTGGATTCCTTTGTCTCCATGCTCCTCTTCTCCTTCGTGGTAAAGTGGCTTCACCTTCACAACGAGATAGTACCAAAAAAATTTTTATTTGACTCACTTTTTGTTAGGTTTTCTAACACGGTTTTTTCTTTTTTCAAAAACCATTGCATTTTGAAAATCATTTTTGTTAGAATCAACTCAAGATTAAGGCAAGAAGTTCATTATTTTTTAAAATTCAGCATATTTATAACATTTAGTTAACATCGGAGGTTATGAAAATGGAAGGAAAAGTGATGAACATCGGTACGGTAAAAGAATTAACCGGCTTGTCGGAGCGCCAAATCCGTTACTACGAGGAACGGAAGCTGGTATTTCCGGACAGGACGAAAGGGGGAGCGCGCAGATATTCCTTTGAGGATGTAAGCCGGCTGAGGGAGATTCAGCAAAAGCTGAAGGACGGCTTTCATACGTTCGAGCTGAAGTCGATGAAGCAGTACAAGGGAAACTGAAGGCCAAACGGAGAAAAGGCAGGTGAGGTAAGCCGATGGAGGAAGACGGAAAAATGGCGCTATGGGATCACGTTGCCGAGCTGCGCAAGCGTATTATACTCGTCATGCTGGCGCTGGTCGTTACTTTGATAGCGGGGCTGTTTATTGCACCTCGAATTTTGTTATATTTAAAAGGCGTGCCGCCCGCATCGGGCATTAGCTGGAACGTGTTCTCGCCGTGGGATGCAATCCGCATTTACATGAGTATTGCCTTGGCTTTTGCAATTGCGGTTACGATGCCCTTCGCCCTATACCAGCTGTGGAAGTTCGTGAATAAAGGACTACGGAGGGAGGAGCAGGACGCGGCGCTAAAGTATATTCCGTTTACAGTCCTCTGCTTCGTGATAGGGTTCTCCTTTGCCTATTTCATCGTATTTCCGATGAGCTTCAGCTTTACAACGGGAATTGCCCGAAGCCTGCAGTTCACAGAGACATACGGCATTTCCCAGTACTTCGGCTTTATGTTCAGCATCGTCATTCCGCTCGCGGTGGCGTTCGAGCTTCCGGTCATCGTGATGTTCCTGACGAAAATTGGAATATTGAATCCGAAACGGCTGCATACTATGCGTCGATATGCCTACCTGGTGCTGGTGATCGTGGCGAGCCTGATCTCGCCTCCGGAGCTCATATCCCATCTGATGGTGGCGGTTCCGCTTATCGTTCTGTACGAAATCAGCGTATGGCTGTCCAGGGTGGTTTACAGAAATAAGCTGCGGCTTCAGCAGTCGGGTTCCCTTGAGCAAACGGCCTAATCCGAGGCTCAAATGCAGCCGGTAGTGGAAAGGAGTGGATTCATGAACGAAAAAGATTACATGATGCTTCAGTTCGTAGCGGAGGAGCAGAGTCTGACCAAAGCGGCGGAGCGCCTGTATATTACTCAACCCGCCTTGACGTACCGGCTTCACCAGATGGAGAAGGAGCTCGGCGTACCGATTATCGTCAAAAACTCCAAAGGGACGAAGCTGACGCCCGAGGGAGAATATTTAGTCGAATATGCCAGAAAAATGCTGGATAATTTACATAGGATGAAGGATTATATCACAAACATGCGCAACGAGGTGAAGGGTCATCTGCGGATCGGGGTATCCAGCTACTTCGGACTCTACAAGCTGCCGCCGTTATTGAAAGCGTTCCGGGATCAATATCCCGAGGTGCAGCTTATCGTCACCTGCGCGTTGAGCACGGAGATTCTCGAGCTCCTGACGCGGGAGGAAATTCATGTCGGTGTCGTCCGCGGAGATTATCCGTGGTATGAAGGCAGACATTTGCTGCATGATGAGCACATCTGCCTTATCTCCCAGCAAAAGCTGGAGCTCGAGGACCTTCCGAGATTGCCGCAAATTTGCTACAAGCAGCCCCGGGTTCACGCAGGGACTTACGCTCCGCTGCCCTTCAGCGAGACGGTCGGCGCTTGGTGGCATGAGAGGTTCCATGCGCCTCCGCTCGTCACGATGCAGGTGGACAGCTACGAAACCTGTAAGGAGATGGTCAAGCACGGGCTCGGCTACACCATCATTCCCGGCATCTTTGTCACGCCGGAGGACCGGCTGCACAAAGTCGAGCTGTACCGGAAAAACGGCGAGCCGATGAAGCGAAACACGTGGATGGTGTATAAAGAAACGAGCCTGCAGCTCGCAACTATCGGCCGGTTCGTCGATTTTATGAAAGAACGGCATAAGCAGTAAGAAGTGCAATACTCCCCGGGGAGTACTGCACTTTTTTCTTTTTTAAGACGAATACCGGCTTAAGCGTAAGGGAGCACGAATAGACTCGGCATACCGTGCGGCTTCCTCCGCAATATAGTCTGCCGTGGCATAAGTCGTGTCGTAGGTGACGAAGGTCGGCAGAAACGTCCCGTTGCAGCGTAGCAGCGTCACCTGAATCGGTCTCAGCAGCTCGTCTATTGTATACCAGTTATCTCCGCCCGCGTGATAGCCGTGCTCCGCACCTCCGGTTGTAGTGGCGAGCATAAATTGCTTGCCTTTCAGATGAACACCTTCTTTGCCGAAAGCCCAGCCGTAGGTCATCACGTCGTCGAACCATTTTTTGAGCAGAGGCGGGCAGCTGTACCAGTAGAATGGGAATTGAAACACGATCCGGTCATATTCCAGCAGGAGCTGCTGCTCCCTCGCCACATCGATCTCCCAATTCGGGTACTCCCGGTACAGGTCTCTCACTGTAATTTCCGCCTGCCCCTCCAGAGCGTGGGCAAAAGCCTTATTTACTTGCGACTGAGCAAGGTTGGGATGCGCAATAATAACCATGATTTTCATCGTTCATCAGCCTTTCTTTGTGTAAAGTTTTTGGTGTGCCTTTCGGTACGCTCATTATGGCCGGGAGAGAAGGGCTTGAAAAGTACTTATTTATTTCATACTTAGTACGCCAAACCGTACAAAAGTGCAGGATCAAGGGTTTATGGGAAGTAGAAAATATTGCCGAAAACGAATAGGTACGCCCCAAGCCGTCGCTGCAGGCCGATAAGGTGCCGCCTGGGGATAATCGCATCTGTTGCCCGGGCGAGCGATGAATAATTATGCTGTTTGACTGTAAGTGAAACGGAAGCTTGCTTCACGAAACGATGAGACGCCGAACCGTCTTTGATCGATAGGTGATGGAGCTGGCATTGCAGATCAACGCAACAAACCCAATAATACTAACGGTTATTAGCTCCATGCCATTAAATTTTTTTCGGTGAAGCGCAAAAAACTATTGATTTTACTTATCGCCCGAGCCGTTTTACAATAATTCAAACATGTTGCATAAATATTCGGCCGATCAATGAATGTGATGAAGTATAACACAAGGTGGTAGATATAATGAATAAAGACGAATGGAGCAATGAAAAAACGCGCATTCAACAAGCTGTCGATGCAAGAGACGGACAGCTGCGTGCGATTGCGGCCCAAATTCATGCGAATCCGGAGCTCAGCTTCCATGAGCATAAAGCCCGCGAATGGCTGATCGAGCCTCTGGAGGCGGCGGGCTTTGCCGTGGAGAGGGGGATTGCCGGGCTCGAAACGTCGTTTCGGGCGACGTGGGAAGGAGCTCCCGGCGGGCCGGTCATCGCGCTGCTGGCGGAATATGACGCGCTTCCGGCGATTGGGCACGCCTGCGGCCATAACCTGATCGGAACCGCATCCGTCGGGGCGGCGCTGGCATTGAAGGATGCTTGCCCACAGCTGCCGGGCAAGATCGTCGTCTTGGGGACTCCGGCCGAGGAAGAGGGCGGAGGCAAGATCATTATGTGCAACGAGGGAGTGTTCGACGACATCGATGCGGCGATGATGGTCCACCCGCAAAGCAAGACGATGGTGCTGCGGGGCGCTCTTGCCTGCGTCGATGCGACCTTCACGTTCCACGGCAAGCAGGCGCACGCCTCGTCGTCGCCGGAGAAGGGGATCAGCGCGCTGGATGCGCTCATCAACGCTTTCGTAGCGATTAACTCGCTGCGCCAGTTCGTGAAGGAGGATGTGCGCATCCACGGCATCATTACGAAGGGCGGCGATGCCCCGAATGTCGTGCCGGAGCTGTGCGAAGCGGTATTCATTCTCCGGGCGGCGACGGTCGGGGAGCTGGAGACGGTGCGCGAGAAGGTGTACCGGGCCGTGCGCAGTGCGGCGGAAGGAGTCGGAGCGACGGTAGATATCGCGGAAGGACTGATCTACGCCGAGCGCAACAACAACAAGGCTATGGCGCGGCTGTTTCGGAGCAACCTGGAGCAGATGGGCATCGAAGTATGCGATCCACCGAAGAAAGGCGGCGTCGGCTCCTCCGACATCGGCAATGTGGGTCAGATAACGGCTACGATTCACCCGTATATCCGCATCGGCGACGCGACGACGCATACGCCGGATTTTTGCCGGCTGGCCGGAGCGGAGGAAGGTATGATCGAGTTGAATCAGGCGGCGAAGTCACTCGCGATGACCGCTTACGATTTGTGCGTCGATAAGGAAGCGTTCCGTGAAGTGCGCGAGGAATTCGAGCAGTGGAAGCGGGACAAAGAGGGAGGACGACAACATGGATAATGCGCAGGCGGCCGGCCCTCGCAAATGGCTGAAAATGCCTCATACTTACGTCATATTGATCATTCTGGTATTGGTGGCGGCCGTGCTTACTTATGCCGTGCCTGCCGGGAAGTTCGACCGGGTCAAGGATACAGCGACGGGCAAATCGCTGCTCGTAACAGGCTCTTACCATCCGGTCGAGGCCAGTCCCGTAAGCTTGGTGGACATTCCGAAATCGATCGTCCACGGGCTTGTCGATTCGGCGGATGTCGTATTCTTCATCTTCATCATCGGCGGAGCATTTCAAATTATTTCGTCTACGGGGACGATCGAAGCCGTCACGGGAAGGGTAGCGAAGGCTTTCGCCAATAAGGGCATCTGGGTCATCCCGGTATTCCTCTCCCTCTTTTCTGTAGGCGGCTTCACGATGGGAATGTCCACGGAGGTGATGGTGTTCGTGCCCATCGGCATAGCCATCGCCAGGGCTCTCGGCTACGACGCGCTTACGGGAACGGCGATGATCTCGCTCGGTGCCTCCTGCGGCTTCACGGCTGGCATCCTGAATCCGTTCAACGTAGGCTTGGCCCAAACGATAGCCCAGCTCCCGATGTTCTCGGGCATGTGGCTCAGGATCATCCTCCTCGTCTGCTTGATCGCGATTACAAGCTTCTATCTGATGCGCTATGCGGCCAAGGTCAAGGCTAACCCGGCAGGCGGGCTTGTGTACGAACTGGAGCAGGAGTCGGAGGGGACGGGAACGAAGCTCGACTTCTCGCATTTGCCGGTCATGAAGCTGAAACACTATTTGACGATTGCCACGGTAGTTATCGGCTTCGGCCTATTGATATGGGGCGTCTCCAAAAAGGGCTGGTGGATGGAGGAGCTGGCTGCGCTATTCCTGACAATGGGGATCGTGTCCGGTTTCTGTGCGGGCTACGGCCCGAGCCGGATCGCCAAGGAGTTCGTGAAGGGAGCCAGCGCGATCACGTACGGCGCGTTTATTATCGGCCTGGCCCGCGGCATTATGGTGGTGCTGGATCATGGCAGCGTCATCGATACGATCGTGTATCATTTGTCCGTCCTGGTTGGAGAATTGCCGGGCTCGGTACAGGTACTGGGTATGTACTTGTTCCAAAACGTAATGAACGTCTTCATTACATCGGGAACCGGCATGGCGGTCACTACGATGCCGATCATGGTTCCGCTGTCCGATCTGCTTGGAGTGACGAGACAGACGGCGGTGCTTGCCTTCCAACTGGGAGACGGGTTTACGAACATGATCCTGCCTACCTCCTCGGCCTTGATGGGAAGCTTGGCGGTATCCGGTATTGCATATCAGAAATGGGTCCGGTTTTTCTGGCCGTTGATGGCTGCCTGGCTGGTGGCCGGGGCGATCTTCGTCATCGTCGCCAATGTGATTCAATATTCGTAAGGAAAAAGGCGTTCGCGGTCGAGAGACCGTCGAAACGCCTTTTTGTTGTAAAGCCGATTTATTTTGCAAAAATATGATTGCCGATTTGAACAGTTTGCGGCCGCGACCAAATCCATTTGCTTGTAGCGGTTTGCGGATTGAAGTAATACATCGAATCGTAGGTCGGATCCCATCCGCGTACTGCGTCCTGGGCGGCCATATAAGCCGTGCTGTCCGGTGTCAGCCAGTATTGGCCGTCGGCTACAGCCGTAAAGGCGCCTTTTTGGAAGACAACGTCCTTAATATTATCTCCGTATTGTCCGGACTGCAGCCGGTTCATCACAACCGCGCCGACAGCAACCTGCCCGGTATACGATTCCCCGCGAGCCTCGCTGTAAATGACTTTAGCCAATATGTCCAACTCTTCTTTATTCAGAGAGTATTTCTTCAAAGCGGTCCATGTTTGCGGGCCTGTTTGTCCGTCGGGATTCAACCCGTAGTTCGTCTGAAATCGTTTGACGGCGGACACGGTGTTCGGGCCGTAAAGACCATCCAGCGGAAGCTGATAAAATCCGGCAAGCTTCAATCGGAACTGCAAGTCCCATACGTCGCCGCTTGTGCTGCCTTGCTGTAATAGTGGTGCCGGAGCCGCTTGAGCTTGCGGAGCCAGTCCATTTATCGTGGTCAAGCATAATAGGATAAGGAAGGTGAAAAATTTCCAGTGTTTGGCCTTCATCCTGCATCTCCCCTTTCGGGTTCTGATTATGAAGCAGCAAGTGGCGATGTTCAACCAGTATTTATTGGAATGTGCCGGAAAAAGCAGCGCTGGCGCGGCTTTAGTTAATGCTGTCGAGACGATGAAGTATTGCGGTAAATTTCCATATATTTGGATTCCATATTGTTAGAAGTAGTATTTGCCGTCCGGCCGACTCTAATTCAACTCCAACGAATTTAGAAGGGTGTTATTCCAAAGAGAACAGGCAGCTAAATTTATTTTTTGAATAAAACGCTTACTAGTGTCAACTATATTGACACAAAATCGCATAAACCATATGATAATATACATATATTACAAAAACATTCGGGTTTTTGGACTGGAAACGAGAATTTGTGTTATTAAATCTAACATAATGATGCTGTTGGAGAGGGGATGGCTGCATGAACAAAATGGATCCTGTACCCGGTACGCCTTATCCGTTAGGGCCGTATTTCGATGAAATGTTCGGCGGGGGTGAGGGCGCCTGCGTAAGAGAGCATTACAGACAGGTCTACGCCCGGTTCTCGGGGTCGCGTCCGGAGGAATTGGCGTTAAAGCAGGAAGCCGTGCAGCGGAGAATGATGGAGGAAGGGATTACGTTCACGCTGTATAAACCCGAGCAGCTTCAGCCGCTGGAGCGGACACTCCCTTTTGACCTCATTCCGAGAATTATCCCCCCCGAAGAATGGCGGATGCTCGAAGCGGGTCTGATCCAGCGGGTAAAGGCACTGAACCGGTTCGTGCAGGACGTCTACAACGAGCAGCATATTATTAAGGACGGGATCGTGCCGCGGCGCATGATTGTAGCGAACCGCTATTTCCGGCCGGAAATGATGCGGCTCCAGGTTCCTCATAACGCATATATCACCACGTCGGGCATTGATCTTATCCGCGATGCGAATGGGCAATATTATGTGCTGGAAGACAATTTGCGCTCTCCATCAGGATTTTCCTACCTCTTTAAAAGTCGCTCCATCATGAACGAGCTGTTCCCGGAGCTATCCTTCTCCTGCTCGATACGCGATGTGGAGCTGAGCTTGAACCGGTTCCTCAGCACGCTGCGCAGCCTGTCTCCATCCGGCAAACCGGACCCGGTGATCGCCCTGCTGACGCCAGGAGAGTATAACTCCGCTTATTACGAGCATGCTTTTTTGGCGCAGCAGATGGGTATCCATTTGGTGGAAGGAAGGGACCTGGTCGCTATGGATCACAAGCTTTACATTCGCGGCATCGGAGGGATGCGCCAGGTTGACGTGCTGTACCGCCGTATTGACGACGATTATTTGGACCCGCTCGCTTTCCAGCCCGATTCGATGCTTGGGGTTGCCGGCATTATGAACGCATACCGCGCAGGCAATTTGGCGATCGCGAACGCGCCGGGCACCGGAGTAGCGGACGACAAGGCGATCTACATTTACGTACCCGAAATGATCCGGTACTACTTGCAGGAGGAGCCGATTTTGCAAAATGTCCCGACATATCTGCTCTCCCGACCGGAGGAAAGAGACTATGTGCTGGGACGGCTCCCGGAGATGGTAGTCAAGGAGACGTCCCTCTCCGGCGGCTACGGCATGCTGATCGGACCAACGGCAAGTAAGGAGGAGATTGCCGTATTCGCCGAGCAAATCCGCCAAGACCCTGGACGCTACATTGCCCAGCCTACTGTGCAGCTCTCCCGGGCGCCGATTCTTGGCGACGGCTGCATGATGCCGCGGCATATTGATCTAAGGGCGTTCGTCCTGATGGGGGCGGAGGAAGAGCTGCATGTCGTCCCCGGAGGCTTAACGCGGGTTGCGATGAAGGAAGGATCTCTGGTCGTCAATTCGTCTCAGGGCGGAGGATGCAAGGATACTTGGGTATTGGCGTAGGAAGGAAAGCTATGTACTATGGCGATAACGGGAAGGGAGACTCCGTATGCTGAATCGTAACGCAGAAGCATTGTTTTGGGTCGGACGGTATATCGAGAGAGCGGAAAATCATGCGAGACTGATCGATGTTCATTACCATATTCAGCACGAGGGCGATTTCGACAATGAGGCGAATAAATGGGAGCGTCTCATAGATACTTTGGGAGCACGGACGGATTATTTGCAGCAATTCGATCTGTTTACGCAAAAGGATGTGCTCTCCTTCATTACGCTCGACCGCGGCTATACCAATTCGTTGTTCTCCTGCGTCAGCCAGGCGCGGGGCAACTTGCGGACGCTGCGGGAGAAGCTGCCGAGCGAGCTGTGGGAGGTACTGAACGCCTTCTACTTATGGCTTGGCGAGAAGCAGGTGGATGATATACTGCAGGAATCGCCGCATCCGTTCTATAAGCAAATCAAGGAGCGCTCGGCCATGTTCTATGGAGTCCAGCAGTCTGTGATGCCAAGAGAAAACGAGTGGCATTTCATGGAGAGCGGGCGCTATCTGGAGCGGGCGGAAAATACGGTGCGCATATTGCAATCGGTGCTTGGAGCGATTCGCGAGGATCAGGCGCCGGCATACCCGTATTTGCTGGCGGTGCTGAAATCGGTCAGCGGCTACCAGACGTTTCGCAAATATTACGCGGACAAAGTCACCGTGGAGCCGATCATGGAATTTCTCATCGGCAACGCCGAATTTCCGCGGTCGATCCAATTCTCCTTCGAGCGGCTGGAGGAGCATATGGGGCAGATGGAGCTCGCCTCCTTCGATCTGAACGGCCCGCGGGATAAGGCGATCCGGCAGGCCGGCAAGCTGAAGGCGGATTTGGCCTGCCTGGAGCGCGAGGACATGGCGCTGCCTCTGGTTCAGCCGCTGCTCGACGGCTTGATGCAGTCCTGCGGCAAGCTGGGGAGGGCGATGGCCGCGGCCTTTTTTCACCTCGAGGAGGTCGGCGCATGAAGATCGAGATCTGTCACGTGACGCGCTACCGCTACGAGGACCCGGCTACGGACAGTGTCAATGAGCTGCGGCTGACACCACGGACCAATTACCGCCAGTCGTGCTATCATCATGAAGTGTCGATAGAGCCGGCCGCTTCCTTATTGACCTATGAGGATTATTTCGGCAACCGGGTTCATGCCTTTTCGGTCAACAAGGCTCACCGGGAGCTTGTGATCAAGACCAAAGCTACAGTCGTCACGCTGGACCGCAAGCCGGGCGAAGGACCGGTATCGGCGCTTACGGCGGAGGAAGAGCTGAATCTGCTGCACAGCGACCCGCTGCAGGACCGCTACATTGAGTTTTTGCTGCCGACGGCGTATACGCAAATAACGGAGGAGGTACGCCAGTACGCAATGAAATATCCGTTTACCGGCGCGGGCTTGCTGGCATGGACGAGAACGCTGTCGCAAGGCATTCATGCCGACTTCACGTATGATCCTGCGGCTACCGACGTGTTCACTACCGTTAACGATGCGCTGAAGCTGCGTAGGGGCGTATGCCAGGATTACGCGCATCTGATGATAGCGGTCTGCCGCAGTCTGGGGCTGCCTTCGCGATATGTAAGCGGCTACCATTTTGTCGGCGATCTGCAAGGCGGCAGCGCCGATTTCGAGCAGGCTTCCCATGCGTGGGTCGAGGTGCACGTACCGGGCACCGGCTGGCTCGGCTTCGACCCGACCAACAATTCGGAGGTCGATTGGCGTTATGTGAAGCTGGGCCATGGCCGGGATTATCAGGACATCGTCCCGGTCAAAGGCGTCTACCGCGGCTCGGGCCGTCAGCAGCTTGAGGTGAAGGTGGACGTACGGCTGCTTGAGGCGTGAGCTTTGTGCCGTCGTCACAAGCTATAATGAGGGATAAAAGAGCGGGTGTGTCGATCCGCGTCTTTTATCCTTTTTTTTCGCAGCTTGAAGCGGACCGTTCATTCGTCCGTGCCCGGCTTGAATAACTACGTGGGGTTCAAGAGCAAACTACCGTACAAGGAGGATTTTGGTTATTATTTGCTCCCGAAGGATTCTGGAACAAACAGCGGATGACGAATTTACGGGTACAGGAGGTGGCAGCTGATGTCTTCCTTGCAAGACATGCGGGAATATTTCCTTGCCGTGTTCAATGGAACCGAGGATTTGAAAATACATACGTTGCATAGGCGTCAACAACTGATTGACATTATTTACCTGCTTACGTTGACCAGTCATCAAAAGCTGGATGAGCAGCTCATCCAGCCGCTGCTGCGAAATCAGGACAGGCAAATAACGGATGTATTGCCTCCGGGGCTGCTGCAAATGACCGATTCACTGGAGCATGCGGTTGAGGCGCTCTTGATAGGCAAATGCGTAGTAGTTGTGGACGGAATGGATGACGCCTACCTGCTGGATACGTCCTCTTCTATTGAAAGAAGCGTGACGGAGCCCGTTAACGAGAAAGTATACGGGGACTCCCACGAGGGCTTTATCGAGAGGCTGGACACGAATCTCCACTTGATCCGCAAAAAAGTCGTATCGAAAGATTTGATGATTCGCTATATGAGCGTCGGTATGGAATCGAATACAAGGCTGGCGATGCTGTATATGGAAACGCTGGCCAACAAAGAGCTGCTGTCGGAGGTGGAATTGCGGATTGCCTCTATCCGAATTGACCATGTCTCGTCGATCGGCTTTATCGAGCAGTTTATCGAGGACACGCCGCTCTCTCCGTTCCCGCAAACCGTAAGCACGGAGAGGGTGGACAGGGTCACGGCAAACCTGATGGAAGGGAGAGTGGCACTGCTGGCGGAAGGCTCGGCCAAGGCGCTGCTGCTTCCTGTAAGCTTCTTCGCCTTTTATCAGTCTCCGGACGATTACAACATCCGCTGGCTTAACGGCAGCTTCTTCCGGATGCTGCGAATATCGAGCTTTCTAATTGCGGTGACCCTGCCTGCCTTATATATAGCCGTAGTCAGCTTTCATTTCGAGACGATCCCGAATGAATTGATTTTGCCTATGCAGAGCGCCGTTCTGGAAATTCCTTTCCCGCCTATTATTGAGGCCCTGCTGATGGAATTAACCATAGAGCTGCTGAGAGAAGCCGGTCTTCGCCTGCATACGGCCGTCGGCCAAACCATCGGCATCGTAGGAGGACTTGTCATCGGAGAAGCCATCGTGAGGGCGGGACTTGTCTCCAACATCATGATCATTGTGGTAGCATCCACAGCCATCGCTTCTTTTGTCGTCCCTTCCTATGAGTTCAGGGAAACGGTGCGCATTTTGCGGTTCCCGCTGATGGTGCTGGCTGCGACGTTCGGGCTGCTCGGCATTACATTCGGTTTCGCTTTTATAATGATTCATTTGTGCAAGCTCGAAAGCTTCGGGACTCCGTATTTTTATCCGATTGCTCCTTTCCGATGGAAGGGTCTGAAAGATTCCGTCATCCGTATGCCCTTATGGCTGATGAATACGCGCCCGTCGGACAGCCTCCCCAATAAAATGCTGCGTCAATTGTTCTCTAGAGGGTGGGAAAAGCATGATCGCCGAAAAAAATAAAATATCGGTCGCGCAGCTCGGCTTCTTTACCGTCCAGACGGCGATTGGTGAGGGGGCGCTAACGCTCCCTTACAACCTGCATTCCAAGGCTTCCATAGACGGCTGGATATCCATGCTCCTGGCGGGCCTGATTACGCAAATCGCGGTTGTTTTGGTATGGATGGTATGCAGGAAATACCCCGGCCAGATGCTGGTCGAAATCCTCCCTCGGTTGGTTGGGAAATTGGCGGGTAATTTGATCAGCGCATTGTATATAGGCTACTTTATGGGCATAGCCAGTATAGTCCTGATGAATTATACCCGGATTATTAATGCATGGATTTTTCCCACGACGCCCAAATGGGTCATTGTCGCATTAATGGCGGTCACCAGCTATTATTTGGCCAAAGAACGGCTTCGTGTCATCGCCCGATTTGACGTAATGATCTCGGTACTTTTACTCGTACTCATCGTGCTGGTCTTTTTCCCGATATCCGAAGGAAATATGCTTTATATTTTGCCGGTAGGTCAATCCGGTATGGAGAATATTTGGAGGGGAATTAAGGAGGCCGTAATTACATTGGCCGGGTTCGAGCTGCTGTTCGTCGCATACCCCCACATTAAGGGGAACAGCAAAGACATTTTGAAATGCATGATCTTATCCTATAGCTTCGTTATTCTGTTCTACCTGCTGGTTACCTTGTCGTGTTTCATCTTTTACAGCCCGGAGGAGCTCAAGCTCATCCCTGAGCCTGTGCTGTATATGCTCAAAACATTCTCGTTCCGAATTGTGGAGCGGACCGATCTGTTGTTTCTGTCGATATGGGTAGTGATCGTCATGACGTCTATCGTGAGCTACATGTTCCTCGCATCCGTCAGCTTGAGCAAGCTGTTGAAGGTGAGCAATACGTCCAAAGTCACGCTGGTTGTGGTAGTCGTCTGCTCGGTTTTGGCCTGGTATTCCCATAACTATCTTCTCATCCAGGATGTGAATAATTTCTTTGCGGACGTGACTATCGTGTTTATTTATATATTACCTTTACTGATGCTCACCGTAAGCGGCATTAGGGGGAGAAGGAAGGTGGGGGGATGAGACGAGGCTGCCCTGTCGTTATCGGTCTGATCTCTCTTAGTCTGGTTACCGGATGCTGGGATCAGACGCTGCTAAAGGATGTTCGGCTTATTATCGGGCTAGGCATTGATGAGGATGCTGATGGAAATATACTGGATACCTTCGTGCTGCCCGACGTGACGAACCAAAAAAACACGCCGCAGGTCATCTCGGTAACGGGGCATACAGCCCGGGAAACCAGATTAAATCTGGGGAAAAGATTGAATCTGGTGCCGGACGGGTCCAAAAACCGGTTCGTGCTGATCGGCGAGGAGATGGCGACAAAGAAGATCTATACGATTCTCGATGTGTTTTACCGTGATCCGAAAAGCGCGCTCAACGCCAAAATCGCCGTCGTAAAGGGACGGGCCGAAGCATTTATGAAAAAGGAGTACGAAATCAAGCCGAATCTGATTTTGAACCTCGATAAGCAAATTGTCAGCGCCGAAACAGCGTCACTTGTACCCAACGTCAATATTCAATCCATCTGTACGACCATGTTTGATCCCGGGCAAGACTTTGTCCTGCCTTATATTGAGCATGGGACGGAGGGGGCCGTTGTGACGGGGATTGCTTTATTTAACAGTCAGACGATGACAGGCGCGCTCGAAGGGCGTGATGCGATCATTTGCCTGCTGCTGGCCAATCAGATGGGGAAGCGGGCTGCTATCACGGTGCCTGCAGGGACATCGGGCAAAACAGGAAGCTTCATGACCTTCCAGGTGTTCCAGATCAAGCGAAATCTTCAGGTGTGGATGGAGGGCGACGAGGTCTTTGCCAATATCGATTTGCAGCTGAAGGTGAAGGTAGAGGAGTTTGCGGAAGACCATTTGGTGGATCGGGAAAGGGTTGAGCAGTTGAATGCCCGGATAACCAAAGAGCTGAACCGAAATGCTCAAGAGGTCATAAGGAGACTACAGCAGGCCAATTGCGACATATTCGGCATAGGCCGAAGGCTTATTGCTTTCCATCACGATTATTGGAAAAAGACCGATTGGAACCGTACCTATCCGCATATTAAGATTCAGCCGAGCGTTATGGTGGAAATAGCCAGACCGGGAATTATCTATTGAGCGGCAGGGAAAAAGCCGCCTCTCACGGCAATAAGGGGAGGCGGCTTTTAGGCTATGCTAGTATTTGATGCAAATGTTCGATACTTCGCTGTAGAAGTCGAGGCTGAACATCCCGCCCTGCCGGCCGATGCCGCTCTGCTTCTCGCCGCCGTACGGCGTTCGCGGATCGCGAAGGAACCAGGTGTTCACCCAGGTGAGTCCGGCTTCGATCTGATGCGCTACGCGGAAGGCTCGGCTGCTGTCCTTAGTCCAGACGGAGGCGCTTAGGCCGTAATGCGTATCGTTGGCATAGCCGATAACCTCTTCTTCGGTATCAAACGGCTGTACCGTCACTACGGGGCCGAATATTTCCTCATTGATGACGCGGCAATCGTCGTTCACGCCGGTAATGATCGTCGGCTCGACGTAAAAGCCCCGTTCCGAGACGTTGGCGCGTCCGCCGCCGGTCTCGATGACGCAGCCGTCCTCACGGGCCGACTGAATGTATTGCAGCACGCGCTCGTAATGCTGCTCGCTGATCAATGCGCCGATGTTCGTATTCGGCTGCAGCGGGTCACCCACCACCTGCTGGCGGGTGCGGGCGATGAATTTCTCCAGAAATTCATCGTAGATCGGCCGCTGCACATAGATGCGAGAGCCGCACAGGCAGACGGCGCCCTGGTTGATAAAGCTGCTGCGAAGCGAGGTGTCCACCACTTCGTCCAGGTCGCAGTCGGCGAAGATAATGTTCGGGTTCTTGCCGCCGAGCTCGAAGGAGACCCGTTTCAGGCTTGCCGCGCCTGCTTTCATAATGCTTTTCCCGGTCGTCGTCTCTCCGGTGAAAGCGATGGCGCGTATGTCCGGATGCTCGGACATTGCTTCTCCGACGGTGCGGCCGGCGCCGTTGACGATGTTGATGACGCCGTCGGGCAGACCGGCTTCCTGGCATATTTCGCCGAGCAGCGTGGCGGTCATCGGCGTCCACCTCGCGGGCTTCAGGACGACGGTGTTGCCCATGGCGAGGCAGGGCGCCAGCTTCGCGCTCAGCAGCAGCAGAGGCAGGTTCCAAGGATTGATCATGCCGACGACGCCGAGCGGACGGCGCACGACGAAGTTCATCGCGCCGACCTCCATTGGGTAGGCGTCCGTCCCCATTGTCGAGATGAAGTTGGCGTAGAAGTGGTAGCTCCCCGCGGCGCGCGGAATGTCTACGTTCGTTGACAGCCAGAGCGGCTTGCCGGTATCCAGCGTCTCGAGCATGGCGAGCTCATCTTTTCTCGCCAGAATCAGGTCGCCGATCTTGCGGAGAATGGCCGCCCGCTCGCTGATTTTGGACTGCTTCCAGCCTCCGTGAAACGCGCGCTTGGCCGCTTCCACGGCGAGATCCACCTCGGTCTTGCCGCCTTCGGCCACCTGGCCGAGAATCTCTTCCGTCGCCGGGTTGATATTGGCGAACGTCTTCGGCTCCTGGGAGTGGACATACTTCCCGTCGATGAAATGCAGACAATCCATACCTTTAACAATCGTTTCCATGGATTAGCTCCTCCTTTGGATTGGGTGTGGCGCAGCCGGTACGGTACAGCTTGCGGTAGCCGTTCGGCGTCATCTGTAAGGCTCCTTTGAACGTTCTGTAAAAGGTGGACAGCGTCTCGAAGCCGAGCTCGAAACAGATGGAAGCAATGTCTTTATCCGTTTCCGCAAGCAGCTGCTTCGCAAGACGCATTCGAACCTCGGTTACATATTGCAGCGGCGTCATGTGATACCGTTCTTTGAAAATGTTATTCAAATGGCGGGCGCTGACGCCGAGTCTGGCGGACAAGTCGCCGGGATTCGCTATGGTATAGTAATGCGTATCGATATAGTCGCGCAGCTTCTCCGCCCGCATGCCGTTCATGCCGGAGACCGGTTGGCACCGCGCGAGAAGGAGAAGCAGCTCCGCCAGGCAGGTTCCGATAGCGAGCTTGTGAAGGAGCGCGCTGCGGGTTTGCTCGAACAGCATTTTGCGCGTCAGCTGCCGCAGTTCGTTGTCCCCGAACCCGTGAAGCTTGACGAGCCTGGAGCCGGCAAACTCCATATGGAGCAGCCGGTGTCGGACGTCTTGCTCCAGCAGCTGCTCGTCAAATTCGAGAACGAGCACCGTTAAGTTGGCGGCGGAGACGATGGAATGAGGACAATGAGGCACGATGACGACGCCGCTGCCGCGCTCGAAATCGGAGCTCACCCCGTCCAGCGTTACTTGGCCGAAGCCGTCGAGCGCGTACAATATTTGATGGATGTCATGATGGTGCTCCGTCATGACGTCGCCGTCGCTATGCCGGATTTCATATAAACGGATGCCAAGCATGAGCCGATCCACCCCTTGCGGTTTTGCGTCCGCTCCTTGCCGGCAGAGAGCGTCCGGAACCTTGTACTTTATACGGCTGCCGGGACCGGATTTAGCCTTTACGGCGGTCCTGCTGGGGCTGGTCGAAATCGGGATATCCGCCCGCATGGGCCGAAGCCCCCGGGAAGCCGATCCGTTCCCATACGCCGGGAGTGTTCAAGTACAGCGAGGTCACATCGCCCCGCAGCTGTTTGTAGAAGCCGGGGACGGTGGCCTTTAGCGCGAGCAGCACTTCATGGATCTGCCCTGGCTCGAGCTGATCGAGCGGCTTGCCGAACTGCGTTTGGGCTGCTGTGCATGCGGCATCCAATCCTAATGAATAGAGCTTCGCGTGAACGCCTTGTGCGATTCTCGCGGCTAATACGGCGCCGGCATCCGCCTCCGCTGCGCCTCGATCCGTCTCGTCGGCGGGGATAACGCCGTTAGCCAATAGGGCGAGCAGCTTGGCCTGCTCCGCCTCGCTTAAGTATTGCGTACTCATTGGTCGGCTCTCCTTCCTGGGTTACCATTGCCCCTGCCGCGCATTGGCGGCGATATAATCGACAGCGCGGCTCGCGATCGCCATCGCGGTCAGCGTAGGGTTCAGCCCGCTGCCGGTGACGAATACGCTCGTGTCGCAGATGAACAGGTTCGGTATATCGTGCGACTGGCAAAATTCGTTGACCACGGAGGAGTCCGGGTCGCTGCCCATCCGGCAGGTGCCCATAGCATGGGCTCCGTAGTTCAGGCCTACGCGCACCTTGCGTGCGCCGGAAGCCTCCATCAGCTCGACGGCCTTATCTCGCGCCGCGCCGGCCAGCTTGATATCGTTATCCAGCCACTCGATGGCGACTCTGGCGGCTGGAAGCCCGCGGTGATCCTTCACGTCAGGGTCCAGCGTCACCGTATTATGCTCGCTCGGCAGCCCTTCGGCATGAGCCCACCAGGCGGCCGTGTACGGGTAGTCCTTCAGAAATTGCTTGAGCTCCGCTCCTACGAAGTCGCCGCTCAAGGTTGCGTAGGTGACCGGCGTCATCATATAGGACAGCAGGATGAAGCCTCGGGCATAATCGTTGCGCGCATCCGGCTTGTAATAATCCTGCACCATCACCTGTCCCATCTGAATGCCCTTATAGGCATTGACAGGCTCGTCGAAGGTGCCGAAGACTTGCCATGTCGGATGGCTGAGCATATACTTGCCGACGGCGCCGCTCGAATTGGCCAGCCCGTCCGGGAAGCTCGGGCAGGCCGACAGCAGCAGCAAGCGCGGCGTTTCGACCGCGTGAGCCGCCAATATCACGAGCCGCGCCGTTAGCTCGCGCTCGTTGCCTTCGGCGTCCAGGTACAGGACGCCCGTTACCCGGCCGGCGGCGGCGTCGTAATTGACGCGATGCACGAACGCCTCGCTGATCACTCGCACACCGGCGGCTTCCGCCTTCGCCAGGTACGTGCCCTGGCTCGTCGCCTTAGCCTCCGTCGGGCAGCCGGCGGCACACCAGCCGCAGTACGTACAGGCGGGACGCCCGTCGTACTCGACGGAGTTCACGGCGATGGGCGGCGCGAACGGCTGCGCCCCGGCCTTGTGCGCGCCCCGGGCGAGCACCTGCGCGTGCCAGCTGAAGCGGTGCGCCGGCATCGGCAGCGTGTACGGCTCGGGCGCGTACGGCCCGCAGTCGCCGGCGACGCCGAAATCACGCTCAACCTTGGCGTAGTAAGGCGCCAGGTCCTCGTAGCCGATCGGCCAGTCCGCCCCTACGCCCTCCAGACTGTAGGTGCGGAAATCCTCCGGATGGAACCGCGGCATGACGCCGAGCCAGGTGAGCGTGCCCCCGCCGACGCCGATGCCGGTCTTGGGCACGACCTGGTGCTTGCCGGCGTATACGCGGGGCTCGGTCCATTGGATTCGGGCATGATTCGCTTCCGCATTGGCGAAGTCCCGATCCGGTTGGAACCGCTTACCTGCTTCGATAACGGTAACGGAGAAGCCATGCTCGGCCAGCTCCTTGGCGACGAGTCCGCCGCAGGCTCCGGAGCCGACGACGATGACATCGACAGGCTGTGTTGGCATCTGTTGAACCCCTTTCCCAATAAGCTGGATTTAAGTGTTTGCACTTGTTATGGAACGGATGGACGGCATATAATGACAATAAGCATTAGGCAGCATATTTGAATATTTGGGAGTTAATTCCATATGAGCTTGCAGTGGATCGAATTACCGGCTGAGGGAATGCTGATGTATGAATTTCAACATGTCGACGGCGATGTGGTAAAACCCCATCATCATCAAGTGCATCAGATTTTGTATGCGTTGGAAGGTCAGGGCAAGATTACGTTGAATGGAAAAAGCTCCGAGTACAGTCAAGACCGGGTCGCCGTAATCGTGCCGAATTCGGAGCACGCGATCGTATCCGATTCGAGGCTGACCGTGCTTGTGCTTGCTTTTGATGAAAGGATCTTCGATACGCCTATGAGGCAAGAGCTGCTGCATCCGTATTTCGGGATGTCGCAATTGGGCAAGCCGAATCCGTTAACCGGCGGCGAGCTTAGGCAGTTGCTGCGCAAAATGCTGTACGAGCAGTCGAGCGCAGGCAAGCTGGGCGCTATTGCGATGAAAATTATTTTGTCCGAGCTGCTGATCGTGCTGGCCCGTTCGCTGCATATGCAGCAGGCGACGGATGCCAACAGCCTGAGAGCGGAGCGCATTCGCCATTATATCGATACTCATTACTTTGAGATTGTGAACGCCGGCGATATCGCCGCCAAGCAAGGGATCAGTCTGCGCTACATCAACAACATTTTCAAGGAGCAATACAGCTTGACTCCCATGCAATATTTGACCGATATCCGCATCGGCATGGCGAAGCAAATGCTGGCCGAGACGGACAAGGACATCGCGTCCATTTGCTTTGAACTCGGATTTGAAACCGTTTCCACATTTTATCGCATCTTCAAAGATGCGGTTCAAATGCCGCCGAACAAATATCGAACGCTGCATAAAATGCAAGAGCCCGACAGAAGCGGATGACGGTATCAGGGATGCCGGGGAGCAGAATGACCGGAAGCAGAAAATGCATGATGAAGCTGCTGGGCTGCTGTAAAACCAATACGTCATGCGTCCGTGTTGCTCTAAGGAGTGCTGCCGTGCCAGCCGAGCGTTGTTTGGCCGCTAGGGAACCGTTAGCTGTTAGCTATTAGCAGGACTCGGCCCCGGCCCCGGCCCCGGCCCCGGCAGAAGAGAGGAATTGCGGCTTTCTAAGATCAGGAGGCGGTCCGCCAAGACGGCGAACGGCGCCCGGCAAACGATTATGGGCCCATAATCGATGCTTCGCGAGAAGCCGATACAAGGCCATCATAAATCAAGGCGGTGCCGTTCGTCTTTGCAACAGAGGAAATGGTTTCTTAATATTGGAACTAAAGTTTATGTTTTAAATACCGGCAGCTGCGGCCAATATCCATGGCGTGACGAACAGCGTAATGACAGCCGCGAGGATCATCGAGATGCTGGATACGGTCCCGGAAACGCTGCTGAACTCGAAGGCTTTGGACGTGCCGGCTCCATGAGCGCTCGTACCGAGCAGCACGCCGCGGGCGATATCGCCGCGGATGTTGCACATCCGGATGACATAAGGGCCTACGATGGAGCCGAAGATGCCCGTCATCATTACAGCTACAGCCGTAATGGTCGGGATGCCTCCGATGGACTGGGAGACGTTCATGGCAATCGGCGTGGTAACCGAATGCGGGAGCAGACTGAACGCAAGCTGATCGTTAAGCTGCAAAGCACGGGCCATCCATACGGAAGAGGCGACGGCCACTGCCGAGCCTGACAGCACGCTGACCAGAATTTCGGCAGCGTGTTTTTTGATGAGCGCAAAATGCTTGGATAGCGGAATGGCAAACGCGATGGTCGCCGGCTGCAGCATATCGGACAGCCAATGAGCACCGGTATTGTAGGATTCAAAGGAAGTGCCCGTCGCCAGAAGCAGAATGACGAGTACCGCAGGCGTCACGATGATAGGCGACAGCAGCAGCGACGGCTTGAATCGGTGGAGCCTTTTGGCTGCAATATAAATAATGACGGTGGCAAGAAAGCTCAACGCGCCGATGATCATGGACGGGCACTCTCCTTACGTCTGGCTGCGGCTATGGCTTGCGCTACCCAGCCGCTGCTCATCATGACCACAATCGTACCGAGGGCAACGATAAGCGCAATCCGCCAGCCGTCGCTGACGAGCAGCTGGCGGTAACCGATGATGCCGACGGCAGGGGAGACGAAAAACAGCAGCAGCTCGGCGATCAGCCAGTTCGAGCCGGCCTCGAGCCATTCGCTGCGCACTATTTTCGTTTGCAGCAGCACGAACAAGACGAGCATGCCAAGAATGCTGCCGGGAATCGGCAGATGAAGCCAGGCGATAAGTAGGTTCATCGCCCAGGAGAATATAATTAACAGCGCAATTTGCGCTATGATGTTCAAAGCTTTTTGCATGGCTGCCAGCCCCTTTCATAGGAAAGTGTACAGCAGCTTCTTTCATAGGTAAAATACATATACAGAATGTTTTTCATTCCATTTGTCTATGGATCAAAGGGGGCTCCCCGTATGGATATGCGGCATTTGCAATATTTTGTAGAGGTTGCCCGGTGGAAGAGCTTCACGAAAGCCGCGCAGGCGCTCTATATTACACAGCCGACCATCAGCAAAATGATCAAAAATCTCGAGGACGAGCTGGGCGTTCTGCTGTTCGAGCGGCTCGGCAAGCGGATCGAGCTGACGGATGCAGGGATGGTTTTGCTCGGACAGGCACAGCATATGGTACAGTCGTTCGATACGATGACGGCGCATTTGGATGAGCTGATGCAGGCGAGAAGGGGGCGGATCCGGATCGGCTTGCCGCCGATGGTGGGAGCGAGCTTTTTCCCCAAAGTGATCGGACGGTTCCGCGAGCAATTTCCCGGCATTACGCTGCAGCTGTTCGAGCACGGGTCGAAAAAGGTGGAGGCGGACGTAGGGGCGGGAGAGCTGGACATCGGCGTCATTCTGCTGCCTACGAAGGAGGACCTGTTCGAGTCGTTTTCCTTCGTCAAGCAGCGGCTGATGCTTGTCGTTCATCCTGCACATCGGCTGGCCGGGCATAAGACCGCCTCGCTCATCGATTTGAGGGACGACTCCTTTTTATTGTTTCATGAGGAATTTGCGCTGCATGACCGGATTTTGGACGAATGCGAGAAGCTGGGGTTTCAGCCGAATGTTGTGTACAAAAGCTCCCAATGGGATTTTATCAGCGAGATGGTCGCGGCGAATTTGGGGATTGCGCTGCTGCCGGAGGCGATATGCCGGGAGCTCGACCCGGAGCGGATGCGGACGATTCCTTTGACCGATCCGACCATCCCGTGGCATTTGGCGATGATCTGGCGCAAGGACAGCTATCTATCGTTCGCGGCCCGGGAGTGGATTGCTTTTGCGAAAAGCATGCTGCAGCCTGCCACTTGAATCTGTCCCTAGGACCGCAGCAGCTGCAGGACTCCTTTTACTCGACCAGCAGGGCAGCCCACACAATGAAGGTAAACAGCAAGGGAGCCAGCGTACAGCCGACGAAGACGGCGACCCAGAAGCCTTTGGTGAAGACGATTTCCTTAGCGCTTGCCATAACGCTCAAGCGGGGAGGGCGGTCCAGCTGGCCGATCCAGCGCTGCAGCAATTGCTTCGCATGAGCTTCGTCCCGGTCCTGCAGCTTGCTCCACAACTCGGTATGAAGGGCTTCCATGTCTGCTTTATTGTCGCTATCCTTAACGGACATCATAGGGGTAACGGCCTCCTTTGGCATGAAGGTGGATGCATTCATCTCACCATTATACCAGATGTGTTCCAAATAGTGGAAATGGATGGTTCAGTGGCAACCGTAAAGGTATTGCAGGGCACCGCTCTTGAGAAGGAGGCTGGTCGTCTTAGCGAAGCTGGCAGCAACCGGCAGCAAACGCAAAAAAACCGGCTCTATGGCCGGTATATAGAAACGTCGTTCAACTTTGGGCTTCGCTATTTCTTTTTTGCTTTGGCTTCCTCTTTTTGTTTTTTGAAAACGGCAACATTGACCGCATTGCTTGCCAACGCATTGCCCAGCTCTGTTTTTGCATTCGCGGACTGGGATATGTTAATGACGATATACAGATTTTTGCCGATGCGATGCTTGTAGGTCTTTACGTTTGTTTTTGACTTCGCTTTCGGTTTGGATTTAGCCATAGCGCATCCCCCTTATCCTGTAATAACAGCATATGAAAGGGATGTCCTTGAGGTTTAGGCGAAGGAGCATCTGGCAAACACATATTTGCGGCATGCTGCATTCAGGCATATGGGGGCATTGTGATCGTTCGTAAGGGCAGCAGGTTTAACTACATTAAAGGAAAAAGGCCGTTATGACACGCATGCAGCGTAACATAACAGCCTTTTCGCTTTTTCGGTGCCACACGACTTTGCAGCCGAGCGCCCCGTTTACTGCGCAACAGCAGCATCAGCTGATTGACCTGGGTGCAGCCGGCCTTGGTTTCCTGCGAACTCGGAATAAGCCTGCTCCTCGTGCGCCGGAATTGGCGAGTAGTGGCTGCAGCCAAGGTCATGCTGAGTACTATGGGCGCGTTGCGGTAATGGGTAATCCTAACCTTTTTCGTGGTGATGCTCCTCTGATGTTGCTTATCTCTATTTGTGTATAGAAGGATTAATCCTTAACAAGTAAATCGTGTCGACATCCATCTAGACGGAGCAGGGGTTGCAAATGTTGCATGTGGAATTAATTGGATAACGCTATTATCGTTCTTTGATTTCTTTAGGTCCGCGGAGGCCTTCTAAAATGTAGCCCCTTCCGCCATATACGCTGTAAGCCGCTTTTTCCGCTTTACAGCACGCCTGAGCGCAGGCTGCCCCGCTTGTAAGACGGATTTTCCGTCTTACAAGCGTTTGAAACCGCGAGGCGTAAGGTTTATCAGAGCTGTAAGGCGCTATTTCCGCCTTACAGCACGCCGGAGCGCAGGCTGCGCCGCCTGTAAGACGGATTTTCCGTCTTACAAGCGTTTGAAACCGCGAGGCGTAAGGTTTATCAGAGCTGTAAGGCGCTTTTTCCGCCTTACAGCACGCCGGAGCGCATGCTGCGCCACCTGTAAGACGGATTTTCCGTCTTACAAGCGTTTGAAACCGTGAGGCGCAAGGTTTTTCAGAGCTGTAAGGCGCTTTTTCCGCTTTACAGCACGCCGGAGCGCAGGCTGCGCCGCCTGTAAGACCCGCAGCGTGGCAAACGACAGTGTCTCCCCCAAAAGGAAATATGCCCGCCCATACTAAAAAAATCCCCGCATCTCGACAGCAAACGCTCCAGTCGGAATACGGGGATTTTCAACGCCTATCGTGCAGCTACAAGCTTCTCTTGAGCGGCATCCACGGCGGCTTCCTTCTGCTTGGCGCTAGCAAGCTCGCGCTCCAGCTCGTACGGCAGGCACAAAGGGACACCCGAACGTGGGTCGCGGATAATGTCCGCCTCGATGCCGAATACTTCCCTGAGCACATCGAGGGTCATGACCGCTTCCGGCGTGCCGCTGCTGACGACCTGCCCGCGTTTGATCGCGACCATATGGTGCGCGTAGCGGGAGGCATGATTGAGATCGTGGACGACCATGACGATCGTACGCTTTTCTTCATCGTTGAGCTTTTGCAGAAGCTTCAACACCTCGAGCTGATGAGCCATGTCCAGGAACGTCGTCGGCTCATCGAGGAACAAAATATCGGTGCCCTGCGCGAGAGCCATCGCAATCCATGCGCGCTGCCGCTGTCCGCCGGACAGCTGATCGACAGGTCGGTCGTAAAACTCCGACATGCCGGTCATATCGATCGCCCAGCGGACGATCGCCTTGTCGTCGGGAGATAACGATCCGAAGCCCTTTTGATGCGGGAACCGTCCGTAGGTGACAAGCTCCGATACGGTCAAGCCTTCGGGCGCAATCGGATTTTGCGGAAGAATCGCCAGCTGCTTGGCGACTTCCTTGGTCGATTGCTGATGGATGGACTTGCCGTCCAGAAACACGCCGCCGCTTTTGGGCTTCATAATCCTCGCCATCGTCTTCAAGATGGTGGATTTGCCCGATCCGTTGGCGCCTACTAGGGCGGTAATTTGACCAGGGGGGATGCTAATATTCAGGTTATCGACAATGGAGCGTTCTCCATAAGCAATATTTAACTGATTCGTGTATAAGCGTTCCATCTGTTCCTCTCCTTCAGGAAGCATAGTCGTTCCGATAATAATGATAATCATTTTCATTCAATTATAAAGAAACAACGGGCAAAAGACAATACAAAATTCGTTTGACAATGATAATCATTTTCACATAAAATCTTATGGAATAGCTACCTCTTATAGGGATGTGAAAACAATGCGGTACAAGCCTGACTCCATTCGTCATTATTACCTGGAATACATGGCAACGGAAGAGTGTAAGCTCCAGGCCGAGCAGAGCCAAGTTATCGTAACCGGGGATGAGCATGCGTTCGGCTTCGTATTGCAGGAGAAATGCAACGTGAGTTTGCAAACAAACTCCATGCGCAGCTCGGGCAAAGTATTGTGCGGAGAGACGTTCCTAATTCCGCCTGACTGCCGGTGCGCTATTGATAATAGTTCCGCCTCGACCGCCTTTATGCTGATCATCCGCTTCCAGTGCTCCGCGAGCGTGCCGGCCTCCAGCTCTCCCTTACAGCCGTTCCGTCTGGTCGAAGACTTCCGGCTGTATACCTTCCGGACGCCTCAAGCCCGAAGCTGGGTGCAGGATTTCCTCGGCGATATCGGGAGCCGGGAGCCTGCATTGTTCTACCAGCTTCAGTCGCATCTATACGCCATGGCCGCCGCATTGATGATGATCGTGCAGAAGCCGCGGGAAATGGAGAAGAGTCTGGTGGAGTATGTAGAGCAGACCCGGCACTATATTATGCAGCATTACAGCGAGCCTATGGACATAGAGGATATCGCCCGCTTGTCGGGAGCGAGCCCGAGCCGGTTTTATCAGGCTTTTCGCAGACAGACCGGGCTCAGCCCGCATAAATTCATCACAAAGCGGAGGCTTGACGCTTCACTGACCTTACTGGCGGGATCGAAGTCCTCGGTCATCGAGGCGGCTCACTCCGTCGGTTATCCGGATGAATATTACTTCAGCCGAATGTTCAAGAAGCACTTGGGACTCACGCCGACCGAATTTGCGGCCCGTACGAAGAAGCGGCTCGCCTGCCTGTCACCGGTGCTGCGCGGGGATTTGTCCGTCTTGGGAATTACGCCGGAGCTAAGTCTGGAGCGCGGGTGGGTCGAGCAGCCCGAGATCCCGCTGAAGCAAATTCGCCAGATGGAGCCCGAGCTCATATTGGCTCCTCCGATCCCGAATGATATTCACCAGGAGCTGATCCAAATAGCGCCGGTTATCGTCATTCCGTGGAAAAAGTATCCTTGGAAAGAGCGGCTGCTCGATATAAGCCAGCTGTTCGACCTGCAGGGCATAGCGGAGCACTGGCTGTCGTACTTCGACATGAAGGTGGAGAACGCCCGGCTTCATGTCCGCCAGCATTTGGGGGACGATCCCGTACTGCTTGTACACGCAGCGGACGAACACCGGTTTCGCGTCTTCGGCATGCAGATGAAGAAGATGAAGGATTTGTTTTACGACGATTTGCAGGTGCAGCCGCCGGAGCCCGCCCGTGAGATCGGGGCGCTGGACGTCACCTCGCTCAGTGATGTCGCCGCTATCGATTGCGATAATATCCTGTTTCTGGTGGGACACGCCAAATCGGAAGATTTCTGCGATCATCTGGCGCTAAGATGGAGGCAGCTGAGACGAAGCCGCGGGAAAAAGCGGTGTCTGTTCATCCGCCATGAAGACCCTCTCCTGTACAACGCGGCGGCTCATGAAGGACTGGTGGACCAAACGGTCAACCATTTAATGAGCAAAGGCTCCTGAAGTTTCGCAAATCCAAAAATCTCAAGAAGGATTTGCTGCAAGTTGAAGGGATTTGCTTTGCAGAGTCGTCCAATAGAGCGTTTCGCGTGAACGACCGCTCAAACCGTGATACAATAAGCTTGCTGATAAGAATGGTTCGCATGACAACCATCTCCATCGGCAGGCTTTTTTGTTAATTCGCGATAGGGCGATTGCCCGTCGTCCTCCAATTCAGTCATTTGTTAAGGGTGTGCTACGTAGATATGTATTTGGAGTGAAATATTGATGATCGGGCTGCAGAGTGGTTTATTTTCCGCGGGGAAATAACTATGATGGTGGTAATATGATTGTTTGACCGAGAGAGGAGGCTCCTATGAACCACAAACCGACCATCTTGATCTTGACGGCGAGCTATGGTGACGGACATTTGCAAGCGGCGCGAGCGCTTAAACAGTCCTTTTTATCCCGGGGTACGGAACGAGTTCGAGTCGTCGATCTCATGAGAGAAGCGCATCCTTTTTTGAATAGCATTACAACGACCTTATATTTAAAAAGCACGCAATCCTCCAAATTCGGCCTCGATTATTACGGCTGGAGCTACTATATGACGCGCGAGACCAAGCCGGATCTTGCCTGGAACCGGTATTTCAAGATTATCGGCAAAAAGAAGCTCAAGGAAATTATCGACGAAGAGAAGCCGGACGCGATCATCAACACGTTTCCGTTCGGGGCGACGGCCGAGCTGTGCCGCAGCTTGAGAATCCCGTGCTTTACCATCATTACCGATTTCGCCCTTCATTCCCGGTGGGTGGACTCGCATATCGACAAATATTATGTGGCGGCGGAGGAGATCAAGGATCAGCTTGCATCGTACGGCTGCTCGCGGCACCAAATCGAAGTAAGCGGGATTCCGATCCGCAGCGATTTTATCCGTTACGATGCTTCGAGCCATAATGAATTCCGGACGATTCTCGATCCTTATCGCAAAACGGTTCTTATATTGGCCGGCTCCTACGGCGTTCTCGGCAATGTGGATGATATGATCCGGCCGCTTCTGGCCATCGACGATTGTCAAATCGCCGTGGTGTGCGGACGAAACGCCAAGCTGGAGCAGAAGCTTCTAGCTCAATATTCGGATGAGCAGCACGTTCATATTTTCGGTTTCCTCGATAATATTCATCAGCTTATGGCCTTATCTTCCTGTATTATTTCCAAAGCGGGCGGGCTTACCTTATCGGAATCGCTTGCGCTGCGCATCCCGCTGTTTATTTATAAGCCGTTCGCGGGTCAAGAGAAAGAAAACGCCATTTTTCTGTCCAATAAAGGAGTTGCATCCATTTCTTACAGCACCGAGGAGCTGACGGACCAGATCCGCCGCTTTTTCGGCGATGAGCTGCTGTCTGCAGAAATCAAATACCGCATGGAGCGGATCC
Organism: Paenibacillus sp. NPDC056579; assembly: GCF_042793215.1. Classification (NCBI taxonomy): domain Bacteria; kingdom Bacillati; phylum Bacillota; class Bacilli; order Caryophanales; family Paenibacillaceae; genus Paenibacillus; species Paenibacillus sp. NPDC056579. The sequence continues at coordinate 151,053 of NZ_JBHTVD010000008.1, forward strand.
AATCCAAGTGCGCTGCGGAATTCATCGTGGAGGATGTCCTCCGAACGATCGACCGTACCGTGCCGATGGTAAATAATCCGTAATAAGCGGGGGATACTAAGCAAAAAAGTATAATGGAGGAAGGGGAAGCGCAGAATGCAGACTGTTCATAAACCGTCCTTTGCCGAACATAGAATATGGTATGGCATCATTTTATTTCTCGTCGAATTCGTGCGGGGTGCGTTTCTCGTTTCCTTCCTACCTACGTACGCTGTTAATGCGCTCGGATTTACGGTAACGACCGTAGGGTGGGCCGTATCCATCCATTACATTGCCGATACCGTCATCAAATGCTACGCAGGCTATTTGCTGGACCGCTTCTCTTTAAGATTTACCGTTACTTGCGGCCTTGCCGTCTCCATGGCAGGTTTATGGCTGCTGTATCAGGTGCATTCCGTGTGGCTGCTAATCGGCGCATCCGCGCTGTTCGGCATCGGGCTGTCGCCGATCTGGCTTGTCTGCCTCAGCAAGGTCAAGCCGGAGCACCGCGCCGAGCAAATGGGCATGCTGTATACATGCTGGCTGGCCGGTCTTGGAGCCGGCCCGATCGTCATCAACTTTATTATCGATAAGAGCTATTCGATCACCTTCTGGCTCATGATGGGGCTGTGGGGGGTCAGCCTGCTCTTGTCTTTGTTTATAACCAACACCAAGCTTTCCACTCCGACACAAATTCCTCTTCAAGACCAGCTGGCCATGCTGTGGGACCGGCTGCGTTCCATGAAGAAGCTGCTCCCCGGGATGACTCTGCAAACGACTGCAGCAGGCATTCTGGTCCCTGTGCTTCCCGGCTTCGCATCCCATGCCCTAGGCTTTAGTTACTCCCAATATTCGTACTTGCTCATTGCCGGAGGCGTACTTACGGTAGCGGCGCTGATTCCAATGGGAAAGCTGTCCGACCGGTTCGGTAAAAAGTGGTTTCTTATTCTCGGCTTCACCGCCTTTGCGGTAACGTTATTTTCCTTAACTTTAGCGTCCCAGCTGTGGATGGCGCTTACTCTTGCAGGCTTGCTCGGCATATCCTATGCAGCGGTTCTGCCAGCCTGGAACGCGCTTCTTGCGCAATATGTTCCGAATAACAATCAAGGCTTGGGCTGGGGCTTGTTCTCCAGCGTGGAAGGGATAGGCGTCATTATAGGACCCGTAATCGGAGGTTGGATTGCCGATACGTTCAGCGAGAGTATGGCTGTGCTTGCCAGCGCCGTGCTGCTAGGGGCCATTGCGGTATATTACTGGATCGCCCCGCCCGAGGGAACAGGGGAAAGGGTGGCACTTAAGAATTAGGAAGGACGAAGGCATATGGGGCATTTGTTCTGGATCATCATTGGAGTGTTGTGCATTTATACGATCATTCCGACGATACTCGTTCGTTTGTTCAGATTGGGCGTGTATAAAGAGAGAACCACCGAGCGGTGCATGTTCCTTACGTTCGACGACGGTCCCGATCCGCAATATACGCCGCAATTGTTGGACTTGCTGAAAGCATACGATTGCAAGGCCACTTTTTTCGTGCTCGGATCGAAGGCGGAGCAGCATCCGGAGCTGATTCGGCGCATGCATGAAGAAGGGCATTTGATCGGGCTGCATAATTATTCCCATCGGGCTAATGCGCTCATGACGCCGCGAAGAGTAAGAAAACAAATCGATGACGCGGTACAGGCTGTAGAGAGCATCACGAGAGAGAAGCCGGTGTATTACCGGCCGCCGTGGGGAGTCATCAATCTGTTCGATTTTTTGCTGCTCAAACGGTTTCACATGGTGCTCTGGTCCCTCATCGTAGGAGATTGGAGAAGCCGCGGCGGCAAGGATAAAATCAAGCGCAGGCTCCTGTCGAAGGTGCGAAATGGGGCGGTTATCGTCCTTCATGACAGCGGTCAGACGTTCGGGGCGAATGAGGATGCTCCTGGCTTTATGCTGGAGGCGCTGCAGGAATTTGTGGAGGAAATGAAGCGGCAAAAGTACACCTTCCTGCGAGTAGATGCCGTATCTTCATGGCCGCAGGATCAGACCACGGTCCTCGGGTGGCACCGCAGGCTGCCGATCGCCCTGTGGCTGAAGTGGGAGCAATTGTTTCATACCGTATTTGACCTTACTCCCGTAGATCCGAATAACCGACTTCTGTATTACCGCATCTGCACGTATCAAGGAATCCGTATTACGCTTCCCGACGGAGAAGAGATACGCAAGGGCGACCGGGTGGTCGAGCTTCATTTTAACAACGAGATGATCTTCCGGCTGGCTTCCGGCACCCGTTCCATGATGCATCTGGCCGTACAGCTGATCCGCCTGGTGCAAGAGCTGATGCCCAAAATGACGGAGCAAATTCTCAGCAATTCGGACATCAAGGGGATTTACGGCATTACCATGATTTACAGGGGGCCCCAGCAGTTCGGATTCACGGTGAGAGATATGCCCCGCGGGGTATTTTATATCATGACCAAGCTGTATTTGCGTATGCTGCTCTGGGTAATTCATCCCCAAGGGAAAAAGCGGCTCGAGCTCAAAAGCGACCTGCTCACACCCAAAATTCTTGCCATCTCCACCAAGGAATTGCAAAAAAGGTATTCGGTTTCCCACGGTACATAACCGCCTGCGGTTAGGGCATATTATCCCTGATCTGATTTTATGGGTTAGGGGTGAAGGCATGAAGCGAGCAGCTGGTTGGGCATTATGCTTGCTGCTGACGGCCGGCATCGGGTGGATGCCCGTTTCTGCGGCGGCGGATGCGGCTGCCTTGAATCCGTATCACTTCGGGTTTAAGAAAAGCAAGCATCAGGAGCCAGCCTCCATCAATGAGGAAGGCTTCAAAGGAATCGTCCAAAAGAACGAGGCGATATTCCTCGGTGATGTTACGAAGAAGGAACTTTATTTGACCTTCGACAACGGCTACGAGAACGGCTATACGGCCAAAATTTTGGATGTGCTCAAGGAGCATCAGGTGCCCGCTATTTTCTTCGTAACCGGACATTATGTACAGGATCAGCCGGAGCTGGTCAAACGGATTGTGGATGAAGGGCATCTCGTCGGCAATCATTCCTGGAGCCATCCCGATATGAGCCAAATTTCCAATCAAAGGCTCAAGGAGGAGCTCGACAAAGTCAAATCGGGAGTGAGCCAGCTGACGAGCCAAAAGGAGATGCGATATTTGCGCCCGCCTCGAGGCATCTTCAACGACCGGATTCTTGCAGCGAGCAAGGAGCTGGGCTACACCAGCGTATTCTGGTCCATTGCATACAAGGATTGGGATACGAAAGCGCAAAGAGGGGCGCAGTACGCTTACGATAGCGTAATGAACCAGCTTCACCCGGGAGCGGTCATTTTACTCCATTCCGTATCCAGTGACAACGCGGCGGCATTAAGCCGGATTATTATCGCAGCCAAGGAGCAGGGCTACGAATTCAAAAGTCTCGATCAAATGCAGGCACGAACTTATTAGCCGAATACCCATTGCAAAATGAAAAGGCATCGATCCTCTGATTAAGAGAACGGTGCCTTTTTTCTGCCCATACTATCCTCCGGATGGAGCGGTTCCTGCGGGAGACCGAAAATCGATCCGGTAAATTTTCTTCGGACGGCCCCGCAATTTCTCCTGTTTCACATAAGCGACCTTCGCTGGAAATATCGAGACTCTCGCTCAGCTGCTGCACGTACGGATTCACGTCGTTGCAGAAGGCGGCGTCCACCGGATTTTGTCACAATTGCAGGCGATATTAACAAGCGAAATGCTTTTGTTATGTTTTTTTAATGTTTTGGGCTGATTTTTTATTCGATTGTAACGGGCGATTCAGTAATCTATACCTAGGTTATTCAAGCAAGCAGCAAACCATAAGGGAGAGATTACTAATGATGAAACGCAAAAAGTTCGCAGCATGGGTTATTACGACGGCCGTAGGCTTATCCGCTATCGTTCCTCAAGTATCCGCAGCAGTTAACTTTACCGATAACGGGGCGGCGACGCCTTATAAAGCAGCTGTTGAAGAAATGGCTAAGCAAAACGTCATTACAGGCTATGGCGACCAGGAGTTTAAGCCGAACCAGAACGTTACTCGCGCGGAATTGGCAAAAATGGTTGCTCTGGCGCTTCACGTGGAATTGAAAACCGACGGCAAGCTGTCCTTATCCGACGTAGCGGACAGCGACTGGTATCAATCGTATGCCGCGGCGCTTGTTAGCGTCGGCGCTATGAAGAGCGAAGACGGCAAATTCCAGCCTAACAAGCCGGTTACTCATGAGCAGCTGGTAGAAGTAACGGCCGCAGTTCTGAAGGTAGACGCCGCTCAAGTGCAGGCTCTGCTCGGCAGCTCGTTTGTTAAAGGCAAGTTTGCAACGCGCGGTGAAGCGGCACTGCTCATGTATGCAGCACAGCAAATCGCACCGGTGCAAATTACAAGCATTACGCCGTTGAATGCGATCACGCTTCAGGTTACTTTCTCCGCTCCGCTTCCGAAAGAGAACACGGACGTGGATAAAGCGAAAGCTAATATTTCCTTCGACAACGGCTTGAAAATTTTGAACATCCCGCAATTGAAAACAGGAGCGACAGCAACCTACATCGTTCCGGTAACTACGCAAAAAGAAGGAACGACCTATACGATGAGCTACAAAGGTCAAGCTTCGATGACCTTTACGGCCAACACCGAGAAGCTTCAGCTTCGCTCCGCACAACAAGTGGCCGCCGATACATTCGAAGTGGAATCCAGCCTTGAAGACGGCGTTGCCGATTACGGCTATATCGTGGCAGCTTACAGCGCCGGCCGCAAAGGTGCCTTCATCGTGGATGACAACAATGTGTACAACGGCAAGCAGTACGAAATTCTTTCGTCCATGAGAGACAAGCAGGTGACCATTACTCCTGAGGGCGGAGAGGCGATGATCGCCAACTACATTCCGTTCACGCAAGCTACGGACGGAAGACAAGCTCCGAAGTTCCGCCTGCCGAACGGTCAAACGTTCAAGCCGGGCGTGAAGTACACCGTGACTTCCGATTGGGCTGATATTGCCAGCGGTACGTTCACCGCTAAAGAGATCGCACCGCTTGCTATCCAGTCGGCTGCACAAGTCAGCGAAACGTCCCTCGATATTACGTTGGCCCAAGATCCTAAAGACGAGCTGTTCGCATTGCGCAGCGTAACATTGACGCCGGAAGGCGGCGGTGCTCCTATCACGGCTCAATACAAGCTGACCAGCCGCAAAGGAGCGACAGGAACATTCGATCTGCAGAACGGCGCGAAGCTGGCGGCAGGTACGAAATATACGGTAGCGCCTGTTGGCGGATGGGCGACTGCAGCTTCAGTCACACTGACGACTAAGTAATAATTATCGGAACATGAGATAGACAGGAAAAACGGCAACGAAAGGAGAGCGCCCTGTATGTGGAAGAGGGTGCTCTCTTTCTCATTTATGGCATTGGCCGCCGTACAACAATAAGCGAGGTGAAGATGATGAATCGAAAGCATAACCGATCAAGAAACATAGCTAGGCTGCTGCTGATGATGATGGTCGTACTGGCTTTGGCAGGTTGCCAGCTTCAGCCGGATCGCAGCGGACAGGAGGCGCCGGCGCCGATCCCAGGCTTGGCTGGTCAAGGCTCCGCAGCCGCCGATCCTACGCTGCCTCCGACCCCGACCCCGGCGCCTGCGCCCAAGCAGGAGGAGGCACCGGCAGCCAAAGCTTTTGCGTACAGCTTGATGATTACGCACTCCAAAAGCAATACCGTTTCTTTCGTCAACCCCGAAAGCGGCGTTATAGAAAAACAGCTGGAAGCCGGAACGGCTCCATTCGCTCTAGCGCTCGACGCAGGAAGCGGCAGAGCCTACGTCTCTACAGCGGAAGGCGTGGCCGTAGTCGATACGAAGCAGCGCAAACGAACTGCGCTCGTGCCGTATCAATCGGCTATCCAGGCCATCAAGTTCGGTGAATACCGGCCGGGAGGAATGGGGATTGCCGTCTCGCCCGACGGTCGTTTCGTGTACGTCGGCGTCTATTTGCCGGGCAAGGCGAGCCAGGTGGAAATATTGGATACGGAGAAGCTTGCCATCGTTGGAGCGGTCCCCGTCGGGACGAGACCGTTCGATGTTGTCGTCAGCAAGGACGGCAATGAAGTGTACTCAATCGACCACGACTCGTATTCCGTCACCATAGTCGATCCCATGAAACGGACCGCCCGCAAAATAGATGTAGCCCCATACGGCAAAGGAGGCTTTGAAAAGCCGCACTACGCTGTCATAAGGGAGGACGGCCATCTGCTGCTGCCGTATCAGGGGCGAGGGCTCGTAGATTTTGATCCCGTCCGCGGCACGTACGAGACCAAGCCGTTGAACGGGAATTCGCATCAGGAAGGAGTAGCGCTGACGCCGGACGGTACCCATATGCTGATCATCGGCAATGGAGCCGCAGGCAGCGCTACCGGAAGCCCTAATCTTACCGTGCTGGATATGCGGACGCTGGGTGAGAAAATCATCCCGCTGAACCGCGTCCATCAGATGGTGGCATCCAGTCCGGACGGAAAACTGGCATACCTTACAGGGGGTGTCACATATGCCGATACCGGCTGGGACGGTCTAACCATCGTCGACTTGGAGAAAGGCACGACCAAGGAGATGGCTTTGCCGGATTATCCGCTGGACGTCAAAATAGTCCAACAGCAGCCTGATGCGGCTAAGAGCTGAAGCGGGAGAGGGGCTGAGACCGGCAGGCGGAGTATGGATGCTCAGCCGGCAGCCCGGGCTCATATTCCAGCCGCCTGGCAGTTTGTTTAATCACTACTTCCTATCGAAGCACCCCTGTGCATCTTATGCACAGGGGCTTTTTGCGTTGAAGGCCGCCACCAAGGAATGTAACAAAATGTAGACATCGTTCGTCTATATTATAGGGCCATTGTTAAGAAGTAGGATAGGAGGCTGCTGATGGGATTTCTGCTTAAGAACATTGCGCGCAAGCTGGATTTGATGATCCTGCTGCTGCTTCTTATTTTGATGACAATCAGTATTTTTTGCGTATACAGCGCTACATTGATCCATCCCGATTTGGCCGGCTCCCACATCAGAATGATGTATTTTTACGGCATCGGGTTTGCCGCCCTGTTCTCCAGCCTGTTTTTCAATTACAAAACCGTGCTGCGCTTTGCGCCGATCTATTATGCCATAGGGCTCGGGCTGCTGGTTTTCCTATATTTTAAAGGCGATACGATAAACAATTCGCAGGGGTGGTTTTCGCTGCCGGGGGGATTAAGCTTTCAGCCGGCCGAGCTTTGCAAGCTGCTTCTTATTTTGATGCTGGCGTTCTATTTGACCAAAAGGAATGCGGACACGCTCGGGCTGTTTCGGGACGTACTGCCGATGGGTATCATTACGCTGGTTCCGTTTATCCTGGTACTCATGCAGCCGGATTTGGGCAATTCGATCGGCTATGTGGTCATCTGGGCGGTTATGTGCTGGATCGGCAACCTCCGTTACAGCCATGCGCTGATCGGCCTGGTCTTGGTCGCTGTCGTAAGCGTGACCGCATTATACAGCTACGTCGAGCACCACGATGAAGTGAAGCAATTCATGGCATCCAAGAACAAGGCCTACTGGCTGGACCGGATCGATGCCGTGGTGCTGCCGGATCAAGCTTCGGACAAAGCGACGTACCATATGAAAAGGGCGGTCATGGCCATCGGCTCGGGCTCTTTGCTCGGAGAAGGCTATCTCCAGGGCTCCTCGATTCACAGCGGGCAAGTCCCGTACACTTATTCGGATTCCATCTTCGTCGTTATTGCAGAGGAGTTCGGTTTCCTCGGTTCCTCGGCGCTCCTGATGCTTTATTTGCTCCTCATGTACCGGATGATGATCATTGCGCAAAGGCTGAAAACCAAATCGGGAGTATACATTATAGCCGGCATCTCCGCGATGCTGCTGTTTCAAATATTCGAGAACGTCGGCATGCTCGTCGGTCTGATGCCAATTACCGGGATTACGCTGCCTTTTATCAGCTACGGCGGGACATCGCTGTTGATCAATATGCTTTCTATCGGGCTTGTTCTGAATATTTACATTTATGACGATTCTATCGAGTAGGTGATGGGGAGGAAGAAAGCTTGCTGAAATAAAAAGAAACCGTGACCGGACGACCCCTGCCAATAGGCCGGCAAGCTTGAATGTTTCAAAATTATTCCAAGGACACATGTTGACGCCCTGAAAAATGTTGTAATCCTTAAATGCAATCTGTATGCCATACATGGGAGCAGCGCATCCGCCTTCTGTCCGTGTTACCGGCCGCCCAAGACCGCTCCACACCATAAAACTGCTGCCCACCGCCTTTTTCCGGCCTCCCTAAGCGCGTGTTTCGGCGCTGCGCGGCGGTCGGTCAAACCCATGTAGAGTGCATTTGAGTGCTTATACAAGCATAACTTTGATGAGTCCTTTGCCATTAGCCTTGCTGGCTCTAGTCTAAGCTCTATCTAAAATTTCATTGAAGACAATGGGATGAGCGAAGCTGCCCCTCGGAGTTGGGAGGGGGGGCGGCTAACGGAATTCGGGGCAGACTATCGGTGCTGGATGCGGGTTATCGGACGAGAGATACGTTATTTCCAGAAAACGTGCTGTTTTTACTGAGCTATCGGACACAGGTGCGCTTATTTGCCCATTTTACCAGCAAAAGCAGCGTAATTTGGCGAAATAAAGGATCTGGTGTCCGATCACCATGCGAATTGAGCTATTTGTTCTAAAATAGCGGAACTACGGTCCGCAAGCACTTACCGTACTCCTAGGGATACCTGCACGCTCGAACGGTTTGGATTTTTGGAATATCGCAAGGTTCGTTGACGGCCAGCGGACGAAAACCGAAAGCGAACGTGAGAGAATGCACTCCCGCGGAGAACGGGCGTCGTAAAAAGAAATGCACCTGGCTGCTGCCTAGGACGCAAAGGATGGAAATAAGGCGGAACCACCCTGAGAAGGGGGTTCCGCCTATTGCTTTTTACCACAATAGAATTTATAAGATTCCGAGGTCATCGGATGTAAAAATTCTATTTGGCGATAAAAACAGCCTTGCTTACGAAGCGGGTTTTGCTAAAGCATAACTTTAAGGTCACTCCTCTGTGAAAAGGCCTCGATAGAGGCTTTTCTCACAATTGAACTTCGATGCCTAAGGCTTGGAACCGCTCCCAGTAGTCCGGACATGTCTTGGAGACGCAGCCCGGATCGGCAATACGGATGCCGTCCGCTTTGACGGCAAGCAAGGACAGCGCCATCGCCATCCGATGGTCATCGTGCGTATCCAGCAGCGCCGGCGTCGGCTCTCCCGGGTAGACGGTCAAGCCGTCGGGATGCTCGTCGACTCGGATGCCTGCCTTCGTCAGCTCCGTGCAGATGGCGGCGATCCGGTCGCATTCGTGATGCCGGATATGGGCCGCATCGGTGAGCGTGATCGGACCGTCGGCGAAAGCCGCGAGAGCCGCTACGGTGAGGGTCTGGTCGGACCACCGCTTCATGCTGACAGTGAATCCGCCTTTCAGCTGCCGGGTGCCGCGCACCTCTACGAAATCGTTCCCTCGTGTGACTGAGCAGCCCATCTTCTCCAAAACGTCCAGCAGCTCAATATCGGGCTGCCGTGTGCCGGCCGTTATGCCGTCAATCCGAATGCGTCCGTTCGTCAAGGCGGCGAGGGACCAGAAGTAGCCGCAGGTAGAAACGTCCGGCTCCAGGGCGATCGATTGCGCTGTGTATTTGCCGGCCGGTACGGCGATCGTCTGCCCGTCTTCGCCGCTCTTCGGATCGACGCCGAAGGCCCGCATCATGTCGAGCGTCAGCTCCACGTAATCGCGCTGCACGACAGGTCCGTTGATCCGCACCGTCAACGGGCTCTGCGCATAAGGAGCGGCCAGGATCATGCCGCTGATGAACTGGCTGGAGGTGGAGCCGGACATGACGGCTTCCCCTCCCCAGATACCGCGAGCGTGCAGCGTCAAGGGCAGGCGCCCGCTCGCCTCGTCGAAGCGGATGTCTGCGCCCAGGCTGGACAAGGTATCGAGCAGCGGCGCAAGCGGCCGCTCGCTGAGCCGGGCGCTGCCCGTGAGCCGCCAGATGCCGTTGCCTGCGGCAAGCGCCCCGGGCAGGAAGCGGGCGATCGTTCCGGCAGCGCCGAAGTACAGCTCGCCTTGCTGGACCGGCCAGCTTCCACCGCCCCCGGCGATAACGGCCGTATCGTCCTCCAGCTCCACTTCGATGCCGAGCCGGCGCAAAGCCTCGATGCACCAGTACGAATCGTCGCTTTTCAAAATGCCCTTCACGCGTGAGGTTCCTTCCGCCATGGCGGCGATGATGAGGGCTCGGTTCGTCAAGCTTTTGCTTCCCGGTATCGTGATGGTCCCTTCGATAGGCGAGCCCGCCGGCATGACGCGAACTTCGGCTTTCTCGTTATAACGCGACCAGGGAGAGCGGGCCTCGCGGTCCGGCGGCTGTGCAGTCGTATGGTTCATGATTCGGATACACCCTTTCGTTCGTTGATGGAATCGTGTAACCCGATTATAATGAACAGGATGAAATAGATGAAATTCGGATTTTTCCATTATGTCATAGAGGGTGTTTATGTCATGTTTAATCTCGAATGGTATCGTATCTTTCTGCATACGGCAAGGGCGGGTAACCTGACCAAAGCGGCGCAAGAGCTGTACATTACCCAGCCTTCCGTCAGCTATGCGATCAAGCAAATGGAGGAGGCGCTTGGCGTCGCGCTGTTTCACCGGCTGCCCAAGGGGGTGAAGCTGACCGCTGAAGGGAAGGCGCTGCTCGATTTTGTGGAGCCTTCGTTTGCGCTGCTGGATGCAGGAGAGTCGAAGCTCCACAACCTGAAGCGGCTAGCCGGAGGCGAGCTCCGGGTCGGGGCCAGCGATTCGCTGCTGAAGCATTTGCTGCTTCCTCATCTGGACTCGTTCCATGCCCAATACCCGGACATCCGCATCCGCCTCTCCCACGGGAAAACACCCGATATTGTGCAGCGCTTGAAGGAAGGCCAGATCGACTTCGGCATCGTCCATATGCCTGTGGCCGACCCGCAGATTGAAGCGGAGGCGCTAACGGTCATTCAGGATACTTTCGTCGCGGGACAGACGTACAGTAAGCTGGCAGGGCGGCCTCTGCCTGCCGACGAGCTGGGGGCGCAGCCCCTACTGCTGCTGTCGCAAGGAAGCAGCACGCGCCGGCACGTCGAGCAGTGGTTCTCCGCCAGGGGAGTGAAGATCGAGGCGGATATCGAGCTCGGCAGCATCGACCTGCTCGTCGAATTCGCGCGCCGGGGCTTCGGCATTGCCTACGTCACCCGCTCGTTCGTAGAGGGCGAGCTAAGCTCAGGCACGCTGATTGAGCTGGAGACCGGCGACGCGCTTCCATCGCGGACGATCGGCATAGCCGTCCATCGCGAGATGCCTCTGTCGCTCGCGGCATCCCGGTTTCTCGACATGCTGAGGTCGGCGTTCCCTGGCTCTGTGAAAGGCGGAGAATAGCTTCTCCGCCTTTCAACTCTGCCGATGCATCATGGGGTGCTTCCCGCCGCCGAAGCTGCGCAGAAGGAGCCCTGAGGCCCTGCCAGCCGGTTCACGGCAGCTGTCCTCCGCCATGTGCAAATAACCTCCCGGACTAAACGCACGCAATACGAGCGAATGTCCCGGAGGTTAGGTAAGAACGTTTAAGATTAAATATAACATATCGTGTTAGGTATAAACCGTGTAAAACCAATCGAGCTCTAGATTCCAGCCCACGAATCATCCAATGTGCACCAGTCCCGGACGTGCGATTCAGCAGTTTGCGAAACGGTCAGTCGAACCCTGCGCATGCTCCCGTTCTGTGCTGCGGATCGATAGCGGCCAAGCGAAGATACCTAACATAGCTTCTGTCTCCAACAAGGAAGCCGATTATTCGCCCGATCTGGCCATATAACCGACGCCCGGATAAGTGACAATGAGATCCAGCGTATCGTCGATTTGCTTCAGCTTTTGGCGAATCCGCGCTATGGCGACCCGCAAATATTCGACATCGTCGCGGTATTCGCTGCCCCATACATCGCTTAACAGCTGCTCGTGCGTCATCACTTTGCCTGCATTCTGGATCAGCAGGACGAACAAGTTGTATTCGGTCTCGGTAAACTTGACCTCCGTTTCGCCGAGCCACGTCCTTCGCTGCGCCAGATTCAGCCTTACCGCGCCCAGCTCGATCTCACTTGATGAGGACGAAGGAGCCGACGTCCGGCCCTCGAACCGGCGCAGCACGGCATTGACCCGGGCGAACAGCTCGTCGAGCGAGAAGGGCTTGGTTAAATAATCGTCCGCGCCGAGATTCAAGCCCTGCACCTTATCGCTCGAGTCGCTGCGGGCGGTCAAGACGATGACCGGCACGTTCGAGAAGCTGCGCAGCCGCCGAAGCACCTCGAAGCCGTCCATGCCTGGCATCATGATATCCAGCAGCAGCAAATCGGGATCGAAGCTGTCGATCGTCTCCAGCGCTTCAGGGCCGTTGGAGCAGGCTGCCGTCTCATGGCCCAGCGATTTCAGATTGGCGGAGATGAACCGGATAATTTTGGGCTCATCGTCCACAATGAGAATTTTATGCTTCTTCATGTTCATGACCTTCCTCCCAACGAAACTTCGGTACGGAAATGATGAAGGTGCTTCCCGAACCGGGCTCGCTTTCTACACGGATGCGGCCCCCGTGAGCCTCGATAATCCCTTTGCTTATGGCTAACCCCAGTCCCGTACCGCCGGTCTGGCGGCTGGACGATACGTCGACACGGTAAAACCGATCGAATATTTTATCCGCATGCTCCGGTGCAATGCCGATTCCGTTATCCTGAACGCGGATATGGACGAACGAATCGTCGGATTCGGCCGAAATCCGGATGACCGGCTTGCCTTGGTTGTAGCGGATCGCATTGGTGAACAAATTGACAAGCACCTGCTCCATGCGCAGCTTATCCGCCTTTAGCAGCGGCAGTTCGCTGTCGAGCTCAAGCTCGAACTCCGCGTGCTCGGCACCGGCATGCTGGGGCAGGCGGTGGATGGCGCTCTGCACTATCGAAGCGACCCGGACAGGCTGCACGTTCACCCGCATCGCGCCGGCTTCGATCTTGGAAATATCGAGCCACTCGTCGATAAGGTCCTGAATGCGCCCTATGTCCTCATGGATGCCCTCCAGCAGCTCCTTCTTGAAGGCCTCGTCCCAGACGGCGTCCGGGCGCAGCAGTGTTTCTACGCCGCCTTTAATGCTTGTAATCGGCGTTTTGAACTCGTGCGAAGCGAGCGAGATCAAATCGTTTTTCAGCGCATCGACCTCGTGCTCCTTCGTAATATCCCGCCACACGTAGCCTCTGCCGAAGCTGTGCCCGTCTCCCGAAACCTGGAAGGCGGAAACCGAGATGAACCTCTCCTTGCCGTTTTCTCCCGTAACCTTACATTTCGCGTGCAGCCGCTGTTTTCTTGTAAAAGCGGCCCACTCGTCGTCCGGCTCCGGCAGCTTCGCAGCGATTGCGCTGAACAGCGCCTCCTCCGTCATCGACAAGAGCTGCGGCATCGGAATGCCGAACTGCTCCGTCATTCTCCGGTTCGCATAGACGACATGGCGATCCGCATCGATCAGCACGATCGCATCGGACATACTCTCCAACACCGCATTCAGCGTCGCATGTTCATGCCGGATGCTGCTGAGCAGCATATCGTTTTGCAAAATGATGGCGACCGTATTGGCGAATGTAAGCAGAAACTTTCGATCATTGTCGGTCAATGTCGAATCGGAGTCTGCGTTCCCCCCTACGACGATGCTTCCGAGCGTTTGTCCTCCGGTTTGAATCGGAACTATCGCGCCAGAAATCGAATCAGAGCCTGAATCAGAGCCAGAGCCCAATGCAGATCCGTCCGGATGACTCGCTCCGTCAGGCGCCGCCGTCGCTTCCGCGTCCTTGAAGCGTCCGAGGGAAGTGGAGACGGTGAGCGGGTGCAGGCGCAAGCGGACCTCGCGGTGAATCAGCCCGCGCAAGTGAGCCATGCTGTCCTCGATAAATTCGCCGGCATTGCGGCGCGTCATGATCGGAGTCAGCAGGCCGTTCACGATTTCCAGCTCCTGATTTTTGCGCGACAGGCTTTGCGTCCGGTCGGCGACGCGGTTCTCCAGCTCGGCGTTCAGCTCGATCAGCGCGCGCTGATTTTCCCGGATTTGGCCGGCCATCCGGAAAAAGTGATCCGCGAGCATTTGCAGCTCGTACGGGGCTCCGCGGGAGGCCAGCTTCTTGTCCGGCACGCTGAAGATGCCGTCGGCAAGCTTTTGCGTATAGCCGACCAAGGCATGGATTGTACCGTTCAGCCGCTTCGCCAGCAGGTTGCCGACGACTACGGTCAGCACGAGCGTCAGCACAAGCAGAATGATTGTCGTTTGCAGCGTATCCGTAAAAGCGGCATTGGCCGCCTTGTAAGATCTTCCGACCCAGACGGTCCAGCCGAGGTCGCCGATTTTTTTGTAGGTGACGAGCTCGTCCTGGCGGTAAACGCCGGAGCGGTACTTGCCCTGGCCTTGGTCATGCGTCTTCGTATCCTGAACGACCGGCTCGCCGGACAAGTCGGTTAACGAGTCGGAAATGGCCGCCTCCGGATGATAAATTGCCCTTCCTTCCGCATCCAGAACGACCGGATAAGCGTCCGTGCCGTAATCGTACTTGGTTACGAGTCTGGCGACCTCCTGCAGGTCCAGAACGCCGACGACCAGGCCGTCCCATTGCTTTTGATCGCTGTACACGGGCACGGCGATGGCGATGGCCGGCTTGTCCGCTCCTTCAGGACCGCGGAACAAAGGCGTAATCGTCGTAGTCTCGGCCGCCTTGACGTTCTGGAAGTAGCTGCGCCCGCTCAAGTCCGTGCCGAGCAGAGGCTTCTGGCCGGCTGCAGCTTCAGGAAACTGCGCGCTGACACCGCCGCTGCGGTTCACAACGAACAGTCCGGAGAAGCCGGGCAGGTTGTTTTTGACCGACTGCAGCTTGAGCGTCATGCTCTCCCTCGTCCGAAACGGCGGACTGGACGCGCTGATCGTCGTTGCCAGCGTTTCTACGGCATTGCGGTGGTAGTACGTATACGTCTGTACGGCGTCCGCCAGCCGGTAGGTCGTCTGCATTTGCGTTTTGTTATAGTCGTTCGTAATATTTTTAATTTGGAATATTTGAATGCTGCCGAGAACGAGGATGGGAATCAAAGCCAATATGGCAAAAGTGATCGTCAAATGCAGCCGCAGCGATGGGTTATTCACGGTGTCCTCCATCTGTATCGTAAGTCATTACTCGTAGTTGTATTGTAACATAAAAAAGCTTACACCTAGTCACCTTCACGCTGATGATTTGTCCACGAAAAAACGAAATATTTATCATCAATTGTCAAATTGAGAAAAAAAATATAAAATAAATAACAACCTTACGTAAGTTAGGAGAAAAGGTGACAAACTCTACTTGGTCCAGGAGGTATTTTTCATGGTTGAATCAACATTGACCCCAGAGAATCTGAACCCGTTCCAGATCGCTCAGACACAAATCGAGAAGGCGGCTGCTTTGCTGCAATTGCCGGAGGAAGTTGTCGCGATTCTGAAGCATCCGAAACGGGTATTGTCCGTTACTTTCCCTGTCAAAATGGATAACGGTAAAGTAAGAGTGTTCGAAGGCTACCGCTCCCAGCACAATGACGCGGTGGGACCTACCAAAGGCGGCATCCGCTTCCATCCGGACGTAACGCTGGATGAAGTCAAAGCGCTGTCCATGTGGATGAGCTTCAAGTGCGGCGTTGTCGGTCTGCCTTACGGCGGCGGCAAAGGCGGAGTTATTTGCGATCCGCGCGAAATGAGCAAAGGGGAACTGGAACGCGTAAGCCGCGCCTTCATGGAAGCGATTCATGAAATCGTCGGTCCCGAGAAAGATATCCCTGCTCCGGACGTCTACACGACACCTCAAATTATGGGCTGGATGATGGATACGTACAGCCGCTTGAAAGGCTTCAATTCCCCGGGCGTTATTACGGGCAAACCGCTTATTATCGGCGGCTCCAAAGGAAGAAACGAAGCGACGGCCCGCGGCTGCGTATTCGTCATTCAAGATGCGCTTCATGACATGGGCAAATCGACGGAAGGCGCGACTGTAGCAATTCAAGGCTTCGGCAATGCCGGAAGAATCGCCGCTCGACTGCTGACCGAGCTCGGATGTAAGGTTGTTGCTGTCAGCGACTCCAAAGGCGCGATCTACGATCCGCAAGGTCTGGATCTGGCCAAAGTGGAACGCCTGAAGGACGAATCCTCGATTCAGGAATACGGCGCATCGTACAGCATCGCGGCAGAGAAAATTCTTGAGCTGGACGTAGATATCCTCGTACCGGCTGCACTGGAGAACGTAATTACGTCCGCCAATGCTGGTAACATCAAAGCGAAAATCGTGGCGGAAGCGGCTAACGGCCCAACGACTCCGGAAGCGGACGCAGTCCTGTTCAACAAAGGGATTAAAGTCATTCCTGACATTTTGGCCAATGCCGGCGGCGTAACCGTTTCTTACTTCGAATGGGTACAAAACCTGATGAACTACTACTGGAGCGAGGACGAGGTTAACGGCAAGCTGAAAATAGCTATGTCCGACGCATACCGTGAAGTGCAGTCTTTGGCAACCCGTTACCAAACCGACCTCCGTACAGCGGCATACATGATCTCTCTGGAGCGCATCACGAAAGCGATGGAAGCTCGCGGTTGGGTTTAATCGAATAACCGGACTTTTTATTTACCTTCATGCTTTATAACGGTAATGTATCATCGAGGCTGTCCCGCAAAGCTTTAATAAGCTGGCGGACAGCCTTTTTTTTATGCACAGATTTAGGAGCGTTTCCCCTGCACAAACAATTATTCAACGCAAGGGAAGGCGGCTGATCGGCATGTCGCCGGCACGGGTAGATAGGGTTCGCGCCCGGCGAGCCGCTCTGCCTGCCAATTTATGCATTTTATCCGGAACCGGCTTATATACTAGAGTATTCAGACCTAACGGATCATAACGTGAAGAGGTGCTGCGAATGCTTCATATTGTCGCCTGTATCAAGCAGGTACCGGATACGAAGATCATCAAGATGAACCCGAAGACGAACACGATGGATCGGGCCAGCGCCCCGGCGATTTTGAACCCCTATGACGCGCATGCCGTGGAAGAAGCCGTCCGGCTCAAGCAAAGGTACGGGGGAACGGTGTCCGTGCTGACGATGGGGCCTCCCCCTGCCGTGAAGGCGATCCGCAAATGTATCGAGATTGGAGCGGACGAGGGGTACCTGATCACCGACCGCGCTTTTGCAGGAGCGGACACGCTGGCTACCAGCTATTCGTTAACGAAGGCGCTGGAGAAAATCGGCAAAACGAAGCCGATCGATCTGGTCATTTGCGGGAAAATGACCATTGACGGTGACACGGGCCAGGTAGGGCCGGGGATCGCCCGCAGACTGGACATCCCGCCGCTGACCTCGGTCAACAAGGTGGTGGAGATCAACAAGCAGGAAGGATTCGCGGTCATTCACCGCAAGCTGGAGGACGGCCATGAGGTGATCCGGTCGACACTTCCCTGTCTGCTGTCGGTGGAGAAGGAGATTAACGAGGTTCCGTACTCGTCGATGCCGAACGTCATCCGGGCGGCCCGTTATCAGCCGCACATTTGGTCCGTCAACGAGCTGGAGGATGTGGATCGCTCCCAGTTGGGTTTGAAAGGGTCCCCGACGATCGTATCGTCGGTATGGGCGCCGCAGAAGCCACAGGGAGGCGAAATGCTGCAGGGCTCCGCTAACGAACAGGTGGAGCGGCTGCTTGCTATTTTGCTGGAGAAACGCGAGTTTTTTCAGCCCGGAGGTGGAGCTTCCGAATGAACTTCGACGATTATCGCGGGATATGGGTGTTTGTAGAGGAAAAAGACGGAGTCATCGCGCCGGTTTCTCTGGAGCTGCTAGGGGCCGGACGAAGGCTGGCCGACAAGAGGGGAACCGAGCTTGCAGGCGTGCTTATCGGCGACCATGTGACGCAGCTCGCAGCAACAGCCTTCGAGTACGGAGCCGATACGATGTATGTATACGACGCTCCGATATTCAAGAATTATCGGACGGAGACGTTTATGAAAGCGCTCTTGGCTTGTACGGAGAAGTATAAGCCGGAAATTATACTGTACGGCGCGACCTCGACAGGCAAAGATTTGGCGAGCGCCGTAGCGACGGATTTGCCGACCGGACTTACGGCCGATACGACGATCCTCGACGTGGAGGAGGATACGGGTCTGCTGCTGGCCAGCCGTCCGGCGTTCGGCGGGAACATTATGGCGACGATCCTGTGCAAAAAGTATCGGCCGCAAATGGCGACCGTCCGGCCGAAGGTGATGAAAGCATTGCCCCGGGAAGCGGGAAGAAGAGGGAAGCTGATCGAGGAGACGATTCCGCTGCAGGAGGAGGACGTGCGTACCAAGGTGCTCGAGATCGTCCGTCAGACGACGCACAAGGTGCGCATCGACGAGGCGGACATTATCGTGGCCGGGGGCAAAGGGCTCGGCAGCGAGAGCGGGTTCCAGCTTGTCCACCAGCTGGCGCAGACACTCGGCGCGGCTGTCGGCGCGAGCCGGGATGTCGTCGAGGCGGGATGGATAGGACATCATCACCAGGTCGGGCAGACCGGAGTGACGGTGACGCCCAAAATTTATTTTGCCATCGGTATTTCCGGAGCGATTCAGCATATCGTCGGGATGCAAAATTCCGGGCTGATCATCGCCATCAACAAGGATCCGGCGGCGCCGATTTTTAGCAGCTGTCACTACGGCATTGTCGGCGATGCGTTCGAAATCGTTCCGATGCTGATCGAGCAGTTTACCAAGGCTCTGGGCAGAAAGGAAGACGCAAATGTCGGAAAAGTTTGATTGTATCGTCGTCGGTGCCGGACCTGCGGGAATCGCTTGCGCATTCGAGCTGGCCAAGGCCGGCATCCATGTGCTGCTCTTGGAGAGAGGGGAGTATCCCGGCTCCAAGAACGTCATGGGCGGGGTCCTGTACCGCAAAATGATGGAGGACGTCATCCCCGATTTTTACAAAGAGGCGCCGATCGAACGGCCCATCGTAGAGCAGCGGTTCATGATGCTCGATAAGGAATCGGCCGTCACCTTCGGCTACAAAGGCATGGAATGGGCGAGGGAGCCGTACAACAACTTTACCGTGCTGCGCGCCAAGTTCGACCAATGGTTCGCGCAAAAGGCGGTCGATCAAGGTGCACTGCTCATTAACGAGACCGTGGCGCTCGAATGCATCGTAGAGGGCGACCGCGTCGTCGGCGTGCGCACGGATCGTCCCGACGGCGATCTGTATGCGGATGTCGTCGTGCTGGCGGACGGCGTGAACTCGCTGCTCGCCAAGTCGCTCGGGTTCCATAAGGAGTTCAAGCCGGATGAAGTCGCGCTGGCCACGATGGAGATCATCAAGCTCGACCGCAAAGTGATCGAGGACCGGTTCAATCTCGAGGAAGGCCAAGGCTGTACGATCGAGCTGTTCGGCGACGCGACCAAAGGCATTCTCGGCACCGGCTTTCTCTACACCAATAAAGATACGCTCAGCATAGGCGTAGGGACGTTACTATCCGGGCTCATCAAGCATAAGATAAAACCGTACGAACTGCTGGAGTACGTCAAGACGCATCCGATGGTCCGTCCGTATTTGCAGGGCGGGGAGCCGCAGGAATATTTGGCCCACCTCATTCCCGAAGGGGGCTACCATTCGATGCCGAAGGTGGTCGGCAACGGCGTTCTGGTCGTCGGCGATGCGGCGCAGCTCGTCAATGCCATTCACCGCGAAGGCTCGAACATGGCGATGACCTCCGGAAGGCTGGCGGCGGAAACGATCGTGATGGCCAAACAGGCGGGCAATTTCTCGGAGGATATGCTCGATTACTACCGGCAGCGGCTGATGGAAAGCTTCGTCGGCGAAGATTTGAAGAAGTACAAGGACGCGACGCACCATTTTGACAAGTTCCCGCAATATTTTGATCAATATATCCCGATGATGAACCGCGCGGCGAGTCAAATGTTCACCGTGGACGGCACGTCGAAGCGGGAGAAGCAGAAAAAAATATGGCAGGATATCGGCACGGTCAAACAAAAGCTGAAAATCGCCCGCGATATGTACCGGGCATGGAAGGTGATAAAGTAATGAGCGAGCAGGCGAAAGGCCAGTCTATCGAGGAAAAGCAGTATCTACTTCGCTTTAACGCGGATACAAAATCACATCTTACCGTATTGGATGCGGATACTTGTTTGACGAAATGTCCGGACAAAATATGCACTATCTTTTGCCCGGCGGAAGTGTACAAATGGGAGGATATCCGTATGCACGTCGGCTACGAGGGCTGTCATGAGTGCGGCAGCTGCCGGATCGGCTGTCCTCACCAAAATATTAAATGGGAATACCCGAAAGGTGGTCACGGAATCGTCTTTAGACTGGGGTGATCATATGTTTGAAGTCGGAGATCGGGTTATGTTCATACTGGACGGTGCGAGAGGCATCGTCATGGAAGCGGAGCAGGGCTTTTATCACATCGTCTGGGAAGACCATTTCACCAGCTGGGAGAAAGAAGAGATGCTCGAGAAAGTGAAGGACTGATTCGAATGCGCTTTCAAAAGAGTGATGCCGCATACTTGGGATACCCAGTGTGCGGTTTTTTCTCATGGAATCGGGAGAAACGGAATTATCTAAGGGGAGACGCCTTTCGGTGCCGAAGCCGTCTTCCGGTTCGCCGCCATTTGCTCCATAAGATACGAGACATAGATTTCGTCCCGGGCCAGCCAAGCGGCATACTGCCTTTTCGCCGATCGCTCCGCTTCCTCAAATGTGGCGAAACTTCCGCCCGGATTGCCGTCGACATCGATCTCCCACCCGCCGTCCGACGGAAAGACGAACAGGCTCTGCCCTTGGCGGTTTTCGTACAGCGAGCCGTACACCGAGTCCTTCTGATTGAACGAGTTGTGAACTGCGTCCGTTCGCAGCGGCTCGATCGGGAACGCTTCGGCGACATATTTCCGGTAAGCCTCTTCCGTCATGGAGCAGCCGGACGCTTTGGCATGGCCTCCGCCTCCATAGCGGCCGGCTATTTCCGAGACGTCGATATGATCGTGAATTGTCCGGAAGCTGATCTTTTTCCCGCCCATGTTCAGGATGGCGATATAATCGAGGTGAGGGTGCTCCTTTCCAAGCTCGCTCCCCAGCTCCGAGTGGTACGACTCCGCATGGACAATGCCCGCATAACGATCGTCGATGGTTGCCTGCACGACCTCTCGCTTTTTTCTCCGTACGTACCGCTCGATCTTTTCTTCTTCCATATCCAAAATTTTTTCTTCAAACTCATCGAATGAGAAATGCTCGCTGTGCCGCAGCCGGTCGATCATTTTCTCCTCGAATTCCTCCATGGACACCATGTAGAACAGGTCGTTCAGCCGTTTGGCCTGAAGCTGGTTGTTCTGATCCCATTCCCACGTATCGTACTGCCGGACCAGCTCCACGAATTCACTCAATCCGTTCGAAGGGGTCAACAAGCCGTGTTGAATCAAATAGTCGTAAAACAGCGAAGTGGCCGAGCATAGCTTTCCGTCCTCTTCCTCCACCTTCACCATGCCCCAGCTGTACTGATTCAAATGAAGCGCGGATTTATGGTGATCGATCAGCCTGACTTTGCCGCCGGATTTTACAAAATCGTCCAGTCCGCGTTCGTTATCTTCATTCACCGATAAGTCGGTTATGAACAATTGCTTCTTTTTTCGCGGTTTTTCCAAAAAATGTGCGACCTGCGTGTTGAGGCCACCGACGGAATTGTAACGGATTTCCACCTTCGACCCGAAGGCGAATCTTGCTACGATGCCGCAGCCTACGCCATCCAGATCGTTATGAGTATATAGAACGTACAAAACGACAGCCCTCCCAGCCTTCTAACATTCATCATGAATGACAAACCATACCATTCCCTTTGCCGTTCGGCTTTATTCCGTGTTAGGGACCCATCAACAACCCGACGGCTCGAGCGAGAGCAGGGGAAAGTCTTGCCGGAGTTTGTTGTTAATGTTCGGATTTTGGGCGTGTTATTGATGGAATTGAGGAGCGACGAGCAGGAATAATGGACTAAATACGAATAAATTAGTATATAACCCTTGACATGAGTAGGGAATTGGTTTACCATTCTAGATGGCAATTAAATAAGACATACCAAGTAGCTGTTCGTATATCTTCGGCGATACGGGTCGGAGGTCTCTACAAGGAACCGATAATTCCTGACTACGAGTGGGCGGGTTTCCCGCAACCATTCGGTAGCTGGAATTTTTTTTGTGCCCGTCCAACAAGGAAACACCATTTCTTTCAAGCGGAGGGACTAACAGGGATGAACAAACGTTACGATGTCATTATTGTAGGAGCCGGACCAGCAGGAATTTTTGCCGCTTATGAATTGATGCTGAAGGCAGCGCACTTGAAGGTGCTGCTCATTGATAAAGGACACGACATTGACAGCCGCCGCTGTCCGATTCTTGAAGAAAAGATCAAGCTGTGCCCGCCCCCGGCGGGGAAAAAAGAGTTTGCGGGCTGTCTGCCCGCCTGTTCCATCACGAGCGGCTTCGGGGGAGCGGGCGCTTACAGCGACGGCAAATTCAACATTACGACGGAGTTCGGCGGATGGCTGACGGAATATCTCGCACCGTCCCAGGTGCTCGATCTGATTTCCTATGTGGACCACATCAATCTGGACCATGGAGCTCCCGATACGATCACCGACCCGATGACCGAGGTCGTCCGTTCGATTGAGCAGCGTGGCTATGCGGCCGGCTTGAAGCTGCTGCGAGCTCAGGTGCGCCATCTGGGCACGGAGAAAAACCTGCAAATTTTGCAATCGATCAACCGCCGTCTGAAAGAGCATATCGATATGATGTACAAGACGGAGGTCGCCGATATTTTGACCGTGAAGGAGAACGGCAGCTACCGGGCCGCCGGCGTCGTGCTCCAGAACGGCGAGGAAATCGAAGCTGGCTGTGTGATCGCCGTACCGGGAAGGGACGGCTCCGCATGGCTCACCGACGTTCTGAAGAAACGGCGGATCAAAATGTTCAACAACCAAGTCGACGTCGGCGTGCGCGTCGAGACATCCGATGTCGTAATGCGTGAAATTAACGAGCATTTGTACGAGGGCAAATTTATTTTTAACACGTCGGTAGGGACGCGGGTGCGCACGTTCTGCAGCAACCCTTCGGGCCATGTCGTAGTCGAGAATCACAGCGGCGTTATGGCGGCTAACGGCCACGCCTACAAGGATCCTAAGCTCGGCTCGTCGAACACGAACTTTGCGCTGCTCGTATCGCACCGGTTCACCGAGCCGTTCGATAAGCCCAACGAATATGCGCGGGAAATATGCAAAAGAGCGAACGACCTGTCGGGCGGCGGCGTCATAGTGCAAAAGTACGGCGACATTATCCGCGGACGCCGATCGACCGAGGGCCGCATCAAGGAGGGCTTCCTGGAGCCGACCTTGAAGGAGGCCGTGCCGGGAGATCTGGGGCTTGTCCTGCCGTACAATACGATGAAGAGCCTGATCGAAATGGTGGAGGCGCTGGACAAGGTGACGCCGGGTATCGCTTCCGAGCATACGCTGTTTTACGGCGTGGAAGCGAAGTTTTATTCCGCGAGACCGAAGCTTAACACGCAGCTGGAAAGCGAGATCGACGGATTGTATTGCGGCGGCGACGGAGCCGGCATTACCCGGGGTCTGGCCCAGGCCGGAGCGGCGGGAGTCTGGATTGCACGCTCTATCGTCGAGCGGTTGTCTGTGTAAGAGAGAGGTAATCATCAAGGTTCAAAAGCCTGTATCTGCTATGTAGAGCGGATACAGGCTTTTTTCTATGGGCGACTTCATTCAAACTCCAACCAGGTCATATTGGCGACATAAAATACCTGCTAACCTGCCGCAGAGCTGGACCGTCCCTGCCTGCTGCCGTCCGGGGTGCTGGCGCTACAGCGCGAGCGCAGCCAGGCGCCGGGCCGGAGGAGGTTCCTGCCGCCTTTGACGTGCTTCACACGCTGCTCAGCTGGCGGCCGGCACGGTGTGACCGCTCCTTCTTTTTTAGGCGAACAAACTGATTAGATTGCCGTCCGGATCTTTGACGATGGCATAGCGCTGCCCCCAGAACGCGTCCCAAGGCTCGCGATGCACGTCGTAGCCACGGTCTACGATGCGATGGTACAGCTCATTCACGGCATCCGGGCTATCGCATCGGAAGGCGAGCTCGATCCGGTGTCCGGCCGGCTCTACCCAGTCTCCGTAAATTTCCTTGATCATCGATTGCGTATCAAAGGCCAAACGGAATCCGTTTTGTGCCACCTCCACATGCGGCTCGGCGTTAGCGCTCTCGGGGATGTCGAGTCCCAAGGCGCGATAAAAGTCCAACGCTTGCTTCATGTCTTTAACAACAATGCCGACCATATCCAAATGAACTCCCATTGGTATCACTCCATTATTGGATTTGAACATCGTATCCTTATTTTCCCATAATTGAGCGGGCTTGTCCCGCACTATTTCGTGCATGCCCTGGACTTGCTCCCAGGTTCATCCGCCGGACATCAGGAAAAGGCACGCCTATAGCATACACAATTCGGAATCAAATGAATTGTAAAAAACGGACACCGGTAGAGGCGGGAACGGATTGTGAATACCCTTCGTTTTCGGAACGGTGAGGCCGCAATGCCGCCACGGTCCTGACCCAATAAGGGTGAGTGACGATAACCAATGCAGGTTGGTTGAAGATGGCGGGCACATCGTCCACAGTGACAGCTTGCAAAGCCTCCGGCCATGATACCGGTTCCGGCGCCGATCCGGTTACATAATAAACGGGGCGAACGGTTTGTAACACGGCCGCCAGCTTTTGATAAGGAAACTGCTCCCAACTGCAGTGGGGGAAAATAACAACCGGAATGCTGCTCATGTGATACCTTCTCTCCATCCGGCCACACTGTGTCTCCTTGATCAGCTAAATCATAGGGCACAGCTCCGGAAGCATTCATTCCATCTTATGGGGAGAATGCGGTGTGGTGACGACTACGGAGAGGAAAACGGCTTCGGCGGTGCGGCCATTTTGAGCGTAAACATATGCAAAGGGCACACATGCATGGGCAGTCATGACAATTAGCCTTTCCCGGTTGGGCTGCCCAGCGCATTCCGCTTTTGAGCAGAGGTTATGAACAATAGTTATCAGTGGGGGCCTGGGAAAGGGATTCAAGCTTGTGCAATCGAATGCCGGAAAAATTGAAAAAACCCTCCGCTGCACTGTTATCAGTGACGGTGAAGGGTTGGCCGCTTATGTTTCCATTGTTGATTACCTGTATGCCGGTTCAAAAGTACCGCTGCTTATGCTCTGCGCTGCCTGCCGCAAGAACTTCCCAAGCGGGAGGGCGGGCAGCCCGTTAGCCGACGCGCTTGAACTGGCTGTTGTATAAGTCGCAATAGAAGCCGCCTTGATCGAGAAGCTGCTGATGCGTTCCGCGTTCGATGATTTCGCCGCCGTTGATGACGAGAATTTGATCAGCCTCGCGGATCGTGCTCAGCCTATGTGCGATAACGAAGCTCGTGCGTCCCTTCATCAAGGAATTCATCGCTTCCTGAATGTGCATCTCGGTCCGCGTATCGACGCTGCTGGTCGCTTCGTCGAGAATAAGGATCGCGGGATCGGCGAGAATCGCCCGCGCTATCGTGATCAGCTGCCGCTGCCCTTGACTCAGGTTGCTGCCCTCCGCCGACAGCACAGTTTCGTAGCCTTGCGGCAGCTTGCGGATAAAGCTGTCCGCATTCGCCAGCTTGGCGGCGGCTTCGATCTCCTCGTCGGTGGCGTCCAGCCGGCCGTACCGGATGTTCTCGCGGATCGTATCGGAGAACAGGTAGGCGTCCTGAAGCACGATTCCGAGCTGTTGGCGCAGCTCGTCTTTGTCCAGCCGGTCGATTGGCTGCCCGTCTATCGTAATCGTCCCCTGCTGAATATCGTAAAAGCGGGTCAGCAGGTTGATGATCGTCGTTTTGCCGGCACCGGTAGGCCCGACCAGCGCGATCGTTTCGCCCGGCTTGGCCGTGAGCGACACGTTTTTCAACACGGGCACATCTTCATTGTAATGAAAATGGACCCGATCCAAAATGACTTCCCCTCTGACCTGGGGAATCGCCTTTTGCTCCGAGCGGTCTTCGTACTCGGTTTTCGTATCCATAATCTCAAACACACGCTCAGCCCCGGCCACGCCGGATTGAATCATATTGAACTGGTTGGCCAGCTCATTGATCGGACGGCCGAACTGCTTGGAGTAGTTCAGGAAGCTGACGATGATCCCTATCGTCGTCATGTCGTTGATAACCATCCAGCCCCCGACGGCGGCAAGCAGTGCGAAGCTCAGGTTGTTGATGACGTTCATGACCGGCCCGATCATCCCGCTGAAAATTTGCGCTTTCGTCCCAACGTCCCGCAGCTTGTTATTAATATCGCTGAACTGCTCGATCGATTTGCGCTCGCGCCGAAACGCTTTGACCACCTTTTGGCCGGATACGGTTTCTTCGATAAACCCGTTGATTTCGCCCAAATGCTTTTGCTGGCCGGAAAAGTAGCCCCGGGTATTACTCGCGATTTTGCCCGTAATGAACATAACGAGCGGGATGGTGACCAGACTGAGCAGCGTCAGCCACAGGTTCAGCCCGAGCATAAAAATCAAGGCGCCTACGACCGTAATGACGCTGGAAATCAGCTGTGTAACGCTCTGATTGAGCGTATTGGATACGTTCTCGATGTCGTTGGTCGTCCGGCTCATCAGCTCTCCGTGAGTCTTGCTGTCGAAGAAGCGGAGCGGCAGCTTCTGGATCTGCGAGAACATATCCTCCCTCATTATCCGGACGGTGCGCTGAGAGACGCCTGTCATCACGTAGGCTTGAATCCAGCTCATCACGGCACTGGCGACATATACGCCAAGCAGTAACAAACACAGCCCTACAAGCCCGTTATAATCGCGCGGGATAATATACCGGTCGAAGGATAGCCCGATTAAATAAGGGCCGATGAGCGCCAAGCCGGAGCTCAGTATCGCCAATAGGACTACGAATATAAGTCCTGCGCGCTGCCGGCTCAAGTAGGCCCACATTCGTTTCAGGGTCGCCCATGTGTTCTTGGGGCGCACCTTGGCCATCATGCCGCGGCCAGGACCTCCCGGACCGCCGCCCATCGGGCCACCCATACCCATAGGAGGACCCATCGGTCTCATCCCGGCATTCGGTTGGCTATGCGATTCATTGCGGTTATGCTCAGCCATGGGCCAACGCCCCCTTTCCTAGCTGGGAATGATAAATGTCCCGGTATTCCGGACTGCTCTGGATCAATTGGTCGTGCGTCCCTTCGGCGACGATGGCGCCTTCTTCCAATACGATGATCGTATCGGCATCCATCACGGATGAGATCCGCTGGGCGATGACGAAGCAAGTGCTCTCCTGCATGAGCGACTTGATCGCAGCCTGAATGCGCGATTCGGTGCCCAGATCGACGGCGCTCGTGCTGTCGTCGAGAATAAGAATAGGGGGCCTGAGAAGCAAAGCGCGCGCAATGGAGATCCGCTGCTTTTGCCCGCCGGACAAGTTAACGCCCCGCTGCCCGAGCACCGTATCGTAGCCGTCCGGCATTCCGGCGATGAAATCGTGCGCCTGAGCGGCCTTCGCCGCCGCTTCGACCTCCTCCTGAGTGGCGTCCGGCTTGCCGAAGCGGATGTTGTCGCGAATCGTTCCCGTGAATAGGATCGCCTGTTGAAGCACCATGCCGATATGGCTTCGCAGATCGTCAAGCGGAATTTGACGGATGTCGGTTCCGTCAATAAGAATTTTTCCCTTCGTCGGATCGTATAGACGGGGGATGAGGCTGACCAGCGACGATTTGCCCGAGCCTGTAGCGCCGAGAATGGCGACGGTTTGCCCTGGCTTGGCGGTGAAGTTTATCGTCTTGAGAACAAGCTCCTTTTGCTCGGTCAGCGTATCGGTGCCGGTAGCTGCATCGGCGTTATATGCGAACGATACCCGGTCGAACACAACCTCGCCGGCCTTTATGGCGCCGGTCTTCGCGTTGCCGGCGTCGGCAATTTCCGACTCTACGTCAAGCACCTCGTTGATCCGGTCGGCGGAAGCTTTGGCACGAGAGACGAACATCAGCATCATGCCTACCATGAGCAGGGAGAACAGCACCTGCGTCACATAGTTGACGAACGCGATCAAATCGCCGACCGCGAGCGACCCGCCCCAGGTGAGATTGCCGCCGTACCACAGGACGGCCACGATGCTTGCGTTCAAGATCAAGGTCATCACCGGCATGTTCAGCGCGACAATCCGGGTAGCCTTCATCGCGAAATCGGTATAGTCGTCGTTAGCCTTGCGGAACCTGCTGTTCTCGAACCGGGCGCGGACGAATGCCTTGACGACCCGAATGCCGGCCAAATTTTCCTGCATGACATTATTGACGTTGTCCAGCTTGCTCTGCACCTTGGAGAACAAAGGAAAGGCATAGCGCACGAGCAAATACAGCACGAGGAACAAAATCGGAATGACGACGGCCAACACCGCCGCCAGCCGGTAACTGATCGTTACGGCCATAATCAAGCTCCCGAGAGCGAGAAACGGGGCGCGGACCAGAATGCGCAGTGTCATTTGGACCAGCGTTTGCATTTGCACCACATCGTTCGTCAGCCTTGTGACGAGAGAGCCTGCTTTGAACTGATCAAGATTGCCAAAAGAAAACGATTGCACTT
The DNA here is from genome assembly GCF_042793215.1 of Paenibacillus sp. NPDC056579. Classification (NCBI taxonomy): domain Bacteria; kingdom Bacillati; phylum Bacillota; class Bacilli; order Caryophanales; family Paenibacillaceae; genus Paenibacillus; species Paenibacillus sp. NPDC056579. The sequence continues at coordinate 179,917 of NZ_JBHTVD010000008.1, forward strand.
TCTGAAACAGCTCCTGCCGCAGATCGGCTCCGAAATGCTGGGAAGCGATACTGGAAAATACCGTACATCCGAGTCCGCCCAGCAGCCCGATAAGCGTCAAGCCTATCATGATCAGGCCGGTTTGTTGAATGTGGGCCAAATCCCGCTGCATGACGCCTTCATTCACGATGCTCGCCATCAGCTTAGGCTGAAGCAAATCCATGTAGACCTCGATGAGCATCAATAACGGAGCTAACAGAGCGGATTTCCAGTAAGGCTTTATAAAACGGATCAATTTCCACACAGCCTTGCACCTCGCAATTATTTTGTCGGCTAAACAGTTTCTTCGATCTTTTTCAAGTTATCGTGCATATGGAGCAGGAAGCGGCGCAGAAGCAGCTTCTCCTCCGGCGTGAAATCTTCGAAGCAGCGAAGCTCCAGGTCCTGCATCGTATCCTTGACAGCCTGGATCGTTTCATTGCCCTGCTCCGTCAAGTAGACGCGGGAAATGCGCTGGTCCCGTTCGTCCGGCTTGCGCTGGACCAGACCGGTCTTCTCCATGCGCGTCAGCATTACGGTCAAGGTTGCCGGCTTGATCCGCAGCTTCTTGGCGAGCTCCTTCTGGCTCTGGCCGTCCTCCTCCGACAAGCGGAACAGGAGAGGAGGCTGTCCGGGATACACTTCGATCCCTTTCTCCTGAAGCAGCAGGTGCAGCGTATGGCGGTGGAGTCTCATGGTGTGGGACATCATATGGGTGAGCGATTCGAACTGGCTGCGATGCACCGGGTCTCCTCCTTTATTTAATTAGTCGGCTAATATAAATTGTAAAACAGTGACAACAATACCGTCAACCCGTTTCTTGAAATATGGGTAAAGGGGCAAAACGGTTGTTCCCTGTAAAAAAATCCTTCGGCCATGTAACGGTAAAGCCGTGGCAATCGTCAAATCGTATGATGCTGGAAACGGTAGAGGAGGGCTGCACGGTGAAAGCGTGTCTTATTGTACTCGTTTGCGGGATGATGACGGTCCTGACGGCGGCACAGGTCAGCGCGGCACAGCCTGTTCAGGCTATGGTAACGCCGGCCAAGTTTCAATATGGCGGGGAAAGCAGCGGTTTGGGAAACGATAATCAGCCTATACGCTACGATGGAGAATTGAACGAGCCGGTTCGATGGATGAGCGAGAGAATGGGATTCCACATCGAATCCGAGGGCGAGAACCGCACCGTTTACTTCAGCTTTGGCAAGCTGGATATTACCGATCCGCGGGTTAGGGGCTTCAAAACAGGCAATTTGCTGCTCAGCCGGGATACGACGGTTTCGGGGATCGAACGGACCCGGGTTACCGGGCAGTTAAAAGTGGGGATAGCGGACTCGGAGCAAGTGGAGGTAAAAGCAAGTCTTTCCTTTTACAACGATAAGCATGAGCTGCTTGGCGAGGTGCCGTTGGATGGCGACTACCGGCTGCTTGGGACACACAAGTTCGAGACGGTCGTCTATGGCGACCTGAGGCGGTATGCCAGTGTGGAGCTGCGGGTTCATTCAATGAACGGCCGTCTTGTCACAGATGAGCCGCGGGTTCCTTTGACGGAAATAGTGAAGGATGATCTGCGCAGCGTATCCCGAATCGAAATCCGTTACGGACCTGCAATGCTGCTCGAGGTGCGGGAGGAAACACGGATTCGGGCTATTACCGATAAGCTGAGGGAGATGAAGCTGGCGAAGTCTTTTCATCAAGAACCGATGAGCGGTTATTTGTTTTATATGGATATTTATACCGGCGGGCACAAGATCCGCTACTCCACAGGGTTAAACTTTGATGGAGTATGGTACGACCCGAATGAGCAAACGGATAGCTTCAATCAGTTTATTACCGGCCTGCAGTAAACAAGAGGCGCTGGTGGAGCAATACGATGTCTGTTCAAGGGGGAACAAGGCGCAGTACCGGGCATGGAGCCATGTTGACAAAACAGTTGTTTGTAACTACAATCATTACAAGTTAAAGCTAACGAAGGAAGATGAGCCTCATGACGATAAGCAGCCGTTTTGCCGTTGCCATACACATATTGTCTCTGCTTGAGATTAATAAAGATGGGCGCACTACGTCGGATTTCATAGCCGGAAGCGTCAATACGAATCCTGTGGTCATCCGCCGGATTATGGGCATGCTGAACAGGGCGGGACTCGTCATAACGAATCCCGGCGTTGCGGGTGCGTCGTTAGCCCGGGATAAAGAACGGATTACACTGCTCGAAGTGTACCGTGCGGTGCAATCGGATCAGCAGGAAGAGCTGTTTGCCATTCACGAACAGCCGAATCCCCAATGCCATGTAGGACGCAATATTCAAGGCGCATTGGAAACCACGTTCCACCGGGCGCAGCAAGCCATGGAGCAGGAACTCGATAAAGTGACTTTGGCGCAGATCATCGATCAAATGACGGAGTAAAAGGGGGCTTTCTCACAGGAGGAGCGCCCTTTATTTTTGTCTGGAGCTGCGGTGGGCTGGCGGCATGCAGAGAAAAAACCTCCGTCCCGCAAAATGCGAGCCCGAAGGCAGTTTCCACAGCCTTTAGAGGCTTTTTATCATATGAAAATACGTTTTTTTGTTAATAATCGTTTCCTTATCCGTCATGTAGCCGAGCTTCTTGTAAAGCGAGTAAGCCCGCTCGTTATACTGCTCGACGTTTAAGGCGATTTTGCCGTAGCCCCGCTGCTGTGCATGATGCTCCGCCGCCTGAATCAGCTCGGTGCCGATGCCTCGTCCTCCCCACTCAGGCGATACGGCGAGAGCGTCAATGTAATATTCGTCCTCGTCCGCTTCTTTGTCGATGGTTAGCGTAGGATTGTTCGTTATGCGCCGCAGCACATCGAGTATCGGGCGGTCTATCGTTTCGGCATCGGAGCCGTGGTAGCATAAGATCATGCCGGCTGTCTCGCCGTCCGCTATTTTCACTAAAAAATGATTGCTGCTAAACCGATTCCCTTCCTGCACGAAAAAATTCGTGAGCCGATCGATGACTTCCTGCTCGGTTGCCGCTCCTGTGAGCTGAAAGCCGATGTCATTGATGGCATCGAACAGCAGCCGTACTACGGAAGGGGCGTCTGCAGGCTGCGCTTGTCGTATGGTCATAGCTCCTCCGGTTCGTTCTTCATGTCATGTATTTTGATAAACTCTCCTTTCATTGTATACTAAATGGGACGAACTCGGAAATGGAGACGGAGAACAGCGGCGGGAAAGCCCTGTATATGGATGTTCCGGGAGAGATGAGGTGCCTTGTGTTTGTCAATAAAGAATCGCTCGTCGGGCAGTTCAAGCAAACGATAGCCGAGTGCAGCCGCAATCCCGATCTGCCTTTTTGGGGAGAGGTGTTTGTGCTGCTGCATCAGATGAAGAAAGTGCCGGGCCGTGAAATGCCTCTATACGAGATTGCTCCGTCGGGAGAGGTCATCTATGACCATGGGAAGCGCCGCTTTATCGTCAGGGCGCCGGATATGGATATTGTGATAAAGGATTCGGAGCTGGCCGACGCCATTGTGAAGCAGCGGCTGTTCTGGCCCAAATAGCGAGGGTATGAGAGAAAGCAGAGGATTAGCTCTGCTTTTTTTGCTGTGCGCAGACTTTCCGCCTTCATGCCCAAGCAATCGGGAATCGAATGGAAAAGGAATTTCCTGCCATGTATCGAAATGTAACAAGGACAAAATCATAGGTCAGCTTTCAGCCTCTGCGAGGATGCGGAGGCTATAAAAGGAGGATGCCACGATGACCATTTCCGCCACACTGGGCCACCCTAATGCCAAAAGCTTCGAACGCCGGATCCGATACGGCGGGCTTCCGGAGGATTCCTGCCGATTGTATGAAGAAAGAGTGCGCGGACGGGGGTTCGGAAACGTACTTATCGTCGCGGTATGCAGCTAAAGACCAAATGATAGAGAGAAGAGACGGATTAGGGTGGACCATGGCAATCAGGAGTATGACCTTTGTCTGCGGCTTGTTTCTTTTAGTCTTGATGAGCTGCAGCAGCGATAAGCACCCGGCAAAGCCGGTCGAGGACGGGCTAGTCATTGCATCGGTAACATCAGCCTTGGGAGGGACGCCGGAGGAGACCGAGCTGACCTATACGGTTAGCCTGTGGAATAAGACCGCCAAGCCTATCGTCATCCGCTCGGTCGAACCGGTCATTGAGGAGCCTTTAAAAGCCAGAGTCATAGAAAAGCCTCCCGTTCTATGCAACACGGAGATTAAAGGGGGCACCGTCGAGCCGATTAACGGTTCGTTCCGATTCCGTACGCAGGGGATGAGCAAGGAAGACATCCGCAAGCTTCAGCCGACGGTAAAAGAGTTTATTCTCCATACGGAAAGCAGGCTCAGTTTGCAAGAGCCTTGAGATTCTTGGAAAATAGAGATGGACAAAGCGATTCCCTTCGTCAAGATGGGTTGAATTTATGGATTTGGGATGATGCTAATGCACAGCAGACTACGCTATGCCGCTGCCGTCGTAATTACAATGGCGCTAGGGCTGGGATCGCGAAAGGGAGCGGCCTTGCTGCCGCATTGGATAGCGGAGCACGCCGGCGATATGCTATGGGCGGCTATGGTCTATTTCGGCTTCCGGGTTCTGCTTGTTAAAAGCAGTCTCAGCAAGGCGGCGGGATGGAGCTTGCTATTCAGCTTCGCCATCGAGTTCAGCCAGCTGTACCAGGCCGAATGGATCCAAGAGGTAAGATCGTCGTTGCTAGGCTCCCTCATCTTGGGCAGAGGCTTTTTATGGATCGATCTGGCCCGCTATGCCGTTGGAATTGCCGTCGCGTTCCTCATAGACAAGCGGTGGATCGCTCGAAACCGGCAATGAGAATCAATCAATTGAATCGAGAGGAGACCGAATCAATGCAATTTCGCCGATTAGGAAACAGCGGATTGAAAGTGAGCGAGATGGGGCTCGGCACGAACGCATTCGGCAAGCGGGCCGATCAGGATACTTCGATCTGGATCGTTCATCATGCGATAGAGCAAGGCATTAATTTCATCGATACGGCGAATATTTACGCCCAGACGGAATCGGAGCGGATCATCGGGCTGGCGCTGGAAGGAAGGCGGCATGAGGTCGTGCTGGCCACCAAGGCGGGGCTGGTCCGCGGCAAAGGACCGAACGAGCGGGGCTCGTCCCGCTATCATCTTCAGCGGGAGCTGGAGGACAGCTTGCGGCGGCTCAAGACGGACTATGTGGATCTGTACCAGATCCATACGTTCGACCCGGATACGCCGATTGAAGAGACGCTTCGGACGCTCGACGATATGGTCCGAGCGGGCAAGGTGCGGTATATCGGCGCTTCCAATTACGCCGCTTGGGAGCTGATGAAAGCTCTTGGCATCAGCGACCGGCTCGGGCTGAACCGGTTTGTGTCCACACAAACCAGCTATTCGCTCGCCGACCGGACGCCGGAGCAGGAGCTGGTCCCGATGTGCCTGGACCAGGGGGTAGGGATCATCCCGTATTTTCCGTTGGCCGGTGGCATATTGACCGGAAAATACGGCTCTGCGGATGCGGCCCCGGAGGGCTCGCGGGCCGCAACGGATCCCAGCTTCAGCCGATTCATCGCTGAAGACAAGCTTGCCTTGGCCCGGGCCGTGGGCTCCATGGCCGAGCAGGCCGGCTGCACGCCGAGCGCTCTGTCGCTGGCGTGGCTCCTGCAGCAGCCGGTCGTGTCGACGGTCATCGTCGGCGCGACGCGGGTGGAGCAGCTGACGGACAACCTGCAGAGCTTGTCCGTTACGCTGGAGCCGCAGCAATGGCAAGCGCTGGACGAGCTGAGCCGGCCGTACCGGTATGGCGAGCCGTTCGCAGTGTACCGGCTGCCTTGATCAACTAGCGGAGATAGCGAGCGGAGATGGAGCTTGCCTTCAAAGAGGCGTGCTGATAGATAACAGCCGCTTTGCGGTTCGTATTTGCATTTCCCGACCCGCATTCCTGAAGCATACAGCCTTAGTATAGAGACCGTCCGGGAAGGAACCCGGGCGGTTTTTTTAACCACAATAGAATTGATAAAATTCCGCGGTCATGATGCAAAATTCTATTTGGCAATAAAACCTGCCGTGCCTACCTTTGAAAGGCCTTGATAGAGGTTTTCTCGTATGACCAGGCTATCAGAGGATCAAACATAAACAGAAGAGCTCAAGAAGAGCGATAGATCAGTAAACGCTGAGCTTGCCAGGCTCCTTCCAGCGTTGCAGAGCGGCAATGTGAAGCAGCTGTTGACACGTCATATCAATAGTGATATTGTTAACCCATAAATAAATTGTGCACAATTAAATTTTGCAAAATTAATAACGGAGGTGCAGATGGACAAGGACGAACTGTTAAAGCTGGACAATCAGCTGTGCTTTGCCGTATATGCCTGCTCCCGGGAGATTACGAAGATGTATCGCCCGCATCTGGAGGAGCTGGGCCTTACGTATACCCAATATGTAACGCTGCTGGTGCTTTGGGAGACGGACCGCGTAACGGTGAAGGAGCTCGGAAGCCGTCTGTACCTGGATTCAGGCACATTGACGCCGCTGCTGAAGCGGTTGGAGCAAATGCAGCTGATCCGCAGGGTACGCGACAGCAAGGATGAGCGCAATGTATTGATCGAATTGACGGAGCAGGGCTCGCAATTGAAGGAGCAGGCCTACGATATCCCGCGCAAAGTATTTTGCAATATGGGTCTGAACACAGAGGAGCTGGCTGAGTGGCGGGAGAAGCTGACCGGTCTGCTGCACAACATCCATCACAAAAATACGGAGGAATGAACTATGTCTATTTATGATATCCAAGCAACGACGATTCAAGGCAAAGAAGTGCAGCTCGACGACTATAAAGGGAAGGTGCTGGTCATTGTTAACACCGCGAGCAAATGCGGATTTACGCCGCAATACAGCGACCTGCAAAAGCTGTACGACCGATACAAGGAACAAGGCCTGGAAATTCTCGGCTTCCCGTGCAACCAGTTCAACGAGCAGGAGCCGGGCAGCCATGAAGAGGTAGAGTCGTTCTGCCAAATCAACTACGGCGTGAAGTTCCCTTTGTTCGAAAAAACCGATGTACGCGGCCGGGACGCCCATCCCGTATTCCGCTACTTGACGGAGCAGGCTCCGTTCGAAGGGTTTGATCTTACAAATTCCAGCGGCAAGCTTCTTCATGCCTTCTTGCAAGAGAAGCATCCGGAGCTGCTGCTCGGAGACGATGTGAAATGGAACTTCACCAAGTTCGTCATCGACCGGGAGGGCAACGTTGTCGGACGGTTCGAGCCGACGGCAGAGCCGCTGGATATGGAACCGACGATCGAGGCATTATTAAAATAATTCATCTTTGGAAGCAAGGGCTGTCCGGGCGATCGGCGACGATCGTTTCGGTGCAGTCCTTTTTGGTTTTTTTCAAATCGTTCGCGGGCATGGTATGATTTAAGGAAGAGAATTGTAGGAACGGCACCAGAAGAGAGGAAGAAAACGCAAGTGTTCCGTACTTTGCAGAAATATCCGTTAAGGCACCGGCTGCGCATTGCCTTTGCCGTCATGATCATTGTCTCGGTGCTGACGGTCGGCTGGACAACCTATTACATATCCGCCCAGGTAGTGCAAAATAACGCGCTGAAGCTGAGTCAGGATACGCTGAACAAGTCATCCCAGGCGTTCGACGAGAAGCTGAAGCACGTGGCCGTATCGCTTATGACGCTCGTAATCAGCACCTCCTATGAAAATACGATGAAGGATGTCGTGACCGGGGACAGCTCCAACTACTTCACTCATTTCGGGGCGCTTCAGACGCCGTTCATGCAGCTCAAGCTCAATGAACAGCTGCTGCACTCGGTTCTGCTAACGACGCCGATTGGCGATTTCTACCCCGCGGATGTGCCGCGGACCGAATTCCGGTTTAAGGACACCTCTATGTACGACAGAATTCGGGAGGAACGGCATGCCATCTGGATCGAAGGGCATAAGGATCCTTTTTTTGCTGGTGAGGTACCTGTCGTATCTTTAGTTATTTCGGCGATTTCCAGCCTCTACATTCCCGATTCGTACATCATCGTTAATTTGAAGGAAGACGGATTATGGCACTTTTTGACCGATAATATCAGCGACTGGCGCGAAGGTGTCACGATGCTGAAAGAAGACGGCTCACCATTGTTCGTGCAGAAGCCGTATAAATATGCGGATATGCTCAAGGAGCCGGAGTTTCAGGAGCAGCTCAAGTCGGGGGAACAGGGCGCATTCGATTACGATTGGAATGGAAACACCTATTTGTCAAATTTTGTAAAATCATCTGTCGATGACAAATGGACATACATTAGCGTCAAACCGACCGATGAGCTGCTGAGTCAAGCTACGGGAATCAAGTGGGCCACGCTGATCGTAACCGTGCTTTGCATTGTGCTCGGCTTCTTCATCTCCAACGGGCTGAGCACGCTGCTCGCCAAGCCGCTGACAAAGCTCCAACTGCTGATGCGCCGCGCAGGGGAGAATGACCTGACGGTCCGGTTCGAGACCGACGGCAATGACGAAGTGACCCAGGTGGGCCGGCAGTTTAACCGGATGCTGGAGCAAATCGGGCAGCTGATCGAAGTGAACCGCCGTGTCGAGAAGGATAAGCATAAGGCGGAGATCAAGGCGCTGCAGGCGCAGATCGACCCGCACTTTCTATATAACACATTGAACACGATCTATTGGAAGACGAAGCTGAAAAAGTCCGACGAGGTCGGGGAGATGGTCATGTCGTTGTCCCGAATGTTTCAATTGGGCTTAAACGGCGGCAAAGAACTGACAACAATCAAGAAAGAACTGTTCCACGTGGAGCAATATTTGTCGCTTCAACAGAGATGCTACGAGAATTTGTTTGAATATCGGATCGAAGCGCCAAATGACGAGTCGATTCAACAGCATCCGATCCTTAAGGTACTGCTGCAGCCGTTGGTGGAGAACGCCATTCTTCACGGGTTCAAGAACAAGCAGGCCGGCGGCTTGATTGTCATTCGGCTGGAACAGGACGACGACCGGCTTGTCTTCACCATTTCCGACAATGGACACGGGATGGATAAGGAGACGCTTCAGAATATACACCGGGCCGCCGAATCGTCCGACAGCTACGCGCTGCATAATATTGTGGAACGATTGAAGCTCTATTACGAAAATGAAGCTGCTTTGTCGATAGACAGCGTTCCGGGGGAAGGAACTACGGTAACGCTAACGATACCATGGCATGGAGGAGGGGAAGAGGATGGAGTCATCGGCAATTAATATGATCGTCATCGACGATATTAGAGATGTGGTTGACGGGATCGTAAACGGAATCGAATGGGATGAATACGGAATTACGATCGCCGGCGCCTGCTTGAATGGAGAAGAAGGACTGGAGCTCGCATTACGCGAAAGACCCGATATTATCATCACAGACATACGGATGCCGAAGATGGACGGGCTTACGATGACACGGGCGATTGTCGATAAGCTGCCTTTTTGCAAAATCATTCTGATCAGCGGCTACAGTGATTTCGAATATGCGCAGGAGGCGATCCGGCTCGGGGCGTTCGACTTCGTGACGAAGCCGTTCTCGCTGGAGGATATTACGGACACGGTGCAGAAGGCGCGGAATGCCGTGCTGGAGACCAAGAGGCAGCAATCAAACATTCGCGAGATGGAGCGGAGAGTCAAGGAAAGCTTGCCGGTGCTGAGGCAGGAGTTCTTCAATCTGCTGATCCGGCACAAGGCGAACGAGAGCAAAATTAGCGACCGGTGGGACTTCCTGCAAATCGGTCTCGACCGGAGCCGGTTTGTCGTTATGGTGCTCGAAATCGACCGGTTCCAGGAGATCAGCAAGGATTGGCCGGTCAATGAGATCGAGCTGCTGCGCTTTACGCTGCAAAACATTTTGGAGGAAACGATACACGCGTATACAAAAGGCGTCGTCTTCCGCGATTCGGACGGCCGCTTCGTCATTATTTACAATGAATACGAGGCGGACAGCCATGCCGCTCTGGCGGAGCGCTGCTGCGAGCATCTGGCCACCTATGCGAAATATACGGTGTCTGTAGGCGTAGGGAACCGGGCGGAGACGACCGATGAACTGCCGGTCTCGTATCAGCAGGCCGTCACGGCGATGTCCTATCATTTCTATACAGGCGGCAACGGCGTCGTCTGCTATAGCGACGTGATCGAGGACAAGCAGCAGCTGCCCAAATACCCTGCCGACCGGGTGCAGGATATCGCCTTTGCGCTGCAGTCGGGCAACCGGGAGAGGACGCTCGAAATCCTCGAGGAAGTATACGAGGAGCTGATTCACTTCCAGCCGCGGCCGCAGCCGCGTTATCTCGCGCTTCTGCTGCACGGCTTCGCCAACATGCTCGTCCGCGTTCTGCTGGAGAAGCTCAGCTACGAAGACATCGGGCCGCTGGAGGAGCTGCTGCAGGAGATGGAGACAAGCAGCGGCGGCTCGGTGCACGACATTTACGAGCTGCTGAAGCAAATTTGCGAGCACGGCTGCACCATCGTTGAGGAGCGGAGCGCCTCGCAGGCGCATCTGGTCATTGAGCGGGCGATTGCCTACATCAAGCAGCATTTGTCTGCGGAGCTGACGGTGGCGCATTGCGCGTCGCAGGTGCACTTGAGCGGCAGCTACTTTGCCAACCTGTTCAAGAAGGTGACCGGCATGAGCTTCAACCAGTACGTGACCGCAACACGGATGGAGAAAGCGAAGGAGATGCTGCTGCAAAACAAGCAGATCCAGGAGATTGCCTCCGCGCTTGGCTATGAGGAGCGCCGCTATTTCAGCGACGTGTTCAAGAAGGTCACGGGCATGACTCCGTCCGAGTTCAGGCAGAGCGCCGGCTTGGCGGAGTAGGGGAAGGCATCGTGGAGTAAGGCCAGCTCCAAAAGACGATACGCATCAGCAGTTTCACGGTGAAGATGCCGCAATGAGGGCATGCAAGTGACAGATAAGGATTTAACCGGCATGAAGAAGGGAAGGCAACGAGCGGTGATCTGCAGGCATTTCCCCGAATCAGTGCCATAGTAAAAAGCCTTGATCTGAGACTATGGGGTTCACGGAGCTGACCCATAGTACTGATCAAGGCTTTTTAGTTGTTACCGGGTTGAGTATACAGCTAAATCATCAGCAGATCACGGATATCCTGCTCGGTCATGGAGGACAGCGATTCCTCGCCCGGCTGGATCACTTCATCGATCAGACGCTTCTTCTTCTGCTGAAGCTCGACCATCTTATCTTCGACGGTTCCACGGGAGACCAGGCGGATCACCTGAACGACCTGCTGCTGGCCGATGCGGTGAGCCCGGTCCGCGGCCTGCTCCTCTACGGCCGGGTTCCACCACAAGTCGTAGAGGATGACCGTATCCGCTCCGGTCAGATTGAGGCCGGTGCCGCCTGCTTTCATCGAGACGAGGAACAAGTCTCTCTCGCCGTCGTTGAACCTGCGGCACAGCTCGACCCGTTCGGCAGCAGGCGTGCTGCCGTCGAGGTAGAAGTGCGGCACGCCCTGCAGGCCGAGCTCGCGCCGGATAATGCCGAGCATCTCGGTAAATTGCGAGAACACGAGCATTCGTTTCCCCGAGCTCCGGCATTCCTCGATAATCTCCAGCAGCTGCTCGAATTTGGCCGAGCTGCCTGCGTAATCCTCGACGAACAGAGCCGGATGGCAGCACAGCTGGCGCAGCCGGGTCAAGCCGGCCAATATTTTGATCCGGCTTCTCTGAAAGGTGTCGTCGTTCAAATGCTTCAACGCCTCCTTCTGCAATTTGGCCAAATAGGCCAAATACAGCTTCTTCTGTTCGGGCAGCAGCTCGGACGTGTGGACCGACTCGATCTTGTCAGGCAGCTCCTTCAGCACGTCGGTTTTGAGCCGGCGCAGCAGAAACGGGCGGGCCCGGCGGGCGATAGCGTCCCGGGTCATATCGGCGAAGGCTTGACGGCTCTGGAACAGCTCCGGAAATACCGCATCGAAGATGGACCATAGCTCCTCGAGCGAGTTTTCGACCGGTGTGCCGGTGAGCGCGAACCGGTAGGTCGCCTGCAGCTCCTTCACCGCCTGGGCCGTCTGCGTTGTGTGATTTTTGAAAGCCTGGGCTTCGTCCAAAATCAGTGTATGGAACAAATGCTTGACGTACAGCTCCATGTCTCTGCGAAGGAGAGGGTAGGAGGTGATGAGCACGTCCGCTTCCTCCGATCTCTTGAGGGCCGCCGTCCGCTCGGGCTTGCTTCCGTCCACGACGACCGCTCGCAGATGAGGGGCGAACGACTGCAGCTCCGCGTGCCAATGGTACATCAGCGAAGCGGGAGCGACGATGAGCGCCGGGAGGTTCTTATCCCGGATGTCGGGAAGGATGGAGACGAGATAGGCTATGCTTTGCAGCGTTTTGCCGAGCCCCATATCATCCGCCAAAATACCGCCGAAATGATAATGGGCGAGCGTCTTCAGCCATTGATACCCGTATTTCTGATAATCCCGCATGATAGGGGCTAGCGTTTCGGGAACAGGGAAGTCCAGGTGATCCGGGTTCCTCATGTTTTCGAGGAGACGGCGGAACGACTTGGAGAGCTGCACGGCCCGGCCTTGCAGCTGCGCGTCCATGAGCCGGAGCCCGCGGACCGCCGGGAGCCGGAATTGTGCTTGTTTGACATCGATACTGCGGACCCCGACCTCATTCATGAAGCGGACAATCTCCTGAAACGCAGCACTCTCCAGCGGCAGCAGCGCGCCGTTCGGCAGCTTGTAATATTTGCGCTTCTCCTCCAGCGACTGCAGCAGACCGCGCAGCTCCGCCTCGGCAATTCCCGCCATATCGAACTTGATCTCGAGCCAATCGGTCCGTTCATTGACGTCAACGGTAATAGTCGGAGGCGCATGCTTGGCGATGATTCGGGCCTTGACGGCGGAAGTCGCATACACCTGGGCCAGCTTCTCCAGCTCGGGAACCGTATGGTACAAAAACTCGTATTCGCCTTCCTCGTCATCCATATAAAAGCCTTCCTCCGTCATGACGAAGGTGCTTTGCTCCAACAGCTCCAAAATGCGCCGTTCCTTGTCCCCATCCCTCATGAGAATGCGGTCCGTACTGCGGCTTTGTCTCGCGCTCTCCAACGGATTGAACACCATGTCGCCGTACTGGAATTCGAGCCCTGCAAGCAGACGGTCCCTTACCCGGTCCAAATACAGCTTGGCCTTGAGCTCGGTCTGAAGAACGCGGTCGGACACGGACTGTGCGATATGGACCGTCCCCAGCTTCATGAGCCCGGGAACGACTTTTTCCATAAATGGCTCAATCTGCTCCGGCGGAATGACCATTTCGCTTGTCCCGGACGCATCGAGCATTTGCTTAAGCCCTGACAGCCGCACGCATTGGTCGTCCTTCAGCTTCAGCAGCTTTCCGTCAGCGAGTGCCATGCCGTACGATTCCAGCATCGTCAGCTTCTCCAAGCCCTCGACGCTCAGCCGGTAGCCTTCATTCCCGTTCTGATCGAACGTATATCGCAGCGGAAGGGCTTCATCGGTGAGACGAAGGCCGTCGTACACATGGCCGTCCGCTTCGAGCCGGACCGTAGGGGCCGAGACCAACAGAGGATAGAGCGACTCCCATTGGGCAGGCGGAATCAGCATCATCCGGTCGCTGCCGATGCGCAGCGGCTTCGCAGCCGTTGGCTCCTGCAGGATCGACTCATTGTGGCACAGCTGGATGAGCTGGCGGATGATATCGTCATGCTCCGCCTGAAAGCAGTGGACCTCCGGGTCGTAAGTAAAATGCTTGGAGAACGCAATGGTCTCGCGCCGGTAAATCCGCTCCAGAGCTTCCCTTATATCGTGGACAATATATAACCGCTGCAGCCCTAGTTTGAGCTCAATCCCGAACATTGTTTTCCTGTAACCATAGGGAACCGGCTTGAGTGTGATTTCCACCTCCAGCACGGTCCGGGGGTCCGTGACCAGCCGGTTCCGGCCGGGACGGAGCGGCTGCCTGGGCTCGAACAGGCCGAGCAGATCGCCGGCGAGGCGGCGGTCCTTGAGCGAGATTCCGCCTCCTTCGCGCTCCTCTTGGGCAGTATTAGAATGCAGAAGGGGACCGGAATCCGCACTCAAGGCGGCACGGTTAAGCGGCGGAGGCTGATGTCCGCTTGGTTGGGCATCTTGTATATGAAGCAGGACGGCACCGATATGGCCGCAATATTTTTGATACGATTGCAGGGTTAGGCATTCGCATTCGGCCTTCACCTCACCCAGCTCGTCGAATTGGACTTGAACGCGGTAGCTGGAGCTTTTGTCCGCTTTCACGATAGCTTCATAGGAAGACATTTCGGTATCGTACTGCTGAAATGTGACTTTGCCTGCACGATAATAGGCTAAACCTTTCTCGTAAGAAAGCCGGTCGCACAGCGATTTAATGGTCTTGCGGGTTAACAGCAAGCTCATGGCGTAATCCTTTCTTTCCGGTGTTCTCAAATTCCGATAATCATATAGTAACACAATACGAGTGACAGGTCTGTGTCCCGGAGAGCGGCTCCACATGCCGGACTGGCTAGGAGACGATTCTATTGGCGGGCAATGATAGGCAAATCCAAGGCAGCGATCAGCTTTTTCAGACGGGCGGAAAAAACGATTTTGGGACTATCGTCGGATTTTATCCCTTTGTGATTGTTTCACCGCACTCCAATTTCGACAAAAATCGCATAATCTATATACATAAGAACAAGTTAAGTACGAAACAGGGAGGTACTATACGATGGTTAAAAAATCAATGGCAGCGGTACTGTGTCTGTCCCTTGCCTTTACAGCTGCGGCATGCGGCAACCAGGAAGACGGTTCGAACGCGGGCGCGGCAGGCGGTGCCAACGGCAAAACGAAATTGACTTATTGGACGGCCGACCGTCATGACGTCGATCATATTAAAGGACTCATAGAGAAATTCAATGCGGACCACCAGGACATTGAAGTGGAAATGAGCGTTATGTCCGAGAACTACGTTCAGTCGGTTGACCTTGCTTATGCAAGCGGACAAGCTCCTGACATTCTTAACGCCAAATTCGATTTCGTCAACATGGCGCGCAAGCAGTACTTCGAGCCGCTGGACGGCTATATGAAGGACGACATGAAGAAGCGCTTTGAAGGCACTTTGAGAGACAGCGCGAACACGTACGACGGCAAAATCTACACGCTCCCTAACTATGGAACGACGATTCGTCTCGTATACAACAAAGAATTGTTCGAAAAAGCGGGCATTGCCAACCCTCCGAAAACGCTGCAGGAAATGGTGGACGCCGCGAAAAAAATTACCGAGGTCGGCAAAAAAGACGGCATCTACGGTTTTGCCGAAAACTTCAAAAACCCTACAAGCGCGATGGAGCGTTCCGTCCGCAACATATTGCAGGTGAGCGGCTATGGAGTCGACGGTTACAACTTCAAGACCGGAAAATACGATTTCGCCGGTTACAAAGAAGTCATTACCGCCCTTAAGCAAATGAAAGACGACGGCAGCATGCTGCCGGGCGTAGAATCGATGGATATCGACCCTCTGCGCGCTCAATTCGCGGCAGGTAAAATCGGGATGTACTTGTCCTACTCCGCGGAAATCGGCGTTTACCAAACGCAGTTCCCTACCAAAGTTCAATGGGCTGCAGCTGACGTGCCTTCCATTGACGGTACGGTGAAAGGCTTGAACGGAATGAACGGCGCACAATGGATGGCTATCAGCAGCAGCTCCAAAAACAAAGAAGCGGCATGGAAATTCGTAGAGTACATGTACAGCGAGGAAAACCTCGTGAAATATGCAGAAACGGGTCTTGGTATGCCGGTGCTTCAATCGGTTGCCGAGAAAATGAAAACACCGGACATCTACGGCTACAAAGATTTCGTTCCTACGAAATCCGATGCGATCTGGCCGGTTAAGCCTAACGTAGACAGCTCGCTGCAAGGCTTGAAGTATGCGGATGCGTTCTGGAAATACATCCTGGACGGCAGCGGAAACTTAGATACGATCATCGCCGATCTGACCAAGCGTTACAACGATGCGCTGGATAAAGCAATCAAAGCAGGCGACGTGAAGGTAACTCCGGATCCGAACTTCGATCCGATGAAGCTGAAGTAAGGATTTGAAGCTGAAGTAAGATTTACTGTTTAAGCTGTGGATGAAAGCTGAAGCAGTGATTGGATTGTAGTGTTATGCAAGAAGAGGAGGGACCTTCCAATAGACGGTCCCCTTCTTTTTGCCAAATAGCTTTGCTTACGAGACTTAGTACTGCTAACGAAGCCAGTTTTGCCTGCGGCAAAACTTTTAGGAGGGGAAACACCATGGTAAAAAAACTCAGGTCCTACGGGGTATCCGCCGTTTTCGTCGTCCCGAGCCTGTTCCTGACGCTGGTCTTCTCCGTGTACCCGATCCTGTGGGCGATCCGGTACATGTTCTACGACTATAAAGGATACGGCAAGGAAATTTTCATCGGCCTCGACAACTTCAAACAGCTGTTCCACGACGAGCTGTACTGGGATTCGGTTTGGAACACGTTCATCTACGCCGGAGGCAAATTAATTATTACGCTTCCGCTATCGTTGATTCTGGCGGTGATTTTGAACCGGGCGCTGCGCGGGCGTCAATTTTTCCGGGCCGTCTACTTCATGCCTACGGTTATCAGCTCGGCCGTAATGGCCGTCGTTTTCTTCATTATTTTTAACTCGTATAACGGGATTTTGAACAAAATGCTGGTACAATTCCACATCATTGACCAGCCTATCGATTGGTTGGGGCAGAAGTACTCAATGCTTACGGTCATTCTGATCGCCGCATGGGGAGCGTTCGGTAACTATATGCTCCTGTTCATCGCCGGCTTGCAAAGCATTCCTAACGATGTGTATGAAAGTGCTTCGCTGGACGGGGCGAACGAAGCGCAGAAGTTCTGGTATATCACAATTCCGATGCTGGGACCGGTGCTGCAAATCATTATCATGTACGCGATCATCAACTCCCTG
Source organism: Paenibacillus sp. NPDC056579 (assembly GCF_042793215.1). Lineage (NCBI taxonomy): Bacteria > Bacillati > Bacillota > Bacilli > Caryophanales > Paenibacillaceae > Paenibacillus > Paenibacillus sp. NPDC056579. The sequence continues at coordinate 196,891 of NZ_JBHTVD010000008.1, forward strand.
AAGGGCTATGAGAGCATCATGGTCCTCACCGAGGGCGGACCTGTCGGCAAGACCGAAGTTATGTTCCTGTACGTGTACAAGCTGTTCTTCCCGGTTTCCACTGGCTCCGGCGTTCAGCCGCAGTTCGGCTACGGCAGCGCGGTCGGTTTCGTAACCGCATTGATCGTCGGTATCATCACGGCAGCATACTTCTATATCTCGAAACGCCTGAACAAGGTGTATTAATAGGGGAAAGGAGCGGATACTATGAGCAACGCACCTGCAACCGTACACGCGGGGCAAAAAAGCCGGTCCAAGGCAAGCAGATATACGGGCAGCGTCATTCTGTGGGCGTTTTTGATTGCCGTTCTGGTCATCACGGTCTTTCCGGTCATTATGGCTATCATCAATTCGTTTAAAACGAATATTGAGATTAACTTGGGCGACACGTTTTTTCCGAAGTCGTGGCAGTTCAGCAACTATTTGAATGCATGGCAAAAAGGGAACTTCAGCACTTTTACGTGGAACAGCTTGTTTATTAGTATCGTATCTACGATCGGCACGCTGATCGTCGCTTCCATGGCGGCGTTCGCAGCCAACCGGCTCGATTTTCCGGGCAAAAAGCTGTTCGTCTTCATCCAGTCCGCTACAATGTTTATCTCGATCGGCGCGGTAGTGCTTCGTCCGCAATACGATATTATGGTGCAGCTTGGCCTGAACAAAACGCTGTGGGGTGTCGTCATCATCCTCATCGCGGGTCATGCTTCCACGTTCTTCATTTTGCTCGGCTTCTTCCAAGGGATACCGAAGGAATTGGATGAAGCGGCAATGCTGGACGGCTGCGGCTATTTCCGCATCTACTGGCGAATCGTGCTGCCTCTGGTCGCACCGGGGCTTGGCGTATCGGCTTTGTTCGCCTTCCGCCACGGCTGGAACGAGTATATTTTGCCGCTCGTCTTTACGATGAGCTCACCGAAGCTGCAGCCGCTGACCGTCGGTCTCGCGAACCTGCGCTACGGTACGGGCGACGCGGCGCAGCTCAACCTGATGCTGGCCGGCGCATGCTTGTCCATCCTGCCGATTTTGGTCGTATACGTATTGGCTAACAAATCGTTCATGCAAATGTCCGCAGGATCTTTGAAGGGCTAATCCAACGGATGGAAGCTTATCAACAGGAAAACCGCTTTTCCCTTACGGGGAGAGCGGTTTTTTGTCATGGCCGCAAGAAGCGGAGGACAGCGGGATCCTTTGCAGAAAATATTGGCATGAAAGTGGCTGTTACTGCGCATATTACAACTAAACAATTTATGGGAAAACAGCCAGCCCCTGAGGAGGAGCAAGCTTGAACAGAAACCTGCTGCTGAAGTTATTGAAAAAAAGACAACCTGCGCCTCCGGTTCAAGAGCAGCAGCACGCTCAAAATACTCAACACCTCCTTGTCCCGGATCTGCAAAGCAATCTGAACTTGCTTCATTCCATTTATGCCAATTGCTCGGACGTCGTGTTTAGGACTTTTTATATCGGGGGAACGATTAAGGCCAATTTATTGTTTGTCGAAGGGTTATCGAACTGCGATTCTATCGATATGTATGTGATTACTCCTCTGTTGAAGGAGGACATCGCCGGGTTTGCAGATATGAAGCAGCTGGCGGAAAGGATCATCTCCGTATCGGATGCCAAACCGATTGCGACGATTGAAGATTGTGTCTGGTATGCCGCCAACGGATATCCGGTTCTATTGTGCGAGAATGAAGCCCAGGGACTGGCATTAGGGCTGAGCAAATGGGAGAAGCGGGGGATTGAAGAGCCTTCGGCCGAAGTAGGGATCCGGGGGCCGCGTGAAGGGTTTACCGAGACGCTGCGGGTCAACACTTCCCAAATCCGGCGTATCATTAAGAGTCCCCGGCTCAAAATGGAAACGATGAAAATCGGCGATTATACCCAGACGAATGTCACTTTGGCTTATATCGAGGGGCTTGCGGACAAGACACTGATAGAGGAAGTGAAAAACCGGCTCCATCGCATTCGCATCGACGGAATTCTGGAAAGCGGGTATATCGAGGAAATGATAGAGGATATGCCTTACTCCCCGTTTCCTCAGCTGCTTAGCACGGAACGTCCCGACGTTACCTGCGGCAACCTGATGGAGGGGCGGGTAGCGATTTTGTCGGAGGGGACTCCATTTGTTCTTATTGCACCTGTAACCTTGTTTTCCTTATTGCAGTCTTCAGAAGATTATTATCAACGGTTTTGGATCGCTACGATTACGCGATGGCTGAGATATATGTTTACATTAATATCGCTGCTGCTTCCATCGATTTATGTTGCGGTGCTTACCTTTCACCAAGAGATGGTGCCGGGCTCGCTGTTGATCAGTATGGCAAGCTCAAGGGAAGCGGTACCTTTTCCGGCTTTTATTGAGGCGCTGATTATGGAGGTTACGTTCGAAGCGCTTCGTGAAGCGGGAGTGCGGCTGCCCAAGCAGATAGGCGCTGCCGTCAGCATCGTCGGGGCGCTCGTTATCGGCCAGGCAGCGGTTCAGGCCGGCCTTGTCTCTGCGCCTATGGTTATCGTGGTTGCCATTACCGGCATCTCGTCCTTTATGGTTCCGCGTTACATCGTCGGGATTGCCATACGGATGCTGCGGTTTCCATTAATTTTTCTGGCGGGGACGTTAGGGCTGCTTGGCATTATGATGGGGATTATCGCTATCGTTCTCCACCTGTGCGGATTGCGATCCTTCGGCATTCCTTATTTGGCTTCCGTCGCGATTCCAAAGGGGGGCGAGTTGAAAGATATCTTTGTGAGAGCGCCTTGGTGGATGATGAATACGCGTCCTCATCTTACCGGGGACTATGATCAATACCGGCAGTCTGCCAGTCAAAAGCCGGGGCCGGAGAGAGGTGACGAAAAGTAAAAGGGGTGGGTCGGATGCTGGAGAAAGGAAAGATTTCGGCGGTACAAATGGGGCTTATGCTGTATCCCACGGTATTGGGTACGGGGTTTCTCGTACTTCCGACCCTATCTTCCCGATATGCAGGCAACGATCTCTGGCTGACTAGTATGTTGGCTTCTTTGACGGGCGTCATCGCCATATATGCTGCATGCCGCTTGCACGATCATTATCCTAAACAGAGTATCGTTCAGTACAGCGAAAACATTGTCGGAACAATACCGGGTAAAATATTGGGCGTCATTTACTTCCTGTATTTAGTGCGTGCCACAGGGATCATTACCCGGGAATATGCCGAATTCGTCAAAGGCAACTTTTTGTTCAAAACACCGATTTTACTTGTTATTGCCTTAATGATTGTACTTGCTGCTGTGGCTGTACGCGGCGGTGTGGAGATGTTGGCCAGAAGTGCCGTCATTTTCACACCCATCTTTATTATTCCATTATTTCTTCTGCTGTTTCTGATCGGCCAGCTGGACTTGGGAAATATATTTCCCATCCTGAATCACGGACTCGTCCCTGTCCTTAGGGGAACAGCATCGCCTCAAGCCTGGATGAGCGAATTTTTTTTAATGACGTTTTTCTTGCCTTGCCTGCAGGATCCGGGAAAAGGAAAACAATGGGGCACGGTTTCGCTAATCGCGGTCGTTCTCAGCTTGACTTATGTCAATCTGATCACTTTATTTCTACTCGGGCCGGATATCGAGAATAAGTCGTATCCTGTCTTGACGGCTTTCCGCTATATCAGCGTCGCTAATTTTGTCGAGAATTTGGAGGCAGGTCTGTTAGCCATGTGGATCGTCGGAAACTTCGTCAAAATTGCAGTCTTCTATTATGCGACCGTGCTCTCATTAGCACATACCTGTCAACTGTCCGATTACCGGTCTATTGTGTTTCCAATCGGAATTTTGGCCGTCATATGCAGCATGTGGGGGCTGCCCGATTTACCGAAGGTCAAGCTGTATTTGAAACTGGTAGCCCCTTTCGAAATTACTACGATTCTCTTGATCATTCCGATGATCTTGCTGATTATCCGGGCTTTGCGCGCCAAGAAAACGAATGGCGGTGAAAAAGCGACCCGATGAAAGTCGGCGAAATAAGAACAGGGACTGGAATAAATCTTAACCTAAAGCGGGTGAACGGAACATGCTGGAGAAGGGAAAAATGTCCGCCTATCAAATGGGACTTCTTATGTACCCTCTTATTTTGGCTACAGGCTTTATAACGTTACCGGTCACTGCCGGAGAGTACGCAAAAAATGATTTATGGATGACACCCCTTGTTGCCTCCATATGCGGATTGATAAGCGTCCTTACAGCGATCCGGTTACATGAGCTGTACCCGAAGCAAACCCCAATCCAGTACAGCACTCGTATCGCAGGGAAAATACCTGGTAAAATACTCGGAATAGCATACTTTCTTTTGATCACCTCTATTTCAGGAACGGTTACCCGTCAATATGCGGATTTTGTGACCGGCAACTTTTTATTCAAAACACCGATCCTGTTAGTTATTTTCTCCATCCTTCTGCTCGCGGCCTTCGCCGTACGCGGCGGAGTGGAAATGATCGCAAGGAGCGCAACGATCTTCACGCCCTTCTTTATTCTTCCGACCTTTTTTCTCCTGTTTCTGATTCCTGACTTGGATGTGCGGAATCTGTTTCCGGTCCTTCATCATGGGTGGGTACCTGTACTCAAGGGGGCAGCTATGCCGCAAGCATGGTTCAGCGAATATTTCCTGATTTCGTTTTTTCTCCCGTACCTGACCGATCCGCAAAAAGGAAGAAAGTGGGGGGTCCTTTCCTTGAGCGCCGCCATAATGAGCTTGACATACGTCAATATCATTACTTTGTTCCTGCTTGGTGTGGACTCAAGCAATAAAATGTATCCGATTTTGGTTGCTTTCCGTTATATCAGCTTAGGCAATTTTTTCGAAAATTTGGAATCACTGCTTTTGGCCATGTGGGTGCTCGGAAACTTTGTCAAAATCGGAGGATTTTACTATACAGCGGCTCTTTCGCTCGCACAGTGCTTAAGTCTGTCCGATTACCGTCCGGTTGTCTTTCCCGTGGGACTCCTGATTATGGCTTGCAGCTTGTGGGGGCTGCCGACTTTTGCTGCGACTGCCATATATAACAGATTCATCATTCCGTTCGAATTGCCGCTTATGCTGACGGTCATTCCATTACTGCTGCTTTTGACAGCCATTTTCAAAAGAAAAGCATTGGGCAAAGGAGGGGCGGAGCAATGAAACGTATCGGGAAACCGGCCGTCGCCGTTCTGCTTCTGATCTTGCTTGGAGGCTGCTGGGACCGTACCGAGCTGAACGATTTGGCGGTGGTGACGGCTTTAGCCCTCGATATGGGAGAGAACAACCAGATCCGAACGACCATCCAAGTCATTATTCCGCAGAACCAGGGCGCAGGGGGGATGATGGGAGGGGGAGGAACCGGCGGAGGCGCGGCGCGGCGCACCACTATACGGTCAGAGCAAGGGTCCAATATCGCGGATGCATTATCCAAGCTGCAGCGGAAGATGCCGCGGAAGCTGTTTTGGGGGCAATGCAAAATATTTGTTTTCAGCGAAACGTTGGCTAAAGCAGGAATCCGGGAGCAATTCGATTTTTTGGTTCGTCATCCTCAGCCGCGCGAGAGAGCTTATATGTTTGTCAGTAAAGGGCTAGCCGCCGAAGCGCTTGAATTGTTTCCGCCTATCGAACGGTCCTCGGCGGAAGTGATGAGGAAATTATCCGATTTGCAAATCGGCATTCGTGTGACGCTGGAGCAACTGAGCCAGATGCTGAAAGGGGAAGCCCGATCGGCTATGCTCCCGCTGATCTACATTCTTCCGAAAGCGGTATCGGCCGAGCCGTATCAAACGATACCGTACATCTTCGGTACGGCCATATTCAAAAAAGACAAGATGGTTGGCGAAATATCGGAAAAAGTAACGCGCGGCGTCATGTGGATCAAAAATGAGATCAAAGAATATACCGTGACCTATAAAATCGGCAAGGAGGAAGGATTCGTATCGTTAAAACCGGTAAAAGCAAGGGTAAGGATGATTCCTGAAATGGATGGAAATCAGTGGAGGATGACCATCAAGGTGTATACGGAGGGGGATTTGGTTCAGAACGGAACCGTTCTCGATCCGATGGATCCGAACTTGTTAAAGAGCATGGAGGAGTCGTTTGCGAACGACGTGGCAGAACGAATCCGCCTAGCGCTTCGCGAGGCGCAGGAGCGGTTAAAAGTGGATATGTTCGGCTTCGCGACGGAATATTACCGTAAGTACCCTAAACAATGGGAGGCGGTAAAAGATCATTGGGATGACACATTTCCGGATGTGAAAGTGAAGGTTGAAGTGGAAGCACATATTCTTAGACCCGGACTTATTAACACCCCGGGAGGAATGCCTGAGGAAGAGGTGACGAAACAATGAGATGGACCTTCTTTTACATCGTTACGGTCTCTGTGTTGGTTATTGCATGGGTTGAATGGCCGCAGCTCAAAAAAAAGCCGAAGCGAGACCGGGTGGTATTCGTTTCGCTTCTTCTCCTGGGCTGGGGCTTGTCCATGCTGGACTTGCCGAATACTCCCGGCCCTCCGATGGTCCTAGAGGCCATCTTCAAGCCGTTATGGCCATTGTTGGAGCCATGAGAAGGCTGGGAGATGCAATTCGCATGGGGGGGAGGTGAAGGATACTCCCTTCACCTGACCCATTACGATGAAATCGGCAGGGTAACGGTAAACGTCGTCCCCTCACCGAGGCGGCTTTGCACTTGGATGCTGCCGTGGTGCATCTCGACGATTTTTTTCACGATCGACAGCCCGAGCCCGCTGCCGTTACTCTTGCCGCTGCGGTTGCGCGATTTATCCGCTTTGTAGAAGCGCTCGAAGATATGCTCCAAATCCTCCTGTGCAATGCCGATTCCGGTATCGGTAATCCGGATGACGGCCGAATCGGCCAGCCGCTGCAGGTGGATGCCTATCGTTCCTTTGTCCGGTGTGAACTTGATACAGTTGTTAATCAGGTTGACCCATACCTGACTCAACATATCTTCGTCTGCATGGACAGTTACTTCTTCGAGGTCGACGTCCATGTCAATCGCTTTGTCCAGCCATTGCGGCTCGCATGCCAGCACGATGCGGCGCAGCTGCTTATCCAGCCGATACGGCTTCGGCTCGTACGGGTGATGATTCGATTCGAGCGACGTCAGCTTGAGCAGGTTGTCGCTCAGCTTCGACAGCCGCTTGCTCTCCGTTTCAATAATGTCGAGATAGTGAAGCCGCTCCTCCGGGTTCAACTGCTCGTTGCGCAGGGCGCGGGCAAATCCGCTGATCGATGTCAGCGGAGACTGAATCTCGTGGGACACGTTGGAGATGAACTCCTGCCGCATTTGCTCCATCTGGTTCAGTTCTACCGCCATATGATTCAAGCTTTGCGACAGCTCGCCCCAAGGCCCGCGGTTATGAAGCGCCGTGAAGGTGACGTTGAAATCCCCACGTGCAATTTTGCGGATGGCGGCGACCATGTTTTTCAGAGCTTGCATTTGTTTTTTCCTTGCCGGAGTAGCGCAGAGAATGACGATGTAAAACAGGAGCAGATCCACTACGACCGTGAGAAGCTGCTTGCCGTAATCGTGAAACAGGCTTAACGCTTCCGCTTGAATGAATAGGGCATAAGGGCGCCCGCCTAGCATAAGAGTTTGGCCTGTAACGGCAAAGCCGGCCATGAACAGGTTCGGACGGTCCACGCGCTGGAGGATATCCCCCGACAGCACCTGAGCGACGTCGGCCGGATCGATGCTTTGGGCGAACGCCGAAGCGTCCGCTCCTCCCGAGTCGAGCTTGCGGCCCGTCGTGTCTATAAGCACGATGCGTTCTTTCTTAAGAAGCGCCAGCTGCTTCATCAGCATTTCCGCGTTCATCTCGCCTGAGTCGGGGCCGGACAATAAGGCGATTTTGCTGCCGCTTTCGAGCATGTCGGCCCACAGTGCCTCTCTGTCCCGCGCATCGTACATATAGGCGGTGATTAGAAACGCAATGGTCCAAAACAGGATGGTGACGACCAGAAAGCCGACTACGCTGGCAGCGAAGCGCAGCTTCATGGGAAAACCTCCAGACGGTAGCCCAAGCCCCGGATCGTGTTGATTTTAAAAGAGCACCGGTCTTCGGGAAACCGCTCGCGGAGACGGTTCACATGAACATCGACCGTTCTCTCGTTTCCTTCGAAATCGTAACCCCATATTTGCTCGATCAGCTGCTCGCGCGAAAACGTTTTGCCGGGGTAGCTCGCCAGCTTGAACAGCAGCTCGAACTCCTTTAAAGGGATGGTCATGCTTTCTCCTGCGACGGTGAGCTCATACGTTTTGCGGTTCATGGCCAGCTCACCGACTTGAACCGTCTGGGACGCGGCGATCCGGTACCGCTTCAGGAGCGCCTTCACCCGGGCGACCAGCTCGGGCGGATCGAACGGCTTGACGAGGTAATCGTCCGTACCGAGCTCGAAGCCTTTTACCTTCTGGGCCGTTTCACCCTTGGCCGTGAGCATGAGCAGGGGGAGCTCATAATGCTCCCTCAGCTCCTTGCACAGCTCCCAGCCGTCCATGTTCGGCATCATAATATCGAGAATGACCATATCGACAGTTAGCGACGCCAGCTTATTCAGTGCATCCTCGCCATCCACGGCCTCGTACACTTCAAAGCCCTCATTGCTTAAGAACACCCGAACCAGCTCGCGAATATGGGGATCGTCGTCCACGATCATCAGTTTTGTCATGGTTGTACCCGGCCTCCTTGCTGCAATATCCTCCAACGGATGGAACGGAATCATCATCGGTAATAGAAATAGCATACACCAGTTACTTCCTTTATACGAGTTCCGGCTTGGCTGCCGTTTCCGGGGCGCCAGCCGTCGCCGGCGCGGGTGCGGGTGCCTTGCGGGCTCCCCCGCCTTCGCCGTCCTGATTGGTCAAGCGGGCGTTGCCCATGAAGAAGCCGGCGATAAAGCCCAGGACGATAATAATAAAACCGGCGATAAACACTTGGTCGACTGCGGAGGTGAACACCTGCTGCAGCTCGAGCAGCACGTCTCGCGGGATGGCTGCCAGCGCTGCAGGATCGAGCAGGACGCGCGGATTGGCGAGCTGCTGCAGCTGCTCTGCCGGCAGCTGAGGGAGCTTGGCGCCGATGCCGCTCAGGCCCTCGGTCATCCGGCCCGCCATGAGCGCTCCCATAACGCTGACGCCGATCGTCCCGCCGATGGAGCGGAAAAATTGGACGGAGGACGTAGCGACTCCGCGCAGCTGACGGCCGACTTCGCTTTGCACGGCCGTATTGATGGTCGGCATAAGCGGGCCCATGCCCAGTCCGGCAATGATCATATACAGAATGATGGTCCCGCTCGTAGTATAAACGTCCATTTGCGCGAGCAGCGCGAATCCGATGCCGATAATCGTCATGCTGGCAACAATGATCGCTCTGTAAGGCACCTTGTTAAGGAGGCGTCCGCCGATCATAGCCGCAGCGAAGACGGACAGCATGAGCGGCGTCAAAATGTAACCCGCCATCGAAGGCTTGACGCCGATAACGCCCTGTACGAACAGCGGAATGTAGGTGATCGCACCAAACATGGCCGCGCTCATTAGAAAACCGGTCAAATACGATACGGCGATGACGCGGTTTTTGAACAGCTTCAAGGGCAGGATAGGCTCCTTCACTTTGGACTCGATCCATAGGAATACGGCCAGCAAGGCGGCGCTAACGGCTAGAAGGCCGATGATTTGCGGCGAGCTCCAAGCATAATGGACGGTACCGCCGCCTTCTCCGCTGCCTCCGAGCACAAGGGCAAGCAGCAGCGAAATAATCGATCCGCTCAAAGTAACCGCACCGAGCCAGTCGATCGTCCGCTTCTCGCTGCTTTTACTCTCCTTCAGCGCGGCAGCCATAATCAGCATGGCGGCAATGCCGAAGGGCAGATTGATGTAAAAGATCCAGTTCCAGCTGGCATGCTCAACGATAAAACCGCCGATTGCCGGACCGATAATGCTCGAGAGGGCGAATACGCCGCCGAACAGGCCCTGCATTTTGCCCCGCTGCTCCAGCGTTACGACATCTCCAATGATGGTCATTGCAATCGGCATCAGAGCACCGCCGCCGATGCCTTGAATGCCGCGGAAGACGATGAGCTCCGTCATATTGCCGGCCAAGCCGCACAATGCCGAGCCTATCATGAATAGCGACATTCCGATTAAATAAATGCGCTTGCGCCCGTACAGGTCGGCGAGCTTGCCGAAGATGGGCATGCTGGTCGTCGAGGTGAGCATATAGACGGAGAACACCCAGCTGTACAGCGACAGACCTCCCAGATCTTTGATGATGGTCGGCATGGCCGTCGACATAATCGTCTGATCCAGCGACGCCAGGAGCAGTCCCAGCAGAAGGCCGGTTAGAATAAGCTTCAGATTCGGTTTGTCGGAAGACATGGTTTCGATCTCTCCTTTATTTTTTTCTTGTGAGAGCAGAATACGATACTTTTTTAAACTGAATGTAAACGGAAGTTTATGGAAGCGGAAGCGGAAGACCTTGCGAGAAATTGAGGCTAGGAACGCGTAGGGAATCTTACAGAAATAAAAAAAACCGCACCGGGAAGGTGCGGGGGAAGGAACTATTTTGGCTGTAGTTATCGCTTTTCGTTATCTTGATGCTTTAAGCGTGAGCTGCGGTAGGCTTCGTGCCTTTGCCTGCTGTGTGGTTGGCGCCGTCTTTTTTATGAGCGAACCATTTGCGGAGCATTGGCATCAGGTAGTAGTCCAAACCGTATTTACCTGCGTTAGTGCCTGCGATGAATACGATACCGCCTACCAGGACTAGCCATGGGTTAGTGCTTACCGTACCGGCGAACATGAACATGAAGTTCATCATGAGTCCGAAGAACGCTGCCGCGGCAGTCAAGCAGCCGAGGATCAAGCCAAGGCCTACCAGGAATTCGCCGATCGGGATAAGGATGTTAATGAGCTTCACGTTCGGCAGTGCGAAGTTGTTCACGAAAGCGGTGAAGGTAGGGTAGACCAGCTCGCCGGTCGCTTTGTCCGCGATAGGCTTGGTGACCGCATTTTTCAGGAATCCTCCAGCGTCGAAGCCTCCTGTCAGCTTATGCCATCCTGCTGTTAACCACTCATAACCGACATACAATCTTACGAAAAGAAGAAGCATCGCCGCATATCTGTTTTCTCTAAGCCATTGTACCATGATCAGTCACTCCTCAAGTTTATTGGTGAAATATTTCACAATCCTGGGTAAAAAACAAGTTCGTTGGTTTATTTTGTGCCGGATCGTCGGGATCGTTTGGTTTGTAGTTTTGGTTTCATGACTCATGTTCCTTTCTTTTTTGTTTGCTTCCTTTCTACACTTTTAGTGTACTCAATTTGGATAACATTGTATGTGATTAAAATCACATACTCAAAAAAGTTTGTTCTTTTATCAAAAGAAATGAAAAGACCGCCTCCCGCGGATGACGATCCTTACGGTAGACGGCCTTCTTAAGCCCATGCATCAGGATGCTTCAGTACAAAGGTGGCGGCTGATATGCTTGCGGCCTAGAACAGCCCGGGAATGGAAGAATGCTTTGAATTTGGCTCAGCGGGTAGTGCTTGGTCGCGAACTGCGTGTGGTACAAATATTCGAGCAAATAGATTTCTCCGCCCTGTACGCTGCACAAAACGCCGGATACTCCTTGCCCGTTCGTCAAAGAGACGCCTACCGGCTTGCCGATTAAATACGGGATGCTTTGATTCCATGACATGTGCGGATTCCCCCTCATGCACTACTGTATGTAGAGGGAGGAGGGGAGGTTACCGGCCCAAGACTTCCGTCGGGCGAGCAAGACTGATTGTTAAGCCAGTCAGGAAAGCAGGTTGCATAGAAGCTCGAGATTACACGACACAGCCTGCTTCGAGCCATTGGTATAAAGGTGACAAAAATGATAGCGTTATTAATCTCCTGTAGCGGGTGGAGCATGCCTCACTTCTATGAGTATCGTGTCGCGGCCGTTTCTCTCCATATCCAGAACGGTTTGAATCAGCTTGATCGCTGCGTTCCATTTTTCCTGTTCGATAGCAGACTGGATAATTTCCTTCAGATCGTTTTTGGTTGTGAGATTATACTGCATTCGCATAGCCCCTTTACACAATATTCACATTTACATTGTATTGTTGCCATGAAATGTCAGTTTCAATCCTTTGCATGAGAAAACCTCTATCGAGGCCTCTCCTTTATCGCCAAAACACAATTTTTCATCCGATGACCTCGGAATCTTATGTACTTTATTGTGGAAAAAAGACGGCTCCCCTAAGTAGGAGCCGCCGTCTGTCAAATAGTTAAGCAGTTTAAAATTTCACGATCAAATGGCTTAGCGACGCATATTGGTAGCTTTGGTGGAGGAGCTCCGCTTTTTTGCGGCTGTCTCCGGCGCCCATCGCAAGAAAGAGCGGCAAGAAATGCTCGTAATCCGGCGTAGCTTGTTTGGCATGAGGTGCGAGCTGCAAATAATTGAACAGCTCTGCCGTATCCCATTTTTCCATATGCTCGATCAGCCAATCATCGAACTCCTTCGCCCAGGCATCGGCTTGCTCCGGTGCGGCGAAATTCATGGCGCGGAAGTTATGAACCGTCGCGCCGCTGCCGATGATCACGACGTTTCTTCGTTCGCTTAGCTCGGCAAGCGCCTGCCCGATTCGGTATTGCTGCTCAGGCGGCAGAGTAGGGTTGACGGAAAGAGCGATGACCGGGACATCGGCATCAGGGTACATATGACGCAGCAGCACCCATACGCCGTGGTCGAGTCCGCGAACCGTATTGCTTTGAGCCGGAATGCCTGCTGCTTCGAACAGAGCATTGATTTCGTCAGCGATGCTAACCGAACCGCGTGCTGGATACACAACCTGGAACAGCTCGTCGGGGAAGCCGCCGAAATCATAAATTGTTTCGTACACGCCGTCTGTTGACGTTACGGCTTGACCGCGGCTCACCCAGTGAGCCGAGAACACGATAACCGCTTCAGGCTTGCCCAGTTGATCGCCCAGCTGACGCAGCTCTCTGGTGTAAGGGAGATCCTGAATCGCCAGCATAGGGGAGCCATGACCGATAAACAACGAAGTTCCCATAATACTACCTCCTTATGAATGCAAGATTAGGATGCGTTAGGCGAAGCTCCGAACAACCGGTCGATGCCCCAGCCTTTTTTCGGTTCTACAGTGAGGAACAAAGCAATGAGCAAATAGGCGATCTCAAGCTCGAAGCCTGCGGCTTTGCCATCTCCGAGTAAGCCCAACGGCAGCTTGACGCTGATAATGGCGCCTGCCATCAGGACAATGTAGACAATCGAGATATAACGAGTGGCGAATCCGACGATGAGCAGCACTCCTCCGATTAGCTCGAGCCATGCGACTACGTAACCGAGCCCTCCCGGCAAACCGATGCTGTTGAACCAGCTCGCCACATTGCCAAGACCCATCTGCAGCTTGGCGATCCCATGAATTAAAAATAACACTCCGAATAGGATGCGTACTACCGTGTAAATAATACTTGCTTTAGGCACTGTACCGACTTCCTTTCATTAACTATAATTAAGTAAGTAACTTATACATTAAAGTTAGCACGTTTCAGTAAAGGCGTCAATAGAAATATTTATCATATAAATATAAAGTATGTATAATTAAACTTTTGAGGTGTTGAAGGTCGGTCGATCCGAGCGTGAGTTGGCGTTGAGCGTCTGTAAAGCGGAAAAACCGCGTTACAGGGAGGTGAAGTGGGAAGGAAGGCGGCTGTAAGAAGGAAATCCCGCGTTACAGAGCGGGAGGAGCTGGTGGAGAGAGAGTGTGAGCGTCTGTAAAGCGGAAAAACCGCATTACAGGGAGGTGTAGCGGGTATGAAGGCGGTTGTAAGAAGGAATTTCCGCGTTACAGAGCGAGAGAGCGGGTCATGAGAGGTGACGGAGCGTCTGTAAGGCGGAAAAACCGCGTTACGGGGAGGTGTAGGGGGAAGGAAGGCAGCAGTAAGAAGGAAATTCCGCGTTACAGAGCGGGAGGGGGGATCATGAGAGGTGACGGAGCGTCTGTAAAGCGGAAAAACCGCGTTACAGGGAGGTGTAGGGGGAAGGAGGGTGGCTGTAAGAAGGAATTTCCGCGTTACAGAGCGGGAGAGCGGGTCATGAGAGGTGACGGAGCGTCTGTAAAGCGGAAAAACCGCGTTACAGGGAGGTGAAGTGGGAAGGAAGGCGGCTGTAAGAAGGAAATCCCGCGTTACAGATCGTGAGAGCGGGTCATGAGAGGTGACGGAGCGTCTGTAAAGCGGAAAAACCGCGTTACAGGGAGGTGTAGGGGGAAGGAGGGTGGCTGTAAGAAGGAATTTCTGCGTTACAGAGCGGGAGGAGCGGGTCATGAGAGGTGACGGAGCGTCTGTAAAGCGGAAAAACCGCGTTACGGGGAGGTGTAGGGGGAAGGAGGGCGGCTGTAAGAAGAAAATTCCGCGTTACAGAGCGGGAGGGTGGGTCATGAGAGGTGAAGGAGCGTCTGTAAAGCGGAAAACCGCGTTACAGGGAGGTGGAGCAGGTAGGAAAGAAGCAGTAAGAAGGAAATTCCGCGTTACAGAACGGGAGGAGCTACTACCCACCGCATCGAAGGAGCTACGGCGATTCCGCCAAGCTCAACGGACCCAACTAGGCATCCGTTGGCGGCCGTACCAACAACAAAAAGCCGCGAATCCACCCAACCGGATTCACGGCTTTGTATCATATACCTGCTCTGCGAGCGATCTCATCCATTCGCGTCTTGCTCTCATGCATGATGCGCTCTTGGTCGAGCGTCAACACCTCGCGGTTCTTCATCACGAGCTTGCCGTCGATGATGACATCCTCGACATCCCGCGGCGTGACCGATTCCACGATCGTGTTGATCAGTATGCGCGAAGGGGTAATGTGCGGCTGATCGATATCGATCAGGATCAGGTCGGCTTTCTTGCCGGCCTCGACGGTCCCGATCTCATTCGCAAGCTGAAGCGCGCTGGCCCCGCCCGTTGTGATCATCTTAAGCAGCTCCTGCACGGGAACGACGAGCGGATCGAACACGGGGAGACCCCAGTAAGCGTGCAAACCGGAGCGGAAGATGCGCATTTCGTCGAACAAGCTCAGGTTCGACCCGGACGCGCCGTCGCTGCCCATGCCGATCGGCATGCCCATTTCGATCATGCGCGGCGTTTTCGGGAAGCCGTGCGAGTTGAAGTTGGCGCGCGGGCAGTGGACAATTTTCACGCCGTACTGCCTAAGCATCTCCAGCTCCCGTTCGGAGTAGACGACGTTGTGCGCGGTCAGTAAATTCGGCCCGAGCGCGCCGAGCGACTCCAGGTATTCGACCGGCCGCTTCTTGTACCGCTCCAGGCAGTACCGCACCTCGTCGCGGTGCTCGGCCAAATGCATGTGCAGCCCCGTGCCGTATTCACGGGCTTTCTCCGCCGCCGCTTGAATCAGCTCGGGCGAGCACGACATGACCTGACGGATGCCGAACCAGATCTGGATTCGGCCATCTCCTGCACCATTGTATTCACGGTGCAGCCACTCATTGTTATCGAGGATCGTCTCCGGCGGCTGCTTCATCGCATCCGGCAAAAAATCGCCGATATCGATACAAGACCGCGTAATCGCCGCCCTCATTCCGGACTGCACCGCCGCTTCGGCGACCTGGTGCATATGCACGCCGCCGGCGTCGGCAAAAGAAGTCGTCCCCGATTTGATCATCTCGAGACAGCTCATTTCCGCACTGACGCGGACGTCGTCTTCGTTCAGGTTGCTTTCGAACGGGACGAGGATACGCGACCAGATCATCGGGAGCTCGTCCATCGTGCGGCCTTTTAGCAGCTGCTGGCACGTATGCGTATGCGCGTCCACGAGCCCGGGCATACACAGCTTTCCTTTGCCGGACAGCGTTTCGGCAGGTTCATATTTGGCTGTCAGCTCATCATTCGGCCCGATTTCGATAATGCGCGTCCCGTCGACCGCTATGGCGCGGTGGTCAACGATTTCAAAGTCGGGGGTCATGACGCTGCAGTTTTTAATCAGCAAATCGCATTTCATGTTATCACCTTTTTTCTCTCTGGTTGCATCATTTTACGCCGCCTTCGGTCAAGCCCCTGACGATAAACTTCTGAAAGAACAAAACCAGAAGCAACACCGGCAAGCTGCCGACAATTCCGGCCGGGAACATGATCTCGTAGGCGACCCGGTCTTCTCCTATAAACTCGGCCATCCGGACGGACAACGTCTTCACATTCATATTCGTCATGGCGCTAGCAAACAAAAATTCGTTCCATGCTCCCATGAACACGAAAATGCCTGTCGTAACCAGGCCGCCCATCGAGAGCGGCAGTACGATTTTACGGATGACCTGCATGCGGGAGCAGCCGTCCAGCTTGGCGGCTTCTTCGATCTCGTAAGGAATCGAGATGATAAAGGCGCGGAACATCCACACGACGTAAGGAAGCGAAAAACTGATATAAGTCAAAATTAAGCCCTGATGCGTATACAGCAAGCCTGTCAGCCGCATAATCATAAACAGCGGAATAAGCAGAGCCATATGCGGAAGCATTTGCGATGCGAGCACGGTCAAAAAGAATGCGTTTTTGCGCGGAAACTGAAACCGGGCGAACGCATAAGCGCCAAGCGATCCTATCGACAAGGAGATGGCGGTCGTAAAGCCCGAGACGATCAAGCTGTTCAGCATAGCGGAAGTGAACGATTTTTCCTGCAGCAGCTGAAGGTAATACTTGAACGTCCATTCGCTGGGCCAAAGCTTCGGAGGGTTGCTGAACAAATCAAGCGGCAGCTTGAAGCTCGATAGCAGCAGCCATAGTATGGGAAACAGGATAAAGATCATCAGAGCAATCGAGATCAGGACCTGAACCGCTTTTTTTGCGTACTTCACGCTCAAAAACATCCCCTCGTGTAAGAATTGGGCAAAATTACTTTTTGCCGATCATGGCCAATATTTTTTGCTCGGCATCTTTCAGCGCCTGCTCTGGCGTCACTTTGCCGAGGACGGCGGCCAAGACATTGCGGGACAGCTCGTCCGTAATTTTCGTCGCCTGCTCATGACGGAACAAGCCGAACGGATATTGCATTTGCTCCGGAAGCAGTTTGTAGTGCGGGTATTTGGCCTGCAAGTCGGCATCCTTCACGACTTCGGCGTCGCTTGGAATTTTGCCGTTAGCGAGAGACATTTTCTTCTGCTGCTCGGCATTGGTTACGAATTTGATGTATTCCATGGCCCACTCTTTTTTCTTCGAGGAAGACGGAATCGCGAGACCGCCGGTTTCGCCGTAGGAGGCGGTTTTCAGCTTCGCGCCCGGAATAAGGGCTACACCCATTTGGTCAACGACCTTTGATTTCTCCTTGTCGTTAGCCATCGGCAGCGTCTGAGGAGTGTTCATGTTCATGGCGATGGTACCTTGGGTCAATACTTCCGCCATGGCGCCGGAGCTCGTAAATTCCTTCGATTGCGGGCTCATAATGTTGTGCTTTAAGTTCATATCGGCCATCAGTTGCAGAGCGGCTACGCCTTCCGGACTGTTGAAGGTCGGACGGTCGTTCTGGTAATCCCAGAATTCGCCGCCGTTGGAGCGCAAATGCACGATGAAGCTGGAGTAGGACAAGATCCCGCCCAAAGATTCCGCATAAGGGGACACTTTATCGGCATTGATTTTTTTGGCTGCCGTGATCAGCTCATCCCACGTTTTCGGCGGATCTTGGATCAGCGTCTTGTTATAGTAGAACTGCCACAGCCACACGTAGCGGGGAATCGCATACTGCTTCCCTTTGTAGGACATCGCTTCCATCGTTTGCGGATTCAGCCGTTTTTTCATATCGTCGGTGACGTAGGAGTCCAATGGCTCCAGAAAGCCCTTGGAGGCAAATTCGGTCGCCCAGTCGTCGCGTACGTGCACGACATCGTATTCGCTGCTGCCGGCCGTGAACGACACGAACACCTTATCGTGCAGCTGCATGAAAGGCACAGTTTCGTACTTGACCTTGATGCCCGTAGCTTTCGTAAACTCTTCGTTTTGCTGCTTCCAGAACGGCTCGTCCAAGTACAGGACGGTGATTTCCTTGTTCTCCTTATCGGCTCCTCCAGCCGCTTGGCCGCCTTGATCGGCAGGCGCTCCACAAGCCGCCAGCATCGAAGCGGACAGTGCGCCGACAACCCCCATTTTCATCCATCTCACATGTTTTTTTTCCATGAATCTTTCCCCCTTGGATTAATCGTTTTTGCCTATGGTTTTTAAGTAAACTGCCGTAAAAAGCAGCGTACAAAGCGTTATGAAAAACGCCAGCGCCGAGCCGTAGCCCATGTCGAAATTGCGGAAGGCCTGCTCGTATGCATACACGTTGATCACCATCGTCTTATCCAGCGGACCGCCTTGCGTCAGCACCCAAATGATGTCGAAGGCGCGCAAAGCCCACATCGTCTCCATGACGAACAGCACCATCAGGACCGGCCGAAGAGAAGGGAGGGTAATATGGAAAAAACGCTGGATCGTTCCTGCGCCGTCCACTTGGCCCGCGTCATACAGCTCCTTCGAGATCGTCTGCAGACCGGCCAGCAGGATGAGCGCCGCGAAAGGAACGCTTTTCCAAATGTCCGCGACAATGACCGCACCGAGCGCCGTCGAGCCTTCGGCCAGCCACGATTTATACTCGTCGATCAGACCCAGCTTCAGCATCAGCTCGTTAATGATCCCGTTGTTGCCGTTGTACATCCATTTCCACATGAGGCCGTTGACGACATTCGACAATGCCCACGGGATGAGAAATATTTTTTTGAAAAATTCGCCGCCCCATATGCCGTGAAAAATAGTGAGAGCGATGCCAAAGGCGATAACCAGCGTTCCAACGACTTTAGCCGCCGTAAAAAGAAACGTTTGCAGCAGCACGTTCGGAATGCGCAAATCCTGCAGCAGCAACGCATAATTATCGAGGCCGATGAAGGTGAAATGGGCGCGGCCTGCGGCGAAATCCATTTTCGTAAATGAAAGAAACAAGGCGTACGCCATCGGAAACAAGATGGTCATGGCCAGCAAAATATACGTCGGCGTTAAATAAATGCCGGCCGCAGCCGAATCCGACAGCCGGTCAAAGCGATTCACCCAGCCCGTATGCCCGGGGGTCTTGCCATGCTTGCTCATGCGGGGTTGTCCTCCTTTTATCTGCTGAATGCTTGGTCGACCCGATCGAGAAATTCGGAGACAAACCGGTCTGCATCCACTTCCATGCACACCTGCGTGTTCGGACCGCCGGGAGATACCCGGCGAATATCCTCGACCGTGCGGCCTAACGCATCGTCGTCCAGATCGACGGTAATATGCATCGGCACGGTCGCCACCAGATCCGGATGAGCGGCTACGCCGACGGCCAGAGGATCGTGCAGCGCACAGCCTTGCAAATACGGATGGTATTGCTTGTAAGCCTGCATGTAGTACTCCGTAAAGCTTGCGAAGAAGACGCTGCTCTCCGTGTTCTTCTCCCGCCACATCGCTACGGCCTCTTGCCGCAGCACGGTCTTTCTCGTCACATCGAGCCCGACCAGTGTGATCGGCAGCTCGGAGGAGAAGACGATGTGGGCCGCATGAGGGTCGATGATGATGTTCGCCTCTGCGAACTTCGTGACGTTGCCGGGCGTGGCGACCGCGCCGCCCATCGTTACGACGCGCCCGAGCTTGCCGACAATGTCGGGCGCCTTCCGGATCGCCAGCGCCAGGTTCGTGAGCGGCGCTGTGGTCACGAGCGTCAAATCGCGGCCGTACTTGCGCGATTGCTCGATAATGAAGTCGACGGCGTGCGTGCCGTCGGCGGTCCGCTTCGGCTCGCGGCGGGGGACGTCACCGAGCCCGTCGTTGCCGTGGAACTTGCCGCTGTAGGCGCGGCTTCGCACGAGCGGCTGTTCCGCACCGCGGAATACCGGCGCGTCGCACTTCAGCTGCTCCAGTACGAGCAGCGTGTTACGTACGGAGTCATCGACCGGAGCCATGCCGTATGTCGTCGTGACGCCAAGCAGCTCGAGCTCAGGCGATGCCGCAGCATAGGCGATTGCCAAGGCATCGTCGATGCCCGTATCCATATCCAAAATCACTTTGCCCACCAAGATATCCTCCTTCGCTGCCGTCTTATAGTTGTAGAGTAGATACCGGCATCCTTTTTGTACGGTATGAATAGTGTTCCATCCGAATCCGAATGCAAATGCATAGAGATGTTCCTTTTGCATTACATGACGAGAGTTGTGTTCTTATATGCGGGACATCGTTCTCTTAGATGATTAAAAAAATTAGACTCCGCCGAGTCTATTGGATATAAGCTCCGCCGCGTTCTGGCATTGCTGCAGCAGCTGATCCGTAATTTTGCTCATCCGGAACTCGAGTCCCGATATCGACAAGCCGGCTATCACTTCGCCTGTATGGTCTCTAATAGGAACGGCGATCCCCATGCCACCGAGCGAGAAGTCGTTCGAGGAGATACAGTACCCCTGCTCTCTAATCGTCTGCAGATGATCGAGCAGCTCCGACGGGTCTACGATGGTATATTCCGTATACTTTTGCAAACCACTGGATATAATTTTGTTAATCTTGTCGGGCGAAAGGTTAGCGAGTAATATCTTGGTAGTGGCCCCTGCATGCAAGGACACTCTTTTACCGAGAGGCGACGTGTATCGCACACTCTGCGGACTTTCGACCTTTTCAATACATATGCCCTCGAGTCCGTCGACGATCATGAGCATGACGGTTTCGCCGGTGCTTGCGCACAAATCCTCCATGATCGGCTTGGCGACCGTTCGCAGACTCATCCGGTTGGCGACGATCGTTCCCAGCTCGAACAGCTTGATGCCGAGCGAGTATTTTTGCGTGACCGGACTCTTGCTGACAAAGCCGCGATGCTCTAAGGTGACCAGCATCCGGTGAACGACGCTTTTGTACAAGCCCAATTGCTCGCTAAGCTCGGTAACCCCCCATTCGGGCTTGTCTGCGGTGAAGCATTCGAGCAATCGTAAAATGCGGTCCCCGGTTTCTAATACAGCGGTTTTCTTCACGTTATTTTCCATCGAAATGTTACCTTTCGTTCCGCAAATAAGAACGGTGTTCTTTTATTGTAAAAACTCAATTTCATTATATCTCATTTTATGTCGAACGCAATCACTTTCATGGAAATTTTCATCAAGAAAAAAACTACGGCGCTCCTTCTAAAGGAGACCGTAGTCGGATGGTAAGCCAAGCACGTTTCTTTTAGGGCTGTTGCCTCGCATAGGGAGGCTGTAGCTTTTAGTCCACAAGAAGCTTTATAATGTCCTGCTTTCATTGAAGCTCGCAATGAGAATAACCGCCGATTCTTCCCCGATATTGGTAACTTTATGGGGGACGCACGCCTGCCACGAAAAGGTGTCCCCTTCCTCCAGCGTATATTCGTCTTCCCCTTGAGAGACGCTGACTTTTCCTTTCAGCACCATATGGCACTCCACGCCTTCGTGGACGCTCTCACCGTTGTCCGGCATGCCGGCCGGAATCTCGATCATCATCAGCCGTAGGCCGCCTTCTTCGCTCAAATGCTCGACCTTCAGCTGATCCTTGTACATGCTGAACGATCTCTCGTCCTTGCGCACCACTTTCATGCGCTCCTCCTGCTTCAGCAAGAGAAAGGCGAGCGGAACCTGCAAAACATTAGCTATAGAATCCAGCGTGGCCAGCGAGGGCGACGTTTTGTTGTTTTCGACGAGGCTCATAAATCCTTGGGACAGTCCGGTCGCTTCGCATAGCTGTCCGATCGTGATGCCTCTCTTTTTGCGTATGGTCCGTATCGTTGCTCCAATCTCCATGATTCCAACTCCATTTGTTCGCGACCAAGGAGAATGCGGATGCAGACCCCCGAATCGAGTTAAAGTGCTGCTCTCATCTTATCGAATCGGGGGCGGATTTGCAAAGCAAAGATAGCCTTTATTCCTGCAGAATTTCGACCGGCTTTTCTTGCGGAGATTCGGCGGGCTTGGCCCTTCTCAGGAAGAAAGCGAAGAACAACCCGATCAAAGTAATTAGCGTAGCGACCAAAAAGGAGTCGTTGATGCCGTTAATGGTCGATTGCACCGTGGCCAACGAGAACAGCGTCTGGATGGCCAGAGTACCGCCTGCCTGAGCCGCTTGGCCCGAGGCTTCAGCCAGCTGCAAGCCGAACTGATTGATATTGTCGGCAACTAGCGTGTTCGCCGCCGTAAGCTGGGTCGAATAGTCGGCCATATGAATAGTCGTGCGGCTCGACATGACGGTGACGAGGAGCGCCGTACCGATGGAGCCGGCGACCTGCCGCGTCGTATTGGACATCGCCGTTCCATGGCTGCCCAGGGTTCTCGGCAGCTGGTTCAAGCCTGCCGTCTGCACGGTCATCATCAGCAGGGACATGCCGAACATGCGCACGGTGTATAGCAGCATGATGTGATTGTAAGTGGAATCGCTCGTCAGCTTGCTGAATTCGAGCGTAGTGATAGCAGTGATAATCAGCCCGGCAATGGCGAGGGGCCGAGCTCCAATCCGGTCGAACAAGGCGCCGGAGATCGGCGACATGACGCCCATGACCAGCGCGCCCGGCAAGAGCAGGAGGCCGGATTGCAGCGGCGTGAAGCCGCGGATATTTTGCAGGTAGATCGGCAGCAAAATCATCGCCCCGAGCATCGCCATATTGACGGCGGCGCCGATAATCGTGCTCATCGTGAATACGTCATATTTAAACACGCTTAGATTCAGCAGCGGCTGCTTCGCGGTCAGTTCTCTCCAGATAAAGAGGAGGAGGAACAGCACTCCGATGATGAAGCTGCAGACGACTAGAAGGTCCGACCAGCCTCTGCTGCCCGCCTCGCTGAAGCCGAAGAGCAGGGCGCCGAAGCCGATGGTGGAGAAAATGGCCCCCGACGTATCCAGGGAAGGGTACGTCAGCTTCGTAACGTTACGCAGCCATTTGATGGCGAGTAAAATATCGATCACACCTAAGGGAATCATCGCATAGAACAGGATGCGCCAGGTGTAATTTTGCACGACCCAGCCGGCAACCGTCGGGCCGATGGCGGGAGCGAAGATCATGACGATTCCCATCGTTCCCATCGCGGCACCGCGTTTTTCCGGGGGAAAGACAGCGAGAAACACATTCGTGATCATAGGCATCAGCACGCCGGCTCCGATCGCCTGGATAATCCGGCCGAGGAGCATGATGGAGAAGTTCGGCGCAATGCCGCAGATGAGTGCCCCGACGGTGAACGAAAGCATGGCGAATAGGAACAGCGACCGGGTCCCGTAGCTTTCAATGAGATAGGCTGTAATCGGAATCAGGACGCCGTTGACTAGCATATAAGCGGTCGACAGCCATTGAATCGTTGTGGCGGAGACATTGAAATCGTTCATCATATGAGGGATCGCCACATTGATGAGCGTTTGATTCAAAATGGCCACGAACGCCCCGGCCATGAGCACCGTGAGCGTCTTGCCAACGGATATGTTCTCCATGACGGCCCCCTTTATAGATGAATTCGTACGGAAACGTTCATTCCGGGAACGATAGCCAAACCGTTATATCCATCCAAAGTTATGGTTACGGGAATGACCTGGGTCACCTTCGTATAGTTCGCGTTCGTGTTGGAGCTGGGCAAGAGAGAGAAGGAGCTTGCGGTGGCAAGTCCGACTTTGTCCACACGGCCCGTCAGCGTAGTCCCGGGAAAGGCGTCCGCATAAACGTCCACAGTTTGGCCGACTTTGATGTTGTTGATTTTGGTTTCCTCTATATTAGCAGTGACCCATAAATGATTCAGGTCAAAAGCCCGCGCCAGCGTAGTTCCGGTTGCGACGAACGAGTTCGGAACGATCGACTGCTGTACGATGGTAGCGTCAATCGGCACGGTCAGGTCGACCTTGGCTGCTCCGCCCGCAGGCTGGATGCTGCCTACCCGGTCACCGGAGCGGTAAGCTTTGCCCACTTGTCCGTTCCATTCGACGAGCTGGCCTGAGGCCACGGCGGCAACGGTGACGGGCTGGCCTTCGAACTTGGCGTTCTCGGTCGACACATAGTTGATCGACAGATTGTAGTAGTAAATGGCAGCCCCGGCGCCTCCCAGGATAAGAACCAGAACGATGATGTTGATCAAAATGACTTTGCTCATGGCAATTCCTCCAAGTGTCCTATTTTCTGTACACATTTTCTCCTGTTGGTTAGCCGTTTATGCAACAATTTCTATCGGCTGCGATGCTGCCCCGGAATCATACTTTGGCGCTTAATGGGGAAAATTGATGAAGAAAGAAAGGACAGGAGGACCCGCCATGAAAATTTACATCGTTTACGACAGCGAGAACGGGCATACGGAGGCGCTGGCCCGGTCCATTTATGAGGGAGCCAAAAGCCACCCCCAAGCTGAAGTTCATTATCATCATGTCAGCGAGGCGAATCCTAACGATACCGTCGGGATGGATGCCATCATATGGGGATGTCCCGGTCACTTTGGAACAATCAGCGCCGGGATGAAAAGCTGGATCGACCAGCTGGGCTATTTGTGGGCTCAGGGCAAGCTGATGGATAAAATAGGGGCCGTATTTTGCACGACGGCAACGGTTCACGGCGGGATTGAGGCGACGATGCTGAACCTGATTACGCCGATGCTGCATCAAGGGATGATTATTGTCGGATTGCCGGGCAATATCCCGGAAAATGCGCTGTACGGCTCGTACTACGGCGTCGGAGTCACCTGCCCTGTAGAAGCCTCGCGCGAGGATCCGCCGAACCTTCCATCGGAGAACGATTTGGCTCTCGGAAGGGCGCTTGGCCTTCGGGTCGCGACGATTGCCGGCAAAATGCAGTCAAATAACCAGAGATAGGACGATCTCTTATGCAATATATCATCTTTGCAGCTATTGCTGTTGTCGGGCTCGCGTTTCTCATTATTTATAATATCCGGGTCGATTCCAGCCGGAAGAAGGCGGAGCGGGCGGCCGCTTCGCAGCCGGCGGACAACCCGGCGGCAGTAAAGGATAAGACGGAGGCAGCAGCCGGTCCGGACGGCATGGCAGAAGCGGAAGCTAGACCCGCGATTGAGGCGAACGCCTCCGAATCGCTGGCCGCTGCTCCGACTAAAGAAAGTGCAGCGGAGGAGACCGTCTCCCGTACCCGGACTACGGGAAAAGAAGCCAGAAGGCACAGCGACCATGATTATCGTGAGGCCTTGCGAAACTTCGGCAGCGCCAATCCGGATCAAGAAGAAGAGAAGCTGGAGGAGCCTCCGCCGAACCTGTCGAAGGATCAGCAATTCCGGGATGCGCTGCGGTCCATCCAAAACAAGGATTGAAAAACCCGGCTTGCAGGGCGAGACGCCAGCAAGCCGGGTTTTTGCGTTGGATACTCTATTGAACTTCAACGGATTTAATAGCAGGAATATCCTGAATGATGGAGGCGAGCGAGTCTGCTCCCATGGCAGCCGGAAGCTTAACGACCAGCTCCAGCACGATGTCGGACGCTTCTTTGTCCGTACCTTCGGCGTGAAACCGAAGCATGGTGATGTTCTTCTCCTTGAGGCGCTGAAGAACCTGCTCGATGCTGCCGGGCTCATCGGTGATCCGAATCGTCACCTGCTCGGTTTTGGGCGAGGCAAGCCAGTTGAAACGGCCGTGCAGCACCATTTGCGCCAGCAAAATGATCAGCGTGACGCCGCCCCCGAGCCAGTACAGTCCGGAGCCTATGGCCATTCCCATTCCTGCGGTAGCCCAGATGCCGGCAGCCGTAGTCAGTCCTTTTACCGTTTGCTTCTGCATAAAGATCATTCCAGCACCAAGGAAACCGACCCCGCTAACTACCTGTGCCGCGATCCGGGACGGGTCGAGCGATAAGTTGTGCCAACCGATCTGATCCTGAAATCCGTATTTGGAGACGATCATCATCATGGATGCACCGACGGCTACGACAAAATGGGTACGGATTCCTGCCTCCTTCATCCGGTTTTTACGCTCATAGCCGATAAGTGCGCCGCAGATGCCCGCCAGCAAAACCCGAATCAAATAATCAAATTCCATAAGACCACCTTCCTTGCCAGTTATAGTGTCCATATAATGAATGCGTTACCAACAGTGTGTAGTGGTAATGCATGGGATAGGGGTAAATGGTGTTTCATTATAGTACCATAGCAGGCGGGCAATAACAGGTAAATATTTACAAATAATAAAAACAGTCTTAACCGAAGAGGGGATCTCCGGTAAGACTGTTCATAGTAGTAGCGGGGTGGGGGATACGAGTACGTTAGCTAACGGGAACGATTAGTTCCTGTCCCGGGAAAATAAGATTAGGATTCGCCAACCGGTTCAGCTGCTGCAGGTGCTGCCATGTAGTGCGATATTGCTTGGCGATCTTCCACAAGGAATCGCCGCTTTTCACGACATAGACGGAGGATGCAGGGGCAGTCACGGCCGGTGCAGGTGCAGGTGTTTGAGCCGGTGCTGGAGCCGGAGCGGATGGCGTAGGAGCCGCAGCTGTGCCTGTCTTAACGGTAATGCGGCCTTCCGTTTTTGGCTCCACAGCGCCTTTTTTCTGCAAATACGCGATCACCGATTCTTCCAGCGAAGAGAAATCGTTGGCGATAGGGTAATTTTGGAACATCGTATATTGGTCGCCTCCGGCGGCCATGAAGTCGTTAGTGGCAAGCAAATATTCTTTTTGAGGGTCAAGAGGAGCTCCCTTTACCATGACTTCGCTGACACGCTGTCCTTTTGCCTCGCTCGGATCCAAGACGAAGGTGAGGCCGCCTACATGAGGAAAGCCCCCAAGCGGCTCCGGATAGCTGGATACGCCGAGCTCGAGAGCGGCGACGATATCGGACCCCTTCACCTTCTTCGTCTGGATGTAGTTCCCGAACGGAAGTACGGTGATGACCTGTCCTTTGGTGATCGGACCGGCTTCAATGGAAGCGCGAATGCCTCCGCCGTTCGTTAAGGCGACATCGGCCCCCGTCTCATCGAGCATCGCATCGGTAATCAGGTTGCCCAAATTCGATTCTCCGACGCGAACGACCTCACGTTCACCTATGAGCTTCACGGATGTAGAGCCGACAACCTGCGACAGAACGGTATCCTGGCTCTTTTTCACCTCATCGATAATGGACAGGACGGCCGGGTCGGCCTGGATCGTATTGGCTGCCGGTCTCATCGTAAGGCTGGCCGTCTTGCTTTTCAGCTTGGTTCCGTCAAGCGTTAGCTCCACCTTGCCGATATTTTTGCTGTACTCGCCTGTCTGCGCAATAAGCACGCTGCCTACGTTCATGCCTTTTTCCAGCACGGTGTGGCTGTGTCCGTCAATAATAACGTCGATGCCGGGAACCTGCTCGGCTACCTTAATGCTCGTATCTACGCTGGACTTGTCGACTCCGAGATGAGCGAGGGCTATGACGATATCGGCCTTGTCCTTCAGCTCGGCCACTACGGCTTTCGCCTCTGCCGCCGGATCGGCGAACGTAATGCCTTTGACATTGTTCGGGTGCGTCTTGTAAGCGGTCTCCGGCGTCGTCAAGCCGAAGATGCCTACCTTAACGCCGCCCACTTCCTTAATGATGTACGGTTTAAGCAGGCGAGAGCCGTCCGCTTTCTTTACGTTGGCGCTGAGGACGGGAAATTTGGTCATTCCGCTCAGTTCGACCAGCCGGTCGCTGCCGTAATTGAAATCATGATTGCCCGGAGCCATGGCGTCGTAGCCGATGGTATTCATAATTTTGACGATGCTTTCCCCACGTACGAGATTGGCGATCGTCTGGCCGTGGAACGTATCTCCGGCGTCGAGTACAAGGGTGTTCGGGTTGGCTGCCTTTTGCTCACGGATGATCGTGGCCAGCTTGGCGTAGCCGATGGAATCTGTGCTTTCCTCTACCCGGCTGTGGATGTCATTGGTGTGCAGGATCGTGATGGTTTTCGTTGTTCCGGCCGTCGTACCGGTCGTATCGGCAGCCGCCGCGGGCATTACTGTCGCCGCTCCAAGCAGCAGCCCCAACATCGTAGAAAGCCATGCGCTTCTTTTAAGCATACTTGACATAATCCCTCCTTGTTCAATATCCATTGCATTGTATCAAGGGAGTGTTAAGGGACAGACCTTCTTGTATTAAAATACGGTAAACATTCATAAAATATGAAAAGGGCGGCGCATTCGCGCTCAAGGCTGCCGAGCTAGGCGGGGGGCGGGCTGAGCTTAAGAAAACGATTGAAATCCAGCCGAAAATCCGTTAGGATTTGATTGTATTTCACACGAAATCCGGGGGAACGGTGACAGCCAATTTGAATCTGAAAAGATGGATAGAGACACCCAGAAACATTAAGCACATGCTAGGAATGGGCGCTGCGCTCGGAGTTGCGGGAGGAGCCATCGCTGTGCTGGGCTATTTCGGGCTGCATCGGGACAGCGACGGAAGCTTTACGTTGAATCCGAATTTCAGCTATACCCCGGAGGTCGTCGTTGTCGGCACGGAGCTGGAAGGGATGTATTTGGCGCAAAGAGCGAAGCAGGAAGGTCTTGACGTGCTCATCCTGGAGACGAAAGCGGGCCTCGGCGGCCAGCTGCTGCAGGGAGAGATGCTTTACCTGGACGGGACTTACGACGATCAGGGACAACCGTTGGCTCAAGGCGGGATGAAGGAGCTGTTCCGGCAATACGAGCGCGGGGATATTCGGAGAAAGGCCGATTTCGCCGGATATTTTCATCGGCTGGTCGACCGGATTCCGCTGGAGAAGTCCGTCGTTCTGGAGGATGTGCAGACCGAGAGCGGAAAAGTCGTGGAGCTTCAATATGTGAACCGGAACGGGAAGAAACGATCCGTACGACCGGATTACGTCGTCGATAACTCGGATGACGCCTCCCTTATCCGCACTTTGAAGGTAGAACCCTTCCAAGGATTGGAAGCGCTTTACGGGTCGAAGGAACGGGAATATATGAGCGCGACCTACATGATGAAGTTCAAAGGCGTCGATTGGCATAAGTTTTACAGCCACTTCTGGAGTATAGGCAAGGCGCAGCGGGAGCACCTGTACGGGCCGGAAACGTACGTTGATGCGAATATTGCTTACGGTTTTCCGCCGATTGTGTCGGCTTACGAGCTAAGAAACAAGGAATGGCTGAATTTGCGGGGACTTAATATTTTGAATCAAGGCAATGGAGAGATTGTCATCAACGCCTTGCAGGTTTACGGCGTCGATCCGAGCCAAGAGGACACGGTCCAGCGGGGAATGCGGCTGACGAGAGAAGAAATGCCGTATATCCGCGATCATTTGCGCAAGCATATCGTCGGCTTCGAGAATTTGGAACTGAACGGGGAACCGGCCTACCTATATATAAGAGAGTACAACCATTACCCGACGGAATACGTCATGCAGGCGTCCGATATTATGAGCGGGCGGATGTTCTGGGATAACGTCAGTATCGGCGGTTATTTCCTCGATATTCAGGGCTCCCGCTCGAATCGGGAAGGGCTTGCCATCGGGCGTCCGGACAAATACGGCATCCCGCTCGGCAGCTACCTGCTGAAGCCGTACGACAATGTCGTGACGGCCGGCAAGCTGGTCGGCTCCTCCGCGGTTGCTTACGGCAGCACGAGGATCCAGCCGAACGGCGCTATCGCGGCCGAATCCATCGGCGTGCTGATGGCTCAGATGCAGGGGAGAAGCCTGAAGTCTGCGGACAAGGAAGATATGGAGCGGCTTCATAACCGGATGGAGAGCCGATACGGCGTGCAGCTCAAGCCGCAGAAGGCCGCCAACAAAATCGCCCACTTGTCCGAGGAGGAGAAGCGGAGCCTCGATGCGGGTGCATTGACGCTGCTGCCGGGAAATACGGTAGCGAAGCATCTGCCTTTTACCCGGATTTATGCGGACGGCAGGGAGCTTCCTTTCCGGGGAATCAAGCCGCTGGTCATCCGCGGGATGCCTTGGGTTCCGCTCACCCAAACCTTTCGAGCGCTCGGGATAGAGGATGCGAAATATGACCCGGTAGCGAAGCGGATCACGTATACGGAGGAAGGGCGTATGAGGGTAATTGAGCAGCCGCCGGTGCACATATTGAACAATTTTGTGCTGACGGAATGGGCTTGGGTAGCCGATGCGCTCGGGTACCAGTGGCAGTGGAACGAAGCGGACCATGTGCTGACGGCTCATAAAGCGTTCCGTCCCTAGAGGCTATAGGCGATCGCTTGTGTTGCTCAAAATATAAGCGCTGTTGTGTCGATTCGGACCGTAGTTCCGTTATTCTACCAAAAACAGTGCTTTTTCGAGAGTGATCGGACCGTAGATCCTTTATTTCGCCCCAATACGCGATTTTCGTATGAAAAATAGGCAAATAGCGGACTCTCAGTCCAATCGCACTGCAAAAGCAGCATCATTCCAAGGAAAAGCGGATCTTCGATCCGATAGATCTCCTCCGAGTCCATGAACAGGAGGCGGGTCACTGCACTAGCCTACTGAACGCAAGGGTCTTCTTGCAGGACAAAAAAATCCAGTACCGTGAAGGTACTGGATTTTTTTCTTTTCTTGCCGCCCGAGCCTTACAGCTCAAACGAGCTTTTCAGCGAGACGATTCGATTGTATACAAGACGGTCCGGCTTGCTCAGTCGGGAATCCACATTAAAGTAGCCGTGGCGGAATATTTGGTACTTGTCCTGCGCTTGCGCATCCTTCATGTTCGGCTCGACGAAGCCGTGAACGACTTCGAGAGAATTCGGGTTGATATGCTCCAGGAAGTTGTCGCTGTCGCCTTTCTCCTCATCGAGGATGAGCGGCTCGAACAAGCGGAATTCCGCCGGGAGCGCATGCTTGGCATCGACCCAGTGGATCGTTCCTTTGACCTTGCGTCCGGTGAAGCCGCTGCCGCTCTTCGTCTCCGGATCGTAGGTGCAGTGGATTTCCACCACGTTGCCGTCGGCATCTTTGATGAAATCGTTGCACTTGATGAAATACGCGTTCTTCAGGCGCACTTCATTGCCGGGGAACAAACGGAAATATTTGTTCGGCGGATTTTCCATGAAGTCGTCCTGCTCGATATAGATTTCGCGGGAGAACGGAATTTGACGGTTGCCCATCTCCGGATTTTCCGGATTGATCTCTGCATCGAGCATTTCCACTTGATCCTCAGGATAGTTCGTAATGACGACCTTAAGCGGGCGCAATACGGCCATCGTACGAGGAGCCTTCAGCTTCAAATCTTCACGGATAAAATGCTCCAGCATCCGCTCATCGGCAACGCTGTAGCTCTTGGCGACGCCGGTTTCGCGCACGAAGTTGCGAATCGCTTCCGGCGTATAGCCTTTGCGGCGCAACCCGCTGATCGTCGGCATCCGCGGATCGTCCCAAGCATCAACGATTTTATTGTCAACCAGCTGCTTCAAGAAGCGCTTGCTCATGACGGTATTCGTAATATTCAAACGGGCGAACTCGTATTGTCTAGGCTGATGCTCCATTTCGCATTCGGCTACCACCCAATCGTAGAACGGACGCTGGTCTTCGAACTCCAGCGTACAGATGGAATGGGTCACGCCTTCGATAGCATCCTCCAACGGGTGAGCGAACGCGTACATCGGATAGATACACCATTTGTCGCCGGTGTTGTGATGCGTCGCGTGGGAGATACGGTAAATGACAGGGTCACGCATATTGATGTTAGGGGAGCTCATGTCGATTTTGGCGCGCAGCACCTTTTCCCCGTCCTTGAACTCGCCGTTGCGCATCCGCGCGAACAGATCGAGGTTCTCCTCAATGGAGCGGTTGCGGTGAGGGCTGTCTTGTCCCGGCTGGGTCAGCGTACCGCGGGTCAAGCGGATTTCGTCGGCGGACAAATCGTCTACGAACGCCAGGCCCTTCTTGATCAGCAGCACGGCGCGGCTGTACATTTCCTCGAAATAGTTCGAAGCAAAGAACAGCCCGTCCCATTCGTAGCCGAGCCAGGCGACGTCTTCTTTGATCGCTTCCACGTACTCGGTATCTTCTTTTAACGGATTCGTATCGTCGAAACGGAGATTGGTTCTGCCTTTAAATTCGTCCGCCAATTCAAAGTTCAGCAGGATCGATTTGGCATGGCCGATGTGCAGGTAGCCGTTCGGTTCCGGAGGAAAGCGGGTAACAATCTGGTCGACTTTGCCGGATTTTAAGTCTTCAATGACAATGTTTTTGATGAAATGAGATGATGCAGACGAGGTTTCCAACAGAATCAACCTTTCTTTCGTTATAGTTTATCTTAATATAATACACAAAATTGCATGGAAATATAATGGTTCCGCCTCTTAAACTATGATTTTTTTGAGTACCGGCAGGATTTCGGCGGTCTGGAGGGGAGGGATGCAAGTGCCCAGCGCAAAAAAATCCCCCGTACGGCTCATATACACCGGACAGGGGACATAACCAATTAGTGCGCTGCGGAACGCGGGCTAGGATAGCACGTAGACTTTCACGTTCTTTTTCACCCCGAAGTTGACGGCTTGCTTCAGATCGTCCATAAACACGTCGATTCGCGCGCCTTTAACGGCGGAACCGGTATCTTCAGCGGTACGGATGCCGATGCCGTCAATAAACACGGTCGTGCCGATAGGGATAACGGAAGGATCGACGGCTATCGTGCGGCCTTCCTCGGCCTTGCTGCCGCTGTAGGTAATGCCGTAGGCGGGGCTGGACGGGGTTTTTCCCGTAGATTCCTTGCCAGCCGTATAGGCGGTTAGAGTGGAGCTGAGCACCTGCTTGACGACCTTTTGCTGCCCGTCGGGCAATGGAATAACCGCTTCGGACGATGGAATCGTCAACTGCTGGCCAACGGACAGATAACGCGCTTCGGTGATGCCGTTTTCTGCCATAATAGCCGCTATGGAGATGCCGAAGTCGCGGGCGATTTTGTATAAAGTGTCCCCGGAGTTGACCTGATAGACTATCGGCTGCGGGGCTTCCACCGTCTCCGGAACCACAGGCTCCTGCTCAGGATAGTACGTTGTCGAGTAATATTCGGACATGTCGGCGTAATCATCCATTACGTGGTAGGCTTCCGCTTTCCCCGCAGTCATCATCAGGCTTGCGAACAAAATGGAAGGGAGAAGCAGAACGATGTTCAAACGTTTACGGAACATGGATCGGTAACCTCCTTACCTTGCGTAAAAAATAGTAGAATCGCGATTGCTAGTACTAGACTTACCGATTTTGATAGATTCTAAACCCTAGGTACGAAAAACAATCGTTCGATTCATTAAAAGAGGGCGGGGAAACCGGAGACGGGAGGAGGATGGCGCGGGAAGTTGTTCTGCAGCTTTCCATGCGGTATAGTACGAGTAGATAGCACAGCATGGGATCGGGATGAGGGTTGACGATTCGTCACGAACAGGCTGTCCGAACTCAGGGAGGATAAGTTGAATGAGAATAGAGCTGTTTCACGATACGGTGTGCCCTTGGTGCCGAATAGGCAAGCAAAATATGTTGACGGCTTTGAGCGAATGGACAGGGGAGCCGGTTGAATTGAGCATCCGCGCGTATATGCTGGACGCTTCGATACCGGTCGAAGGTCTTCCGTTCAAGGAAACGATGCAAAAGAAATTCGGCGGTCAGGTTGATCTGAGCCAGGTGTTCTCGCAGGTGACGGAAGCGGGAAAAGGCGCTGGACTAGCGTTTGATTTCGACAAGGTTGGCTTTATGCCCAACACCCGCATGTCGCACCGTCTGATCGCAATCGTGCCGCAGGAAAGCAAGCTGTCCATGCTGGAAGCAATCAATAAAGCGTATTTCGAAGACGGCCGGGATATCGGAAGCCTGGAGGTGCTGCTTGAACTGGCGCAAGAAACCGGTATCGAGACGGCGGGGCTTCGTGAAAGATTGACCGGCGGAGAGGGCGAGGAAGAGGTTGCCCAGGACCTGGCATATGGACACGACGTAGGAATAACCGGCGTGCCGTTCTTTATTATCGACGGCAAATATGCGCTGACGGGAGCGCAGCCGCCGAGCGTATTTACGCAAGTGCTTCAAAAAATCGCAGAAGAGAAATCGAACGGCTGATAGAACGACGGCAGGTTCAATTTGTTCATGCGGATGGAGAGCACTTCCTCCGTATCGTTGCGGAAGCGGATGCGGACGATGACGCCGAATTCTCCGCTGGGGTCCTTCAGCCATAGCCGGAATGACTCCTCGGAAATATCGGGACTGATCGGCTTGCGCCCGAGATGCAAATAATCGATGATATCCGCGTTGTACCTCTTCTTCGTTTCTTGTACGGCTAGCGCGCCCCATTTGGCATAAGCCGGTTCGGCGTGCAGCCGGACAGGCATACTGAAAGCAAGCAGCATCATGAACAGGCATACAAGGATACGCATAGTATCAAAGCCCCCTTATTTGAGAACAGAAAGATAGTTTAGTATGCCACATCGGCAGCCAAATGTTGCGTATGTCCTGATGAGGAACCATGAACCATGCAGTTCTGTCTTTTTTCAGGCGTTGTTGTCAGCATAAATAAATGATGAAGTCGATCGAATCGGAGTGAGCGGTTCATGCCTGTGTGGATGGTAGGCTTATGGAAAACCATTAATGACTGGATTCCTGTCATTAACCTGGTTTTCGCTGTAGCGATTATTTTTTTGGAGAGGCGCAATGTGGGCGTCACATGGGCTTGGCTCATGGTGCTGCTGCTGCTGCCGATCTTGGGCTTTATTTTATATATTTTCCTTGGGCAAAACTTAGCGCGGCAGAAGGTGTACCGGATCCGACCCCGGATGGAAAGGCGCGTCAGAGAGGAGATGGAGGAGCAAGCCCAAAGCCTTCAGCGCAATACGTTTGCCTTCCACGATCCTTCGGTGCAGGAATACCGCCGGCTGATTTATATGAACCTGGTCAGCGGCTATTCGCCTCTTACGCAGAATAACGAAGTGACGCTGTTCACCGACGGGGTCGAGAAGTTCGAAGCGCTGCTGCGCGAAATCGGCCAAGCCAAGCGCCACGTACACTTGCTCTACTATAAGCTGGGCAACGACGAGACCGGGCGGCGACTCATCCATGCGCTGACGGTCAAGGCGAGAGAGGGCGTGAAGATCCGCCTTTTGTATGACGATATAGGGTCGCTTGGCGTCAACCAGAAAATGTTCGCTGCGCTGCGGGCTGCAGGTGGTGCGGTGTTTCCCTTTTTCCCGGCCAAAATCCCTTACTTGAATTTCCGCCTCAACTACCGTAATCACCGGAAAATCGCCGTCATCGACGGGAAGGTCGGGTTCGTCGGGGGCTTCAACATCGGGGACGAATACTTGGGCAAAGACCGACATATCGGCTATTGGCGCGATACGCATCTAATGCTGCACGGGGACGCCGTTCACCGGCTGCAGGTGCAGTTTCTGCTCGATTGGGGGATTGCCTCCAACGAATATTCGACCGTAGAGCCGGTCTTGTTCCCGGATATTAGGGAAACCGCTACGACCGCGGTACAAATCGTATCGAGCGGACCGAGCTCGGAGACGCAGCAGATCAAGAACGGCTATATCAAGTTTATTTTCGAGGCGCAAAAGCGAATTTATATTCAGACGCCGTATTTCATTCCGGACGACAGTGTGCTGAACGCGTTGAAAATTGCCACGCTGTCGGGGATCGATGTACGGATCATGATTCCGAAAAAGGGCGACCACCGGCTCGTCCACTGGGCGTCACTTGCTTATTTGGGCGAGCTGCTGCGCGCCGGCGCCAGCTGCTACCTGTATGACAACGGCTTTCTCCATGCGAAGACGATGGTTGTCGACGGCCAGGCCGCTTCCGTAGGGACGGCGAATATGGACCGCCGAAGCCTGGAGCTGAACTTTGAAGTAAACGCCTTTTTGTTTGATCCGGATGTGGCTTCGCGTCTGGAGCATATTTTCGAGCAGGATATCCGGCACTGCAAGCTGCTGACTTGGGAGCTGTACAGCAAACGTCGGCTGCACAAGCGGATGGCGGAATCGATGGCGAGGCTGCTTTCGCCGATCTTGTAACCTAATCAACCCTTTTCAAGAGCAAGAGGTGAGAAAATGATACGCATCGGACTCGCCGGCTGGGGAGATCACGACGACCTGTATGTACAGGGAACCCCGGCGCGGGACAAGCTGAAGGTGTACAGCAAGCATTTTCCTGTCGTAGAGGTGGACAGCTCGTTTTACGCGGTGCAAAAAGCCGAGCTCTACGAAAGGTGGGCGGCCGAAACGCCGGCCGGGTTCGCCTTCCTTGTCAAAGCCTATCAAGGAATGACCGGACATTTGCGCGGAGCCAATCCGTTCTCCGATAACGACTCCATGTTCAGTGCGTTCAAGGAGTCGATAGAGCCGCTCAGGGAAGCGGGCAAGCTTAAGGCGGTATTGTTTCAATACCCGCCGTGGTTCGAGTGCGACCGCAATAACGTGGCGCTGCTGCGGGCGGCCAAAGACCGGATGGACGGCATTCCGCTCGCGCTGGAGTTCCGCCATCAAAGCTGGTTCACCCCGGAGATGAGGGACAAGACGCTGTCCTTCATGCGGGAGGAAGGATGGATCCACAGCATTTGCGACGAGCCGCAGGTGGAGCCGGGCTCCGTGCCGACGGTGCTGCAGCCTACGGACAAGAAGCTGACCGTCGTCCGGTTTCACGGACGGAATGCAGCGGGATGGAGCTCGGGCGGAGGCTCGAACTGGCGCGAGGTGCGGTATTTGTACCGGTATAACCGGGAGGAGCTGCTGGAATGGTGCGAGCACTTGCGCCTGCTGGAGCGGGAAACCGAGGAGCTATGCGTCATTTTCAACAATAACTCGGGCGGCGACGCGGCCGAGAATGCCGTGGAATTTATGAAGCTCCTGGGACAGGAGCCGGGGGAGCTGGCGCCGAAGCAGCTCGATTTGTTCGATTAGCCGGCGTGCCGGCTGCTTGTGCGGGACAATAGAAAGGGGCTGGGAGGTAATGTTCCTCCCCTTAGTATTTATCCTTGTGTGTCTTTGTCCAAGCAAAGCTCGGAGAAGGGACCATTCGAGCAATCGCGGCTGCGATGCAGAGTTAATCCGGTTTCGGCGCGTTTTCCGTCTGACCGTCGCCGTTTGGCCCTTGGTTATTGCTGCCTCCGTTGTCCGTTGCCGTTCCCGCCGCTACCCGGGCCTTGGTTCTCGTGGATGCCTTGACCGCCGTTACCCGGCCCTTTTCTATAACCAGCTTCCTGCTTTTTCGCACTTCCTACCATAGCTGCTTTCCAAACCTTCACCTGACAAGCACCTTCCGTTAGCTTCGAATGATTTTACGCGTTCTTACTAGTCCACTGTGTTCATTCAATTCCACTTTATGAGGTTCCCCTGACATAGCAAAAAAGCGGCAGCAGATTTACAAATCTGCCAACCACTTTTTTACCAAAAATCCATTTCACTATAGGCTATCATCAGCCGACTTATTTCTTCAATAGCTCACTCAAAGCGATATTCAGCTTCAACACATTCACTCGCGGTTCGCCGAATAGGCCCAAATCCCGGCCTTCCGTATTCGCTTGAACGAGCGTATTCAGCTGGTTGACGGACAATCCGGTCAGCTTGCTGATCCGCGGAATTTGCACTTGGGCCGATGCCGGAGTGATGTGCGGATCGAGTCCGGATCCGGAGTTCGTTACCAGGTCGATAGGAAGTTGGCTGACAGGGACGTCCGGATTATTTTGCTTCCACGCCTCGATAGATTCCTCGGTCCGCTTCAGCATATCCGGATTGGAAGGAGCATAGTTGTTCGTCCCGGAAGCTTCCGCTTTGTATTCGATACTGGATACCCGGCCCTGAAAATATTTTGGATCGGTAAAGTTTTGACCGATCAGTTCAGAGCCTACGACTTGGCCGCTGCCGTTCTTGAGCATGCTGCCATTGGCACGGCCGGGCATCAGAACCTGAGCTACTCCTGTAGAAACAAGCGGATATACGACACCGCATAAGACTATGAATACAAGGCTGCTGCGAATAGCTGTCCCGAGAGAGAATCGGGCGGAATCCGCACTGTGATGGGCCGATTTATTCATCCTTTTCATACCTTTCTTCTCTATAATAGGGTGCCTGCCGGATTCTATGTCCGACAGCAGCCGGTTAAATCCACAGATGGACGATTAAGTCAATCAGCTTGATTCCGATGAACGGTACAACAACGCCGCCAAGGCCGTAAATAAAAATGTTGCGCTGCAGAAGCTTGGTAGAGCTCATCGGCTTGTAAGCCACGCCACGCATAGCGAGCGGAATCAGCAGCGGTATAATAATGGCGTTGAAGACCAGCGCCGATAATATAGCCGACATCGGAGATCCCAGCTTCATGATGTTGAGAGCTTCCATTTGCGGGATCGCCAGTGTGAACATGGCCGGGATGATGGCGAAATATTTGGCTACGTCATTGGCGATACTGAACGTGGTCAGAGCGCCGCGCGTCATAAGCAGCTGCTTGCCGATAGCTACGACCTCGATAATTTTCGAAGGGTCGGAATCCAAATCGACCATGTTGGCCGCTTCCTTAGCGGCTACTGTACCGCTGTTCATGGCTAGGCCGACGTCAGCCTGTGCTAGAGCCGGAGCGTCGTTCGTTCCGTCCCCGGTCATGGCGACCAGCTTTCCTTCGGCCTGCTCCCGGCGAATGACGGCGATTTTATCCTCGGGCTTGCTTTCCGCGATGAAATCGTCCACACCGGCCTCGCGAGCAATCGTCGCCGCCGTCAATGGGTTATCACCGGTACACATAATCGTTTTGATCCCCATTTTGCGCAGCTGGTCGAAGCGCTCCTTCATCCCCGGCTTCACGGTATCCTTCAAATAAATCAAACCGTAGATCGTATTGTCGACGGCCACGGCAAGAGGCGTTCCGCCTTCCTTGGCTATGGCGTCGCTCTTGGCGCTCAGATCGGCAGGCACCGTACCGCCTTGAGACTCAACCCATTTGCGTACCGCATCGACGGCGCCTTTGCGAACATGGCGGCCGTCCTTCAAGTCGATGCCGCTCATCCGGGTTTCGGCTTTAAATTCGATGAACTCTCCGCCGTCAGCCAACGCTTCGGAATACGACAAGCCCTGTTTTTTCATCAGCTCCAGAACGGAGCGGCCTTCCGGCGTTTCGTCCTTAACCGAGCTGATGGCCGCCCATTCGGCCACGGTGCTTACTTTTTCCGAGCCGACCGGCGTGAATTCGCTCGCCATCCGGTTACCGAACGTGATCGTTCCGGTCTTATCCAGAATCATCGTATTGATGTCACCCGAGGCTTCCACCGCTTTACCGGACATGGCCAGTACATTGAACTGCGTGACACGGTCCATACCGGCTATCCCGATGGCTGACAGCAATCCGCCGATCGTCGTTGGAATCAGACAAACAAGCAGTGAAATGAGAACGGGAATCGATAGATCGATTTCCAGAAATTTAGCAATCGGTGCCAAGGTTACTACAACGATCAGGAAAATAAGCGTCAAGCTGGTTAACAGTGTGTTCAAGGCGATCTCGTTCGGCGTTTTTTGTCTCGACGCCCCTTCTACGAGAGAAATCATCCGGTCCAGGAACGATTCCCCGGGATCGCTCGTAATTTTGACCTTGATGCGGTCGCTGACGACGCGGGTCCCTCCGGTGACGGAGCTGAAGTCGCCCCCGGCTTCTTTAATGACCGGCGCCGATTCCCCGGTAATGGCAGATTCGTCGACGGAGGCAAGGCCTTCGATCACTTCGCCGTCGCCAGGAATCATCTCGCCTTGAGCGATGACGACGATGTCGCCTTTGCGAAGCTCCGCGGAGGAGACCTGCTTTACTCCGCCGCCAACGACTTTGTTGGCCGTAATATCTTTTTTCGTCTTTTTCAAGGAATCTGCCTGGGCCTTGCCCCGTCCCTCGGCCAAGGCTTCGGCGAAGTTGGCGAACAAGACGGTGAGCAGCAGGATGAAAAAGACGGTGAGACTGAAGCCGATACTATCCGTGCCGAAGTAGCCCGGGAACAAGACCATCAGCAAGACGATGAACGTTCCGACCTCGACGACGAACATGACGGGATTTTTCATCATTGTGAGCGGGTTCAGCTTGATGAAGCTGTCTTTGATGGCGCTCGCGACGATATCTCCGGTTAGCAATTTTTTTCTATTCGCACTCATATTGTTGTTCCACCTTTTCTATTAACGGATCGTGAGATGCTCGGCAATAGGGCCAAGCACAATCGCCGGCAGGAAGGTCAGCGCGCCGATGATCAGTACCGTACCTACGAGAATTCCAACAAACAGGCCGTTATCCGTACGGAACGTGCCGATCGTCTCCGGAACCCATTGCTTGCGAAGCATGGAGCCTGCGGCGGCGAGCAGCGCGATCATGGAAATGTAGCGGCCGAA
This sequence comes from Paenibacillus sp. NPDC056579, assembly GCF_042793215.1. Taxonomy (NCBI): domain Bacteria; kingdom Bacillati; phylum Bacillota; class Bacilli; order Caryophanales; family Paenibacillaceae; genus Paenibacillus; species Paenibacillus sp. NPDC056579. The sequence goes on from NZ_JBHTVD010000008.1 coordinate 237,212, forward strand.
CAGCATGACAAGCCCCGTTGAAATATTCCAGAACGGCGTATTGTCGCCAAGACCTTCAAAGCCCGAGCCGTTGTTGGCAGCGGATGAAACATATTCATACAGCACCTGCGAGATGCCATGGAACGTAGGATTGGTGATCGCTGCTTTTCCAACCTCGGTAACAAGAGCGAGAGCCGTAGGTGCAAGGATAATGAACGGGTGCGCCAGGATGGCGATGGCGATCAGCTTCATCTCGCGCGCTTCGATTTTGCGTCCCAAAAACTCCGGCGTGCGCCCGACCATCAAACCGGCCAGGAAGACGGCCAATATCGCATACATCAGCATGTTCACCAGTCCGACGCCCTTGCCGCCGAATACGCAGTTGAGCATCATCAGAGCCAGCGGAGTAATGCCGCCAAGCGGTGTCAGCGTATCGTGCATGTTATTGACGGAGCCTGTTGTCGCAGCAGTAGTAACGGTAGTAAAGAGCGCGGACTGCGCGATGCCGAACCGGACCTCTTTGCCCTCCATGCTGCCTTGCGACGCGTCGATGCCAAGCCGGTTCATGACCGGATTGCCGTTCGATTCCGATACGTAAACAAGCGATAAGAACAGCAGGAACAAAATCATCATCGCTGAGAAAATAACCCAGCCCTGCTTGCGGTTTTTGGCGAACAACCCGTACGTGTAAGGCAAGGCGGCGGCCAGCGACCACATGGACAATATTTCAATGACATTGGTCAGCGGACGCGGATTCTCGAAAGGATGAGCCGAGTTGACTCCGAAGAATCCTCCGCCGTTCGTGCCCAAATGCTTGATCGATTCTAAGGATGCGACAGGACCGATAGCGATTTGCTGCTCCTGACCCCCGAGACCGGTGACGGTGATGGTAGGCTGCAGTGTTTGCGGAACTTGAAGCGCCACCAGCGCCAGCGTAATGACAAATGCAAACGGTAGGAAGACGCGCGTATGAGCCTTCACGAAATCCTCGAAAAAGTTGCCGATCGTCGTTCCTTTGCTCGTAATCGCGCGGACAAACGCTATCGCTACGCACAGTCCGGTCGCCGCCGAGGTAAACATCATCATCATGATGACGGCCATTTGCGAGAAATAGGATAGTCCGGTCTCACCGCTGTAATGCTGCAAATTCGTATTGGTCATGAAGCTGATGACCGTGTTGAAGGAGAGTGTCTCCTCCATATTGTCGATCCCGTTCGGATTCATCGGGAGAAATTTTTGGATCCGCAATATCAGGTAGCTTATAGCCACAAGAACGATATTGGTCGCAATGAAGCTGAATCCGTACGTCTTCCAGGTCATCCCTTTAGGGTCTTTCAGACCGATCAGGGCGAATATCGGCTTTTCAATGAAGGAGAACCATTTATCGGTTCCGTTCGCTTCATTCCGAAATACGTTATACAGGTACGTGCCCAAAGGCTTAACAAGCAGTACCAGGATTACTATCACGACGGCAATTTGCAAGATGCCCATAGCTCAAAAAAGCCTCCTTAGGTTGCTCCTAAAATTTTTCAGGATAGATCAGCGCATACACAAGATATAGAAAGATAAACAAAGTAAAAATCGCAACGACTATCATTTTCGCTCACTCTCCGGTTCCTGAATCACTCTGCCGCACCAGGATAAAAAACCGCTGAACAGTGCGTAAGTGACGGCCAGCGTCAATACCATATACAGATCCAACATCGGTATCCCTCCAAAGCTTTCAATAGTAAGGTAAGGCATTCCCCGCATTCCGGTCTCAGCCTCCAGTTAAGGCTCTACTATTCCGGCCGCTGCGAGGCTAGCAAGAAAGATACATCGTGACTATTCGTATGAATCACAAAGCTGGCTCCAAGAGCTCTATAAATCAGCCTGGGATTGACGGAATGCGTAATGACGTAAATCGGCTCCGAGGTCCACATATGGCACACCCGGATATAGCGGCAGCACAAGTTCAGGCTGCTTTCGAACAAGTACACTTTACCTACGGGAAGCTCGGGCATCGCCCATGTTCTCTCCTCGGTAGTATCTACCAGAATAAAATGCTTTACTCCGATTTCCTCCAGCCTCGCTGCTTCCGACTTGCTGTTGACAAGTGCTGCGAAAGGAAGCTTCTGCAGCATTAATTTGCGGATGAAGGCTTCGCCTGTTTTGTTCGAGGCTGCAACCAGAATGAACTGCTGGCGTTGTTCCATACGACTCCTCCTACTTCGGTCAGAAAGAGAAGGCAACAAAAAAGAAGCCTGCAGGCTAGAGAAGAACTCTTCCCGTGGCTTCTTAAGGCACAGTGAATGAACCGTGTCTTATCGCACGACAATCGTTGCCTCTCTCGATACGCTTACGAGGTTAGCTGCCGGATTCGGGCGTGAGAGTCGCCCTACACGAGAGCATGCGCTAGCCTGCTCCTGTGATTCACCCCAATGGAAGCCCGATGGAAAAGTAGCTTTCGAGCTTCCGGTGGTTCCCCCGTTCCTTCCTATGAAGGACTCAGCGAAAAAGATGCAAAATATGGTTGGAAAACATCATGTTTGTACTTTCGGACAGAAAAAAGCCACAGAGGTCTAAGCCCTGTGGTCGCCGGTTCCGATCACAAGCTTCATCATCCTCTCTTCTTTGACAGCCCATATGCCTATTAAAAGGATAAGATAGCTGCCTTTCCAACGCTTACGAGGTTAGCTGCCGGATTCGGGCGGTGAGAGTCGCCCTACCCATGAGCATTTTGTGAAAAATTCTCATAGGATTCACCCCAGTGTCGACGTATCGGCAGCTCTCACACCGCCTTAACGCAACACGATTTTTGGTTCCCCCGCTTTCCTTGTGTCACAATATATAGGACAAAAGGAAACTCAGCGATTCGATAGTGGAAACTTTGTATGTCGATTCATGAGTTGAATCATACGCCGGACGCTTGTTACTGTAAAGAAACCCTGCATGCGAAATGGGGAACTTAAGGGGGATTCATGCGGCAAACAAGAATCAGATCTCGAAAATTCTCCATATAGCTTCGTTTATCTTGCGTTTTCTCCAAAAATGTGAGAATCAGCGAATAATGAAGCATTCGGAACGATATTCGCTGTCTTATCCCAATGATTTCGTTTTCATGTGCAATTCCCGTCAAAATATTGGAAATAATCGCCGGATTCCGGTTTTACATTACTTGGGTTTGGGAGTAAGATTCATTTCAACAACAGCATAATGCAAGCTTTAACGTTGAACTCCCGAATAGGGGAAGCGGGGGAACCAATCGAAGCCGCAGCAAGCAGCTTCAAGGGGTGAATCTTGGGACATTAGCTTCTATTGTTCCTGAGTAGGACACTCTCAAGTCCGAATCCGACAGCTAACCTCGTAAACGTGATTGAGAGAGAACCGCGACCGCAAGCTTATTTTACTGTGTAAAGAAGCCCGGAAGCAGAGTTTCTCTGCTCCTGAGGCTTTTTTGTGCTGTTCTATCCTAAAACTATAAGAGGAGATATGCCGTCATGATGAAATTATCGGATCCATTACCCCGTATGGGTGAACAAGAGGTATCTGAGTTCAAAATCGGCCATATGGAATTGTTTCGCTTTGATTGTAAATGGATTGAAAACCGGATTCAGACGGATTGCCGCGACTGTACATGCGGCTTGCTCAAGCTGTCCAGCGGCAGTGTATCCGGCTGGGCCGAATATATGGTTCCGGCATCAGAGAGGGCTACAGGCGACTTCGCCCGGTGGGCTTCCGTATTTACAATGCTGAAAGGCCTTACCATTCCTGAAGCATTACGCTACATCCAGAGCAGGAACGAGTCCTGGGGACCGATAAGAAGAGCTTTGGCGGAAACCGCCTTATCCGATCTCGCGGACCACTTGCACAATCCGTCGAGGCTGCACGAGCAGCAAGACCGGTCGCTGGAACGCGCCTTCTTGATTGAACGCTCGCAGGCTTATTTCGGATATTAAGGCTTGAGAAACCGGAGGAATCCGCCTCAATGAGCCTTCTGTTCGCAGCACTTTGCTTATCGGTGTTCATTGGGAAAGAATTGACTGGAGGTATATATGATAAAAGCAATTGTCACGGATGTACGACCGCATCAGCCGAAAAAATGCGCAGGCTGCGTTTGGGGAAGGTGGGACGGAATTAAGCAATATTGCTCCAGGGTCAACTGCATCAAGCGGATGAAAGCAGAGAAGAAGTAAGACGTGTCCATAAAATTCTGTTTTAATTTGGAAATTCCCTGTGATAAAATAGCGGTGTTTGCGGATGTTTCTATATATAGAAGCTCCGTAGAACCCGATTGCGAGGAAAGAAGGGCTCCGCCTTTCCGATCAGTCGGATTTATATTACGGGGGGCGTAGGGAAAGCCGATGAAATCTCGCTTGGTGCATGAAAATGAAACTACATTGTACACGGTTTGTGTAATCATCAGTATCTTAATTTATGTCAGTTTGATCGTATCCATTATAGGCATTGTGTACATCTTGATCGGATTGGCTGTCGCGCTTCTATTGCATGGGCTTATGGTTGCGGGGATCCGCAGCTCAGGAGTCAAATTAACGGAGCGGCAGTTTCCGATTGTTTATGAGAAAGTGCAGCAGCTAAGCAGCAGTATGGGTCTCAAAAACGCTCCGGACGTGTTCATCGTCCAGTCCGGCGGGATCTTAAACGCGTTTGCGACGCGGTTTTTCGGACGCAGCTTTGTCGTGCTTTATTCCGATATTTTCGAGCTGATCGAGCAGGGCAACGACGAGGAATTAACCTTCGTCATAGCCCATGAGCTGGCTCATCTGCAGCGCAAGCATGTGTCGAAGCAGATGCTGATTTTTCCCGCAATGTGGATCCCATTCCTGGGCAACGCCTATTCCAGAGCATGCGAGTATACGTGCGACCGTATTGCGACGGCTTACACAGGCAATGCGAATGCGGCCATTCGCGCATTGACGGTGCTCGCGGTCGGCAAGCAGCTGTTTAACCGGATCAACATCCCGGATTATTTGGAGGAAAGCCGCCGGGAGCGAGGGTTTTTCATCGCATGGTACGAGCTGCTGTCGACGCATCCTCCGCTTCCGAAGCGGATTACGGAAATATGGCAGTTCCATGCCCATCCTCAGCTGTTTGGATACGAGACCAGCCGCTTTGAGGCGATGGAACCGCCTTCTTCCATAACCTTGTAAAGGGATTCGTCTCCGGCATAAAACACCTCCTTTTGTCTCATAGTAAGCAGGAAGGTTATGAAGACATGAGGAGGTACACGACCATGGCGAAATATGACTCCAGCCTGCAATCGCAAAACCCGATTTCCCAGGCGCAAAATTCCGTCAATACGGCTCACAACGCGGTGACGCAAGCGCAAAGCCATCCGAGCGAGCAGCTGATTGAGCAAGCCGAAACGGCCGTAGAACGTGCAGAGCGTGCGATCGAACAGGCCAGCTTCAGCCATAACCAGAAGGCAGTGGACGAAGCAAGGGCTGATCTGGCGGAGGACCAGGCAGCTTTGCAAAGCTTGACTCCTATGGAGAGCCCGGAAGAAACCGAAACGTATTGAGCGGCGGTTGAAATCAATAAGGGGTTTCCCCATATAGCTGCAGCATGAGACCTGTAAGGCCGGTGTGATTCGCCGGCTGGCAGGTCTTTTTTGCATTAACGGCAAAGCCGCGCCAACTGCCGAAACAGATGGCTATGGCAAAAAAAACGTTACTTGCAAGCAGACGGCTAAGAAATGCTTTTCCCGCGGGGCATGTGCTACAATGAGAGAATAAAAACCGATTCTGACTGCGGGATGGTGAAGGAAACATGTCGAATCCTCCATTGGAGCTTGTTCTCGATGCGAAGGCAACGTTAGGGGAAGGGCCGTGCTGGGATCAACGGAGCGGCTTGCTGTACTGGGTCGATATTAAGGAAAACGCGGTTCATGCCTATGATCCGCATCAAGGAACGAACCGGACGGTTCATCTGGATCAGATGGTAGGAGCGGCGGTAGCGCGGGAGTCCGGAGGTCTTGTACTGGCGCTTCAGCATGGCTTTCACCTGCTGGATATGACAACGGAGCAGCTGACCTTCCTAGCCGATCCCGAGAAGGAGCTTACCGACAACCGATTTAACGATGGCAAATGCGATGCCGCGGGGCGGTTCTGGGCGGGAACGCTAAGCTTTGAGGAGAAGGAACCGGTAGCTGCGCTCTATTGTCTTGAGACTGACGGAACGGTCCGTCAGGCGCTGGACGGGGTAATTGTCTCCAACGGGCTTGGCTGGAGTCCCGACGGGCGGACGATGTACTACGTCGATTCCATGACCCGCAAGGTGTCCGCCTTCGATTTCGAGGTGGAGACGGGACGGCTAAGCGGCAGACGGACGATCGTGACCATCCCTGAAGGCGGAGGCTTCCCGGACGGCATGGCCGTCGACGAGGAAGGCATGCTGTGGGTAGCCCAATGGGACGGCTGGCAGGTATCGCGCTGGAATCCGTCGACCGGCGAGCAGATCGGCGCGATACGTGTCCCGGCCGCCCGCGTGACCTCCTGCGCATTCGGCGGACCGAACAACGATGAATTATATATAACGACGGCGCGTACGGGCTTATCGGAGGAGTCGTTGGCAGGGCAACCCCTTGCCGGCGGATTGTTCCGCGTGAAGCCGGGCGTTGCCGGGCTTCCGACGTACCGGTACGGCGGTTAATTGATAGGATCAGGGAGCTGGAGCGGGAATGATACAACAACTTATCGATCTGGTGGAAGGGCAGCTGCTGCCGCAATTGCAAATTGAAAGCATACATCCTCACGATCCAGTCGTCGTGCACCATCTTCCGAAGCCATGGAAGCTGCTGGGCGCAGGGAATTACGCGGCAGTCGTCACTCACCCGGATTTCGCCAATTTTGCAGTCAAAGTATACGCTCCCGGCCGGCCCGGACTGGAGGACGAGGCGGAGGTGTACCGGCGGCTCGGCAGCCATCCGGCATTCTCGGAATGCCTCCATGCTGGCGGCTCGTATTTGATTCTACGGCGGCTGACCGGCGTGACGCTGTATAACTGCATCCTTAGGGGCATCCCGATACCGCGAAGGGTCATCCACGATGTGGACGAGGCGCTGGATTACGCCAGAAGGAAGGGGTTGAACCCGCATGACGTGCACGGCAAAAATGTCATGCTCAAAGACGGACGCGGTATCGTCGTGGACGTGTCCGACTTTTTGAAGGAGGAGCCGTGCTCGATGTGGGACGATTTGAAGGCGGCGTACGACCGCTTCTATTTCCCGGTCATAAGAAGGCTTCCCGTGCCCGAGTTTTTGCTGACCGCGGTTAGAAAAGGGTACCGGTGGCTGAACGATCATGCCCGCACCGGCTCGGATTCCTGAAACCAGGGGTAGACGATTCCGTATAACTAGTAAAACCCGATAAAACAATAAATGAAAGATGGTGCCGCGATGTCATTTTTCAAAAAAATGTTGGCTAGTGTAGGAATTGGTTCCGCTAAGGTGGATACGCAGCTGCATACGGAGCGTTTGGCTGCAGGTGAAGAAGTACGGGGCGTCGCCGTTCTGACCGGGGGCGAGCTGGAGCAGCAGATCGACAGTCTGTATTTATTCGTCAAAACCCAATACATCAAAGAAGAAAATGATCGCAAAGTAACGAAAGAAGCCATTATCGATAAAATTTTAATCTCAAGCGCGTTCACGCTGGGCGCTAATGAAAGACGCGAAATTCCGTTCCGCTTTGTGTTGTCTGAGCAAACGCCGATCACGCTGCGCCGGACTCCGGTGTGGATTGAAACGGGGCTGGACATCAAAATGGCCGTCGACCCGACGGACCGCGATCTGATCGAAGTGCTGCCGCATTCCCATATGGGCACGGTGCTGGATGCGCTGGAGGATCTCGGCTTCCGGCTGCGGGAAATAACGAATGATTATTCCCCGCGGCTCGGACAAGGGCTGCCTTTCGTGCAGGAGTTCGAATTCGTGCCGAATGCCGGCCCGTTCCGCGGATTGCTGGATGAGCTGGAGGCGCTGTTCTTCCTGAAGGGCGACGATCTGGAGCTGTTCCTGCAAATCGACCGCCGGGCAAGAGGACTGGGCGGGTTCTTCTCAGAGGCGATGGGCGCCGATGAGAGCTTCATCCGCTTTACGATCCCCGGGGATCAGCTGCGGAGAGGATCCGGTTATATAGCGGATCAGCTTCAGGAATTGATTCGAAGATATACGTAACCAAGGCTGAAGCCTGTTAGGCTCGCGGGTCATGACGACCTGCGGGCCTTTTTCCATATGGCCTTCTTAAGAAGAGCAGCCATCATACATTATCGGAATAACGGGCATACTAACGCCGAATTCAACATCAAGGAGGGTTCTGGCGCTTATGGCGAAAGATAAAAGCATGAAGCCGGTCTCGAGCGACGAAGTGGAGACGGACGGCATCTACGAGAACGAATGGGGACGTGAAGAGACGCTGAAACGCGGCGACGAGTTTCCGTACGATCCGGCGATGGGACAAACCGAATGGGAGCTCGTCAGTCTTCCGCTCGAGAGCCAGGAAGAGGAAATGTACAAGGATACCAAAGGAAATACGAAATCGAGACTTCACATCGATCAAAGCGATAAGTAATACGCTGACTCAGCCTAGCGGGGCTACTGGAATAAGAGATGAAATGGCATCTGCAGGCTATGGGAGCTGTGGATGCTTTTCCTATGCAGAACGATATCGCAGATTCAACCGGGTGAGAACCGGGTAAATATCTTGTACAGCAGATGGTTGTAGAGCTTGTCCATAAAAAATCAAAATACCGTTTGAGGAGTGTGAGCCCTATGTCTACAGCAACAGCAACAGCGTCGATTGAAAAAGTGTTGAACAAGCAGGTCGCTAACTTTGGTGTACTATATATTAAGCTGCATAACTTTCATTGGTATGTAAAAGGCCAGCAGTTTTTCACGCTGCACACCAAGTTCGAGGAACTGTACAATGAAGCAACCATACACTTGGATGCTATCGCCGAGCGACTGCTAACGTTGAAGGGCAGCCCTGTGGCCACGATGCAGGAGATGCTGCAGGAATCCACCGTCAAGGAAGCGACAGGCAAAGAAAAGGCGGAAGACATGGTTCGCACGCTGGTCGACGATTTTAATAAATTAATCGATGAGCTGAAGGAAGGCATGGAAATTGCCGAAAAAGCGGGAGACGAAACGACCGGCGACATGCTGCTTGCTATCCATGGCAGCCTGGAGAAGCATAACTGGATGCTTAGATCGTTCCTGGGATAAGAAGCCAATTACGGGCTTGATGATAAAAACGGCAGGACAAACGATAGGTTTGTTCTGCCGTTTTTTATTTTGTAACCATGCTAGGCTTATGATGGCGGTGGCAAGGCTGCGGCGATTCGCTTTCCTGCCCAACCTTTAGGTATAATAAGGAAAGATGAAGACTCCAGATGGTTGCAGCTCATTTTAACCAAGGGAGGCAAGCAAATGAGCAATCGATTTCGCAGCAACAGCTTGGCGGCGTTCAGCCTGGCGTGCATGCTGCTGGCCTTGTCCGCATGTGAAGGCACGAAGGAAAGTAAGCCTGCCGCGCCGGCGGCAGCTCCGACACCTGCACTCGGTAAGCCCGCTGATTCTGGGAAGGAAGCCCCGATGCCGTACACTAAGGAAGTGGTCGCCACGAAGCTCAATGTACCGTGGGACATGGACTTCGCCCCGGATGGGCGCATCTTCCTGACCGAGCGCGGAGGAACGATCCGCGTCATCGACAAGGGCAAGCTGCAGGATGAGCCGGCGTACCGCTTCGATGCCCCGATGCAGAGCAAGGGGGAGGGCGGCCTTCTGGGCATGGCGCTCGATAAAGACTTTAAGACGAACCATTACCTGTATGTATACTATACGTATCAGGAGGGCGGCCAAACCCGCAACCGGGTGATTCGCATGATCGAGAGCGGCGGCAAAGTAAAGCCGGATAAAGTGCTGCTCGACAATTTGCCCGGAGAAAATATTCATAATGGCGGCAGAATCAAGGTAGGGCCGGACGGCCTTTTGTACATAACGAACGGGGACGCGAGCAAGCCGTCGATTGCACAGGATGTGACGCAGCTTGGCGGCAAAATATTGCGGATTCGCCCGGACGGCACGATTCCGCAGGACAATCCGTTCCCCGGCTCTCCGGTCTATAGCCTGGGCCACCGCAATCCGCAAGGCTTGTCATGGCATCCGGAGACGGGCAAGCTGTACAGTACGGAGCATGGGCAGACCGCGCACGACGAGGTGAATCTGATCGAGCCGGGGACCAACTACGGCTGGCCGCTGATCGAGGGCGACGTGTCTCAGGTTCCGGCGAAGGATGCAGGGAAGCTGGGGCCAGGCCCTCTCAAGGTGCCGATCCTGCATAGCGGGACAACGACATGGGCGCCGTCGGGTATTACGTTCGTCACCAAAGGCCCGTGGAAGGGCAACCTTATGGTCGCGAATCTGCGAGGGACACAGCTGCAGCGCATGATCCTGGGCAGCGACGGGACATCGGTCGCCAAGGTCGAGGAGCTGTTCAAGAACGAGCTCGGCCGTATTCGCAATGTCGCAGAAGCGCCGGACGGATCGCTGTACATTATAACCAACAACCGCGATGGACGCGGCAAGCCGACGGCGGATGACGATCAGCTGATCCGGCTGAAGCCGGCATTTTAAAACATCAGGGACTAGATTGATCGGAACGGAGAATGACATTCATGCAATCCATAGCTTCATTACTGAACGAGCTGACAGGGAATCGCTCTCTCATTCAAGCGACGCTCAGCCAGGTGCGCGTTAACGATCCGCAGGGCTGCAGCAAGGTGACGGTGAAGCCTGTCGAGCTAAAAGGCCAGCTGCATTACCAATTCAGCTCCTTCTGCGGCAGCAAGGTGCTGCACGATAATCTGCTGCCTGAAGAGGCGGCCGAACGAATGAACGGTCTGCTTACGGATACGTTCCGCCAGGCGCTGCTGCAGGCGGCGGAAGCCGACTATCAGGTGCTGATCAGCAAGAAGGGGAAGGCGGGCATTCTGAAGAAGCCCCCGACGAAGAAGCTCCCCGGGCAGCACGCGCATAACCGCAAAAAAAATTACGTGCTGGAGGAAGGAACGCCGATTCCGTTTCTGGTCGAGCTCGGCATTATGAATAGCGAAGGGAAGGTGCTGGCGAAGAAATACGATAAGTTCCGCCAGATTAACCGGTTCGTAGAGATGATTGCCGATGTGGTACCGCATTTGGCGAAGGACCGGACGCTTCATATCGTCGATTTCGGCTGCGGCAAGTCGTATCTTACGTTTGCACTGTATCATTATCTTAAAGAAGTGCAGGGCCTGGACATCCGGGTGATCGGACTTGATCTGAAGGAAGACGTGATCCGCCATTGCAGCCAGCTGGCCGAGAAGTTCGGGTACGACCGGCTGGAGTTTCTCATCGGCGATATCGCACAGTATCAGGGCCTCGACCGCGTGGACATGGTCGTTACACTGCACGCTTGCGATACGGCTACCGATGCGGCGCTGGAAAAAGCGATCCGCTGGCAGGCCGACGTCATCTTGTCCGTGCCGTGCTGCCAGCATGAGCTGTTCCGCCAACTGGAGAGCGATGTGATGGAGCCGCTGCTTCAGCACGGTATTTTGAAGGAACGGTTCTCCGCATTAGCCACGGACGCGATCCGGGCCAAGCTGCTCGATATCATGGGCTACAAGACGCAGCTGCTCGAGTTCATCGATATGGAGCATACGCCGAAGAACGTATTGATCCGGGCGGTAAAAGGAAAACAGCCTACGGCAGCGGAGCGGGCTGCTTTGTTTGCCGGCTATGCGGAATTCCGCCGCTTCTTGAACGCGAAGCCGTATCTCGAGCGGGCGCTGGAGCCGGAGCTTCGGCCGCTGCTTGAGGCTCATTCGATGTGATAAACGGGAAAATGGAACCTTGCGGAGCGGAGTGAGGGGATCTCCCGAATCCGTAACCGTATTTGCTTCTTTCCAAGGCATTAGTCAGCATGAACAGAGTCCGGATGAGCCGAAGTACGCCTCCGGGCTCTTTCTTTTTATATACTTGGCCGGTCTTAATGGAAGTAACCGAAAGCATGAGAGAGGAAGGGATGGGACGAATGGGGACGATGGAGAAAAAATTGCTTAAAGGCGGCATTTACGGCTTCATTATCGGGTTGCTTATCGCGATTCTGTTTGTTTCCGACGAGTTCGTATACCGGAGCGGAGCGCTGGCGGGAGCCGTGCAGTATCCTATGAGAGAATACATAGTCAAGCTGCTGCGTGTTGCGAGCGGCTTCTCCTTGGCAGCCGTTGCGGGAGTATGGTTCCACGAGTGGATGCGCCGCGATAAGCAGGAGCAAGAGGGGCCATCGTTTTGGGGAGGCTTCTTGAAATCGTTTCTGATCGTGCTTGGCTGCATCATCGTTCTGCTGCTCGCCGCTTCTTTATGGAGAAAGTTCGTATAGCCGCAAGCAGCCGGAGCGTTCTATAAGTTTGTTTTTTAAAATGTCATATTTTGGCGAAACTATTGGGTCTATTTTCCTATCCCGCGTTGTATAATGGGTGGAATATAAACCGTACCTTGTCGCCGGGACTATCGGTACATTAACGATGGGGTCCGGAGCATCCGCGGTTTATAGCAGCACAGCAAAAGCGGAGGTGGCCATATGTTGAACCGTTTCGCCTCGTTAACAGGCAAATTTATGACGTTCACCGGCGTAATTCTATTGGTACTCATGGGAGTGATTTACGCTTATGAGTGGCAGGTAATTAATCGGGATGCCGAAGCTCAGCTTCTGGAAAAAGGAAACAGCATGGCGGTCTCGCTGTCCCGTACGCTGCAGAGCATTACCGAGGACGATATCCGCAAAGGGCTCGTGCTGAACAACGGCACTCGGTTGTCGGGAGAAGAGCTGAAGCGCCGTTTGTTCGACCAGACCTTGAAGGTCGTGCCGGAAAGCGAGCAGGAAGCGCGCAAACGGTCGCAGGAAGCGGCTTACGCGGATGGCAAGCAGACGCTGTATGACGGCAGGGTCGTTCCGCTCGCACAGTACGAATTGAAATATACAAGCGCATTTGATGAATATACGGATGAGCGGTGGCAGTCGGTTATCGACGGATTTTTGACGGATGAGAATGTGTTATTCGCCGTAGCTGCCATGAATTCGGACAATCCGGAATATGCAGGATATATACCGACGCACAACAGCGCCTACAGCCCGCAAGGTGAAGCCTCCAGGGACAAATGGGGGCAGGAGGGGCTGCTCAGCCAAAAATACCGCGCCAACCGTGTCTTCAACGACGAAACAGGGTATCGTTCGGCGACGGTGAAGGATGCGTCAAAGGCGCTGCTGCAAAAATACCCGCGTTCGCTGGAAGGGAAAGTCGTCGAGACGTGGAACGTCTCTTATCCGCTTACGATTGACGGGAAGCATTGGGGCGGCGTGCGGATCGCCTTGTCCAAGGAAGGCTCTGATGCCCTGGTGGCCAAGCAGCGGCTGCTGATGGGGCTTGCCTTCGCCCTGCAGTATGTTGTCGTGCTGGCGCTGCTGTTCGTCCTGTCCCGGCTCATTGTCGCCCGCAGACTGCAATTCGTGCTTCGGGCGGCGGCTAACCTGAACTCGCACGAGGCCGATTTGACATACCGCATTCCGGTCAAGGGTAAGGACGAGATGGCGCAGCTTGGGGCGGAAGTGAATCATTTCCTGGCGCATCTTCAAGATATGATCGGAACCGTAAGAGGAATGTCCCATCAGGTCGGCACCATATCGGGGAGTCTTACGCAAAGCGCCGCCCAATCGTCGGCGATGGCTTCAGACATGACGCGAACCGTCCGCGAGATGGCGGCGGGAGCGGAGAACCAAGCCTCCGGCGCTGAAGACAGTGCCAAAGCGATGGAGGAGATGGCTGCGGGCATTCTGCGCATTGCGGAGGCTTCGGCGCAGGTGAATGTCGGGACGCAGCAGCTCGTTCAGCAGGCCGAGCTGGGCGGGGCGTCGTCGGAGCAGGCGATGCGTCAAATGAACGTCATGAGCGAGTCCGCGTTCCAGGTCGGTGAAGCCATTCGCCATTTGGACGAAGGGATGCAGACGGTCGGCGAAATGGCGGATGTCATCTCGGGCATCGCGTCGCAAACAGGCTTGCTAGCGCTTAACGCCGCGATTGAAGCGGCTCGGGCCGGGGAGCACGGCAAAGGCTTTGCCGTCGTGGCGAGCGAGGTCCGGAAGCTGGCCGATCAATCGGTGGCATCGGCTGGGCAGATCCATGACAGGGTCGAAGGGCTCCAGTCGTCGATGAGAGCGGCTGTACAGGCCATGAAGCAGGGCAGAACGGAAGTCGAGTCGGGCGTGAACCAAGTCGAACGAGTGAAGGAAGCGCTGGACCTAATGGTCGGCATGGTACACCGCATTTCCGAGCAGATGGAGGAAATCTCCTCTGCAGCGGAGCAAATGACCGCCGGTACCGAGGAAGTGACGGCAGGCATCGAAGAAATGGCCCGAATCGCCGGCTCCGCCTCCGATCACGCGAACCAGGTGGCTGAAGCATCCGGCGTTCAACTCCGTGTCTCGGAGGAGGCGAAGGAGCAGTCGGATACGCTTCGCGAAGCGGGACGCAAGCTGCAGGAGGCCGTTGACCGGTTCAAAGTGTAACCCGGGGGGAACGGGTGAGCTTGTTGAGAATCTCGTGATATTGTTAAAGGGGGGGACCTGGAGACGGGATCCCCCTTTTTTCGTTTGGTCGAGGATGTTATTGTGCCGGATTACGGAAAAACGGAAACGAAAAAAAGCCTGTCGACACCGGAGGGTAGGCGATCGGACAGGAAATCCGTTATTCCCCTGAAATAGGCCGATTTTGCATCGTTATCGGACACAGAGGCCGCTATTTGGTGATTTTTCCAGCAAAAATAATGCATTTGAACCGAATAACGGATCTAGTGTCCGATCACTCCGCAAATAGTGCTACTTTTGGTAAAATAACGGATCTGCGGTCCGAATCACAACCAGCTTCCGCCGATTCTATCATTCGCCGTATTGCTGGCCATGAAGCTGTGGTAGAATAGGAGACGTATTAGAGAGCCCGCACGCATAGCGGGCCAAAGCGGCGGATGAGGTGTGGCAGCGTGGGCTATGTACTGCTTTTATTGGCGACATTGTCTTGGAGCTTTGTCGGGATTTTGGTCAAGACGGCTTCCACGATGGTGGACAGCACGACGATTACGTTTGCGCGGTTCGCGATAGGGATCGCGTTTCTTGGCTTGCTGCTGCTCTGGAAGCGCGGCAAGATCGATTTGCGCACGAGAATGAAATGGATTTGGATCGGTGCGCTCGGGAAGAGCTGCAACTATTTTTTTGAAAATTTGGCGCTGTCGATCGGATTCTCCTACGGCAACATATTGGTGGGACCGATTCAAACGGTCATTTTGCTTTTCATCTCGGCTTTTTATTTCAAGGAGCATGTCTCCGCCCGCGGCTGGGCTGCGGCGGCGATGTGCATAGGCGGCGTGCTGCTCATAAGCTGGAACGGGCTTCCGCTGCAC
Organism: Paenibacillus sp. NPDC056579; assembly: GCF_042793215.1. NCBI lineage: Bacteria > Bacillati > Bacillota > Bacilli > Caryophanales > Paenibacillaceae > Paenibacillus > Paenibacillus sp. NPDC056579. Next base: position 252,678 of record NZ_JBHTVD010000008.1, read on the forward strand.
GAAATGCTGGCAAGCAACGGGCTGACGACGTTCTTGTTCGTGCTGTCGGCCATCGGAACGACGTTTCATGTGCTGAGTCAAAAGATGCTGATCCGCACGATGGATGCGGAGAATATGAATTTCTCCGTCTTTTTCTGGTGCTCGCTGCTGATGGCGGTGCCCTTGCCGTTCCAGGCTCATGCGACCGGTCCTGTCAACGGATGGGGGATCGCTGCACTGATAGGTCTCGGACTGATCACGGGTCTCAGCTTCAACTGGTTCGCGCAAGCGCTCAAGAAGGTCAGCTTCGCCGTAGCGGTCATTGTCAGCAATACCGGCGTGCTGTTCACGATAGCGTGGTCGTACTTGTTTTTTCATGATCCGATCACGATCTATATTATCGGCGGAGCGGGGGTCTTCGTTGCGGGACTGCTGCTGTTGAACTGGCCTGTAAAGCAGGAAGCGAGACTGGCCAAGAAGCGGCAGCTTGAGGCGTAGAGGAACATGCGCTTACGGAATTCAAATGGAGAGTATAGGAGGCGGATTGCCGTGAGCATGGAGGACGGACGACTGCAAGGATTGCCGCCGATAGCGGATGCTTCGTGCCGCATTCTCATCCTCGGGTCCATGCCCGGGGCGTTGTCTCTGGAGAAGCAGGAGTATTACGGCCATCCGCGCAACCATTTCTGGAAGCTGCTTTATGCGGTTTTTGGCAGCAGGGACGCGGTCGGAGGCTATGCCGATCCTAGCGGTTTGTATGACGAGAGGCTCGCTTTTGCCCTGCAAAACGGCATCGCTTTATGGGATGTGCTCGCGGAGTGCGAGCGCGAAGGGAGCCTTGATACGGCTATCCGCAAGCCGGAGGCGAATGATTTCGGGACGTTTTTCCGGACCTATCCCGGTATCGGGCGGGTATACTTTAACGGGCAGGCGGCAAGCGAGCTGTACCGCAAGCAGGTGCTGCCGCAGCTGCAGAAGCTTGGATTAGGCGAAACTATCTTGTATCAGACGCTTCCTTCCTCAAGCCCGGCCCGAGCCATGTCATTGGAGGCGAAGCTCGAGTCATGGCGCATGCTGGGGCGCACAGGAGACGGGAGCCAGGAAGTAGAGCAGGCCTAGGTTCGATCAAGGGCGTGATTCATTTCTGTTTGTCTTTAACAAGTGCGATGCAGTTAAGCAGAAGGATGCTAACCCCAAGGATCAAGTGGATTAAGAACATAATGAGCTCGCCGGTCGTCAAGCTCGGACCGTTACCTACAGGACCGACACGGTTGATAAGGATCACTTCAGAGAACCAAAAGCTGACGATCGTTACGATAAGGTAAATGGCCGAGGTGCAGATCCCGATAGAGTAACCCCATCTTTTTTTGCTCATTGGTATCCCTCCTTCCTTGCTATATGAGACGCGAGCGGCTCCGGATAGTTGCTTGGACCTGGCCTCAAATCCGCGTTTAGTTATACCAGTGATTCATGAAAAAAAGCCGATCTTTCACCTCGAGGTGAATATCGGCTTTTTAAAGCTGCTTCCGGCAAGCATAACGCAGCGCTCGTGAAGGTTATAAAAAACAACGGTGTCGATATGAACTATGGTTACACTGCCGGCAAATGCTGATGATATCAGTCTTTTTCTTTCGTAATGGCACCGTTCAAGTTTTTCGTCGTTTTGGCGCCTTCCACGGTATCGTTGACGAACTCCATGTCTTGATTTTCCGCTTCCATGGAGGCGGTTCCTTCATAATTTCCTTGATGCTTCTTGTTTTCGGACATGACGAATCTCTCCTTTTGTCTTATAAATACGCGCCTTACATAGCACCGGGTCTGGCCTAAGTCTAGGCACGTTTATGTGCAGCCCTTCTTAAGGTTGCCTAAAGTGGCGGAACATTATTCCTGTCCGGGGATGGTTTACCGGAACGTATGGCATACTAATCGCATTGGATGATATATCCAAAGGTTTTGAAGGGAGTTGAATCGCATGGCAAGACAGACGAGTTCGGTTCCGTACGGGTATGAGCCGGAGGATAGGAGCAAAAGCCCGCGCGGGACGTTATGGATATACGACAGCTTTGAATCGTTCGGGATGCAGCAGCTGGCTCCTTTAATCGGTATGGGGGAGCGGAAATCGTTAAAAAAGCTCGTGTTTTACCCGCTGCATGAAGAGACGCTCCGCCGCATGGGCGAGCGAAATGCAGAGCCGTATTACCGGCGGACCGAAGCGCTGGAAGAGCTACTGGAGCAAGCCGAGACGCCGCTTGATATGACAATCGATCACTGGGAGGGGCGGCGCAAAAAATATACGCCTGTCGATACGGCCTTCCGTTACTTGGCGGAAAAGTATGCCGGCCCCCACTTCGTATGGGTGACGCTGGAGACGGCCAACAAGCTGGCCGGATATGATTCTTTCGAAGGATGGATTAAAAAAATCCGCCTCTGGATCGATATGGAAGGGAGCAGCAAGAACCGGGAAGCCGAACTTCATCCGCGGTTACATGCCGCCGCAAGCCGCTGGGACCCCGTGGACGAGGAATCTCAGCAACAATGGCTCGAATCGGCCGCTCATCCGTCCGATTGAGCCGTTTACCCCTTTGCCGTAGACAACGCGGATCCGCTCTATGGATGAATATGGCGGCCGGAGCCCTCAAATCCGATGGGAAGTACGAATCTTTATAGTGCCTGATGGAAGGAAACCGAGATTCACAGGAGGGGACTATGAAGAAGATTATATGGATCGTTATCGGATGTATTGGCATCGGCTTGCTGTCCTATGGAGTGCTGGGTGCTGCCGACACCCCGGCTTCTGCGGAAATGTCGCAGGAAGCGAAGGGACAATATGTGCGGGTAGATGATGGAGGGAAGCGGATTGTCGTTTCCGTCGGCGGACAGGAGGCGTCTTACCCGATATCGTCAACGGTATGGGTTTACCGGAACAATCAAAAGTCATCCTTGGCCGATCTAAAGGCAGGAGATTCGCTGGAGCTGATTCTTAACAACAAAGACCAAGCCGCCTATATTAAGGCGTTCAGCGCTGCTGAGCCCGCACCGGCTCAACCTGAGCAGACTCCATCCCAGTCCGCAGCCGGCAGTAGTACGGCGGCGCCGAGCGGAGCCGCAACAGACAGCACGACGGCGGCAGCCGGTGACGAGAAAGCGGCCGGACCTGTTCTGCCTCCGGCTGCCGGAAATTCCGGAGCCTCGGGAGCAGCAGGGGCTACCGGATCGCAAGGGTCGGTACAGAAGCCGGCTGGTTCCGCGGGAAAATCCTCTGCGAGCTCAGGGACTGCTTCCTCTGCTGCTGCCGGCTCTCCAGGCTGGGAAAAGCTCGAATTCGAGTGGAAAAGCCGCGAGTTCGAATTGAAGGTGAAGCAGGATCCCAAGAAGCCGGCGGACACAGAGCTGTATTTGAAAACACAGGACCGCTCGGTCATTCATCTTGACGGTGTAGCCGCGGAATCCTTCATCCAGCAGCTGGTCAAAGGACTGCCTGCGGAGCAAAAAACGTTCGAGCAAGCGCTCAAGCAGAAGATTGCCTCCGAATTTCAGCTTGCCAACCGTTCGGCCGATTGGAAGCTGGATGTGAAGTGGGCCGACAAGCCTCAACCTCCATCGCATCCCCAGGAGCCGAAGGGCAAAGGAAACGAGAAATCGAAGGACAGCAAGGAGAAAGAGCAGGGCAAAGGCAAAGAGAAGCACGACGATCATGATGACGATGATTAAGCTGGAGCCGATAGGCGGTTGAAGCAGCAACGCTGGGGAGGCTCTGTCCAAACAGCGCTGGGCGGACTGCTTCATCGAATTCAAAAAGCGTCGCGCTATCCGGTTGCGCGGTAATGCTGCAGACACCACGACGGCGGCCCAGGGGGATAAACCAGCAGGACCTGCGCTGCCTCCGGCTGCCGGAAATACTGGAGCTGCGGGAGCCGCGCCAGAAGTACAGAAAAAAGCCAGTCACTACCCGTCTAGTTGAAGGCGGAAGTGACTGGCTTTTTCTTGTGTCAGCTCATGCGATATCCCGTGTATTGGGAAGGAACGGACGGCACGCTGACTAATCGTCGTTCCGTTATCTCCCTTTGGGCCCACGGGGCTTATTTTCGTTCTTTTTGGAGTCGGATGGACCGATACCGAGACGTTCCTGCAGCTGCTGCATCCACTGAGGCTGCTCGTTCTTCGGCTGTTCCGATTCCGGAGGAGGCTCGGGCTTATAGTCGGGCGGAACCGTGAACGGTACTACCGGGACATCGCGGAGCGCCCGGCTCATGATCTCCTTGAACACGGTGGCAGGTGCGACGCCTCCCGTGGTTAAGTAATGGTTCTTGTCCGTCTGATCGTAGCCGAGCCAGACGGCTGCGGTCAGCTCCGGCGTGAATCCGACGAACCAGGCATCTTTGATGCCGTTGGCTCCAATGTCGGCGAACTCCTTCGTGGCGGGCAGCTGCGTCGTGCCCGTCTTGCCCGCCGTCGGCCGCCCCAGCGCGGCGGCCTGCCCGGTCCCTGACTTTACTGCATCCTGCAGCAGTAAAGTCAGGGTGTACGCCACGGCCGGCTCCGTCACCGTCGCCGGCTGCGGCTTCGCCTCGACCAAGGGGATGCCGTCCTTGGTCGTTACCTTCACGATGGCGTGCGCCTGCTGCCGCACGCCGAGGTTGGCGATGGCGCCGAACGCTTGCGCCATCTGCAGGGGCGACACGCCCTCGGACAAGCCGCCGAGGGCGATGCTGAGCGTGCGGTCGGGGGCCCCGAGCGGGATCCCCGACCTCCGCGCGAAGTTCATCCCGGCGTCGATGCCGATCTCGTTCAGCAGCCACACCGCCGGGATGTTCCACGAGCGCATGATGGCCTCGCGCATCGTCACCTGCCCGCGGGTCTGACCGTCCCAGTCCTTGGGACGGTAGCCCGCGATGTCGAGCTCCCCGTCGTACAGCGGGGAGTTAGGCGTATAGCCCCGCTCGAGCGCAGGACCGTACACGACAAGCGGCTTGAACGACGAGCCCGGCTGGCGCTTCAGCTGGGTCGCGTGATTGAAGCCGCGGTACACCTGCGGTCCCCTTGTGCCGACAAGCGCCCGGATCGCTCCCGTCTTGTGGTCGAGGAGGACGGTGCCGCTCTGAATAAGCTGATCCGGCTTGCTCTCCGGAAACGCGGCGTTGTCGGCGTACACGTCTTGGGCCGCCTGCTGTATTTGCGGGTCCAGCTCGGTATAAATGCGCAGCCCGGTCGTCAGCACCTGCTCCTCGGTAAAGCCGTAGAGGTCGGCGGCTTCCTGGATCACATAGTCGACATAGGACGGATACTTTCCTTTGAGCGTCTCTTCATTATGCTGCTTCAGAACGATCGGCTTCGCGATGGCCTGCTGGTAGGCGGCGTCGCTAATGAAGCTTTGCTCCTTCATCAGCGACAGGACGAGATTGCGCCGCTCCAGCGCCTTCTCCATATTTTTGGCCGGAGAGTAGCTTGTAGGCGCTTTGGGCAGCGCGGCGAGCATCGCCGATTCCTCCAGCGTCAGCTGCTGAACCGGCTTCGCGAAATATTCCTGCGCCGCTCCCTCGACGCCCCAGCGTCCTTCGCCGAAGTAGATGCTGTTCAAGTACAGCTCCAAAATTTCGTCCTTGCTGTAGACGGTGCTGATTTTCAGCGCATATCCGGCTTCCTTCAGCTTCCGGCTTAACGTCTTGTCGGACTGAAGGAACAGGTTCTTGGCCAGCTGTTGTGTAAGCGTGCTGCCGCCTTCCTTCATCGACCCTGATTTCAAGTCGCGCAGCAGAGCCCGGGCCGTAGACCATAGGTCGATCCCGACATGTTCGTAAAAGCGCCGGTCCTCAACGGCGATCACCGCGTTGCGCAGTTCAAGAGGAATCTGATCCAGCGGCACGGGAACGATGCGCGAGGAGGAGAGCTGGGAAGCGGGCTTGCCGTTCTTATCCATGATGATCGTCGGCTCAGGCAGCGGATGCTCCAGCTTGCTTATATCGAGCCCGCGAATCCATAGCGCGGCGAAGCCTGCCATAGCACAGCTCCCTAGCACGGCAATGCCTGCGAACCACAGCAAAGTCCGCTTCCAACGGTTTCGCTTCCGCGGTTTTCGGCTGGCGTGACCGGAAGGCTTTCCTGCCCCTTTATCTGCCAACGGCGGTTCTTGAGCCGCTGCCGCTGCAGCCATGCGGGCCGAAGCGGACTTCGCGAGCTTTTTGCGCAATCTTTTACGCAATAATGACCATAGTGACTGTTGTTTTGCCATAAAAACCTTCATCCCCAATTTTGCATATGTTACTCTCTGTAGCCATACCTATTTAAACTATTCGCAGCGTCCGGCCGATTTGAGGCAAACGTCCAAGAACCCCGCTGCATAAGTCGCAGAGGGGTTCTTCCAGTTGCATTAGCGAAACTTGTATTAGCGAAGCTCGGGGCATTCATTCTCCCGCCAAAAGCTCGGGGCTCGGCCCGTCCATCCGATGGAATTGCCCCAAACGGACCTTTACTGAATCGGGTCGGGGACCATTCCGTTTTCCAGCAGCTGAGAATTGGTAGGCATATTGGCCATTTCCTTACCCAGCCGCCTCACCTCGGCCTCATTGTTCGCCATCCGTCCGTTCATCGCTTCTTCGATCGGGGTGCTGGCTAATTTGGGCTCATGATTGGACAAATACTGCTCCACCTCGGCCATCATCTGGACCGCCGCTTCCACGGCGCCAAACGGAACCTCCACCTTGTCCACGAAGCACGCCTCGTGCAAATGGACGATAGTCAGGCCGTTGCTTGCGGTTTGGGTAGGCAGCTGGTACAAATATTCTCTCAATGTAACGGGGTCGCGGAAAATCAGCTCATAAACGCAGCCGTCCCGCGTAGGTTTTTCGGCAAATCCTAATGTGGTCAATGTATTATGAACGTGGGCAAAGGGACGTGTAATCAAATGCATTTGCTTCTTGCGTGTCATCTCCATCACTCTCCTTCAGAGTTGTGGTATGGAACGCCAGACGGCAATCAAGCATCCGGAAATCCGGGCACATCCGGTCATCCCCATAGCTCGGATACCTTCTATTACCCTTGTCCGATGATTTTGAAACCCCTTACGCCTGAACGGCCGAAGAGTCGCTTGTTTTCCTGTGCTTTCGCTTGTGTGATTTCAAGGCGATATAGGTCCATATAGCCCCGCTCAAATCAATCAGGCTGAGTGCAATAAAAATCGGCTTCAGCATGCCGAGCAGCACAAACGTGGTCATGAACAAAATAATGGACGCCCGCGTGTAGACCGTTAAATAGTAAAACCGGTACATGCCTTCGATAGCGGACGCCGCGTAATCAAACGCCAGAAACAAAAGAAACATCCCGATGACGCGAATCCAGATCTCGCTTACGGCGGTATAGCCGAGCAGCTGGGCCAATACCCCCGGCACGATCAATAGCGTCAGACTGAGTGCGAACATGTACAAGCTGAAGTAAAATACCGTTTTAGCCGGATAAGACATGGAGCGCAGCATACATACACCTCTTTCTAATACGGGTCTATATTCCTAATTCACCCAATTTTCGACATAGGTCTATCGTACCGGACAAGGGATTTTATGTAAATAGCGATATGAGGTTTCGATCTTATTTTTTTGTTAGTTATTTCCCGCGTGGTATAATGTGCACAGGATGATACGAGGTGGAGTGACGGACATGAGAATTAACAAGTTCATAAGCGAGACGGGGTTCTGCTCCCGGCGCGAGGTAGATAAGCTGGTGGAGGCGGGACGCGTTACGATTAACGGGAAGAAGGCCGAGCTCGGCAGCCAGGCGGAGGAAGGCGACGATGTGCGGGTGGACGGCAAGCCGATCAGCACGAGGAAGAAGGGCGTCTACATTGCGCTGAACAAGCCGGTAGGGATCACAAGCACGACGGAGCAGCAGGTGCGCGGCAACATTGTCGATTTTGTCGGTCACAAAGAGCGGATCTTTCCGATCGGCCGGTTGGATAAAGATTCCGAAGGGCTGATTTTGCTGACCAACGACGGCGACATCGTCAACAAAATTTTGCGGGCGGAAAACAATCATGAAAAAGAATATATCGTGACGGTGGACAAGCCGGTCACGCCGATGTTTTTGCAGGGGATGGCAAGCGGCGTACGGATTCTCGGGACCATGACGAAGCCGTGCGAGGTGTTCAAGCAGGAGGAGAAGGTATTCCGCATTATTCTTACGCAGGGGCTGAACCGTCAAATCCGCAGAATGTGCGCAGCATTCGGGTATGAAGTACGGAGGCTCAAGCGGGTGCGCATAATGAACATCCGTCTCGGGGGACTTGCGGTCGGCCGCTGGCGCGATTTAAGCCCGCAGGAGCTCGACGAGCTGTTTACGAACATTTCGCATGAGGGAAAATGAGAAAAGAAGCCGCCGGACGCAAGCTTAACTCAAGCTTACTGTCTGACGGCTTCTTCATTGCCAGGCTCCATCCAATCGGCAACTCCGTTATCTTCAATGATACCGAGCGTTACGTCGGAAATGTTCGTATCCGTCAGCAGGCTGTCGCGGACGCGGAACTTGATGTCGTCGGCGTCGGCCAACGACAGCCCTTTGCGCAGCTCGATATAGCTCTCGACATGATATGTTCGTCCTTCCTGTACGACGCGCAGCTTGTTGATGTCAGTCACATCGCGGTCGGCCAGAATGACTCGGGCTACGTTGGTTTCGATTTCGGTCGGTGCGGCCACGCCGATCAGCCCGACCATATTGTCATAGCCCACCTTGAAGGCGACGCCGACCATCATCAGGCCGATGAAGATGGTGGCCAGCCCGTCGAATAAGGTAATGGCCGTAAATTGAGTGACGAGTACCGCAATCAGCGCGAGCAGAGCGCCTAATGTGGCTACGATATCCTCGTAAAAGACGAGTCTTGTCGGAGGCGCAGCCCGCCCAACATTTCGGATAGCCGCGGGGACGACGCCGAGCCCGGTCGCTTGAGCTTTCGTTTCGTGCACGATTTCCTTCATAGCCTTCACGAGGACGAAGCTGTCGACGGCGATGGAAATGGCGAGCACGATGAAATTGAGCCAAAAATGATGCGCGGCCGAAGGATGGCTAAGCAGGTGGATGCCTTCTTTTACCGTCTCGTACGCCATAATGGTAACTACAATAACAGCAATCATGCAGAACAGATTGATTAACCGTCCGAACCCGGTCGGGAAGCGCGGAGTCGGCTTTCGTTCGGCCAGCACGCTTCCGAGAAACACGAATCCCTGATTGATCGCATCCGCTATCGAATGCATAGCCGAAGCGAACATGGCCCCGCTGCCGCTGAAAGCCGCCGCAATCCCCTTCAGTACGGCAATCCCCGTATTTCCCAAAGCCGCCGCGGCTGACGATGTATTCCCTTTTTTTATCAGCTCCATCCAGTTGGTGCTCATTCGTGCCTCCTGTTGTCCGTATTGGGCAGCGCGGTCTTATTTTTGCTTACTATGCTTCATCCGCATTTCAAATATGTATGCTCAATACCCCCAGAAGCCGAATACGGTTCAAAACAGCTCAAAAACGGGGAAAAATAGTTTGTATACCTATATTTTAACCGTTAAAGCTTTCATTTCGGCGCTGTAAATAAGCAAGCCGTTCCTTGGACGCTCTTCTTAATTAGGATATAATAAATATACTGGTTGCAAATGTATACTTTAATCGAGGCTGCCTGAAGAGGCGTCTCACATTTTGAGTCTTTGAGGGAGGTGTACCTATCCGTCTCACCGAGGCGATAGGGAGTTATTGAGTAGTGACCCGTTACCTTTATTGTGGAGTCTAGTATTGATTCTTGTTTTGATCTTATTGAATGGATTTTTTGTCGCAGTAGAATTTGCGATGGTTAAGGTTCGTAACAGCAGGATTGAAACGTTAGTGAAGGAAGGGAATGCAAGCGCCAAGTTTGCCCAGCATATTACAAGCAACTTGAACGCGTATCTGTCGGCTTGCCAGCTAGGTATCACATTGGCGTCACTGGCATTGGGCTGGGTCGGCGAACCGACCATCTCGCGGATCATTGATCCCGTGCTCAAGGATATGGGCTTCGGCGATGCGGTTATTCATACGGTATCATTCATTATTGCTTTTTCCGTTATTACGACATTGCACATTACGCTTGGGGAGCAGTTTCCTAAGACGTACGCGATCCGCAAGCCGGAGCAAATTACTCTGATGTCTGCAGTGCCCATGATTATTTTTTATAAAATCATGTTTCCCTTTAACTGGCTGTTGAATACCATCTCCAACTGGATGCTGAGCAAAGCGGGGATCGAGGTTGCCTCCGAGCATGATTCCGCCCACACCGAGGAAGAGATTCGGGTACTGATGAAAGAGAGCCACAAAAGCGGTCTGATCGACAATACCGAGCTTACGCTGGTTGATAATATATTTGAATTTGCAGAAACGAACGCACGCGAAATCATGATTCCTCGTACCGACATGGGCTGCTTGTATGTCCAGCTTTCGTTTGAAGAGAACATGAAAATTGCGCTGGATGAAATGCGAACACGCTACCCGGTGTGTGATCCGGATAAAGATAACATTATCGGGTTTGTCCATATAAAAGATTTGATGAAGGCGAACGCGAACAGCACGGACATTCGCAAAGTGATTCGTCCCATTACGAAAGTGCCGGAATCGATGCCGATCAGCAACCTGCTGAAGCTGATGCAGAAGAAGAGCGCGCAAATCGCGCTGTTGATCGACGAATACGGTGGCACATCAGGTATGGTCACGCTTGAGGATATCATTGAAGAAATCGTCGGAGAAATTCAGGACGAATTCGACGGCGACGAGCGGCCGGTTCTGGAGCAAAAGGACGAGAGAACGTTCTCGATCGACGGCCGGATGCTGATCGACGAAGTGAACGACCGTTTCGGACTGGAGATCGATACGGAGGATTACGACACGATCGGCGGTTGGGTGTACTCCCACATTGAGATTCCGCCTAAAAAAGGGCAGAAGATCGCCTACAACGAAGAATTCGAGTTCATTGTCGAAGAAACCGACGAGCTTAGAATTTCCAGAATTATTGTCAAAAAGCTGGTTTCCGAAGCAACACCGGAATCGGAAGAAACATTGACGGCTTAAATCAAATAAAGAAGCGGTGCCATCCTCAGGACGGCACCGCTTTTTTTGTCGCTAGACGCTATACAAGGCTGTTGAATTTATACCCGACTCCGCGGACCGTTTGCACAAAGACGGGCTCGGTCGGATTCGGCTCGATTTTTTTGCGCAGATTGCTTATATGTACGAGCAGCGTTCGCGTATCGCCATTGCTGTCGACGCCCCAGGCCATCTTATACAGCTGCTCGATCGGCACGACCTTGTTCGGCTTTTTGGCCATGAGCGCCAACAGGTCGAACTCCTTGGAGGATAACGGGGCGATGCTGCCGTTAACCCAGACGTTGCGGCTCAGCAAGTCGATTTCGAGCCCCGGGAACGAGAGCTGCTGCGAATCCTCCTTATGCTGGTCGTGCAGCTGCTTGCGCCGCAGGTGAGCCTTTACGCGGGCTACGAGCTGGCTCGGGCTGAACGGCTTGGTCACGTAATCGTCGCCGCCGATGCTGAGCCCTAGAATAATGTCCATATCCTCGCTTTTGCAGCTGATGAACAGGATGGGGATATCATAATTGCGCCTGATTTGTCTGCATATTTCAATGCCGTCCATACCGGGCAGCAAAATGTCCAGAATGACCATGTCCGGTTTGTATTGCTCCATATATTCCAAAGCGCCCGGGCCGTTGTCCGTGCTGATCACTTCATAACCTTCCTTAGCCAGGTACAGTCGGATAAGCTCCGTAATCTCCGGCTCGTCATCGACAATCAATATTTTTTCCGCTGACATTGGTTCTCCCTACTCCTCCTATTGAAATCACAAAGCTGTTTCCAAATGGCAAAATTTGCGTTACGATGAGAGAAAACATAGAAAGAAAGTATGTGGTTCCCGTTTCCAGAATCTATCTCTATTATATATGGATTCCAGCTATTTTTGCCATCCTTTTGTTAGGCGGCTGCAGCTATAATTCGGACCGGGAGGATCGGGTAAGTCCGTCGGCGGTTCAGGGAGTGCTGGATTTGAGAGGCTGGGATTTCGTCAAGGACGGGGCGGTGGAGCTGGAAGGCGAGTGGGATTTTTACTGGAATCAGCTGTTGACTGCAGATCAGGCTGCTTCCGCTGGTCATGGCTCCGGTTCGCCGGCAGCGGACTGGCTCAGGCTGTCCCGCTCATGGAACGGGCACGTCGTCGACGGGCAGCCGATTCCGGGCAAAGGGTACGCTACATATCATTTGAAGGTAACGACGGATTTGACCGGCGATGTGCTCGCTCTGGAGCTGCCGACCATCCGGTCTTCTTATTCCATATGGATCAACGGCGAACAGCTGGGCGGGGCGGGGACCGTAGGCACGAGTCCGGAGACTGCGCAAGCCCGTTATTTGCCTCAGCTCGTCTACTTCAGTCCGGACAGCCCGGTGCTCGATATTATGCTGCAAGTGTCCAATTACGACCATAGGCTCGGCGGCATCTGGAACGATCTGAAGCTGGGCGAAGCCCGGCAGCTGACATCGCATCATCAATTCCATCTGGGCGTGGAGCTGACGCTTGTGGGCAGCTTGCTGGTGATGGGGCTGTACCATCTGGGGCTGTTCTTAATCCGGTTTAAGGATAAGGGCTCGCTTTACTTTGCGCTGTTTTGCCTCGCCATCGGCATACGCGCCATGCTGGTCGGGGAGGGAGCCGCATATCAGCTGCTTCCGTTCATTTCTTACGATACCGGGCTGCGGGTGGAATATTTATGCTATTACATCGCCCTGCCGTTGGCCGTCATGTTTTGCCGGACGCTGTTTCCGCAGGAAATCAGCCCGTTGTTCGTGCTGGGCCTGCAGGCGGCGGGAGGTTTGTTCTCGCTCACGGTTCTGCTGCTTTCTCCGTATGCGTTTTCTTATACGACGCAGTGGTACCAGGCCATTACGCTGCTCGTATGCGCTTACGTGATGTCGGGTATTGTAAAAGCGCTGGCCAAAGGCAAGGAAGGCGCAGGCTTCGCCATGTTCGGCGGCATGTTTTTTATCATCACGGTGACCATCGATATTCTGTACTATAACGAATGGATTCAAATAGGCAACGTATCGTCGATCGGGTTATTTTTCTTTATCTTTATGACTTCGTTCATCATCAGCCTGAAATCGTTCAAGGCGTTCGCATCCGTGGAGACGCTCTCCCGCCAGCTGCGAGAGCTGAACATGGGGCTCGAGCATCGGATCAAGGAGCGTACCGCGGAGCTGGAGCGCTCGAACCGGAGCCTGGAGAAGATGAACGAAGAGCTGGGAAGGCTGGAAAATTCGCGGCGCCACCTGCTGAGCAACATATCGCACGATCTAGGCACGCCGATGACGCTGATCCAAGGGTACGTGGAGGCTTTAATCGACCGCGTTGTGGTGGAGCCGGACCAGCAGGAGAAATATTTGCGGCTCATTCTCGGCCGAATTACCGGCTTGAACCGGCTCATAGCCGATTTGTTCCAGCTGTCGAAGCTGGAGGCGCGGCAGATCGATTTCTCGATGCAGGAAATGATGGTGGAGGACGTGGCGGCCTACTACACCGACCGGTACGATCTGGAGGTGAACAATGCGGGATTGCGCTTCAGCGTTCACGCTCCCGCTGCACCTTACGGGGGCAGCGTGTTTATCGATATCGACCGGATCGACCAGGTGCTGACCAACCTTATTTACAATGCCATCAAGCATACGCCGGTAGGCGGCTTTATTCAGCTGCAGATCGCGGTGGACGGCTCCTCGATCGTAATGCGGGTGCAGGATAACGGAAGCGGAATCGATCCCGACGATCTGCCGTATATTTTCGACCGGTTCTACAAAAAGGATAAGTCCCGTAATTCCGCAGGAGGCGGCAGCGGGCTTGGGCTTGCTATCGCCAAGGAGATCGTGGAGTTTCATGGCGGACGGATCTGGGCCGAAAGCCGCCTGGGGCAGGGAGCGTGCATTTGCTTCGCCCTGCCGCTGCAGATGTCGCGGCAATTGCTCCACTCCTAAAGCTGAAGCCGCTGCATGGCATGGCGGTATTCGGTAGGAGAAGTGCCGTAGAGCCGCTTGAACTGCTTCGAGAAGTAAAGCGGGTCCTGGAAGCCGACGGAGGAGGCGATCTGCTCTACCGTCAGCTCCGGCCGCTCGCGCAAAAGCAGGCGCGCCTTGTCGGTGCGCAGCTTGAGCAGGAACGAGACCGGAGTGACTCCCGTGTGCTTCCGGAACAGCGTAGACAAATAGGCGCGGTTATAACCGAGCGCTTCGGCCATCAGCTCGATCGTTATCGGCTCGGCATATTGCGACGACAAGTAGTGGACGGCCTGCTGCACGATCTGATCGCTGCCGCCGGCCAGCTGAGGAGAGGCTGCCGCTTCCGGCTGAAGCGCCTCGGCATATTCGGCAAGCAGAAGCTGCAGATAGCCGCTTGCCTTCAAGTTGGCATGAGGCAGCCGCGCCTGGAACACCGTCTGCACCTGATGGTACAGCACGCCTACGCTGCGCTTGCGGCCTGTATGAACGACGGGTTGACTCGAAGAGAGCCCGATCTCGTGCAAAATGCGGGCCGCCTGAGGACCCTCGAAGGCGATCCAGCGGTAAAACCAAGGATCCTCATCATCGGCCTTATAGCTGATGAGCTTGCCCGGCTCGATCAGGAAGCTGTCGCCGGCTCCGAGCCGGTAGGTGATCCCTTGACACGTGTACGTTCCCGATCCCGATTGGATATGGTGAAGCAAATAGTAGTCGACGACTTTAGGCCCGGGCTTGTGCCCGGGCTTCGTTTGGCTGTTGCCGGTGAAGAGCACGGCCAGCTCGTCATCGGTCGGCGGCTGCGGATTGGACACGACGTAGTAGCTGTCCGTTCTTTTGGCGTTCATAAAGCGATAGCACCTCTCCTTCTCCTTGAATGGCACATTGTATGGCACAGCCCGAAGTTGTGGTTCGTTTTGTTTCAGTATATCATGGGAGAGGGTGCAGCAAGAAACGAATCTAACATTTTTCCATGTGAAGCTGACATCGTTCCATAGTGCGGGAGAGCGCTCAGGCAGTATACTGAATTCAGACAAGAAAACCATTCTTCATCCATAATCCAATTTGAATCAGGCGGTGTATTTCTATGGCAGACTTACAGGCATTGAAAGAACGGTTTATTGAATTATACGGCAATGACGGAGCGGGAGAGCTTCATGTGTTCCACGCTCCGGGCAGGGTGAATCTGATCGGCGAGCATACGGATTACAACGGAGGCTACGTATTCCCGGCGGCTCTGACGTTCGGAACGACGATGCTGATCCGCAAGCGCGGCGACGGGCAGGTAGGATTTGCTTCCACGAACTTCCCGCTGCACAAACATATTTCCATTACTAACGTGGCGTTCGATCCGGCCGACGAATGGATGAACTATCCGAAGGGCATCATCGCCGAGCTGCAGCAGCGCGGAATAGCCGTCAGCGGGTATGACATCCTGTTCAGCGGAGCGATTCCTAACGGTTCGGGTCTCTCCTCCTCCGCTTCGATCGAAGTGGTTACAGCCTTCGGCTTGCTGACCATGGAAGGCCAACCGACGGACAAGGTGGAGATCGCCCTGCTGTCGCAAAAGGTGGAAAACGAATTTATAGGTGTCAAATGCGGCATTATGGATCAGTTTGCGGTCGCCAACGGGAAGCAAGACCATGCGATCCTGCTGATGTGCGATACGCTGGAATATAAGCATGTGCCGTTCGAGAGCGGCGCGTACAAGCTCGTCATCGGCAATACGAACAAAAAACGCGGGCTGGTCGATTCAGCCTACAACGAGAGAAGAGCTCAATGCGAGCAAGCGGTTAAAGATTTGCAGGCGCAATTCCCTGAGCTGACGCTGCTCGGACAGCTGAGCCTGGAGCAGTTCAATGAGTACCGGCATTTGATCAAGGACGAAACGGTCCGCAAGCGGGCGAAGCATGTAGTTGAAGAGATCGATCGTGTCCTGCAGTCGATGAGGGTTCTGGAGCAAGGCGATCTGGCAGCCTTCGGCAAGCTGATGATTGCGTCCCACGATTCGCTTCGCGATCTGTACGAAGTGACGGGTCTGGAGCTGGACGTTATGGTGGAGGAAGCGCTGAAGGTTCAAGGCGTGCTTGGTTCCCGCATGACAGGCGCAGGCTTTGGAGGCTGCACGGTATCGCTGGTGCATGAGGAGAGCGTTGCAGTATTTATCGAGCAGGTAGGTCAGGCGTACAAAGAAAGAACCGGCTTGACTGCGGATTTCTATGTATGCGACATCGGTGACGGAGTCAAGGAACTGGCGTAAGCTGTAAACTGTAAGTGATATAAGAGATGTAAGTGATATCGTCTATAAAAAAGGGAGGGTTTTAGATGGCAATCATGGTAACGGGCGGTGCGGGCTATATCGGCTCGCATACGGTTGCGGAGCTGCTGGCTAGAAACGAAGAGGTTGTCGTGGTCGATAACCTTCAGCAAGGACACCGTGAAGCGGTGCTTGGCGGTAAGCTGTATGTCGGCGATCTTCGCGACGCGGACTTTTTGGATACGGTGTTCAAGGAAAACGAGATCGAAGCGGTCATTCACTTCGCCGCCAACTCTCTCGTCGGAGAGAGCATGCAAAATCCGGGCAAATATTATCATAACAACGTGTACGGAACGCTGTGCCTGCTGGAGAAGATGAACGAGTACGGCGTGAAGAAAATCGTATTCTCTTCCACCGCGGCAACCTACGGAGAGCCGGAAAACGTGCCGATCATGGAGAGCGACCGCACTCTGCCGACGAACGCATACGGCGAAACCAAGCTGGCGATGGAAAAAATGATGCGCTGGTTTGATACCGCGCACGGGATCAAATATGTGTCGCTCCGCTACTTTAACGCGGCGGGAGCTCACGAGAGCGGACGCATCGGTGAGGATCATTCGCCGGAGACGCATCTCATCCCCATCATTCTTCAGGTTGCGCTGGGCCAACGGCCGCACATCTCGATCTTCGGCGACGATTACGCTACGCCGGACGGAACTTGCATCCGCGACTATATTCACGTGACGGACTTGTCCGACGCGCATATCCTTGCAGTCGAAAAGCTGCGCGGCGGCGGAGACAGCAGCGTATACAATCTGGGCAACGGCAAAGGCTTCTCCGTTAAAGAAGTCGTCGAGATCGCACGCAAAGTGACGGGACACGAGATTCCTGCCGTTATCGAAGCCCGTCGTGCCGGCGATCCGGCGGTACTGATCGCTTCCTCGGAGCGGACGAAAGCGGAGCTTGGCTGGAAGCCGCAGCGCGACAGTCTGGAGCAAATTATTGAAACGGCGTGGGCTTGGCACAAGAGCCACCCGAATGGATATAAAAGCTAATAGCATTGATGGTTCTATCACTTCTTATGATTTACTTACATGAAGGAGGCTTGCGCAATGAACGACGCAACCGGCAACAACCGCCAGGAAGCAGCGGCTTACACGATAGAGCAGCTGCTGCAGTTCGGCATCCGGCATAAGCTGCTGGAGCCGATTGACGCTTACGCCGCCCGCAATGCATTGCTTGAGCTGCTGTCTGTCAGCGAGCCGTACGGCGGCGAGACGGACGGAGCGGAAGCGGACAGCCCGGTTCCGCTGCTGGAATCGCTGCTCGATTATGCGGCGGAAACCGGCATTCTCGAAGACAATAACACGACGCTTCGCGATCTGCTGGACGCCAAAATTATGGGCTGCCTTATGCCGCGGCAGTCGGAGGTTGCCCGCCGCTTCTGGACTACGGCGAAGCAGGACAGCGTAGAGCAGGCGACCGATGAGTTTTACCGGCTTTGTATTGATTCCAACTATATCCGCGTCGACCGGATTGGCAAAAATCAATATTGGCTGGCGCCGACAGAATACGGCGATATGGAGATCACCGTCAACTTGTCGAAGCCGGAGAAGGATCCCAAGGAAATTGCGATGCTCAAGAACGCGCCGCAGAGCCATTATCCGAAATGCCTGCTGTGCATCGAAAATGTCGGCTACGCAGGCCGGCTGAATCATCCGGCACGGCAAAATCTGCGGGTCATTCCGCTGGAGCTGGACGGGGAGCCATGGTATTTCCAATATTCCCCTTATGTGTACTACAATGAGCACAGCATCATTTTCGACCGGGAGCATCGCCCGATGAAGACGTCGAAGCAGACGTTCTACCGGCTGCTTGATTTCATCGACCAGTTTCCGCATTACTTCATCGGTTCGAATGCCGATCTGCCGATTGTGGGCGGATCGATTCTCAACCACGACCATTTCCAGGGCGGCAAGCATCAGTTTCCAATGGAAAAATCGCCGGTTGAGCTTAGCCTGACCCATTCCGATTATCCGAATGTGAAGCTCGGCATCGTCAAATGGCCGATGTCCGTCATCCGCATATCGAGCCATAACAAGATGCAGCTGCTCAAGCTGGCCGATACGATTTTGAACGAGTGGAAAAGCTACAGCGATCCGGACAATGATATCTATGCTTACACGGAGCGAAACGGTGTGCAGGTTCCTCATAACACCATTACTCCTATCGCACGCAACAATGCGAACGGCGAGTACGAGCTTGATCTGGTGCTCCGGAACAACCGGACGAGCGAAGAGCATCCGGACGGTATTTTCCATCCGCATCAGCAGCTCCATCATATCAAGAAGGAAAATATCGGCCTGATTGAAGTGATGGGTCTTGCTGTGCTGCCAGGCCGGCTCAAGGACGAGATGGAGCTGCTGGCTCAAGTGATGACCGGCACGCTGCCTTTGGATGCATCCATTACGGAGCAGGCGGATCACCCGCTGCACAAGCATACAAGCTGGATCCGCGAGCTGATCGCCGAGCACGGAACTGCGATGAAGGCACCGGAGGCCGAAGCGATGCTGCGCTCCGCCATAGGGCAAAAGTTCGCCGACGTGCTAAGGGACGCCGGAGTGTACAAACGGACGGAGCAGGGGCGCGAAGGATTCATTCGTTTCTTGGGATCGTTCGGGTTTAAAGCTTAATACGGCAACAGTTAAGGGCCCACCGGCATATCGGTGGGCTTTTTTGACTACGTTTCATTGGCTGATGGAAAATTATATACGGAAATTAGGAAAAAATGCTCACATTCATTACCATTTTATGTTATAGTATTTCACATAAGATGACATAAGATTCATTGGATGGGAGGAAAGACATATGTTTGACTGGTTAGGCGTTAGAAAGGGGCTTCCTCTCTGGTGGTCTTACCGTTTGAATCGCGGATTGAAAGAAGATGTAGAGGACATTTTCGAAGGAATTGCTAACACGAGAATGGAGCTTTTAAGAAGCTGGACCAACGAGTATTGGTCTCATCTCGATCGTCTGCTTGCACAGATGGGCTCCGTTTCCGGGGAAGAAGAGTCTTCTGGCGGGGGGCATTCTGCCGAATGGGATAAGCTGTTTACGGCGGTGCGCAACCGGGCGTCCGATTTTTCCGAATTGTTTGTGTTAAACGAGCGGTCGGACGTTGTCTTTTCGTCGTACCAACGCCATATAAGCACCGGCTATGCAGGGCGCAGCCTGATAGCCAAAGGGCTTGAATATACGTATAAAGGAAACAAATGCTTGTTCGGTCCCTATGCCGATCCGCTGACACTGGAGATCGGACCATCGACCTCCGCCTTTCATGATAAAATGACGCTGCTGTTCATCGTTCCAATTATGGTGGAAGGGAAGTGGAGGGGAGCGTTATGCGGCAGGGTGCCGAACGACGTAATAGGCGACCTGATCCAACGGGAATCGGGGCACGTGTACCCGGATTCCGGCGATAACTATATTTTCATGGCCCGGGCACACATGAACAGCCATATTGCACCGGGAACGGCGCTCTCCCGCAGCCGCTTCGAGGACCGGACGTTTACGCACGGCGAAAATTTAAAGGACGGCGTTACAACCGACTGGGGCACGGTGTCGGTCAAGGAGCATACGGAGCTGGAGCTGATGTTCACCGACCCGGCGACAGGCAAGCTCCATCCGGGCGTGGACAATACGATCGCTAACGGGAGCAACCTGTTCGTCGCCTTCCCGGGCTACTCCGACTACCGGCACATCCCGGTTATAGGCAAAGGGGTGACATTCCAGCTTCCGCACTGCCCCGATGTATGGGGGATGATGTGCGAAGGCGATCTGGAGGAAGTATACCGGATACGGGGTATCGGGTGGAAGCTGACGAAGCTGCAGCTGCCCCTGATCGGCGCCTTCGCCGTCCTATCGGCGCTGTTGGTCTACTTCATGCTGAACTGGCATGCCGTATCGCCGCTTGCTGCCGCTTGCGGCATAGCGCTGCTCAATGTGCTGTACGGCGTCGTCCAAGCATGGTCGGTTCATAAGCGGGGCTCGCAGCCGATTGTCGGCAGCCTGCACCGGATTAACCGGTTCATCCGCATCAATGCCGAAGGCAAGGGCGATTTGACCCAGCGTCTGGATCCAGCCCGTTTTGAACAGGATGAGACAAGAGAGCTCGCGAAGTGGATCAATAACATGATCGATTCGCTCGAGGGCATTATGCTGCAGGTGAAGCAGGCGGCATCCGATGTGCTCGACAGCCAGCGGCTGCTGAACGATTCGACCGCCAGCACGGCCGTATCTACAGAGCGGATGAGCGGCAGAATCCACGATATGATCCGCAGCATACGCAGTCAGCTGAAGGATATCGACGTAGCGAAGGATGCGGTAGGCGATATGCAGGGGACGCTGCGGGTACTTGAGGATAAAGCGGCCGGCCAAATAGCGGTGGCTCAGACGGAAGTGGAGCGGATCGGCGATAAGATGAGGCAAATCTCGAGCAAGGTGGCCGAGACGAATCATACGATCTTGACGTTCATGGAGACGACGCAGCAGATCAAGAACGTGCTGCAGGTCATTGAGGAAATTTCCAATCAAACGAATTTGCTGTCGCTTAATGCGTCGATTGAAGCGGCGAGGGTTGGCGAGCATGGCAAAGGATTCGCCGTCGTTGCCGGAGAAATACGCAAGCTGGCCGACATGACGCGCAAATCGACCGAGGAAATTCATGAAACGGTTCAGCTGATTTATAAAAACGCCAAGGAAGCCTTCTCGTCTATGGAAGAGGGGACGCAGGTCGTAGAGGAAGGGACGCAGCTGGCTGCAGCGGCTTCCGAGCTATTGAATGATGCGGGCATGGATTCGCAGAAGACCCAGGTCGTCAACGAGGTTGTAGGGCTGATGGAGAAAATTGCGGCGGTCAGCATGGAAAACCGTAAAATATCGACCGAGGTGGAGGGCAAAGTGCACGAGCTGCTGTCCGACATCGTGAACGTGCGCTATACGTCGCGACACGTAGAAGGAATAACCGATTTCCTGCAGCAGCTGGTCAATCAGTTCCAGCTCACGGAAACACGCAGAAGATAGCTATCTTGCATAAATGCACAAAACCGGCTCGCTTCCTTGAAGGATTCGAGCCGGTTTTCCGTTTATTTTACGCTTGCGCCCCCCAGGCCTCATTGAATATAAGCGGCTCGAGCGATCTTCGTTTCTCCCAGTTGGCCGACTCCAAAATAGGCATCGACGGATACTGATCCGTATAGCCTACCGACAGCAGCGCGACAGGGTCGATATGCGGCGGGATGGAGAGGATATCGCGGATATCGTTTTTCTTATAAAAGCTTACCCAGCCCATAGCCAGTCCCTCGACACAGGCGGCCAGCCACATGTTCTGAATGGCGCAGGCGGTCGACATCATGTCCGTTTCCGGAATCGAGTTGCGCCCGAGCACGTGAGAACCGCCCCGGGTCGGATCGCACGTTACACAGATGGTCAATGGTGCTTGCTCCAGGCCTTCGATTTTGAGCGACATGAATTTCGTTTCCCGCTCACCCTCGTAATGGATGGCAAGCGCTCTGCGCTCCTTGTCCGCCGCCCAGGCCAGCTTCTTCTTCACGTCTGCGGACCGGACCAAAATAAAGTTCCAAGGCTGCATGAATCCAACGGAAGGGCCGTGATGCGCCGCATCCAAAAGCCTCATGATGATATCCTCTTCAATCGGATCGGGAAGGAAGGTGCGGACGTCCCTGCGAGTATAGATAGCTTTGTACACCGCTTCTTTTTCTTCATCGCGAAATTGATTCATGTCGGATAGCACCTCTTTTTTTCTAGTATACGTTGCCGGAGGACGAAGCTTTCATACGCGAACGGTTTTCCAGGCGCCTTTTTTGAACCTTCGGAAGATGAGGATGGAGCGGACAAACTGATCCGCTGCGGCGGCAGCCCAAATCCCGGCTATATCCCAATTCAGCCCGTAGACGAACAAGAGGCTTAATACGACCCGGAAGCCCCAGACGCCGATGACGGTGGAGTAGAGCGGATACCGCGTATCTCCGGCTCCTCTCAGCGCTCCGCCAAGAATGAACTGGGTCGCCTGCGACACTTGAATAAATCCCATGATGGTCAGGCCGACCGCGCCTTTTTCAATAACCTCCGGGTCGGTAGTATAGAGCATCATCATGTATTTGGCGAACAGGATGAAGACGACGCCCATCGCTCCCGCCACGATCATGCCGATTTTGCGCACCTGCCATCCGTACTTTTCCGCAAGGTCGGGGTTTCCCGCGCCCAAGCATTGGCCAACCAGAGTGGAGGCCGCAATCGAGAACGCCATCCCGGGCATGAACGTCAGTCCGAACACGTTGAAGGCGATTTGAGTCGCTGCCAATGCGATAGTGCCGAGGCTGGCGGCGATTTTGACGAAAACGAGCATGCCGAGACGCATGACGATTTGTTCGACGGCGGTAGGCAGCCCGATTTTTAAGATGCGCCCGATCATGTCCCGGTCCAGCTGAAGCAGCCCTCTGACGGTCAGGCGGATCGTATATTTCCCGCTGAACATAACGATGATCACCCAGATCATCGATACGAGCTGGGACGTGATGGTCGCCACGGCGGCGCCCGTTACGCCAAGCTCAGGCAAACCGAACAAGCCGTAAATGAGCGGAAAGCCGATCAGGACGATCAACACGTTCGAGAGCACGTTGATCTTCATCGGCGTCCGGGTATCTCCTGCTCCTCGCAGGATGGCCGTCAAAGCCATGGAAATCGTATTGAAGCCGATCGATAAAAAGATGATTTTCGCATAAAGCAGACCTTCCGCAACGACTTCCTCGCTCGCGCCCATCATGCGCAGCAAATCGGCGGCGTACCAATAGCCGAAGGCCACGACGATGAAGGATAGCCCGATGTTGAGTGCAAATGCCTGGCTCGCGGCTTTGTTCGCATCCGCAAGCTGTCCCGCCCCGACCGATCGGGCGACGATGACGGTGGTCCCTACGTTCAAGGTCATAAAAATGGCCAGAAGAAGGAAATAGGGCTGACTGGTTAACCCTACCGTCGCCACGGCATCAGGTCCCACTCGCCCTACCAAAATCATATTCAACATTTGCATAAAGTTAATCAAGAGCATCTCTACAAGCGACGGCCCTGCCAGCTGAAGAATCATTTTACGGACATGGCGAAGGTCGTTCGGGTCGGCCGTGACCGCTTCGGAGCCGAGGCTTCGAACGTCTGCAGGCTGCTGCTCCGCTTTCGGTGGTAACGGGGTGTTCAAATGATCACCTTCATCCGATTATGATGTTCTTTCATCATAACACAAACGATGGAAAAAGGGACGTTAAGTTGAAAACGTTTTATTTGTTTGTGCGCCCGAACTGAATCCTGGCCTGCAGCAGAGCGATCCGGGAGTAATCATCCTTCTTTCGGGATGTCGGAAGACGGCTTGCGTTTCAGCTCCACATGAATCGTATCCCGATCGTGCGTAATTTCGTTGACCTCGATCCCCTTTTGCTTCAGTGGGGCGGTGATAAGATTCTCGTCCTGCTCCGGGAAAATGTACGCCGGGTAGTTCGGAGTATGGAAGAGCAGCTGTTCGGCTACCTGCAGCAGCTTCTCCATCGAGAACGGCTTGCGCAAAAATTTCTCGATATCCTTCTCGTGATAATGCAGAGGCGGCTCCAATGCCGTCGATACGATAACCGGTGTCCGGAAAAATACCGGGTGATCGTACAGCGCGGCCATGAAATCCCAGCCGTTCTTCGAGCCCTCGAGATGAATATCGACGATGCACAGCTTCGGCGGCTGCTGGCGAACGCGGGCTAACGCTACGATGCCTTCTTCGGCGGAGCGCAGATGAACGGTCGGGATCTCCAGCTTGCCGAGAGCGATTTGAACCAGCTTGGCCAAATTATCGTCGTCTTCCAGAATGATGATGCTTCCGTCGACGGACGGCAGCTCATACGTCTTCATTGCAACGGTAAACGTAGTACCTTCGCCCATGACGGAATCGAAGGAGATGGTCCCGTGGTGGGCATCCACGATTTCCTTGACAATGGCGAGTCCGAGCCCGGTCCCGCCGATTTGGCGGCGGTCGGAATTGTCGACGCGGTAAAACTTGGAGAACAGCTTACCTCGGGCTTCCTCCGGTATTCCAAGTCCGTAATCCGTAACGAGCAGGCGGACATCGTTATGCTCCACCTCAATGGCCACATCCACCTTGTCGGCCTGCGGAGAATACTTGATCGCGTTGCTAAGCAAATTATGTGCCACCTGCTTGAGCCTGTCGGCATCGGCGCGAACCCAAATTTCGCCGCCGGGGGACTGGAGCTCGATGGTGTGGCTGTGCTTCTCGTTCCATTGCTCGACGATGTCCCCGATGAGGCCGGTCAGCTCGACCGGAGCATAATGGTACACCTGCTTGCCGGACTCCATCCGCTGCAAATCAAGGAAATCGTTGATCAGCGTCGACAGACGGTTCGCTTCCTTGTAGATCGTCCCCAGGTACCGCTGCTGCTTGTCCGGCGTCAGCTGGCGGTGCAGCAGGATTTCAATAAATCCAAGCACGCTCGCAAGCGGAGTGCGCAGCTCGTGGGAGACGATGCTGATGAATTCGTTCTTCATTTCATCGACTTTTTCTTCTTCAGTCCGGTCGCGGAAGACGAACAGGAAGCCGCGGTCCACCTGTTTTTTGCGGTCGCCGACCTTGGTGGCGTACAGCTCGATATACCGCTGCTCCTCGTTATCCATCAGCGTGAAGCGCTCGGTCAGCTTATCGAGCGTCCCGTTCAGCAGGCGATCGATAGACAATCTCACGGTGGAGAAGGAAGGTGTCGACTTCTCGATCCGGAAGCCCAGATCGATCCAGCTTTCGCCGATATGGTCGTTCAGTGCGAAAAAGTCCTCCATCCGGTGATTGGCGAACAACAGCTTGCCGGATGCGTCGCACAAGACCATGCCTTCATGAGTCGACTCAAGGATGCTTTCGATCAAATCGCGCTGCTCCTCGATCAGTACTTTCTCCTGCTGGAGCTGCTCGTTCAGCTCCTCTAGATAAGCCGATTGACGGCGGCGCTCTTCGTTCATTTGCTGGGCCAGGAAGGCCAGCTCGAATTGCTGAACGAGTCCTTTGCCGGCCCGGGCGGTCTGTTCGCTTCGCGACGACAAGTAGCCGGTCAAGAGAAGGAAGCCGATGACCTCCTGGCGATCGTCGAACAGCGGATGATATTGATCAACTGCATGCGACATCGTCTGGTGAACGCCCGATTCTTCAAGAGACAGCTCGCGCTTGCACTCGATCGGAGCCTTTTCGGTAAACACGCGCAGCGCAGGGCCGAACAGCTCATGCTCGATATGGGACGGAAGCTGCTTCGGATAGCCGATGGCATATAAAATGTCGTACTGTTCCGGGATATAGGAAGCGTCCGGGAGTCCTCCGACATCAACCGAACGGCCGTCCATTCGCGATTTGACCACAAGAAGGGCGGCATCCATCTGCAGCGAGCTGAGAAGGGCAGGGATAGACGATTGCAGAAATTGCTGCATATTCAATGCGCCGGACAGCTTCTCCTGATACGTCGTAACCGTTTCCAGCTCCAGCTCACGCTGCGACAGCTTCTCCAACGTCTGCTCCTGCTCTTCCTGCTGGGCGATGATCTCTTCGTTTTGCGCTTCCAGGCTCTCCGCCATATAGCGGTACGTTTCCTCGCTTCGGCGCAGAGCCGCTTCGGCCCGGTTCGCACGATTGAAGATGAAGGCGGAGAAGGCGCCGATAACGAGGGCTACGGCCCCTCCGATAGCGATAATGACCCGGGCGGCATGACCTGCCCGCTGCGCATCGGCATACGCCTCCGAGCTCAGAGATTCAATATCGGCGCGAAGCTTCAGATGAAGCTGGCGGAAGCGGTCCATCACCGTTTTGCCGTTGTTAATGCGATCCCTCGCTTCATCCACCTTGCCGGACCGCACCAGGTCGATTTGCATTTGGTAATGCTCCTGCAGCCGTTTGATCTGCGGGAGGATATCCGCTTCCATCAAGCCTCTCAGGCTGGGATATTTTTTCTCGTATTCGGCGAGAAGCTCCAGATCGGTGACCAGCTGCGTTTTGCCGAGCTCATAAGCCTCCAAATACTTGGCGTCGCTCGTCGCCACATAGCCGCGGACGCCTGTTTCCTGATTGATGACATCCTCTAGAATATTGGAGGCTGCTGTGGATAATGGAATGCCTTCCTTAGTAATCCGATTCATTTCCGCTTCCATGTTAGTAGAGGCTATGTAGCTGGAGATGCTCACAAACATAAGCAGGAAGATGATGATAATGACATAAACGAGCGAAACGTTCGAACGGGTAACCTTCATAGAATTTGTACCACCTTAGCTATAGAGAAATGAATGTTCGCCTCCGGAGGAAACGGGCTTGTGCAGAATCCTAGCCGCATCGGATACGGAAGTACCGTTAGGCAGCCGCCGTGTTATATATTGAATCATTTGATCCGATTCAGACATAGATGTACCTCGTAATGGGCGTACTGCTGAAGCTGTTCGAGAAAATCATTGAGCTCGGTGTCTGACGTCGCGAGCAGCCTGAGCATATAGCAGCCTTCGCCGCTGATCCGGTAAGCTTCACGTACATCGGGATGCTCCTGCAAAAATGTTTGAAACTGCGCAACCGAGCCGGCCGCGTTTATAGTCACGGTGATATGGGCCATGAGATGGTGCCCCAGCTTTTCGTAATTGAGGGTTACGGTAACCCCTTCAATAATTCCGGCATCCTCCATCTTGCGGATACGAGAACCTACAGCCTGACCGGTTAAATGTACGCGTTCCCCGATTTCCTTGTGCGCCCGGCGCGTGTCGTTGAGCAAGCATTCCAGTATTTTCAGATCGGTCGCGTCGAGCATAACGGTCATCCTTTCCCGTTCGGTTTGAAATCATCGTACGGCGATAGCGCATTCGAAGCGCTAAAGAAGACGTCATATTATCAGAAAAGGCGGTTTTGGGATGCTTTGATGATTTATACACCGTCCTTTCCTTCTAACGTAGATTATTCGACAAACAATCGACAAAATCCTTTAGTTTCCATTACCATTTGCCAGTTTCTTCATTCTCCTTTACAATATCGTTAAGATTTATTGTGTAAGATAACATATCACGAAACTAACGTGCGTTGGTCGGTAGGAGGCAAGCAGGCATGACAGAGGAGCATCGTGTATTGCAGGTTCAAGAACGGGAGCTGACCCCTTATTTTCAGCCTATCTTATCGCTTCAAACTCAAAAAATCATAGCATACGAGGCGCTGGGACGGAGTGTGACGGGGAATGAAGCTCGAAGCTTGGGCGCTTTTTTTCAAAATCCTGCAATTAGCGATGAGCAGCATCTCCATGTAGACCGCATTCTGCGGGAAAAAGCCATTTCGCAAATGGCTCAATCGGGCAGCGAGGCTATGCTTTTCTTGAATTTAAAGCCTTCCTGGATTTATCGCGTCTATAAGGAAACCGGGGCTTTGCCGACGCTGCAGTTCGTGGAAAAGCACGGGCTCGACCCGGGCCGGGTCGTCATTGAGGTGACGGAGGAAGAGTTTCATGGAAGATTGGACGAATTGTCCGCTATCGTCGACGTCTACCGGGAGCACGGCTGCCTTATTGCGATTGACGACATTGGGAGCGGGTACAGTAATTATGATAGAATTGCTTCCATCAAGCCGAATATATTGAAAATCGACCTGAAGCTGTTGAAAAAAAGCACGCTGCACGACGGGTACAAGGCGCTGCTGAACTCTTTTTCCATTTTGTCCTCGCAAATGGGGTCGTCCCTGCTGATCGAAGGGGTGGAGACGAAGCAGGATTTGTACCACGCGCTGAAGGCGGGGGCGAGGTATGTGCAGGGCTTTCTGTTCTCGGAAGCCAGGGCGGAGTTTCAGCAGGAGCGGGCATACGAGCCTTTATTAAAAGAGCAGATCCGGCTGTATACCGAGCAGGAGATGGCGCGATACCGCGCACTGTTTGCCGTGCAGAACAATTTGAACGAGCTGGTGACGTCCGATGTGCATCTGTCCGGGGCGCAGGACGCCGATACTATGATCGAAAGCCTGCTGGCTAATGTCGAGCCGAATGTTGTGAGAATTTATATATGCCGGGAGGACGGGTGTCAGGTTTCCTCCAACTTTATAAGGGAAACGGATGGGGGGTGGAAGCGGGATGCCCGCTACCAGGGGGCCAATTGGATATGGCGCCCGTACTTCATACCGAATATGCTGCGGATGAACAACCAGAGACAAGGCATATTGTCGCAAGTATATACGGATCTGGACACGTCTTTGCTCATGCAGACCTATTCATGTCCCGCCGGCGATTCGCATTATTTGTTTCTCGATTTGCAGGTCTGAGGAAGGCTCGTTGATTATGATTGATGCTCCAATCCCCACAAGCACATCCCGTTCAATATCGGCATCAAGGTTCTGCCTTTCGGGGTTAAGGAATATTCCACCTTAGGCGGAATTTGCTCGTACTCCTGCCGCCTTATGATCCCGCTGCCCTCCAGCTCGCTTAGCTGGGAGCTTAACACCTTGTGGGTAATGCCCGGAATGCCGCGCTTCAGCTCCCCGTACCGCATCACTCCTTGGCAAGCCAATTGATACATGATTTTCATTTTCCATTTGCCTCCAATGACCGATAGCGTATAGTCAAAAGGGGCTTGCTTATCCTTCAGCTCCGGGTAACGGGGCTCATCCGTCATATAGATCCTCCTTCATGGTAAAGCGGATATCATCCTAAGGCGGCCGATTCCAAGAAAAAGCCTAACGAGTCCGAGCTTCTCCCGTTAGGCAGCGTATAGGGGCGGTTACCTCGCCGGCCCCGGGCAGGCGCTTGCAGCAAAAAAAAGGATAGCGGACCTCCCGCGGCCCGCACCTATGTTACAGCTCCACCCACTCTTTGCGCAGCGTGAAGAGCTCCTTCAAATCGTCGGTCGACATTTCGGTAATCCACTGTTCGCCGCTGCCTACAATTTGTTGGCTCAAGCCTTGCTTTTTCTCGATCATATCGTCGATTCGTTCCTCGAGCGTTCCGAGCGTAACGAATTTGTGCACTTGAACGTGCCGGGTTTGGCCGATGCGGAACGCCCGGTCGGTAGCCTGGTTCTCAACAGCCGGATTCCACCAGCGGTCGAAGTGGAACACATGGTTGGCGGCGGTCAGGTTAAGCCCCGTGCCGCCCGCTTTCAGCGACAGCAGGAAAATGCCGGGCTGCCGCTCAGGAGGGAGCGAATCGTCCTGAAACTCCGTAATCATGCGGTCGCGAGCCGCTTTCGGCGTTCCGCCGTGCAGGAACATGACCGCAGTGCTCAGCTCCTGCTCCAAAATGCGCTGCAGCAAATGGCCGGTTTCCACAAATTGCGTGAAGATCAGGCACTTGTCGCCTTCCTGGCGAAGCTCCTGCACCATCTCCAGCAGCCGCTCCACCTTGTTGGAGCGCTGCTGCCAAGGGACGCCTGCGGGCTCCTTCAGCATGAGCGCCGGATGGTTGCATATTTGCTTCAGCTTGGTCAGGGCGGACAAGATGAGGCCTCTCCGCTCCATGGCGCTTAGGCGGTCCAGCCTGTCGAACATGTCTTTAATGTAATTTTCGTACAGCGTCCCTTGCTCGGCCGTCAAGGAGACGAAGGTTTTGTACTCGTACTTATCCGGCAGATCGAGCTGGATGGCAGGGTCCTTCTTCACTCTGCGCAGCAGGAACGGGCGGATGAGCCGCTGTACCTTGGACACGAGCTCTGCATCGTTCGTCCGCTCGATCGCGCTCACGAAGCGGTGAGAGAACTCGCGCAGCGTCCCCAGGTATCCGGGATTGAGGAAGTCGAAGATCGACCACAGCTCGGTAAGCCGGTTTTCTATCGGCGTGCCGGTCATGGCGATCTTATGCTTTCCTTTCAGGCCGCGGATGGACGTGGCTTGCTTGGTGTAAGCATTCTTTATATTTTGAGCCTCATCGAGACAAATGCAGCTCCATTCGAGCTGGGCAAGCTCCGCTTCGTCCAGATGAGACAAGGTGTACGTAGTCAATACGAGATCGTAGCCTTCGCATGTCTCCTTGAAGGCTTCGCCTTTGGCCCGGCCCGGGCCGTAATGAAGATGAACGTTCAATTCGGGCGCAAACCGCTGCAGCTCCTTCTGCCAGTTGCCCAGCACCGAAGTAGGGCAAATCAGGAGAGAAGGGGCGGCGGGAGCTCCCGTCTCCTTAGCGGCGGTCGCCTGCTGCTCACGCAAATGCAGCAGGTACGTAATCATCTGGATCGTCTTGCCGAGACCCATGTCGTCGGCGAGACAGCCGCCCAAGCCGAATCGGCGCAAAAACAAGAGCCACGATATGCCTTCGACCTGATAAGGACGCAGCGTGCCGCGAAACGATGCAGGGGGCTCGACGAGCGGCGGGCGCTTGGCATGGTTGAGCAGATCGACCATCTCTTGAAGCTGGCCGTTCAGCTCCACCTCCATCTGCAGGGAGCGCTGGAAGCCAAGCTCCTCCTCGCCTTCCGATGAGCCGAGGAGATGAAGCTCAAGCACGTCGCGCAGCGAGAGTCCCTGCTTCTTCTGCACCTGCTTCATGACCTGCTGGAGCTGAAGCAGCTGGTCGGGATCGAGCTGGATCCACTGGCCGCGAACTTGCACGAGCTTGCGGTTCTCCTCCAGCAGGGCGCGGAACTCTTCTTCCGTCAGCTCGATATCGCCGAGCGCGATTTTCCAGTCGAACTGCATCAGCTGTTCGAGCCCGAACATCGATTGCGGTCCGGAGCCGACCGACGATTTGATCTTCGCCTTCAGGCGGGGACGCCAGCGCCGGATCCGCTCCCACCAGGCGGGCAGGAAGACCGAATAGCCCGCCTCCATGAGGCGCAGGCTGCCGTCGGTCAGCAGCTGCCAAGCCTCGTCCTGCGAGAGCTCGGAGCGAAGCACGCCGGGCTCCGAGCTCTGCTCGAGCCATGGCAGGATACGCTGCCATTTGGCAAGATCGCGCGCCGCGCGGGGCAGCTCAGCCTGCCACGCATCGGGCAGTTCTGCCAGCGCCGGCGATGCTTGCGGTGCTGGTGCTGGCAGGGGCTCGGCGGCATCGGCCGCGCTCGCCGTGGCGTCGGCGCCGGCATGAGCCGCCGGACCGGCTGCGTCCGCAGCTGCCTGCTGTGCTGCGTCGACCGTCTCGGCGCCCGAGCCGACCGCGAACGCGGCCAGCGCATGCGGATCGACTTCGCGCATGAGCGTCTTGTCGGCGCGGTCCTGCAGCACGACGCGCAGCGGCCAGATGTCGCCGCGGCCTTGCGGCGGCTCGCTCAGCTGCAGGCACGTCCTAAACGGCGTGCCGTCGGTCTGCCAGCCGATGGAGACGAGCCAGTCTTCCTCGTCCATCCACAGGTCGGCCGGCAGCTTCCCCCGCTGGAGCAGCGGATACGCCGCCTCCAGCTGGCGGATGCTTTGCGCCAGCATGCTGTCTTCCTCGCTCCACTCGGGGATGAGCTTATCCATCCACTGCTGCGCGAGCGGTGACAGCCCGTCGGCTGCCGCGTGCTCGGGCAGCTGCAGCTTCCAGCCGAGCTCGCCCGCCTTCCACTTCGCGAAGTCGGGCATGCAGCGGCCCTGCACGAGCGCCTCCTTGACGTGCGGCGCGAGCCGGATCAGCTCGCGGAGCTCGCCGCTCCAGTCCAGCTTCAGGTGCTGGACGGCGCTCGGGCTGCAGAAGTAGTCCAGCGCTTCGAGCGCGGACAGCTGCAGCCCCTCCACGTTCATCGACTCTGCGACCTCGATGAACGTGCCGTAAAACGACGGTTCGTGCCAGGCGAACAACAGGCTCTTCAGGTCGTAGGCATCGCTGATGCCGCCGTTGTAGCGGGTGCCCCACAGAAAGAAGCGGCCCGGGGCGGTCCATTTGGCATGAACGGTAATCGCAGTTGTGTCGATCATGGAATCCACTTCCCTTTCCGAAGCTCTTCTTGCAGCGCCCGCAGGCGGGAATACCGCGTAGCCAGGCGGTAGACGTATTCCTCCCATGTGTTCAACCGGTTCAGCTTCTTGTAATAGGCGTGCAGCTTCTTAAGCAGCTTGATCGCCGTCTTGTAAGCGTTGCGGTTTTTCTCCTCGATGCACCTCTCCACCGCTTGGTGGTACAGCGGCAGCAGCAGGGAAGGATCGTGGCTTTCGACGGTTTTCAAGTCCATCGCATACAGATTGACCGGGGAAACGCGGTTGGCCAGCTGCAGATCGACCCACGCTTTAAACCGGTTCGCCTTCAGCAAATAGGCGGTGTAGAAATAGTACGTCCGAGGCAGCAGCGCGATCATCACCTCGACCCATTCGCCGTCGTCCGGCTGCCGGCTGACCGCCTCCATCCAGTACGTGCAGAAGGTGCGCAGCTCATCCTGCTGCGCCCGTTGCATGGCCGGCAGCATCCAGCGCAGCCAGGTGAGCATTCGGTCCCACTGCTGGTCTTCGTAGCACCGGTTCAAATACAAGAACGTATCCCGGGCTTCCCGCTTCGAGAGCTCCTCCAAAAGCGAGCGTGCGCGGTCGTCCTCGCCCTCGATCACATCGAAATGCGCTTGCGCTACGAGCAGCGCGTCTCTTCGTCGCGGGAGAAGCCCCGTCTTGGAGGACAGCAGCTGTAGACGCTTCTTCTCTTTCGCAATACGCTCGGGAAACTCCGCCAGCCTCCACCATATGCTGCGATAGGCCAGCAGCCAATCGAGAGGGGAGTCTTTGCCGCTCAGCGCGGCCTCTCCAAGCATCGCGAGCGTGTCGTCCAATGCGGCGGTATGGCGCCGGGCCAGCTCCTTCATATGCAGCTTTGGCACCAAAGCGCTGAATTGCTCCATGCACTGCTTGGCGACCGCTTTACAGCCCGTTTCTATATAATAGGACATATACGATGTCTTCGTATCCGAGTAAAACTGTTCGATCTTGCGCATGACGAACAGCAGCACGTGCAGCTGGAAGAGCGGGCGAAGGTCTTCGTTCCACGAATCGGCGAGAGGCAGGAGAGACTCCTGCGCAGTGCTGTAGAACAGCTCGATCGAGTGCTGCTGGGATAAGGAATATCCGTAAAACTGCTGATCGAAAAAACGGTGCCAGACGGAAGGCATCTGCTCGGCCTTCGGTGCTTCCAGCCGCTCCTGCTTTTTCTCCGGCTTGGCGGTTCCCGTACGGGTCAGCTGCTGGCGGTTTTTTACCATAATGGCCTGCTTCAGCTGTGCCAACAGCAGTTCCGGGCGTGCGAACGATGCATATAATGTGAAGATGACGGCAGCCATATGCTTGCAGCAGCCTTCGTACGGACAGCTGCATTCGCTTTTTTCGAAACGGTCCATATCCAGAATGACCTCATATGAACGAGTGCCGTTGACGAGCGCATGAATTTCCACTCCGTGAACCAGCTCGATCCCTGCAACGCGGCCTTTGTGGTAATACTCCCAGCCCTGCGTAAGCTCCGCCAGCTCGAAATCATGCTGCATCCGTTCGATCAAATAATTCATTCGGTTTTTGGGGATTTGCAGCTTCAGCATAGGAAACGTTCCGCCTCCGAACTTATTGTGTGTATCCTTACAGTGTAACAGATTTTGCAAGCAAATGCTTTATTTCGAAGCGGTTGCATGAGAAGCTTTTTTCGGGTTAAAATGCTTAATAAGCAATTTCATCCATTTCCATCCGGAAGGACTGACGGTGTCATGGGGATTAAATTCGGCCGTGAATATAATGACATTATTGACGATTTCACCCAAGCTTTACACAGTATCGACGAATGCTACACATTTTTGGATATGACCCCGGACGATTGGAACGAGCTGGAGGCAGAGGAGCGTCAGGAATGCATCAAGACATTGGCTGACGATCTGTTCTACGGACTTGGCAGCGAGCCCAAAATGCGCGTCGGCGGCTGTACCGTCACACACGACAGGGAAAAGCACGTGATCGTCATTCACCACGAAGGTACGCTGATCAGCGTCGTTTATTTGGTGTAAGGATTTAAGGAGGGACCCCGGTTGACGAAGCTGACGGAGGAAGAGCTGTCGCGCAAGCTGGAGGATGCGGAGGGCTGGAGCAGGGAAGACGGCAAATGGATTGTGAAATCGTACCGGTTTGCCGCCTATTTGGACGGGATCGAGTTTGTTCGGGACATTGCCGGAATCGCCGAGCTGGAGCTGAATCACCATCCGATGATCGCCATCGACTACAAGCTGATCAAAGTTCGTCTTACCTCCTGGCGGGCAGGAGGCTTGACAGCGCTTGATTTCGAAGCGGCTGCACGGTTCGACGAAGCTTTCGAACGGCGGCGCACCGACCGTTAGCTGCGGCCCTTATCCATGAGCCGTTTCCACACCATGCAGTGGAACGTCTCCATGCCTGTAGGCGTCATACGCTCATACGTGTCGGTATGGACAAAGCCGGCCTTTTGATACACGCGGAAAGCACGAATATTCCAGACCAGCACCTCCAAATCGATTTCGTTGGAAGGTGCTTTTTGTTTGGCCTCGGCGGCAATCGTTCGAACGAACTCCACTCCCAGACCTTGGCCGCACAGGTCGGGCCGCATGCCCAAGCCTAGACGCGTCACCCCGGTCATAGGGAAATATTGGGCGAAGCCCACCATCTCGCCATCGGCGTCCACTACGGCGCGATACTGCTGCTCCCGCAGCGTTTCGTCGGCGAATTCCTCTTGATCCGCCACCATCTTTTCCCACGACGGCCAATTGTATATATGATAAGGGACGGGATAGGTCCACGAGCAAATTTCCTTGCAGTGCTCTTCCGTTAAAGGGACGATGCGCAATCCCCATGAATTCTCCATCGAGAAGCACCTCTTTCCAATTGATTTCCATGCCTATTGTACCCAGAGACCGGGCGTTTGTCGACCCGAACCGGCTGTCGCTATCGATTCCTGCGGTTTGCTCGCGCTGCGTTCCGTTGTATACTATAAGAAAAGGCCATTAATTCCAGCAAGGGAAGTGAATGCAGATGCAGCATATTGTAAATCAGGAATGGTTGTTCGAGCACGGCACCGACGAGAATATCGTCATTGTAGATTGCCGCTTTGCGCTTGGAAGCCCGAAATCGGGTCAAGGCGAGTATGCGGCGGATCATATTCCGGGCGCTATTTATTTCGATCTGGAGCAGGACATGTCGGCTCCGAAAGGCGCGCACGGGGGACGCCATCCAATGCCGGATTGGCAGTCGTTCGCCCGCAGGCTGGGAGAGGCGGGAATCAGCAGCGAATCGACTGTCGTCGCTTACGACGATCAAGGGGGAGCCATGGCTTCGCGCTTGTGGTGGATGCTGCGCTATCTCGGGCATCCGAAGGTTTATGTTCTGGACGGCGGCTACTCCAAGTGGAAGGCGGCGGGCTATCCGGTTACGGATGAACCGGCTGCCGTTCATGAGGCTGTATTTACGGCCAAGCCCCAATCAGACATGCTGGTCGGCATGGAGGATGTGAAGGCGCGGATCGGACGCAAGGGGACGGTGCTGATCGATTCCCGCGAGGAGCGCCGGTATCTCGGGCTGGAAGAGGCGATCGATCCTGTAGCCGGACATATTCCGAGCGCGAAGAATTACTTCTGGAAGGATAGCCTGGATGAACAGGGCGGCTGGAAGGATGCGGCCAGCCTGCAGCAGCGGTTCGCCGAATTGCGCGATGCGGACGAAATCGTCGTCTATTGCGGCTCGGGCGTTACGGCTTGCCCGAACGTGCTGGCGCTGCAGGCGGCGGGCTTCAACAACGTGAAGCTGTATTCCGGCAGCTGGAGCGACTGGGTGTCGTACCCGGACAATCCGGTGGCTACGGGGAAAGAATAATAGGGCACAAAGTCTTTTGTGACGCGGGTTTGAGGGCTGAGACAGTTGCCGGTGGGCAGGCTGTAACGGCCCTTTTTTATTGGTTCGTTCGTGAACCGGTAGCCGATGAGAAGCGTCTAGTCTTATGAAGAACGGACACAGGATCCGTTATCTGTGAACAAAACCCCTGTTTTGCTGCATTCGCGGACAGAGGATCCCTTATTAACGAGAAATGCGAACAATTTCCGGCATTTTAGTCCGAATAACGGAACGTGTGTCCGTAAGGGTCCAAAACCCGGCCGAAAAGCATGAAATAACGGAACTAGTGTCCGATCCATGAAGCCAAAGTCTTAAGAGCCGGCACAAAAAGGAGCTGATTGGTCGGGCAAACTGTGGAGTACAGGAGCGCGTAAGCGGAAAAGCATTGATGATCTTCTACGTCGGTCTGAACTTGGTAGGCTGCTCGTCTCCCGACTATTATTCAACCGCAGCAGCTAGTCGAAATTAACCGTCTTCCGCTGAAGTCTACGGCAAGCCAGGAGAAGAGGAGCGGCCGATTCCGGTTTGTATCCAGATCAACGTTTGCCCTCTCTACTCCCCAAGCATAAGAAAAGGTCCGACTATGCTAATTCAAGCCTTGTTCCAATTTAGCTGTAATCGGCTTTGAAGCGGTTTCCCTTTTGAAATGCTTTGGCTATCTTCTTCCCTGCATATTGATAACACTTTCCACATCCGATTCGATACGACCCCAACGGTTCATGCAATGATTCAGAATCATGTCCAGGTCATTCTCGTTCTGGGCTTCTTCTGTATTGTGATGCAAAATAGTAGCGATCCAGTGGGTCAAATTCCGGAGATGATGACGATACGAAAAAAATCGCAGCAGGTCGGGGCATAAGGGGGCGGAAGTTTCCCGGAACCGTCCGTAAGCGGACAGGAACACATCGAAGCCCTCGCCGATATAATTGAACAAATCGTACTCCGGCGGCGCCAGCATGGCGGATTCCCAGTCGATGATATACAGCTCGCCCCCGCTGCTGCGGATCAGGTTGCCTCCCCAAAGATCACCGTGGCACAGCACGTTTTCTTTAGGATTCGATAGGACATCTCTGCGAAGCTTTCTTAAAAGGTTCAAGTAACGCACAATCTCGTCGTTTCGGGACAAAATCTCCTGCTTCAACGTTTGCTTAATACGGCTGTCAAAAGATGCTGCAGCTTCAAGCTCGCCTATATACGAGGTGAGCCGGCTCTCAAAGGAGATGTCGTAAGCCTCCGTCAGCAGCATCCGGGTGCCGATGAGAGGGGTTAGACGATGGATTGCCGCCATAGCCGAAGCAACTTGCTCGAGAATGACATCGGAAAAAGGGTACGTTTCCGCAAGTGTCTCGCCCTCAATGTAGTTGAAAATGACGACGGTGAAGCCGTCAAAG
Organism: Paenibacillus sp. NPDC056579; assembly: GCF_042793215.1. Classification (NCBI taxonomy): domain Bacteria; kingdom Bacillati; phylum Bacillota; class Bacilli; order Caryophanales; family Paenibacillaceae; genus Paenibacillus; species Paenibacillus sp. NPDC056579. The sequence goes on from NZ_JBHTVD010000008.1 coordinate 290,185, forward strand.
GCCGTTTGGAATCGGCCCTGCACATTTTTTACCGGGTAAGCAACGGCTGGAAATAGCCCGGCATCGTACAGCTCCCATGTAAGCGGAAGGCAGCGGTCCAATCTTGCGATCCCTTGCTGCTGCCGTTCATTGCCATGATCGAACAGCTTCAAATAATAATAGCACCCGTCCTCGCAATGAATGCGGTACGAATAGGCGGAATCCCCCATAGGGATAAACGAGATGCTCTCGGCGGTTATTCCGTAAAAGGCGTTAAGGCGTTCCATAAGCAGACAGTCCTCTACAGGAAACTTCACTTTCATCGTTCATCCCTCCTTAGGAGTAGGATAACGGAATTCGGTTATAGCGGCAAACGTGCCCCGCAAGGGAGCTTATTCCGGCCTGCTCAGTCCGATCATTGCAAGGGAACCGGCTGGTTGGTAAAGGGAAGGAACGCAGTCGAGGGGAGTAAGAGGTAGTCGGCAGCAGCGGTGTGCTGAGGAAAAAGAGGACTGCAGCAGGGCATCCCTAGAATGGGATAAACCGTGCTGCAGCCCTGGCATTCAACCTACAAGCGCGATCCCCCGCTTGCATCGAGCAGCTGGCCCGTAATCCAGCGGCTGTCCGGGGAGGCGAGAAAGGCGGCGATGTCCGCGACATCTTCAGGCTGACCCCAGCGGCCCAGAGTGGAAAGCCCGGCTGCGAAGCTTTGCCCGTCCGGGTTTTGCAGCATCCCGGCATTCATCTCCGTATCGATGATTCCCGGTAATATCGCATTAACCGTGATTCTTCGATTTCCCAGGTGCTGCGCCAAGACATGGGTCAGCGTATTTACCGCTCCCTTGGAGACGCTATAAGCCAGCAGGCCGGGGAAGGCGATGCGAGTAACGGCCGATGAGATGTTGATGATTCTTCCTTCGTCGTTCAAGCGCGGTAAAGCCTGCTGGATAATAAAGAGCGGCGCTTTGAGATGAAGATTCATGACCTCGTCCAACGACTGCTCCGTCGTCTCCTCTATAGGCAAGGTTTGCCCTATCCCGGCATTGTTGACAATGATATCGAGACGGTTGCTTCCGGTATGCTCCAGCAGCGATGCATCCAAGGCTTCGAACAGTGTGTGAATGCCTTCAATCGATGATAAGTCGGCGCCGACCGCAAAGGCCGTCCCTCCTCCGGCTCGGATTTCCCGAACCGTGTCTTCTGCGGCAGCAGCGTTACTGCCGTAATGGACTGCAACAACGGCGCCGTCCTTAGCCAACCGCAGCGCGATGCTGCGACCGATTCCGCGACTTGCTCCTGTAACCAATGCAGATTTACTCATTAGCTTCTTCATGGTTTCATCTCCCTGTTTTGGATTCTTATTTGTTATAACACAGGGCAGGTTTTGTGATGTTGCGCTCTCATTTTTATTCCTCCACCGGCTATGATAAAATGGGGCTAAGCCGAATGGCATAAGCATGGAAAACTCGTACGCTCACAATGAGGAGGAATTGCTTTGATAGCGGAAATACTACGGCAAGGCAGCGGCGGCACCGCCCGGTTCGAGAGGCATCTGAAGCACCCGGTAGACAGTGTCTGGGCTTATTTGACGGAGAATGATAAGCTGGCATCGTGGTTCCCTGAGCTTCGGGTGGACAGCCTCCGTGAAGGCGGAGTCATCCTATTCGACATGCAAAACGGTACGTACGAAACCATGACCATTCTGGATATGGTCCCGCACGCTGTATTGGAATACACATGGGATAAGGACAAAGTGCGTTTCGAGCTGTCTCCCGAGCAGGACGGCACTCGTCTCGTTCTGATCGAAACGATATCGGAATGGACGGATCATACGCCGAGAGATTTGGCCGGCTGGCATGTGTGCCTGGACGTGATCGAGGCGCTGCTGGACGGCAGGACGATAGAGTCGCGTAAAGACCGGTGGAATATATGGTATAAGCAATATGTTGAGGCAGGGGAGCGGGCGAGAGGATAAAGTCGGCGCGGTCCTTCTCTCGAAAGATTCGTTGACACCGAACCTCTCTTGCGCTACAGTATATATAGTTAAGTATTTAACTAAAAGGGACGAAGACAATGACCGACATTCATAAATACGTGACCGAACAGCCGCTTGGAGTACAGACGTTCTTTGCCTTGGTAGATACGACGGCCCGGCTTATCGGTATCTCGGAGAAATATTGGAGCTCCAAAGGGTTGAACGGAGCGAGAATCCGCATGCTGGTAGAAATCGCGAAGGCGGGCGGTTCGATATTGCCTTCCATGCTGGCCGGCCGGATCGGCGTGACGAAGGCCAATATTAGCGTTCTGCTCGTTCCTCTGGAGCAGCACGGCTACATTCGATGCACCAGTCATCCGGAAGACGGGCGCAAAAGAATGATCGTGCTGACGCCGGAAGGAGAGGGCTTGCTGTGGGAGTTCATGCCGGGGAACCGGGCGGTCATTGCCGAACAATTGGATAAATTGAACGAATCGGAGATGCGGCAGCTGATAACGCTACTGGAAAAATTGCAAGGGTAGCGGCAAGCCGCTTTTTTTTGAGTATTTAGTTAAATGTTTAACTAAATGAAAAAAGGGGAAATGGGAATGAGTATTGTGATGACAGGCGCTACAGGCAGTCTGGGAAAAATCATTCTCCGGCAGCTGCTGTACAGGAAGCGGCCGGAGAACATCATTGTCAGTGTGCGGAAGCCGGAGGCGGCTGAAGCTCTGAAAGGGCAGGGCGTGGATGTACGGTACGGCGACTATGAGGATAAAGCATCGCTTGTCGGCTCGTTTCGGGGAGCGAGCAAGCTGCTGCTGATCTCGTCCCCTCATCCGGACGATTCCGTCCGTCTCCGGCACCATCTTTCGGCCCTAGATGCCGCCAAAGAAGCGGGAATCCGGCACATTATTTATACCAGCATCGCGTTTCTGGAGCAAGGACAGCTGCCGCTGCACCGGCTTCATTTGGATACGGAGAAGGAGATACGGGAATCCGGAATTCCGTTCACTTTTTTGCGGAACGGGTATTACATGGATATTCTCCGCTTCCTGGGCGTCCGAGAAGCGGCAGCCTCTGGCGTATTGCTCAGCCCGCCCGGAGATTGGTCCTTCAACACGACGGCCCGGGAAGACCTCGCTCTCGCCGCTGCTGCCGTCCTGACGGAGGAAGGCCCCACACACACGGGCCGGACCTACGAGCTGACGGCCTCGCGCACGTGGAGTCTGTCCGACCTGGCCCGCGCGATTGCGGAAGCGACCGGAAGGCGGGTCGTGCACCGCACCGATCCGGCAGCGCACAATCCGATCTACGGGCTGCTGCCCTTATCGGAGATGGGCAAGGTGTCGCCGGATCTGGAACGGCTGGCGGGACGGCCTCTACGCTCCCTGCAGGAAGAGGTGCGCAGCCTTCTGAACGGCTGACGGCGGCCTGTTTAAGCAGCAATCGCCGCCAAGACGGGCCGTGCTGCTCATGCAGCACAGGCGCGCGCTCATTCTGCGCCGCCTAACATACGGGCGATACTTTCGCTGTCCGTCTCTCTATACACGAAGGGGTGGTAATGAGGCTGGCCGTGATGGCGCCATCCTTTATCCACCGCTTGTTTATAGTAGTGACGGGCCTGCTTGACATCGCCGGTCTTGTAAAACATGCAGGCGGCATTCCAGTACAACGCCGCGTCCCCGCTCCAGTCCCAGCCCTGATCGAGCGCCTGCGCATAGCTCCAGGCTGCGCGGGCGTAATCTTTATGCACGCCGTAGCTCGCATCGCCCAGCATATAATGGTGGCCGTTCACAAGCAGATTGTTGAGCGGATGGCACCATCCGAACAGGACAGGGAAGTCCGCAGCCAGCCGGAATCCGGCCGACAAGGCTGTTTTCCTAGACCCGATATTGCTGGACCAGCACTGCCAGCCGGCCCGCGTCATCCCCCGCAGCTTCGCAAGCGTCAGCGCTCCCGACGCTGTCTTGACCGCCCAGCCGCTTCTGCGGAAGCGTTCCTCCGTAAAAATGCCGAATTCGCATTCGGTTCCTACGACCCAATCGGTGAGGCACCAGCTTATGATCGTCCATCCCTCATCTGCAGGCTGCAGCGCGGCGCACCCGAAGCCTTGCTCAATGAAAGCGTCCAGTGACGGCCAGGCGCCGGCAATTTCACTTAGAACCTCGTCGAGCCCGGCAATATCCCGGCGCGCCAGGAAATCTCCGTCCACCGGGACCAGGGGAGCCTCCAGCGACGTACCGACATGCTCAAGAGTATGCGAGAACGTCATCCTTCCGCTCCGCATAGGCAGCAAATCGCGCATCATGACCGACAGAGCACCGGCCCATTCCTCATCGGACGGATAAAACAAAACGTAGTCCCTTCGTCCTCTGGCCGCAATCCGGGGCAGCAGCACCTTCGGCAGCAGGCCGTTCATTTGTTCGAAAAACGGGGTATTGTCCGCCCTGCCGCCAACGAACAAGCCTTGGGGATTCATCATGACGGCGGACGAGCCATCCGGCGAGAGGAAGATGCTGCCGGGCAGTACTCCCGTTATGACGCCCTGTATAGAAATGTGATGCTCGAGCCCGCCGAACAGACCGGCCGCTTTACCGAACTGGCTCGGTTCCAGCTCCAATGCGTGGTTCATGTTATTTTCATTATTCATGTCGTATGGATATCCTCCCATAAGTTCTTATGAGAGACGGTAATCCGGTTAGAGGACGCAGCCTCTCATAAGCGTTTCGAATTGTTGATGCTGTAAGACCAAAACATCATCACTCCTTTGTGTTCATATTGGGAATGGACTGCCGCGTATTAGCGTGAGCCATGTTCTCCCACCTCCATTATGGGAATCAGGCGGCCTCCGGCGAAAGGTTTTGTTTGTATATAACGAATCTATCCGGATATTCACCTAAAATTTAGGAGTATCGTAAGATATATACGACTATTTTCCTAGAAAAAAATGACAGGAGACCCATAGGAACAACATTTTCCTTCTGATAAATTAATGGAAGTTTGATGAAATTTGACATCGTTTTACATTTTTTTAACAAAGGGAGAGGCGTTATATGTTAACCAATGCGGATATTCGCAGAATGGCAAGAGAAAGCTTGAGAGGAAATTGGGTACAAGCAATAGTGGCTTGTATTATTTTTAACGTAGTATTGTTAGTGGTGAATCTGATCCCCAACGTAGGACCTTTTCTGCAGCTTATTATCGGCGGCCCGCTGCTATTCGGCATTTACTTGTATTTCATTACCCTCATTCGCGGAGGGAAACCGGCACTGGCGGATGTGTTCAGCGGGTTTCCGTACTTTGTGAGCACGTTTTTGCTATATTTGGTCATGTCCATCTTCATTATGCTGTGGACGCTGCTGCTTATTGTTCCAGGCGTGATCGCTACGCTCAAATATTCCCAAGCGTTCTTCATCATGAACGATAATCCGGAGATTGGGGCCATGGAAGCGATTCGTCAAAGCAAGGAAATGATGGAGGGGCATAAGACAAGGCTGTTCATGCTGTACTTGAGCTTTATCGGCTGGATGCTGCTGTGCGTGGTGACGGCAGGAATTGCTTTGATTTGGGTAGGCCCGTACTTGTATGCCGCTATGGCTGCGTTCTACCACGATTTGAAGCACCGCAAGGACATGTACGCTACTACCGATTTCAACAGCATTCCGGTGTAAAAAAAGCAACCGCCGGCTTCCTTGGCGCCCGCTGACCTGGAACCTTATCCATTCTATTGCGATAAAAAGAAACGCCCCTTGTCCATGGACGAAGGGGCGTTCGTTCGTTTACACCTTGAAGTGGGCGAGCTGGTCGAGCAGCTCCTGCACCATCGAGCTGAGCGCCGATGCCGACGACGATATTTCCTGCATCGAGGCGAGCTGTTCCTCGGAGGCGGCGGCGACGCCTTGCGAGTTGAGCGAGGCTTCCTTCGCGATCAGCGCGAGCTGCTCCACCGTAGCCGTCACCTGCTGGGAACTGGCCGACATTTGCTCGGCCGCTGCAGACACTTCCTGGATCTGGTCGTTAACCTGCATCATTTCCTCCATAATGGAAGCGAAGCGGGCGCCGCTTTCCGTTACGGTAATGACGCCTTTTTCGACCTCCGCCGTGCCTTGATCCATCGCTGCGACGGCTTGGGCCGTATCGGAGCGAATCTCGTCGATCAGCCCGGCGATTTGCTCGGCGGCCGCACGCGATTGCTCCGCCAGCTTACGGACCTCGCCTGCGACAACGGCAAAGCCTTTGCCGTGCTCGCCGACCCGCGAGGCTTCGATCGCTGCATTCAAGGCGAGCAGGTTTGTTTGAGTGCTGATGCCGGATATCAAGCCGATAATGCTGCCGATCTCCTCGGAGCGCTGTCCGAGCCGCCGAATGGCTTCTTGCGACTGACTGACGGTAGCCCGCACGACAGTCATCTGCCGCACGGCATCCTGAATCTGGGCGTTGCCGGCTTCGGTCAGCTTCCCGGCGTCATGAGCCGATTCCGTCACAACCTGCGCCGATTCGGCGATGCGCTGAATGCCGACCGCCATCTCCGTCATCGCTCTGGAGGAATCGAGAGCATGCGTCTCCTGCGATTCCGCGCCGATCGCTACCTGCTGCACCGAATCCGCAATCGTCTCCGCCGCCCGGCTGGTCTGCTCGGCGCCGGCGGTCAGCTGCTGCGAAGTGGCTCCGACCGACATCGCAAGGTCGGAGACGAGCTGCAGCATCGCTCGCAATTTGGCGATCATGGTGTTGAAATGCTTGGCCATCGTGCCGAATTCGTCGTTGCTGTTCACTTCCATGGACGAGCGGAAATCGCCCTCGGACAGCTTTAGCAGCAGCTCGGACATCGCTTTTACGCGCCGTACGATGACACGGTGAATGACGAGGGTCAACAGTCCCCCAATAATCAGCATGGCTGCAACGGCAATAGTAATGGAACCGATCATGCTCTCGTTATAGCTTTGCAGTACCGTCGCTTCCGGCACTACCGTTTCCGTATACCATACATCCGAGCTCCCCGGCAGCTGCAGAGGTTCAAAAATGCGTATGACGGATTGTCCCGAGGTGTTCGCCGAGTAATGCTTGAAGACGCCGGCTTTGACGCCGTCCCAGATCGCCTGCTTTTCAGGCCGGTCGGTATACGGGGCCGACACCAGCTCGGGCAAATTGCCTTGTGCGGCGTACACGCCTTTCGCGGACACGATGGATACATAGCCGCCCAGCGGCTTTTCCTTCTCGGCTTTTTTCTGCAGGTCGGCCAGTGACAGGTCGGCCCCGACAATCCCGAGGAAGGTGCCCTGCTTGTCTACGACTGGCAGGATTAAGGAAGTCATAAGCACAGCTTTGCCATTCACATTATAGGAGTAAGGTTCGAGCAGAGTCAGCTTCTTGGAGCGTTTGGCCAGTAAATAATAATTGCCTGCGCCTTCGACCTCGTAATGGTGGAGAGCTTCGACGATGATTTTGCCTTCGCTTCTGACTGCATAAGGGATAAAGCGGCCCGTGGCGTCGTCGTGCGGAGTTTTATTGATATGCTGCTTGTCGTTATTATCAAAAGCGTTCGGTTCCCATAACGTATAGAGGCCCATAATATCGGGCTCGTGCTCCAGCAGGTTTTGCAGCATTTGGATCACATCGTCCCGCGACAGCTTTTTCGTTTCACGGGCATTCAGCAAGGCATCGGATGTGGTAGAGAGGGTGGACTCCAGACCGACCAGCTGATCGCGGAACGACTGGCTGAAATGCTTGCCGGCCACCTCAGCCTCAAGCTCTCCCTTGCCGAGGCTGACGCTGCGCAGCTGATTCAAATTCATAAAGATCAGGCCGGCAAAAGTCAGCAGCAGGACGAGCCCGAACGTCAAGCTTAGTTTGCGGGATAATGCAAGATTGCGATACCAGGCCATAGCTAATCATTCTCCTCTGTATATCAAATGATGATCATATGCATGATATCGACATTTTTGAAATGATTCTTTATACCTATTGCCACAACTCGAATCGGATAGCTCTGCTTTGAAAAAAAGAGGGGGAAGGGCGAATGCAGGCGGACCTTCCGTCTGCAAGTCATTGCGGCGTATCAATAGGGGGATGCAACCCGGCGCTCCTTGCTGCAAAAAAGGTTCAAGCTGCAACCTTCGGGGTAAAAACATCGTATAGAAGCATATAGAAAAAGAAAGAGCTCTACAGGCTGGTCCGGCGCTAGGGGCGCTAACGGATGCAGACGCTATAGAGCTATAAGAAAGAAACTTCCTCTGAATCGTTCTACTAGATGTCCGTCATCAGAGTCTGGTACTGCTCATCCGACAGGATGCGTTTTGCGGTGACAAAGCGCTTGGTGTAATAGGAGTCGCTAAGCTTTGTTACCGTAACGCCTTTGTTAGTGGCGGAGTGATAGAACTTACCGTCACCGACATAAATACCTACATGAGAAATTCCTTTGCCATCTGTGTTGTAGAACACCAGATCGCCTGGACGAAGATCATCTAAGGCAACTGTTGTACCGAGTCCTGCTTGTCCTTTGGACGTATGAGGCAAGTCGATATCGAATTTTGCGAAGACGAAGGAAGTGTAGCCGGAGCAATCGAAGCCTTTTTTCGTCGTTCCCGCCCATTTGTACGGCGCTCCGAGCTCTTCATTCACGGCTTGACTTAGCGGCGTTTCCGCAAAAGCGCTTCCTACTTGAAAACTGCAAAACAGTGCCACAGATAAAGCAAAACCTACAAACTTCTTCAAAGGAAATAGTCCCCTTCCGGTGCCTACGAGGTTAGCTTAAGGGTTCGGTTGAAGGTTCCCTATGATCACTCTGTTGCGAGATCAATTCACCCGGGTTGTGGATCCCCCGTTTTCCTTGCGTGGAAATTCGGCAGTATGTATTGTTTTTTTTGATACGAATACTAGGATTCGATCAATTCCGCAATTTTCCTGCCGTTGTCACAAAATGTTCACAAATAATGCGTATATTTTTGAAACTTATTTGGAGATAACGTAAAATCCAGTATTTGTAAGCGATTTCCGTGTAGATGTCAGGCTGCGGGAATAACCGGTTTTTAGAGCGATTTCGACAAAATGATACGAGTTTCGATAAGTTTTCGACGTATGAAAACCCGGGCATGATCGCTGTCGAATGCATTTAGTGCTTTCGGCACTGGAATTAGCGGGAGGAGGCTGCAGGAACAGCCTGAACATTGCGGTCTTCGCCTGCGCAGGTAAGAGAACAGCGCAAAAAACCGTTCTTCACGAAAGGAAGAACGGTTTTTTCGTCCTGCTGGGCGAGCTCTTTAGTCGCTATGGGCGCTCCACAGCGCGTACTGGGCGGTAATCGCCCACATTTTGCAAAACATATGAACCAGCCGATACATCTGGTAGCCGAGCAGAGCGAGGAAGCCGGTCCAGATCATGGCGGAGGTCATGACGAGCGCTGAAATGATCAAGGTGACCAACAAGATGAAGATGGCAGTCAGAATGACCGGAATGACATTGCGGACCAGAAGCAGCAGGGAGGAGAGGTGCGATTTGCCGCCGGTTCTGCCGAACTGCAAATACATGAACACCGTCTGCAGCAAGAACACATATACCAGGTAGCCCGCGAGGTACATCATCACGTCTTTAGCCACGTCGGCCAAAGTAGCGTTCGTTCGGTACAGCTCGATTGCTTTCGGAATCAGCCAATACAGCGGAGACAGTGTTAGCAGCATTTGCAAGACATACAATCCGAAGAAAGGCAGAGCGAGCTCTCTCATTCCTTGAACGAAGCGGTAGCCTGCATTCATCTCCGTATGCTCCAGTGAGTAATAGACGCCCGCGTTCAGCAGCGGAGTCAGCAGCATTCTGGCGAGGAGGAGGCAGAGCCCCCACCAGGCGTAGGAATGAATGAGATCGGTTTTCATAATTTGAAACTGCGCTTCGATCCAGAACAGGTGGACGGCTTCACGGGACAGCTCTTGCGGGTAGCGGTGCAGCAGAGGCGAGACGATGGAGCGGATCAATTCGTATAGAGCAAGCCCCCACAGCAGATTGTAGATGAACAGCGTGCATACTACGAAAGGCTGATTCCAGGCGATAGTATAGCCGGTTTTTATCGTTTTCCACATCGTTACTTTCTCACCTCACCAAGCGACCCAGCCGAACAAGGTCTCCATAAATTTGACGACGCCCAAATTCCAGCGGATCGATAATCGGGTGTCTACATTCGATTTCATGAAGCTGTTAATCCGTTTGTTCTCCAGCACGATGGAATGCTGCGGATCGATGGCCGCATAGTCGAGAGGCGCCGTATGATTCAGCTTGAACTGCACGTCCGTATCGATGCCGTCCCACGTCTTATCGATCTGCGAGCCGTCGGCAAAATGGAACCGGATCGGAACCGTATGGTACGTTCCGCCGAATTTTTGAATGCGGACGGTATTCTCGTACATCGGCTGTCCCTCGTGCGTAACTTCCTTGATCTGAATGCCTGTCACGGCATAGTCGACCATGAGCCCCCCGTAAATATATTGATCGAAGAACTCCTTCCAGCTAGCCTTGGTCGTATCCTCCAGAACCTTTTGAAAGTCCGATGTCGTAGGGTGCTTGAACTTCCAGCGCTGGAAGTACGTCTTCATAACGCGGTCCATCGTATCTCTGCCGATTTGCGATTCGATGGACTTCAGCACGAGCTTGGCGCGTGTATACACGTTCTCCGCGTATTGGCCGTGGCTTCCGTAGCTCCAGGAATTTTGCTTCAGCGCCTCCGGCGCGGTGATGTAGCTCGATTCGACCATCAGGTTCGGCTTGACCCCGTATTCGAGCTCCATCAGCTTATCTTCGGCATAGGAGGTAAAGCCCTCGTCAAGCCACGCCTCCTCGAACTCGTTGCTCGCCACCATGCCGTACCAGAATTGATGGCCGATTTCGTGCACGATGACTCTCTCGAGCTCCAGGTCCGGCTGATCTTCGGCTGCTCCCCAGCCGGTAATCAGCGTAGGATACTCCATTCCTCCGGCGCCGTTGCCGTTTTCCGGAGGGATGACGATGGACAAGGTGGAGTACGGGTAGGTGCCGTACCATTGCGAATAGCGGGCGAGCGCTTTTTTGGCGGCGGCCATATAGCGATTTTTCAAGCCCTCGTGCTTCGGATCGAGATACAGCTTGATCCGCACACCCGGAATTTGCGGTGTGGCGTAAGGCTCCTCATAGTAAATGAAGTTCGGGGAAGCCGCCCAGGCGAAATCATGCACATCGTCGGCATAAAATGCGTATGATTTCGTCTTGCCGTCATCTACGGGCGGCTTGGTCGGAAAGCCGGTTGCCGCCACGGTGTAGTTGTTAGGGACTTTAATGCGCACGTCGTAAATGCCGAAGTCGGCGTAAAACTCCGAGTTGCCGTGGTACTGGTGCAGGTTCCAGCCCTCCGCCGTATTTCCGCGGCGTCCTGCAGGCTCGTAAACCGCGATTTTCGGAAACCATTGGCCGGCCATAATAAAATCATCCGCATAGCCCATCCGGGCGAATACGGCAGGCAGCTTGACGGTATAGGCGTAATTCAGCGTTATTTTTTCTCCGGGATTGACGGCTTTGGGAAGAGTGATCTTGGCTAGGGAGCGGTCGTCCTTATTGCCGTCGTCGGGCTGTACATACTCTAGCTTGGAAATCAGCTCTTCGCCCTCCAGCGTCTTCATGCTGCTGAGATCCATGCTGCCGAAGCTGTTTTCCTTGCTTTTGTCCTCGCGCAGCTTGCCGCCGGATTCTTTCATGAAGGTAGTTTTCTCGGAGCTGAACGCATTCGGGTACAGATGGAAGTAGAGGTCTTGAACCGGCTGGCTGCCGGGGTTTTTCCAGGTCAATGAGGACGTTCCCGACAGCAGCTTTCCTTCCGCGTCCAGCTCCACGTTCAGATGATATTCCACGATGCGGGAGCTGAGTGGCTGCGGCGCAGGCTTCTCGACCGGTTTGGCGGGCAAGCTTGGAGGCGCCGGCGGTGACGACGGTTCATTGACCCTAGCGCCTACAGGAGTGGCTTTGGGCTGCAGCTGTAATCCTAACGAAGAACCGTCTGCCTGGGCTAAATCGTATTGGTAGGATTGAAAATAGGGCTCTCCTTTGACGGCCGTCGAAGGATAGGCCACAGGGCTTGGCGTGAGCGAGCCGAACAGTTCGGCATCCCATTGGAAGTCGGACAGGGAGAGGGAGGCGTTGGACGTTGGGCGGTCGGCCAGCAAGGATTGGCTTGTAATTGTGGCTCCGCTGGCTAGTACAACTATGAGACACCATTGCGCGAGTCGGTTGCCGAATACACTTTTCATCTATTTTTCACCCCGTTGACAAGCATCTACAGCATGTATATGTTTGGTGGACGAGGATTATTTCTGTCGTGTCCAAAAGAAATTTTCAGCCGCTGGAGCATGGCTTAATAATTTTTCGGATTTAGTGGAAATGAGAGGGCGATTTTAGTTACAATAGAAGAAATGCGTCCTTCATGGCGAAGCAGAAGCATCGTTACATAACGGCTTCACGTGGGAGGACCGTTCTTTTGCAAGGGAGGCTCGGATTCGAACGAGCAGCGCCTGCAAGCGCAGCCCTCGCTGGAGGCTTATCATATAGTAAATGGAAGGTGCCCTAGATGGATATAAATAAAGATCAACCGGCGGAAAAGTCGAAGAAATTATCTCTTAATATCGTGAGCGGCAAAGTGGAGCACCGCGGCTTCGGCGCAGGCTCCATCGATTTGAGCCAGCTGTCGAGCGTCATTATCGACGGCGAAGAGGCTTACTTGGATATGGGGGCTCTTCATGCGAAGAGCAAGGTGGAGAAAGGGATCAAATTTACTACGAACAAAGAGGATGCGCCGAACGGCCGTACTTGCTGGATCGTATGGGTGGCGGCGGACCGCAACGAGACCGGGGCGTATTATGCAGGGGTTACTTCCTGCGAAATGACGGTCGATCCGGAAGCGAGACGCGGTTGGAAAATTCTCGCCGACCACGTCAACCGGATGGATTCGGCCTTGAAGCGCCGCATCATGCTGGACAATATCGGACCGCAGGAGAAGGCTGCGCTGAAGAAGCTGCTTATGGAAACGAACCCGGAAATGTGGGAGAATTCAAGCGAGGCGTTGAAGGAAGCGCTGGCTTGATAAAATGTGTACATTATGTGACTTCCATTGAATAAGTCCGCGCGAACGATGTATACTAGTCCTCAGTATATGCAACATATACTAGGACAGCAAAAAGGCAGACCCTTGGTCTGCCTTTTTGTGTTGCCCCAAAGAGCCGCTGAACGAAGCAATTTCGAAGAAGGCCTAGTCCTTCAGCCCGCGATATCGCGCGGTTCGCAGCTCGCGGCTGTACGGCTCCAGCTGCGGCATAGCTTCTTGCTCCGCCAGCCTAATCGCGTATTCGATGTCGTACGGAACCCGGATTTGCTGAATCGAGAAGGGGGCGGCGTGCTCGCTGCCCAGCGTCCCTTCGAGGACGGCATACGAAGCGAGCGGCATATCGAGCGGATTGCCCACACTGCCGACATTGAACAGTGTCCGGCCCTTCAAATTTTGCATATAAGCGTTGTGAATGTCGCCGTAACCGACCATATCCGGTATAGCGCCGTCGGCCGGACTTCCCGTAAGCTGCGTGTTATCGAACATGGCCAGCCGGCTCTCCATCGAGTCCCACGGCTGAACCCGGGTGTAGACGCTGACGGGAGAGGCGTGGAACAGCCGGATGCGCTTGCCGCTCATCGTGAAATCGTAGGAAAAGGGCAGCGATGCAAGCCATTGCTGCCGGTCGTCCCCTAATTTTCGCTGATGCCACAGCAGGTCTTCGTCCAGGTTCGGCTTTGCCATCAGATGATCCCAGTTGCCCATCACGACCACCTCGCAGGCTTCACGAATCCGGTCTACCGACTCTGCGGGCTGCGGGCCTTTGCCTACCAAATCTCCCAGGCAATAGATCGTCTGGATGCCGCGCAGCTGTATATCATCAAGAACGGCCTGAAGAGCTGGTATGTTACCGTGAATGTCTGACAGGACAGCTATTTTTTGCATATGCAGCCCTCCCTGATGAAATCAATGACAGTAGATGCCATCTTTAGTAAGAACGTGCTTCTATATAGTGTAAACCCGGAACGGTCTGCCGCGCAATCGGTTATTGAGACAGCATGAGCTTACGAGCCGTAATCTTCGCAAGTTATCGCGTAAAGATTATGATCTTCCCATACGCCATGAATATGCAAATAGTTTCGGGCTAAGCCTTCATAGCGGAAGCACAGCATCGTCCAAAAGCAGAGGATGAATAAGCACAAATTCTTATGACATATTCATGAGACCGCCCATTCATGTACGATCTATAACACATCGCAGTCCGTATTAAGGATCGAGGCGGTCGAACGTCACCCTGCCATCGCCGCTGACCGGGATAGGCTCGCCCAAATACGTCGGCTCGGGCTTAAGCAAATGGACGAAGATGAAATCTTTGGCCCGCGCCAGCAGCTCCCTGAGCTCGTAACGCGGCATGCCTTGGTACAGCTGCTTGTCCGACGCTACGCCATATGCGTCCAGCCCGAGCTGCCGGGCGGTGTAGACGGCCCGCAGCAGGTGGTATTCCTGCGTAACGATAAGCACCTTTTGTGCCTGGAAAATATCCCTTGCCCGGTACATGCTCTCGTAAGTGCTGAACCCGGCGTGGTCCATGAAAATATGCTGCGGCTCCACGTTCCGCTCCTGCAGGAAGCGGCGCATCGTATTGACCTCGTCGTAATCGATTTGGCCGTGATCGCCGCTGACGATGAACTTGTCCGACTTGCTTGCGCGGTTCAGCTCCAAAGCGACCTCCAGCCGGTCGTTTAATATTTTGGATACCGATCCGTCGGCATATACCCTGGCTCCGAGAACCAGAATCGCATCGGCCTGAGGAGCGTCTTCTACACTGAGGATATAAGGGGATGCGGCCGTTTTCACAATGGCGTTCATTCCGAACAAGCACAGTAAAGATATGGTTACAACCAGGATTAGAGTGATCGGCCTTCTCATTTGCTTCATGACGTTAGCCCTGCCTTATCAAAATGAATGATTTTCCTATTCTATCCATATTGAACGCAAGAAACCGCCTAAAAGTTGCTTTGCGGGCAATTAGGCGGCTTTTTTGGCTAATATTTATTTTTTGCGCAGCGATTTGGACAACGCGTTCCCGATGGACTGAATGCCCTGAACGATGATAATGAGCAGAATGACGCTCGTATACATGACATCGGGCTCCCAACGCTGGTAGCCGTATCGGATGGCGACGTCGCCGAGCCCTCCGGCTCCCATAATACCGGCCATGGCGGATGCGCCGACCAGACCGATGGTAGCAATGGTCAGTCCGAGAATAATGCCGGGCCGGGCTTCCTTCAGAAGCACCTTGAACACGATCTGCTTCCGGGATGCGCCCATAGCCTGATACGCTTCGATGATGCCCGGATCGACCTCCAGCAGGGCGGTTTCCATCAGACGGGCGATATAAGGGGCGGTATAGAACACGAGCGGGACGATGGCTCCCTTCACGCCGATCGTCGTGCCTACCAACAGCTTCGTTAACGGGATAATCGCTACCATGATAATGATGAAAGGAATGGAACGGACTACATTAATGACGATGTTCAGCACATGATAGACGGCTTTGTTCTCGTAAATGTGGTTCGGTCTTAGGATGACCAGCAAAACCCCGAGCACCAGCCCGATAATAACCGAGATGACGAGCGAATAGCCGACCATCGTAGCAGTCTCGACGATCGATTTCCAGTACAGATCCGATTTGTCCAGCAGGTTATTTAACATAATCCAGCACCTCGACCTTCAACCCTTGGCTTTGCAGGAACGCGATGCCTTCATGGATGGCCTCGGGCTCTCCCAATATTTTCAGGAGCAGTCCACCGAAGATCGTATCCTTGATTTGGGTAATATTGCCGTACAAAATACTCGGCTTCAAGGAGAATCGCTCGGTAAGCTCGGCGATAACAGGCTCCGTCACGGAATCTCCGATAAAATAGACCCGGATAATATGGCCCGGCGCTTGCTCTTCCTTGAATTTACTTTGCAGCACGGGAGGGAGGTCGGCGTCGAATACGTTCTTGATAAAATTTTTCGTCGTCGCGGTTTGCGGGTTCGAGAACAAGTCCAGTACCGTACCTTGCTCTACAATGATCCCGTTTTCCATGACAGCCACCCGGTCGCATATTTTTTTGATGACATGCATTTCGTGGGTAATCAGCACAATGGTGATGTTGTACTTGCGGTTAATGTCCAGCAGCAGATCGAGAATCGAATCCGTCGTTTGCGGGTCCAGAGCGGAGGTCGCTTCATCGCACAGTAAAATTTCCGGATCGTTCGCCAAGGCTCTGGCGATGGCTACGCGCTGCTTTTGACCGCCCGACAGCTGGGAAGGGTAAGCTTGCGCCTTGTCCTTCAGTCCTACCAGCTCGAGCAGCGACATGACCTTGCTGTCGATTTGCGCTTTCGGAGCTTTGGCCAGCTGCAGGGGGGCGGCTACATTCTGATACACGGTGCTCGAGGTTAACAAGTTGAAGTTTTGAAAAATCATGCCGATATTTCTTCTCGCCGCCCGGAGCGCTGGATCGTTCAATGTGGCAAGGTCGACGCCTTTAATGCGGATCGATCCCGAAGTGGGCCTCTCCAAAAAGTTAATGCAGCGGATGAGCGAGCTTTTCCCTGCGCCGCTATAGCCGATGACGCCGAAGATTTCACCCTTTTGCACATGCAGATTGGCGTCCTTTACGGCTTCAACCTTTCTGCCTTCCTGCTCATACGTTTTGTATACGTGCTCAATTTGAATCATGGCAGGGACCTCCTGTCTTATAAAAATGAGTCAATGGAAAAGGTCCCTTTCTTCAGAAAGAGACCTGAGCTTTGAAATTACCAGGATGGAACGATGTACGTTCCGTATTTTTCTTCTACGAGCTTCTTCACTTCGTCGGAATGATAAGCCTTGATCAATCTTTGGAATACAGGTTTGTCCTTGTCGGCGGTTCTTACGGCTATGATGTTCACCCACGGAGAATCCTTCGGTTCTACGAAGATAGCGTCCTTGGTCGGCACGAGGCCGTTATCCACCGCATAATTCGTGTTGATGACAGCGGCGGTCAAGTCGCCCAGCGCTTTAGGAATGAAAGGAGCTTCCAGTTCCTTGAACTGCAGCTTCTTCGGATTGTCGACAATGTCTCGAACCGTTGCTTTGACGCCGACGCCTTCCTTCAGTTTAATCAGCCCGGCACGCTCGAACAAAATCAGCGCTCTTGCACCGTTCGTCGGATCGTTCGGAAGTCCAAGCGTATCTCCTTCTTTCAGCTCGGAGACGTTTTTGATTTTCTTCGAGTATAAGCCGATAGGGAAATTCAACGTATTCGTCAGCTTCACCAGATCGAGCTTGTTATCCGCTTTGAATTGATTCAGGTAAGGCTCGTGCTGGAACGCATTCGCATCCAGTTGGCCGTCGGCCAGCACCTTGTTCGGCTGCACGTAGTCGTTGAACGTGACGATCTCAATGTCGAGATTATCCTTAGCGGCAACTTCCTTAACCTTCTTCCAGATTTCTTCCTCAACTCCTGCGGCAATGCCCACCTTGAGTTTGGCTTTTTCGGAGCCGCTTGGCGCGGTTGTATTAGCGGAGCCCGAGGAAGCGTCCGGGGTTTGAGCCGGCTTCTGACCGCAGCCCGCCAGTACGAATACAAGCGTGAATGCCAGCAGCAACGGGATTATTGATTTTTTTATCATTCATGTCACTCCTTGTCCCAATGTAAGAAAAATGTAATTCCGACTAATTTGCAAGGATTAAATTAACATGGTATTGACCATTAGTCAATATTTTTTTGTAAAAGTATTTTGCTATTCCAGGGAAATAAAGGAAGTTGAGGAGGCGGCATGAGTAAAGAAAGAACCCGGCAGCATTGCCGGGTTTACGGTGGGGAAGCGAGCGCTTTATTCTTTTTATAGCTCCTGCAATTGGCAGCGGAGGGGCTCGGGAAGCGGTTCTTCAAGCATCCGTTCGACGATGTTCCGGCTTGCGCCCTTCTCCTGAAGGTAGGCGAACAGCAGCTGCGACTTCTCCGTCCGGTTCATCAAACCATAGGCGACCGCCCATACTTCCGGGCTGCCCATGCGGATGTTCTCCCAGATAAAGGGGGAATGGGAGGGCAGGCGGCATATCCCGTGCTCGCTATGGATAGCGAATCCGCCGATGATATCGAGCGGAAGCGCATCGTCTTGCACCGATAAGCGGTACGCACTGGCGAACGGGTAGTCTCCGCTCGGGACGAAGGCATACGGGATATCCTGCAAGGCGGCCGTCACCGCTTCGAGAGGGACGTCGGTCGTCAGGTCCCAGTCGCGTACATGGCTGACCAGGCCGAGGCTGTACAGCAGGCCGCTGCCGCCGGATGCGTAATGGATGCCCTTCGCTTCCAGAAGGGCTGCAACGCGCTGTGCGGACGATAGAGATACGTTCAAGACAAGAGCCTCCTTCAGAGGGCGCAGATAGCCGGGATGGCATCAGCTTACCGCGTTTTCCCCAGTATATCATCCTGGGATGGGATAGGTTGAGAAATCCATATCGTAAGGAAGGGGGACCTGGCGGTAACATGCAAAATATTAGCAAGTGATGCCGCCAGACGGAAGCTTAACGGCTTTTTCGTCAAACGTTGAAATGAGCATGAAAACAGACGCTTCCTCACTACAAACCGTGGATTCGAAAGCGCCTGTTACCGCAAGCTCGATTCGAAGCAGGAGAATTGCTTGTTTAAGTCAAGGCAATGATCCTGCTGTATGCTGCTCAATCAATATTAACAATGGACTAACTGCTCACCAGCCGTTAATCGTTCCACCAGCGTTTTAAATCCTGCCACCAAGTGCCGTTGCCCTTCGGCTTCGCCGGCTTGGCTTCGTCTTTCTTCTGCCCGGTGCAGTATTCGGTCGGCTCCGTTCCTTGCACGAACGCCTCCAGCCGGGAATTCGGGCATTCGTCGTTAGCGAGCTTCCCGCTGGCGGGGTCGATATAGACATTGGCGACGCCGTCCGGGATCGGGAACAGCTTCGGCGGCACCGATTCGAGCGCACGCTCCGTAAACTCGGCGAAGATCGGAGCGGCCAGATGGGACTCGACCGAGTTGATCGTCCGGTCCTTGTCGTAGCCGACCCAGACGGCCGTCGACAGCTCCGGCGTATAGCCGACGAGCCAGGCGTCCGTGTTCGTCGTTCCCGTTTTGCCGGCGACCGGCCGCTTGAGCGATCCCGATACCCGGCTGCCGGTGCCGCCGGTATCGAAGACGCTCTCCATGAGCTGCGTCATCACGTAGGTATAGGCCGGATCGACGACCGCCTCTTGCGCCGGATTCGCCTGGTACAGCACCCGTCCGCGCTGATCCTCGATGCGCACGATGGTTGTTGGCTCTACCCGTACGCCCTGGTTGGCGAAGATGCCGAAGGCGGACGCCATCTCCATCGGGCTCACGGGGAAGGTGCCCAGCGCGAGCGATGGAAGAGGCTTCATCGCGCTAGTGATACCCATTTTGCGGGCCATGGCGATGACATTATCGGGACCGACGTCGAGAATCGTATGGACGGCAAAAATATTGTCCGACTTCGCAATCGCCTGCCGCAGATCGATCCAATCGAAATATTTGTTATCGAAATTGCTCGGCGTATAATTGAGTCTTCCGTTGTCGTAGGTGAACGTCGTCGGCTCGCTCTTGAACCGGGTTACCGGCGTGTATTGCTTCTGCTGCAGCGCCGTCAAATAGACGATCGGCTTGAACGAGGAGCCGGGCTGGCGCGTATTGGCCAAGGCACGGTTGTACTGGTTCTCGCCGTAATTGCGGCCGCCAACCATCGCCTTCACGTAGCCGTTGCGGGGGTCGATGGCGACCAGAGCGGCCTGCATATCCGGGTATCGTTCCAGCTCGGAGGATACCGTCTCCTCGGCAACTCGCTGTGCATTCATATCCAGCGTCGTGTACACCTTCAACGCGCCGTCATCGAATTGGTCCTCGTCAATGCCCAGCTGTTCGGTCGCCACCGTGCGGACATATTCGCGGAAATAGCCTGCAATGGCCGGCTTCTTCGGCTCCAGCGGCAGGATCGTCAGCTTCTCTGCGGCCGCCTGATCGGCCTGCTTTTGCGTAATGATGCCGGAGCTGGCCATCGTTTGCAGGATCGTCTCCTGGCGGTCCTTGGCGTTTTTCATATCATAGTAGGGCGAGTAATACCGGGGTCCTTTCGGAATGCCGGCGAGCATGGCGCTTTCGCCCAGCGTCAAATCCTTGGCGTCCTTCCCGAAGAACAGCTTCGAGGCGGCCTGAATGCCGTATGTGGAATGGCCGTAATAAATCTGGTTCAAATATTGCTCCAATATTTGATCCTTCGTCATATGCAGCTCCATTTGCACCGCATAATACGTTTCCTTCAGCTTTCTCGTCCACGTGCGCTCATGCGACAAGTATAGATTGCGGGCGAGCTGCTGCGTAATCGTGCCGGCGCCCTGCACCTTGGCCATATGCTGCAAATTGACTATGGCCGCCCGGGCGATGCCCCGGATGTCGAAGCCGTAGTGATTGTAGAAGTTGCGGTCCTCGATGGCCAGCGTGGCGCGGATCAAATCCGGCGATATGTCCTCTAACGGAACCGGCTCCATATGTTTGCCGCCGTTCAGCGTTTCGATAACTTCCCCGTGAATATCGTACATCTCCGTCGCAGGTCCCATTTTGGAAACGGGAAGAGCTTGGGAACGCATATATAAGAGCAGGACAAAGATGACGGCGGCGCTTAGTAAAATGGAAGAAAAGGTGAGAGAGGCCGCTGATCTCAGCTTGCGCAGCCAGCGGAAGTCGTCCTGCTCCGCCTGCTTGCGTTTTTTTGCGTCGGACACGTTCATCCATCCTTTCATAGTAGAAGTAAGAAGTCACAGCTTCCTATTAACCATTATGGAAAAACATAGAAAGGGCTATTCACGGAAAAGCCAGCCGGAGGTTAATTTTTTTTGAAGGCGGCGATTTTGGGGCCGATTGTATTTGCATTTTCAGGTGGATACACTATAATACAATTTGATGCAAAACCAGCAATAGATGATGGATTAGAACCGGCCCGTTGATAACGTTAAATATAGTCCGGCAATATTAAGAAAGAAGGGTGATTATAATGGAATTATGGTACACGGAGAAACAAACCGAGAAATTCGGCATTACGGCTAAAATCAGCAAGACTTACGTTACGGAAAAAACCGATTTTCAAGATCTTGCAATGATCGAAACGGAAGAATTTGGAACTATGCTTGTGTTGGACGGCATGGTTATGACGACGGTGAAGGACGAGTTCGTTTATCACGAAATGGTAGCTCATCCTGCGCTGTACACGCATCCGAATCCGAAGCATGTCCTCGTTGTAGGCGGCGGCGACGGCGGCGTTATCCGTGAAGTATTGAAGCACCCTGAAGTGGAGAAGGCGGTTCTTGTCGAAATCGACGGTAAGGTTATCGAATATTCGAAGCAGTACCTTCCTTCCATCGCAGGCGAGCTGGACAACCCTCGCGTCCAAGTGATCGTGAACGACGGCTACATGCACATTCATGACCATAAAAATACATACGACGTCATTATGGTCGATTCCACGGAGCCGGTTGGGCCGGCTGTAGAGCTGTTTTCCCGCGGCTTCTATCAAGGTATTTTCGAAGCGTTGAAAGACGACGGCATTTTCGTAGCGCAAACGGACAACCCGTGGTTCAAGGCGGACCTGATCCAGACCGTAAACCGCGACGTGAAAGAGATTTTCCCTATCGTTCGCGTATATTGCGCTAATATCCCTACGTATCCAAGCGGCTTGTGGACGTTTACTATGGGCAGCAAAAAGTACGATCCGCTGCAAGTCGATGAAACGAAAATTCCGGAAATCGATACGAAATACTATTCTCCGCGTTTGCACAAAGCGGCGTTCGCGCTGCCTAAATTCGTGGAAGATCTGTGCAAATAAAGCAAGACACGGATTCCCGACCTCAACTCCAATAAGTTAAGGAAGTGTAACTCATGCGTTTGGATCAAAAATATTCCGGCAACGTGTTTATATTGAGCTCCGACAACTACGAGGCTTCCCGCGCGGTGATTTACGGCATGCCGATGGACTTTACCGTCAGCTTCCGTCCGGGCTCCCGTTTCGGCCCTCCCCGCATTCGCGAAGTATCGATCGGCTTGGAAGAGTACAGCCCTTATTTGGATAAAAGTCTCGAAGATATTACGTACTTCGACGCAGGCGACCTGCTGCTGCCGTTCGGCAACGCGGCTCGCAGTCTGGAAATTATCGGCGAGTACGTCCGCGGCCTGCTGAACGACGGCAAGGTGCCTATCGGCTTGGGCGGCGAGCACCTCGTCTCTTGGCCGATATTCCGCGAAGTGTACGCGAAATACCCGGATCTGGCGATCGTTCATTTCGACGCTCATGCGGATCTGCGCGAGAACTATGAAGGCGAGCCTTTGTCCCACTCGACTCCGCTCCGCAAAGCGGCGGAATTGATGGGCGGCCGCAACATTTACCAGTTCGGCATCCGCTCGGGCTCCCGCGAGGAGTTCCAGTATGCGCGGGAGAACATCAATTTCCATCCGTTCGAAGTGCTGGAGCCTTTGAAAAAGGTGCTTCCGGAGCTGGCTGGACGTCCGGTTTATTTGACGATCGACATCGACGTGCTCGATCCGTCCTGCGCACCGGGTACCGGTACGGCGGAAGCGGGCGGCATTACGTCCAAGGAATTGCTGGGAGCGATCCACGCGATGGCGGCGGCGAACTTGAATATCGTAGGCGCCGACGTAGTTGAAGTAGCCCCGGCGTACGATCCGACGGAGCAAACGCAAATCGTAGCTGCGAAGCTGATTCGCGAAATTTTGCTTGGCTTGGTGAAATAACGGAACCGCTGGCGTAACAGCATGTAACGAAAATAGAAGGACAGCCTTTTCTGCTTGGCAGGAAGGGCTGTCTTTTTTTATGTGCCTTGGAAAATGTAAAACATGTTTGACATTATTATAGGACCATGGTAAATTAAAAATGTAAAACATATTTGACATATGTGAGGTAACGAAATGGAAAACCGGATCAAGGAGCTGCGGAAGTTCAAGGGTTTATCGCAAGAGGATTTGGCTCAGGCTTGCGGTGTCTCGCGTCAGACGATTAACGCCATTGAAAATAACAAGTACGATCCGAGCCTTGTGTTAGCTTTTCAGATGGCTCAAATATTAAGCGTTACGGTCGATGAGCTGTTTGTGTTTCAAGGAAGCCGGCCATAGCAAAATCGCAGTGAATTTTACTACAGGGGGAATCAGCTAATGAAGACTGCACAATTAACAAGATGGAAATGGATACTTGGAGTCGTAATCGGAGCGTTTCTGATTTATATGGGGATACGGACATGGACGAAATACAGCACGGGGGAGCCGGTAACGACTAGTGATTTGATTTCGATCCCGATCTTGCTGATGGCTCTCATGCAGCTGATCACGTGGGGGCTCGACTCCAAAGCGCAAAGGGATGAGATGGGGCGGCAAATCAGTGCGAAAAGCGCCAATATCAGCTACTACATGATGGTCGTTGCTTTGTTTCTGCTCTGGATTGTTGACCGGATCGTCTTTGTGCGCAAGGACGACCTCGGGAATGTAACGTTGTTTTTCGCCTTATGCTTGTCGCTCGTGCTTCAGCCGGTCGTAGAATTTTTCCTCGCGAGACGGTACAAATAAATCGGCCGAGGGTATGACGAAGCCGCTCATGGAAGGATACTTCCTATGGGCGGCTTTGCTGTTAGATAGAAAATGGGCTGTCGCTTGCACATAAAAAAGTTGTATGCGGTCCGCAGCCTACCCACGCCGCAGCGTCAGCACCGTGAGCTCGGGCCGGCAGTTGAAGCGGACCGGGTAGACGGATACGCCGATGCCGCGGTTCGTGTAGACCTGCAGCTTACCGCCGCCGAGAACATAATGTCCGGCAACGTATTTGCGGCCGTAGGCGGGCAGGACTACCGGGCCGAATAAGGGCAGCCGGACCTGGCCGCCATGGCTGTGTCCCGACAGCTGCAAATCGACGGACCGCTTGAGCGCCAAATCAGCGTAGTCGGGACAATGTGCGAGCAGGATGACGCACTCATTCTCCGGCACGTTCTGTAACGTGCGGGGCAGATCGGGCCTGCCGTCCCACATATCGTCGACGCCGCCCAGCCATATGCGCTCCTGTCCCCGTTGCAGAGGGACGGACCGGTTCATGAGCACCGAGAAGCCGCCGTCGGTCAAAATGGAGATGATTTTCTCCGACTCTTTCCCGTAGTAGTCGTGGTTACCGAGAACGGCGCCTTTGCCGAGCGGTGCGTGAAGCCGGGACAATACCTCGACGGTTGGAATTGCGTCGCTGCCGACGGCAGAGTCGTACAGATCGCCGGTAAAGCAGATCAAATCCGGGTTCAGCGCCTGAATACGGCCGGCCAGCCCGGCCAATTGCTCTGACGTGTAATGAAAGCCTAGGTGAACGTCGCTGAATTGGACGATGCGCATTCCGTCGAACGAAGGGGGAAGCCGCTTGAGCGTAATGGTGACTTCGGTTGTTCTCAGCCATCCGGGCTCGGCGTAACGCGAGTACATGTAGCCGGCTGCAGGAGCTAAGGCGAGGCCGGCGACACCATAAATCATTTTTTTCATAAAAGACCGTCTGGATAAGTTCGATGTCATTGGTTTTGCTTCACACTCCGGCGGTTGCCATGCATCTCATCATGGAAATAAATGAATTAAATGAATTTAAAGAATTGGGATCATTCACCATTAATAGACGCTGCCGGCGCTGGATTAGTTGCGCTAAGTCGGCAGCCGATGGATTTTACGGAAGCTGCTTGGGGTGACGCCTTCCTGCTTTTTGAACAGCTTGATGAAATAGCTGCTGTCCTCATAGCCGACTTTGCGGGCGATGTCCTTGATTTCCATAGCAGGCTCCTGCAGCAGCAGTTCCTTGGCCTTGCGCAGCCGGTAGCGCGTCAAGTAGGCGAACGGCCGAATGCCGAGCGCTTGCTGGAACAGCAGGCACGTATGCTGAGGCGTCACGCCGAGCCGGTCGGCCAGCTGCTGGAGGCTGATGGCTTGGTCGTAATGCTCCTCGATGAAGTGGAATGCCGGAGCCAGCTGCTCCGCATGCTGCTTCTTGGAGCGGACCTCGGAGCGGGATGCGTACAGGAATAGGTCGAGCAGCAGCTGGTAGCCGAGCGCCGAGCACTCGGCGCCGCGCAGCGGGTCCTCCGTTTGCAGCAGCGATACGATGTCGTTAATTTTATTCAACGTGATGTCGGGATTGGTCAGGTACAGTACGGCCGAAGCGTCAAAATGCATCGATGCGAGAAGCTCCGCCATGTGAGCCCCGTTGAAGGTCACCCACTTGACGGTCCAAGGCTCTTTGACCGGGGCATAGCCGTGCTTTTCGTTAGGAAGCAGGAACATGCCCTGACCTTTGCTGACGGTGTACGGCTTGCCCCCGACCTCCAGCTGCCCGGAGCCGCTGATCGTCTGGATCCATTGGTAGTCCGGGAAGCCCCTTTCCCGATGCATCGGCTCCTGGTTGCGCCAGCCGCCAGCATTGGTTACATAAACCGGCAGCTTCAAATCGGTCTCCGTCATGATCCCGAATACATTGTAGTCCATTGCGCGCACCGCCTTTTCCTGCTGTGAAAGTTAGATGTGAATATTGTTATATTAACAAGAAAATGATCCGATTGAAATCATACTCCGGAAGATCGTATCCTATGCATATGATCGTATTTGAGGTTGTTCCACTGCTTTATTTTATAACCTATTTGCGAATTGGGGAGGATGAATGGTCATGGCTATTTCCAAAAATGTAAAGCTGCCTCATCTGTTCTACGGTGGAGACTATAATCCGGAGCAATGGCCGGAGGAAGTATGGAAGGACGACATGCGCCTGATGAAAAAGGCGGGCGTCAATATCGTCAGCATCGGCATCTTCAGCTGGGCGGCACTGCAGCCCGGGCCGGATAAGTACGATTTCGCCTGGATGGACCGGCTGATGGACTTGCTTGCCGAGAACGGCATTATGGCCGACTTGGCCACGGCCACCGCTTCGCCGCCGGCATGGCTCGCAAGATTGCATCCGGAATCGCTCCCGGTGGACGAGAACGGGGCGCGCTATGCGCAGGGCTCGCGCCAGCACTATTGCCCGAACAGCAAGGCGTTCCGCCTTTACGGGCAGCGGCTCGTCCGCATGCTGGCGGAGCGGTACAAGGACCACCCGGCGCTGGCCATGTGGCATATCAACAATGAATATGCGTGCCATATTTCGCGCTGCTTCTGCGACGAGTGTACGCTGGAGTTCCGCAATTGGCTGCAAAAGCGCTACGGCACGCTGGACGAGCTGAACGCGCGCTGGGGCACGAACTTCTGGAGCCAGAAGTATTACGAATGGGAAGAGATCGGCCTGCCGGGCAAAACCCCGACATATGCCAACCCGGGCCAGCAGCTCGATTATATGCGCTTTATGTCCGACAGCCTGCTCGACGCTTATTTGGGCGAGTATCGCATCTTGAGGGAGATCACGCCGGAGCTTCCTATCATGACGAACCTGATGGGCGCGCACAAGCCGCTCGACCAGTTCGAATGGGCCAAGCACATGGATGTTATTACATGGGACAGCTATCCGGAGCCGACGGGCGGCATTCCGGTATTCGCTGCCATGCAGCATGATTTGATGCGCGGCTTGAAGGGCGGCCAGCCGTTTATTTTGATGGAGCAGGTCACGAGCCAGGTGAACTGGCGCCAGCAAAACCCGCTGAAACGCCCGGGCGTTATGCGTTTGTGGAGCTACCAGACGGTCGCGCACGGCGGCGACGGCGTCATGTTCTTCCAGTGGCGCCAATCCAAGGCCGGCGCCGAGAAGTTCCACGGCGCGATGGTGACGCACACCGGCGACGAGAACAGCCGCGTCTACCGCGAGGTGGAGCAGCTCGGGCTGGAGCTTCAGCGGCTGGATGCGCTGATCGAATCGCGCGTAGAAGCACAAGTGGCCATCGTCTTCGATTGGCACAACTGGTGGGCGCTCGAGCTCGATTCCAAGCCGAGCCGCGACGTCCTTTACCTCGAGCAGGTAAAGCAGTATTACAAAGCGCTGTTCGAGCATAACGTTGGCGTAGACTTCGTACAGCCTGACGCCGATCTGAGCGGCTATAAGCTGGTGCTCGCTCCGGCGCTGTACATGGTGGCCCCGGGCGTTCAAGCCAACCTGGAATCGTTCGTGCAGGGCGGAGGCACTCTGCTCACGACGTTCTTCAGCGGAATCGTCGACGAGAACGACCGTCTGCATCTAGGCGGCTACCCGGCGCCGCTGCGCAAGGTGCTCGGCATTTGCGTCGAGGAGTTCGACCCGATGCTTCCGGGACAGACGAACGGCATCGCCGTCGAAGGTCTTGGCGAGGCGGATGGACAATACAGCTGCAACCTGTGGGCGGATTTGATCAAGCTGGAGGGAGCGAGATCGCTTGCGAGCTTCACCTCCGACTTCTTCGCCGGATCTCCGGCCGTGACGGAACATGTGTTCGGTGAAGGCAAAGCGTACTATGTCGGCACTCAAGCGGAAGCCGCATTTACGAAGAGCCTGATCGGCCGCATCTTGGCCGATTTGGAGCTGCAGGCGCCGCTGCAGGCGCCGGAGGGCGTAGAGCTTACCGTACGCCGGGCGGCGGACGGAGAGCGCTATGTATTCGCGCTCAATCACAACGCCGCAGCGGCGCAGCTTACGCTGCCGGAGGGCGCGTACACCGATCTGCTGAGCGGCTCCAGCTTCAACGGCTCGTTGGAGCTTGCGGCTAACGGTGTCGTCATTTTGCAGCGCCAAGGATAATCGGCCGATCTGCTTATCCATACCCGGGGATTGAAATTGCCCGCTCCGTTCGGTACACTGTAGCGAGTAACAGGAGGTGCGGAGCATGAAGAAACCGGTGCACGTAAGTATCGAAAGCTTCGCCGACGGACAGCGTATCCGCCAGAATGCGGCGGGAGACTTGTACCGGAAGGGCGACCATTATTATGTGCGGTATGACGAGGCGGACCCGGAGATGAAGGGCACCGTCACGACCATCAAGCTCGAGCAGGACCGGATCCGGCTCGTTCGAAGCGGGACCGTCCGGTCTGAGCTTGTATTTGCCACTGGCCGGGAATGCAGCGGCTCATACGAAACCCCGCAGGGGGTTTTGCAGCTGCAGACAATGACCCGCTCGATAACGTCCGAGCTGATAGACGGGTTGGGCATCGTAGACTGGACCTACGATCTGCTTGTTGCGGGAGAGAAGACGGGAGAGTTCCGCCTTCGGTTGACGATTGCGGAGCTGCCCGCCGCGTCCTCCTAATTCCAAAAAAGAAACCGCCTGGGACTTAAGGTTCCAGGCGGTTTTTCGTATGGGCTTGCACCCGTAGAGCCGATAGGCGTTATTTGACAGCGCCGACCGCCCTCAAGGCATGAATTTCTTTGATTCCCATGCCCGATTTGCTTGCTTTCATAATCAGGCGGGCATTTTTTTGGATGATGGCTTTCACCTGCATCGGCTTTAACCCCGGCTTCCGTGCCAGCATAAGCGCGATGACGCCGGTTACGTGCGATGTCGCCATCGAGGTGCCGCTCAGCTCGTTATATTTGCCGCGCAGCCATGTCGAATACACTTTTTCGCCGGGAGCGTAGATGTCGATTTTTCTGCTCGTATTACTGAAGGGAGCAATGTATCCGCGGCGTGTCGTCGCTCCCACGGCTATGACCTGGGGCAGCCGGGCCGGGTAATCGATGCCTGCTTTGTTGCCTTCGTTACCTGACGAAGCCACGACGATGACACCTGAGTCAAAAGCGTTACGGACGGCCGATTCCAGCGCTTTGCTGTATGTTTTCATTCCGAAGCTCATGTTGATAATATGAAACTGATTTTTGACGCACCAGTCAATGCCGCTAATAATATCGGACACAAAGGCGCTGCCTTGGTGGTCGAACGCTTTGACCGGGTGGATCATCGCTTGCGGGGCTACTCCGATGATTCCGCGCTGCCGGCTGGATGCGGCTATCGTTCCTGCAATATGCGTGCCGTGACCGTTGTCGTCGCTCGGGAGCAGAAACCGGTTCAGCAGATTGATGCCGTAGGACAGGCAATGGCGCAAGTCGGGATGCGAATAATCCGCTCCGGTGTCGATAACGCCGATATGAATGCGGTCTCCTTTCGATTTGCTCCATACTTGCGGCGCACGGATATGTTTGATCCCCCAAGGAATGTTCGGCGTCTTCTCTCTGGATGCTTTACCGCCGATCGGCTGGGTGACCTGGACTGCTTTGGATGCATGAACGCTCATTCGCGTATCCGGTTCAATGGAATGGACAAAAGGAACATCGGAGAGGAGGCCGGGAGTTTGCAGTGTACAGGAGATGGCGTTGATGATGGCTAAGGGCTGTACATCCTGCAGAACGGTCCATGTGGACATCATGCGCTTGATTTGCTCAATGCATGCCGAATATTGTTTTGAATCGGTGAATCGGATGATGTGCTTGCAGTCGGCGTTCTCCGACCCCTTCATCGCTTTATGAAGCCATTTTACGAATGTGGATGGTTTCACGGCTGATCGTCCCCCCCATACTTCGGCCTCTGTAGTCAACAGTTTCTTTATCGTATGTAGAGGGACTTCCTGCGGCATGTGCACATAACCTTTATAAAAATAATTGGGTCGGAACCCGTGTCATACGGGAAACTTGAACATAGGATAAATAGAGAGAATGAAGCGATTCTCTTCGGTGTTCATAAGGGTTGGGGGTGTTGTTCTTCGTCCCCCACGGATACAGTCAAAGGGCGGGGGAACTTATAGTTCCCCCGCCTCTTTCTTTTTTGGCCGGAAGGGTAGACAGCTAGTTGCTTTTTTACATAAAATAAGGTTTACTAAATGAGTATAATGGATATTCTTAGTTAGGACTCTTGTAAAATGTTCGAAGGGATGTGCTTGGATGAGTGCACAGTACACTCTCAAGGTCAATGCGGAGCAAGCCAAAGAAATGCCGATGGTGGACCTTGCATTTGAATTGTTAAAAGCGGCCAATACGCCTTTTTATTATCGGGATCTGATGGCGGAAATCGCCAAAATTAAAGGCCTTTCTGAAGACGATGTTATGAACGTAATCGCTCAACTATATACAGAGATCAACATCGACGGCCGGTTCGCCTGCGTCGGCACCAATCTGTGGGGCTTGAAGCGGTGGTATCCTGTGGAGAAATCCGAAGATGCCGTCGGCAGCGGCAAGCGTCCTCGCATTATCAACGACGAAGACGACGATATGGATGACGAGGATTTGTTCGCCGAGGAAGAAGATACTTTTGCCGAGGAAGAAGACTACGACTCCTTCGACAAAGTGCGTGACGAGGACGACTTCGAAGCGGAAGAAGAAGCCGAGGAAGAAACGGAATTCTTCGAGGAAGACGAAGCGGAAGAAGAGCTTGAGGATGCCGAGCTTGGCGAAGAATCCGACGAGGAATTGGATGAAGAGGCGGAAGAAGATTTCGACGAAGAAGAGGATGACGACGATAAGTAAATCTGATCGTCCACTTTACTTGACAGCGAACATCGATCAGAGTAAACTATTTTTTGGGCTTTTGAAACGTTCGTATCATGACGTATGTCTTGACTATAAAGTGCCCCGCGCAAGTCGGGGGACTTTTTTCTTTTTTATGGGAGTTTTTGGCATGCAGCCCGGCGGATCGTGATGTGTTTATCGCCGAAGTTGCTTACCTTCCGTTTATGGGAACTGATTTCGCGCAATACTATTTATTATTGGAGGGTACTAGACATGACCAAGTATATTTTCGTCACGGGGGGCGTCGTTTCCTCATTAGGCAAAGGGATTACGGCAGCATCGCTCGGAAGGCTCCTGAAAAACCGGGGCTTGAAAGTTACCATTCAAAAATTCGACCCTTATATTAACGTGGACCCGGGAACGATGAGCCCTTATCAGCATGGGGAAGTTTTTGTTACCGACGACGGTGCGGAAACCGACCTCGACTTGGGCCATTACGAGCGGTTTATCGATATTAACCTGTCCAAGAACAGCAATGTAACGACAGGCAAAATCTATTCTTCCGTCATTACGAAAGAACGCCGCGGCGAATATTTGGGCGGTACCGTTCAGGTTATTCCGCATATTACGAATGAAATCAAGGACCGTGTATTCCGTGCCGGACGTGAAGCGCAATCCGACGTAGTCATTACCGAAATCGGCGGTACGGTAGGCGATATCGAGAGCTTGCCGTTCATCGAGGCGATCCGTCAAATCAAGAGCGACATCGGCCGCGATAACGTAATGTACATTCACGTGACGCTGATTCCTTATTTGAAAGCGGCCGGCGAAGTCAAGACGAAGCCGACGCAGCACAGCGTGAAGGAGCTTCGCAGCATCGGCATTCAGCCTCATGTTGTCGTATGCCGCACGGAGCACCCGCTATCCGAGGACATGAAACGCAAGCTGGCTCTGTTCTGCGATATCGACGAGAAGGCGGTTGTAGAGTGTCTGGATGCGGACACTTTGTATGAGGTTCCGATGATGCTTCGCGAGCAAGGCCTCGACGACATCGTGGTGAACCATTTGAAGCTGACGACGAACGAGCCGAACATGACGGAATGGGAAAGCCTCGTGCAGCGCGTCAAGTCGTTGAAGCATACAACCGAAATCGCTATTGTCGGCAAATACGTGGCGCTTCATGACGCATACTTGAGTATTGTCGAAGCGTTGGGCCATGCAGGAATCGACAGCAATACGGAAATCAAGATCCGCTGGGTTAACGCGGAGGAAGTATACGACCACAATGTGGCCGAGCTGTTGAAGGGAGTGCAGGGCGTCCTCGTTCCTGGCGGCTTCGGCGATCGCGGTATCGAAGGAAAAGTGGCGGCCATCCGTTATGCCCGCGAGAACAACGTTCCGTTCTTCGGCATTTGCCTCGGTATGCAGGTTGCCGTTGTCGAGTATGCGCGTTCCGTGCTGAAGCTCGAGGGCGCGAACAGCTCCGAGATCAATCCGACGACGCCGTATCCGGTTATCGATCTGCTTCCGGAGCAAAAAGATATCGAAGACCTGGGCGGCACGATGCGTCTCGGCTTGTATCCTTGCAAATTGACGGAAGGCTCGCTTGCTATGCGCTGCTATGACGACGAGCTCGTATACGAGAGACACCGTCACCGTTATGAGTTCAACAACCAGTACCGCGACGCGCTGGAAGCGGCCGGGCTGAAAATCACCGGTACTTCCCCGGACGGACGTCTGGTTGAAATTATCGAGTGTCCGGACCACCCTTGGTTCCTGGCGGTGCAATTCCATCCGGAATTCACGTCTCGCCCTAACCGTCCGCAAGCGTTGTTCAAGCATTTCGTACAAGCGGCATTTCAAATGAAAAATTAGTCATAGATCACAATCCGACAGCATATTTGATAATCAACACCATGTGCGCTCGTTCTTCACAAACTCCTTTTTTTGTAAACTTTTCAACTTTTCCGCAAATCGAAGCAGGATATTCGCTATTCGTATCGAATTAATCTTGTTAGGACAGTATGGACAGGACGGAAATCCGACAAACATATGATAGCGGAACGAGGAGGTTACCGTATTGAAGAAGAAGCTGCTCATAGTTGATGATCAGAACGGTATTCGAATCTTGTTGATGGAAGTGTTCAGCAGCGAAGGGTATGAAACGTACCAAGCGTCGAACGGAAAGCTGGCTCTGGAAATTGTCAGAACCGCTTCTCCCGATCTTGTTCTGCTGGATATGAAAATTCCCGGCATGGACGGTCTCGACATCCTGAAGCACATCAAGAGCATTGACCCTTCCATCAAAGTAATCATGATGACTGCGTACGGCGAGTTGGATATGATTAAGGAAGCGACGGACCTGGGAGCGATCATGCATTTCACCAAGCCATTCGATATTGACGAGCTTCGTCACGCTGTCAACAATCAATTGAGACTTACAGGCAACAGTTCATACGCAGTGGGATCCTGATATTCAGGGTCTCTTTTTTTTGCTCTGATTTCATGGCAGAAACACTCTATTTTTCTAGCGGAACCATTTTCTGTACAATGAAAAAAGCTGGGGGCTTGGTTATCATTTCATGCTTTATATGATATAATAACCCAGTATGACACAAGAGCGGTCTTCGCACTTAACTCGGTCACTATACAGAACACTAGGAGGAAGAGACACATGCCATTGGTTTCAATGAACGAATTTTTGCCTAAGGCAAAAGCGAACAAGTACGCGGTGGGTCAATTCAACATGAACAACCTTGAATTTGCCCAAGCTATCGTCGAAGCGGCGGAGGAATTGAAATCTCCTTTCATTTACGGCGTAAGTGAAGGAGCGTTAAAGTATATGGGTATCGAATTTACGGTTGCCATTGCTGAAGCGGCTGCTAAGAAATCCGGCCTGCCTATCGCATTGCACCTGGACCATGGAAGCAGCTTTGAAGTAGCGATGAAATGTATCCGCGCAGGCTTCAGCTCCGTTATGTTCGACGGCTCCCACTACTCTTTCGAGGAAAACATCCGTTTGACTAAAGAAGTAGTTAAAGCGGCACACGCAATGGGCGTATCCGTAGAGGGCGAGCTTGGAACTATCGGCGGCGTGGAAGACGATATCAGCGTTGACGAAGAGAATGCAAGCTTGGCTAAACCGGAAGAAGCGATTCGTTTCTACGAGGAAACCGGCGTTGACTGCCTGGCGATTGCTGTTGGTACGGCGCACGGCATGTATGCAGGCGAGCCTAACATCCGCTTCGATATTATCGAGAAAGTATCCAGCGCGATTCCGGTACCTGTAGTTCTTCACGGCGGATCCGGCGTGCCTGACGAAATGATCAGAAAGTCCATTGCAGCAGGGGTTGGCAAAATCAACGTCAATACGGAAAACCAAGTAGCATGTACCGAAACTATTCGCGAAGTGCTGAACAAAGACGCAAAAGTGTACGATCCTCGTAAATACCTCACTCCTGCCCGCAAAGCCATGATTGAAGTAGTTAAATCCAAAATTCAATTGTTCGGAAGCTCCAACCAAGCTTAAGTGTGTTGTTCGGGAAATGCATCGCAAGATGCGTTTCCCTTCATATTGTTTTTTCGATTCATCCTGAATTTAGGTTGATTTCATCTGTTTAGCGCTTTAAAGCAGTCATGTGGGAGGAAGAGGGACGAATGGAGAAATTGATGGTCGCCGGAGGGCGTCCACTGCGTGGGACGGTTCAAATAAGCGGCGCCAAAAACAGCGCGATCGCTTTGATCCCGGCCGCTATATTATCGGAGACGACGGTAACCTTGGATAATTTGCCGATATTGAGCGATGTAGCCATTTATACCGAATTGTTGGAGGAGCTTGGAGCGACAGTCGAATGGAAAGAGGATCAGATGATCATCGATCCGGGCGCGCTGCGGTCGAAGCCGATGCCTAACGGCAATGTCAAGAAGTTGAGAGCTTCCTATTATTTGATGGGAGCGCTGCTTGGAAGATTTGGAGAGGCAACGATCGGATTGCCTGGCGGCTGTAATTTTGAACCGCGTCCGATCGATCAGCATATTAAAGGTTTTGAAGCGCTGGGTGCGCGTGTAAGCACGGAGAACGGAGCCTTACATATACAAGCCAAGGAACTTCGCGGTGCTAAGATTTATCTGGATGTCGTTAGCGTAGGAGCAACTATTAATATTATGTTGGCGGCTTCTCGCGCCAAAGGTGTTACTTTGATTGAAAATGCGGCCAAAGAGCCTGAAATTATAGATGTAGCAACATTATTGAACTCCATGGGGGCCAAAATAAAAGGCGCAGGTACGGAAACGATCCGTATCGAAGGCGTGGATTCTTTGCATGGCTGCCGCCATTCTATTATTCCGGACCGGATTCAAGCCGGCACTTATATGATAGCTGCTGCGGCAACGCGCGGCGATGTAATAGTAGACAACGTCATTCCAAAGCATATGGAGGCTTTGACAGCCAAGCTGCAGGAAATGGGCGTTCATATTTATGAAATGGACGAATCGATTCGTGTCGTCGGACAGCCGTTTTATGAGAGTGTAGATGTCAAAGCGCTCGTGTATCCGGGCTTCGCTACCGATTTGCAGTCGCCGATGGCGAGCTTGTTAACGCAAACCAAAGGTGTAAGCATCCTGACCGATTACGTTTACAGCAACCGGTTCAAGCATATTCCCGAGCTTGTGCGAATGGGTGCGCGGGTTAAGGTGGAGGGGCGTTCCGCCGTCATCGAGGGAAGCATCTTAAGCGCTGCCAAAGTAAAGGCGACGGATTTGCGCGCCGGCGCAGCTCTCGTCATCGCGGGCTTGACGGTCGTCGACGGAGTCACCGAAATCAGCGGAGTGGAGTATATCGACCGGGGCTATGACCGCTTGGTCGCGAATCTATCAGAATTGGGCGCAGAGGTTTGGCGCAAGCAAGAGTAGGCCCGTATAGGCGGTTCCTTTTTGGGTAATGCTAGAAGTTGTTATGACGATAACGGATAGAACAAACTCTCATTCGATACAAAAATGCTAGAGTATATTTCAAAAGCCTTGAAAATATAATAGTTTGGTGGTTGGAAATTATGGATATGCATCTAGCACAACTAGAGGCACTGAAGTTGACGGAATTGTACCAATTGGCCAAAAAGCATCAAATTCCTTATTACGGCCAATTGAAAAAGAAAGAGCTTATTTTTGCCATTTTACGGGCGCAGGCTGAGAAGGGCGGACTTATGTTCATGCAGGGCGTCCTGGAAATTCTCCAGGATGGCTTCGGCTTCCTGAGGCCGATTAACTACTTGCCGAGCTCCGAGGACATTTATATTTCGGCATCCCAGATTCGCAAATTCGATTTGCGCTCGGGTGACCTGGTTTCGGGGAAATGCCGGCCGCCTAAGGAGAACGAGCGGTATTTCGGACTGCTTCATGTAGAGGCCGTGAATGGAGAAGATCCCGTAACGGCTGCGGAACGGCTGCACTTCCCGGCTTTGACTCCTCTTTATCCGCAGAAGAAATTGGTATTGGAAACATCCCCTACGCACTATTCCACACGTCTTATGGATTTATTGGCTCCCGTAGGATTAGGACAACGCGGCTTGATCGTTGCTCCGCCAAAAGCAGGTAAAACGCTGCTGCTCAAGGAAATCGCCAACAGCATCTCGACGAATCATCCGGATATTGAGCTGTTCGTTCTGCTGATCGACGAGAGACCGGAGGAAGTAACGGACATGCAGCGGTCGGTAAAAGGCGAAGTCGTAGCTTCGACCTTTGACGAGCTTCCGGAAAATCATATCAAGGTCGCCGAACTGGTTCTGGAGCGGGCTCAGCGTCTTGTCGAACATAAGAAGGATGTCGTTATTCTGATGGACAGCATCACTCGTTTGGCGCGCGCATACAACCTGGTGGTGCCGCCGACAGGACGTACATTGTCCGGGGGTATCGATCCGGGAGCGTTCCATCGTCCGAAGCGTTTCTTCGGGGCGGCGCGCAATATTGAGGAAGGCGGCAGCCTAACGATTTTGGCTACGGCGCTTATTGAAACCGGTTCTCGTATGGATGATGTGATTTACGAGGAGTTCAAGGGGACGGGCAATTTGGAGCTTCATTTGGACCGCAAGCTGGCGGAACGCAGGATTTTCCCGGCGATCGACATTCGCCGTTCCGGTACGCGCCGAGAGGAAATGCTCTTGACCAAAGAAGAGCTGGATAAAGTATGGGCGATCCGCAAAGGGATGAACGACTCTCACGAATATTTGGAAGCCTTCCTTAAGAAGCTTGCCGACTCCAAGACGAATCAGGAGTTTTTGGATATGCTGGAGAAAAACGGCGGCGGGAACTCGGGCGGGGGCCAGAGCTCCTCGGCGTCTGCATCCTCCTCGTCCTCTTCCTCCAAGAGAGTGAAAAACTCCGCGTCGTAATTCAACTAGATAGGAGCTTTGACCATGAATCTGCTATATGCCGACCGCGACGGGAACGTGTTCGATCATCCCGATTATACAGCGCTCGGCCGCAATGGAGATATGATAACGGACATTATGGAGGAGGAGCTGATTCCGCTGCCGGAAGGGGCGACGCTCGTCAGCCTGCCTTATACAAGACCTGTCGGAATCAACTCGGAAACCGGCGAGATGGAGGTGGTTCCGGGCGATGTCACCGCGGTTGGCGCGCTGCTGCCGCAAGGCTTCACCCGTCTTCTGATCCCGGGGTACGTGAAGTCCGACAAAACGCAGCTGCTTCCGCTCTTCGGCTATACGGCCGCCGTCTGGAAGGACGGACGGTTTTACGTCGCCGCTCACCAGAGCGATGACCCCGAGCGCTGGAATCCGCGCAACTGCGATCCGGACGAGCTGGAGGTGCAGGTCAAGCACTTGCTGGACAAATACAGCGATAATCGGCTGTATCAGCATTTGTCCAATTGCGCTCTCGGGTACGAATGTCTGACGGCGTCGAACACGTTCTTAAACCGGTGGGAGGGAGCGGTTCCCGTATCGTTCTCCTGTAACGCGGGCTGCTTCGGCTGTATTTCCGAACAGCCGGACGACAGCGGGTTTCCTGCTCCGCAGACCCGGATGAATTTCAAACCGACCGTGGACGAAGTAGTTCAGGTCATGCTGGAGCATTTGCAGACGCCGGACAGCATTATCAGCTTCGGCCAAGGCTGCGAAGGGGAGCCTTCGACACAGGCTCCGATCATCATTGAGGCTATGCGCAGAGTGAGACAGCAAACGAGCATGGGCTTCATCAACATTAATACGAACGCCGGATTGTCGGATCATATCCGGGGGATTGTGGACGCCGGACTGGATCTGATGCGTGTCAGCACGATCAGCGCATTGGACGATCATTACAACGCCTACTACAAGCCCCGCGGCTACACGTTGAAGAACGTGGAGAAATCGCTTCGGTATGCAGCTGATAAGGGAGTATATACTTCCATTAATTACTTGATCTTTCCGGGCGTAACGGACCGGGAGGAAGAGATCGAGGCGATGATCGAGTTTGCGCGGCGGACCGACTTAAAGCTGATTCAGCTCCGCAATCTGAACATCGACCCCGAGAGCTACTTGAACCTGATTCCGAAGCCGCAAGGCGAGCTGCTCGGCATGAAGCAAATGCTGGAAATATTCCGCGAGGAGCTTCCCGGCGTTGTTTTGGGCTCGTATACTCATACTCCCGAGGATTTGATCAGGCTCAAAAACAGCTTGCGTTGACTATAGGCAACATGCTATAATGCTCGCATGTGTGTATTTAATAACTCTGATTCACATGGTGTTTCAGGGCAAAAGAGGTGAAAGCAATGAAAGAAGCAATCCATCCTACGTACCATAACACAACGGTTACTTGCGCTTGCGGCAATACGTTTGAGACTGGCTCCATCAAGCAAAACCTGCGCGTGGAGATTTGTTCCGCTTGCCACCCGTTCTTTACCGGTAAACAAAAATTCGTTGATGCCGGCGGTCGCGTTGATAAATTTAAAAAGAAATACGGCATCTAATCGATTGCCGGTTTCCAGACGTTTTACAGCATAAACAAGCCTCCTGTGGCTATCCTAAGAACAAAGTTGCAGCCTGAATCGGTTAACCGGTACAAGCTCAGCAACCAGGCTTCTTAGTATAGCTTGCAGGAGGTGTTTTTGTTATGAAAGCCAAAATTGCTTTGCTGCTTCTGCTTACTGCTTCTGCGGCTTGCATGGGGACGGCATGCCAGAAGCAGGATGGAATCAAAGCCAAATCGTATTCCCGGGACGGGTTGCTGGGACTATCCGACGTAAATCCGAATATGCCCATGAGTCCGACGTACCATAATTACAGGGCCGATACGCAGCTGATGAAGGACACTCTTCAGCCGATACCGAACATTACCGGCTCGACCATCAACATGAATGGGCCAATCGCAACGGTTCGCATCAAAGTACGGCCGGATTTGACGGACGAACAGGTGGCCGCCGTTCAGAAGGAAGCTTCCGAGAAGCTAACGCATGCAATGCCTCGCTATACCGTTAAAGTATCCGTATCGCGGTAATTATTGTTATAGGTTGATATTTGTCCTGTT
Source organism: Paenibacillus sp. NPDC056579 (assembly GCF_042793215.1). Lineage (NCBI taxonomy): Bacteria > Bacillati > Bacillota > Bacilli > Caryophanales > Paenibacillaceae > Paenibacillus > Paenibacillus sp. NPDC056579. The sequence goes on from NZ_JBHTVD010000008.1 coordinate 329,211, forward strand.
ATCGTCTATACTTATCTTTGCCGTGCTAGACGGGGAGGTAGCGGTGCCCTGTAACCCGCAATCCGCTATAGCGGGGTTGAACGCCTATTCGCGGTATTGCGATGTAAGGCTTGGGTTTTAGAATCGGTGTTGAGAGTCGGGTCCTCCGCAATGGATGCATGTGAATCTGGTCAGGTCCGGAAGGAAGCAGCCATAAGCATGAGTTTCCATGTGCCGGAGGGTGGCCTAACTTGAGCCGAGACTAAAAATTCCACTTGGATCGTAATATCAAGGTAGGTGCACGGTATTATTTTTTTTACTTGAGAATGGACGCGCGAACACTGTCGATCGAGCCGCAGAAGGCCGAAAGACGGTGTTTTTTTGCGTTTAGAGAAGGAAAATGAAAAATTTAGGAGAATTGTATACTAAAGTTAACTAGGACAAGTCAGGGTATTTAGGAGGTGGCACGTTGCAGCGGGGGTTGAATTTGCTACAGCAATTCGCCGGAACTTTTATCAAGGATGTCAATCTGGGAGTTATTCTCATAGATACGGATTTTAAATTGATTGATATCAGTGACATGGCGTGCCGAGTGCTCGGTCTGGTAAAAAAGGATGTACTTGAGAAGCCGCTGGACTACATTTTTGCGACGCTTCCGGCAGAGCATCAAATGGTGCAGCGCAGCATTTTGGACGGAGTGGTAGTGCGTAATCATGCTTTATCGTGGACGAACAACGAGGAACGTTACGAGCTTCTGCTCGATTCGAACGTGCTGCGCGATGACGACCATCAAATTGCAGGCGCATACATCATATTCAAAGATGTAACCAATCTTCGTTCTCTGGAGGAGCAGGTGCAGAGAAGCGACCGTCTGGCCATGATCGGACAGATCGCGGCGGGAACAGCACATGAAATCCGCAATCCTTTGACTTCGATCAAGGGGTTTCTTCAGGTGCTTCGTAAAACGCTTTCGGAGCAAGGACTGGAGCGGGAATGCGGTTATACGGACGTCATGCTGACGGAGATGAACCGGATCAACGAGCTGGTCAATGAGTTTTTGCTGCTCAGCAAGCCCAAGAACGTATCGTATACCTCTGTCCATTTATCCCAAGTGGTAAGAGATATTTTGCCTATAATAAATAATGAAGCGATTCTACATGGGGTCATCGTACAATGCGAGCTTTCAGACCAATTGCCTATGGTGATAGCAGATAGGGAGATGTTGAAGCAGGTATTTTTGAACATATGCAAAAATGGCATCGAAGCCATGGGCGACGGAGGCCGGTTGACCATAACGGAAAGGGTGGACCCTGAGGAGCGAAAAGTAAATATCGAAATTCATGACACGGGACCTGGTATCCCGCTGTTTGTCATTGATAAAATATTCGACCCGTTTTTTACAACGAAGGAAGAAGGAACCGGACTGGGCCTATCGATATGCCAGCGGATTATCCATGATATCGGCGGACATATCCGTGTCTCCTCGAAAGGCTTCGGCACGACCTTCACACTGAGCATTCCGTTTCCATGAAGATGGAGGGCACTTCATTTCAACCATACATCTGTAGTATAATAGACTGGATAAACAATGGTTGGAGAGGAAGCTATGGCACATATCGCATTATACCGAGCGTGGAGACCGCAGGCATTCCGGGAAATCGTAGGTCAAAAGCACATCGTCCAAACCTTGCAAAACTCGCTTCGCGAAGGCCGCTTTACTCATGCCTATTTGTTTAACGGTCCGCGGGGAACGGGGAAGACGACGGCTGCGAAAATATTGGCTAAAGCCGTCAACTGCTTGAACGGTCCGTCTGAGGAGCCGTGCAACGAGTGCGGCAATTGCATTCGCATCACGGAAGGCGCCGTTATGGATGTAGTAGAGATCGATGCGGCTTCCAATCGGGGCGTTGAAGAGATCCGCGATATTCGCGACAAGGTTAAATACGCTCCTACCGAGGTTCGGCACAAGGTGTACATCATTGACGAGGTGCACATGCTGACGACCGAGGCGTTTAACGCTTTGCTGAAGACGTTGGAGGAGCCTCCTGCCCACGTCATGTTTATATTGGCGACCACCGAGCCGCACCGAATTCCGGCAACGATCATTTCCCGTTGTCAGCGCTTTGATTTCCGGCGTGTATCGCTGGATGAGCAGGTTGAGCGCCTGCAGCAAGTGTGCCGGGAGGAACAGATCGAGGCCGAGGACGACGCGGTACGGCTCATAGCGAGATTGTCTGACGGAGGCATGCGCGATGCGCTTAGCTTGCTGGATCAGATTCGGGCTTTCTCCGACAAAAGAATCACTTACGAGGACGTTGTGTCCATTACCGGCGGGATGGCAGGGGAACAGTTCGAGAAGCTTGTACATGCGATTAAACGCAGAGATGTCGGCACCGTATTGAAGCTGATCGATGACTTCATGCAGGAAGGCAAGAGCGCTGACAAGTGCATGGAGAGCTTGTTGTACTATTTCCGCGACTTGCTCATGGTCAAAATGGTTCCGGGCTCCCAGGCCGTAACGGATCGGATTATCGATATCCGGCCGTTTGCCGAGGTGGCCGAATCGTTCACCGTGCAAGAGCTGATCTCGATGATGGATACGTTGAACTATTATCAGACGGAAATGAAATATTCCGTGCAGCCTCAAACGCTGCTTGAGGTTGCCATGATGAAGCTGTGCAGCTCCCCTGAAGGGGAACGGGCGGCTGCCGTGAGTACAAGGGCCGCGGATGCAGCGCCGGACGGACTTGTATCCCAGCTGACCGGGCGTATTCAGCGGCTGGAGGAGCAGATAGCCCAGCTTCTCAAGCAGGGAGTGGCTCCGGCTGCTTCGAGTACAGGTCACGGAGGAAGCTCCAGAGCGCCGGCGGTTCCCGTTGCGATCAAGAAGATCGAGAAGCTGGAAGGCTATTTGTCCGTGAAGGATAGCGACGAGACGAGGGCTGCCATGCAGCGCTGGAGTCAAGTGCTGGGCCGGGTCAAGGAGCAGAAGATTACGATCCATGCCTGGCTTGTGGACGGCGAGCCGGTATCCGTGTACGACGGTGCGCTGCTTGTTGCCTTCAAAAGCTCCATGCACCGGGAAACCACCGAGAAGCCGGCGAACAAGCAGCTTATCGAGCAGGTTATGAACGAGGTGCTGGGCAAGCCGCTTCGATTGATCACGATCATGATGAGAGATTGGAAGGCGGCGGCAGATCAATCCGTATCTGTCGAGAGCAAGAAGGAAGAGCTCAAGCTCGTTCCCGAGGATGAGCCGGCTGCTGCGAAGGAAGAATGGATTCACGAGGCTATCCAAATGTTTGGCGAAGATTTGGTGAAAATAAAAGAAGATTGATTACGAGGAGTGTTTACAAATGAACAACATGAACCAAATGATGAAGCAAGTGAAGAAAATGCAGGAGCAAATGCTGAAGACGCAAGAGGAGCTTGCGCAAAAAACGATCGAAGGTACAGCCGGCGGCGGCGTAGTTACCGTTACCGTTAACGGTCAAAAGAAAGTAACCGGTATCGTCATCAAGCCTGAAGCGGTTGATCCGGATGATGTAGAAATGCTGCAGGATCTTGTTCTGACTGCTATCAACGATGCAATGAATAAGGCTGAAGAGATGGCTAATAAAGAAATGTCCCGCTTGACCGGCGGCATGAACATTCCTGGACTGTTCTAATAGAAACGCGAAAGTCTGGTTGAAATTCAAAGTGTAAGGAGCTACTTCCTTGTTTTATCCCGAACCGTTAGCGAAACTGATCGATGCCTTCTCCCGCCTTCCCGGTATCGGGCCTAAGACGGCGGCGCGGCTTGCTTTTCATGTGCTGCGAATGAAGGAAGACGATTGTATCGATTTTGCCAAAGCGTTGGTCAATGTAAAACGGAACTTGCACTACTGTTCCGTATGCTGCAACATTACCGATACGGATCCATGCCGAATATGCCAGGACAAGAGCCGGGATCATTCCGTGATTTGCGTCGTACAGGAACCGAAGGATCTTGTGGCTATGGAGAGAACCAAAGAATTTAATGGCTACTATCATGTGCTTCACGGCGCTATCTCGCCAATGGAGGGCATTGGGCCTGATGAAATACGTATTGCCGATTTGCTCAAACGGCTGTCCGACGAGCGGGTACAGGAGCTTATTCTAGCTACGAATCCGAACATTGAAGGGGAAGCTACAGCTATGTACTTGTCCCGGCTCGTGAGGCCGTTTGGATTGAAAGTGACCCGTATTGCCCACGGGCTTCCGGTTGGCGGAGATCTAGAGTATGCAGATGAGGTAACGCTGACCAAAGCTCTGGAGGGCAGAAGGGAATTATAGTAATGGTTCTAACAAGAGTCGTGCGTGAAACATTCGTTGTTTCCTGCACGATTCTTTTTTTTGCGCTTCAGCCCCTGGCGAGAGTTCTATTAAAGCGAAATGGAAGATATATATAGCGTATAGGACAAACTTCAGGAGGGGACTTGAATGAAGTTATGGCACAGGTTGACGGGAGCGCATCGGAAGCAGCAGGAGTTATTGAAGAATGAGGGGCTGCAGCTGTTGATGGAAATCGAAAAGGCCCACAGCGAGTGGGTCAATGCACAGCAGCGGCTGGACTATGTAATAGAGAAGGAGCAAATCGACTACGCGGTGTATGCGATGGAAGCGGCGGAGAAGCGGTTCGAAATGCTGATCAAGCAAGCGAAAACAATGAATCTGTCTGCCATAGACGTGTACCGGGGGAGGGCAATGGGAGGCTGATGATTAAACAATACATATTATGGGGCATATTGATTGGATCCGGTGTTCTTCTCTTATTTACTCTGTTCCGTCAAAAAAGCGCCTTCCAGTGGATAGGGTATTTTTGCTTGCAGGTTGCTTTTGCAGCGTTTTTGTTATATATTTTAAATCTGTTCGGGCCATATACTCGTCTGGAAGTGCCGCTGAATGCAGCTACGGTCGGTACGGTAAGTGTCCTGGGCGTGCCCGGTTTGCTAATGCTTATCGCCCTGAAATTGTGGGTGATTTGATGTATGCCACAGCAATCCAAAGATTATTTCAAAAAAAACTTGCAATAGTGGGCTGATATGTGGTATATTAAAAAAGTCGCCGCTAAAAGCACTGAGAAATAGGGTGCGAAGGTGATAAACGGAAATGATTGTCCTTTGAAAACTGAACAACGAGTGAGTGATAAATAGAGAATGCAAATTCTCGCTAGCATTGAATTTTGAGCTTAAGACAAGCTCTGTTATACGGTCGCTTCGGCGACACTTTAATGGAGAGTTT